>JBAZSB010000004.1:0-9067 GCA_041662625.1 Patescibacteria group bacterium | reverse complement strand
GGCAGGGCGATTATATGCTGCTGGCTCACGAGGTACCTGAGGAAGATTTAAAATGGTTCAAAGACAAAGGCATTTTAATCAAAAAATGTGAGCCTTTAGCTGAAAAGCTAGCTGGTCGTTGGCCAGCCACCATTCTAAGCAAACTCTATCTTTTTACCCCGGAATTTAAACAATGGGACAAGATAATTTATTTGGATGCAGATTTGATAGTTTGTGCTTCGTTAGATAAGTTGTTAAGTGTAAAAAAAATTGGGGCGGTGAAGCATGATCATTTTACGCCAACAAAATTGAAATTTTATTTTGAGAAATACGGAGCCAGTCAGGCTGATTATTTACTTGCCCAAAAGAAGCATAACATGAATAGGCATACTTTTGTTTCAACTGTTTTGGCAATTAATCCTCAAATAATAAAAGCTGATACTTTTGCCAATCTAAGTAAGCTTTGGCAGCAATATCAAAATTCCTCGGGTGGTTTGGAGGAAATTGCCCTTAATCTTTTTTTTGGTAATCTTTGGGAAAATCTCCCGGCCCCTTATTGCCTGACAGTTGACTATTTTATCAACCACACTAATTTGAAACCGAAAAACCTAAAAGGAATGGTTATTAATTTTTTTGTTTATAATAAACCACTCAATTTTTTTGAACATTTTTATCAGCAATGGAAAATCAATCTTGATCGTGCCAATGAGATTGATCTGAATAACCGCCTGCCTGCAACTAAAATTTGGAGTCAAAAAGAAATCTGGGGTTATGGCCTTTACCTAAGAATAAAAGTTTTAATTCATTCCCTTGATTGCTTAATTGGTTTAGTGGGTATTTGGCTCAAAAAATTCTGCCCCGCCTTTTATCATTTCTTAAAAACCCTAAAATCTTGAAATGAAAAAAAACCTTCTTGTCACTTTAGCTGATAAAAAATATCTTGACTTTGCCAAGTCTCTTTTTAGCGGTGTCTATTTTAACTCCGGCTGGCAGGGCGATTATATGCTGCTGGCTCACGAGGTACCTGAGGAAGATTTAAAATGGTTCAAAGACAAAGGCATTTTAATCAAAAAATGTGAGCCTTTAGCTGAAAAGCTAGCTGGTCGTTGGCCAGCAACGGTCTTGAGCAAACTTTACCTCTTCACTCCAGAATTTAAACAATGGGACAAAATCATTTACCTGGATGCAGATTTGATAGTAACTGGTTCTTTGGATAATCTTTTGAAGGTCAAGAAAGTTGCCTTACTTGCCCGTTATTTGTATCCTTTTTTCTTAAGAGTCCGGCTAAAGCATCTCTATAACTTTTATGGTGTTAGCCGCCAGTTACAGCAGCAAGATGCTAAAAAATATAATTTTAATTCCCCTACTTTTATGACGGGGATAATGGCAATAAACACAGAAATTATTAAAACCGAAACCTTCCAAGATTTAAAAACCCTTTCAACTAAATTCCAATCCGATATACCCGCCGGTGTCGATTTTCTTTTTAGTCTTTATTTTGCCGATCAGGCAGAAAATCTGTCACCAATTTATCTCCTCAGTGCTAACCAGTTGGTACCCTATATTCAGCCGCAAAAATTAAAAGCCCTGACTTTACATTTCTTTTTATACGATAGGCCGGTTAGTTATTTTGAATTTTATTATAAAATCTGGAAGAACAATTTTGATCGAGCTAGTGAAATTGACCTGAACAACAGGCCACCGGCGGTTTTAAGATGGAATGACAAAGAAATGAGAAGATATTTTTTTCAGTTGAGAATTAAACTGCTGTTTCTTGGTTTTAAATTTTTGGTGATTCATTCTTTTGATCACGCCATTGGTTTAGCGGGTCTTTGGCTCAAAAAATATTTTCCCCCACTCTATAAATTTTTAATTAAGTTTAAAGCCTCTTCTCGAAATGATGATAAAATTTTAATCAATAAATCTTCTTTTATCATTCGAAAATATCAGCCCGGCGACGAGCAAGGAATAATTGAAGTTTTTAATCAGGTGTTTCCCTCTGACCAAATGACGTTAGAAAAATGGCGCTGGAAATACGCTGATAACCCTGGTGGTTTTGAGACTTTAGTTGCCGTAAACCAAGATAACAAGATAGTGGGGCATTTTGGTAAGTTATTTACCAGTGGCACTAGCGCGGGACAGAAACGCCGTATCTGCCATGTGGTGGACGCTTGTCTATTACTTCCTTATCGCAATCAAAAATTTTTGCGCCGCTGTTTTAAAACCTATGTCAATGACCCCTCTTTACTTTCCTGGGCTTTTGGCAGTGATACACTCGCCCCGATTTATAAAATGCTGGCGCTTGATGTAAATCAATATCAGCATGAATGTGTGGTTTTTAAGACCTCTGTCTTTCGCAAAAAAATATCTGGCGGCAAGTTTTCTCCGTTCTCTTCTGCCAAAAACCAGAAATCCAACCCTTATGTTATTAGGCAAGTTACTGATGACAGTATTGGACCAAAAATTGATCAATTTTGGGAGCTCAAAAGCCCGGAGATTCATACCGGTGTCATCAGAAATTTCAATTATTTAAGGTGGCGAGTTATTAACTCCCCAGAAAAATTGAAATTTTTACTAATTGAGGCCCAGAATAAAATAATTGGTTATTGTGCCATTAAAACCGAAAGACAAACTGCCTATATTAACGACATTTTGATTTTAAATAAATACGTTGGGCCCCAGATTTTTGTGGCCATTGAGAATTACTGCCGCGATATTGCCGCTAAGCAGATAATTATCATGGCCACCGATCCGGCTTTGATTTCTGCCTTAAAACTTAAAAAGTACAAAATAATCAGGCAGCCATATTTTGGCTCCCTGGATCATAATAATAAAATTACCGCCTCCAGTTTTTATCTAACATTTAGCGATGTTGATTTTTATTTTGGAACTTAAAATTAATCAATAATGATTGCTCCCAAAGTATCTATTATTATTCCCGCCTATAACGCCCAAAACACTTTAGGTCCTTGTTTAGAGTCGGTGCAAAACCAGAATTATAATAACTACGAAATTATTGTTGTTGACAATAATTCGACTGACGAAACAAAGCAAGCGGTTGCTGAGTTTCAAAAAGATGACGCCAGAATAAAATATGTTTTTGAACCCAAGCATTTCCGGGGCGCGGCCAGAAATGCCGGCATTAGAGTGGCAAGCGGCGAGATAATCGCTATGATTGATGCTGATTGTATTGCGCCACCAGATTGGCTGTTTCAACTGACTAAGCCTTTAATTGAAGCCGGTGAGGCGGTGGCCATGGGCCTAATTAATGATCTGACTAAAAATTATTGGAGTAAATTGGGTCAGAATTCAGAAGAAGAATGTTTTCAGTATGCTACCAAAAGTGGTTACATCAATAATTTGACCACGGCTAATTTTGCCATCAAGACCAGTGTAATTAAAAATTTTATGTTTGACGATAATTTGATGAGCTCAGAAGATTATGATTTATATCTGCGGCTGAAAAAATTATTTCGGATTAAGGCATTGCCCCAAGTGAGAGTCGGGCATCGCCATCGTTCTTCGCTAAAACAAATCATCAAAAGGCAATTTGAGCACGGCTATTGGATTGTAATTGTTTATCAAAAACATAAAAAAAATATTGTCCGAAAAGAAGAAATCATGTTTGTGTCATTGTCAATAATTAATTTAATCACCCTGCCTTTTTGGTTAGCAGTTCAGTTTTTTAAAAGAAGTTGGGGGGATTTTGTTTATCTTTTCTTTTCCGAATTATCCTGGCGGGCCGGCCTGGCTTGGTCTTTGATAATAAATGTTAATCCGATTAGTTGGGTGATCAGAAAAATCAAGAAACAGCTTCAGTTGAAAAATGATGATCACGTTATTTCCCAGCTGGCCGTAAAGAAACTTAGCCAGCAAACACCAGACATTTGTAATAATCAGAAAAAAATCATTTTCTCTCCCCATTTTGATGATTTCATTTTTTCTCTTGGCGGCTTAGCCCAAACTTTTGGTCAGGAATCTGCCTCTAGAAGACGTAGTTATTTTCTCCCAAACTAATTATTTGGAAAATAATGATTTAGCCAGTCAGGACGCTTCGGCAGAGAATATTGAGAGAGTTTCCCAGCTGCGCTTCAATGAAGAATTGTTGGTTAGCCAGAAATTAAAAAATTTCACTGTTAAATTGGGAGGTCTTAATGAGGCGCAACTACGGGGCTGGTCAAACGTAATAATCTCAGCTGGCGGCTATTGTTGTGACCAAGCTGACAGAATTGCCCAAGAAAAAATTAGTGATTTACTTGATCAATATTTAAGGCTGGATGTTCAGATATTTTGTCCGTTAGGCATAGGTGGCCATGTTGATCACCTAATGATTCGCGATTTATTACTGGCTAGAGTTAAAGAAGGCAATATTAAAGCACAAATTTTCTTTTATGAGGATTTGCCTTACGCCGGTTCAATTAATAAGGAAGACTGGCATGCCATCAATAGTTTAATCATCAAGTATCAGCTTCAAAGTTTAGCCATGCCAATTGATTTAGTCGGCAAACTAGAATTAGCTAAACTTTATAAAACCCAATCTTCTCCCTATTTGGAGCAGTATCTTAACAAAAGAGCCAAGATAGTGGGTGAAAGATTCCATCTCGGCTCTTTTGGTGAACAAATATATATTTTAAATTTTTGACACCCCGCTTTTAAGTTAAGTGTTCGGCGTGTTTTTTATATTCCGCAATTACCTCTTGGCTTTTGCCATCTTTAATTATTTTTCCCTCATCTAACCAGATCACTCGATTGCAGTTTTCGGCCATAGCATCCAAATTATGGCCCGTTATCACCACTGTTAATTCGCCCTTCAAAATTTCTTTTAGCTTACTAAAGGATTTTTTGACAAATTCAATATCACCAACTGCAAAAACCTCATCCAATAACAATATCCTGGCTTTTGAGTTTAAAATGCTATGAATGGCAATAGAAAACAATAGTCTCGAGATCATTCCTGAAGAAAATTGGTAAAGTGGCGTATTTAAATAATCCTCTAGTTCAGCAAATTGGGCAATCGCTTTTACTTGGCTTTTAATAGTTGTCCGGTCTAAGCCATATAAGGAACAAGTGATAAAAATATTATCCAGCATCGACAGACGAGGCTCGATTCTTAGACTTAAACCAATAATAGAAATTATTCTGCCACTTACCCATATCGACCCGCTAGTCGGTCGATAAATATCGGCCATTAATCTTAAAAGCGTACTTTTGCCCGAGCCATTTAAGCCAATAATACCAAGTGTTTCTCCTTGATCAATATTTAAAGAAACATCTCTGACCGCTAGAATTTTTTTTGTTTTTCTGGAATGTTTCCAAAAATCAAGAATTCGGCCTAAGGTGCTGTCTTTGGCCTTAACCTTCAGTGAAAATTCCTTGGAAACATTATTTAAAGTTAGACATTTCATTTTAGATTTTCTCCGCCATTTTATATTTTAATCGGTTAAAAACTAAGCCACTAATAATAAATGTGGCTAGTGAATAAAAAATCGGGATAATAATTATAGTCAAAGAAGGAATTTTGGCGTAAATGAGGAGGTCTCGAAAAATAGTTATAAAATAATAGATGGGATTTACCGTATTAATTATTTGGCCTGCTGGGCCAGCATAAGAGGAGGAATAAAAAATTGGCGTTGCAAACCAAAGTAATAAAGAAAAAAATCGCCAAATGTTACTAAAGTCAATAATATAAACTGTGATTATAGCCAGCATTAACGAAACTCCGCAAACAAATAATAAATAAAAGAATAGAAACAAAGGATAAAAAATTACCCCTAAAAAATTAATTTTCAAAAAAAGTAAAAAGCCGATAAAAACTATTATTTCAAAAATATGGGAAAACAACGAACGGAAAACGACCGCCAAAACCAATGATTGATACGGAAACTTAGTTGATTTAATCAGCCCGCCACTAGCTAAAATAATGTTGGCTGATTCATTGGTTGCCTGCTGAAAGAAATTGAAGGTAATTAAACCCAAAAGTAAATAAGCCGGATAAAGATAAATGTTTTGTCCAAGCTGGCTAGAAAAGATAAACCATAAAAGAGCAAACATTAAAAAAGGATTCAATAGGTACCATAAAATTCCAAGGTAACTGCCCTCGTTTCTCAGCTTAAAATCGATTTGGGCTAGGACTAAACTCAGTCCAAGAGTTTTTTTGAATTCCTGCCAAATGTTTCTTATTTTTTTCCAGGTGAACATAAAACTAAGTTAATTATACCATAAATATAATGCTAATCTACCCGCTTCGACTCGCATCCTTAGTAAAACAGTCGAAGCGAGGCGAGCGAATGTACACGAATGCTACGAATAAGCAAAGTTAATAAAGCGCTAAAGTTAATGAAGTTAATATTAGCATCGCTATAAAAAAGCCCACCGCACACTGGAACAGGGTCCAGGGCAGTGGGTTGTAGTAAGTGGACTGACCGACGAGGGTCAGTTACGTTTTGGTCACGGTCTTCCGCCGGAGGGCGTGAAGTCGTAGAGCCGCTATAAGGAGCAGGGAGATGCAGAGGCAGATTCGGCTACCAAGAGAACTAGCCGGCAACTGGCCGACGCTTTGTGGATCCAATGGGTCGAAGTCCCACTGAAATTCCTCGGCATTGGTCATGCCGTCGCCATCCCAGTCATTTTGGCCGTCTGGTTTGCCGTCGGGTCCGACTGACTCATTGTCACCGGTGGAGTCGGCGACATTCATATCAAAGGGATTCTGGATTTCTGGTGTATATGGATCAAGGTCCCTTATTTCCCAGATATCTAGTAAGCCGTCGTGGTCTGAGTCGGCAGTAAGAGAAATACCGACAAAGATGAGAGAGCAGCAGTGGGTTCCCTCGACGACGAGGTAATTCTCATCAGGGTGGCGTTCTTTGACTTTGACGTCATTGTCCTTGGGCCATCCCTTGGCAAAGGAAGCAGTAAAGGAGGGTCCTTTTGCTGCCTCTTCGTCAGTGATGACGATGACATCAATTGAGCCCTCGTCCCAGCCGGCAATCTGGGCGTCCGTATACGGCACTTTCAACGTATACGGCTTGCTGAAAGTGGTCGCCGGATCAAAACTTCGGACGATCACCGCGCCACCTTCGATTGTCACCAGCGCTAGGACATCGATGTCTGTCCTCATCCCTATCCGCACTGGATCATCACTTTTCGCTTCACCCTCGCCTTCGCCTTCACCCTCGCCTTCGCCAGATTGGGATATCACGGTTCCTGCCGCGATGGTCATGACCGTACCAGTCGTATCCTGCAAAACCTGCTCTCCAGGAGACGGGCTCGTCACCAGGAAAGTCATCCGCAGAGTCAGCAGGAAGATCGAGCTGGTTCCTCCAGTGCTCAGATCACTGACGGCCAAAATTGGATTACCGGGCATGATCGCACAGATTCCTTGGGCGCCTGACCTCTGGATTCTATGCTCAGTCAGCGACCCGTCGTCCAAGACATCGGCTGTCGAAACAACCGTGATGTCGAACTCGGCACGACTGGCAATCATATCATAGTCGCTGAATCTGGGGTTCTCTGGGATGATCGGCCAAGAGTCGAAATTCCGCCAATCTTTGGAAAAGATGATGGCGGTGTCGTCCTGGGAAAACCGAGCCGGCCACTTGTAGCGGTCATCGCCTCCATCACACCGCAATGCTCCGTCGGGGTCAAAAGTTACTGCTTCAGCAGTACCGGCGATGATGTTGGCGACGTTAGGTACTAACCACAGCCGGATTGCCGTGTCAGATATTCGCTCCCGTAGTAACAGCTTCGTGCCGTCGTGTGACAGTTCGGGGCTGCCAAACGCCGAGTAGCAGGCGATGGCCTGCTGGAAGACTACTTGGCCTTCATTTCGGACAGGAGTACCACTGGTATCGACTTGGATCCAGTAGATGCCGTCGTCGGCTGCTACCAGAAGTCGATTGCCGGCCACAAAGGGATCCCTGAGCGGACCCGTCAAACCAAGATCGGCTGCGGCGAGAATCACTGTGACTGTGCCGTTAAGGTCGGCCTTGGCAATGCTTCCGTCCGTTTTAGCGAACAGGACATACTCGCTGTTGGCTGAAAATGTCAACGCCTGGAATGGATCTGGTAGCTGGTTCGCTGCGACAATCAGCACCTTTGCAGACGGGTTGCTAATGTCGTAGAGCCAGATCGTATGGTCTGCTCCAATCTTGGAATAGGCCACCAGCTTTCCGCTGGGGTCGCCGGCAGACTGGAAGAAGACTCCATCGGTTGCCGTGTCCACCTGATGGGGATTATCCGGCCACAGGGCGTAGGCTTCTACCGGCACAACCTCTGCCCAAGCTGGGGACAGAATGCCCGCGGCCGCTATGCACATCAAAAACAACGCAAGCTTCCTCATTTCGAACGCTCCTTTCTGTTGGGAAACCCCGTGGTTTCTCTTCTCTATCCTCATTCATCCAAACCTATATTTTCTCTACCCTTTGGGGTAGTGAATTGTTTCAAAGAGCCTTAAATTAGAGGTTTTTACTATAATGACCTCTTTTTTTATCATAGTCGTAACTAGAGTTTTGTCAAATATAAGGGAGGTAGTTGAAAGTAACAACCCCGCACCTATTTTACTCATCAATCATTGTCTAAGATTAAATTTTCTACTAATTAAAGTAGATTATTTAACTTAAACAGTAATCAGTAAAATAGGTGCGGGGTTATTCCGGTCCGCCCACCCCATCAGTCCCGTCTTGAGCAATCGGCTCGGTTGGATCAGGCTCTGGTTCTTGGGCCACGGGTTCAGGATAAGTGCAGGTATTATCATCTTGGGTTGCTTCTGAGTTGTAATTAGTTGCCAGTTGGTCCGTACAACCTAAAACTATCTCTGGCTCTGTTGGTTCCTCGCCAGCTATTGGATAAGTACATGTCCCATCATCTTGAGTCGCACTTGAATCATAATTTAAAGCGGTTTGATCCGTACAGCCTAAGACTACACTCGGTTCTTCTTGACCACTTGTTTGGCAGGAGCCATCATCAAATCGAGCCAAAGGATTGAAATTGGTTGCTTCAGGATTGAGGCAGCCAAAAACTTCACCCAAAACCTTTACCACTTTGGATTGGGCAGTTGAATTTTTCCCGTCAGAAACTTCCAAAGTGATAG
>JBAZSB010000003.1:110673-127996 GCA_041662625.1 Patescibacteria group bacterium | reverse complement strand
CGCGTGCAAAAGCGAACCCCTGGGCCGGCGGCAATTACCGCGATAGCATTATACCGACCCCAGGCAACGCTGTCAGTGCATTCCAAAGGATCAATCGCTAAATCCATTACCGGCTTTTTACCTTTGCCGACAATTTCTCCGGTATAAAGCTGGGGTGCCTCATCTTTTTCGCCTTCGCCAATCACCACCCGGCCAGAAAATTCAATTTGGTTAAAGCGGGCCCGCATTTCTTTGACCGCGGCGCCATCGGCTCTTTTTTTATCACCCCGGCCCATCCATTTAGCTGCGGCAATAGCAGCCGCTTCGGTGACCCGGACAAATTCTAAAGCTAAATTTCGATCCATATTATTAATATAATTATGCTGATTAGACATAAATAATTATAGCAAATCTAGCCAAAAATAAAAGGGAACGTAATTATATAATAATGAAGCGATGTTTTTATGACACAAATTTGACTTTTACCATAATTATTGGCTAAGATGTGATGATGGTTTAGTTTTGGCAGCAGTTTAACCCAAGAAGCGGAGGAATGTGAAATGAAGAGACTGACCGAAGTGATGTTTCTGTGTTGTCTGTGCTGTTTAGTAGCAACCTCGGCTATGGCTGGCGGAACGAACGCCATCAGTGCGAGTGTTGGTCCCCGGCCAGCCGGCATGGGCGGAGCCCAAGTGGCGGATCCAGTAGATGCCTCGGCATTCTACTACAACGTTGCCGGTTTGGCCCGAATCGAAGGCGGCTTCCTGCAACTCGGCGGCGGGGCCATTATCCCCAAAGCTGAATATCAGCGTCTGGGGGTGGGCCGCTTCATCGAGTCGGAGGATACCATTCTGCCTTCACCTTTCGGCGGTTTTGGCATCCACCTCAATGATCGCTTGGCATTTGGCCTGGGTTGGCACTTGCGGGGCGGCATGGGTAGCCGCTACGACGAGAAAGATTTTCCCTGGCAAGAGGGAATGCTTGGGCTGATGGAAGTCGTGCCGGCTTTGGCCCTGAAGGTCAATGACCGCCTCTACGTCGGCGTGAAACTGGACATCGGCTATGCCCAGTTCAAAAATGCCGGCGACCTCCAACTGGGCAGCACGCTGATCTCTCCAGTTGAGATGGCAGTTGAAGCTAGTGGCATCGGCGTCGGCTTTGGTGTCGCCGCCCTCTATGAGGTCAGCGAAAGATTCGCCCTTGGTATATCCTATACCAGCCCGCTTGACGTTAAGATGAAGGGGTCAACGAAGCTGAAGTTGTTGGACATACCTCTGGGCGAATACGAGACCGAGGTAGCGGCCAATTTCGCCGGCCGCCTGGCAGTCGGCGTCAAAGTCAAGCCGAACGACTGGCTGACGCTGCTGTTTGACGCCACCGGGTACGACTACTCGGGCATGAAGGAGTTGACGGCAAAGATTGGGCCAATTAACTACAGCCAGAAAGTAAACTGGCACGACAACTTCACCCTTAACGCTGGTGCGGAAATAGAAGTGACCGAAGAGTTGCTCACCCGACTCGGCCTCTGCTGGCACACGGCCGCGATCCCACGGGCAACTACCATGCCGACAGCGCCGGAAGTTGCTGGACCAGGGGTCTCCTTTGGTTTCGGCTATCAGCCAAAGGGTAGAAGTTGGATTCTGGACCTGGGCTATGCTCATGGCTGGGGAGAACGGGAAGTCGAAAACCATCGTGGCTTCATCGCGCCGGGAAAATACCGGGTGGATGTCGACGTTCTCTGGTTGAGTGTAAACTGGAAATTCGGAGGCGGAGGGAAAGACAAATAAACGACTGGCAAGACCGGTCGAAAAAACTATTCAGGGAAGGCGGTCCCACCTGCCTTCTTTTTTTCGTTCAAAAAGGGGTAGGTTTTTAAACTACAAAGTAGTACAATAAAAGTATTATAATTCCCTTTAAAATAAAGCGATAAATTATAGCCATGTATCACTTAAATACATCGATTACTTCATTCATAAGTTCACCTTGGCGACTGGTGAAGCGTCTTTTTTATGCCGGTTGGCTGCCCCTATTATTAACTTTACTATTTGTCGGCCAAAACCAGGCATTTAATAGCTGGCTTGGAATTAACCCCGGTCTGTATGTCATCAGGCGAAGCTTAGTCACTTTTGCCCTCGGACTGGTACTTTACGGACCCGCCTTAATGTTTAAAAAACCGATTAAATATATTTACCTTTTTTTAATGTCAGGTTTTATTTCATTGATTTTTGCCACTCAGTTTGTTTATTTTAAATGTACACACGACTTTCTGCTGCTATCAGCAGGAGAATATATCGAACTGGCAGCCACTCAGACCGACACAATTATTTCTGCACTTAGCATTCATTTGCTATTTTTTACTCTCAATATATTTGCCTGTGTTGTTGGTTTAATAATCGAATATTGGCAAAAAAATCATAGCATCTTTCTTTCTTTTAAAGAAAAAATAGTTGCCGTCTTAATTATTACAATTATTGCCCTGACCAGCTACGGCCATCTTTTAAGGGCTGAAGCACAGCAATGGGGAAGCACCACCCACCTTTACAGTAATCTTTTTAATTTAAATATTTTGGTAAGCAAAATTGGCATTATCAATTTCTTTTTGGAAGACTTGAGTAAAAGGGTTTTAAACACTAACCGGATTACCACAGCTGATAAAAATTTTTTGGAAAAGTGGAGTCAAAATAGAAGTAAGCCTCCGGCGGCAGAAAACTTTTTTGGTTTGGCAAAAAATAGGAATGTTATATTTATTCAAATTGAATCCTTGGAAAATGCAGTTATTAATCAAGGTGTTAATGGAGAACAAATCACCCCAAGATTAAACCAACTGGCTAAAGAAGGTTTATACTTCACTAATTACTACTCTCCAACCGCCAACGGCACTACGGCCGATGTGGAATTTGCCGTTTTAAATTCTTTATATCCTCTGCCTGATGGTGTCGCTTTTGTTAAATACCCCCAAAACCACTACTTTGCCCTGCCAGAATTACTCAGAAAAAATGGCTATCACACTTATTCCCTCCACGGCGACAGACCGAATTTTTGGAACCGGGATAATGTTTATCCGCAACTTGGCTATGAAAAATCTTTTAGTATTCAGGATTATACCGTCAATAGAAGTGTAGGCTCAGGTTTTAAATTAAGCGACGAAGATTTTTTTAACCAGTCTATTCTCAAATTAAAAAATCTGCCCCAACCATTTATGGCAACGCTGATGACTTATACCTCCCATCCTCCCTTTGTAATTCCAGCTGACTTGCAGACCTTGCATCTGCCAGCCCAAACTAACCTTAACGAAACTCAAAAAAAATATTCAGAAACCATCCATTATACCGACCAGACACTGGGAAATTTTATTGACCAACTGAAACAAAACAATCTATATGATAATTCTTTAATTTTAATTTATGGTGACCATGGCAGCTATCCCAATATCGGTCAGGCTCTAAAAACAAATAACAAAATCCTGCCCGCCTTAAACGGTAACCATGTGCCGCTGATTATCTTAGCCCCAAAAACTGAGCTGCAAGGAATAACCGATACTCCTGCTAGTCACCTAGATCTTTACCCAACAGTGGCTAACCTCTTGGGAATTACTCCGCCGGCCAGCACTTTGGGCCAAGACATATTCAACACTGATACACCTGTCTTTGTCAGCCGCCACAATTTTTCCGGCACCATTAATACAATTATCAGTTCTCAGCTGGCTTATAAATCTTCAGATGAAGGAATTTATGAATATGGCACTTGTTACGAATTGCCAGGCTACAAATCAATACCAGTTGAAGCCTGCCGCGACCTTTATGACCGGCAAAATGACATAATTAAAATTTCTGATATTGCAATCAGAGGAAATTTTTTAGATCTGCTGGAAGCCAATACCAATTTCCAAACAAAAAATTAAGAGCCTAAGGGCTGTCGCTAAAATAAAAAACTCCGCACTGCGGTCTGGAACCAATTATTAGCAAGGTTTTAGGAGTCTTTTGAGAATGAGTTTTGACGGGGGTCGGTCACCTCTTAATTTCACTCGAGGTGACCCTGAGCGAAGTCGAATGGGTTATGGTAAATGAGATGAATGCAATAGTATAAAAAGGAAAAATGAAACAAATGAGACAGTCCTTAAGGGGGTAGTTTTTGTTTCTCATTTGACTAAACTAAACTTTCTAAAGTTTTCCTCCTCGTAATTCCTCTTTGCTTAAATTGTAGTAAGTATATAATTTATTTTTACAAGTCTTAAAAGTGATGCTTTTTTTGGTTTTATTTTTATAAAATTCTGGAAGGATATGAACCTTTCCCATAGCGCATCGACAATCAAATATAAAGTTGGGTACAGCCAAACCGGAAATTTTTCCAACAAGACTTTTGGCTATATTAAACATTTTTTGATAATTTGTCCAAAAATATTCGGTTCCCTTGACTTCATCGCATTGATATAAATAATATGGTTTTAAACCGATACTTATACAACTATAAAATAGCTTTTTCATTATTTTTTCCGAATCATTTATACCCTTTAATAAAACAGATTGGCTACCCAATATAATTCCGGCTTTGGCCATTTTCTCTATCACCATTATTGATTCTGGGCTTAACTCATCAGGATGATCAACATGTATATTAATATATAAAGGATAAAACTGTTTTAATATTTTTATCAGGCCATCGGTTATCCTCTGCGGAGATACAATCGGCGCTCTTGTCCCTATGCGGATTACTTTTACATTTTTTATCTTACTTATCTTTTTAATTATATAGAGTAAGTCAGAATCGCTTAATATCAAAGGATCTCCTCCTGAGATTATAACGTCTTTTATTTGTTCATTTTTGGCAATATATCTGCAGGCATTATTTATATCTTTACGATTAATTTTCAAATATTTTCTGTCAAATCTCTTCCTGGTACAAAATCGGCAATAGCTGAAGCACATATCTGTTACTAAAAGCAAAGCCCTGTCCGGATACATATGGATTAAATTCTTTACCGGCATTTTCTTTTCTTCATTTAACGGATCTTTGTTGGATCTTTTACCAAATATCATTTCTTTTTTATTTGGGATGAACTGCTTTGAAATGGCCTCTGATTTCAAACATAGCTTGAAAGTATGTGAGGAAATGCGCATGGGAAAAATTTTGATTACCTCGCCGATTTCCTGATAAAATTTTGAGGATTTTATAATGCCTTCGCGTCGAAAAGAGAGCTTTAGTTCGTCAACTGAAGTAATATATTGTTTAAATTGATAGTTATAATTTTTTAAATTCATAAAAAATTATTTTTTAAATTTTGAGAGATAAACTTCATAAGCAAGATTACGAAGCGATCCTGTTTCCATCAAAGACAACGCCCAGCATTCATTTCTGCAGATTATTTTATCCGTTGGATAATTTTTTTTCCAATGTACACAACTTTTGCATTTTGATGGCCTTTCTTCCAAGTCTCTGACTAAAGTAAACAAATGGTCTTTTTCCCATATTTCCTTGGGCGACTTTTTGAATATATTCGGAGCATCTTTAAGGGACAGTATAAAACAGGGATACATATCTCCGTTTGATCTAATATAGGCCAAATCTAACCCCTCCCGGCATTTCCCGAACTGTATCTCACTATCGGTTTTGGCAGACTTATAAATCCTATCTGCATATGGGCTGCATCTAGTTAAGTAAAGACACAAAAAATTCATTATTACGCCAGGCTGTTTAGAAGAGCAGGCGCTTTCTACGGCTTCGCATAATTCGTCCGGGCTAAGCATAATGCCCCAGTCTGCGGTTCCACTTGGAATAAGGGTCTGTACTTGATGTTCGTCAATTCCCAGGGTTGCCAAAAATTTGTGAATTTCCCCTATCTGCTTATAAGTTTCCGGGATTAACACGGTCTCGGCAATTGTGTAGATGGATTTTTGATTGGAAAGATATTCTATATTTTTTATCAAATTTTCTCTTTGTTTTTCGGATGCCCCTCTTACCTTAAAAGACATATCTGCGGTCAAATCGTTAAAAGAGGTATGAAGTGACGTCAGGCCCTTATCGCAGAGAATGTCGATTTTCTCTTTATTCAATAAAGTCAGGTTGGTCGATAAATGAATTTCAATACCCAATCCCCTGGCAATATCCATGCCTTCTAAAAGAGTGTCCCAGGCTAAGCAAACTTCTCCTCCGGTAAAAGAAACTTGCCTGGGCTGGAGCTCTTCAAGGCATCTTTCAACGGCAGATATGTCAAGATTCTCATTGAGTTTCTTTCTTTCCGGCGGATTGCCGCAATAAATACAATTGATGTTACAACGGGGGGTAAGTTGAATTTCTAATTTTCTTAACTTTGGTTTTGTATCCATATATTTTTGATGATTTTGACTTTATAGATGCCAAATTATTTCATTAAAAATAACAAAGTCCTCCCGAGGATCCCTGCGAATTATTCGCTTTATAATTACCAATCGCATTTACCCGACAATAAGGAGCAATGGCTTTTGGGCCAAGACAATAAAGGCTAAAGTCAAATTTTCTTAAGTTGGTACCGGTATGATAGTTATCAGTGAAAAGCAGCTCGGGCATTTCCAGATATTCTTGCGCCAATAATTCCGTTTCAGGCCTTAAAATAATTTTTTCCCACGAAAGGCGGGATTCCACTTTTCCAATAAAAATCCCTTCACCACCATCCCGATTAAATTCTTTGAGAACATAGCCATCTTTATTTTTCAGAATCTCATCTATATTTGAATCATTTACAAAAGCTGTATAGGCGATATTTCTATCTATGAATGATTTGTGGCCAAGTAATTCCGAATTTTTAAACTCGTGAAATATTGCAAAAAGAGATTTTAGCGTGAGAATGGAAGAGGCAATGTTATTTAATAATAAAGTTCCCCCATGCTCGGATTCCATTATGTCTTGGTTATAATCTAAGGGAAAGACTCTTCGATAAACAATGCCGACGGAATTTTCACCATAATAAAGCCGGCCTCTTTTTTGCTTAATTTTAGGGTCCCTGTAATCGATTGTTTTTGCGGGGATTCCCGCTTGTCTAAGTTTCTTTCCCCACAGCCTATGTTCCGCTCTTTCAAAATCATCTTTTTTGCCGATTATCAGGAATAACTCTCCTTTCTGGCAATAGGAACGATAGGTATCAATAAAAAGGTTGAAAATAAAATCGGTGGCCCTAAAGAAGCCAAATTCATATTTAAAATGATTTGAATAGACTTCTGCCCCAATCTCATGAATTTTTTGTAAACTCAAGGTTTGCCCGGGGCAATCCATATTGGCTTCAACCAGTTTTATCTCATTATCTTTGATTATTCCATCAACACGATAAAATAAAGTTCTGATACTTTCCGGGTCCATATTCAGAAAAGCCGGCAATAATATTTTCAGAGCAGTATTACTACCGATAATTTTATTAATCAACTCTGGATTTTTTTGCAAAAATTTTATTAAATCAATCATTAAAGAAGATAAATTAGCCGATAACTCATCGAGGTACAAAAAATAGTCATTATTTAAAATCAGGGGATTAATACAATTATGAAATATCTGCTTGTTGTATAAAAGACCACTTGAAGCCAAGCGAAAATTAATCTCATTCCTTATTAAATCCTCATGGGGCTTAACTTTCTTCAATAATTCGCTGGTTTTTTCGAGATTGATTATTTTGTCGATATTCTGCATATATTTTTCACAAAAATCAATAAGAATGATTTAATAAATTCTTAATTATAGCCTCTACAAATCTTTCCATTCTCTCTTTGTCCCGGGTATCCGAAATAAGATAACCGGGAGTAGGATTGTTTTCTATAACGCAGGGCCCTTTATCGGTATGAATCAGATCCAATTCATTAAAATCTGCCCCGATAGACCTGCTCGCTTTTAATGCCGTTCTGATTTCGTCTTCATTGGCATCATATTCATGTTCCTCGGAACCGCTGCACACAGAACAGAGCCAGGGAGAATCATCTTCTGATTTGGAAATCAGGGTTCTTTTATAAGAGAAGGCGAAGGATCCGTCAATAATCCCAATTCTGCAGTCACGTTCCGGCTTAACAAACTCTTGTACAATAAATCCGCCCCTATAACCTTCTTTTTCTGCACGATTGAATTTATCTTCAAGATCTAAATATAAACCGTCGAGAGAATTGACTTTCGAGACATCTTTTCCCCTGCCGCCGGTATTTCTTTTGACTATAAAGGGGGGACCAAACGATCCTGCCGTACTGCCCAAAAAAGAATTCACTCCGTCTAAATTATCAATAAAAAAAGTTTCCGGGGTGTATACGCCATCATCTTTCATGACTTTAAAACTCTCAAACTTATCATAGTCAAACAAAGAGGTTTTGTATGAATTCAGGCAATAATAATTATTGGCTTCCAATTCTTTTAATAAGTTCAGGGTTTTTAAAATGCTGGGATAATCTCTATTGGCGACGCTGGCATAGACCCTGTTTAAAACAAGGCAGGAACCTTTAAAACAAGCCAGTTTCGCATCTCTGATGTCGATTAGCTCAGTGTCAATGTTTTTGGAAGCAAATAATTCTTTCATCGCTTCCTCGGCCGGTTCTAAATCATGATGTAAAATATAAATTTTCATTTTATTGTTTAAAAAATGGAATAATCCTTGATGTTTGAGCGGACTCCTTTTTAAGATATTCAATTACCGCATTGGCCGTAATTTCCATCGGATCAATAAGGGGAACGTCAAATTCCTTTTGTTTTAAAACTAAAGAAATTTCAGTACATCCCAAAATTATGGCTTCTGCCCCCTGTTTAATTAATTTCTCGGTAATAATCATAAGCTTCTTTTTGGAAAAATTTTTATTACCTGCCTTTATCCCTCCGGATCCATATAACGCGTTCATAACTAGTTCTTCCTGCTCTTTAGCAGAAGGTAAAATGGCATTAATCTCAACATCTTTAAAATAATTTTGATAAATATTCTTTTTTAGACTTCCACTAGTCGCCAAGATACCCACATTTTTTATCTTCGGGTATTTTTCCATAACATCTCTGACCAAAATTCTAATCATATCAATAATCGGAATATTTACGTATTCCTGGATTTCTTTTAAAAACACGTGGGAAGTGCAACAAGGAACAACTATAAAGCTAGCTCCGGCCTTTTGCAAAATCTTGCATGATCGAATAATTTCAGGTTTTGGATTTTCACCTTCTCCTAAAATATATTTTGTCCGGTCAGGAATTTTAGGATTGCAATAATGAATAAACGTCAAATGCTCTTGGTCAGAATTAGCTTTTTTATTTTTTATTAAAAATTCACAAAATTTGTTAGAAGCTTCTGGTCCAACTCCACCAACAACTCCAACAATTCTTTCTTTGATTAAAAGACTTTCTATTTTAATTTTCTTTTTCATTGGGCGGTTCTCCTGTTTCTTTCATATTAACCTTTTAATTTGAATAAACTACGAAATTAAACTATTTCCAGTCTAACTAAAATAGTAAAGACAAATAGGGACAAAAAAATAACCCCCCGTTTTGGGGGATTTGTTTAATTATTTTCTGTTCGCCAGCTTAAATCACAATAATTTTAATATTTTTGGCTAGTTTAAAAGATATGGTAAATTTACTGCCCAATCCTCCGCTGATAGTCAACGGCAGATTTTTCCCAGTATATTTTTTGAAACTATTTTTTAACGGCGAAATGACCTTGCTTTGCATTTCGTTGCGATCAACATATGACGAGGCTGGCAGCTGATCCGAAAAAACTGATTGGTTGTTTTTTTCTAATAACAATTTTAAAACTTCCAAAGTCTGGGTAGCCGAATGAATATCACCGGAATTTAATTTTTTGCCGACGATATAAATTTTATTGGCGTGATAATCTAAAAATAAATCAGCTGTTTCGATTAATTCATTGATTTTTTTATTTGAAATATTTTTTTTGACAATTAGTCCACCGCCGTAAATAGTGGCTGTGATAAAAGAATCCTCGATAAAATCTGGTTGAATGTTTTTGACTAAACACTGTTCGACTTTAAGCCCTTCGGATTCAAAACCGTCCTGCCAAGAGACATAATCAACAACCAGTTTTCGGCCTAAATCATGCTCCCACTGTTTTAAGTGTTCTGCAAAATTTTTCGACACTGTGCCCTGCTCGGCAACCGCTAATAAATCACCGCCTTTACCGCCGCCAACCAATTTTGAGGCTACCTTACTACTATTTGATAAAGTAGATCTAATTTTTTCAATTTCTGGTGATGTCAAATCAAGATATTGATAAACACCGTGATAGCAATTAATTAAATTGAGTAATCTGACAAGAATGTCATGATTAGCACCTAAGGAAAGAATCTTAGAAATTAAATAAATGATTTCCGTTGATATTACACCTTTGGCTTTGATAATGTTTGGCCAGAAAGAGCTTTTAATCTTTTCGCCGAATAATAACTCCGGATTTTTGAAATAACCATGCGAAGCTAAATTGATTATTTCTAAATAAAAATTCTCCAATGATTCAAGATCTTTTTGTATTACTCGACTGGACCTGATGGTCGCATCGGTTTTTTTGGAAGCCCCAGTATTAACCAAAAAGAAATCAATCGGCCAAAATGGATCGTCTGCTAAGTTACTTATCTCATTCAATCTGAAAACGGTATAACCAATACTATCTAATATCCCATAATCGGCGCTAATATTAACTGGAAATTTTGACAAGTTATTATTCAGACTGTCACTAAATCTTTTCTCGGAAAAATACAAAATCGGGTAAAAAGAATCAACCATAGTGCCGGCTATTCCCGCCCCGCTGGAAGCATCAGCGTGAGTCACTGATTCTATTTTCCAAGCCAGCCGAAAAACTTGATCAAAACCTAGATCTTTATTATTAATTAAGTCCTGACAGCGATGATTCTTCCAATCGACAATATCTCTCGGATAAATTTTTCCCAAATGAAGCAAAATAACTGCTGCCAAAGCGGCGCTTAATGCACCAGAGGTGGTTGGACCATAGCCTAACGCCGCCTCGCCTAAAATTTTAATGTTTAAACCATCAATTTGATTGCCGAAAATTTCTCTGAGCTTTTTGATAATTTTATTTTCAGCAATATCGTTAAACTCTATTTTTTCAAAAAGATTTTTTTCTTGGCTATAAGCCGAGTAGTCATTAATTGTAATCTTATTATCATAACGTTTTTCAAGACCAACATATATTCTTTGAGGAATTTTTTGCAATAAGGAAAAGGCGCCATGCATCACCGAATATTCACCTGTCCAAAAAAAAGTTGTCGGCGTAGAACAAACAACTTCACAACTGCCAAAAAAATCTTTGTAGGCTTCTAAAAAATTCTCTCTAAGATATTGGGTGTTATATGGCATATGACATAAGATTGATTCAATAACATTTTAACACTAATTAGATTTTTTTGGTATCATCCAGCAAAATTTAGCTCAAACTAAAGAATAGCCTGAATTCTCCGGCTATTTTTTTATAAATCCAAAACTCCGCGGGCAGGACTCGAACCTGCAACCAATTGGTTAACAGCCAACTGCTCTACCATTGAGCTACCGCGGAGTTTTGGATTTATTAAATTATTTAATAATCTTTCAATTTCCCAATTAATTTATGTTTGCCAATCTTTTCCAAAGCCTTGGCTTCAATTTGCCTGATTCGTTCCCGGGTGACATCAAACTCCTGACCGACTTCTTCTAAGGTATGAGAAATGCCATCCTCTAAGCCAAATCTCATTTCCAAAATCTTTTGCTCGCGGGGGGTCAAATCCTTAATCACATCCTTCACATAATCACGCAAGAGCTGCAAAGCGGCGGCCCGATCCGGGGTCACCGTCCGGACATCTTCGATAAAATCTTCCAAAGTGCTGTCCTCATCATCTTCACCAACCGAAGTTTCAATGGAAATTGTATCTTGACTTATTTTAATGATATGAAGAACTTTGTCAAGTGGTTCCCCCATCTCGGCGGCAATTTCTTCCGGCAAAGGCTCCCGGCCTAAATCCTGAATCAACTGTCTTTCGGCCTGCTTAAATTTATTAATCGTTTCCACCATGTGGACCGGAATTCGAATTGTCCGGGACTGATCAGCCAACGCCCGGGTGATTGCCTGCCTAATCCACCAAGTCGCGTAAGTTGAAAATTTATAGCCGCGGCGATAATCAAATTTTTCAACCGCCCGAAAAAGGCCAATGTTGCCTTCCTGAATTAAATCCAGCAAAGAAAGACTTTTACCCGTAAAACGTTTGGCAATGGAAACTACCAGCCTTAAATTAGCTTCAATCAAACGGCGTTTGGCTTCTTTATCGCTACGCTCGGCTTTTTTCGCCAAAGTGATTTCTTCTTCCGGCTTAAGCAAAGGCACTTTGCCAATTTCTCGCAAATACATCTGAATTGAATCAGCCGAAATATCGGAAATATCAATCCGCTTTTTTTGCTTTTTGCTTAAACCTACTTTTTCTAAAATTTCCAGCCGCTTTTCCGGGGAGGCTAAAATGCCACTTTCTGACTCAATTAAAGTTAGGCCCAAATGATCAACTTTTTGCAAAAACTTCTCATATTCATCCAAATATTCCTCAACTTCCGGAAAGGTATGTAAAACTTCAGTTTCAGTGATAAAACCACGACTTCTGCCTTTATTAATTAATCGTTCAATAACTTCCGGATTGAAATTAGCTTTGGCTTGAGAAGTTCGTTTTTTTTCCTTAGCCAGTTTTTTTGTTCTGGCCATTTTTTCTTTTTGTCTTTTTGCCTTAGCCAATCTTTTATTGATTGGCTTCCGACCTAATTTTTTTTTCTTATTTGCCATACCTTATTAAAAAATAGTTTTTAAGATAATCCCCGATTGATAATATTGATAATTAAGGGATACAATTAATCCAAAATATTAAGCTGAGCCACGACTTCATTAAACTGCTCAATAAATTTTTTAACCTCCTCGTCCTTGCCGTTGGTCTCAGCTAGTTTAAGCTTCTCGCTGACTTCTTTTAACTGGCAGTTATAGCAATCCCGTTTGAAAAAATTCACCGCTTTGATCATTTCATCCCGAATGGTTTCTGAATCAAAATCAAAAAAATCCTTCTCTGCTAAGAGAACGAGTTTGTCTGTTAGGGCAGCCAGTTCTTGCTCTTGAAGTTTAGAGTGAAATTCTTGTAAATCAAAAATTTCCTTGTTACTTTTAATATCATCAGTATAGTAAATAACCAATTTTTTGTAAAGGCAATTGAGCTGGTTATCGCCAATTAAATCCGGCGTGACATTGGCCACTAAGTAAGAAATATTAGTGGGATGTTTTAGGGCAATCGCCAAAATTTGTTCAATCAGCATCAGATTCCGGTCTTTAGCGGTGTTTGGCACATTTTTTGAATCAACGCTTGATCTCTTTACTTCTTGTTTAGCGATTGATTCCCAAAGAATTTTTTCGGATACTTTTAGTGACTCGGCCAGCTTTTGCAGCCAATGGGTCTGCTCAATTTTATTCCCAATTTTGTTGATGACGGGAAGTAGAATTTTAGCCGCGGTTTTTTTATCTTCGACTTTACTCAAATTAAGCCGGGCAAAAGTCTGGTCAAAATAGTATTCCATGATCGACTTGGCATTCTTAACGGCTGCCAACCAATCAGCCGGATTATTTTTGATACACTCATCCGGATCCTTGCCTTTGGGCAAAACAATTACTTTAACATTCATCTCTTCGCTCAAGGCTAAATCAATCCCCCTTTTAGCAGCCCCTTCCCCGGCAATGTCCATATCAAACGCCATGGCTAAATTTTTGGTATAACGTTTTAAAATTTTAAGCTGATCCAAAGTTAAAGCCGTGCCCGAAGAAGCAATGACATTTTCGGTTCCCGCCTGAACTGATGCCAAAACATCCATTTGGCCTTCAACAATAATGGCTAAATCCTGTTTTTTGATTTCTGATCTGGCTTTGTCCAAATTAAAAACGGCTAAACTTTTATTATAAACCAAGGTTTGAGGCGTGTTGATATATTTGCCACCTTGTTCATCGACTTTCAATGTTCGGCCGGAAAAACCAATCGGACTACCTTGCAAATCATTAATCGGAAACATCAAGCGGTCACGGAAGCGATCATAAAAATCAGAGCCGCGTTCCTTTTTGACTGAAAGCCCGGCTAAAAATATCTCCGAATCGGAAAAACGACGACTTTTCAAAAATTTAATCAAATTGTCCCAGGAGTCAGGAGCATAACCTAGTTTAAACTCGGCAATAATTTTTTCCTCAACTTTTCGTTTCTTTAAATAATCACGGGCTTTCTGAGCCGAGGGCGAAGTTAACAAAGTTTGATGCCAAAAATCAGCTGCCAGCTGGATTACATCCAAAAGCCGATTTCTCTGGCTGCTTAATTCAGGATTTTCCGCCACTAATTTTACTCCGGCTTTTTGGGCCAATAGCCGCAATGCCTCAGGAAATTCAATGCCTTCAATTTTTTGGATAAAAGTAAAAATGTCCCCGCCTTCTGAACAGCCAAAGCAATGCCAGAATTGCTTGTCTTTGGAAACCATAAAGGAAGGAGTTTTTTCATTATGAAAAGGACACAGCGCCTTCCAATTGTTAGCGCCGGCCTGTTTTAAGCGGATATACTCCGAGATGAGGTCAACAATATCCACTCGGGCTTTAATTTCTTCAATTTGACTAGACATAGTAAAGCACTATTTATTGTACTCTAATTGAGTAAATTTAGGCAAGAAAATTGACTGAAAGCCAATTTTTTGCTTTAATAGTATAGTGTTGGAGAGATACCAGAGAACGGGGCAGTCTTGTCCCGAACAAAACGGAAGGGTGCCTGAGTGGTTGAAAGGGACAGTCTTGCCAGCCTTCATTAAAAATGAGTTCTGAACGGAGGGGTGCCAGAGTGGTCGAATGGGACAGTCTTGAAAACTGTTAGGCCTGAAAGGGTCTCGTGGGTCCGAATCCCACCCCCTCCGTTCAGAACTTAATAAAATTACGGCTGGTCCGCCAAAGCTGAAAGCGAAGGCGGAAAAACTGTTAGGCCGGAAACGGTCTCGCGAGTTCGAATCTCGCCCCTTCCGTTTTGTTCGGGATCCCGACAACATTATTTCTAAAATAAATTAATGAGTCGGGAAAAACTGTTAGGTCTGAAAGGGTCTCGTGGGTTCTCCGCCACCTTTAAATATATTAAAAAGGCGGACCCGCCTCTGGCGGGGAATCCTCTCGCCTCCGTTCTGCGCGGGAAAAACTGTTGTAGCCGCAAGGTTACCGCGGCTGAGAATCTTTACCCGCCGAAACACAGTAAAGGCGGACTACCCTCTCCACTATGACAATTTAGTATCGGAGCCAACCTGATTAGCCGATATGGCAGGGCAACCCAATAATTGAGTTATATATGAAGAAAATTTAATAAGAATTAGAAAGAAATGGAATAATGACGAAACCCTTGATGGAGATTTAAAACGTTTGTATCCTAATTTACTTAAAAAAGAAAAAAGGAGATTGAAAACCAACTTAAAAAACAAAAAGATAATTTTATTAAGTCAGAAAAATATGAGTTTCCAAAAGAGTAAAGAATTGCCACATATTAATGTATATACGAGATTAGCGCCATCAAAAATACAAGGCGTTGGTGTTTTTGCAATTAGCGATATTCCAAAAGGGACTAACATATTTCAAGGTGATGAGGAGGATATGGTTTGGATCAGTAAGGATAGAATAGACGAAATTGATCCAGATATTAAAAAACTTTATGATGATTTTTGTGTGATAAAAGGAGATAAGCTTGGTTGTCCGAAAAACTTTAATTCACTAACGGTCGCATGGTATATCAATGAATCTAAGGATAACCCAAATGTCCAGTGTGATGATAATTATGAATTCATAGCTGTTAGAGATATAAAGAAAGGTGAAGAATTAACTACTGATTATTCTACTTATAGTGAATAATCAAACTAAAATTCGTACTTAACCCGATTGTCCCGCCAAAAAATTATGTCAAAAAATATCAGGCCAATTGCGATTTGTATTTTTTATTTTCAAGGCAAAATATTGGCAACCCAAGGATATGATCGAGTTAGAAAAGAAAAATTTTACCGACCGATTGGTGGCGGCATCAACTTCGGCGAAACCAGCAGAAAAGCCTTAATAAGAGAGGTAAAAGAAGAACTTAGCACAGAGATTACTGCATTAAAAAAAATGGGCACATTTGAAAATATTTTTACCTATCAAGGAAAAAAAGGGCATGAGATAATTTTTGTTTATGACGCGAAGTTCGTTGATCCAAAATTTTATTCAAAGAAAAAAATAATTGTTTCAGAAGAAGGCACAAAATCCGAAGCAGTTTGGCTAAAAATTAATGATTTATCTAAAAAGAATATTTTGCTTTATCCTGTCGGGCTGAAGGAATTGATTAAGAGAAATTGTAAAAAGTAAATAGTTAATTGTTAAAGGTTAACAGTTAATAGTTATTAAGGAGAGGTCGCATAGTGGCCCCCGCACCAAAACCCGCGATTATGTTTTAGAAGATTGTATTAGTTTAATTGGCGCGGAGCCGCCTTCGGCTTATTAAGTTGAAATCAAAAGTTTAATAATTGGTTTGATGCGGGGTAAACTAGTGCGCTAAAGCTTATGGCGCTTGTTGAGCTCATTATTAAAACAATAAATCGAAATCCCGCCTAAAGCGGAGGGATCGCATAGTGGTCTAGTGCACACGCTTGGAAAGCGTGCATACCGCAAGGTATCATGGGTTCGAATCCCATTCCCTCCGCTTTAGGCGGGAGAAAGCGCGTATACCGCAAGGTATCGGGGGTTCTCCGCCACAATAATCAAAAAATAGGGCGGACCCGCCGAAATAAATTTATTTATTAAGGCGGGGAATCCCCCCCTCTCCGCCATACAATTTTTTATTGAGAAGCCGAGATACACCAAATGAATTAAAGGATATGAAGTTTTATAGCTTAAATCGAAAATCACCCAAGGTAACTTTTACGGAAGCTCTTATTTCTGGCCTGGCGCCAGACGGCGGATTATATTTTCCTGAGTTAATCCCCGAATTTTCCGCTGAAGAAATCAGGGGCTTAGAAAATAATTCCTTGGCAGAAGTTGGTTATAAGGTTTTAGCCAAATGGTTGTCAAATGACGAGATGAAACCTGACGAAATGAAGGAAATAATTTCTGAAGCTTTGAATTTCCCAATTCCCTTAAAAAAAGTAGGGGATTTTTTTGTTTTGGAGCTTTTTTGGGGCCCGACCATGACTTTTAAAGATATTGCCGCCAGGACTTTAGCTCTATTAATGAGCCACATACTTAAAAAAGAGAATAGAAAGGCAACCATTCTGGTGGCTACTTCCGGCGACACGGGCGGAGCCGTCGCTTCTGGCTTTGGCGGCGTACCTAATATAAAAGTGGTAGTTTTATATCCAAAAGGAA
>JBAZSB010000003.1:0-110663 GCA_041662625.1 Patescibacteria group bacterium | reverse complement strand
TTTTCTCAATTGAGGTCAAGGGAGTTTTTGACGATTGCCAGGCGTTGGTTAAAAAAAGTTTTGTTGACCCCGATTTTAGAAACCTCAACTTATCATCGGCCAACTCAATCAGCGTCGGTCGGTTAATCCCACAAATCATTTATTATGTTTATACTTATTCAATGATGATAAAAGAGAATATTGAATTTGTCGTTCCCTGCGGAAATTTTGGTAATGTTTGTGCGGGAATATTTGCCAAAAAAATGGGGTTGCCATTTGAAAAATTCTTGGTCGTCAATAATATGAACGACCCAGTTTTAAAGTATTACCAGACAGGAATTTTCGAGCCAAAAACAACTGTGGTCCAAACCTTATCCACGGCCATGGATATTGGTAATCCGAGTAATTTTATTAGGATATTGGAAGTTTTTGGCCATGATCACGCCGCGTTCAAAAAAGTCGTAAAGGTATTAAAAGTGACCGATCAAAAAACCGTTGAGACAATCAAAAAAGTTTACAAGAAATATCAGTACGAATTAGACCCGCACACCGCCGTCGCCTGGAATGGCGCGGAAAAAGATAATGATCCTGGCTACCTCAAAGTGATTTTAAGCACCGCTTCCCCGCTTAAGTTTGCCGACGTAATAAATCAACGCGCTGGAATTGTAATTGATGACAGCGAAGTGATAAAAGAACTGGAAAAGAAAGCCAAACGTAAAATTACAATAAATAATGATTATGATGAATTTAAAAAAACAATAATATCTCTGCCGCTTTAAATTAGATTAATTTTAAAATATGATAATTTCATTTATCGGCATGTCGGGGGTGGGAAAATCAACTTGGTCATCAAAGCTGGAAAAAGAGGAAGGATTTAAAAGATATTCCTGTGATGATTTAATTGAAAAAGAATTAGCCCCCGAATTAAAACAGTTGGGATACAAAGGAATTAATGACGTCAGCCACTGGCTGGGGCAACCGGACGACAAAAGATACAAAAAAAATAGTCGGCGATATCTTGAGCTTGAAGCTAAATCGTTAGCTTATATATTAAGCGAAATCAAAAAATCTAACAACGGCAATATTGTAGTAGATACAACCGGTAGCGTTGTTTATCTGCCGTCAAAGTTATTAGCGGCTTTAAAAAAACAGACTAAAGTAATTTATTTGAAAACTCCGAAGACTATTATTAAAGAAAAGATTAAACAATACGTGACCGACCCCAAGCCGGTTATTTGGGGTGATAGATACCGATCATTAAGGGGAGAAAAAAAGGCTGAGACTCTAAAAAGATGCTACCCAAAATTATTAAAATATAGAACAAAATTGTATGAAAGACTGGGTGATATTTCAATAGATTATTACACTCAGAGAAAAAAAGGTTTTGGAGCACATAATCTATTGACATTAATAACTAAAGATTGAAATAAGATTTGATTGATTCCTAAAATAAGACATCAAATTAACCCGCCATACAAAAAATCGCCGAGTAGGCGATTTTTTGTTATAGAATAATTTTTTATTGAGCTAACGCAGTATCGATCAGCTGTTTGAAGGTGTCAAAAGGATAAGCACCTTTGACCAGTTCACCGTTAACAAAAGTTCCCGGCGTGCCGGTGACACCAGCGGCTTGAGCCGCAGCCATTTGCTGCTGAATTTTGGAAGTATATTTACCGTCATCTAAACAACTATTGAATTTCGTGGTATTTAAACCGAGGTCTTGGGCATAGCCTTTCAAATCATCTTCGGTGATAGCGCTCTGATTGGTGAAAATTTCGTCATGCATTTCCCAAAACTTGCCTTGTTCGCCAGCGCATTCACTGGCTTCGGAAGCCTTCATCGCATAAGGATGAATGCTAGTCAAAGGGAAATTAATCCAGACTCGCTTTACCTTACCGGCATAGTCTTTCATAATCTGATCCATAGTGGCCACATGTCTTTGGCAATAAGGGCATTGAAAATCAGAAACTTCAATCAAAGTGACCTTGGCATTGTCCGGTCCGGTGGAATAAGCCTGAGCCAAAACCGAGTTTAACTTAGAAACATCACCACTTGGTTCTGGTTCGGTTGGAGTGGGATTAGCGTTAACGTTAGTATTAGCATTAACATTGGTGTTGGCATTAGTGTTAGCTAAGTCGGTGTTACCCTGACCCAGTTTTCCACCACCTAATACCACCGCTAATCCTACAAGACTGACAAGTGCAATTCCTCCCAGCAAACCCATTACTAAGCTTTGCTTAGGGGACATGTCAAAAAAATTCTTTTCCGCCATATTTTGTTTTTAATTATTAATTAGTTAGATAATACGTATTTTATTATACATTATAATTGAAGTCAAATCAATGCCGCACCTATTTTACCAAGGGTGTTGCACTTACTCATTGAACTTAGGAGGTGCTTGGTTGACAAAAATATCAAAATATGTTATCCTATAATGTTCGAATTGTGCTTACTGGCCTGTAGTCAGTGGAGTGCGATTTGGGCTCTTTGAAATATGAAGTGAAGTGCTGAAGTCCATTGGGGATTTTCGGCATTGATGAAGTGCAGTATGACTAAAAAAGGAGACGTCACGCTATGGGAAAGAAAACCCAAGGGCACGATGCAACCCTCGATATAGATCTCGACTGGTTGCTTCAACGGAACAAATGGGTCATTGCGGCAGTCCGATCAACAGAAACTCCCAGTGCCGCAGAAAGAGCGGCTCTCGACTTAGGTACAACTGATCGCGAGGCGAAAAACGCGGTTCGGTTGGCACAGCTTCGTCGTGATCACCCCGCTGCGTACAAGAATCTGATGGCGGCGTATATGTTTCGCAACTGCCAGTCACAATCTGCCAAGGCGCAGAAAGGGGGTGCAGCATGAAATATAAGTGCGTATTAGATGAGGATTGTCCGCAAGGCCTCGCGAGGGTACTGGAGACGATGGGGGATGAAGTTATAGAACGCGTTATCGGCCCCCATTTGCATCGGTGGAATTTCGGCCCCGCCGAAATTTTCCATCAAAACAACGACCTCGCATACAGTACGCGCGGCCACCTGTGCGTGGCCACTCTCAGTATGGTATCGTTAACCGATGATCGGTGCAACGATGACTTCCTCAAGGCTCGCGATGAACTGGAGAGGTTGTGTCGCGAGAAAATCGAGAAATACCTGCCCGTCGGAGAGCGCATGCAATTGATGGTCGTCATTGCGCTCGACGGGCCAAGGAAGGGCTCGAATCTTGTTGAAGGAGACCCGGCCGCAGTGTGGGTTGAAGGAAGATGTAAACACCGACCCACAAAGAATCACCCCGTGCAACTCAAGCGCCTGATCGCACAGATCAGGTTCCTGCTAAGCACCGCCAAGCGCCGAGGCAGTACGAAACAGGGAGGAGGTACGCGATGACAACAGTTAGCCTTGTTCCTGCTGCAGTAGTATTCTTGTTTTGCACCACTGGGTGGTTCGGCGCAGGTTATATCCAGTGGTGGCACCGTCGAAACGCCAAAATCCGCAAGGTCAACAGAAAAAAGAAGAGACAGATACAGCCGATCGCCCTTGTTGGCTGGAACAGCTGGAAGGCCTATTGGGCTGAAAGTTGGTCCGACGGTAATCAGAGAGGGCGAACCTTTCTGTACTTCTTGGTCGTGACGGTCTTAGCTGTAGCGGTGCAGATTTCGGGCATCGTTACGGCGGAAAAAGTTTCCAAGACTTTTGCCGCCATTAGCTGGTACCGAGTCTGGGTTGACGCTGTTGCCTTTATGGCTTTTTGGAGCGTCAATCTGACCGTGCTTTCCCTCTTCTGGTGGCAGAAGCTCAAACCGAAAGATAAGGAAAAGGCCAAGAAATGGAGGTGGAAGAAGAGCAGACTGCCGCGATTTGCCCAGAGTTTCATTGCGGCGGCGTGGTCCTTCTGGCTCGATTCCTGGGGTGCCAATGCTCTTCGCGGTCAATACATAACCGCTTGTGTTGGTGCTTCACTGGTGATCGTTGACTCAGAGATGGGTAACACCATCAACTTCGATCAATACAAGACGTTTAGTCAAGTGTTGATCATCCTACCGTTGATTCTCCCAGCGGCAGGACTCTGCGCCATGAGCGAAGGATTCGGGAAGTTTGTCCTTACTTTCGGGACTAGCCTGATCTTCGGAGGCTATCCCGGGTTCATGATCAAGGGCTTGATCGGCCTAGGTGATGATCCTAACAAGATCTCGTCATTGTCCGTGGCGGTGGCCGCGGTTACAATGATAATCATGTATTGGAGCTTCTTTCAGATTGGCCATCTGAGTAGATTCTTCCTATACATGTGCACTAACATCTTCCGGCCGGCTGACTTTCCCAAGTCGGCTTCCAAGGTCATCTGGATGTTGGTGTTTGCCGCCCATGGCAGCTTGTCCCGTACTACCCTGACGGCCTACCCGGCAAGCGATTGGGTGGCGCTGTTTGGCAAGTACTGGTACATGGGAAAACTGTCTGCCGATTCTCTCTGGAGGAAGATAGAAGCCGTTATCGGCGGTCGCATGGGCAAGTTGGTTGTGAGCCAGCTGTTCAAGCGGATTGACCTAGAAACGGCTCACATCGAGCTTCTGGATTATATCCGGGGGACGATCAAAAAGGCCCTGGCCGACAGGAAGTATGAAGGTGCCATCGGCCGGAAGAGCAATCGCCGCCAACTGGAGAAGTGGCTGACTAGCCTCAATGAATACTTAGAACCAGTTCCAGTCACTGCTTAGCCAGCAGCAAGTAAGCGGCTTTACTACGCCGCACGAACTCACGTGTCCTGATTCCAAGCGATTGGAGACAGGACCATACGAGTTCGTGCGGCATCTTTTTTTTGCTCTTGTAAAAATTACTTATTTATGCTATAAAATCAATATGGAAGCTAAAAAACCAGCTCAGACAACCAAAGAGAAAATCTATAACTTTTTTGACCAGCCGGAAAGTCTAGCCGCCAAACTGGTCCAGTTTTTTATCTTCGCCCTGATTATCGCCTCAATGGTCCTAATCGCCATTGAATTTTTTTATATTGAGACCTTTGAAAAATATAAAACTTTGATTTACATCGCCGATTATTTTATCTTGGCTGTCTTCACCGTGGAATATGTTTTGAGGATTGCCACGGCGCCGAAAAAAGTCAGATTTTTCTTTAAGCCTTTAAATTTGGTTGACTTTCTCGCGGTTTTTCCCAACTACTTGGAATTATTTTTACATTACTTCATTCCAACCAACGCCATCAGAATTCTGCGGTTAGTCAGACTATTTCGAGTAATTAAATTATTTAAATACGGCGGCCTTTTCAAAAAAGTTTTTCACTACAAAAACACCATATTGCAATCCATTACCAATGTTATTGTTTTATTCGTGGCTTTTAAGGGAATAATTTGGATTTTAGAATCATACGGCCTTTGGATTTCCAATGCGGATTTGGGCCAGTTGTTTGCCATTATCGGTTTTGCTTTGGGCATTATTCTGTCGCAAAAAATTGGGGTTAGCTATGATAAATTCATTCAAGTGGAAGAAGCCGCCGTCAGACTTTACGGCACTTTGCAGTCGTTAACAACAATACTAAATAAAATTGAACCCGGACTAGGCACTAAGTCATGCAAAAAGTGGGCCAAAGAATTTCTGGCTTTATTGGAAGATCCCCAGGCCGACAATTATAAAATTTTTGAAATAAACAATGAATTATTTGAGAGCGTTTCCAGAATTGAAGGCGTTTCAGTCGATTTGGCCAATCTTCAGGGCGATATCTGCCGCGATGCCGCTTTCTGTCTAAGCAAAAAAGTCCGGCTCACGCCCAAGGCTTACGACACCTTACTTCATCAATCAGTAATGCTTTATTTAGCTTTAACCGCTGTATTTATTCCCGGCCTGACCGGCATGATTTCGGTGGTTGTGGCCACCTATGTTTTATACGGCATGTACAATTTAACTCAGGATTTCGATTCCATCATCGGCGGTGAATTTAATTTAATCAGCATCAATATTTCCGAACTTAAATATTTAGCTAATAATAAATAAAGCTTATGAAAAAGAAAGTTTTAATCATATTTTGCGGCGGCACCATTATTATGCAGGAAGCTAAAGACGGCGCGCTGGTAGTTGACGAAAAAGAAAAAGCAATCAAATCCCTGATTAACTTGGAACCAAAATTAAAAGAAATTGTAAAGTTAGAAGTTTATTATCTTGATAATATTGACAGCACCAACATGAAGCCCGAGCACTGGGATAAAATGACAGCGGTAATTGCGGAAAATTACGATAAATACGACGGCTTTGTCATTACTCACGGCACCGATACCATGGCTTATACTGCCAGCGCTCTTTCTTTTTCTTTGCAGGAAATCGGCAAGCCGGTAGTTTTAACCGGCTCGCAAATTCCCGGCAGCAAAATTGAAACTGACGGCCGGCGAAATTTTGTCAACGCTGTCAGCGTTGCCACGATGGATATTGCCGGCGTGATGCTTGTCTTTGACGAAGAAATTATTTTAGGTTCGCGCGCTTCAAAAGTTTCCGAATCAAAACTCGACGCTTTTGAAACTATTAACTGGGATTTACTTGGTGAAATCAGAATTGACATCCGCTTAAGCGACGAGCATAAGCCCCGCCATAACCGACCTTTAAACATCAGAAACGGCTTTGAACCAAATGTCATTGTTATCAGTATGACGCCAGGTGTTTCGGTAAAAACCTTAATGACAATTTTAGACAGCGGTATGAAAGGAATTATTCTTTCCGGCTACGGCTCAGGGAATATCGCCTATGAATATTTGGAAGTCATCGAAAAAGCCGGCGAGAAAAAAATTCCCGTTGTGGTTACCACTCAATGTCTGGAAGGCGCCACGGCCATGCATCTTTATGACGTTGGTAAAAAAGCTTTGGATTTAGGAGTAATTCAGGCTTATGATATGAGCTTAGAATGCATTACTACTAAACTAATGTGGGCGTTAAAACATTTTCCTTACGAAAAAATCAAAGAAGTAATGCATACCAATTATACCGGCGAAATCAACAAAGAAGGCAAGATTTATTAGACAATTGATTTAAAATAAACTACCACCGGTTCTCACCGGTGGTTTTTATTATGCTGATTAGTTCTTGCCTTATGCTAAGGAAATGAGCGATTCATCAAAAATAAGGTCCAGACGAGGGGGTTTGGGGGCAAAACTGAGCCCCAAAATAGGTCCGTATGAAACTTGATGAGATGTAAGGGGCGAATTTTTGCCCCCAAAACTTTTGGTTACTTTTGGTTACAAAAGTAACCCCCGCCGGAGGCGAAAATGACCTTATAAATATTTACATTACTTATTATCTTATGATGAAATAATCGAACTAAAAAAACTCCTGGCAATACCAGGACTTTTTTATTTTACTAATTATTTTAAGCTTGGCTTCTGCTTATGCCACTCGGTTGCCTGCTCATAATTATAGCCTACCCGTAAAATTGTCGGCTCATCAAACTGCTTGCCAATAATCTGCAAACCAACCGGCATTTCGGTTTTGCCGTCTTTGGGTTTAACAAAGCCGCAAGGAATGGAAAGGGCGGGCACGCCGGCGATATTGATTGAAATGGTAAAAATATCGGCTAAATACATGGTTAACGGATCATCAACTTTTTCGCCAAGCTGAAAAGCGACAGTTGGCGCCACTGGCGTCATTAAACAATCCACCTTGTTTAAAACTTTTTCAAAATCTTGTTTAATCAGCGTGCGGACTTTGGCCGCTTTTAAATAATAAGCGTCGTAATAACCAGCCGACAAGGTATAAGTGCCCATCATAATGCTGCGCTTCACTTCCGGGCCAAAACCAGCCGCGCGGGTCTGTAAATAATTTTCCAAAAGCGTGTCAGCTTTGGCCGATAACCCATAGCGAACGCCGTCGTAACGGGCTAAATTAGTACTGGCCTCAGATTTAACTAAAATGTAATAAGTGGCAATAGCGTATTTTGTCAGGGGTAAACTGACTTCGGTGACTTTTGCTCCCAGCTCTTCAAATTTGGCAATCGCCTGCCGAATGGTTTTTTCCACGGCCGGATCCATACCAGCAACAAAATATTCTTTAGGCACGCCAATTTTTAAACCTTTGATATCTTTTTTTAATTCTTCAGAATAATTCGGCACGGCTACTGGGGGCGTGGTTGAATCTTTCGGATCAGATCCGGCAATGGCATTTAAAACTAAGGCGGCGTCTTCGACATTTTTAGTTAAAGCACCAATCGTATCAAAAGAAGAGGCATAAGACATTACGCCATACCGCGAAACCCGGCCGTAAGTGACTTTCAAACCGGTGATGCCGCAAAAAGAGGCTGGCTCGCGGATGGAACCGCCGGTATCAGTTCCCAAGGCATAAAGACATTGATTGGCAGTAACTGCCGCGGCTGAACCCCCAGAAGAACCGCCCGGGACTCTGGCTAAATCCCAAGGATTTTTAGTCGGGAAAAAACCGGAATTTTCGCAAGACGAGCCCATGGTAAATTCATCCAAATTAACTTTTCCTAACATCACTGAATCGTTAGCTTCTAACTTCTCAATTGAAGTGGCGGAATATGGCGGCACGTAATTTTCTAAAATCTTTGAACCAGCTGTTGATTTGACGCCTTTAGTGCAAAAACAATCTTTAATCGCGTTGGGAATGCCGGCTAAAGGATTTAAAAAATCCCCTTTTTGGTCAGCGGCTTGAGCTTGCTGCAAAGCCAAATCTTCAGTCACAGTAATAAAAGCCTTAATCTTATCATCCGTTTTTTTGATTTGTTCCAAACAAGCCTTAGTCAGTTCAACTGAACTAAAGTCTTTTTTCTTTAAGCCGTCATGGGCTTGGGAGATTGTTAGTTCGTTTAATAACATAGAACAATGAGCTTTGAACAATTAACTTACTTCTCTAGCTTCTTGATAAAACCCAATAACTGTTTTCCCAAAACTTCTGCTTCTTTTAATTTTTCCGAACGTTCTTCTTCAGTTATATAATTTTCTTCTAAAGCGATATCTAGGCAAGCGACAACTTCTTCTAGAGATGTAAGGGAAAGATTTAAAAAACGCCTAAAATCTAAATCTGATAGCCTGTTTGAGCCTTCAGCAATGTTTAAAATTATTGAAATAACAGCTCTTCTAAGCTGGGCGGTAAGACAGAAAGTTTCCTCCTTAGGAAATTTTTTGGTTAATTTATAAATATCTGCTCTAAAAATTTGGGCATCTTGATAAACTTTGAATTCTCTAAATCTAAATAGCATGTTCTTAGTTCCCAGTTCTTAGTTCAAAGCCGTCAATTAAAGACTGATTTCGTCTTCACTAGGTTATCTTCACTCTCCGGTGCCAGCTTGACCAGTTTTTCCATCTCGGGTTTCGACAAAGTAAACATTCCATCAGGCCGCATCACATTTTCCAAACCAGTGACTTGAGCCGTCGGCTCCACGCCTTCTGTCTTAACTTCTTTCAGCTGCTCGACATAATCTAAAATTGAAGAAAGTTGACTAGCAAATTTCTCCTTTTCCGCTTCACTTAACCCAAGCCGGGCAAGCAAAGCAATATGTTCAACGTCTTTTTGGGATAAAGCCATAGAATTAGTAAACACAGCGAACAAGTAAATCCAGTGAATCAAGCTGCTTGATTTACTGGATTTACTGGATTTACTTACTCAGTATATAAGCATTTTTTAAGTTTGACAAGATTCTGTCTGTTTGTTAGAGTTTCTACTAACAAAAGCAGGAGTAGCTCAACTGGCTAGAGTACTGGACTTCCAATCCAGATGTCGGAGGTTCGAATCCTCTCTCCTGCCCCAACTTGCTCCTTTTCCCCGGGGTGGCACACGGTTTCCAATGACCGGTCCCACAGGCCAATCATGGCGGCGAGCCATATCTGGAGCGCCCCCCAGTAACGGCCCCTCACAAGTTTGGCCTGGTGCCACCCTAAGGATCTTTTTCCCCGCCCTCCTCAGGCGTCCCTCTTGTTGCGTTTAACCACGCCGTTGCAGAATCGCGCCTTCTGTTCAGGGGTTCCAACCCAGCAAGAGGAAAGGCACATCGCGTTGAATCAAGTATGTCGAACGGCGAGTTATCGCCAAAGACTACGCTGACTCAACTCCGCAGATGTGCCTTCTTTTTTTAGCTGAAATAAAACTTGGATAATAAAAAAATTGACAAACTCAAGTCAACTTGGTACCTTAAACTATTATACCTGAATTTCTATGGAGGTATCATCAGGTTTTTTCGGCAGAGCCCCCTTGGCGGCGGAACGCGCCCCCTCGTTCCCCCCATATTCTGCCGGATGACGGCGCCGGAACTCAGATGGATCAATGATGTGTTTCCTCTCTCAGAGGACACACTCCCAGATCAGAGATCTATTCTTGAGGCGCCGTTTTTTCTTATCCTAAAAGATTTAAAAACTCTTTTTCAGCAATAATTTTTACACCCAACTTTTTTGCCTTGTCATATTTTGATCCGGGATTTTGGCCGACCACAACATAATCTGTATTTTGGGAAACCGAGCTTACCCAATCACCGCCGGCCGAGCGAATCTTTTCTTTTGCTTCCTCGCGCGACAAGGCTTCAAGGGTACCAGTAACAACAATTTTTTTGCCAACCAGTGGTCCAGTTGCCGTCTTGGGCTTTTGTTTAGATGCTTTAACCCCACTAGTTTCAAGCTCATCAAGTAATTGCAGATTTTTTTTATCACCAAACCAGTCCAAAATACTTTGACTGACAACCGGGCCAATATCAGCAATTTGTTGCAAATCTTTGACTGTAACTTTTTTCAAATTTTGTAAACTGCCAAAATATTCAGCCAAAGCAATCGCCGTTTCCTCACCCACATGAGCAATTCCCAAAGCATAGATGAAGCGGGATAAAGGAATATTTTTTGCCTGATTGATTGCCTCAATTAAATTCTGGACTGATTTTTCGGCAAAGCGCTCTAAAGGTAATAGGTCATCAACCTCTAATCTAAAAATATCGGCCGGCGTTTTTAATAAACCTTCCTCCATCAAATGAATGACAATTTTTTTGCCTAAGCCGTCAATATTAAAGGCTTTTTTGGAAACAAAATGGATCATCTGCCGTTGCTTTTGGGCAAAGCAAAGTCTATTCCTACAAAACCAAGCAACGCTTTTACTTCCGCCCTTTTCCACAATTTCCTTTTTACTAACCGCCGAACCACAAACCGGACACTTACTTGGCATTTTAAATTCTTTTTCCTTACCCGTTCTCAACTTCGGCAAAACTGAAACAACCTCGGGAATAATTTCGCCGGCTTTTCTAATTACCACCGTATCACCGATTTTTACGCCCAAGCGCCTGATTTGGTCTTCATTATGTAAAGTCGCCCTTTTCACTGTCGTTCCAGCCAGTTTAACCGGCCGTAATTCAGCTACCGGCGTCAGGGTACCAAGTCGGCCAACTTGAACGGTAATATCCTCAATTACTGTTGTCACTTCCTCGGCGGCAAATTTAAAAGCAATCGCCCAGCGCGGTGCTTTGCCGACATAACCGAGCCGGTTTTGGTATTGGCGAAGATTAATTTTAACGACAATTCCGTCAATCCAATAAGGCTGACTTTTGCGCCTTTTTGACCAGACCTGCCAGAAATCGATTACCTCTTGGATATTTTTACAAAGTTTGTATTCCTGATTCACTTTAAAACCCAAATCAGCCAAAGCCTTCAGCTCTTCAAACTGACTGACTGGCAATTCTTCTTTGCCGCCGGACCAATCATAAACAAAACAATCAAGCTTGCGCGAAGCGACAATTTTTGGATCAAGCTGGCGGATGGTACCAGCCGCGGCATTACGGGGATTGGCAAACTCGCTCTCCCCTTGCTTTTTTCTTTGCTGGTTGATTGCGGCTAACTGTTTTTCGGAAAGCCAAACTTCACCTTCGACAATAACATCCACTGGCTTTTTTAACCGCAAGGGGACGCTTTGGATTGTTTTAATGTTTTGGGTCACATCCTCACCGATAATGCCATCGCCGCGAGTCGCCGCCAGTTTCAACAGACCTTTTTCATAAGTGAAAACGATATGCAAACCATCAATTTTAAGTTCACAAACATATTCTAATTTTGGCCGAGTACCCAAATCTTTCTCTAAAAGTTTCATCACTCGCTCTTGCCAATCCGAAATTTCGGCTACCGAAAAAGCATCATTAAAAGACCATTGACGAACTTCGTGGTGAACTTTGGTGAACTTATCCAAAGGCTTTCCGCCAATGCGCTGCAAGGGGGAATCGGGTCGTTTGAGTTCGGGAAATTTCTTTTCCAGTTCAACCAGCTCCTGCTCCAAAGAATCATAAATTTCATCACTGACTTTTGGATCGTTCAAAACATGATAACGATAGCGTAAATCGTCAATTTGCCCCACCAACTTTTCTATTCTTTTTTTTGCCTCATTTTTATCCATAGCTTAGTTTACTTAACAATTCTTTCTTCAGAAAATAACACGAAGTCATAAAGTCCGGAAAGTGGTGAACGAATCGGCGTTCTGACCCGGACTTTTTGTAACGAATTACGAAAAGAAGCTTGGGAATCAATCACAAAGCGACTGGGGATTTCCAACTGTTTATCCGGCTCTGGGTCGGTATTAAAGACTCTGATTGTGGCTAAAATCGGCGGCTCAGTCTCACCCTCCCCGCTACTATCCAAAGGGTAAATTAACTTAAAAGAATAAGAGCAGGCAGCTAAAATTTTCCAACCATCATGCGAAGTAATTAAAGCATCGGGCGATGGCAGCCAATATTTAAAGACTGGCGGCTGTTCTTGGCAGTTAACCGCCGTGCTAATCCCAAGAATTTTAGTCAGATTAGTAAACTCCCCAACTGCTACCACCCCAGGATCACTCCGATCAACCTGAATCGCATTAATGTTAGAACTTTGGGTCTGATAAGGGTTAAACAAATCAATCTGGAAAGATTCACCATTTTTTAAAACAATCGAAGTTTCGGATTCATTGGCAGCGTTTATTTCCCAGCTACCCCGGCTGCTACTGCCGGTTGGGTTAATACAAGGAATCGTATTATTATTAGAACAATGGCTGTTAGTTTTACAAAAATAATTACCAGGATTAGCACAAGCCACCTCAGGGTTAGCTTCAACCAGGCAGCAATCGCGGATTGCTTCCCGCCGCCGCACCTGATGTAAAGATCGTTCGGCTCCGCTTTCAGCCAGGTAAAATGCTTGGATTGATTGATCAATTAGCCTGACTTGCTGAATTTCCCGGATAATCAAATTACTAAAAATCGCCGCCGCACCTAAAATTGCGGCAATAATTAAAACTGCTAAGATCAAAATCATCCCTGATTGATTGGTAAATTTAGACATACTTAAATCATCTTATCTTTTATAAACTCGGCTGACGGCTGTAGTTTGTAAATAAATTACTTTTTCTTCTTCAAGCCTTGGTCCAACTGATTTGAAGCCTAAAACAATGGTCACAATTGGCTGCTGATTAAACGGCAAACAGAGACTTTCTTGATCATCACAATTTTTTGTCGCACAATCAGAGTCAAGTGAACAAATGCAAAAACCAACTTCATCGGCGCTTTCATTAATAGTACATTCTAAATTATTCAGGCAGCCATTGCTACCCTGGGGACCATTGCATCTTTCACTATAAAATGGATCAGTAATCGGATTAATGTAAAAAGAAAGTTTTTCGACTTTGACTTCTGTTGGATTAGTAACCGGCGCGCTTTCCGTATCAACTGTCAATTGAATTTCCTCATTATCAATTAGTTCATAAACAACCCTTTTTCCTTCCTGATCAATTAAAACTAATTGGGTCGCCGGTTGCTCAATAACGCCGCCGGTATAGCTTGCATAATCGATTTCTGAAGTTCTAACCTGTCGCGCCATATCCTCAATGACATAACGTAAATTAGATAAAGTTTTCTGCCGCGCTGAAACCTGCCGCTGCGATTGGAGAGCAAGCAAGAAAACATCAATAATTAAAACTCCCAAAATCGAAAAAATACCCAGGACAACCAAAACTTCCATCAAAGTAAACCCCAATTGATTTCTTGATTTCTTGATTTCTTGATTTCTTGTTTTCTTATCTCCAGTCATAAATTAAATCATCAAGTTGAACCTCTCTATGCTTACCCCGCTCTAGCCAAGTAACTTTAGCTTCAACCTTTAAACCAATTTTTTGATCATCACTATTACAAGCGTTATCGGCAACAATATATTCATTGCCATCACTATCCAAACAGATACTACTCAAATCTAGGCAACGGGAAAAACTAGAATTTTGACCATCACTATCATGACTATAAAAGCCACTAGCAGGGTCAAAATAGAGTAAATCATTGCCACTACAGCTAGTAGAATCAAGCTGCCAATGATTCTCCGCTTTAATAAAATCAACAATTGCTTCGCCGCTTTGTAAGCCTGTATCCCAAGCTTGGCCACCAAGCCAATTAGAATCCCTGATATCTCTGACCGCTTCTATCCCCTCCCGCGCTAGATTATTAGCCAAAACTTGAAATTCACTTTCCTTTTGACCGACGATATTAGAGATAGTCAAAGCCAAAATTGCAGTTACCACAATTAATAAAATTGCAATTGCGGCAATCATTTCCATTAAACTTTGACCTTTGTGAGAATTGGTTAAACTCATTGTAATAAATCTCCACTTAGCAAACCGGAGGTTAAAGAAAATAAAAAATAAGCTCGACGAAATGTTTTTTTATGCTGAATAATTCCGCCGACATAATCATAATCCTGCCCAAGATCAGGATAATTGGCAAAAAATTCTCCGGGGGCAGGAAAAATTATTTCAAGATAATCATCACCGCCATGCTTTAAATCTTTCCAGTCTGGCGACTGGCAAGGCAAACTCTCAATACTATTTGATCCACAAAATTGAATAAAATCAACATCATCAAATTTTTTTAAGCCATTGGTTAAAATTACGCCATCACCCGACTCATAACTACTGTCAGCTACAGTCAGATTAAATAAAATAAATTGGGTGGGATTTTTGTCAAAATGAATACCATAGCCGCCAAGGGGAAAAATTTGATCCGGCGGTGGAGTCGGATTATCAACTGTCTGCCCCCCTAAAGTCAAATTGCGAACCAACCCGATTCCCGAAATCACCTGTTTCAAAGCCACATCGATTTCTCCGCTCCTTGCCCCAGCCCGAAAATTTGCCAAAACAAAACTAAAAATCATCATCATAATGGCAGTTGAAACTAACAACTCAACCAAAGTAAAGCCTGATTTCTTTTGCGGGGTGAACATAAATCAAAAATAGATTAAATGAAAATACCAATTTAATAAATCTTGGCCATAAATAAAAGTCAAAAATGTTGCCCCGCTCAAGAATGGACCAAAAGGAATTTGTGAAGACATCTTTTTCTTATTTAAAGCAATCAAAATTAAGCCAAAGATTGCACCAATCAAATAAGCTAGAAATAAAGCAACAAGTAAAAGCGGCCAACCAAGCATTAGACCCATCAAAGCCCCAAGACGTATATCACCATCACCGACCCATTGCCCTGAGGAGACGATAAACTGTAGGGCAAAAAATCCTGCGCCAACCAAAGCGGCTATAATTAAACTCCAAATACTAAAGCCTAAAAAAATGTTAGCCAGAAAAGCAATTACTGCCGCCGGAATAATAACTTGATCCAAAATTAAATAATGTTTAAGATCATAAACAAAAATCACTAACAAAAAACTGCTAAAAATCAAAGCAACAAAAAATTGGGCAGATAAACCAAAATTTAAAAAAAGACAAAGGAAAATTATGGCAGTAGCTAATTCAACGCTAGGGTACTGCCAGGAAATACTTTTGCCACATTGACGGCAACGACCCTGCAAAATCAGGTAACTAAGCAAAGGGATATTATCATACCAAACAATTTTTTTGTGACACTTCGGGCAAGCCGAGCGGCCCGCAATAAATGATTTTTTATGGCCCAAACGACAAATTACGACATTTAAAAAACTACCAATTACTAGACCAAAAAATAAAACAAATAGAGCTTCCATACATCTTAATTTTACCCCGCGCCGCGAAATAAGGCAACTAATTTTGAGATTTGAAAGTTGATAAATAACAAAACCCCTCACCTTTGGGGGTTTTGTTATTGGTTATAATAACTAATTTTTTACAAATTGATTTTTAGCTGCAAGTAATACCATCAGGCGTCGCGACACAGGCCGTGCCTGTATAAGAACCAGTTGGCTTCTCTAAAGTAAAAGTCAGCTCATAAGTCGGACAACTAAGTTCACCACTACTACCGCAAGCGGCACCGTCACCAAGTGATTCATATTCATAGGAATTCTCACCCGGTGGTACCGGAGCAGCCGGCAATAAACCCATATAAATATTAGCACCGTCATCACAATCAGAAGATTGGCTAACAATGCCATCAGTCCCGTCATCGGTTGTGCCATGGCATAAAACTAAACAATCTGCACCACCACAATCAGCACCGTTAGCACCCAATGTGACAACATTGGCAACCGGCGGATAACCCTCGGCATCATTATAATAAAGTTCTAAAGCAGTTTGAACTTGTTTTACATCAGCCACCCGCTTGGCATCTCTTGCCTTTTCTCGGGCGGAATTTAAAGCCACGACGGCTAAGGTAGAAAGTAACCCAATAATGGCAATTACTACCAATAATTCAATCAGAGTAAAACCTTTCGTTTTTCTCATTTTTTCACCTCCTTTCCTTGTCTTTTTGGTTTTTAGTTTAATTATATCAAGTAATTATTCTTTATTTTATTATACCAAAATATTAAACCTTAGTAAACATTATTTTAAAGAGCCAAGGCTTTTGCGGGAAAGAGTCTTAATCCTTACTTAACCAATTGACACGATAATCCAAAAAACGGAGATATTCATGACTGAATGGGGCCGTATCCAAATTAAAAGCCCGGATTAAATTATGTTGCGACCGATTCTTATCTCCCTGGGTTAAATAGTAAGCAGCCAAATTATAGTAATAGTGAGCCGCTAAACCGGCAGTCGGATAATCGCTATAATCGTCAACCTCATCCAAATTCCTGATGGAGTGGGCATAAAAGGGTAAGCTAGCTTGTTTAGCTGCTTCCAAACTGGGATACATTTTATAAGCATAACCATTAGCCAAACTAAACCAGCCTAAATCATTATTGGCTAAGGTGATCGCATAATTAGTATAGAAAGGACGATCTTTAACTTCACTTAGTAAATTAAAAATCTCTTTGCGCCGGTTCTCAAAAGTTAAAGCAAAATATTCTTTTGGCACCTGCATAAATACCGTCTTATAAAAAAAGTTTTGTTCAGTCACTACATCAACATCAGGCCGGACATTTTCTACCATTTTAAAATAAATCAGACTAAAAAGTTCCGTATCACCCTGCAAGCTCCCATCGTAAGCCGTAAAATAGACGCTGTTTGGCTCCAGGCTTTCCAATAAATTATTAAAGTAATCGTAATTAAACCAAAAGTCGCTTAAATCACAATCTGAATAATTAGCAACCAAAAAACTAACGGGTAAAGAAAGTAAAACTAAAAAGAAAAGTACCTGAACAATCCGGAAAATAATCACTTTTTTGGCCTTGAAGGCTTGGCGTAAAAAATCATAAAGATAAGCCACGATTGCCGAAAGCCATATTGTTAACACTAAAAATGCTGGCAGATAATAAACCCGATAAGTATAATCAATCCCCAAAGCCCAGCCATATTTTCTTAAATAAATTATGCCAAGACTATTGAACAAAAAAATGCCCATTGATAAAACGAAAAAGCTCCGATTCTTTTTGTAGAGGTAAACTGCGCCGCCTAAAGCCAAAAGCAAAGTCGGCAGGAAAAACTGCTGGTAAATATCAAAGAAAAAAGAAATAACTAAACCAACTTTACCATAAGCATTAGTCAAAGGAGAAAAATCACTATATTGCCGGCGCATGATATGAGCCAAAACATGATGCCAGTTAGAAATTAGTCCCCAATTATAAACCGCTCTTTGCCAAGCCCGCAAAAAAAGATAAAAATAAACTGTTAAACCTAGACAAAATAGCAAAAACATCTTTAAAATTAAGGGCCATCTTTTTATTATCTTCCTGTCAATAACTAAAATATAAAGAGCAAAAACCGGGGCAAGCAAAATCATCATCGTATGATTAGTCAAACTTAAGCCATAAAAAAAGGCAAACCAAAGCAAAAAACCGTCTTTTCTTTTTTCCTGCCAAGCCAATAAAAGTAAAACTAGAAGCGTCAATAAAAACGTATTAAGGGTATAGACTTCGGCGATAACACTTTGGGACCAAAAAATTGAGCTAAAGGCTAAAAACAAAGAAAAACTAAAAGCAACCAAACGATTGATGATGATTTTGTTGGTAATGATAAAAAGCAAAGCAACGGTTAAAGCACCAAACACTGCTGACATTAAGTTAACCCGCCAGGCAATAGTACCTAAAGGAATAAAAGTAAACAGTTTACCCAATAAAACATACAAGGGAAAACCAGGTGGATGAGGAATACCTAGAGTATAAGCCGCCGTTATTAATTCTGAGCTATCCTCCATGGTGATTGAAGGCGCCAAAGTAAAAAGATAAACACTCATTACTAAAACAAAAACTAGACAGGCCAAAAGAAAATTTTTCCTTGATTGACTAACTGGTAAGGGGTTTTTCATTTTTCCTTGAGATAAAATAATAAATTAAATATAGCAACAAGCCAAGAAACGTCAATAAAGTTATGGTTTTACCAATAAAATAGGACGCTGGCCGATAAAAAAATTCAATTTGATGTTGGCCGCTTGGTACTTGAATAGCAGTAAAAGTATAGTTGGCCCGTAAAATTTCGGCCGGCTGACCGTCGATTTTTGCCTGCCAACCCGGAAAATAAATCTGATCTAAATACAGAAATCCGGCTTGGGGAAAATCAACATTGATTTTAATATTATTAACCTGCTCATAATCAACTTGAATATCAGGCTTTTTAATTTCTGAGTCCTGATTTTGATAATCAACGTCATTTTCTAAAATTAAAGTTTCGGCGGGATTAAATTCCGGATTAAAAATCACCGGTAAAATATCATCTGGATTTTTAATTTTTTGAATCTTGAAAAAAGCCAATATGGGGGGCAAATAATAACTATTTTCATAAATCTTCAAAGGTGCTAAAAAATCCAGCTTAACTTCTTTTTTTACTTTTAGATTATCAGTTTCTTTGATATCAAAAAAGGAAATTATATACTTAACGTTTTGTACTCCTAAAAGTTTCAAAAATTGGTCAGTAAATGCCATCTGCTTAGTATCTTCAAAAGATTGATTGATGCCCAGTAGAATATTTTGGTATTGAGAAAACCGGCCAACACCGCCTAAGCCGCCTTCAAATAATGAGCGGTCTTCAATCGTTGGAATACCCCAAAAGACATTAAGGTTTGGCGGCAGCAAATTCCTACCGGCAATAAATAAAGATAAATTATTTTGCCAGCCACCGGCCAGGCCATAAAGCCGCTGCCAGGAATCCATCCAGCGGAGGCTGAGAATTTTAAAGTTGTCAGGGTCTTGTTCTAAAAATTCGACGCTGGCTGGTTTATTGAAATAAGCATCATAATCCAAGGTGCCAACATAATTAAAAGCAACCACAAATAAATCAATGGCTGTGATTAAAATTAATACCAATGGTAACAAAAATTTGAATAACAATTTAGATTTAATCTCAGACTTAATTTTGGATTGCCAGACCAAAGCTTTCTGCCAAAACCAATCAAATCCCAGCCCACTTAAAGTCACTAGAGAAATCAACGCCAAAAGTAAAAATCTTTGGGGAAACCGGAATAATTTAAAACCAGGAATAAATTGCCAAAATAAACCAAAGAAAGGATTGAAATCACCCAGAATAAAGAAAAAAGATATTAATAGTAGAAATGTCAAAATTTTAACTTTTCGGCTTTTAAAAAATAAGAAAAAAATTGCCACTAGAGAAAAAACCAAAGGCAAAATGCCAAAATAAATATTATTTTCCCAGAAAACACCAAATTCTCTATTGTTTTGCTGATAAGTGGCTTTGGCTGGATTGCCAAAAGCATAAGGTGAAACAAAAGTAAATAAATTAGCCGGATGATATTGAAATGATGTGGCATTCTCATAGCTGATCCAGCTCTGGCGGTCAGAAATTTTGGCAAATTCAAAACTTGGTAAAAATTGGATGGCACTTAAACCAAAAGTAATGAAGCCGACAATCAACCAAAATAAAAATACTTCTATGATTTTTTTTCGAATCTTTTCATGCCGATGAAAACAAACTTTAAAGGTAAAATAAATAAAACAACTCATTAAAGAAATATAAGTAATCTGGACATGGCCGGCAAAAAACTGAACGGCAAAAACCAAACTTAAGGCAATGATAATCAACGGTCTTCTTTTACTCAAAAAATATTTCTCAATCAAATAAAACTCCAAGGGCAGCCAAATCGCTGCATTAATCAAATTCAAATGTTTAAAGCGAAAAATAAAAAAACCACTAAAGCTGAAAGCTAAAGCGGCTAGTATCGAACCGACTTGGCTAATTTTCAAAACCCGGCAATAAAAATAAACAAACAGCCCAGCCAAAAAAAAATTTAGAATCAAAGTAAAATTAACAGCAAGATTAAAAGGTAAAAGATTAAAAAGAATAAAATTAAAAGGGTAAAAAATGCCAGCCTGACCTTCGGCTAAAATCGGGAAGCCATTGGATAATAAATCAGTCCAAAGTGGGATTTGACCCTGCTGGAAAGATTCTTTGGCCAAAAAACGTAATGGCAAATCCAATTCGGTTAAATCGCTGCCGGTCAAATCAGCAGCATAAGGAATCTTTCCACCCGTCAGGTAGGGAAAGAAAAATAGGATTACTAAACCGAGCAGAAACAAAACTGGAAAAAACTTTTGGCTTTTGCCTAAATCCATATTCTAAATTATATCATTTTTTACTTATTTTTCAAACCACTGTCGACTGGAAGTCATGGGTAATAAGCACCAAATTCCAAACTACAAGCTCCAAACAAATCTCAAATCACAATTTTCACCCTTCAATAAACTCAGGGTGACCCTGAGCTTGCCGAATGGGTCAAAATCCAAAATGCCAATCTCGGCCGTTTTTAATTTGTAATTTTGGTCATTGTACTTTGTTTGATATTTGTGATTTGATGCTTAAAATTTTATCATGTGATTTGTAATTTTGTTTTGGTAATTTATCACTTGCTACGGTTATCGCCTGAAGGTAAGGGAAATCACTCACCCAAATTGAAATCTTATTATAATATAACCCCGCCCCTAAAAAAGGGCGGGGTTGAAATTTGGAAGCTTCCGAGTTATATAAAATTACTGAATTCCGTCTTGAGTCGCCGTATGCGCTCCAACGCCCAAACCGCCAGTTTGGCCTTCTAAAGCAAAAATAAGAGAATAGCCGTTACTTGCGGTACTGGAATAATAATAGCTGGCAACAGCAGTATTAACCGGCGTCGGATTGGATGGGACTAACCCCATGTAAGCTCCGGTACAACCTGTGGCAGCCCAACCCACCGTACCTAAACATTGATAACTGCTTGAGCCTAAAACAGCGCTGGTGATAGCGGCATAGGCCGTACCAGTTGATTCAGCCGAACCCGGATAACGATTCTGGTCGTTAAAGTAGAGCTCTAAAGCGGTCTGAACCTGTTTGATATCAGCCACCCGCTTGGCATCCCGGGCTTTTTGCCGGGCAGAATTCAAAGCCACAACCGCTAAGGTGGATAACAAACCGATAATGGCAATTACCACCAATAACTCAATGAGTGTAAAACCTTTTTTCTTCATTTTTTCACCCCCTTTCCTTTGGTGATCGCGTTATTACGCGAATTTTTATTTTTTAATTAGTTATCAACAGTTTTCTATATTATACCAAAAAACAACAAAATCAACAAATTAATAGCCATGAAACTCTTGCGGGCCGCCATCCTCTAAATAATAAGAAAGGACAAACTCTTGATCATTCCTAAGGGTATTATAGCCGTAAAAATGAGGGGTTTTGTTGAGGGGATCTTTAGGGACTAAAACCATATAAACAAATTCAGGTGGGTTACCATTTAAAGCCGGGACTAAAATATTATTCCAATTGGCAATGGCATTTTCCGGCAATTCATCGGCGTCGGGAAACTGAAGATTGTCATCATAATACAGATACAAAGCAAGTTTAACCTGAGCCATGTCAGCTTTTCTTTTAGCATCACGCGCCCGGACCCGGGCAATATTAACGGAAACATTTGACAAAGTCGACAAAATCCCAATAATACTAACAACGACTAAGAGTTCAACTAGAGTAAAGCCTTTTCGGCCTTTATTCTTTTTAAACATAGGCATGTTTATTTATCTTAATTAATATTTTAAAAACTACTAGCTAAACTATACATTGGTAAAATTATTGCCGAAACCAAAACCGCTACTGCCACGCCCATTAAAGTCATAATCAAAGGTTCAAGCAAGGAAACTAGGTTAGCCACAATATTAGATACTTCCCGACTGTAAAAATTAGACAACTTATCGAGGATGTCATCAAGGCGGCCGGTTTTTTCCCCTAAATTTAACATCTGGGAAACCATTACCGGCATCTCTTTACTTCGTAAAAAAACCGTGGCAATTGAATTGCCGTCTTCAACTTCAGCGGCCGTTTCTTTAATTAATCTTTTATAAACATCGTTACCCACAACTGAGGCAACAATATCTAAACTTTTAGTTAAAGAGACACCACCCGTAGTCAAAGTATAAAGACTCCGAGTAAACCTAACCAAAATTATCTTTTGAAAAAGTTTGCCAAATATAGGAACTTTCAATTTGAAAACATCAAAATAGTGGCGGCCTGACTGAGTTTGAAGTAGCATTTTGCCTAGGCCAAAAATTAGACCCAAAGCAATCAATAATAACCACCAATAAGCTGCTAGAAAATTACTTGTAAAAATTAAAATTTTAGTGGAAATGGGCAACTCCGCTCCGGTTTCTGTCAGAACGGAAGTTAGCTGGGGTATAACGAAAATCATCATTAACGCTCCGACGACTACTAAACCAGAGGAAATAAAAATCGGATAAATCATTGCCCCCTTAATCTTAGACATTAAATCATAATCTTTTTCCTGTTGATCAGCCAAATAATTTAAAACTTCATCTAATTTACCGGAAGTTTCTCCTGATTTAATAATATTGATGAAAAAATCACTAAAAACTTCGGGATGGCGGTTTAAGGCAGCAGAAAGTTTAGCTCCCCCTTCGACATCATCAGCCATTTCAGAAATTATAGTTTTGAGAACCGTGCTTTCAGTCTGGGTCACTAAAATCCTCAAACCCTGGACTAAAGGGATAGTGGCGGAAACGATTACTGACAACTGACGAGAAAAAATGACTAAATCTCTAATTTTCACTCGATTTAAAATTTTTAAAGAACGCTCCAAAAAACTGCTCTTTTCTTCCACCAAAGAAATGATAGTCAGCTCTTGATCAGTTAGAATATCCGCTGCTACCTCCGGCGAAGCAGCTTGAACAATTCCTTCGACTTCTTCATTATTTTCATCAGTGGCTTTATAGCGAAAATTGGGCATAAAGTAGCTTATGGCTTTTAGTAACTAAGTCTAGAAGCTAAGATTTTGATCTGGACCGAAAATTTTCAGGATCAGCGGCATATTCAATTGCTTTATCGATTAACACTTCACCGGATTTAACTAATTCCGCCAGTGATTGATCTAAACTCAACATTCCCTCGGCCCGTGAAGTCTGAAGCACCGTAGTTAGTTGTTTAATCCGATTTTCGGCAATCAGGGACCGAACTGACTCGGTTGCCATTAAAACTTCAGCAGCCAAAACTAAGCCACCCCCTGCTTTTGGCACTAAACGTTGAGCAATAATAGCAAGCAAACTTCCAGAAAGTAAAAGCTGGCCACGGGATTTTTCATCCCCGCTAAAGCTAGCAAAGATTTCTTCCACTGTCTGAACGACTGAAGTCGTATCCATCACTAAAAAAGCTAAGCGACCAGAATTAGCAAATTCTAAGACTAAAGGAATAATTCCCGGATCAGGGGTGGCGCCAACCACAATTAAATCAACATCAGCTTGTTGAGCATATTCCAAGGCATTGCTGAAAGAATTAACATCAGTGCCAACTTCTCGTTGTTCAATTAAACTTTTATTATTAACAAAAATATACTCAATTGGCTTTTCGATAGTAATAATATTTTCTTTCCGGCTATTATTAATTTCCTCAACCATTGAAGCCACCGTCGTTGTCCGACCCGAGCCATAAGGGCCAGTGACGATAATTAGGCCTGATTTTTTATCCGTTAAACTATAAATGGCTTTGGGTAAACCTAAACTAACTAAAGGTGGAATCCGAGCTGGAATCAACCGCAAAGAAATTGACAGAAGATTTTTTTGAAAAAAGAAATTGACTTTCACCCGAAAATTTTTACTAATTTCTTTAACAAAAATAATTTCTTTCTCTTCTTTCAATTTTTTCTGCTGCTCACTATCCAACCAATCATCAGCTATTTTTTTAATAAAATCAGAAGTAACCACTGCTTCATCAGTCAATTCAACTAAATCATCATCAATTCGAAAAACTGGATAAGACCCGACCGCCAAATGGACGTTTAAGGCCCGCCGTTTAGCCGCGGCGGTCAAAATACGATTGAGAATAATAGTAAGTGAAGCTTCCATATTTTTTAGATTAGCCGCCAATTGTTTTCTTTATTTTTTTAACTACCTCAGAAGGCATAAAATGAGCTTTGATTAAATAATCATTAGCCCCAAGGTCTAAACCTTTCTTAATTTCATCTTTTTGGCTTAAATTAGTCAATAGGATGACAGGTAAATTCCGCAGGGCCTTATCGGCCTTGATATTTTTTAAAATTTCAAAACCATCCATTTTTGGCAAAATGATATCAAGCAAAATCAAATCAGGCATTTTTTCTTTGACCATTTTCAGACCTTTTTCACCATCAGTAGCCAAAGCCACTTCATATCCCTCTAAATTAAGTTTAGTTGCATAAAGCTCAGCTAAAAATTCATCATCTTCCACTAGGAGAATAAGTTTCTTTTTTGCCATAATTTTAAATTATTAATTTTTAAACATTAAGGATTAAAGCTGAGAAATCCTAACGACTTCATCAATTGTAGTAATGCCTTTCAAAGCTCGAATAAGACAATCCTGCGCTATAGTAATAAAATCTTGGCTCACCAAGGCTTTTCTGATTGCCGTAGTATCACCACCTTGATTGATAATTTCCCGTAGCTCTGGAGTAATAGTGATAACTTCTGCCACTGCCACCCGGCCTTGATAACCTAAGTTACCACAGTGGGCACAGCCTTCACCTTTAAAAAATACCGGATTAGCTACGTCGACACCTTCTAAATATTTAGCAGGGATGCCAGCTAAATTCTCCTTGGCTTTTTTAAGCAACAAGGGTGGAACCTTAACTTCTTTCTTACAATCGGGACAAATCTTTCTAGCCAATCTTTGGGCAATGATTAAATTTATTACCGAGGAAAGTAAAAATGGCTCTGCCCCTAGATCAATCAAGCGAGGAATGGCGCCAATAGCACTATTAGTATGCAAAGTGGAAAGAATCATATGACCAGTCAGGCTGGCATGGATTACTAATTCGGTTGTTTCCTTGTCACGAATTTCACCAAGCATTACCACGTTTGGATCCTGCCTTAAAATTGCCCGCAGGCCTGAGGCAAAGGTATAATCAATCTCTGGTCTAATTTGTGATTGGTTAACACCATCAATATAATATTCGATTGGATCTTCCAAAGTGATAATATTAATTCCTTCCTGATTCAACATGGTCAAAATGGTATACAAAGTTGTGGTTTTACCCGAACCGGTTGGCCCGGTAAGTAAAATTAAACCATGAGGTTTTTTAATTGATTCCTTAATTAAATCAATATAAATTGGATTAAAACCTAACTGCTCCAGGCCGGGAATCTGAGCGGTCGTATCCAAAATTCTCAAAACTACTTTTTCACCCTCAAATAAAGGCAGGGTTGAAACTCGAAAATCAATATCCCGACCAGCAATAGTTAATCGGATTCGACCATCCTGCGGTTTACGAGTTTCATCAAGCTTTAAATTAGCCAAAACCTTAATCCGCGCTACAATTGCGGCATGAATATATTTAGGTAAAACTAGTGAGGTCCGCAAAATTCCATCAATCCGATAACGAACTTTGGTATCAGTAACCGTTGGCTCAATATGAATGTCAGAAGCTCGTCCGTCAATGGCATGGCGAATGATTACCAAAACCATTTTAGAAACCGGGGCACTCTTAATAACTTCTTCCATCTCCTTAAGATCTTTTTTGTCTGCCCCCGACATCATTGAATCTTCACTGACACCTTTCAGCGCTTGTTTTACCTCCTCACCTAAAACCTGATACTGACCGAAAGCGGATAAAAAACTACTTTGGGAGATAAGAAAATATTTGACTTTTAATTCCGCCTTTTGGGCCAAAAACTCAACGGCCTCAACCGCTTTAAAATTTTGGGGATTAACTAAACCGACTTTAATTTCATTATCTACTTTTTCGAAAGGGACCATTTGATAATTTTCTGCTACTTCCTGGGGAATCAAATTCAATATCTTACGAGATAATTGTTTGCCTTCCAAATCAGCAATAGGAATATTCAAAAGTTTAGCTTTAACTTGGGTCAATTTATCTTCATTAACTAAATTCTCTCGAATAATCAATTCTTCGGGAGTTTTCCCCGCTTCTAAAGTTCGGCTCTGCAAGTCGGCCGCTTGTTCTTTAGTTAATAAATTTTCCGTAATCAATTCTTGGATTAGTTGATCCTGATTTTTATACATGAGAATGAGTGATAGTTAAATTAGGGTCAATTTCCTGATCTTAAAATTTGATTTCCGCAAATGGATTTTCTCTCCCAATTTTATCGACCTCAACTGGCAGTTTAGCTCGCGAGGACATTTTTAATTCAGTATAAGGTGTTTTGGTCAAAAAATCATAATCAAACTTGGGGTTCAAATCAGGAACAGTTAGCTTCTTTATGGGTTCTACTTCTAAAGGTTTAAAAATTTGAATTTTTCCGGCGATAAAACTATTGAAAAACAGATAACTAATTACTAAAATTACACCAATAACCACCACAATCATGATTTTTCTTTTTGCTCCCCTCATTTTCTTTTGCACTAACATAAACTAGAGTGACTAATAATAATAGGTAAAAAGATTAATTGAATAATTTGCTGATGTCGGACTAAAATAAACTGAGTTAACATCAAACAGCCGCAAATTACTTTCTAAAGTAGTAAGAAATTCTTTAACTGCCAAATAGTTATTTCCCCCCTCCTTACCAATCAAATTTAAACTAATATCCAATTTTTTGATTCCTGGAGCAGGTGGCGTCTCCTCTTGGACTTTACTTTTTTTGGTCGAAGATGCCTCGGAAATTTCATTAATACTAATTGTCGCCAGTATCAAATTATGTTGTTCCGTTAAGGCTTGAAGTTGAACGAAAAGGGACGGAATATCTTTTTCTGCTGGTAAAATCTTTTTTAAATTTTCAACCTGCTCCTGGCTAATTTTTTGATAATTTCCAGCTAATTCTTTCAAACTATTTAAATAAGTTTCTCGTTTATTCAATTCTTCTTCCAAAGTCGCTAAATTATATCGACCGCCAAGACTAACTTGCTGATATTTTGGCTCAAGAATAAATTGATAACTCAAAAAAATTATCAAAATTACTAAAAGAGCCGTAATCAATTTATGATACCGAATTAATGCCAGCATTAAAGCTGGATTTCTCTTTTTGTCCTTTTTAACTTCTTTGGCGTCAGCCATACTATATCTTAATTAGATTGGTTATTTATCGGGTTTCAAAAATACATCGGGTAAAAATTCTAAGCTAATATTAAATTTTACACCTAAATAAGCGAGCTCTTCGGGATCAAATTGAGCTGAGGCGGCATCAATTTTAACACTTTTAATAAAATCAGTAGCTTGCTGAAAAGCCACTAATTGCTTAGCCACTGATTCATAATCTTTCCCAATCGCCGAAAGAATTAATTTATCTTTACCAGTCATCGAAAAATTAGAATAGTAAACTTCACTAATTGTATATTTCTCCAAAAGACCAAAAAATTTAGTCCAATAGATATGATCATTAAGAAGCTGATGAATTAAATCTAAACGCTGTTGTAAATCCAAAGCCAATGATTTATCTTTTTCATACTGGGCAATTTCTTGATCCAGGCTGGCAATTTTGGCTTCGACATCCCCAATCTGTCTGACGACTCTGAGTTGATACCAACTAATACCTAAATAAACTGCCGTGACTAATAAAATAAAAATTAGGACTACTATCCCGCTCGTGAATAACTTATTAGATAATTCAGCTTCTGGCTGTTTAGCTAAATCAGCTGGGATTAAATTAACATCTAAAACTGTTTCTTTAGCGAAGCTTTTAGCCGGCTTAATTTTTTTCTTGTGACGCCAAAAAAATAATTTATCAAAAAAATTGGATTCCTTCTGCAGCTGAGGAGGTTTAGCCACTTCAGCAGTGGTTTTAAAGAGCGGCGGCGAAACTCGGGATTTTATTCTTTCGCTATCAACATCCTGACTTTTATTTTTTTGTTCCAAATTACTACTAGCTTGGAAAGAGGGCGGCGCTGCAGACAAATCAACTTCGGCTTCTTCCATTTGAGGAAGATGCAATACTTTTTCTTCTTCTTGCTTCAGTGCTTCTTTAGCTTGTCTTGCTTCTCCTTCAAATGATTCCGAAGGGGAAGCAGTCGGGGTCTGAGCTGGCTCCAACTTTTTAGCAAAAAGACGACTTAAAAGTGAAGGTTTAAACTCTTTTAACGGTGGGGTAGCTTTCTCTTTAGCCGGACTTGCCATTTCAACTTTAAACTCACTCGGCTTTTTTTGAGCCGATTTTAACTCTTTATTCTCTTTACCTCTCAATTCATCAGGCAGTAAATTAATCTCAGGCACAAATTTAATTTATAATTTATAATTATTATGAGATGTCCCTCATCGCTAAACCGATGGCGACTGAATAACGGGCACCAATCTCATCTAAAACGGGTTTTAATTCTTCCGGATAAACTACCCGCGCCCAAGGATCACCCAGAAAGACCCGCAAGCCTAATAAATTTGCTAAATATTCCGGTAAATTCAAAAGAAGTGATGAGCCACCAGTTAAAATTACTTTCTCAATGTCTTTTTGACCCTGATTTTTATAAAGATTTAAACTGTACCTTAATTCATCAACAATTGGACCCAACGTCATCTCAATTGTTTTAGGCACACTCCCCTGTCCGACGCGCTGGGGATTCATCCCAATATCATATTTAAACTGCTCGGCTCGATCCAAACTGACATTTAAGCTATTGGCAATTGATTTGGTGATTGTTAAACCACCAACATCAATACTCCGATTCAAAATAGGAATCCCGTTGACAACAATCGAAATACTAGTAACAACTGAACCAATATCAACAATCATCAAAGCTGACTTATCACTCCCCACCAGCGACCGGATCAGAGCAAAGGCTTCCGTATCTAAACTTAATAAATTCAAATCTGCCGCTTTGAAAATCTCAATATAACGCTTGACTAAATCTTTAGGAGCGGCGGTTAGTAATATTTTGGTATAACTCTTTTTAGCTTTAGGATTGATTTTTAAAAACCCTTTCGGACGAGCTTCCTCAGTATTTACTTCTTCGTTGCCATTACCATCTTCGGGTTTTTGCTCTTCTTCTCCTTTTTTTACTCCGGCTATCAGTGGACCGACGGAAAAATCTTCCAAAACTTTCCAGTCTAAAATCATCTCTTCAATTGGTAAGGGAACTACCTTTTTGGCTTCCCATTTAACGGCCGTGGCTAAATCTTTTTTGGTCATACCCGGTAGGCTCAAAATTGAACTAAAAACCGAATAGGCCGGCAAGGCCGTAATGGCTTTAGAGGTAGTCGTTCTGGCCTTTTGGCAGACTTGTTTAATGAGTTTAGCTGTTTCTAAATTTTGTCCACGATCATTATCCGCAATACTTTTTTCTACATCTTTATCAACATAGCCATAAGTTACTAGTCGCGGCCGGCCACCCTCGCTTCTCAACTCAACAACCTTGACACTTTTAGCATCAAAATCAACGCCTAAATAACTTTGCGGAGAAGAAAAAAATGGCATAAAGCTATGGGAATAATAAAGATAAGATAATCCGCTAATTTGGGATTTTAGGAATTAACCAGCAAGCAAAATTTTAACGAGAGAAAGTTCCTGACCGCCAAATTGGCAAAGCCTTGGCAAAATCACCCAGCCCGGGCGGCGTATTGGCTAAAAGTCGACCATCATAAATAATAATTTCTGACCCCTGAATCGGTGTTTCTTCTTTTTCCGTAAAAGTTCGTTTCAAGAAAAATTTTCGGGCCATCATTAAACCAGAAACGGTTAAGCGTTTATTACATTCTGATAAACTACCGCAACTATAGATTTGACCGCAGCCTGCCACTTCCACATCAGGATCAGGGCTACAACTATTTTCCCCTGCGCCAATCACAATAAAATTACCGGCGAGTTTTCCGCCAGTGGTGGCCGGAACATTAGGAGAAATCTTTAAATCTCCCAGAACAATCCAGGCCACCGAAGCCAAGTTTCTAAATCGAGTCAAGTCATCAGAATCGTCATAGGTAATATCAGAATTAATAACTAAATTACCTTTAATAATAATTGTCCCGGAGCCATCATCAAACCCAGAGCCATTCAAAAATTCCACTGAGCTACCAATAGTCAAATCACCTTCATGATAATAAATTTTGCCACCCAAAAGTTGCTGACTGGCTAAAGGCTGCTGTTTAAGATCAACTACGGTCTTACCGTATTTATTAACACAAGTATTGCCACCTGAGGTAAAATCACAAATCAAACCGTTGACATCCAGCTGACCCAGGGCATTGGAATAGCGAGTTTGGGGCATTGGGAAATTAAGAGGCCCAAATTCTCGATCAACCCACCAACTATCAGTTCCTCGGGCAGAAGAAAAATTAACAATTGTATCATTGGCTAAAATCCGGTAAGTAGCATTGTAACCGGGAGCTTGTCCACCAGTAATGCCACGTAAAGCATAAATATCACCGTATTCAGTTTGCAGCCAAGGGGAAATTTCACTAACTGGATTAAATTGCAGCCACCCTAAACCTGGAGCGCCAATATTATCATTCCAAGCCCAACCACTTAAAGTGAAGCGTTGCTCGCGAAAACATTCTTCACCAGCCGGACAATCTGAGTTACTAACACAATAATCCGAGGCAGTTTTACTGCAAGTACCATCAAAATCACTTTTAATTAACAGGGTTTGATATTCAACATTACCGCAAGAACTATCATTTTCACAATTTAGAGAAAACCAACCGTTATCACCAAAACCCTCAGCTTTGGCCCAACCTTTCACTTGGGGACTCTCCGGCGCTTGGGGATCAATAATTAAAGAGGTATTTGGTGAAACACCCGGTAATGGATTACCAGTACACCTTGAGCCGAAGCAAAACCAGCCGATATTATCCGACCAGGCATAACCCACGACTTCATTATTGGCCGTAATTTGAACATAATAATCAATTGTTTGGGTACGACAAATATCTGGATTTTCAGTTTGTAAATCCGGATTAAGATATTTGATTAAACAATTATCATCATTTAAAGAAAGCCAACCAAAAGTACTTGACCAGGCCCAGCCCATCATTTTTTGACCGCATTCGCTAGTGCACAAAGCTGTTTCTTCATTTTGGTCATCACACTTTTCATTCGGATTTACCCCGCTGCCATTAGGCGATTGAACCGCCCCATCACCACAAAAGGTCAGGGTGCACTCACCATTGCTTTTGGGCGCCTCGGCAAAAGTGTCACATAAATCGGTAAGAGTATGATTACCGTCATCACATTCTTCACCCGCCTCGGTAACACCGTTACCACAAACTGGCGCCGGGGGAGCTTCCACGGCAAAAACAAAAGTAACGATGCCTAAACTAATAATGCCAAAGGTAAGGCTTAGGGCTAAAAACTTTAACCTCATACGATATACTATTTAAACAATAAATTATCTAAGCAGATTTAATTATCTAACTGTTTCCAGGTTGTCCCATTACAGCCAAAGAAATGTTTGGAAGTCTTATTGTAATTTTACGCAAGTCAAAGCGCCACTATCAGCATAATAAATACCACTGCAATCTATCTTCCAGCCACCGTTATAAGGAATACTAATTCCAACTGTATCGTTAACGCCGCAATCAACCCCACCGCTCATCGCAAAATAACCGGCTGGGCAATACATTATGAAAGGTTCTTTGTAGGATCCCGGAAAACCAACCGTACAACCATTATCCATTGTCCACGTTGAGGTATTTAAATTACAGGTTAAAAAGTTCAGCGTTTTCCAAGTGGCTAAACCGGAGGCGTCTGAAGTAAGAATCTTGTTTAACCCGGGACTACCACCTGATATTTTAACCTGACCGTTAACATCCAATTTTGCCGCCGGCGCCGCTGTACCAATACCAACGTTACCAGCTATCCAGACATTTCCGGCACCCGGGTTACCCCAACCGCCTGCTCCACCGACATTTAAACTGCCTGGTGCAAAGACACCTGGAGTATGCACGCCGGAAGTGAAAGCACCGTCTTGATTTAATCTTAACCAAGAGTCATTGCCACGCAAAGCATGTTTGCCCGTAATAGCAACATCGCCAGCGACGTCCAATTTATTAACTGGATTGGCTGTGCCAATGCCAACCTTATCAGTTAAAGTCGTGTTATATATTGCCGTGCCACTATCAGTCCAAGCCGATCCGCCGACTTGGCTCCAGCTTGTCTTACAATCACCACCAATACAAAGTCCAGTGCCGTTAATATTTCCCGCCACGTCTAATTTCTGACTAGGTGCGGTTTTGCCGATACCAACATTACCGGCCAAATAATTTGTCGTTGGAGAAAAAGCAGCATAAGCACCGGTATCGGGCGTAGTGGCAGTTCCATTTCCTACTGGATTACCATAAAAAAATGAAACCCATGGCCCAGCCTTTAAGGCTAAAGTATAACCAGCTACACCAATAGCATATTGATTACCCCAAAGCCCAATTTTCCAACCAGTAACTTGATCAGCTGAGGGTGGTGAAGTATTAACGATGGTGCTGCTACCGTTTGCTTCAATAAAGCCAACAACATCTAACTTATTGGAAGGGCTAGCTGTACCGATGCCAACATTATCAGTTAAAGTCGTGTTATATATTGCCGTGCCACTATCAGTCCAAGCCGATCCGCCGACTTGGCTCCAGCTTGTCTTACAATCACCACCAATACAAAGTCCAGTGCCGTTAATATTTCCCGCCACGTCTAACTTTTGGCTGGATGGTGCCTTACCAATACCAACGTTACCAGCGACATAAGTATTGCCATTAACGGTTAAATTATCCCAAATCCCGACTTCCCGCCCACCTGGAACTGCCCCGCCGGCCGAATTATTACCGACTATCATTAACTTTTTAAAAGTGCCACTATCATTATAAATCCCTGCGCCGCCGTCACCAGTGCCGTAACTATTCCAACTAGCATAATTAGGTATGAGACCATAATTGCCACTAATCCCACCACCAGCTACATCTAACTTACTTGAAGGACTAGCTGTACCGATTCCGACATTATCCGAAGTAGTAGTTAAATAAACATTAGTGCCACCATCGGTCCAGCCAGTACTCCCGCTGCCACCAAGACAAACCGAACCATTATTAGCACAAATGGTACCGCTGGCCTTAATATTACCGGCTACTGTTAATTTATCGCCTGATGCTAGTGTGGCTGTACCAATCCCAACTTGCCCATTATTCTGAATAAATAAATCTAATACCGCATTAACATTCGCATCTGAACCCGCAGCACCTGAAGGAGAAGAAGTAAGCCGCCAATGACCATCTTCCTTCATATTGAAAACCCCTGACGGCCCAGTCCGGGTTCGACGCATGGTATCAGCCACTGGATCGTAATATTCATTAACCCAAAAACCACCACCAAAACCTTTGCCTTGAACCGCCGGTGTAGGCGTAACATAGTAACTTTCGATTTGAACCTGGGCGCCACCATTCGCCGGATTACTATTTAACTTAATGTTTCCAGTAATATCCAAACTAGACTTAGGATCGGCCGTGCCAATACCAACATTACCATTAGGTAAAATTGTCAACGGATTAATCCAGTTATTATTACTATCTTTGTAATGAATTTGGAAAGAGTCTTCGACTGGGCTGACGGTAGAATTTGATCGCCGATGAGTCAGGCGCCACAAAGTATTCCCTGGCGAGCTGGCGCTACCATAATTAGTGCCCGTATTCCACAAATCTACCCCTGAATACTGCCACTCATCTGCTCCTCCGGCTGCGGCAATAAAGGCGGGATTGCCAGCCGCACCCTGTACGACGAATTCTTCATAAGGCGCGGATGTACCGATACCAACATTACCATAGCTAGGATTTCTGTAGACATTACCGTTATTAACTAGCCAGGTATTGCCGCCCACACCAGACCAACTGGTCTGACAACTAGTTTCCGAGCCTAAACATAACTTATCAATAAAGACACCTTTATAACTAGGACTAGGAGAAGAATCGGGAGATTTAAAATAACCAGACCAACCATAATGAGAAGCCCCTTTTATCGCTGTACCATAGTAAACATCACCCTCTATTGCTACTCGATTAGAATTTGCGCCACTATCAGTAACCAAGAAAAAGGTATTTGAAGATGGATTAAGCGCCTTTGCCCCTATACCTACTTGGAGCCTAGAAGGCACTATCACAATTCCGCCATTTTGGCCTTGTAAGTCTAAAGCGGCTGGCTGGCCTGTCCGATTATTCCAGCCCTTGATTACAGGATTATCATCAACTGAATTCCAAAATCTTTCAAAGCCAACAAAAAGATTGATATTTTCTGGATCAGCAGTATCACTTGAAATTTTTGACAGACTAACTGAATTGCGGCCGCTATCTTGAATCTCTAATTTATTCGTCGGCGCGGTAGTACCAATACCAACGTTGCCATCCAAAATTGCCATAACTCCAGGATTAGTTACCATCGCAATATCTTTTTGGCCAGTATTTAACCTGATACCAATAGAATTATCACCAGTAACATCAATTCCTTTACCTAAAGCAATTGAATTTCTTCCCAGGGCTCTAGTCGTATAACCAGCTGATAAAGTTCCACGAGCATCACCAGTTTCAACATGCAAAAAAGAGTCAGGCGCCGTTATACCAATTCCGACATTGCCAGTGTCAGTCAAATGAATTACATCGGTTGGCACGGTTCCATTATAATAACGAATTCTTAAGTCATTTTTAAGGTTACTCGTCAGATAGCTATTGCTGTAAGCCATAAAATTCCAACCTTGGGTCGAGACATTGTTAACAGTCTTTGTCCCATCACCCCGGGTGACAAAATCCAGAAAGGCAGCACTTAGAGCACTGCTGCCAGCGCCATCGATAATCAAGCGACTGCCGTTATTGGAATAGATATGGACATTTTTTCGACCCTGGCCGTCATCACCTGGATTTTCGGTCCCCATACCAATATCACCTGTATTATAATAAATATCCGGCCCAGTCCCGCCTGATTTTTGCCAAAGCCCAGTACCAATAAGCTCAATCAAGGCATCACTCCAGCCAGTACAAACATTTGGGCTAATTTCTGCGCAAAGGTCAGGCCAACTACTAATCGGGTCCTCTAAACCAAAAATAAACGATCCGGTTGGTTTAATTATCAAATTACCCACCTCGGCATCACCATTAATATTAATCCGGGCTTCTTGGGCACTAGGTGGACTAGCCTGAATAAAACCAGAAGGATTACCCTGGGGTGGCGATTCAGTTGGCCCTTGCCAACTACTGGCTGCCCACACCCAAGCTGCCATAATAAAAAAAGTGACCAAAACAACAGTCACTAAACCAGAAATCAGGGGGAGGATTTTTGCTAAAATAGCTCGGTTTTTCATATTTTTTTTCCTGCCCTATAATGATTATTTGACTAATCATTAGGGATTAAATAAATATGTATATAAAGAAAAATGTGTCTTTGACTAAAGCCCCTCTTTATTATATAATTTAAACAAGCGGAAATAGCTTCTTAAATATATTTTAACATAAAAATTAATTCTGGGCAATAAATAATACCCAGCAATTAAATCAAAGGAGAAAACTGACTATGGAAAATCTTCTGTGGATTATTTTAGTCATAGTGGCGGTCATTATCCTGTGGCTAATTTTTGTTTTTAATAGCCTAATTAGGCTAAAAAACCGCACCCAGGAGGCATTCTCTGATATTGATGTCCAACTCAAACGGCGGCATGATTTGATCCCCAACTTAATTGAAACCGTCAAAGGTTATGCGACTCATGAAAAAGAACTTTTTGAAAAAGTTACCCAAGCCCGATCTGCCGCTATTAACGCTTCTGGAGTAACAGAAAAAGGCAAAGCGGAAAATATGCTCTCGCAAACACTAAAATCAATCTTTGCCGTGGCAGAAAATTACCCTGATCTGAAAGCTTCACAAAATTTCTTAAAACTCCAAGATGAACTTTCTGATACAGAAAATAAAATTCAAGCCGCTCGCCGCTTTTACAATGGTAACGTTCGGGACTTCAATACTAAAATTGAAGTTGTCCCTAACAATTTAGTTGCCGGCATCCTCGGCTTCAAAAAATTTGATTTTTTCCAAGCCGAAGCTGGAGAAAAAGAAAACGTGGCAGTAAAATTCTAATATCTCAGAATAACGCTGAAGGAAACGCGGAATATACGGAAGTGAGGTGAGAATGACAAAAAATTAATTGCCTTCTGCGTTGTTCTGCGTTTTAATCCGCGTTTATCCGCGTCTATGTATAACCAGATTGATTCCAATAAAAGAAGAACTGCGCTTTTAATCGGCATTTTTATTGTTGTTATTCTTTTAATTGGCCTCGCTTTTTCTCAACTGACTGATATTGGTTATGCCGGCTTAGTTATAGCGGCATTGATTTCTATTGTTACCTCGCTGTTTAGCTACTACCAAGGTGATAAAGTTGCTTTGTGGACTGCCGGGGCTAAAGGACCAATTCAAAAAACTGATAACCCTTATCTTTATCGACTGGTTGAAAATTTAACCATTACTGCCGGTTTGGATTTACCAAAAATTTATATTATCCCAGATCCGGCAATTAATGCTTTTGCCACTGGCCGTGATCCCAAGCATGCTTCAATAGCAGTAACTAATGGAGCAATCGAAAAATTAGCTAATGAGGAATTAGAAGGTGTAATCGCTCATGAGCTCTCCCATATTAAAAACTATGATATTTTATTAATGACTGTTGTCATTATCATGGTCGGCTTAATCGCCCTGCTTTCTGACTGGTTTATTCGGATTAGATTTTGGGGTGGTGGCCGCAGGGGTGAGGGCGACAGTAAAAGTAGTCAGCTCCAAATAATTTTATTAGTCGCCGGTGCTATTTTACTTATCCTTTCACCAATAATTGGCAAGTTAATTCAATTGGCAATTTCACGCAAAAGAGAATTTTTAGCGGATGCTAGCAGCGCTTTATTGACCCGTTATCCGGAGGGTTTAGCCAAAGCCTTAGAGAAAATTCAGACCGAGAGTATGCCGTTACGCCAAGCCAATAATGCCACCGCCCATCTTTATATCGCCAATCCTTTTGGCCGAAAAAAACATTTTATGTCTCAACTTTTTGCCACTCATCCGCCAATTGAAGAAAGAATCGCCACTTTAAGAAAAATGATATAATCTAAAGTCTAAAAAAAATTTATGAACCCAAAAATCAATCTAAATCAATCAACCAACAAATTAAAAAAAGTGCTGATCCTAATAATTCTCATTATTCTGATTACTTTACTAATTATTTTAAGTGTCATGCTATCTAAATTTATCTCAAATCCGGGTCAGCAAAAAACTGCAACAGAAACTAATATTTTGGATCCAGGCCTGATTGATAGCGACGGTGACGGAATTCCTGATAACCAAGAGACAAATCAGGGGACCACTCCGACTGCTCCTGCTCCCACTGATTTAACAAATATTAATGGGGATGGCACTCAACCAAATACTGAAGGCCTGATTGATAGCGACGGTGACGGAATTCCTGATAACCAAGAGACAAACTAAACGGTCAAGTCGATAATTTAAATAGAAATAGAAAATGTTTTCCCTTTTCCAAAAATTTAGTACTAATTCCAAACAGGCACTAAAAAACGCTTTTAGTTTTGCCTTAGCTTCAGGCCACCAAACAATTACACCGCAACATATTCTTTATGGGTTAAGTTTACAAAAAGGGAGTATTGCCGCTCAAATTTTAACTAGAGCAAAAATTGAAAGCGAAGAAATTAAAACTATAATCAACAAAGAAAATTCTAATCAACGAGCAATTACTCAAATTAGTTTGACTGAAGCGACTAAAAAATTGCTTGAAAAAGCTTTTTTAATAGCCAGCTTTAATCAACACAAATATATTGGTACAGAACATCTTCTGGCATCCATTTTGACAATTAAAGATGGAATGACAACCAAAATTTTTCAGCAAAAGGGGGCAAATGTGCTAGAGATTTATCAGCAGGTGGAAATGATTTTGAATAGCACTTCCAAATTTCCCGATTTAACTGACGCCGCTGAACACTTTAATAATAAAAGTAACTTCCTGCCAGGTGAAAATAACCAAGGCTGGGAAGATTATTCTTCTTCATTATCGGAGAAACCACTAACGGCTGATTCCGCTTCAATTTTAGATATTTTCGGCACTAATTTAACTGACCCAGTAATCCAGAAAAAAATTGATCCGCTCATTGGCCGAGAAGCGGAGGTGGAAAGAGTCATCCAAATTCTTTCTCGCCGGAACAAAAATAACCCTTTGCTTTTAGGCGATCCGGGGGTTGGTAAAACAGCAATTGTGGAAGGCTTGGCTAAAAAAATCCTGCTGGGTGAAGTGCCGGAAATTTTAGCAAACAAAAAAATTTATACTTTAGATTTAAGTTTAGTCGTTGCGGGAACCAGTTTCCGCGGTGAATTTGAGAACCGACTCAAACAAATAATTCAGGCAGTAAAAAGAAATCCGGACATTATTTTATTCATTGATGAAATCCATAATATTATCGGTGTTGGCTCAGCGGCTGGCTCAATGGATGCAGCTAACATTTTAAAGCCGGCCTTAGCGCGGGGAGAAATTCGCTGTATCGGTGCCACGACTTTAGAAGGTTATAAAAAACAAATTGAAAGTGACCCGGCTCTGGAACGCCGTTTCCAACCGGTAATGGTCAATCAGCCAAGTATGGAACAAACTATTGAAATTTTAGAAGGGATTAAAAATAATTATGAACTTTTTCACCAGGTAAAAATTGACCAAAAAGCAATTATTGCCGCCGCTGAACTTTCAGAGAGATATATTCCTGATCGTTTTCTGCCGGACAAAGCAATTGATTTAATTGACGAGGCCGCTTCCGCCACTAAAGTTAAAATGGGAACTGACCAAAAAACTAAGGGGCTTAAAGATTTAAGGCAGCAACTCAATGAGATTTCCCAAAAAAAGATGGATGCAGTTGCTCAAGAAAAATTCAGTTTGGCCTTAAAATACCGACAGCAAGAGCAAGATCTATTAATTCAGCTGGAAAGCCTAAAGGCGAAAAAACAAAAACCGAAAGTTTTAGCCGAAATTACCCACCAAGATATTGCCCAAATCGTGGCTAAAATTACCGGCATTCCTTTAACAGACTTAATTTTAGCCGAAAAAAATCGTCTTTTAAAATTGGAAAAATTGCTAGCCAAAAAAATTATTGCCCAAGATGAGGCTTTAAAATCAGTGGCGGAGTTTATCAGGCGGGCCCGAACCGGCATTGCTGATGCCAACCGACCCATCGGCTCTTTTATTTTCCTCGGCCCTTCTGGCGTCGGTAAAACTGAGGCGGCAAAAGTTTTAGCCGAAACTATTTTTGGCAATAAACAAGCCCTAATTAAAATTGACATGTCAGAATTTGCTGAAAGTTTTAATATTTCCAAATTAATTGGGGCGCCAGCCGGATACGTTGGCTACAAAGAAGATACTAAACTAACAGATGCAGTTAAACGCCGACCTTACTCTTTAGTTTTATTTGACGAAATCGAAAAAGCCCACCGCCAAGTCTTCAATCTTTTACTACAAATCTTAGAAGATGGTTATTTAACTGATGGCACGGGGAAAAAGGTAAGCTTCAAAAACACCATTATTATTATGACCTCTAATTTGGGTTCAGAAAGCTTTAACCGCCAGGCAGCTTTAGGCTTCCAGGGTCAAACTGAAAATAAAACTGAAGAAATCAAACAAGAAGTTTTAAAACAACTCCAAGATAAATTCCCGCCGGAATTTCTCAGTCGAATTGATCAAACAATCATCTTTAATCCCCTGGCTACTCAAGCGATCAGTAAAATCATTCAACTTCAACTTAAAGAACTGGAAAAACGGTTAGCTAAACAAAGGCTGAAAATCGAAATAGAACCTCAGGTAATTAAAACACTGGCTAAAATTAGTTATCAGCCCCAAATTGGTGCTCGAGCCATCCGCAAAAATATCCAAGAACTAATTGAAAATAAGATTGCCAGAAAAATTCTGACCACCAAAAGTAAAACAATCAAAGTTGGAGTTAAGGATAACAAAATAATTATAAATTAATGGCCGATAATATTGAGGATCAAAATCGGCGTGATTGGGAACGCCTAAAATTCGAGCAAAGGAACAAAAATGATCAGGCTTTGGCTGAAGAACAGGAGAAAAGAAGGCAAACCAAAATACAGCAAGAACAGGACTTGGCCGAGATTGATAAAAGGCGAAATCAATTACCAACTTATCCGTCAGCAACCGAAGGTCCAATTACTCAAGCGGACCGACAAGATCGAGGTGCCCGACGAGCTGAACAAGCGGCAACAGCGGCCCAAGCCGCCGGTAGCGCGCTAGAAACTCAAGGTAAAGGGATGAAATACGCTGGCAAAGGAACCAAAGTGGCAGGGGGCGCCTTAGGTTCTGGTATTGGCGCCGGTGTTGGTGGCACTGTTGGCGCCGTTGGTGGAATTCTTGGCGGACCACAAGGTATGGCAGCTGGCTTTAGGGCCGGAGCTAAAACTGGTTCAAAAGTGGGTAAAAGAATCGGTCAGGCGCCAGGCCAAGGAATCGAGAAAGTTGGCCAAGGCTTAGAAAGAACTGGAAAAGGCATTAAAGATCAAGCTAGAAATACCAGACAGATGGCGCGCGATTTCCGCCGCGGTAGTATCAGCGATAAACGAGAAGGGGAAGGCAAAATAAAACAAATGGCGATGGCACCAAGTCGGCAAGGTAGCAGCACTCTCCTTAAAGGAGCCTGGCTTAATTTGATTATTTCTTTTGGTTTAACTTGGTTTTATATTGCTTTTCATTTTATTGCTGCTTATCTAACACCATTCTCTGACCTCTTCTGCCGCTTCGGTGAAGAATGGCTGCCGAAGCAAGTAACGGATAAAGCCGGAAAAATTGGTAAAACCACCAGTAAAACTCTGGAATGGGTGGAAATTATCGGCTGTCTTTTAATCGGCTTGTTAATTTTTGCTCTCATCTTGTTTATTCTGGTCTTATTTGGATCAATAATTTATGTCATTGAAAATCCAAAAGTTTTACTTGGCGTTGGCTGGGATATTGGCTGGGGTATTATTAAAAACGCATTTAGCAAGGCTACCGACTACTTAATGGATTAATCAATTTTATGCTATAATTTCTATTGAGGACGATGATACTAGCTAAACCATCAGTTTAGGCTCGAAATTGAAGTAAAAATAGTGAATTGAGTAAGCTTCTAAATAGAAACCCTTAATAATGAACCCAACCCCACTCTAAAGAGTGGGGTATCAGGGTGGGTTCTTAACGAGAGGAGTCGGCTCCGCCGACGATTATTACTCATACTGCCCTTCATCCGCGCGCTAAAGCGCTCGGTATTCGGGCAGCAACGTTATAAACCTATGCCTTTAAATTGGAAAAGAATCTTACTTTTGATCGGTTTTTTCGCGGCGGTTATTATTTTTGGCTGGCTTTTGTATGCTTTATTTCTCAAACCAACGGTTCCGGAAGTACCAGGGCCAAATGCGAATATTAATGTTGGACCAGGCGGACTACCTGAGGCCGGAGTTAATGTAAATATTCCCACAAACGGAAATGTTAATGGCGCTTTACCCGGTGGCACCAATGTTAATATTGGTCCTCCCCCATCAATTTCTCCTACCACTGGGGCAATCTCTGAAACAGCAACTGGCGGTTTAACCGAAACTAAGGTTTTAACCAGTAATCCGGCTTTTCAACCCACTTTAGCCGCCGATGGTAATAATGCCATTTATTATGACAAAACGACTGGCCTTTTCTATAAAATTACTCCTGATGGCAAGGCTACACCACTGACTGATCAAGTTTTTTATGATGTCGAAAATATTACTTGGTCACCTAATAAAGAGAAGGCGGTTTTGGAATATCCTGATGGCGCCAATATTGTCTATGATTTTGCAACCAACCAACAAATAACTTTGCCAAATCACTGGAAGGACTTTAGTTTCTCACCCAACAACGACCAGCTGGTTTTAAAAAGTATGGGTACCGATGCCGAAAATCGGTGGCTGGCAGTGGCCAAAGCGGATGGTTCAGAAGCTGAAAAAATTGAATTACTAGGTGACAAAGATGCCACTGTTTACTCTGATTGGTCACCAAGCGGTCAAATTATTGCTATCTACCGCGAAGATAAAGACTTTGATCGCCAAAATTTATATTTTGTTGGCCTAAATGATGAAAATCTTAAGACCACCGTCACTGAAGGCCGTGGCTTCGTGGGACAATGGTCAACAGCTGGCGATCGTTTGCTTTATAGTGTTTACTCCAGCACCTCCGAATATAAACCGACACTTTGGATTGTTGAGGCTCAAGGAGACAATATTGGCCAAAACCGAGTCGGTCTTAAACTAGAAACTTGGGCGGATAAATGTACCTTTGCGGATAACGACACGGTTTATTGCGCCGTACCACAAAATCTTACAACAGGTGCTGGCATCTTCCGAAGCGATCTGGATACTGCTCCTTGCGATATTTATAAAATTGATCTGGCAACTGGCTTCAAATCAAAAATTGCTGTACCAAACGGCAATCATAATATTGAAAAAATATTAGTCACTGATGACGGTAGTTATCTTTATTTCAACAGTAAAACCGACGGCAAACTTTACGATATAAGATTAAAATAATAAATTCGAATCTAGATGAGACTAATAAGCAGATAAAAATTGTCTGCTTATTAATTAATAATTGAACCAGATGCGACTTAACCAAAGTTTTTATAATCAACCAACCCGTAAAGTTGCTTCCCAGCTTCTGGGAAAATTTTTAATCCGAAAAATTGGCAACAAAAAAATTATTGGCGAAATCACCGAGGTAGAAAATTATATCGGGCCAAACGATTTGGCTTCCCATGCCAGCCGAGGCCGGACTAAAAGAACAGAACTTATGTTTGGTCAAGGGGGTTTTTGGTATATTTATTTAATCTATGGAATGTACTATTGTCTTAATATTGTAACTGAACACAAAAATTATCCAGCCGCGGTTTTACTCCGGGCAGTCAAACCAATATCGGGATTAGGGTCAAAAATGAAAACCGATGGGCCGGGTAAATTATGCCGGGCATTCAAAATTGATAAGTCTTTAAACGGTAAGCCAGCTTTTGGCAAAAATTGCCAACTCTGGATTGAGGATCGAGGCGTAAAAATTTTGCCGAGACAAATAAAAAAGTCAACTCGAATTGGTGTTGACTATGCCGGGAAATACAAAGATAAACTTTGGCGATTCTATATCAGTGACAAAGCGATAGAGTGATAGAGCGATAAAGAAGTAGACTTTATTACTTTATCGCTCTATCACTCTATTCAATTGGTTATTCTAAATGTACTTCTTTGATTAACTGATTAATTTTCTCCTGCAAAATTGGATATTTTTCCAAATGCGGTGCCACCAGCTCAGCCGCATTTTTGGTTTTAACAATCAATTCATGATCAGATAATTGAGCAATTCTAAAAACTGGCAGACCAGATTGAACCGTACCATAAATTTCGCCTGGCCCCCGCAGTTGTAAATCAAGTTCGGCTAATTCAAAGCCATCTTTAGCTGAGATTAAAGCTTGGAGACGAGTTTTAGTTTTTTGACTTGGGTTATCAGAAAAAAGAAAACAATAAGATTGGAAGTTGCTTCTCCCGACCCGACCGCGAAATTGGTGAAGCTGAGCCAGACCAAACCGATCCGCGCCCTCAATTAACATCACGCTGGCATTAGGAACGTCAACTCCGACCTCAACCACTGAAGTTGAGACTAAAATATCGCTTTGTTTAGCCAAAAAATCAGCCATTATTTTTTCTTTTTGGGCAGCCTTTAATTTACCATGGAGCATCGCAATTTTTAATTCCGGAAAAACTTCCTTGGTTAACTTCTCATATTCTTCAGTCACGGCCTTAACACCTAATTTATCTGAAAGGTCAATTAAAGGACAAATAACAAACGCCTGACGACCATCACGGATTTGATCACGGATAAAATTATAAGTCTGCTGACGTTTGGCTGGGTCAACAATTTCGGTAATTACTTTCTTTCGTTCTTTTGGCATTTCTTTAATAATCGATAAATCTAAATCACCATACAAAGTCAAAGCTAAAGATCGCGGAATGGGGGTAGCGGTCATTGAAAGTAAATGAGGGGTAATTTTTGGATCGCCTGATTTTTCTCTTAATAATTTTCGCTGCTCCACTCCAAAGCGATGCTGCTCATCAATGATCGCTAAAGCAAGTTTTTTAAATTCGACTCTTTCTTGAATCAAGGCATGGGTGCCAACAATTATTTTAATCTCTCCGGCCAAAAGCTGATCTAAAATTTTATGATTGGTCACTGTTTGGTCATTAATTTTTTGCTGCGATCGGGTTAAAAGAGCAACTTTGACTCCACTTGCCTTAAGTAGGCTACTAATAGTTTTATAATGTTGGGCGGCCAAAATTTCAGTTGGCGCCATTAAAACCGTTTGTAAATTAGCTAAGCTAACATTAAACATAGCTAAAGTTGCCACCATTGTTTTACCTGAACCGACTTCGCCTTCGAGTAAACGATTCATTGGCTTATTTTTTTGTAAATCAGAAATAATTTGCCAAGCTTATTTTTTTTTGATCATCAGTTAAGCGAAAAGGTAAAGAACTGACGAATTCTTTGGTTTTGGCCTCAAAAAAATTTATTGGTTCAGCGATACTGGAGCTCATCTCAATCCGACTTAAAACGATCTGCAACTGAAATAAAAATAGTTCATCAAATTTAAGCCGCTGAATTGCCTGAGCTAATATTTTTTGATCGGCCGGAAAATGAATTTGATTTAAAGCTAAAGTTAAATTAATCAAATTATTATTTTTAATAACTGACTCGGGTAACCAATCTTTAATTAATTTAGCCACAGGCAAAACTGATTTAATCAAAAAACGAATTTGTTTTTCGGTTAAATTACTAGTTAATGAATAAATTGGCACTAGCCGGGCCGTATGAGTCGTAGTTCCTTTAGTAACTTTTTCATAAACCGGATTAATCAATTGCATGGTATAACGGTCAAAATCAACTTTACCGGACAGATAAACCAACTCACCCGGGTTTAAAACTTCGGCTAAAAATGGCTGATTAAACCAAATAACTTTAATTGAACCGGTTTTATCAGCCACCAAAGCTTCGGTTAAAAATTTTCTTTTTACCGGACTCCGACGATTTTTTATCAGCTGAATTTTGCCCCGAATTGTTACAATTGAGCTGGGAGTAAGTTCAGCAATTTCCGAAATCTGACTAAAATCTTCCCAACGAAAAGGATAATAAAAAATGAGATCAGAAGCGGTCTCAATGCCTAATTTTTTTAAACGAATGGCGGTCGTTTTCCCCACTCGGCTAATTTCTGAAACTGGGGTAGATAATGCTATTTTCATTTTTTTTGTTTATTGGCGTCCCTGGCAGGATTTGAACCTGCAACCCCCACCTCCGCAAGGTGATGCTCTATCCAGTTGAGCTACAGGGACAAAGTAAATCAACTACAGCTTAAAAATTCGAGAGATTTGCTCGGACACTGGCTCATCTTCTCGGTCTAAATCTTCTTCAAGATATTGGCGGAGAACTTCGCGAATAGCAACAGGATTTTGTTTTTCTAAAGCGATTGGTATCCGGGGATTGAAGATGCTTTTAGGCTCAAAATATAAAGTTTTAACTTCGGGCGGATTATAAATAATATAAAAATTTTTGAGATTTTTATAGTCAAAAATCTTTTTATTAACCAAAATACCATCTTCGGTAATTTTAAATTCAACTTCACTATTATTACGCTGGAATAACAAAATAATTAAAGCCGCCATTATGGTAATTAACCCAAACAAGAAATTGATTGTTAAAAAAGAGTAGATGAGTAATATGATTACAACAATTGTACCCCAAACATACCATTTTCTTTCTCTTTGATATTGAGGAAATTCGGAAAATTTCCAACTGAAAAAAATCTCACCGTAATCTGGGCTTTCTTCCGCCTTTTTTTCTTTTGATTTTTCTTCTTGAATATTAGCCATAGATTTTATTTAATACGGAGAGGGCGGGATTCGAACCCGCGATCCCGGTTAAGGGATAACTCGTTAGCAGTGAGTCCCGTTCGACCACTCCGGCACCTCTCCTTAAAAACCTTGATATTATATCACCACAAACCATTTCTGTAAAGAGTTTAACCACGCGCCACGGCTAATCCCCAAATTTCCTTGGCGCCAGCCTCTTTAATCACTTTAGCACATTCCTGCATCGTGGCACCGGTAGTGACCACGTCATCAATCAATAGAACCTTCTTGTTTTTTAATAAATCACTACGCTGAACACAGAAAATTCCTTTTACATTAATGATCCGGTCAACGGCTTTCAAGCCAACCTGAGGCCGGTTATAATACTTTCGAAAAAGTAAATCTGATTTGTTCGACCAACTAAAATGCCGACTGATTTCAGCAGCCAAAATTTCCGCCTGATTAAAGCCTCGCCAAAGTCGCCTTCGTTTTGCTAATGGGATAGCAATGACTAAATCAAAGCCAGAAATTTCTTTTTGTTTGATTTTAAATGACAAAAATCTGATTAAAACCTCAGCTAAATCCTGACCCAGACAGACAACAAAGCTATATTTAAAAGTATGCAAAACTTTAATTAAAAGCGGCTGACGATAATCAGCAGCTAACCAAACTCCGGTTAAACTCTGATTTGGGGCAAATATTTCCGGCTGGTTTTTAAACTTGATTTCAATTTTTGCTGAGCAGGCGGGGCAAAGCCAATGCTCTTTTTCACCACAGCCTAAACATTCAATCGGGAAAAGTAAATCAATAAATAACTTCTTGAAATCGAACATAGCTTGTTAACTTTAATCTTAAGCAGCGCTATGTTGATTTTATACCACTTCCCCGCCCTTAGTGGTTTATAATTAGTAGTACCATTTTACTACTGCCACTGCGCGACGTCAACTTTCCAACCCGCCTCAGTCTTGACCAAATTTAGTTTCAAATCTTGGTAGAAAACTTTAGGATTAGTTGTATTACCGAAAGATTCTTGCCTTTGGGTTTTAACTATTATTTCGGCTCGGCCTAAACTTTCTTCAAAATTAGTAATTTGTGGCGAAATTGCCTTAGTTGTAACACCATAGTAGCCAGTGCCGCCCATCGAAGCTTGTTGATCGGCCTTATAATCACCAATTGCACTCTTCATTCTTACAGTCATTAGATCCTTCAGGTCATCAAGATTAGAAAAATTCCCTTGATTAGAATAACTACCAAACCGTTCAGCAAAAGTTGAGGCAATGGCCTTGAGGCTAGCTTCTAGATTTGGTTCGGAAGCAGTTGGCTCAATCTGATTGGTCAAGCCAGTGGAGGCTGACGGCAGTCCTGCTGGAATATTAAGGCCCACATTGGCATTTGTTTCTCCCGGACTGATTGATTTTTGTCTTTGACCCAGCCACCAGACAAATATTATTATTAATAATAAAACAACTACTGCCACCACCACGATGATAATTATTTTATTGCGTCGACTCATATAATTAATAATTAATCTTTAAATTTTTTAGACAGTCTCTGCTTCTACTTCTGATTCTGGTTGATCAATTTGACCGGCCATTACCCGGTCAAATTCTTTTTTTGCTTCCTCAATTTCCAAAATTTGGCGCGGGTCAGAAGTAATTAACTGATCTTCGGTATAAGAAGCAACGACTTTAATTGCCGCATGTTTGTCACCGGCAAAAAATATTCCTTCGCCAACGCCACATTCGAGCAATAAGTATTTTTCGCCTTCAGTTAAGATAAAAGTTTTTTGAACCAAATTAATTGCCGCTGGCGATTGACGCATTAAAAGTTGCATGGCTGAATTATTAACTATGGCCTGACCATAAGGGGAAAGCAAAAAATCATTGACATCTTGAGTAATATTAGTTACCCCTAAATAATACTTACGGCAACGCTTGACTAGGGCACAAATAAATTTGGCTGAATCTTCGTTTTGCATTAACCACCAAGCCTCATCAATAATCAGAATCCTTTTCTTGAGCTGCGATCTGACTACGTTCCAGATGTAGTTAACAATCGTATAAATTGCCATCGGCCTTAACTCATCTTCTAAATCCCTGACTGAAAAAACCACGAGCTGATTTTTCATATCCACATTGGTCGGATTATTAAATAAACCAGCAAAGGTCCCTTGCGTGTATTTCTTTAAACGTAAGGCTAAATCAGCTCCGCCTTCCATGCCGTCTAAAATATCCTGAAAATCCTGCATGATTGGTGCTTCAATTTTAGCTAGATCAGAGTCAGCAGTAATATCTTTTTTCGCATAAGTCTCGAGTAAAGCCCGATCAACTAATGAATCCTCTTGATGAGTAAGTTGGCCTAACATCAATCTGACTAAACCTTTAAGGGTAATGACCGATCCGCGAATTATATCGGCCGGCCGCTGCTCACCAACGGCGCGCGGTAAATCGAAAGGATTAATTTTACTCTCAGAACTTAAGGAAATATTAACGTAAGTACCGCCAACTGCATCGCAAAGATGTTTATATTCCCGCTCCGGGTCAATCACAATCACATCGGTCCCCAGCATCATCGTTCTTAAAACCTCAAGTTTAATGGTATAACTTTTACCCGCTCCGGAAGTGGCAAAAACAACAGTATTAGCATTCTGCAGGGAAAACCGATCAAATAAAATTAAACTGTTATTATGCCGGTTAATCCCATACAAAATTCCTTCATCAGAAGTTAATTCAGAAGAAATAAAAGGGAAAGAAGACGCTACTGGCGAAGAATTCATATTAAAACTAATCATCAATTCATCATTACCTAAAGGTAAAGTCGAATTAAATCCTTGCTCAGCCTGATAGAGAACTTTTTTTGAAAAAACCAGCCGCGAACCAAACAAAGATTCGATATCACCAGTTAAATTGTCAAGTTTTTCCTTATCTTCAGAATAAATAGTGACATAAAGACCAAATTGAAAAAAGTGTTCCACACCTTGAGTCAAGTCATCTCTTAATTTTTCAATGTCCCTTAAGGCAGTCTCACGAATTGGATCACGTGGCGCACCCTTTTCCCGATCAGCCAATATCTGAGCTTCTAAAGCACCAACTTTATTTTTTAACTGCTTCAAAATAATATCAGACTTAACCGGATAGAAAAACATGGCAATATCTAAAGCAACACTCAAGTTGATAATCGGGGCAAACCAGCCAACAGCAATATAACGGGGATAGCCGACAACAAAAATGGTCCGGACATACCTATTGCCCAGCTTAAGAAAGGTCGGCGTTACCTCCATGGCAGCAGGAGCAATTAGATCTTTTATCGAAATAACTCCCTCACGATAAATGCGCTCTTCTTCCAGAACAGTTTTAGCCACCGTTAATTCCGATTCTTCTTTTTTCTTTTTTTGCTCAGGCGTCAGTTTTTCCTCCATTGGCAAAGCCGCCAACTTTTCATCTCTGATTACTTCTTGTGGTTTAATAGCCATATTTTATTCTTCGACTTGGATTTTGTTTAATTCAACTAACTTTTCTTGATTATAAACATCCGGATTATAAGTATTATAATAAAGTTCAATCAAACTTTGAGTGTCTAACACCACTGATTTCAAACTCATTGAGGCTAGTCCAGTAACAACATGCTCAACTCGCTGAAACAAATCACGGCGCCGTTTCATAAAAGCTTGTTGACTCAATTTGACTTCCTTGGCAGCGGTAAATAAACTGATAAAACGACGAAACCAAGATTTCTGCTTGTCAGTAAGAGGGTCATAAGGGACAACAATATAAAATCGCTTATTCATAATATCACCCATTTCAACAAGCTCACTAATATATTGACGATATTCGGCAGTCTGCATTCTTAATAATTCATTGGTCTGCTCTTTCTCAATTTTCTTTAAGCGACCCAAATAGCCATCAATATCTAATTTTCTTGATTGGATTACAATTTGTAAAGGAAATTCCAAAAAATTCAAAAAGCTGACATAAGCGGAAATAATTGCTTCTTGCTCCTCTTCAGATTTTAAAGAAAAATTAAGGCTAGAAACCAAAAGCACTGCGCGCAAAGTACCATCTTTCAAGACTACCGTATCTTCTTTAATTTCAGCAATATCAAGATAATGTTGAGTAACGGCACTAATTTTTTTATTGGCCAATTTTTTTGATTTCATAATTAAACTAATAAATTTCTAATGGCGTGCTGCTCGGCGGCTCCTTCTCACCTTGATAAACACCACCGGTATCAACAATTAAAGACATTTCGGCCAACCGAGAAGCTCGCACCCGGTTTTTAGTTCTAATTTGCGGCGGGAGTTTAGGCACTTCGACTTTACTATAAACTTTAAGTTCGGCATTAGAAAATATCTTTTGCCAAATTCTCAGTTTTGCCCGTTTTGAAGTCTGGATAACATTAAGAAAAAAATAATGAATCGGTCGACCATTAATTTTGATAAAGGCAATACCAACAGTCAAAGCTAAAATAAATATAAATTCTACTAAAAATAAAGTAAAATCAGATAATTTGTAAGCAATAAAAATAAAACCACCGCCAACTAACAAAATAATAAACTGCCGGACCGTAATTGGCCCGATGACCTTATCTTCAACATCGATAAATTGTGGCACGACGAATTGCTGCATAATTAAACTGTTAGCAGTTAACCATTAACAATTAACTACTGATGATTGCCAACACATTTTTTGTTAAAAGTTAATTGTCAATTGTTATTTTAATATCTTAACCTCTGATTTAATTCAATGATGGATTCAACTTCCTCTTGGCTTAAAGTGGGAATATTTTCTTGCGCTCGCCGATTGATAATTTCGGCAATTGGTCTTTTCTCTTCCATACTCTGATCCCCTAATTCAAGATAAAGTTGCTGAATTTCATTTTCCTTCCAAGCTCTGATAGCTTCAACTTTTCGCGTAAATGATTCTTCTTCCAAAAGCTCAATTTTGGCTAAAATCTTTTCAATGGCCTCCTGGGGCGTTGTTCCGAGGCGACGGAAATCCGTCAACGTCATTGATCTAATTTCTTCAACTGGGCCAGTTAAACGCGGTTGGAATTTAACATCTTCAATTTTTGGCTTGGTTTCATCTCGACTCACTAACGGCCGACTGATGCTGACTCTTTCTGGCACTGGTTCAAATTCAACTGGCTCTTTAATTACAACTTCAGTTTTCGTTTCCATCACTGGTGCTATCTTTGGTTGAGTCTGGGCGGACGCAGAAGCTTCTGGGGCCCCTGCCGGCTGGAAAACTATTTCCGGTGGTTCAACCAGCGGTTCTTCAAGAAGTTTTTTCGCTTCGGTTTTAAGATCAGAAAACGGCTCATTACTAACCGACTGCCTCAACTGACTATGCAAATCATCAAACTCCTGATTAATAATGGCTAAGATAGAATCAGCTTTTTGTGAATCAAACCCCATGCCACCGACCAAAGGTGAACTCAAAAGCATATCTCTGGTTTGAACTTGATCTCTAATATCTTTGAGTCGAGCGGTGATAATATTTTTAAAACGCTGATCCGCCTCAGCTGTTTCCAATTGAATTCCGGATTTATCAATTATCCGCTTCACCTCTTCGTCAAGCTTCAATGGTTTGCTGATAAGTTCTTCTTCAACTGGTTCAATGGTTTTAACTTGAACAGGTTTAACTGGTATGGCAACCTGGGGACTAACCTGAGCACTGCTTGGTGGCTGAGGAACTTTTTGCTTATCAAAATCCAAAACTACCCCACCTTTTAAAACCTTCAATTGACCACTTTTGTCACGAAATAAAATTTCATCATTAGCGAAGGGGTTTTCAACCTTCTGTTCTTCCTTGATTAGATTGAAAAAATCATCAGTTTGGTTTTGATTTTGATCAGTCATAAGTAGATCGGTAGGATTGTAGATCGGTAGGTTAGTAGGTTATTAAACAACCTTATAGTTCTACCTATCTGCTAATCCACCTGTCTATTGTTAATCATTTTATTTAGCATTTTCATTACTTCTTCAAGCAGCAAATCTACTGATCTATAGTCGAACTCTTTTATTCCTGGCAGCCTTTTACAAATTTCTATCTGGGTTTCTAATTCGCCACCGGAACCAAAGGCAATTTGTAGAAAATGTCTATACTCGGCTAGACTACACCTTCTTCGGCCTTCGGCAATGTTTGATGGAATAGAAACTGCCGACCTTCTTATTTGTGAAGTTAAACCGTACAACTCTGACTTGGGAAGTAACTCAGTTAATTTGTAGACTTCAACAACTAAATCTACTCCCTTTTGCCAAACAATCAACTTTCTATAATCGACTAGCAACGCCATAATTTCATAAATTATTATTTAGGCGCGCTATGTTGATTGTATGTGAACTTAATTTCTCTACCGTTCTACCAACCTACTGACCTACCGTTCTACCGACTTTACAAACCTGCTGCTTTTCTTAAGACTTTGGCTAAATCTGTCTTTTCCCAGGTAAAATCCGGGTCCTTGCGGCCAAAATGGCCGTAGGCAGCAGTCTTTTTATAAATTGGCCTTAACAGATTTAGCTTGGTAATAATCCCGGCCGGGGTTAAATCAAAATACTTTCTAATTAAACTGACAATTCTTTCGTCAGAAATTTTACCAGTACTAAAAGTATCTACCAAAATACTGATTGGTTCGGCCACGCCAATGACATAGGCCATCTGAACTTCACACCGGTCAGCAATTCCGGCGGCAACAATATTTTTTGCCACGTATCTTGCCATATAAGAAGCCGAGCGGTCAACTTTTGACGGATCCTTGCCGGAAAAACAACCGCCACCATGACTACCATGACCACCATAAGTATCAACAATGATTTTTCTGCCGGTTAAACCAGTGTCAGCCGGCGGGCCACATTTGACAAAACGACCAGTGGCATTAACGAAATAGCGGGTTTTACGATCGATATATTTTTTACAAATCGGTTTAATGACTTTATTGATTACTTCTCTTTCAACTTTCTTTTCATCAACTTCGCAGTCGTGGCTGGCAGCAACAATAATCGTATCAACTCGCTTGGGCTTATTATTAACATATTCAACCGCAACCTCTGACTTGCCATCGGGCCGCAGGTAAGGCATTGTTTTGTTTTTCCGAAGCTGAGAGAGTCTTTGAACAATTTGATGTGCCAACATGATGGGCAGTGGCATCAATTCGGGCGTATCTTTGCAGGCATAACCAAACATTAAACCCTGATCACCAGCGCCTTGTTTTTTAAATTTGCCGCGGCCGCTATCCACGCCCTGGGCAATGTCTGGACTTTGTTCATCAATTGCCACCATCACGCCACAATCTTCCCAATGAAAACCAATAGTATGATCATCATAGCCGATTTCTTTAATCGTTCTTCGCACGATGCTAGCAATATCAACATAACCTTTCGTTCTGATTTCTCCGGCCACCACTACCAGACCGGTCGTAGCTAAAGTTTCAATTCCGGCATGGGAATTTTTGTCCTGACGAATCAGCTCATCCAAGATGGCATCGGAAATTTGGTCACAAACTTTATCCGGATGACCTTCGCTGACTGATTCCGAAGTAAAAATGTGGTTTTTTTCTTTAGTCTTTGACATTTTATCTTTTCCTTTCTGCCCTGTCCCCAAGCAGGAAGTTAATAAGTAGATCGGTAGGACTGTAGATCGGTAGGTTGGTAATTTATTAGGCAACCTAACAGATCTACTAGTCTAACGTTCTATTGTTAATCATTTTATTTAGCATTTTCATTACTTCTTCAGGTTGATTGTATGTGAACTTAATTTTTCTCCCAATCTACAATCCTACCTTCCTACCATTATACCACCCTAATCCTCAAACCAATTAAAAGCTTTCGCCTCAACATCAAAATACGCCATTTTATTATAATCTTTCTGGCCCAAACTAACAAAGATATTACCCAGTTGTAAGCCCACTCGTGCCGCCTCACTGACTGAAAGTCCCAACCGTTCTTCCAAAACATAGCGCAGGAATAAACGGACGAACTTCAGTTGACCCGGCTTTTGTTTAAACTCGGCAGTAAACTCCTTACCATAGCGCTTCTCCCAAATCGCGGTTAGAAATTGACTTAATTTAGTATCAGTTTTCACGAAGTTTTCCAGATCATTTTGTTTAGTTAAAATATTCAGAGTGGCAATAGTGCGGCTAACATTCTTATTCTGAACGGCAAGGAAAAACTCTTGCCGGATCTTCATCAAGTCAGTACCAAAACTTTTAGTGATTTTTGCTTCTTCTTTAGCAATAGCTTGCTGCTGTTTTTGGTCGCCTTGATAAGCGGCCAAAATCTCCTTTTCTATCAGCGTTTGTTTTGGCGGTTCATTATCAACTGACTGAATTGGTGATTCAACAACTTTTGATTTTTTCAAAATGGAAGCTGGTTTTTTACCTAAGGCAACATCAATGATATCTTGTGCTTGCTCAATCATTTTTTCTGATCTCTTATCAAGACTTACTACTTCGCCATCCGAAATAATAGCAAATTTACCTTCTCCTTCATCAGATATGCCTAATGAACCTTCATAACCAGCCACCTCTGAAGAAGAAGCCTTTAGCCTCTCATATAAAGTAAATAAACTAATTAGACATCTTCTTTCTTCAGGGTTCAACTTCTTAATATTGCTATCATTAGTGATATATTGATACAATTCAATATTTTTACTTTCTAACTTTGCCGCTCCTAACTTTTGGTTATAATCACGCAACCAGTTACTAATTGTGCCGGAATGAGATTGATTTTCCGCTATAATATCACCTTGGGTTAAAATTTGATTATTTCTCAATAAAGTCGCCCTCAGTTCCCTTTTGATATTATCGCGTTCATCAAGTAAAATATGGGCAACTAAAAATGCCCTTAATTTTTCCCATACTACAATATCAGGATCAAGCAAAGCTTCAGCCAAATTTTCCTCAAATAAACCAATAACCTCTTGCAACGAAAGTAAAGGGAGGCAAACCCATTTGGCCTTACTAATAATCGTCTGATAATCTCGGTATAATTGTGGATAATCTTTTTCAAAATTTTTTCTTTGTTTAAGAAAATAATCCAGAAAAATCGCCAAATAATAAGCTTGCTCTGCGCTGTTTTGAACAATTAAATCAGTTAGTTCTTCCTGCGTTTTTTTAAAAAAATTAATATCCGATAAATCGGCATTTAATTTGCTAATCAGATTATTTATTTTTTGTTTTTGATCATTAGTCATATTTACTTTATAGTTCTAAAGTGGTCCCAATTCTTCATATTCATCTTCATCTTCATCCTCTCGACTTTCCTCACCGGCTGACCTTTGCATTTGCAAATTTTCAAGTGTATTCTCAATTTCTCTTAAAAGCTTAACAGCCTCATTGGGATTATCCGCCGCTCCTCTAGCACCTTGCTGACTTCTAATATCTTTACCTAAATCAGTAAGAGATTGACTAACGCTACCCAAATGCTCTAAATCACCTAATTGATCGCCAAGTTTTTCAATATTATCGGCTAGTTTACTAATTCCATCATTAAGTCTTGCTAGATCTTCTGCTTGTTCTTCTGGAGATAAAGCTCCGCTAACAAGACCAGAGATTCTTCCTAAATCATCCATTTGATCCATTAAATTATCAACTCTATTAGCAGCAGCAGGCGGCAAATTGAATCCAGAAGGTATTGCCGGTACTGGCGACAAATTTAATCCAGGAGATATTGCCGGTGCTTGCGGTGATTGACCCGCTGAAGCTTGGCCTGAGACGGGGTGTTCTTCCACGACGGGGTGTTCTTCCACGACGGCGTGTTCCTCCACAAAATCTAAAAATCCTTCTGGCTGTGTTTTAGCCGCTGTTCGCCTGATTACTTCGGCTTCACCCAATTCTTCACGGACTCGATCACCCAACGATCCTCCGGCTCCACCAGTCGCTTTACCGGCAAATTTTTCAAGTTCATTTCTGAACTGTTTCCATTTCTTTTTGCTAGAGTCCGGGATGTATTGCTCTTCGATTGCATCCAAAATCTTTTGGTTCTCTTCTGACATCATGTGAATGGCATTATTTTTATTATAACGACCACGAGGCAAGTTAGTTAAAATGCTTTCCCAGTTTTGGGCCATACCAACCACGCCAACCGGATTTAAAATTGCCTTACGACCCTTAGAATGGTCGTCGTCATCAATCCACATTTCTGTCATCCAGGCTCCCCGATTACCTTCCCGGCTCAATCTTTCAAAATCTCTTTTAGTCATTTCAACGTAACTTCTCGTTTGTTGTAATTCTTTCGCGTTCTGCTGTAAAAGACCAGCAGAATCAGCAGAAGTTGCCTGGCCAAATGTCCACCAGTTATTAGCTTCGGAAATGTTGCTTAAATCATTTTCTAATGAAAGGGCAGTTTGTTTCCCGGCATCAAGCCGATGCATAAAAACTTCTTGCGTAAAAGCATGTAAACCGTCAACATCAGCTTTAAAACTCTCACCTTTAGCATAAGCCACCCCATTTCGACCACGATTTGTATCTGCTTCTTTTTTGTCAGTGGTAATTCTTCCTTCTTTATCATAAAAATAATCCTGTGTTGCCCGAGTATCATTAACCAACTCATTTAAATGACTGACCCGGGCTGATTGTAAAGCAATACCGCCAGCCTCGGTTAATTCACCCCGCGTCACAGCACTCCGGAAAGCAGCCATCAATTCAAATTCATTAGTTGTTTCCCCAAATAACTTCCGCTGTTCTTCAAAAGCGCTTCGCCGTTCACCACGAGTATAAGCATCTTGAGGGGTAAGAGCTGCCGCCCGATCCACTCTTTTGCGCCAATAATCTGCTTTTTCTCGTGCCTGCTCTCTTTGTTTTTCGGTGATGGTTTTGCCTTCTGGCGTTCTTTGATCAATATTTTTACGGATCGATTTTGCCCCGCCTTCATATGCCTTTGCTTTAACATCTAAAAGCGATTCTATTGATAATCTTGTATTGTTATCTAGATCATCAAATTTAATTTTTCCCCCTCCTTCTTGTGCCTTACCCCGCAAAGTTTTAAGCTGTTTTTCCATTCCTTCTTTTTCTTTAGTCAATTTGTCTACCTCAGCCTTATTGCCTTTAGAGTTTGCATCAATTCTATCTTGTTCAATGGCTTCAAGATTATTTTCTAAATCGCTAATATACTGACTCACCAACTGCGAAGATTCATTATCAGGTTGATTCAAATCAACTTCTCTGCTTTTCAGATGACCACGGATTGCTTGGGCTTTACCCAAATTTTCTTGTTCTTTTATTTCTGCCTCCTGTCTTTCTTGAACTGTCATTTGACCGGCGATTTTTTCATATTTTTCGGCCTGCTCTGTAAATTTTCCTGCCCTCTTGGCCTTACCATAAATAGCCCGCCTGATTCCCTGCTGAAACATAAAACCTTTCAAATAATTATCACCCCACTCGGTTGCCCCAAGCCCTAAAACCGCCCCGCGGAAGCCACCTGATTTTAAATGTTCACCAGCGGCGAGTTTACCTCGGCGGATATCTTCTACCTTCTTTCTGGCAAGGGCGCCAGAGACATCCCGATAAATATTGGCTGGATTTAACTCAACACCTTTCATCCAACGCAGAGCAGGTACTGAACCAGCTTTTAATTTACGAGCACCCCAAGCATAAGCAGTTATAGGTGATTTAGCCGCCTTTAATCCTAGTGTAGCTCCGGCTCTAAAAGGCGCTGTACCTAGCTGCCTCATCTTATTCATCGCGCTACTAGCCAAATTGCCACCCGCCACCCCGACTTTATTAATCATAGCTAACCCAACAAAAAGCATGGCAATAGCGATAATAAAAGAAACCATCTGATAAGGCCCGCCAATGGCATTGATGAAATGCTGGTTTGCGGCCTCTTTACCGACATAGGCGGTAGTTAATTCTTGACCTTCAGCTTCAGTTATATTCAACTCTAATGGTGATATACCACCACTAGTACCAGCTATAGAAAAAGCTAACCAGAGATTAAAAGCAAGCAAAGGCCCAATAATGACATATTTGCCAAATTCCTGCCACCATTGCTTGGCATAACCCATACCTTGGGGAAAAGCCGCAGCAATATAGGCAAGGGGTGAAAAAATCACCAAAAGCCAAAGATAAACAATCCGCATCATAAGAACGGCAATATAGACCACAATTGCTACTAAAGCGACCAGAAGTAAAATAACTGCCAGAAGCGCACTGACAGCGACCGTCATCTGATCGAGACCTTGCTGAGGATTCCAGGTCTCGGAATTAACTATTTGATCTAAATTTAAAAGACCAATTATGGCTTTCTCACCGACATTACCGGCAAAAGCGGCAGCAAAAGTCATCATCACCACCTGGGCCGCATCAATAATCAAACCGCAGATGGTTCGGCTGAAATTGACTAAAACTGCCATAATTAAAACTTTGGGCAGCAACTTTTTAAAATTATAAGATTCAATCCGCAGAATTGTACCAATGGCAATACCTAATAAGATAACAACAAAAAACAAATTCGAGATATCACGCACCAGCACCCAGCCGTTGGCCACGGCTGTAGAAACCACAAACCCGTTATAGCGCATCAGCCAAAGTAAAACTTTAATCAGAATAGCCAATAACCCGCCAATAAATTTAATCAAAGCCATGCAAATCCAAGTAATTAATTCGGCAACTACTTTCTCGACGGTACCAGGTTCATCGGCTGCCAAGGCAAAATTGCTAAACAGGAAAAATAATAAAACTATTACTAAACCAATTAGCCATTTTGCCTTTCTTAATTTTTGACCGTACTTAGCCATCATAAATTATTGCCTTGGCTGGACTAAGATATAATCTAATAACGGAATATATTTATTGTCAGGTAAACAAAGTTCGCCGGAGGGACAAGGATTAGAATAATTACAAGTCCTTAGTGAAGTATTGCACCGGGAAACTGCACAATTTACTTCAGATAACCCGGGTAGGCAGGTCTCAGCATTCCAGTTATCCCGCACTTTGATCCTTAATCTTATTCGGCAAGAATTTTCATCCGGGCAGTAAAGCATACTGGTGCCATCATCCCAGGCCGCCTCATCAGTGCAAGATGCTCCTACATCATTACAGCGCCGGCGCAATTGCCAGAAATCATACGCATGGTACAACGTTAAAGGATTATCCACGTTGGGCCGGGCACGCAAAGAAACACCATTAACTGAAGAAACCTCGCCGTCGCCCCAATCTACGGAGTAAGAGCCAATAGGCAATTGATTTGGATCAACTTTGACCGTGAAACTTAATTTAATCGAACCGGCCCCGCTGATTACAGCATCTGGATCACCATTACCAATCTCAGTCGAGCGGCTATTATTAATCGAAATATTAAGTGGATCAATTATTGGCCGAATGCGGCAAAGAGTGACATCATCCAAAGTGGGCGGAGTTGGTTCAACTGGCCGAATATTACTGGTGCAATAACCAGCATCCGGAAATTTAGAAGTATTATCCCAGTCGCTGACAATATTCCAAGAATAATTCAGAAGATCAACCGCATCATCAGGATCATTAGGATCAAGAGGCTCATAATGGTCATCAATTGCTAGATCCGATTCGCCTTCATCCCAGCTCCAGACACCATAAGTCTTCAAAAAGATTCGCATTAAGCTGTCAGCGGTATGATCTTCACCCATCCGTGCCTGATAAGGCTCAGCCAGGGAAATCAAAGGCGGTTCATAGAATAATGGTTGGCGGTAAGTGGATACTCGGCTATCCCAGTTTTCTGGGTATTGGCTTTCAGCCGGCGGAACCATAGCACCAAATGGCTGAAAATCAGAAGATTGGTAGATAAAACAAGCTGGACTATAATCAGTGCAATCATCATCAGTCTCGCAACTATTACCTTCTTTTTTGCCGCCAATGCAAGTGGCATCTAAAATACAATCTCCGGTTGGTGTTTCATTAGTCAAAGGCAAATAAGTATCACACTCTCCATTTAAGGTAATAGGAGGATCACCGGTACAGTCATAACTGGTTGGTATTGTATTGGCATCACTGCCACTCCAATCATAACACTTGCCATTCATACACTCCTGAGCAATCTGCTGGGGCGCACCCATTGGACAAGGACATTCACTGCCTGGGCCAAGGATTTCACAATATTGGCCATTGACATTACATACACCATAGCATTCTTCCGCCGCCTCAAGCATTTCATTATAGTCAAATGGATCATAATACAAGAAATAATTCTTTTGGCTTTTAGCGTCAGATAAAATATAAGAAGAACCCGACTGAACCCGACCAGTCCAAGCTTTGTTATTGCCGGCCGTAGTCACCACCTGGACTAGTTTCTGGCAATACCCGGCTTTGGCCTCACTTGGTATGAAATCAAGTTTCATTCCCGGCGCCAAATCACCATCGGTAGTTTCCTCCACCATCACTACTATTCCACCATAAATATCCCCCGGGATATCAGGTACCGGATCTTCAGCAATGCCACTATACATTGGATCCTGCTCTGTCGCTATTTTGACACCAACCAGCGACCCAAAAACAATATTGAGACTCGTCTCCTCTCCCTCCAAAATACCAAATACGGGAACACCTTCTTCTTCCCAGGCGTCATCATGTTGAGCTGAATTAGCACTCGCCCCGCCAAGGGCTAAAAGTAACTTAGCAATATCACCAACTTGCCGCAGAGTCTGGATGGTACTTTCGGCCCGCCCGATATTTTCCGGATTTATACCGTTAGGCCAAGACCAGATGAAATAAAGATTAAGTTCAACAGCATTATCCGGTAAAATTTCACCAAGACCCAAAGACTCAATCCCTTCATTCATTTCTCCAATATAGTGTGCATCCATATCTAATGCTCCATGATCAGCCGCAATAAAAGCGTAAAGCATTTCAACTGGGATCGCAACTAGTACTCCCCAAGGAGCTAACAAAATTCCTCTATTTCCAGTTGGGCCAATGGTCAAATCAAAAGGATCATTCTTAAGGCCCTGATCACCAAAAATATTAACTTCAATTAACGTATCGCCCAAAGCCAGGAGTCTAAAACCAACACCTGGAATAAGCCAATCATTACGCGGGAAAATTTGGGGGCGAACACTAAATTGCCGGACATAAGGGTAACGAAAAGCTGGCCGATAATCTTCAGATATTTCAAAAGGTACAAGTTGGGCACTGAGGCCATAAGCATCGGTAAAATTACCGGAAAAATCAGAAACTAGAAAAGAGAATTCAGTATCTTCACTAAAGATTTGTCTCTCACCTTTCTCTACACAATAATAAAGCGGGCTTTGAATATTATAAGCCAAAATTTCATCCGTTAACTGGCCGCCAATCTGATCAACTGGCCACCACTGGAGGCACTGTTTTAAATTATTTGGATCTTGCGTCAGGCAGTAGCCAAAAATACCACGATGCAAAACATTTTCTTCAAAATACTGACAGGCTAACGAATCAAAATCTGGATAAAGCCGGCAGCTCCGGGCAATAAAATCACGCAAATTATCAGGAGTCTGATTTTTTACCTTTAAGACTGGCTTTAATAAAATCTCATCAAGCAAAGAATAACCGCTGATGGCGCACGCCGTATCCTCATGGCCGTCACGACAAGCCAAAATATCACCGGCATTATTTTTCAGTACGATCTTCAAAGCAGTGCTACCAGCAGAGTTGAATGTCGCCGTCACATATTGCCAACCTAAACCAGCAAAAACTTTCAATTCCGGCGGACAAGTTAAATCAAGCTGATTATTAAGTTTATAGCAAATCTGAGTGAAAAGCTGGGAATCATTAAGGTTGTTATGCTTTAATTCCAAAGTGTTAATCCAGCCGCCCAAAATATAATTGGTTCCTTTTTCCAAATCAACGTCTTCGGAAACAACCTGATAAAAAGTGTTGAGTTGCAAATAGCCACCTTCCAAAGCCGAGTTAAAATCAGTACCAATAGTATATTTAAAATTTTGCCAACCTTGGCTGTCCTTAGATTCATACTCGGCCCAACCCAGCGGCTCTTTGCCTTCGGAAAAGACTGAATCAAAGTTGCTATTAGTAATACTAGTTGCTCCCCCTTCCTGGGACATTTCCACATAAGGGTAATAGCCATAAATAGTCTTATTAAAGGTATCGCTGACTTCCAAGCCTGCTTTACTGTAGCCGCTTAGATTTTGGATTTGTTCGGGTTCTTGATAAAAATCTTTTCGGGCGTCGCCGTGGCTAGTTTCCAAAAAGTTAAGACAGCTACCGTCATCGGCCAAAAGATTACAGAGGCCAAGGTTTAAACACTGCCTTTCTTCCCCGCCTTCGGCGTTAACGACGGTGGCATAACTGTTACAAGCCAGCCAGGTTTCGCAGGTTCGATCGGGTCTAACATTTAAAACGGCATTAGAATCGCAGTTACCCGCGCATTGTAAAACCGGCAGACCATTATTGACATTAATACCGCTCACATCAGCATCAAAACCTAAGTAACTAAAGTCATCTTCACCCAATTTATAATTAACCTCACTGCGATCATTAAATAAAACGCAATATCTTTCCGGATCAACAATGCCATTACAACTACGCTTATCAACCGAATCAGCTAAAACATAATTAATGTCGGTTTTTCTTAAGGCTACTTCTTTGACCAGTCCGTCGGTATAATTGTTAGCGGCAGTACCAATAATACTCTCAATCGTCCCACCCACATTGGTAATCATAATTTTAGCGTTGCAATCACGCGTGACAAAAACTCTGCCAGAATAACTGATCTGATTTTGGGGAAAGTTATCGATTTGAGTGGAAGTCCGACTATCCCCGGTATAAGCCCCTTGTGAAATCACCAAAACATTAGTCGAACAAATTTGATGATTAGTCACATCACAATTGTCATCACTCTGACAAAGTTTCTGCGGCTGAACCGGCTCCCCCGTAACAGTATTAATACAAACGTTATTTAAGGAATGATCAAAAGAAGTAATTTGCGGACAATTCCTAATTTCAAAATGTAAATCATTATCTGCCAGAGAAAGATTCTTATTGCTGGTAAAACTCAAGGTATACAAATTACCATGTTGAAGGCTCAGAGACTGAACTAAACCGTCGGTCGTCAGATTAGCCTGCCAGCCGTCCGGCACATCAGGCGTATCGGTTGTAACCACATTAGTTTTGAAATCAGCATTGAAGACTAAATTCTTACTCATTAAACTCACCGGATCAATAAATTGGTTACAGGAGCTGGCTTCAGATGCACAGAGGCCAACCCAGTTGTCAGTCGGATGTGGCACACCAACGGATGGCTGAACCAAAGGACAATCGCCGGTTTGAGCGCTTGAACCAAATTTAAACCAGTTAGATTGAGTTTGGCCTGGAGCTAAACGGTATTCACAAACCCGTTGGCCCGGATCTTTGAAATAAGAAAAGCCATTGCCAGTACTCCATTCTTCACAACCCACCTCAGGATTAGAACATAAGGAAGAACTATACTGATTGGGATCATTAATTAAATAAGCGGTTTTATAATTAACTGCTTCCTGATTAACATTAATAGTCGGCTGGCCAACGGCTTGGCAGCCTTTCTTGGTCGAAGGACACTGATAATTAGTCCGATTGACCAAATAAACTAACCGATCGGCCGGAATACTGACATCAGAATTAGCATCATTTTCATTAAAGACTTTGGCAAAAGGTGAAGTTAAATTAAAGGTATCAATTAAAGCTTCACAGCCAACGGCCTCAAGGCGGCATAGATTGGTAAAAGATTTTAAATTATGGGTCCGGCTATAAGAATCAAGATATTGTTTACAGCCAAGCATAAATTGCGGGGCGGGAGTTGGCTGGGGCAAAGTCCAAGGATTAGTGTCGCAACTGGCTGGCGTCTGCCAGGAATTCTTAATGACATAAACATAATCAGCCACTTCTTTAATTTCCACGTTGTCAACATAAAAATCAACAAGACTAGGGCTATCGGGATTACTGTCTCTCACTGAGCCTATGAAACGCAAGCGGGCGCTTAAGTCAAAATCAGGCTGAGCTCTAGTAGTAAATGGGCCGAGGCTATAATAATTCCATTCGGGACTGAGACTGATAGTAGCTAATGGCGCTGGATCAACCGCTCCCAGCAAATCAAGGGTGATATCTGCCACCCCACTGGCATTCTTGGCCCAGAAAGAAATCAGATAGGTCCGACTAGGTAATAAAACATTACCCATTACACCACAACTTTTTTCACCCAAAGCCACGTAGCAAGTCTCATTATTCTCCGTTTCCTTGGCAATACACTTACCCAATTGCAGATCATAACAATTACTGGTATGAGTAGTATCACAAAATGGAACGTCGGTTGAATTGGTATCAGTACAGGAGACAATATTAGCGTTAATGTATTCAGTTGTTCCGGCTTTCCATAAACTGGCCCAAGAAGTTACTACCCTTTTGTCATAAGTATCGATCGTGCCATTACTATCAGTGTCAGAACCGAGTAATTGGGTTTTGATTGAATGGCCGGTAATACTTAAAGCCTCGCTGCTGATGGCGCCAAAACGCCAACCAACTGTATCGCCGGATTCAAAATTATCGGCAAAAGCGGTGAAAATATTGCCACCCGCATTACCGCGATATTCCCGGCAACCAGCCGCGCTAGCTGAACAACGAGTTCCTTCTTGCGGTATTGCGTGATAAACACAGGCATCTCCCTCCCATGTACCCTTAGTATTATCACAATTAGCTCGAGCTAAACTTTCATCTTTTTCCAAACGCGTCTGGCGCAACGGATGACAATCATCCGAGCAGCTGATGGTATTGGCATAGATTCGATAATAAATCTCACCACTAGCGGCATAAAATTCTTTACAGAACGGATTAGCAGCTAAATCTTCTGGGCCATCACAGCAATCGGGACCATTAGTACCACTATCGGTTTTGACCTCACACCAATAAGTCGGCCACAACGTCGGATCAGTATTGACCTCTAAGGGTGCTCCCCCGCTTGGGGTTTGGCCGGTCAGATTATATAATTTCAACTGGTAACCAGTTTCATCCGAGCCCTGCCAATTGTAAAAATTTTGGCAATTGGCATCAGACTGATCCGGCTTACGGCACTGACGCAAATATTGATAATATTCTTTACCTTCCCCACCTCGAGCGACCTCATCTAAATTGGTAAATTCAGTACAGCCAACCTGGCTAGCCGTACAACTTTTAGCTGTTTTTGGAATAAAATACTCCAAAGATTCCTGGCTTTCAAAATGACTAGTTGATTGTTTATAAGCTTCGTAACCCACGCATTCAGCCGGACAATAATCTTGAATTGATACTTTGGCGGGGATTGACTGACCGCCAAGTACAGGCCGGTAAAGTTCGCAGCCCACTTCATCTTCCTGACAGTACATGGCAAAATTAGAACACTCGGGCCAATCAGTATAATGACAACAGAATTGACCCGAAGCATCACAGCCGTTGGCGCCTTGGGGATTGCATCTGTTGCTGTCACATTCACCGTTATTAGTGCAAGCTTCACCAGCGTCAGTGGCATCAGTCGCATTCGCACAGAACTTCCGCCAGACCATATTTTCTCCGTTACATTGGGTTTGGTTGACACCAGTTAAAACATCCGGGCTGGGTCGGTCAATAGTATAGCCATGGCAGGCTAAAGTGGCCGGCGGTTTTTTAAGATAAACTAAATTTTTCGTGCCATAATCACTGTAACTAGAAACGGCCGCATTGTTAGTTTCCACTTCTTCAACTTGAACATTATCGATATAAAGTGGTTTAGCTGGGTTAGTATAGTGACTCGAAATCGAAAATTTAAAATCATAACTAAAGTGACGAGTCGTAAATGAAGCAGAAACAAATTGCTGCCACTCGTCGGTGAGTGGGAATAATCTCTGGCTGCCTATAAACACCCCATCATAATCAAATACACAATGCCCTTTATTAAGACTGGTACAGTGTGCTTCATTTTCGTCTACCGTACCGATGTAACAATTTTCAGCTTGATCCAAACTGCAATAATAATCAGGATTATGGTTTGATAAAATCTCTGTATACCAAAGTCTGTCACTAGCAGCCGCATCTTGGTCAGACCTAGCCATAAAGGAAACACGATAGGTAGTATTGGGCTTTAAAGCAAAAAGTGGAATTTCAAAATCTCGGGAAAAATTATCATCATTAGTGCTAATGGTTTTTTTAATCAATTTCAGACTATAGTTATCACTATATCCTTCAGCCTGCTCGAAACTAGTGTTAGCGCTGTTCCAATTTTCACCGGTTTGCCAGCCTTGGGGTACGCCGCTAGGATCGGACCAATCTTCAAAACTGGAATTAGGCACCAAATTAGTGCCAAAATTCGGGAGTGTCCGGATTAATTCAGAACAGCCGACATTTTGGGCATCACAACTTTGGGCATCACGATCTAGATGAATTTTACTTTCATTGACGCCAACAGTGCCAATCAAAGTTAAAGTGACATTTTCCACAACACAACTTTGAGTAATTCTGAAATCATCAAACCAAGCTGTCCCGCCGACCTGATCACCGCTAACAATAATTTTTACTTGAACTTTTCCTTTGCCGCTGCCAGGTGAACTCTCCTTATCGACTAAAAAATCAAAAGTTAGTAACTGCCAGCCATTGCCTTTGGTGCTCACCCGGCTTTGAGCTGAGGTAACACCACTTCCTCCCACTTCCAAAGTAATTGCCCCGGCATTTAAATAATCATAAACGTAACCGGAAAAAGTATAATAATTGCCGACTGGTAGTTCTAATTCAGCGGCACTAACTGTTTCATTAACAGATAAACCGTAGCTAAAAAAGCGTAAACTATTTTTCCCAGCATGGATTCTTTCACTGGCCCCGGCTGCGCGTTCAAAATAAGTTAAACTACCGCTACTGGTACTCCATTTATCAGCTAGATTGCCAGGCGAAGCAGCGGTTTCAAAACTTGGATTAAGCAATAAATTAGCAAACGATTCACAGCCAGTAAGAGTACAGCCCACATCACCCTGCTTAATCGTACACAAAGCATCAGCAGGATTAATTATACATTTATCACCCACCCACCATCTTGACCCGGAATTACAAGAATTGCTAATAGAAAGATTAGTGCCATTGGTGTTGTCGACACAGCTACTGTCACCTTCCGCTATTTCACAACTAGTAGAAACCAGACAACCGCCAGCCAAATTACAGGGCTTTAAGACACGTTCAGCATCAATTGCGCCGGTGGCCGGATCAATTACAATATGCTCATTAGTACAGGTCCAAATATCACTACTAGGATTAAAGACCTGACAATACCATTGGCAGCCGGCATTATCAGCGCTGCAGCCATTAAAGTCCAAGGTATTTTCCAAAAAACTAAAAACTTTATTATCGCTGCGCTGAAAAGTCTGACAAGTATTAAAGTAGGGTTTACAGCCTTTACCTTGTAAATCCCAAATTCGTCTTTCTTCAGTACAATAACCATAATACTGGCAATTACCACTCTCGTCTTTTTGGAGACAGCTTTGATAATCCGCGCAGTATTCCGCCCGCCCAACCGTCCGTTGGGGTGGGACATCGTTAGCATCAGTAAAATCACCATCACTATTGGCATCATCACCACCAATTACACCTTCATAAACAACTTTCGAACCGTAACCTTCCAATTTGCAAAAATGGTCAGGCAAGGTTAAAACCCATTCTGGGTCAATTAAACCATAGAAAAGATTATCTGAACTTTCATCCGCGAAGCGAGCAATTAAATCATTCAAGCTATAAGTCTTACCAGGGTCAAATTTATTTATAGTTTGGGCGGCAATTTCCCAGCCGACTGGAACCACACGAAAAGTCCGTAAAATCGTAATGCTCCGATAAGATATACCCCGGTAAAGAGCACTAGCATCCCAATCCATAAAACCAAAAGGAGCATTGCCATCAATTAAACCCTGATCAATTGCCTCTCTTAAAGTTAATTTCCTTTCTATGGCTGAACGAAAATCTTGTTTGATCGCACATTCATCCGGTCCGGGATTCTCCGGATCAGAACAATAAACTAATTTGGTTAAGACATCATAAGCCCCACCTTGCTTGGCACCGGCTTGCAATAAATCAAGAAAGCGTAATCGAGCCGCTTTTTCGCCGCTATAAAGTTCAATACCTGACTCGCCTGTATATAAATCCTGATTAGTCGCCCCTCGGGCCAAAAGGTTACCAAGGCCGGAAAGATCAATGGTCTTGTCGTCCTTTGAACTGACTAATCCTTTCTTAAATAATCGTTCGAAAAGTTTACCCAATAAAGTATTAATAAAAGTCGCGATGGCGATATTGAAAATATTACCATACTCAACTTTAACTTCTTCCCCTTTTGACCCGGTTTCTGTTCGCGTTAATTGTTTAGCGCCTTCAGCTGTTACGGTACCGGGAGTAAGAATGGTATCGGCGATTGAATCACCCACTGACTTGAAGCCTTCACCTTCTTTGCGCCTAAAAATACCAGCTAACCAATCTTCCTCGACTTTTTGGTAATAAAGACCAAAAGCCTTCGCAGCAATGCCAATATCATTGCTCTTAGGATCAAAAATATCATCAAATTGACTCAAAAAATTAGGACTCTCGGCCCAGCTCTTCCAATTTTTAATCATCTTAGTGACGGTACAATCTGGCTGTTTAGGCCGCCGCAGATTACCTAAGCCTAAACCAATACTAATTTTAAGGCCGAGTGAAGGGGTACAAAGGTTAAGATTGATCCAACTATTGTTACCTAACTTTTCTAAAAATGTACCAGCCGCGTTATCAACCAAATTGGTCAAATATTCACCCCAATCTTCGGTAAAAAACATCGGCTGCTGGCCTTCACCACCAGAAGCCAGCCAAGTCGCCGTATCATAAGCAAAGGTATTCAACATATAACTGAAAGCTTCAGCCGCCGCGACTTTAACAGCATTTCTTAACTTCTGGTACATCTTATCCAAATTTTTCTTAAAAACTTCCCATTTAGTGAGCTCTTTGGTATCTTTTTTTTGGGCTTCGGTAACATTATCAGTCCCTTTTTTAACTTCTGCTTGCGTCTTACCTGATTCATCTTGAATAACTTTAACCCCGCTAGCATCATGAACTTGCACTTCAGTCGGCTTAGGCGGGTATTGCTTGGTCACTGGCGGGGCACCAGTTGGATTAGATGCCCGTGCCGGCTCCGGGTAGATCAATGCTGGCGTAATTAAACTTAAAACCATACTCACCAGAACCACTTCCGTGACGATTTTTTTAAACGCTAAAAACCATTTGTTTGAAATGGTTTGGTCAGCTTCCTGAGTAGCGGCGGGCAAATTCAGTTTTGGCTTAATTTCTTTTATCATTTTTATTGATTCGCATTCGTATTAGACAGATTTGACGAAGCGGCCGGATTTTGCGCCTCTAAAGATTCATTAGCCAGATTCATCAACTCTTCATCAGTGACTTGATCTAAAAGAGTGCTAGAAACTCCAGCTTCTTTTAAATATTGCCGAATTTGATCCGGGGTCAAATCCGCCGGATTAGTCACTGATAAATCAACGGCTGCAGTGTCGGTTTGTTCACTGCCTGATTGCATCCCAGCCAAGGCTTCTTGATATAACTGCATCAATTCTTCATCGGTGAATTGAGCCAACTCATCATCAGTCATTCCTGCTTGTTTTAAGGTTTCACGCAACTGAAGCGAAGATATCTGATTACTTAAGAATAAATCGCTGGCATCATTAGTTTGAGTGGATGCCGAACCGGGATTCCAAAAGGCAAAACAGTTCTGGCCTTCGGGGCAAGTTGGATCGCTGCCTATCGCTACTTCCTTTTGGTCATTAATGCCATCAGAATCAGTATCTTGGAGATAAGGACTGGAAAGGTAAACATATAGTTCATCATAGTCAGAAAGCCCGTCTTGGTCAGTATCTTTATCTTTTAGTCCCAATAAATCTTCCGGCCCACTAACTGCTGCATTTGGCTGAAATTTAGCAAAAATATCCTTATTAATTTGGTAGCGAAATTGAAAAAAACCTAGCACCAGTGCGGCTAGGCCAAAAAAAAGAATGCCAGAGACCAATAGATTATTAACCAATTTTGCGTTTTGGAAATAGTCCCGAAATAACCTTTTTGACTTTTTTGGAGACGTATCATCGTGGTAAATTTCCTCTAAAATGGTAAACTTTTCTTTTTTTCCACTACGGAAAGCCATCTCTTTTTTCTTTAAAATTAAAGCTAAAATCCGAAAGGAATCTTTACTTTGACTTAAGTATATTATAGCAGAAAAACCTCTAATAAAGCAAGGGTTTTTAGGGCCATTAATAAACTAGAGGCTTAAACTTTTGACTAGCGCAAGCCAATCAGCCAAACTAAGATTTTGGGCACGAATTTTCGGGTCAAAATTGGCTTTTTTAAGCATTTTTTTTATTTCCTCATCAGGTAAATGCAGGCCGGCGGCCAAATTATTATGTATTTGTTTTCTTTTAGCCGAAAAACTAATTTTAATAACTCGCCAAAAGAATTCTTCGTTTACTCCGGCTAAATAGTTATCCACTGCTTGTTGATTTTTAATCTTACTGATTGTCAAGATTGCTGAATCGACCTCTGGCGTCGGCCAAAAATTATCCCGTTTAACAAAATCAATAATTTTTGGCTGGCCATAAAATTGAACTGACAAAGCCAAAAGGCTCATTTGCCCAACTGGGGCACAAATCCTTTGAGCCACTTCTTTTTGAATCAAAAGAGTCATTCCAGCCGGCCGGTTTTTAGCCGTTAAAAATTTCCTAAGAAAATGCGAGGTAATGTTGTAAGGCAGGTTAGAAACGATTTTATAAACCGGTAACCGGCAACCGGTAACCGGTGACCGTAAAATATCGGCATTGATTAATTCCAAGTTACTTACCCCAGCGAATTTTACCTTTAAAAAATCAAAAAGTTTTTTATCCAGCTCAACGCTGATTACCTTTTTAACTCGTTTGACTAACTCTTCAGTTAAAATTCCTAAACCTGGGCCAACTTCTAAAACCGTATCACTCTTCTTGAGATCAGCGGCTTGGATAATTTTTTCGATTATCTCCGGATTAATTAAAAAATTCTGACCCTTTTGGCGCGAGGGATTGATATTGTAAGCACGGCAGATTTGTTTAACTTGGTTAATAGCTGAGTTAGGCATAGCTATCGAATTATGAATCATGAATTAAGAATTATGGTTGCTTAAACTAAATCTTCACTCTCGATTTATCCCCCTTGATTCATAATTCTTGATTCTTGATTCCTCAATATTTAACAAATGACAATAAAATGCTACCAACTTTAGTTGGCTTTAAAGGCCGACCAAAGTCGGGTTACCCTTAAAATAATTTCTTAATTTTTTATTTTCTTAATTTCTTATTCTATGCTATAATCAAAGTATTATGATTTACTTTGAAGGCCTAATGCACAGAAAAATTAATATTTTCATCGCTATTTTAGTTATTGCAATTGTCGCCGGCCTGGCGGCCTGGGCAATTACTGCTCAATCATTTGGTGGTAAAGATGCCGGCCTACTGATTTTAGGTTCCCAACCGTTGAAATGCACCTTGGACGAAGAAGATGCTGTAACCTGCTATAATACTTGTCCAATCTGCGGGGATATCATCGGCTGCGCGACTCTTTGGGAAGTTCAGGCAAAAAAATTAAGCGGTGTCCCAGGCACACTCCACAAAAATACGGCCCTATGCCTTTTATTTCCCTTTCCCACAAGAGGTGGACAATTTAAAAGCGGCGCTAGATGCCTAGGCAAAGTCCTAACAATGCCCACTGGTTCTCATCTACTTTTCAATTTTGGTTGCTCCACCCGTTAGCTAGGATAGTTTAAGATTCAATCTTGACTGCTCCACTTCTTAAAACTATTGCTTTATTGCCAACCACTTTCACAACTGTTGAAGTTTTTGTTTGAGCCAAACGACCAGAATCAATCAGCAAATCCGGTTTTTGTCCTGCCAAATTTAGGCGGGTATTTTTTTTGGATTGAAACTGCGCAATAATTTTTTTACTATCAAAAAGTGTTGGCTGACCGGACAGGTTGGCAGAAGTCGCAATTATTGGTTTACCTACTTGTTGCGCTAGGCTCTGAACGATTCTGTTTTTTGGTACCCGAACCGCAAAGCGGGGAGAAACTACAATTGAAAGCGGACCGGGCCAAAAATTTCTGGCTAACTTTTTCTGGGAGGAATTTAATTTGAAAAATTTTTCCACTTGTTTAAGGCTAGAAGCAATCAGGGTAAACTTTTTATCTTTTCTATTTTTAATTTTCAAAATTTTTTGCGTTACTTTTTTGGAATCAAAAATACCGCCCAAAGCATAGGCGGTGTCAGTTGGATAAATAATAACGCCACCGTTTTTTAAAATCTTCACTGCCTGCTGAACACCAATTTTATTCGGTTTAACAATCTTCATAATTAGCAAGTAGATTGGTAGAGCGGTAGATTAGTAGAATGCTAATAAAACAGATCCTACCGTTCTACCAATCTACCGCTCTACTTATTTTAGCCTCTAATCTGCTTAACAAACTTATAAACCGAAAAGATCACTGGATTTAAAACTAAATCAAAACTCCCAATATATTCCCGGGCCTTAGTTTCACCAGCAAAGCCGGTTTTAAAACGGGTGATTCCTTCCCATTTCTCATTAAAAAATGTCTGGCCATTAACTCCCCCAAAATCATAAAATTGGAAACCTAAATTTTTGGCCTCAACGATGGCTTGCCATTGTAAAAGATATGGCGCCATTATTTCACGGTAAGTATTGGCTGAAGCACCATGAAGATAAGTGCAAACTTTACCAAAAAAAGAAACTAAGTTAGCAGCCACAACTTTACCGTCATACTCGGCTAAAAACAATTTGACCTTGCCATCCTGGCTCATAATTTCAAACATTTTTTTATAATGTTCCTTAGGATGAGGATGAAAACCATCTCGACTTGAAGTCTGCTTAGTCAACTCCCAAAAGGCTTCAATATCCGAAGCTTCACTACTGATCCTGACCTGAACCCCTTTTCTTTGAGCCAAGCCAATATTATAGCGAGTTTTTGGTTTCATCGCATTTAAAAGTTCCTCTTCACTTTTGGAAATATCAATTACGAGGCTACACTTTGGTTGGACTTCATATTCACTTTTCCGAAAACCAACTTCCGTTAAGCGCTTCTCATTGCCCAAAATCCAAGGTGGATCAACTCGGATGAGAAAACTTTTCTCTTCTTTGGCAATTTTTTTCATTTCGGCAAACAAAGAATTCAAATCTTCAATTTTCAAAACATTAATTATTGGCCCACGCGGACAATAAAGATAATTATATTCAAACGGCAGCTCAAGTTTAATGACTAAAGCCGCTGCCTGCAACTGACCCTGGCTATTGATGACCCCAAGGCGAAACACTCGGTTATCCAAGGCTTTTTGAAAATCCGCCCATTGCCAAGAATGAAGCAGACCGCCATCCGCCGCGTTAACTTCCACAAAATTATCCCAGTGTTGTTTTAGTTCGTCTCCGACTTGAATTATTTCCATAGGTTAGTAGGTAAGTAGATTGGTAGGTTAGTAGGTAAGTAGATTGGTAGGTTTAGAAATATTTATACTGCCTACCGATCTACTGTTCTACCGCCCTAAATTACAAAGTTAATTAACCGGCCCGGTACAAAAATTACATTTTTTACGGTTTTATCCGCCAAATACTTGGTCACCTTCTCACTTTCCAAAGCGGTTCTTTCAGCGAGTTGCTCGGTGATGTCGGCTGGCACTTTTATTTTATCCCGAATCTTACCATTGATTTGAATCACCAGTTCAATTTCCTCTTCTTTGGCCAAACTATCATCATAAGTGGGCCAGGCTTCCTTAAAAATTGACTCTTTATAGCCTAACATCTGCCACAATTCTTCGCAAATATGAGGTGCAAAAGGAGACAGAATCTTTAAAAAATTTTTTAGAGCATTGATATCACAAAAATAATCACCTTTCATTTCTTCAATTTTCGGCCGCCAGTCGGGATTACCATCAACACCATTAAACTGAATCATTAAAGCCGAAACAGCGGTATTATAATCCTGAGTTTCAATGTCAGCCGAAACCTTTTTTATAGTTCTATGTATTAACCTTGATTCTAAATTCTGATTTCTAATTTCTGATTTCTTTAAATCTTCGGCAATCCTTGAAACCACTTTATACACTCGATCTAAAAATCTCCGTACACCCACCACTCCTTTGGTGTCCCAGGGAATCGCCTGATCAAACGGGCCCATAAACATTTCATATAGCCTTAGAGTGTCAGCACCATACTCTTTGACCACTTGGTCGGGATTAATAACATTACCCCGTGATTTGGACATCTTCTCTCCGCCCTCGCCTAAAATCATGCCGTGCGAAGTTCTTTTTTTGTAAGGCTCAGGTCCGCACTTTTTTGGCACCGCACCAATGTCGTATAAGAACTTATAGACGAAGCGCGAGTAAAGCAAATGTAGCGTAGTGTGCTCCATACCGCCGTTATACCAATCAACTGGTGTCCAGTATTCTAATTTTTTATCATCGGCCAAAGCTTTGTTATTATGCGGATCGGTATAGCGGAGAAAATACCAGTTTGACCCGGCCCAGTTGGGCATGGTATCGGTTTCTCTTTTGGCTGGGCCGCCACAAATCGGACACTTGGTATTGACCCAGTCGGTAATAGCAGCTAAAGGCGATTCACCATTATCAGTTGGCTCATAATTTTTTACTTGGGGCAATTCAACAGGTAAATCTTTTTCCGGCACTGGTATCCAGCCATCAACACTAGCCCCAGTTTTTTTACAATTTTCACAATAAACCATCGGGATCGGCTCACCCCAATATCTTTGCCGTGAGAAAACCCAGTCACGGAGTTTATAATTAACAGCTCTTTTGCCGAAACCTTTGCTATCAAGATAATTAATTACTGGCTCTCTAGCAGTATCCCATCTCATGCCTTTGAATTGTCCGGGCTCTTCAAGTATGCCATCTGGCTGGCGATAAAAAACTTCTAGATTTTTTACCTTCTTTGCTAACTCTTGATCCTGAGGAAATAATACTGGATGCAAAGGAATATCATACTTTTTAGCAAAGGCATAATCTCTTTCATCATGAACACTACAATTAACAATGCCCGTGCCATAATCGGCCAGGGCATAGCTGGCCACCCAAATTGGTAAATCTCGACCAATGCCTAAGTAATTTTCCACATACCGACCGGTAAAGATGCCTTCCATTTCTTTTTCAATATCAAACTTATTTTGGGCTTTCTTTTTTTTAATCTTTTCAACAAATTCCAGGACCTCTTTTTCATATTTTGTCCCCTTAACTAGTTTTTCAACCAACGGATGCTCGGGCGCAATAACGGTAAAAGTCTGGGCCATGAAAGTCTGAGGGATAGAATCATAAACTTCAAATTCGATATTCAAATCTTTGATTTTATTTTTTAAATTAACGCCTTCGGACCGACCGATCCAATTTATCTGCTGGGCTTTGATCCGCTCTAAATAGTCAACCGTGTCTAAATCTTCGATTAAGCGATCGGCATATTTGGTAATTTTCAACATCCACTGCTCTTTTTCTCGCTGTTCCACCTCGCCGCCGCAGCGTTCACATTTACCAGCCACGACTTCTTCGTTAGCTAAACCAATCTTGCAAGACAGGCACCAGTTAATCGCCATTTTAGCTTTATAAGCCAAGCCATGTTTATACATTTGTAAAAATATCCATTGCGTCCATTTGTAATATTTTGGGTCAGTCGTCACCACCTGCCGCTGCCAATCAAAAGAAAGGCCGAGTGTCTTAAGCTGGCGGGAAAAAGTAGCAATATTTTTTTCAGTGGTAATCGCCGGCTGAATGCCAGTTTTGATGGCATAATTTTCCGAAGGCAGGCCAAAAGCGTCGAAACCAATGGGATACAAAACATTGTAGCCTTGCATCCGTCGCTTTCTGGCTAAAATATCCAAAGCAGTGTAGCTGCGCGGGTGACCAACGTGTAATCCTTCAGCTGAAGGATAAGGAAATTCAATCAGACAATAAAACTTTGGCTTGGCTGATTTATCCGGGGCGGCAAAAGAATTATTTTTATCCCAGTATTGCTGCCATTTTGGTTCAATTTTTTGCGGGTCGTAATTAGACATGTTTAGGATTTAGGATGTAGGAAGTAGGAGGTAGAAAAAGTAAGTTATGACCTTAGATTATTAATCATCTTATTTAAGATACGCATCACTTCATCTAAAAGTTGATCTGGTTTAGAATAGTCTAAATCTTTAGTTTTTGGCAAATTTCTAGCAATCTCAATTTGAGTTTCAAGTTCAGCACCGGAACCAAAAGCAATCAGGAGAAAACAATGAAAACTTTTTCTGCTACCCCGCCTTCTTCCTTCAGCAATATTAGAAGGAATAGACACAGCCGATCGCCTGATTTGCGAAGTCAGCCCATAAATTTCCGACTTAGGAAACTTTTCAGTCAGTCCGTAGACTTCCAAGACTAATTCCATTGCCTTTTGCCAAACAATTAGTTGTTTGTAAGTTACAATTTGCGCCATACCATTTTTTGTTAATGATTAGTATGATTTGGCGCTATGTTGATTATAAAAAGTGAAAAGTAGGAAAAAACATTATACTTCCTACCTCCTACAAGCTACTTCCTATTTAAATTACCATAAAATGACTATTTTTTCAAGCTTAATCAAATCATTTTTTATGCTACAATAACTACATTGTTCATTGGAAACCCCAACCAACCCAACCCGAAACGGGCGAAAGGAGATTGTCATGCAGGAAATTATCAGGATCCTGTTTCTGAGTGACATCCATTCTATTCACCCGAAAGACCGGGTACCAATAGATGATGTCAAGATAGCTTTGCAAATCCTTAAATTTCTTGGCCAGTGCGCCAGATACTTCTGGTTCAAGACTAGATTAGCGGAAAAGTTGAAAGAGGCTTGGTATCAGGTCAACCGGACCTACATCCAGCGCGCCCTTTCACAGATTGCTGAAGAAGGTCCTTATGACGAAACTGTGCTTTTGGGTGACCAAGTCCATGGCTACCAAGACCAAGGAATGGTGACCCCACTCACCCGCAAAGCCGGCCGCCGAATCAAGAAACTTATCCTGAAGTTATTCGGCCGGATGATTGCTTTGGCTGGCGGCCACGAGACTGGCTATATTCTTGCTTCCGGCGCTTGGGGGAAAGTTGGCATCAGCCAAAAAAGCTTGGAAGCTCATCAGACAATCTACGGCGAGATGCATGGAGTTAAAGAAGTTGCCCCAGGCTTAAACCTAATCTGGCTTTCTTCGGAGCCTTTCATGGTTCACCGCCAGTGGCAACACCACTTCCAGCCCGAACAGCTTGATTGGCTTAACCAACAACGGCAAACTGAGCTTGATTTTCTCCAGAAGACACTGGAAGAAACCAGAGGCAAGTTTATCTTGGCCGTTCACGATAGCGGCGCCTTACTGTCCTCAGATCTACAAGAAGTTCTGAAACCTTACCAAGAACGCCTCTTGGTGACACTGTGCGGACATTTCCATGCGAGATGGGTGGCCAATCTCTACTACTATTGGCACTTTCTGAACCGGCAGTTCAAGGAGGTATCTTGGCAATACCACGTTCAGATTGTACCCTCGGTCTGGGGGATTATAATTGCCACGCCCTTGGGATTTTGGCACCCGGGCGCCGGTTGGGCCGAGGTCTTGGTCAACCTGACCAGCCACAAAGTCTCTTTGCTGATCCACTACTTCAGTAAAAGACCAACAAAAAAAATTGACCTGGGGTCAATTTGCTGAGCCGCGACATCCGCTTGCGGCTTTTTATTAATATCTTATTTCTGATTTCTTACTAACTTAAACTATTTAAGCACATCCTTGAGATACTGTCCGGTGTAAGATTTTTTGACTTTGATAATATCCTTGGGTGTTCCTTGGGCAACAATATAACCGCCGCGTTCGCCACCTTCCGGGCCAAGATCAATTACCCAATCAACGCATTTGATCACGTCCAAATTATGTTCAATAATCAAAACCGTGTTGCCTTTATCAACTAATTTATTCAAAACTCCCAAAAGCTGCTTAATATCTTCAAAATGCAGCCCCGTGGTTGGTTCGTCTAAAATATATAAAGTTTTGCCGGTTGAACGGCGGGAAAGTTCGGTGGCTAGTTTCACTCGCTGGGCTTCACCGCCGGAAAGCGTGGTGGCCGGCTGGCCCAGTTTGATATAACCCAAACCAACGTCATATAAAGTTTTGAGTTTATTATAAATAATCGGTTGCTGGCGAAAAAACTTCATTGCCTCTTCCACCGACATGTCCAAAATAGCAGCGATGTTTTTGCCTTGATAATGGACTTCCAAAACTTCGGATTTATAACGGGCACCGTGGCACTCTTCGCATTGGACGTAAACATCAGGCAAAAACTGCATTTCAATTTTGACCAAGCCCTCGCCAGCGCAAGTTTCGCACCGGCCCGATTTGGCATTAAAGCTGAATTTGCCCGCCTTGTATCCTCGCATTTTAGCTTCCTGGGTTTGGGTGAACAGATCGCGGATATAAGTGAAAACGCCGGTATAAGTCGCCGGATTGCTCCGCGGTGTCCGGCCAATCGGTGACTGGTCAATGGCAATTACTTTATCAATATTTTCAATGCCCTTAAGATCTTTGTGTTTGCCTGGTAAATCCTTGGCCCGGTAAAACTTTTGGCTTAAGGCTTTAACCAAAATTTCTAACATTAAAGTTGATTTGCCCGAACCCGAAACTCCGGTCAGGCAGATAAACTTGCCTAAAGGAATTTTGACATCAATATTTTTTAAATTAAACTCAGAGGCTCCGATAATTTCCAAATGTTTGCCACTGCCTTTGCGGTAAGATTTAGGTATTGGAATTTTTAAACTATTGGCTAAATAACGGCCGGTTAAAGAATTTTTATCTTTTTTAATTTCGGCGGGAGTGCCAACTGCCACAATTTTACCGCCGGCTTCCCCGGCACCCGGACCAATATCAACAATGACATCAGCGGCTTCCATTGTCATCGCATCATGCTCAACCACAATTACTGTATTGCCTAAGTCGCGCAGATGCTTTAAGGTATCAATTAATTTTTGATTGTCTTTTTGGTGCAGGCCAACTGATGGCTCATCTAAAATATAGACAACGCCGGTTAAAGATAGGCCTAATTGAGTGGCCAATCTGATTCTTTGAGCTTCTCCGCCGGATAAAGTGGCGGCCGGCCGATCCAAGGTCAGGTAACTTAAGCCGACATTATTTAAAAATTCCAAATGATTAATAATTTCCCGAAGGGCCTGATCGGCAATTTTGTGTTCCCGGCTGGTTAAACTTACCTCACCAGTCTTAGTGTTTATTAATTTTTTGAAAAAGTCCAAACATTTTTCAATGGTCAAAGCAGTCACGGTAGAAATGTTCAGGCCGCCGACAGTGACGGCCAAAAAAACGGATTTTAATCTTTTACCTTGGCAATAAGGGCAGGTAAAAACCCGCATATATTGCTCAATTTCCTGACGCAAGTAATCAGAGGCGGTTTCCTGATGCTTCTCGGTCAGAATTTCCAAAACTCCCTTAAAAATTAAATTTTCCGAACCAACTTTATATTTTTTACCACCCGTCCCATGCAGGATAATCTCCATGGCTTTTTTGGATAAATCCGCCACTGGTTCGTTCAAAGAAAAATTATTTTCTCCCCCCACTGCCGAAAGCAGCTGCCAATAAGTATTTTGATTGGAAAAATTCCGCGCCCAGGGTTTAATTGCCCCTTGGGCTAGAGTCAGACGTTTATTGGGAATAACTAAATTCGGATCAACTTCCAGTCTTGTCCCCAGCCCCAAGCATTTAGGGCAGGCGCCAGCCGGACTATTGAAAGAAAAGTTACGCGGTTCTAAATCGGGCAGACTAATGCCACAAGCCGGACAAATATAATGTTGGGAGAAAAAATTTTCTTTACCGGCAAATAAAATCACTAGCTTACCATTGGCCAGGTCAAGGCCTAGCTCTACCAGTCGGCTCAATTCTTCTTTAAATAATTCTTTGCTTGTGGCCAAAAAATCCAGGCGGCCAACAATAATCTCAATTTTAGCAGTTCGGGCAGAATTAAAAATTTCAAAAGATTCTTTGGTTAAATCTTTAAATTCACCATCAAGCCGAACTTCGCTAAAACCGGATTTTTTAATTTCCTGGATAGTTTTAGTCTGGTTTTCTTTGGTTTCAAAATCAAGGGGAGCTAAAATTACCACTTCCCCTTTGTTTTTCACTAAACTTAAAATTTGATTAATAATTTGAGTTGAAGTTTGACGAAAAAGTTCCCCTCCGCAATTTGGGCAATGCACCCGGCCGATCCGGGAAAAAAGTAAACGGAGATAATCGTAGATCTCAGTTACCGTACCAACGGTCGAACGCGGATTAGAAGAAGCCGAACGCTGGTCAATGGAAATGGCCGGCGACAAACCTTCAATGGAATCAACTTCGGGTTTGTCCATTAAACCTAAAAACTGCCGGGCATAAGTGGAAAGTGATTCCACATATCGTCTTTGACCTTCAGCATAGATTGTATCAAAAGCCAAAGAAGATTTACCCGAACCAGAAATACCGGTAACAACCACGAGTTTTTCTCGGGGAATATCAATATTAACATTTTTAAGGTTATGAACTTTCGCTCCCCGGATTTTGATGAATTGGTAAGACATGGAAAGTAAATCCAATAAATCAAGCAAACCAGCTGGATTTACTGGCTCACTGGATTTACTGAAATTAAAAAACAGGTATTTACTAAACTAAATACCCATTATACGCGAGTTTTAGGATTATGTCAAATATACAATACTATATTTTGGATCAAATACAAATAAATAATCAACGTGTTCCTAAAATATTCCCCATATCAGTATGAACGACACCATCGCCATTACCTCTAAAATATTGAAAATCTGGATCACCCCTGACTTCCGTCAAAACCGTCAAATTACTATTATAACCAAGAATTGCGGTCTCAAAATTACGGGCACTCTCAAGATCAATACCCGGCCACCAAAAATCAACGGCCGTCCCCTGGGCATGTTGAGATCCACCGTCATTTGGCCTGAGGGCGGAAGTAATTTGCAAACCGGCAGGAAGAGTGCCGTCTCTGGCTAATTGTTCGATCATTGCATTCATAGTATTACTTAGTTCCGGCCTGACGCCATCTATCACAGCTCCATTAGACAACGGTATTTGTGCTAGTGATGAATTTGTGCCAAGTGGAACGGTTGAAGGCGCAACGCCGCTTTGACTAGTAGGAGTACCAACGCCTTCGGACTCACCAACGAATTGTCTTTCCGGTGGATTGGGGACCAAAACTTTAACTGACTCCAAATTCACCAAACGCGGGTTAACCATATATAAAAGCATGAAAGAAAACAAAGCAATTAAAAGACCGGACATGGCACTAACAATAAAATCTTTAGCCGTAGTGACCCGGCCTGAACTGCCACCTGACATCAGCCAGATAAAGCCGCCAATCATAATCATTACCACGGCCAGAACTGCAGCTAAGCCCACACCATATTTATAGACCGCCACCACATATTGGCTGATCCAACCGATTTCACATGGCTCCCCGGGTTTGCAATTAATTGTTTCAAAATTTAATTCGGTCTGGCCAATTTTAACCGTCATTTGAGGTTTATATTTATTAGGGTCAAACTCTCCCATACCGGCAATATCCGCACTAGTCACGCTGTCCGGATGACTATTATTAATTGATGAAAGATATTGTATTCCGCTGGCTTGATCCAAACCATTTAAACGACGAATAATATCAAGATATTCTTCGGAAAAATCGCCTGGCGTCAAAAGACTCAGACCATAAGGCAATGGTTCGGCCGTACTAAGATTATGCCACCAAAAAGAGCCAACATAATTCGCCAAAGGGACAGTACTAAGACTTTCAATGGGAAAACGCCAAAGATGCTCATTGCGCCGGTATTCCCAATTGCCACTATCCTGGTTGAAACGAAAATCAACCGATGACTGAAAAAGACCGGGTAAATCAACATTAATTACCTCCGGCTCTTGGGCCAAAACTAGCAAAGGGAAAAATAATGTAACGCAGGATATAATTACTATAATTTTAGCTAGTTTTAACATTTAATTTTGAGATTAAAAAATAAAAGTTAAATTAAAGATTACTTTTCCATTATTTTGATGGAATCTGTCCACCTTTGGTATTAACGGACTCGATAGCAAGAACAATTATAAATATTGTAACTACCTTCTTGCCTAACCAGATTTGCTTCCGTAACAAAGGGAACATTGGCCTCAACGATCCCAAAACAGTAAGCTTCACAAGTAGTCTCGGCATTTTCCTGGGTCGAAGCATGTATTTCCTTATCCTTAATAATATAATTTCTTATATCTGGTGCGCCACAATAGCAGCTGTACCAACCAGCGGCATCTTTTTCGATTCGATAGTCACTGCTGGAGTATTCTACTTCACAATATCTTTTGCAATGGTCTTGAATTTTGGCTTCATCACCATTCTCATAAGTCGGGGAAATTAAATAGAATTCCGGATCACTTTCTGTATCGGTGGTTGGTCTTAAAGGTGAGGTGACCCCTTCTAAATTGATCAAGCGTGGATTAACTGCATACAAAATGACAAAAGAAAATAAAGCCAGTAGCAAACCAGCCATGGCGCTAACAATAAAGTCTTTAGCCGTACTGACCCTGGTAGAATTCCCTCCTGACATCAGCCAAACAAAGCCGCCAATCATAATCATTACCACGGCCAGAACTGCAGCTACGCCCACCCCATATTTATAGACCGCCACAATATAGTCAGAAATCCAACTGATTTGTAAACATTCCACCCCTTCTTTAGTGCCAGCTGGACAATACTCCGCACTTTTACTCCAGCCCGCAGTGTCATTCCAACCGGAAAAACCGCCAATCTCAACAGTAATCACGGGCTTATTCTTATCAATATCTTCACCTTGCAAGGTAAAAGTTTCAGTTTCGGCAAAGGCAATACCAGAATAAAAAAGAAAAACACTCAAGGAAAAACAAAGGATAATTGATACTTTAAAAAGTTTAGGCATAATTAACGATTAAGTTCAGTAGTAATCAGCCGCTCGAACATATTGAAAGGAATGGCCCCGGCAGTTTTAACGCCGTTGATAAAGAAAGTTGGCGTCCCCTCAACCCCCGCCTGATAACCAGCCTGAAGATCCTCTTCAATTTCCTGTGTATATTTTCCCGAAGTCAGGCATTCATCAAATTGGGTTTGGTTCAGGCCAATCTGCGTGGCATATGTTTTAAGGTCCGCTTCGGCTAATTGATCCGGGTTACCAAACATTTTTTCATCCATTTCCCAAAATTTGCCTTGCTCATGCGCACATTCGCCCGCCATCGCTGCCAGTAAAGCTTGGGGATGATCGTTAATAAGTGGAAAATCACGAAAGACAAAAAGAATTTTATTGCCATAATCTTTAATAACTTGTCTCACCACCGGCTGAACTTGCTGACAAGCCGGACAGGCAAAATCAGCAAACTCTACCACAACCACCTTGGCATCTTTAGGACCATAACTAGGATCGTCAGTTGTGGCCAAAGTCGGTAAATTTCTAGTCGGACTGGCAACCGAATTAGTGGCAAAAAGCTGATCCGGAGCTAATTCGCCGCTTTGTAAAAGAGTTGTCATTTTAACGAAGTAGAAAATGACTGCCGTCAAAATAGCAAGAAAAATACCTAAAAAGATTAAAATTAGTATACCCCACCACTGCTGATACCATCTTTTCTTAGCACCCGGTTCTAAAGCTTTGGGGACGTCAAAATAGGTTTTTTGGCTATACATAGTCTTAATAATATTATATCATAGAATAAGAAACTAAGAAAATAAAAAAATAAGAAAATAAAGCTTTAGTATTGCCTTAATTTCTTAATTTATTAATTTTTTATACTTTCATGCTCTGTGACCTATGACCAACTATGAGGACGAAAAAATTGAGGAGAAATACCATCAGGGTGACCAAAAAAAGAAGCGCCAAATGAAAGTCAGCGGTAAAAGCGTTTTTAACCTGAAACGAATCATAGTATCAAAAAATCAAAAAATTATTAAACCAAAAAAACAAGGCAAAGTTTAATATTGATTTATTGATTTTTTGATTTATTGACATAAACCAACTAATCTGCTAAACTTCAATCATTAATAATATGAATGTTCAAACTATTATCGATATCGTTCAATTTGTTTCAGCGATCCTCTTAATGACTGCAATTTTGTTCCAAAATCGAGGTTCGGGTTTGGGTGCTGCTTTTGGCGGTGAAGGTAATGTCTATCGCAGTAAGCGAGGACTGGAAAAAAGTCTTTTTGTTTTAAGTATTATTCTCTCGGTTATATTTTTAGTTACCGCTCTGATTAACTTCATTTTTTAAAACTTCAATCAGCTAAAAAAGCGAACTAACCACAATTTTTTTGTGTTGAAAAAAATAATTTTCTTCAAAAAGACTCCTCCTAAAATTGAATCAGATCAGCCAAGCGGTTTGGAACAAAAACCAGCTGCTAATTTTGCTGAACAAAAAGAATTGGACAAAAAATTAGTTTATTCACTGAATAAATCAAAAATTCCCAATTTAAAACAGCTGAAATATCTCCAGAGGGTTTTAAACCCTAAACAAAGTCTGATGCTAAAAGGGCTGGCGGCTTTGATTGTAATTAGTCTTATCTTTATTGTTTTCAATTTTTACTACCGTAATTTTTTACCTACACCCAGAGTTGGTGGTGAATATATTGAGGGTCTATTTGGCGCTCCCCAATATATTAATCCGATTCTATCTCAAACCAATGATGTTGATGCCGATATTTCCCGCTTAGTTTTTTCTGGCTTGATGAGATATGATCGCGACTTACAAATTGTTCCTGATTTAGCTGCCTCTTGGCAAGAAAGCGAAGATAAAAAAACTTATACTTTTGTTTTAAAAGAAAATGTTAAATGGCATGACGATCAAGGGGTTTCGGCCGATGATGTTGTTTTTACCTTTCAAAGTATTAAAGATCCCGATTTCAAAAGTCCGCTTTTGATCAGTTTACGCGGGGTGGAAATCGAAAAAATTGATGATCTAACGGTCAAATTTATTTTACCCGAACCTTACCCATCTTTTCTGGAAGTCCTAACGGTTGGCATTTTACCCGAACATATCTGGGGAGAAATTCCGCCAATTAATGCTCACCTGACTGAATATAATTTAAAACCAATTGGCACTGGCCCTTGGCAATTTGAAAAGTTAACAAAAGACCGACTGGGCAATATTAAATCTTATGCCTTGATTCCTAACCTTAATTACTACGGGCCAAAACCATACCTGCAAAAAATTACTTTTAAATTCTACCCCGACTTTGAAACTGGCGTTAGTGCTCTAAAAAATCATTCAATTGAAGGCATAAGTTTTTTGCCCAAAGACTTAAAAACTTCCTTGGGTGGCAAAAAAGATATCAAGTACTATTCTTTTTACCTCCCCCAATATACAGCAGTTTTCTTTAATCAAAAGGCAAATGAAATCCTGAAAGAAAAAAATGTAAGAAAAGCTTTGGCTTTGAGCATTAATAAATCAAAAATTCTAAGCGAGGCCCTGCAATTGGAAGGAGAAATTATTGACGGACCAATTTTGCCAGTCAGTATCTCGCCTGATCCAGCGACCAAAATTGAATTTAATCCTAATTTAGCTAACCAAATTTTAGATGAAGCTGGTTGGCAAAGAATCACCCCGCAAGATTACCAAGACTTTATTGCCAAACAAGAGGCGGAAAAACAAAATCAGGATAACCAAAAGACTGAGGCCGAAAAAAATGTCGAAGCCAAACCCACTAGTACGGCAGAAGTCACACCAGAAGAAAAAAATAAAGAAGAAGCTCAGCCGGCTTTCTACCGGAAAAAAGATAACAAAATCTTGGCCGTAACTTTAACTACGGTTAATCAACCAGAAAACGATAAGGCCGCCAGACTGATTCAGGAATTTTGGCAAAACATTGGCGTCAAGGTTGATCTGCAAATAGTTGAGGGCAGCAAAATCAGCCGGGAAGTAATCAAGCCACGCAACTATCAGATCCTTTTATTTGGAATTATTGTCGGTTCAAACCCTGACCCTTATCCCTTTTGGCATTCTTCGCAAGCCCAAGATCCAGGCTTAAATTTGGCACTTTGGGCCAATCGCGATGTTGATAATTTATTAGAAGATGCCAAAAAAGCTACTGACCAAGAAACTTTAACCAAAGACTACCAAAAATTCTATAACATTTTGGCTGAGGAATTACCCGCAATCTTTTTGTATAATCCTACCTATACCTACGTCACCGCCCCAAAAATTAAAGGCCTTAATATCGACCGGATTATTACGCCGGCTGATCGCTTTAATAATATAGAAGATTGGTATATTAAAACCCAAAGAACTTGGCAGGGAAAAATTGACTAATCTTTATCCTTCTTTAAATAAAGGTAAAATCCCAGACCTAAATACTCAACCAACCTGCCCCCCACCAATGCCGCGGTGGTGAAACCCCGCATCAAAGCTCGCAATTAAACTACTATCAAAAAATTATTCAAGGAGCGTGCGGATACCGCCTGCCTACCGGCAGGCAAACCTGCGGCTGGTTAAAACTAATTATCGACTTAAATTATCAGCTTGATGCGGGGCAAGTTGGTATATTTACCCCTCACCAATGCCGCGGTGGTGAAACTGGTATACACGCACGGTTCAGAGCCGTGTGGGGAAACCCATGAGAGTTCAAATCTCTCCCGCGGCATTGGTGAGGGGCACGCACGGTTCAGAGCCGTGTGGGGCAACCCGTGAGGGTTCAAATCCCTCCTTCGGCATCTTATCAATAACTCTAAAGCTAATATATAACAATAAATAAACATTATAATGGTGCGGGGTGGGGAAACCCATGAGAGTTTCCCGACTCACAAATTATTATATAAAAAAAGTCGGGATCCTCGATTTTTCATCCCGACAAAGTCGTGGAGAAAAATCGGGACAAGTCTCTCCCGCGGCACCATAAATAAAATTCCGAATTTTTAATTTTGGATTTCAATTTAATATTAAAATATTCTAATATTAGAAATTGATTCAAAATTCTAAATTCAAAATTAAAGATTATATTTTTATGACAGAAAAATCTCATCGCCAGAATCGAAACTGGCAAAAAAGAAAAAGACAACAAAGAACTACAAGAGGCAAAAAACAAAGGTTGGATAGTCAAGAAAAAGAGACTAAACTTAAAATTTATGCCTTGGGTGGCCTGGAAGAAGTTGGTCGCAACATGACTGTTTTTGAATACAATTCTGATATTCTTATTGTTGATATGGGGCTACAATTCCCTGAGGAAGACATGCATGGTATTGATTATATTATTCCAAATATTACCTCGCTGAAGGGTAAAGAAAAAAATATCCGCGGGGTGATTATTACCCATGGTCATCTCGATCATGTTGGCGCTGCCCCAATTCTTTTGCCTAAATTAGGAAATCCTTTAGTTATCGCCGCGCCGATGACGATTGCTTTGCTTAAAAAACAAATTGAAAATCATCATCAAAAATTTATCCCAAAAACTTTGGAAATAAAATCATTAAAAACGCCAATTACTTTGGGGAAATTTCGACTTAATTTCTTTCAGGTCACCCATAGCATTAAAGATTCAGTCGGCGTGATTATTGAAACACCAGTCGGTAATATTATTCATCCTGGGGACTGGCGTTACGACCTTGACCCAGTTGAAGGACCAAAAACTGACTTGCGGCATCTAGCTAAATGGAGTAACAAAAATAAACCTTCAATTTTAATGATGGAAAGTTTGGGTGCCACCGAAGAAGGGCACCAAGGTTCAGAAAGAGAAGTCTATAAAAATGTCGAGGAAATCATCAGAAAAGCACCGGGCCGAGTAATCTTTGGCACTTTTGCCAGTATGCTTGAACGAATTGGCCAGGTAATCAAAATTGCCGAACAAAATAATAAAAAAGTGGCAATTGACGGTTTTAGTATGAAGGCTAATGTCGAAATCGGCAGACAATTTGGTTTTATTAAATCAAAAAAGGAAACCATAATCGATGTTTCAAAAATTGACGATTACCCAAAAAATAGAATCATCGTAATTTGTACCGGTTCCCAAGGCGAGGGTCGGGCGGTCCTGCGCCGGATTGCCAACGGTGAACACCGCTATATCAAAATTGAACCAGCCGACACAATCGTCTTTTCTTCTTCAGTTATCCCCGGTAATGAGAGAACAATTCAAGCCCTTAAAGATAGTCTCTATCGCCACGGCGCAAATGTGATCCATAAAGAAATTATGGATGTTCATGCCGGTGGCCATGGCAAAATTGAAGATATTAAATTACTCCTGCAACAAGTCAGACCAAATTACTTAATTCCAATTTACGCTAATCATTACCTTTTGCGGGAGGCAGCTAAAGTTGCTGAAAGTATAGGAATGGACAAAGCAAAAATTTTTGTGGCTGATAATGGTCAAGCCATTGAATTTGACAAAACTGGCGGCCACCTCACCAATCACCGGGTACCAACGGACTATGTTTTTGTTGATGGTTTGGGCGTCGGGGATGTGTCTCATGTTGTTTTGCGTGACCGACAATTGATGGCTGAAGACGGCATGATTGTGGTAATTGTCACGATCGATAAAAATAAAGGTAATTTAGTCCAAAATCCTGATTTGATTTCCCGCGGCTTCATTTACATGAAAGAAAACAAAAAACTGGTTGAAGAGACCCGTGCCAAAGCGAAAAAAATCTTCAAAGGTAATCTTAAAGGCGGGGTTGATGAAAACTATTTCAAAGATAAAATCAGAAATGAAATCGGTAAATTTCTTTATCAGAAAACTCAACGGCGGCCAATGGTACTGCCAGTAATTATCCAAGTTTAGATAGCAAATATTCTAATTTAATTACCCCTTGTTTCCGACTTGACATATTTAGCTAATCTGCTATACTACCAATATCCTTAACAATTCTAAAACCAATGAAGTATGTCTCGCCTTTGCCTGTGGTTAACTGTCAAATGTTAATAGTTAACTGTTCGCGAAGCGCGGGGTTGGGCATACTGAGGTGGTCTTTGCAATAGTGAAGACCCGGCCGCCTCCGTAATCATGGGCTAACTGATGTCGTCCTAAGCGAAAGCGAGGGAGACTGAGTCAGTAAAAGTGATCAAAATATCCCTACTGACTGGGATTTTTTTGATAAATTAGGGTGGTACCACGGGAAGACCTTCCGTCCCTTATGTATAGTTTAGCTATACCTAAGAGATGGAAGGTTTTTTGTTTGCTAGTTAACCCTAAGATGTTCTTTGGGAAAGGAGAGGTTTGGCCAATGGGAACTGTCATAATTAATAGGACGGCACTCGGCGGAGCATTTGATTGTCCACATTGCAGCAAAGGCATTCAAACTGCTAGCGGCACCCCGGTGCCAGATAATGGTTTGATTCACAATTGTCCGCATTGCAGCCAACCAATCTGCCTGGCCTGCGGGAGTAAGGCTGAAAGCGACGGTCAAGGCGGGCACTTTTGCCCCCAATGCCGGCGCTAAGTCGCACTCCAGAAGTTATTTCGGGGGAATCGGTCTTAATCGATCGGCTCCCCCACCATTTTCCTATCAAATTGCTAAAATAAATTAATTCTAACCAAAAATTACTATGAAAAAATACTTTTTCAAAACCCGGGCTCAAGAATTCTGGCTACGAGCTCGCTAATTCCTAACTTCCTAATTTCCTAACTACTAAAACTATGCCTATCATCTACCTAGACCAAAAAGAAATCCCCACTCATTACTACAACATCATTCCGGACTTACCAAAACCATTGAGTCCACCACTTCACCCAGCAACGAAAAAACCACTTGGCCCTGAAGATTTGGCGCCCCTATTTCCCATGGAACTGATCAAACAGGAAATGGCTTCGGAAAATTTCATTGAAATTCCCGAAGAAGTCAGAAAAGCTTATATGCTCTATCGACCTAGTCCCCTGATTCGGGCCCGGCGGTTAGAACAAGAGTTGGATACACCGGCAAAAATTTATTACAAATATGAAGGCGTCAGTCCAACCGGCAGCCATAAACCAAACACGGCTATTGCGCAAGCTTATTACAATAAAAAAGAAGGCGTGAAAAGACTGACGACAGAAACTGGCGCCGGCCAATGGGGTTCGGCCTTAAGCTTTGCTTGTAATTACTTTGGTTTGGAGTGTACGGTCTATATGGTCAGATCAAGTTATGAACAAAAGCCTTACCGCAAAATCATGATGAATCTATTTGGCGCCGAATGTATTCCCAGCCCTTCCAACCGGACCGATTCAGGCAAAAAAGTTTTAGCGCAAACTCCCGATACGCCGGGCAGCTTAGGCACTGCCATTTCCGAAGCAGTTGAAGACGCCGCCAAACATGACGATGCCAAATATTCATTAGGTTCGGTTCTAAATCATGTTTTGCTCCACCAAACCATAATCGGGCTGGAAGCGAAAAAACAAATGGAAATGGCCGGAGACTATCCGGATATTATTATTGGCTGCCACGGCGGCGGCAGTAACTTCGCCGGTATTAGCTTTCCCTTTCTCCAAGATAAACTAAAGGGTAAAAAGTCCAAGCTAAGGGCGATTGCGGTTGAACCAAAATCTTGCCCCAGTCTGACCGAAGGCCGATATGACTATGACTTTGGTGATACCGTCGGCTTAACTCCTCTACTTTTGATGTTTACTTTAGGCCATGATTTTACGCCACCCAGTATTCACGCCGGCGGCTTGCGCTATCATGGTGCCGCCCCGTTAGTCAGCTTGCTTAATCAAGAAAAAGTTATTGAAGCTTTGGCTTATGACCAAAAACCGGTATTTGAAGCAGCAATAAAATTTGCTAAAAACCAAGGAATTATCCCGGCCCCAGAGTCCGCCCATGCCATTAAGGCAGTGCTGGACGAAGCCGAAAAATGCAAACAATCTGGCGAAAGTAAAACAATTCTGTTCAATTTAAGCGGCCATGGCCATTTTGATATGAGTGCTTATGCCGATTTCTTGGCTGGCAAAATAAAATAGAATTATCTAGATTACAAGAAATAAAGATTGCGGAAAAATCTGGTTGATTATTATTCTTAAAATGGTATAATGAGTAAAAGCACCAAGCACTAAATTACTCGCCTCGCTGGCGCTACGGCGCAGCGGGCAAACTCCAAACAAATCTCAAATCACAATATCAAAAATTTAAAGCGCTAATCTGAGCCATTTAGAATTTTGGGTATTGTAATTTGTTTGGAATTTGAGATTTAAAATTTGTAATTTAACTAAATATGGCAAAAGAAATCATTTTATCCGGCATCCAGCCAACGGGAAAACTCCATATTGGCAACTATTTGGGAGCCTTAAAAAACTTCGTGGATTTGTAGAGCCAACACGAATGTTATTTTTTTATTGCTGATTACCACTCAATTACCGAAAATTACGACCCAAAAATTAAACAACAACAAGTCTTGGAACTTGCAGCTGATTATTTAGCTGCCGGCCTTGACCCGAAAAAATGCACGATTTTTGTCCAATCTCACATTCCCGAACATTTGGAACTGGCTTGGATTTTTAATTGTGTTACACCAATTGCTTATCTTGAGCGCATGACTCAATACAAAGATAAAGCGGCTCGGCAGAAAGAAAATATTAACATGGGTTTATTTGATTATCCGGTTTTGCAAGCGGCCGATATTTTAATTTATCATGCTACAGCTGTACCGGTTGGCCAAGACCAGGATCAGCACGTGGAACTGACCCGCCAGATTGCCCGATTTTTCAACAACCGCTTTGGCCAAACTTTTAGTGAACCCAAAACTTTGCATACGCCAGCGCCAAAAATCATGAGCTTGCTTTCCCCGGACAAAAAAATGGCTAAAAGTTTGGGCGACAATCACTGTATCTATCTTGATGATGAACCGGAAGTAATTAAACAAAAAATTGCCAAAGCTGTTACCGATATGGGTGATGGTAAAGGTTTGGGAGCGCAAAATCTTTTAGACTTAGTTAAAATTTTTAGCCCTACAGATGTTTACAGCCGGTTTATAAACGATAGCAAAAAAGGTAACTTGAAATACTCTGAACTAAAACAAAAATTAGCCGCTAGTATTACTGATTACTTTGCTGATTTCCGCAGCAAAAAGAAAAAAATCACTGAAAAGGAAGTCAAAAAAGTGCTGGATCAAGGGGCCAAAAAAGCCCAGAAGGTCGCTTTGGCAACAATGGCCGAAGTCAGAACCAAAATCGGCATCAGATAATTTCTGATTTCTTAAATAATGCTTGAAGTCATTTCTTATATTATAGTTTTTATTGTCGCCGGTGCAACTTTAGTCACTGGTTTATTGGTTGGTGCTAGTATCATTGCCTTGGCTTTTACTAAAGTGCCGTTTGTCCCTACCCCAAAAAAGAACGTTAAAATAGTTATTGATCAATTTGAACTTAAGCCGGGCCAAATTTTTTATGATTTAGGTTGCGGCGATGGCCAATTTCTGATTGAAGCAGAATCTCGAGGTGCTAAAACCATCGGTTTTGAAGTTTCGCCCTGGGCTTACGCTAAAGGCAGGTTTAACCTCTGGCGACACAAAAGCCAGGCTAAAATTATTTTTAAAAATTTCTACGATCAAAATATTAGCGAGGCTGACGCTGTTTTTTGTTTTTTGATTGATACGGTGATGCCAAAAGTGGAAGAAAAATTAAAGCGCGAGTTAAAACTAGGGGCCAAAATTATCAGCTATGGCTTTACCATGCCAAGTTGGCCCCCAGTCAAAATTGTTGAGATTAAGAAGGGGAATAAAAGAGCAAGTAAAATATACTTATACCAAAAATATTGACATCTCGGATTATGAATTAAGAATTATGAATCAGGGAAAACAAATTCCTAATTCCTAATTCCTAATTCCTAATTTACTAATCATGAGTAATCCATTCCAAAACGCCATGAAGCAGCTGGATATTGCTGCTAAAATTCTAGGCTGTCCAAAAAAAATCAAAAATCTTAAAAGACCAAACCGAATTCTCCAGGCCCAAATCCCGGTGGTGATGGATAACGGCCAAATCAAAAAATTCCAAGCTTTCCGTGTCCAACACAACAATAAACGCGGGCCTTATAAAGGTGGCATTAGATTCCATCCTAACGTTAGCCTAGATGAAGTAAAAGCACTTTCCTTTTGGATGACTATTAAATGTGCCGTAGTCGGTATTCCGATGGGCGGGGGCAAGGGTGGCGTCATTGTCCAACCCCAAAAATTAAGCGGCAGTGAACTGGAAAGACTTTCCCGGGCTTACATTAAAGCTTTTTATAAATATCTGGGGCCAAGGCTTGATGTTCCGGCACCTGACGTTAATACCAATTCCCAAATTATGGATTGGATGACGGATGAATATAATAAACTAACGGGCAAAAAGCAGCCCGCCGTCATTACCGGCAAATCAATCAAAGCCGGCGGTTCTTTAGGGCGCGATACGGCTACAGCTGACGGCGGATTCTTTATTCTTGAACATCTGATTAAAAAATTAAAAATTAACCCCAGAAAAACAACGGTAGCAATTCAGGGTTTTGGCAATGCCGGCGCCGTAATGGCTCATCTGCTTTATCATGCCGGTTTCAAAATTGTTGCTGTTTCTGATTCAAAAACTGCAGTTGTTGACCCAACTGGTAAAGGTTTTGACTTTCATGTCATCGAAAAAATCAAAAAAAACCGGGGCCGGGTTGATATTTGTAACTGTCAGAAGATTCATTGCTCTTGCCTTAACCACCAACATTTACCCATTCAAAAAGTCCTCGACTACCCTTGCGATATCTTAATTTTGGCGGCCCTGGAAAATCAAATTACTGACAAAAATGCTAAAAATATTAAGGCGAAAATTATTCTGGAATTAGCTAACGGCCCAATCACACCCCAAGCGGACAAAATTCTTTCTGCCAAAAAAGTTAAGATTATTCCCGATGTTTTGGCTAATGCCGGTGGGGTCACTGTTTCCTATTTTGAATGGCTGCAAAACCTGAAAAATGAAAAATGGAGTAAAACTAAAGTCCGGACCAAGCTTAAACAAACAATGGCTAAAGCTTTCAATGAAGTGAAAAAAAATGCCAAAAAATACCAAACTAATTTCCGCACTGCTGCCTTCATTTCCGCCTTACTAAAAATTTGTAAATAGAAAACAAAAAAATCCGGTAAAGATGCTTTAAGGAAAGTCTCTACCGGATTTTTTTATCTTAAAGTAAATCAATAATAACTTTAAGTACCATGACTATCGCAATTCCAACCATTGCCTTTTTTATAAAGTCACTACCATGTTTTACTGCAAGATGAGAACCAACCCAGGCACCTACAAAACTAGAGGCAAACATCGCTAATATTAATGTGATTGGGACAGTTGATCCAAAATAAAGAATCGTGGCGGATATGAGTGTTTCGGGGGTAGCGGCAGCTATCTCTGTGCCACGGGCTTCTAGGAAAGACCGTTTAAAAAAATTAACAAATACAAGTACGGCGAATGTTGCCCCCCCCCATTGCCAAAGAGCCACTCCAAAAACCAACAAGCAATAATAAAACAAACCCTAGAATATTAAGTGAGCTTTTCTGAGAATCCTTCTTTGATTTTATGGGTTTTAATAAAAAAAATATTCCTACAATAACTCCGAGAAGAATTACATAATTTAATGCCTGCTTTGGGATATTTATGACAAAAATCGAACCAAGCAACGATCCGATTCCAAGGGGAATAGCCGCAATTATTGCAAGCTTCCAGTAAATATTTTTTGAGTGACTATATTTTTTTAAAGCACCAAGCACTACCCCAACATCAGAAGCTCTATTAAGTGCCAATACATTAATTGGTGGAATGCCAAAAGCCAACATAGTAGGTACGGCAAAAACTCCGGCACCTCCAGAAATAGAAGTTACTATTCCCATTAATAAACCTAGTAAACCTACTAATAATAATTCCATCGCTTATTTATTTAAAAATTAACCCAGTCCAATTTTTTCCAATTCAATCTTTTATTTCCCTGGCAAATTCAGGGGTAAGTTGATCAAGCGAATCAATGATTTCGTTAGCCTCATTCAACTCATCCTTGCTATGGGTATAGGTAACAGCCACACAAGCAAGCCCAGCAGCTATTGCGGATTTAACCCCAGTCGGTGAATCTTCTATGGCAATGCATTCTTGCGTTGGCAACTGTAATTTCTCCACACATTTTAAATATGTTTCCGGATGAGGCTTATAATTTTCAACTGAATCTGAGCTGATAATGGTTTTAAAAAATTGCAAAATGTTTAGCTGGCTTAAAACAAGTTTTACATCTTTTTCATCTGACGCCGAGGCGATGGCCAAAATAAATCCAGCTTCGAATAATTTTTTACAGCAATCAACGGCATAAGGCTGCTCAATCACATATTTTGCAGGATTTCGGTGCAATTCTTCTTTTCGCTCAAAAAAAATATTGTTTATTTCGGCATCGGTCAATTCATTGCCAAAGTATTTTTTTAGAAATATCACAATTTTTATGCCGACACTTTTTTTATAATCAGCCTCAGCTAAAATTATGCCTCTTTGTTTTAATAAAATTTTTAACAGATCAAATTTGGTTCTTTCGGTGTCGGCTATAACTCCGTCTAAGTCAAAAATAATTGCTTTAATCATAGGTGTTTATAATTTAACCCAACTCAACTTTTTCCAGTTTAATCTTTTGCCCCAGCCAAGCTTCAGCATTTTGAATAAAAATTTCAGTCATGTCGGTTACTAAATAGCGGTGATTTGTGCCTTTAACCAATTTTTTTTTAATTTCCGGATGGCGGGCCAGGTAATCTTTAAGTTTTTCCGCTACCACTTTAGCTGGGTCAAAAACTTTAATTGATTTGCCAACCCCATTTTGAAATTGCTTGAGTAAAATCGGGTAATGAGTGCAGCCTAAAATTAAGGTATCAATTTTCTGCTGCTTTAGCGGCCGCAAGTAATTACGCAAAATTTTCATAGTTTCCGGCCGCTTTTGCCAGCCTTCTTCAATCAAAGGCACCAGTAGAGGACAAGCTTGGGAAAAAACTCTTATTTCTGATTTCTGATTTCTTAATTCTCGTTGATAAGCCTCGGAACTTATTGTGGCTCGCGTGCCAACCACGCCGATCCGACCGAAACGCGACACTTTGATTGCCTCTTCGGCCAGTGGCCGAATCACACCCAAAACCCTACGGTCGGGGTAATTCTTCGGCAGCCACTCCTGCTGAATTTTTCTTAAAGCTTCAGCCGAAGCGGTGTTGCAGGCTAAAATAACCAATTCGCAACCCTGTTTAAATAAATAATCAACTGCCTGTTCGGTAAATTGGTAAATTAATTCTTGGGACCGATTACCATAAGGCAGGCGGGCAGTGTCTCCCAAATACAAAAGCTGGTACTCTGGCAACTGTTTGAGTACCTCACGAGTGACGGTTAACCCGCCAATGCCGGAATCAAAAATACCAATCATAATTACAAATCTTTATAAAGATAATCTTTATAAAGCTTATCGGTTAGTTGGTAAATATTATTATAAATTTCCTGGGGTATTGATTGCTGATAAGTTTTAGTGATGGTACCATCATAATGAAGCAATTGGTCCAAATAATGCTGGCACCTTTTTTTATCGTTACCGCAGCTGTAACCTCGCATTTTAGCGTCAGTACCTGAACGGCGAATCATCACAAACATATTGGTAAACTTTAAATAGGTACTGTCGCCGACAAAAGTCATATTTTCTAAATCCGAAAATTTTAAATCAGGAAATACTTCGCCTAATATTTTTTTAGCGCTTTCAATATTAATTTTTCCCTTTAGTAACGCTAGAGTAATTCCCAGATAAAACCGATCAGTCAAATCACGCCTGACTTCACCACTGGCTTTAGCCTCTTTCATTTTATCCGGATCTGGTTCACTTTCATTATAATAAATGATATCGTCACGGGAATAATATTTGTAAGAAATATTATTTTGGCCAAAAATTTCTAACAGGTAATCACTAATTGATTTTTTCTTTAAATATAATTCCGCGGCCAGAGCCGAAACCGTAATTGAGGCTTCACCCGCACTTTTTTCCCGCATGGAAATTGCTTGGCGGCCACCATTACTGACAATGATTTCTTCCGGACTGACAATCATTGCGCCGCTTTCCTCACCGGCAAAAATAATTCTGGGATCCACGCCTAAATTTACTGACTGGCCAAAAATATCAGTTAGAATAACTTCTGCTTTAGGATCGGCCAGCATTTGCTTTTCTATTTTTTTCATCACTGCCTGAATATCCTTAAAACCAACCGGCGTGGTGATAACTTTTACACCTTGATTTTTAGCCCATTCATCCCAGGACCGGGGCGAAGGGGCAGTAGTAATCATCACTCGCGAATGATTATTCCATAGGCCAGCGGCTTTTAACTGCTTGGCGTAAAAATCCATGGCGAGCAAAAAGGTAAAAGCGGGATGATAAAAAGCATAAATTTTTTCTTCATCAATTGGAATATAACCAATACCTAAATCATCTAACTGACTGATTTTATCTATTGAATCAACTTGACCGATGACTAAACGGTCACCGTCCGGATCAGTCATTAAAACGATTTGGCCGATTTTTTCTGACTTTAAATCTTTTTCATAACCCATGGTTTTAACTACTTCGGGCAATGATGAATCACAGGAAAAATCAAAATATTCTTTTTTGCCGCTTTGTGGATTTTTTACCCAAGCTTTGCCAACACCATGGAAAAATGGGTCTTCTTCTTTATTACGCCACTTATAAACTCCGAAAATGCCTAATCGTTTTAAAACTGGCGGGAAATTTTTAAACATACAACCGCCGATTGTATCAAAAATAATTTTTAATCCCTGCTTTTGGGCTTCCTTAATTAAATTCAGACTGGTTGGCGTCGCCGCGCCTTTTTTTAAGTACTCGGTATACAAGTCAAAACCGTCAAAATCCTCAACAATTTTTTCGTCATTTTGTTTGGCGAATTTAAAAGTGTAACCGGCCGAATTATTTTCCGCCGCGGCAAAAATCTCTTTAATTTTGGCAATAAAGGCCAGTGACATTTCTGGCAGAAACTGACCACCTTGGTTATCTAAATCCTTGGTCGCAATTTTAGTGGAGACCGCATGACTGGAAGTCACATATTCGCCGCCATCGTAATCATTAATAAAAATTAAAAACGAAGCCAGCCAAATTGACGTAATCTCGCGCTTATATGGCAAATGAACTTTAATGCCCAGCCCCGCCTCAATTCGGGAAATCAATTCAATATACTGCTTGGTATTGTAGCGAACTTCGCCGGAAACGATTTTATTGATCGGCCGGCCTTTGATTTGATCTTGCAGGACTAAAGCCTTGCCTAAAGTTGCTAAAGCCACGCCCATTTGGTTAATCGGAAAGCGCGTGTCCCAGGGATACAAAATGTTTTGCGGACCACGAATACCACCAGTTGAAACTTTAGCCTCCTTTTCATAATTATTTAGCCAGTCGCGTAATTTATACTGATCAATAATTTCCTTAGTTAAAGTAAAAGTAAATTCCTTTCGATTAGCCAAATCAAAAAAAGGCTGATCCTTGATTGCCTGAGGTGTAAAACGCCCCACCGAATCAAAGAGCTCCTTTTTTAATTCCTCAATTTCTTTCTTTCTTTCCCGAGGGGGCATAAATTCCTGAATAAATTAATAATAATTCTAATCAATAAGTCAAGATCAGGAATCTCCTCATCTTGGCTTATTTCTCAATTCTTATTTTGGCTGGTAACTAGCGATATTCTTTCAAGGCTTGCTTTTTAAACTGTAAAATTGCGCCCAAGGCCCAGATAACTAAAATTAATTTAATCAGCCAGCCAACAAGCGGCAAACTGGTCAAAATGACAAAAATCAGCAAACCAATCACTAAAGGCCAAATCAATGACCCTTTATATTTTTTCTCTTTGTTAAACCGATCCAAAACGATCAAACCAATGGTGAAACCAACCATCACTTTGGCGATAAACAAAGCAATAACATACAAAAACATGATAATCAAAGCCAGCGGTAGACCAATTAAAGTAATGGCTAATAAAAATACTAAAACCGGCACAATAATTAGATAAACTAAACCCCAGCCAAAATCTGCTTGCGGTTTTTTCATCATTTCATCCCGGATTTCAAAAACCACTTTAGGGATTAAGGTGACTAAAACTAAACCAATCACTAAAAGGCTGAAAAACGACATGACTTTCATAAAACCCAAAAAGCCATGGAGAAATCCCCTAAATTCACGCTCGGAAGGCACAGGTAGCTCGGTTTTAGTGGTTTGGCCGACAACAGTAGCACCTTCTTTTAAAATTAATTGCTCAGTAGTGGCAGCTTTGTAAGTCAGGTTACCGCCAACTTTGGCTTTTGGATATAAAATAATTTGGCCTTCTTTATCAACTGATGCCTTAACGTCTTTGCCGACTTCGTTATCAATCACAATGCTAGCGGCACTGGCCAAAACATTACCGGCAACCGGGCCTTTGATTTCAACGTTTGCCCCGGCCGCATAGACATCCCAGCCGACTTTAGACTCTGGGCCCAAATTAACGGTACTGCCGACCGCCCAGACATTTTTTTCAACTGCACTATTGATCTCCACTGAAGAGCCAACGACTCGAACGCTCCCGCTGACAATACCGGTGATCCTGATGGTATTACCCGCTGCAATAACATCACCGGCCACCGGACCAGCAATAGTGATACTGCTGCCAGCAACAATCACATCGCCATTAACCGCGCCCTGAATATCAATAACATTGCCCGCTTTGATAAAATTACCTTCAATGATTTCCTGGGGGCCGACATAAATGGACTGATTGGCAGCGGCAAAAACGCCGATGGGCAAACCAACCAAAAAAGTAATCGCCAAAGCAATTACCACTTTTTTACGTACTGTTTTCATACGATTAAGTTAAAAGAGTTAATAAAGCGATATAGCGAAAAAATAAAAGGAACTTTATTAATTTTATCACTCGATCGCTCCCATTATTTTAACACTTTCTCGCGATGGTGACAAGGTTGCTTGTCCCTAAATAATTAAATTTACTTTTATTTTTATTATCCCAGTAAGATAAAAAGTTTCCTTCCAGTTTGAGCCCAGATTTATTAATTAGTCTTTTCAGCTCCCCCAAGGTAAAAGCATGGAAATAACGCTTGACTTTACCGCCCATCCATGGTAAAAAAATATCCTTGAAATCTAAATCACTTTTTGAAATCATTTTTAACCAAGTATATTTAATGATATAATGCAAGTGCTCTTTGCGCCAATGATTCCAGTTGGCCATGACTAAAATTCCGCCTGGCTTTAAAACCCGTCTGATTTCTTCCAAAGTTTGCTGACGTAATTGGTCACTAGGGATATGATGAAAAACAGCGATAAAAAATACAACATCAAAATAATTATCAGGAAAAGACAAGGGAGTAACATCTGCTTTTATAAATTTCTGATTGGCGATTTTAAATTTCGAATCTGATTCCGCGATAGCCAATAATTTTTGGCTATTATCTAAACCAATATATTCAAGATTAATATCCTTAAAAAGCAGGCGCAATTTACCATTACCACAACCTAAATCCAAAATTCTATCCCCGGCCTTAACATAGTTCTTGAAATCATCCAGGCCGGGCCAAAGCCAACGCCGAGTGCAATCAAAGTCAGAGGCAATGGTATCATAATCGTTTTTTGTCTGCTCTAAAATTTTTTGGACGGTCTGGGATTTCATAATTTAGGTTATTAGGCTAGTAGATTGGTAGATTAGTAGGATAAAAAACAAAAGATTTAGCCGGCTTCTGCCTACGAACCTACCGTTCTACCGATCTACCAATCTATTTAAACTAATGAATACTAAACTAGTCACAATTACCAAAGGCTTAATCAAAGCCAAGATTAAAACTCGGCCGGCTTTGGTTAGGACCAAAAAACAATTGGCTAATAGTTTAAGAATTAATGCACCACTCAACTCGGATTTACTAGCAATATACCATAATTTACTCCTAAAAAGAAAGATTAAACCGGACCAAACTTTGACCAGATTACTGCGCAAAAGAGAAATCCGGACGCTTTCGGGAGTAGCCGTTTTGACGGTTTTGACCAAACCTTATCCTTGCCCGGGTCAATGTATTTATTGCCCAAACGAAACTGGTATGCCCAAAAGTTATCTTTCCAATGAACCAGCAGCGATGCGCGCGTTTTTGACAAAATTTAATCCTTATACCCAAGTCAAAGTCAGGCTGGAGGCTTTAAAAATTAACGGCCACGAAACGGATAAAATCGAATTAATCGTTTTGGGCGGCAGCTGGTCAGCTTATCCAAAAAAATATCAAACTTGGTTTATCAAACGCTGCTTTGAAGCGCTGAATGGCAAAACCAGCAAAACTTTAGACGCTGCCCAAAAACAAAACGAAAAAGCCAAACATCGCTGCGTCGGCTTAACTTTGGAAACCCGGCCGGATATGATTACATTTAGCGAAATCAAACGAATGCGCGAACTGGGCTGTACCCGAGTGGAACTTGGAGTTCAAAGTATTTATGACCAAATTTTGAAATTGAATAAACGCGGCCATACGGTTAAACAAACTATTTTGGCCACTAAACTTTTAAAACGGGCTGGTTTTAAAGTAATGTATCACCTCATGCCCAATCTGCCCGGGAGCAGTCCGGCTAAAGATCTAAAAATGTTTCAAAAAATTTTTTCTAGTTCTGATTTCCAACCTGACCTGTTAAAAATCTATCCCTGCGTGGTCACTAAAAACACACCGCTTTACCGCTGGTTTAAACAACATAAATACCAACCCTATTCGGACAAACAGCTAAAAAATCTTTTGCTGAAAATCAAACGAACTGTTCCTTATTATGTCCGAATTACCCGGCTGGTCCGGGATATTCCGGCTGAAAGTATTGTTGCCGGAAATAAAATTACCAACCTGCGCCAGTTGATTACAAAGGATTTCAAAGATTGCAAATGTATTAGGTGCCGGGAAGCAGGACACCAGCGATCAGAAATAAGAAATAAGAAATCAGTATTAAGAATACAAAATTACAAGGCTTCTGAAGGGACTGAATATTTCTTAAGCTATGAATCACCGGACCAAAAAGTGCTTTATGCTTTTCTACGTCTCCGCCTTCCTGCTTGTCATCCTGAACTTGTTTCAGGATCTCGGCTTGTTTCGGAATCTCATTTATACAAGTATTTTCCCGAACTGCAAGATGCAGCTTTGATCCGGGAGCTTCATACTTATGGTGAAATGGCACCAATCGGCAAAGCAGGTAAAGTTCAACATTTGGGACTGGGCAAAAAATTAATGATTCAGGCCGAAGCTATCGCCAAGAAACAAAAAATAAAAAAAATCGCCATCATCTCTGGTATTGGCGTGCGCAAATATTATGAAAAACTTGGTTACCGACTGGAAGGGACTTATATGGTTAAACATTTGGGATGATGTGTGGTCGAGCCACGAGCTCGTTTGACTCGACCACACATTAATGGCTAGGCGGCTACCGCCTCAGTCTTCCGATAGGCTGCTGCCTTATCAATCTGTTGACGCTGTTTAGCAGCGGCTTTCTCGATTTGTCGACGCCGTTGCTCGGCCTTTCGATGAGTCCTGCGTGCGCAGGCCGGGCAACAGTAGAATCCTGTCGTACTGACGACAGGACGCTGGCGTGTCGACGTTTTCTCCGAAACCGTGGCCAAGTCAATTTTGGCTTGGCAGTCAAGGCCGATACAGCACTTGACCACCTCAGTCATACGGTCAAGATTGATCGTGACCAATTCGACTTTGCCGTCTCCGTCAAATTGAAAAACTTGACGGGTGCCCAAACTTTCTGCCGGGATTTGGTTCATCTCCCCATTCCTTCCGGTTGTGGATCCCCTATGGGACCCTCTACGTTTCCAAACACAGACACTTTACAGATATGTTGCGATTCCCGCCTCATTATAATCACTCCTTTCGGGTTTTGGCTCCGACGGTTAGAGCACGACTAAGGAACGAAAAACTAATATTATCATTTTTTATCGCCCCTTGTCAAATTTTTTTGGCTTAATTATAATAAAAAGTAGCTAAATTTAGAAAAATCCATCCCAAAAAAATTTTAAAGAAAGAGATTAAAAATAACTAATAATTTACCAAAAAATATGCTATCGGAAAACAATCATTTTAACAATGTTGTAATTGTTTCCGGCCCAGTGATTATCAAAAATAATCAGGTGTTATTGAACAAACACGGTGAAAGTCCGCTTTGGAAATTTCCCGGTGGAGACATTACCGAAGCAACAGGTGACTTGGAAAGCTGGGCGGTTAAAAAAGTCAGGGAAGAAATGGGCATAGATGTTAAAATTATCCGACCGCTCAGACCAATGGTGATTTGGCAAAAAGATGAGGTAATTATTTTGCTTCATTATTTAGCCGAACTGACTAATAATGAAGAAATTAAACCAGCTGACTACATCAAAGAATATGCCTGGCTTGATATCAATAATCTGCCGGCCGATTGCTCACCTAATATCAAACCAGTGATTGATGAATATAAAAAAAATTAGAAGACTGAAGTCGAAATAAAAAAATGAAAATCCGAAATCCCGGGTCAAGCCCGGGATGACAAGTTGGATTTTCGTTTTTTTTATTTCACCTCTGATACTTGCAAATTAACCAATTTTCTAGCCTAATTAAACCATGTTCTGACTTATCCAGTTATCCCCTGCCTCATCTTGACAGGGGTTTTTGTTTTAAGGTATACTATCAATATATTGATATCAATATATTGATAGAGCAGGGGACAATGAATGCGCATTAATGCCAAAAAATTAGGCAAAAACATCAAAAACAAACGGCTCAAAAAAGGCATCTCACAAGAGATGCTGGCCCGAGCCGCTAATTTGAAGCTCTCTAATTTAGCGAAATTAGAGGGCGGTTTTAATTCTAATCCAACTTTAGAAACACTGGCTAGTATTGCCGGTGTTTTAACTAACGGGAGTATCGATGCCTTGGTTAGATAGAAAAAGACATTTCAAGTCCAAAATGGAAAACCTCCGGGAGGCAGGTAAGTTCTTGGGGTTGTCAATTTTATCGATCATTTTGGTTTTGTTTATCTTAGGCTGGGTCGCTTATGCTTTCCAAGCTTCGGCTGCTACCGGTATTAATTCTCAACTCAACTACCAAGGTAAACTCAACGACAGTAGTGGCGTAGCAGTCAGTGACGGGACCTACAACATTAAATTGGCAATTTATGCTGCCGGTAGCGGTGGGACTTGTCTTTGGACGGCAGTTGGATCTTGCGCTGATGGCAATGTGGCAACAACTACAGTTACTACAGTCAACGGGGTCTTCTCGGTTGTTTTGGGTGGCTCGGGTCAAAATTCGTTAGCGACTTCAACCATTAATTGGAATACTGACAATTTGTATTTAGGAGTGACGATTCGAGGCACGACTGCATCTCCTGTCTACGATGAAGAAATGACGCCAAGAAAGAGAATTACTTCGTCAGCTTACGCTTTCAATGCTGATTTGGTAGATGGGATCAGTGCGACTTCAACTGCTGCTGTGGCCAACGAACTTTTAGCTTTAGATAGCTTTGGTAATTTGAATCTGTTTGATAAAGGGGTGAGCTCAACGAGAGCAACCACTTCTGCTTTTGTGTTTATTGCTCCCGATGGTAGTTATGCGCCTCCAGCTGATTTTCTTGACCGCGCCGGTGGGGATTTATATGCAGCTGACGACGTTTATATTGGCAGTCGACTTTGGGTTGGTAATGCTTATGAATGGGGCAGCAATTATACTTTAGCGGTAACTGGCGATGTAATTGTTGATGGCGATATAAGAGCCCAAAAACATATTGTTTCTTGGGGTTCGGTTACTTCAACTGATTACTTATCAATTGGTAATATTACTACTGACATTACCCATCTTGATTATTCTGGTGGTGATCTATACGTGACTGATGATGCTGAGATTGATTCTGATTTATGGGTTAGTGGCAATGCCACCACGACCAACCACTTTGAAGCTGACTCCAATTTTTATGTCAAAGACGGCATGGTTAGTATCGGTATAGAGCCAGGGATATTTGCCGGAGCATCTACTTTCATCAACTATGAAACCTGGACAGGAAATACTGGTACTCTTATCAGCAATAATTTTGTATCTATTTTCAGGCCAACAGCTAATTCTAACTCTACGAGCGCTGGTATTAATAACAGTGTAACTGGTGAGGGGACGGAACATCAGACTTACGTTGTCGGCTATACCGGTGACACCAATTATGAAGGTACCGCCAGTCTGCAAACTTTACTTGGTCTACAATCAATTGCTGAATTGGCTAATACTGGAAGTGTTACAAGCACGGTAGCAATTAGCGGTCAAATTAATAATGGCATAGCTGATACGGATGGCGGCGGGGATATGACCAGTGCTTCTGTTTTTACCAGTGGCTTTACCGCCGGCACCCAGGCGGGCACAATTGCTACTGCCAGTTTATATAATACTACCGGATTTACACTGGATGGTGGCACAATTACTAATGCTTATGGGTTAAAGTTGGGAACACCGGCCTACAATGGTGGCACAATTACCAATTTGTATGGCATCTATATCGATAACCAAAATGGTGCTACTACTGATAATTATGCAATTTACACCAATACGGGCAACATCAGATTTGGTGATGACTTATTAGTGGTAGGCAATGCCACGACTACTGGTCGGTTTGTAATTGGTTCGACTAACCCAACCACTAATGATTCATTATTTGTTGGCGGTAATATCTTTACTACCGGCTATGCTTCCTCTACCACTGGCCTGTTTACCCAAGGTAATCTTTGGGCTGGCGGTCATGCCACAACTTCGGGAATGCATTATGTTGGCACTGATGTTCGGATCAACGGTTTGACCGGTAATATTATTACCACCGATAATGTTAAAACTTCAATCACTGAGCTAGACACCCGGTTATATAATCAGCAAAATAATGCCAAAGAGCCGACTGGTTTCCCTAACCGGACTGACACGACGATTACCTTCAATAACTCTAACCGAAACTTAACAATTAGTGGGACAAATTTCAAAGTCTATAGCATGGGTAAAGAATACACTAAAAATACCGAATCAATCCAAATCGCGAATACCAATGGCCTCCATTATATCTACTACGACAAAACGACTTTGGACTTATCTGAAAGCACTAGTGCCTGGAGTTTAACTGATGGCACAGTTTCAATTGCTACCGTTTATTGGAATGGTACTGAAGGCTTAACTGGTGATGAACGCCACGGATTAACCATGGATGGTATGACTCATCAATATTTACACAGTACGATCGGCACGCGTTACAATACCGGCCTTTCCGGTACTTTCAGCTCACCGCCAACTTTCTCAGTTTCTGCCGGGTCAGTTTACGATGAGGACATCCAACATTCCATTAGTGCTACTACTACTGCTCGCATTATATACCGCAACGGGGCCAATATGACTTATGAATCACCTGGTACTTCATACTATTATTCCAGTGGTGGTAATATTTATTACGATAATGCCGGCGTTTTAACAGCAGCACCAGCCAACCAGTATGTGGCTTATTGGATCTTTGCCACCAATGACCCCAACACGGCTATCTATGCGTTAGCCGGACAAAATGTTGATGCAACTTTAGCTAATGCCAGAAGCAACAATACTTATGAGGGCTTAAGTCTCAGCAGTTTACCTTTCAAGGAAATGAAACTTTTGTATCGTATTATCTTAAGAAACGATGCCACGCCTTATGAAGAAGCCCAGGACTTAAGATCAATTTCTAATCTGCCAGCTGGAACTTATGTGGCAACCGATCATGGGGTATTAACCGGCCTGAATAATGATGATCATACTCAGTATTTGCTTTTAACCGGCCGAACTGGACAAACTATTACTGACAATATTCAAATATCAGGTAATGCCACCACGACTGGCTGGTTTAATGTTGGCACAACTGACGTCATTGGCACGCTTGGTCCAGCTATTGGTGCCGGTGACTTGTTTGTGGGCCGAAATGCCACAATAACAGCTAACTTAAATGTTTCAGGTTACGCTTCCACGACCAACTTAGTCTTGGCCGATGGGGCCAGTAACTTAGGCAGTTATTATGACTTATATGTTAATTCTGGAAATTTGTTCTTCAATGGCACCCAGTTAACTGGTAGCAATGGTTTAGCTTTCTGGCAGTACAACCCCGGTTTGAGTAATAGTACCTATAAGGCGATTTCGCCAACTTCGACTGATATTGGGCTTTTTGTCACGGCGTCTTCGACGATTGCCGCTAACTTCAGGGTGGATGGTGCCGCAACGACTACTCATACTATGTATGTCGGAGGTTATGCTTCTTCCACTGGCGGTTTATATACACAAGGAAGCATTAGAGCGGGTGGAGAAATACTTGCCAATGTTGCCGATGCCGGTGCTTATAGCATCCAAGGTTCAACTGGTTATTTCTCAGGACAAGTAGATGCTACCGGCTTAAGTTTTGGTGATAGCGATAATGTTATCCGGGTTATTTCTTCTAACACGGCTAATCAAAGAGTGGCAATGTATTTTGAACACCAAGCAGCTGGTAACCAAGTAGGTTCTTGGTATGCCGGTATTGGTTACAGTTTAGCGGCCAATGGAACAACTTATCCGACAGTTTCCAGAACTAATGCTGCTATTCAGCCAAATTATTTACAAGTAAATAATACTGGACTTCATTTCTATGGTGATACAACTGGTTCAGTTGGTACTTATACGCCAACTGAGAGATTTACAATATTAAATACTGGCAATGTCGGCATTGGCACGACTGCTCCGGCTTACAAACTTGAAGTCTCGGCGCCAACTGCTACTACCACTTTGTATGTTGTAGGTAATACCAGATTAGAAGGAAACGCCACTACCACTAACTTTTTTTCTGCAGTCAATGGTTTGTTTGTGGCTACCACAACTCGTTGGGTTAATTATGAAGCAGTTATTGGCGGTGACTTAGCTTTAGGTGGTAATCTTTATTCCTTTGGCTCAGTGACTACTACTAAGAGCTTATATGTGGGTCAGACTTTATCAGTTGGGACTACCACTCCGGCCAGCACACTAAGTGTTAATGGCAATATTGATTTTGGAGATTTTACCAGTAATAGTACTAGTTTAAAATTTAATGGTATCGGTACTGGCTATAATAAATTATTTTATGCTGGTGGCACAACTTTAGCTTATTGGAATTTTAATAATGATTTCGTATTTTCTGGCAGTGGCAAAGTAGGCATTGGTTTAGCGCCAGCTCAAGCCCTTGAAGTAGTAGGTGTTGCTTCGACTACCGCGGCTATTTATGCTGGGACTAATATGTATGTCGGTCAGGCGGCGACTAATGATGATGATTATCTATATTTTGACCGAACTGAATATTTAGCTTGGGATGATAGCCCTGGAGAATTTGATTTAAGTGATGATTTAAATATCGCCGGAAATGCTACCACAACTGGCAATGTTTATTTGGGTACTAATCAAAATAATTTTGTTATGTTTGAAGACGGCGTAGCGGATAAATCAGGTGTTAATGCCTCTTCTTCAGTATTGATTTTTGATGCTGAAAGTTATTTTTTAGGTACTGTACCTGTTGATAATAAATATTATTTACAGGTTAAAGGTGGTAATGATATTCTTCCATATTTTTCTATTGAAAATATCTATGATGCTATTGGTCCAACCAGTTACAAAGATTCTTTCGTTGTATTAGCAAGTGGCGATGTTGGTATTAATTTAGAAAATCCAAGCGATGATGATATCTTATATTTTGATACTTGGGTTACTCAAGGTTCGAATGGCTCTGAATATTTACAATGGACAGATACCACTGGTCAATTTGATCTAAGCGATGATTTTGAGGTCGCTGGCAATGCCACCACAACTGGCTGGCTGACGGTTGGAACAGTTATTCCACAACGAACTTGGGCAGCGGGTGATGCCAGTATTGGTAACCGCCTCTTAGTGGATGAAGACATTTATGTAGGTGAATCTGCTACTAATGATGATGATTCCATATTCTTTGATGGGGGTAATGAATCTATTGTTTGGGATGATAGCCCTGGTGAATTTGACTTTAGTGATGATGTGAATATCACTGGTAGTGCTACAACTTCAAATACCTTACAAGTTACTAGTGGCTTAGCTACAGGTGGCGCCCAGCCTAATTCAACCACTACGGCTAACTTTGGCGGCAATGTTATGATCCAAGGTAATGCCACCACAACCGGTAAACTAATAGTTGGTGCCTGGAATGCAACAAAGGCAATGGGTATAGATGTCTATTCTTTAGTCCTGCCTAATGTTGCCAATAATACTGGCTATGGTTATGCCTATGGTTGGTTTAGCGCTTCTGACGGCAGATTCAAAGTTAACCAAAGACCTTTGGATTATGGTTTGGAAGATTTGATGAAATTAAATCCCAAGCGCTATACCCAGTATGGTGGCTATATTGAAGACGGCCAAGCGGTTTTCTCTGACGAAGGCAACGAAACAATTGGTTTAATTGCCCAAGAAGTCTATGGCATTATGCCTGAAGTTACTAATGGTGCTGGTAATGGTCTTTGGGCAATTAATTATGACAAACTCACCCCAGTAATTATCAAATCAATCCAAGAGTTAGCTACTAAAGTTGACCAGATGCTGGCACGCTTAGATAAGTTAGACAATGGTGGAACGGAGACAGAAAGCGACCAGCCTACTTCTGATACCCCAGCGCCAACTAGCGGCCAGGTTAGAATTTTTGACGTTGAGGTCTTAGGTAATATCATTGGTCGGCAAAACTCAGACTTCTTTGGCTTAATGACGGTTTGGGCTGAGGCTGACTTTAGACAAAATGTTTTCTTTAAGGGGCTGGCTTACTTTAATCAAGATACTGCTGGCACGGCAATAATTAAAGCCGGGGCAACTTCAACTGAAGTAACCTTTACTGGTACTTATTTGGCAATACCTAAAGTAACAATTTCTCCGCGCTCTAACCCATTAACCTTCTTCTGGGTCAACCATGAAACCCCAACTGGATTCAGAATCAATTTAAGCCAACCCCAAGCTAATGACTTGGAATTCAACTGGATTGCTTTAGCCGTCAAGTCTGATCTAGCAACCAGCCTGCCACCAACGATTGAAGAATTTAATCTGCCTTTAACGGAAATTAGTTTAGATCAAGGCATGGAATTAAAGGCTAAAGTCTT
>JBAZSB010000002.1:0-172049 GCA_041662625.1 Patescibacteria group bacterium | reverse complement strand
AAGCATCCCGCCTGGGTAGTACGGCCGCAAGGCTAAAACTCAAAGGAATTGACGGGGACCCGCACAAGCGGTGGAGCATGTGGTTCAATTCGACAATAAGCGAGGAACCTTACCAGGGCTTGACATCCAGCTGCAAATCCTAAGAAACTAGGACGCCTTCGAGGGTGCTGGACAGGTGCTGCATGGTTGTCGTCAGCTCGTGTCGTGAGATGTACCGTTAAGTCGGGTAACGAGCGCAACCCCTATGCTGTGTTAAATCACTCACAGCAAACTGCCTGCTTATCGCAGGAGGAAGGCGGGGATGACGTCAAATCAGCATGGCTCTTACGCCCTGGGCGACACACGTGCTACAATGGCCGGTACAAAGGGTTGCCAAGTCGAGAGACGGAGCTAATCCCATCAAAACCGGTCCCAGTTCGGATTGAGGTCTGCAACTCGACCTCATGAAGTCGGAATCGCTAGTAACCGCGTATCAGCCATGGCGCGGTGAATACGTTCTCGGGTCTTGTACACACCGCCCGTCACGTCAAGGGAGTCTTCAGTACCCAAATGCCCTCGTATGAGGACAAAAGGTAAGGGAGATGACAGGGACGAAGTCGTAACAAGGCATCCGTAGCGGAAGCTGTGGATGGATCACCTCCTTTCTAGGGAGACAATTAGATGGAAGGTCTGAATTCAGCCTTTCATCTGTCGACCCCCGATATCAATCGGGGAGAGAGTTAACACTAGGTTTTTGTCACTTTTTGGTTGTCAAAGTAAATAAATACAGAAATTCTACTCTTTTGGAGTAGTTTTTTTGTATCATCATTTCACCTCGCCGAAGTCCGAGCTTATATTCAGTAATATTTTAGGCAGGTGAAAAGTTAAAGGACGAAGGCCGGTCACTTTCTGGTTGTTAAAACTCAAATAAAACCGCCAGCGTAACTGGCGGTTTTTATATTGGTAAATTAATTTTGAAAGTGTTAGGCAGCCACTGCTTCTACTCTTGATCCAGGCCCTTTTTCTTTTTCAGCAAGTTGTTTTCTGACTGATTCCACTATTGCCAAATCAGCCTTGCGTAATTTGCCAAAAAGCTCCTTGTGATCTGCTGGTCTGTCCGGCATAGTTTCTGTTTCATGTCGGTCAACAACGTTTAAGTTTCTTGCGAAAAATTCCGCGGGTTTACTACTATGCCAGCCGATATCACGGTTAGGGAAACTTTGTAATGTATTTTCAACCTTTGCCCTTGAAGTCACAATTTTTAGGTCTGGCATTACAATTGCATCGTAATCTTTTCTTAGTCTCACAGTACTGGAAGTAAAACCATCTAGGTCAGATTTTTTCATAGCATCCGCGTCCAGTGGGAAATATCGGCCAACTTCATAGGTTTCATCACGTCGATTGACTTGACTGCCGATTTGTTCAATCGCTGCTCTTTCTTCCGGAGTTGTTTCACTAATATCAGCTGTTTCTAATATCTGTTCCCATAATTCCCGTCCCTCGGTGTTATCTTTTGACCAAAATAATTCTGAAGCTCTTTGTCTTAGAGCTGCTTTTTTTGCTTCTGGAGAATCGGGGTTAGATGGAATTGATTCAGGACGTCCCATAGATTTATTGATTAGTGAATAATGTTTTGTATTATTTATCTTAGCATATTTAAGCGAAAAAGTCAATAAATGGTTTAAAATATTTAGCCGTTGACGAACTAATCTTTTTTTGTTATATTGTGATAGTAAAATTTAGAGCGATTAGTCCCGATGCACCGACTTTGTCGGTGATCGGGATCCCGACCGAAGCGTCGGGACTCAGTTGGTTAGAGCGCATCACTGACCCGCCTGCCGCGCCTAACGCAAATTATTTTTTTATCTACTTTAGTGAGGGGCGATTAGCTCAGTTGGTTAGAGCGCGTCACTGATAATGACGAGGTCCGAGGTTCGATTCCTCGATCGCCCACCAAGCCGGCTTAGCTCAGTGGTAGAGCGAAGGACTGAAAATCCTTGCGTCCCCAGTTCAATTCTGGGAGCCGGCACCAATTTCAACTCTCAACAGTTAACAATTAACAGTTAACCAATCAAACCCGTGTTAATTGTTAGATGTTAACTGTTAATTGTTATTTCCGGGCTGTGGCTCAGTTGGTTAGAGCGCCTGCTTTGGGAGCCCGCCTGCCAGAGCCTATGCCGGGGTGTAGCACAGTTGGCTAGTGCGCCTGCTTTGGGAGCAGGAGGTCGCTGGTTCAAGTCCAGTCACCCCGATATAGGCATTGGCGGGTAGGCAGGAGGCCGTGGGTTTCCCGACGCACTGCATTATTTAAAAAATTAATCATGCGGGTATCGTATAGTGGCTATCAGGTCTTCAAAATATTTTATCCTGACAGCGGGTATCGTATAACGGTATTACCACAGGTTTCTCCCGAAATTATAATTTAAATTTATTCTAAAGATCCCGCATTGAGAGCGGGTATCGTATAGTGGCTATCAGGTCTTCAAAATATTTTATCCTGACAGCGGGTATCGTATAACGGTATTACCACAGGTTTCTCCCGAAATTATAATTTAAATTTATTCTAAAGATCCCGCATTGAGAGCGGGTATCGTATAGTGGCTATTACCTCAGCTTTCCAAGCTGATGATGCGGGTTCGATTCCCGCTACCCGCTCTCAATGTAAAAATACTTTCGGGATCCTCGCAACCAGATGGACTCACTACGTTCGTCTCATCGTTGCGGGACAACCTGTTGACAGGGGTTTCCCGACACCTTAATTTATTTAAAATAATGTAGTCGGGATCCCGACCGCGTCGGGACGACTCCCCTTACCCGCTGCTAGGATAAAATAGTGGAGGGTTCTCCGCCACCATAATTTACAAAAAAGAGGACCAGCCTTCGGCTGGGATTCCCGCTACCTGCTAATTCCATTGCTAACTAGTAGCTGAGGGTTGTTAGAATCGGGGAGATAAAAAATTGTTTATTTAAGTTATTTTTAATATACTAAATCTAGTATTAAAATTAATTTGCTAATTATGATTAATTTAAAAAAATTAATAGAAGTGACAATTTTGTTTTATGTTATCCTGTTGCTTGGCATCATATTCTTTGACATTACATTTTACTTATCTTCCACACTAGAAAATATTGCCTCTGCTTTATATTGGTTTATAGAGAGTTTAATTTTTTCCGTTGTTTTCATTTTAATCAGGCAAAAATTAACTATGTCGAAATTGAGCTTGGGAATAGTAGTAGGATTAGCCTTGTGGATTATTACTTATGGCCACAGTATAATAAATCTAATAAATAATTATGGGGCTACATTACTTGTCACAAATGCTGTTTCTTTAATTACGTTTATTATTTTAGGATTTTGGCTCCTTTTCTTAACCGATCGAATTTATTTTAAAAAAATTTAATTACTTTCAATATTAATGTAAATTTCGGTTCTAACATCATCCAATAAGGTGCTCTCAATGTAAAAATATTTCGGGATCCTCACAACCAGATGGACTCACTACGTTCGTCTCATCGTTGCGGGACAACCTGTTGACAAGGGTTCTCCGCCACCTTAAATTAAATTAATTTAATTAAGGCGTGCGCCAGAGGCGCATCAGCCTCTGGCTGAGACCCGCCGAAGCTCAAAGAGCGTAGGCGGTGACTCCCATTACCCGCTCCAGAATATTAACCACTTATTTTTTGTATGAATAAAATCAGAATACTATATTCCGTTCTTGCAATATTATTCGGGGCATTTATGTTTGTGTATGGTGAAATTGATGATAGTCCCGGAGGGCAACTGCTCGGACTCCTGGCAATTATTCTTGGCATTGTTGGTGTAATAAAAAGCAAGAAGAAAACTCCTGATTCTCTTTCCAGAAAGTTCTAACTTCATCCAACAAGGTGTTTTGTTAAAAAGCTGTCCCTAAAGGGCAGTTTTTTGCCTGCCCGCCTTCTTGGCTCGCCATCCGGCGGCTGGCGGGGTATACTGGGAATATGATAAAAATAAAATATAAATTAAAACCAAGTAAAACTCACGGGATAGGTTTATTTGCCGATGAAGATATCGAAATGAATCAGGTTGTTTTTGAATCTTCAAAACAATTTATGTCAGCCTGGACGATTAAGAAATTTGCAAAATTAGATAGTCGTATCAAAAAATATATAAAACATTATGGATCTTTTTCTAAAGTCGATAATTTATGGCACCTTAATCACGGCGATATTCGTTTTTGTAATCATTCAGTCCAAAAGAATAATATCTCAAGGAAAGATTTAAGTGGTAAAAATTATCAATTAGTGGCAATGCGATGTATAAAAAAAGGAGAAGAATTGTTGCAGGATTATAATGAATTTGATAGCACAATTAAAGAAAGGGTTGGTATTAAAAATTAAAATAAATAAAATATACAAATTTTTTGGTATAATTAAGTATATGAAAAAAATAATTTTAGCGATTAGTATCTGTACCATATTGCTGCCGCTGCAATTAGGCGCTGAGGAAATCCGGCAGATTATTTTTCCGATACAAGGAGTATATACTACTTTTTCTGATGATTATGGCGATCCGCGGTCAGGCGGGAGGGTTCACGAAGGTGTGGACATTATGGCCAAAAAAATGACCCCGCTGGTTTCAGCCGTTGATGGCCGAGTGACTTCTTTGCCCCAAGAAGAACCGTCCTGGGGCTATACTATTTATATTCAAGATAGCGACGGCTACTCATACCGCTATTATCATATCAATAATGACACGCCCGGTACTGATGACGGTCTGGGTGGCACCGTCTATGCCTTTGCGCCGACAATCACCCGTGGGTCGCCAGTCCAAGCCGGTCAGTTGATTGGCTGGGTGGGTGACAGTGGCAACGCCGAAAATGTCGGGTCGCATTTACACTTTGAGATTCATCTGCCCAACGGCGATCCCATCAATCCATACGAAAGCCTACTGGCGGCAGCACATCCGGGTTCGTTTAACCCCGAGACTGCACGATTAAGTGCCCAAACAATTAATGAAGATAAAAGTTTAGTCGGCACGACCGGGGCAACTTGCACCTCTAATACACTGATTAAAGGATCATCTACCGCCGTTTATTATTGTGGAGCTAATGGCAAGCGCTATGTCTTTCCGAATCAAAAAATTTACACCAGTTGGTATGCCGATTTTAAAAATGTGATTACGATTACTGATGAGCAGCTGGCCCGGATTAATTTGGGCGGCAACGTGACGTATCGCCCCGGCGTGCGAATGGTTAAAGTCCAAACTGATCCACGGATATATGTGGTTGATAAAGGCGGAGTTTTGCGATACGTGACGACACCAGAAATTGGCCAGAGTATGTACGGGAGCAAATGGTCAACCTATATTGATGATTTATCAGAGGCTTTTTTTGTTAATTATACGGTTGGCGAGCCAATCACGGCGCTACTTACTTCCTAAAAAGTCTGCCAATTATAGTGAAAACTCTTACTTAAGTGTTCCAAACAATGACAAGTATGAATTTTTACCAGAAAAACAATTTAATCAAGCCCAATTACGGCCGTGGTTCGATTGCCGAAATCGCGCCGTCGGTTTTGAATTTATTTGGCGTATCGACCAAGCGAGGGACGCTGCCATTTCTCAAGAAAGAAAACGGTAAATACCGTCAGGTGATTTTATTGATTGTTGATGCCTTCGGTTATGATCAATTTAAAAAATATCAAAAAAACCTGCCCATTATTAAAAAAATGGTTAAAGACGGAGAGGTGCAAAAAATCACCTCGGTTTTTCCCACCACCACCGCGGCGGCGCTGACCGCAATCCATACCGGACTGACGCCGCAAGAGCACGGCTTGCCGGAATGGGTAGTCTATTTTGAAGAATTTGGTCAGATTATTGAAACTTTGCCGTTTCGGCCGGTTAAAACAACTGGCACCGATACTATGCTTAAATTCGGCGGCCGATCGGAAATGCTTTATGCTGGTCCAACTGTTTTTCAGGCGCTAAAAGCCGGAGGAGTGAAGCCATTTTTGTTTACTAGTAAAAGATTCACTAATTCCGCCTATACTCGGGCCGTAACCAAGGGCGGTAATGTTATCGGTTTTGCCAATCTTACGGATTTAATGAAAAAACTCAGAACGGCGGTGACTAAAGAAAAGAGCCGCGCTTTTTTTTCTGTTTACTGGGGTGAGGTTGATAACGCTTTGCACCACCACGGTCCAAACAGTCTCCAGCATCAAAAGGCCTTGCGGCAGTTTTTTCAAGAATTACAAAAGGAGCTGATTAATAAAATTAATACCAAATTGTTTTCCGATACATTAATGATTATCTGTGCTGACCACGGCCAAGTAAAAGTTAATCCGAAAAAAACAATTTACCTTAATAACTATCCCGAGATTATCAAAAATTTAGCCAAAAGCAAACAAGGAAAAATAATTCCACCGACCGGCAGCCCGCGAGATGTTTTTTTATTTGTCCAGCCAAAAAAGGTAAAAGAAACGATTAAGCTATTGAAAAAACAGCTGGGCAACAAGGCGGATATTTTTGAAATTGCCAAGTTAAAAAAAGAGAAATGGTTTGGTATAAATGCCCCAACCAAGAAATTTAACCGCCGGGTTGGTAATCTTTTGATTTTGCCCAGGAAAAACTATGCGGTTTGGTATATTCACGTGCCGGGAGAACTGCTTAAATTTTTGGGTATTCACGGCGGGGCCACAGCCAAAGAAATGCTGGTGCCCTTTGGCTTCATACCAATGTCTAAACTCTAATTAATATTTTCATGTTTGATATTCTTATTATATTTTTGACCTCATTAATCGCCACGGCCTTAAGCTCAATGTCTGGCGGCGGCGCTTCGGTGATTAATATACCGGTTTTGCTTTGGCTAGGCGCGCCTTTTCCTTTGGCTATGTCAGCACAAAAGGTCAGCTCTGTTTTTTGGTTATTGCCCGCCGCTTATAATTATTTAAAAGGCCGCAAAATTAATTGGTCGTTTCTTGTTATTTTCTCATTACTAGGATTAATTGGTTCATATGTGGGCGTAGTATTTATTATTAAAATCAATCAGCGAGTAATGGAAATAATCGTCGGCCTTTTAATTTTATTGCTGGTGATTTATACCTATTTTGAAAAAGACGCCGGGCTTACAGAAAGTAAAGTTTATTCAAAAACCAGGCAAATAATGGCTTATCCGTTCGCTTTAATTTTAGGATTTTATGAAAGTATTTTTGGATCAGGTAATGGTATTTTGATGGCAATGATTACCTTTTATACAAAGGGGTTTGATTTTATCGATGCATTAGGTTATTATTTTGCCATCGCTTTTGCCTGGGTGATTTTCGCTGCCGGTCTGCTAATTGCCAAAGGGTACTTCAGCTGGTCAATTATTATTCCAATAGTTGTTGGTTCGGTAATTGGTGGCTATATTGGCTCTAAGTACGCTAAATATAAGGGTAATAAATTTATCAAAATGGTATTTGTAATCTTCGGAAGTATTTTAGGTATTAAATTATTACTTGGTTTTTAGTATGATAAATAATTTAAAACCTAGTAAATTCGCGGCCCAAAATTCTCAGACGGAAAGATTAGCCGAACGTCATTTAGCCAAACCCTTGGAAGTTACTAGTTGCGGATTAGGCATTAAGATATTTGGTGGCGTATATAAGACTTCCGCCGATACTGAGTTAATGGCTAAAACTGCCAAGATAAATTCTAATCAATCTTTTTTGGAAGTTGGTTGCGGGGCTGGTGTTGTATCCATAATTTTATCCAAGTCCGCTAAATCTGGCATCGGGACTGATATCAATGAATTGGCTGTAAGAAATAGCGAATTTAATGCCAGGCGGTACAAGATAAAAAATGTAAAATTCATAAAATCTGACTTGTTTGAAAATATCCATGACAAGTTTGATGTGATTATCTGCAATCCGCCATACAATAATCTACCGGCTAATGATGATATAGATAAAATGTTTTGGGATGCAAACAATGAAATGAAGCGGCGCTTTTTTGAAGAGGTTGGCAATCATCTCAATGATAATGGCTGTATATACTTCGGTTGGGCTAATTTTTCTGACCTGGATTTGAATTTACCTTTTCGTCTGGCTCAAAAAAATAACCTGAAGGTTGTAGATGTAAAAAGAAAATTATCCCCTCATAAAGCCTGTACATTCTACGTTATGAAAATTAAACGGAAGTAAATCATTTCAGTTTTAGCGTCGTTTGTAAGGCGCTGCAAATAGGAAATCGCCTAGCAGGCGATTTTTTGGTATAATAGAAGTGTTATTAATAAAATAAAAAATGTATGAACATTATTGGAACCTTCAAAAAATTGAACCTAAAAACTGCCACCGTTTTGAAAATTGCCGGTGTTGCCTTGTTGGTCATTGTTGTTGCTGCAGTTGCGCTTCGCTTGCTTGGCTCATCTTTTAATTCCGTATTTAAGCAAGGTGGCGCTAGCCTTTCGGTTTTGGGCCAGCCGGCTTATGATACGATGCAGGCTTATGAAGAAAAGTCATTGGACTACGGTGTGGGTAATACCGCCAGTCTTTCACTAAGGAATGTACAACCTTCGCCAATAATACCAGGCAGTGGCACAGTTGGTGATGATGCCGAAGAATTTGAGGTGACCCAATATAATGGCCAGATTGAAACTCGCCACCTTAAAGACACTTGTAAGACGTTTACTGACCTCAAAGCAAAAGATTATGTTATTTTTGAAAACGCCAGTCAATCTGACCATAGCTGTAATTATACTTTTAAAGTCAAAAATGATAATGTGGCTGAAATTTTGGTAATTGTTAAAGCACTTGACCCAAAAGAGCTTTCGGAAAATACCTATACCATTAAGCAGTTGGTTAATGATTTTACTAGCGAGACAGAAATTTTAGAAAAAAAGCTGGCTTCAATTGATGAAACCTTAAGTAAAGCTATTAATGCTTATGATAATGTTACCAGTCTTGCTACTAGAGTTCAGGATGTTGAGAGTTTGGCAAAAATTATTGATAGTAAATTAAATATTATTGAACGGTTGACCCAGGAAAGGCTTAATATTAATTCTCAGCTTGATCGGCTCCAGCGGTCTAAGGCCGAACAGCTTGATCGGCTTGAGTATACTTATTTTTATCTTAATATTATTGAAGATAGGTATATTGATCTGACTAGTCTCAAAGATTCTTGGCAGGCAGCCATTAAAGAATTTGTCCGCGATGTTAACGGTGTGGCGCAAGATATAACTGTTAACCTGGCTGTTTTACTGTTTTATCTTCTTCAGTATGCGATCTATTTCTTCATCCTACTTTTGGTAGCAAAATATGGCTGGCAATTAGCCAAATACATTTGGAAGAAGTAACCAGTCTCTAAATAAAAAACCAGCGCAGTAGCGCTGGTTTTTTATTGATTATTTACAAAATTTGAATAATGTTGTATGGTATTAGGTGCTCTTTAGGCAGGCTATTTCTTGCTATGGAATGGTTCCGGAATCAAGAAATTAGCCGTAAGTGGGAGATATAGCCATGAGAAACGCTGTATTGAAGGCAACGGCGAAAGTCGTTGGTGTGATTGTGGTGTTGTTCATTGCTTTGATCGTTCTGGCCTGGGTGACAGAGCCAACGGTTCAAGCAGGTGTCCCAGCGACGGTCAATCATGGCCTGACACTGGAGGAAATGATCCAAGCCGCGAATGTCGGCTGGGTCAATCCTGACATCAATTCGGAGCGGTTTCCGGTTGAGACCGGAGGCATTGAAGAGGTGACCGTTGACTTTCTGTCGATGGATCTTCTACTCAAACTTCTTGACGGCGGTATGGTGGTAGAAGAAATTGGCAAGCTCGGTTATCGCCCGGCCACTCATGAGGAAGTATTAGCCTCTGCTGCCAGCCAGCCCGAGTTTATACGGCAATTCCTCCCCATCGCCGTCCTCCAGCCAATATGGACATCGCCACATGGCAATAGCCATTTCATTGGCCTATTACGGGTTGGATCTCGGACAGGCCTGGACACCATTTGGCTGGAAGGTAGCTTCCGTGACGCCCCCTGGAACTTCGCCGTTGTGAAGACCACTCCTGGCGAATCCGCTACCTCATAATAAGCCCCGAATCTTCGGTCGGCAAAATACCCACCCCACCTCGCAAGCCCCTGTGCCTGCGAGGGTTTTTTATTATTTTAATAAGTTTGTTACTATTGGTACTACTTCTGTTTCTGTATAAGTAGCTGCTAAATAGGAATTCTTATATTTACCAGCCACCCCCGCCACCGCCTCCTCCGCCGCCACCGCCTCCTCCGCCGCCACCAAAGCCCGAACTGCTGCCCGGAGCATGCGAAGCGGAACTGACCGAACTGGCAAAACCCCCGCCCAAAGTGCCGGCAAAAGCACCTAGGTTGGCTGCCGAAAAATTGCTGCCAGCATACCAAACAGGATTGTAAGGATGGTTGGTTTGTTCTAGCCGAGCAAAAACTTTACTGAACTGCTCGGCCCATTTTTGTTCTACGCCCAAAGCCAAAGCATAGGGCAGGAATTTTTCAAAAAGTTCCGGGGTTTTATCCGGTGGATTATGAAAATTCATCCGGTCTTTTTCAGTCACTGATAAAAACCATTTAAAGCCCTCAATGTGATCTAAAACTTTTCGGCCTTCTTTGGTTGGCGCTTTAAGCAGCCAAAGAAATACAAAATTAGTTATAAAAATAAGCGTGATAACAACAGCAGTCGCTAGCGATAATGAATCTGAACCGATGGCAAAAACCAAAAATAGGATTAGGAAAGACCAGACCAAACTGATTGAAAAATATTTAAAGTTAATTTTAAAAAGTTTATCTTTGATTTCTTTTTTAAGACTGTCTGCCAAAACTTTTTTTGCTGCCTGGATTTCCTGATAATTTTTATTATCCAGTTCAATCTGGTCACCGGTTGGGAATAAAGCCTCCAGTATTCCCTTCTCTGCCAAACTAATATCACTAGTCTTTTTAGTTTTGTGAAGAATGTGTTTGCTCCCCAAAAAAGCTTTTTTCTTTTCAATTAGAATTCGTCCTTTAATCGCTAGATCAATTATTTGGGCAACAAAGGCTTTATTATCAAAAGTCATTTTTTTTAAATAGCGCATCCCCGCCGCTGACATTCCTTGAGGCGGATCGTACTGTGGGATAATGGTTCCTTTTTTTGGATCTTTACCCACTCTTGACCAGATTATTAAGTAATAGAGAATTGTAATAATTAAACCGAAGAAACCGATAATCAAACTCAAGTTGTCTTGCAGTAGATAAATAAATTTTTGTTCTTTGGTGGGCTCACTGATAAACCCTTTGGGCCAGCCGACAACAATTGTCAGACCTTCATAAGAATTTAATGGTTTAGTAGTTTCAAAATAAGGTTGGCCATCTTTAATTTCAGCGGTAAAATCTTTGGCTTGCGAACCGGTTGGACCAGTGTAAGCCTCAAGTTGGATTTGGCCTTCAGCTATACCTTCAGGGAGAATTACCCGTGCTGATGCTTTGTCGATTGGAAAAATCCAGCCTTGGCCGGTGACATTCCAGTAAAGTTCGTCATGGTCTTCAAAAAATCCCAGCTGGCGGGTGGTTTTATATTTGAAAGTATAAGTATATTGTCCTTGGGGTAAGTAGTAATCACTTTTACCGAAGTAGATCCGGATGCCGTTACTGAGACTTTCGGTATGGTAACTTTCAGTCTGGCCGTCGCGCAAGACTCCTAGGATTTCAAAACCGACATTATAGTTATTACCCAACTGGTCTTTGTAATGGGTGGGAAAATCGCGGTAGATTCCCCGCTTGATTTCCTGACCCAAAGCATTAACCGTAATTTCTTCCTGGATAATTAAAGAACTGTCAGGATTGACCGTGATCAGACTGTCAAAACTAATGATTTCTTCTTGGTCGGCAGTTTGGGCCAAGACTAAACCAGCAAACCCAAGGAATAGCAGGGTCGCAATTAATAGAATTTTTCTTTTTTTAGCCATAAATTTAGAGTAATTTCTCTATTTTCAGCGTAACAGAAATTGGCGATAAAAAAAAGTTTTCTTGCCTGGATTATTGACAAAAATTGCTATATATGCTAAAGTGGTAAACTTTCCCAAGAATGGGAAGTTTTTTATTAATACCAACTTAGTCTTAATCAAACCACCAGTATGTCAATTTTGCGAAATATTAGCCAAAATAAGACCCAAATCGTCGTCGGTCTAATCTTTGTTTTTGAGTTTGTTTTCCCCCATTATAGCCTGGCTTTAGATCCCGCTTCAGCTGAGCAAAGCGTGATTTTGCCTACTTTAGTGGTCAGGGCCGCTGAGGCTGATGAAGAAGGCCGCAAAGTTCAATTAATCCAGCCTAGCCGGCAATGCACCACTGATGCCTGTCTAGCGACCGGACCGATTCAACAAGTCGTTGCCACTTATCAGATACCCATTACGGCCTATTCCAGCACAATCGACCAATGTGATAGTACCCCTTGTATTACCGCTAATGGCTTTGATTTATGCGCCAATAATCAGGAAAATGTCATTGCGGCTAACTTTTTACCTTTTGGCACCAAAGTCAGAATCCCCGAAGTCTTTGGTGATCGGATTTTTACCGTTCAGGATCGGATGAATGCCCGTTATTATTATCGGGCCGATGTTTGGATGAAAGCTCGGGCTGATGCTAAAAAGTTTGGTATTGTTTACGCCAAGTTAGAGGTTATTAAATAAATTTTTTTTGACATAAAAAAATGGCTTTGCTTCCCGCCGTTTGGCCGGAGTGCCAAGCCATTTTTGGTTTATTTATAAATTGGAGTGGGGTTGCAATTTAAGCAATTTTTTGTTAGAATAATTCAGTCTGATAATAAACAGTTAACAATTAACAGTTGACATTTAACTTACGAAGCTTTATTTGGTCGTTACTGGTTAATTGTTAAAGGTCAATGGTTTGTCTTGGCCACGTAGCCAAGTGGTAAGGCAGAGGTCTGCAAAACCTTTATTCGGCGGTTCGATTCCGCCCGTGGCCTCCAGAAATTTTATGTCGGGACAAAACTGCATTATTTAATTTATGAATGTTAGTGAACTCGCCAGAAAATTAAAGACTACTAGTAAAGAGCTATTGGAGATTTTGCCAGTAGTCGGTTTTGATATTGGTAAGCGGGCAATTAAAATTGACGATCGGCAGGCTCAAAAAATAATTGAGCAGTGGTCAATGTTACTCAAGCGTTATAAAGAGGAAGCTATTGAAGATAAAGAACCAGAGGAAATAGTTGAGCAAAAAATTGAAGACCAGAAAAAAGTGGTGATTCCTTCGACTGTCCGCGTCAAAGATTTTGCCGAAAAATTAAAATGGCCTTTATCAAAAGTTATGGCTGAGCTGATGAAAAATGGTGTTTTGTCTTCGATGAATGAAGAAATTGATTTTGATACCGCTGCCATTATCGGCCAGGAGCTGGGGTTTGAAGTTGTTTTGGATGATTCCCAGTTTGGCGAAAAAGAAAAAACGACTTCAGAAAAATTAGAAATTTTATTAGCCGAGGACGATAAAACTAAGCTTCGGCCCCGCCCGCCAGTGGTTGTTGTCATGGGCCATGTTGACCACGGCAAAACGAAATTATTGGATGCAATCAGAAAGACTAATGTGATGGCCGGAGAAAGCGGTGGTATTACCCAACACATCGGCGCTTATCAAACTGAAAAAAGTAATCAAGTCATTACCTTTATTGATACGCCTGGCCACGAAGCTTTTACCACGATGCGCTCACGGGGCGCACGCGTCGCTGATATTGCTATTTTGGTGATTGCGGCTGATGATAGTATTCAACCCCAAACGAAAGAATCAATAAAAATCATTAAATCAGCAGGGTTACCCATGATCGTAGCAATTAATAAAATTGATAAACCCGATGCTAATCCCGACAAGGTCAAACAGGATCTGGCAGCGCTGAATTTGACTCCCGAAGAATGGGGCGGCCAGACAATCTGTGTCCCAATTTCCGCCAAACAAGGCATTGGCATTGATGATTTGCTCGGGATGATTTTGTTGGTGGCCGAAACAGAAAAAGATGAGATTATGGCCAACCCCGCTAAACCAGCTGTTGGTACTATTGTTGAATCTCATATTGATAAAGGTGAAGGTCCGGTTGCCACTGTTTTGATTCAAAACGGAACTTTAAAGCGTGGCGATCTAGTTGAAGTCGGCGGGACATTTTATGGCAAAATTCGGGCAATGAAAGATTTCAAAGGCGATGATGTCACTGCCGCGCCGCCTTCCATGCCGGTTAAAATTTTGGGCCTCAAAGCAGCGCCAAGCGTTGGTGATATTTTGCAGGTCAGTTCCGGCGTTGATAAAAAGAAGCGGATTAATAAATACCAATTGACGCAAAAGTCAGTTGACTATACCAGGCCCCTTGAGGTTAATAAAGACAGTAAAAAAGATGTTAAGTCGTTAAATTTAATTTTGAAGGCTGATGTTTTAGGTTCGATTGAAGCCATTATTGCTTCCTTAAATAAATTAGATCATCCAGAAGTGAAAATTAATATCATCAGCAAAGGTTTGGGTAATATCAATGATAGCGATATTCAAAGGGCTGAAGCCGGTAAAGCGATAATTTTAGGTTTTCATGTTAAGCTGACGACTGAAGCGACAAATCTGGCCAAAGAAAAAAAAGTGAAAATTCAACTCTACGACATTATTTATAAACTTTTGGAAGAAGTCAAAGGTCAGCTGGAGGAATTGCTTTCGCCGGAAGTAATCCGGACTGACTTGGGCCGGATAAAAGTCTTAGCCGTCTTTCGTAAAGAGGACCGGGCGATGGTGGTTGGCGGGAGCGTGACCAAAGGTTCTATTTTGCCCGGGACTAAAGTTGAAGTCTGGCGGGGTAAGGTGAAATTAGCCAAAGGCCAGATTACCCAAGTTCAGGTTAATAAAGTGGATGTGAATGAAGCCAAAACCGGCCAAGAATGCGGCGTGCGTTATGAAGGAAAAACTATAATTGAACCCGGCGATATTTTGGAAATTTATCAAGAAGAAATCAAAGAAAAGAAACTAACATAATATTATCCGAATTTACTAATACCTCAGTACCATTTGTAGATTCGGATAATATTATGTCTCATCGTCTCTCACAAATAAATGAGTTAATCAGGTCTGAGCTCAACCAATTACTGCTCACGGAACTTGAATTTCCCCCAGGCTGCCTGGTGACAATCGTTAGAGTTGAAACCTCGCGGGATTTGCGCCATGCCAAGGTTTGGCTCAGTGTGATGCCGACTTATTATATTAAAAAGGTTTTAATCAAATTGAAGTCTCGGATTGGCCATTTACAATTTCTTCTCAATAAAAAATTAGCGACTAAGCCTTTGCCCCGCCTGAATTTTGCCATTGATGATACGGAAAGCAAGGCCCAGGAAATCGAGCAATTACTTGACCAGATTAGAAAAACAAGCTAGAATGTCTAGCTATCTCTGCCCTAATGTCTGGCCGGGATAGAAAATCTAATTTAGTAATTAATTGTTGATTTCTAACAAGGTATGGAAATAACCGTTGTTGGCCAAAAAATTCATTCTCAAATTAAAGGGGCAAAAAATATTCTTTTGGTCGGCCATCAGAATCCCGATGCTGATGCTTTAGGCAGTTTGATGGCTTTTAGTGAATGGTTCGATCAATTAGGTAAAACTTACACTAAATTTTGTCTCAGTCAGCCGGCGGCTAACCTAAGCTGGTTGGTTAATTTTGAACCCCTAACTACCGATGCCCAATTACTCTTTAATAATCGTTATGATCTAGTGATTATTTTAGATTCTAGTGATTTGCAGTATGCCGGCGTCACTGATATTCTAGCGAAGTTTTCTCCCCGGCCAACCGTTATCAATATTGATCATCATTTTACCAATCAGAATTTTGGCGATATTAATTTGGTTGATTCCACAGCTGTCTCCACTAGCGAAATTATTTATCACCTTTTTAAACTTTTGAAAATAAAAATTTCCCCGCGCATTGCTAGTGTATTGCTAGCCGGAATTATTGGTGACACTTATAACTTCACCAATCCTAATACTAATTATCAGTCCTTGGCTACGGCTTCTGATTTGTTAATGGCTGGTGCCCGGCTGGAACAGGTGAGTGATTCAGTTTTAAAAAATAAAACCATTGATACTTTAAAAATTTGGGGTAAAATTTTAGTCCGGCTTAAATATAACCCGGAACTCAAGGTCGTTTCCACGGTAGTGACGGAAAATGATTTAAAAGATCAGTCATCAGGTCAAGAAGTGACCGAAGGAGTTGCCAATTTTTTGAATAATTTAGCCGGGGTTAAAGCGGCATTAATTCTGCAGCAGCAAGAGCCCGGCATCATTAAAGGCAGTTTAAGGACCAACGATGATTTGATTGATATTTCCAAATTAGCTAAAATGTTAGGTGGTGGTGGCCACCGTAAAGCTGCTGGGTTTAAGGTTAAAGGGCAGTTGGTTCGGACGGAAAGTGGGCAGTGGCAGATAGTTTAACGAGCTGGTTAAGCGAGTTAAGCAAGGCAAGCGAGTTAAGTAATTTGTTCTATAATTTAGAGACTGAACTCGCTGAACTCGCTTAATTTACTTAATTAACTATTTTATGTATCTCATTCCAACCGTTATCGAAAAATCCACTTTTGGCGAGCGGGCCTATGATATCTATTCCCGCCTGCTGAAAGAAAGAATAATTTTTTTGGGTTCGCCAATTGATGATGCCGTGGCCAATACCGTTATTGCCCAGCTTTTATTTTTAGATAGTGAAGACGCCAAGAAAGACATTAAGCTTTACATCAACACGCCGGGTGGTTCAGTCACGGCTGGTTTGGCAATTTATGACACAATACAGTACACCAAAGCCGACATTATGACGATTTGTGTTGGCATGGCCGCTTCGATGGGTGCCGTGCTTTTAGCCGCTGGCGCCAAAGGTAAAAGGATTGCTTTGCCTAATTCGGAAATTTTACTTCACCAAGTCATGGGCGGCGCTGAAGGCCAAGCGACTGATATTAAAATCCGGGCCGAGCATATCTTGAAGGTTCGCGATCGGTTGAATCAGGTTTTGGCCAAACACACCGGCCAGCCAATGAAAAAGATTGAACAAGATACAGACCGCGATTATTTCATGAGCCCAGAAGAAGCTAAGGCCTATGGGATTATTGATAAGATAATAAAGTAGATTAGTAGGGCGGTAGGTTGGTAGGAAATTAGTTTCTACCGCTCTACCGTTCATAACTTGACATCTTTTTTCAATCTGCTAAGATACTTGTATCATTAAAAACTGAGAGGTTATCAAGAGTGCTACTTGTTAAGGGAACTAGCCCAAAGGTAGCCAGCAACTCCCCCGATTTTACATCGGGGATAAGTGCTAAATCTAGCCCATAAATGGGGAAGATAATAGATTAGAAAGACTCTTACCCAAGAGTTTTTTTGGTCCAAATAAGCCAATCTTCCCCCAAAGGTTGGCTTTTTTGGATCTTTGTGGAGTGGAAATAAAATTCGGAAGGGAGGACTCTATATGGGTCTTGTAATTCAGTTTCAGCGGCGGGCAATTGAGACTTTGCGTCCTCACGTTAGGGAAGCACCAATTCCATCCGATTTGGCGCTTGGTGCAGCCCAGTTTACCAGAAATGACGGGTTTCCTCTTTTTGCCCTGGGGGTCAGCAATGGCTATGGCACTTGTGCGGGGATTCACGGTATGGACGTTCTGGTCTTAGGAGCGGACCGACCAGAATCTACTCCTTGGCTTCCCCTAAGCCAACCGGCCAGCCAGTGTGCGTATGCGGTGCTTCTTCGTGACTTAACCACGGGTGAGTATATGGAATGGTGTAGGGCAAATCTTCGCCATGATCCAACTATCTCACTTAAGGTAGTAGCACAACTACCGACCTCACGTGCCATTGAGAGGTACATCAATCGTGCCATCTGCTGCGTTGAGCTACTCCAAGTAGCTCAGGTCAGGCGTAAGACCCTCGTTCTTTCAGTGATTGGCTACAAGGCTTTCTACGTGTCCTTGTGCTAAGTGTGATAAGTATTGGAGAGGAGAAAGAATTCAACTGACTCCCCTCTTTTTTTATTCAAAATTGCCGTCTCTTGCCAGAAATTCCAAAGTATGCTAGTATCTGAAAAGAATTAATTTATTAAAAAAGAGAGAATTAGCTGATTAGGAGATTGGTCCAATAACCCCAGTTTTGGCTGAATATCCCCTTGTATCTTCGAATTTTCTAACTATTTACTCCCCCCAAATATCATTTACCTCAACCAGTTGGAAAATTACCTCACTTATTTGACTTGTGTTAGCAACTAACACGAGATTGAACCATTAGGGTTAACTTTTTTGGTTAATCCCCTCCTCAAAAAAATTTATTAGTCGCTATTTCTCTATCTTTACTGGAGATAGAAACTTATGCAAACGATTTATTGGGCAATCGCGCTTTTTATTGGAATTATTGGCGGGATTGCTTTGGGTTATCAGCTCAGAAAGATTTGGGCGGTTAAACGAAAAGATACCATTGAAACCAAAGTCGAAGCTTTAATCAATGAAGCCAAGGCCAAACAGAAAGAAATTTTGCTTGATGCCAACGACAAAGCCTTAAAGATCATTGAGGAAGCCAAGGCTGAAGAAAAAGAAAGACAACAGGATTTAGTCAGGGCCCAACAGAGATTAGAAAAGAGAGAAGGCCTTTTTGACCAAAAGTTATTGGAGTTAGAAAATAAAAAGCAGGAACTTTTGGAAAAAGCCGAAAAAATTGAAAAGATCAAAACCGAGATCGGAAAAATCAAGGAAGAGCAGATGGCTAAATTGGAAAAGATTGCCAAATTAACCAAGGAAGAAGCCAAGAAAGTTTTACTTGATAACACTGAAAGAGACATGAAGGATGATTTGCTGGGACGGATTAAAAAACTTAGTGCCATGGCGGCCGAAGAACTGGATAAAAAAGCCCGGGAGATGCTGACTTTAGCGATTCAGCGCTGTGCGGTTTCCCATGCTGCCGAAGGGACAACGACTACTATTGATTTGCCTTCTGATGAAATGAAGGGTCGGATTATCGGTCGGGAAGGTCGGAATATCAGAACAATTGAACGATTAACCGGCACAGAAATTATTGTTGATGATACGCCGCAGGCTATTACCGTCTCGGGTTTTTCGCCAATCCGGCGGCAGGTGGCCAAAAGAGCCTTAGCAAAATTGATTTTAGATGGTCGGATCCATCCGGCTAAAATCGAAGAAGCGATTGATAATGCCAAAAAGGAACTAGCAACTGAGATTAAAGAAGCCGGCGAAAATACTATTTATGAACTTGGCATTACGGGTCTGGATCCAAAGTTAGTTCAAATTATTGGTCGGTTAAAATATCGAACCAGTTATGGCCAAAATATTTTACAGCATTCCATTGAAGTTGCTAATTTGGCTGCGCTTTTAGCGGAAAGCTTAGGCGCTGATGTCACCATTGCCAAAAAAGGTGGCTTGCTTCATGATATTGGTAAATCGGTTGATCATGAAGTCCAAGGTGGCCATCCGGAAATTGGTTATGATATTATCAAAAAATTTGGTTTACCTGAAGAAATTGCTTATATTGCCAAAGGTCATCATGAAGACAGTCCCAAAACTCTGGAAGCAGTCATTGTCAAAGTGGCTGATGCTATTTCTGGCGCTCGACCCGGCGCTCGCAAAGATACCTATGAACAGTATCTCCAGCGCTTAGAGGAATTAGAAAAAGTGGCAACCAGTTTTCCTGGCGTCGAAAGATCCTATGCGGTTCAAGCCGGGCGGGAAATTAGGATTTTTGTGGTCCCAGACGAAATTGATGACTTGGCCGCTGTTAAGTTAGCTAAAGAAATCGCTAAACGAATTGAAGCCGAATTAAGATACCCCGGTGAAATTAAAGTCACCGTTATTCGAGAAACTAGAATTATTGAATATGCAAGATAACTAGATCGGTAGAACGGTAGATTGGTAGGATAGTAGGCATTAATAGCTATGTTCCTACCGATCCACCAATCTACTTTCTACTACCTAAACTATGAAAATACTATTCTTCGGCGATGTCATTGGTAAAATTGGCCGCAAAGCAATCAGAGAAGCTTTGCCCGAAATGAAAAAAGAATATGAGCCGGATTTGGTAATTGCCAATGTTGAAAATTTAGCCCATGGCACGGGGGTGACTTCTAAAACTTTGCAGGAACTAATTGAAGCCGGAGCTGATGTTTTTACTTCTGGTAATCACATCTTCAAAAAGCCGGAAGCACTTGATTTATTGCAGGCTAAGGATTCAGTGCTTTTACGGCCAGCCAATTATCTCCCCACTATGCCCGGTGCAGGTTACAAAATTGTGACGGTTGGTTCACGTTCGCTTTTGGTAGTGAATTTACTCGGCCGGGTTTTTATGAAAGAGGAGTTTGATTGTCCTTTTCTTGAAATTGACAAAATTTTAACTGAAGTCGGCCAGAAAGATTTAGCTGGCATTATTGTTGATTTTCACGGTGAAGCAACTTCGGAAAAAAATGCTTTGGGCTGGTATTTAGATGGCCGGGTTTCTGCCGTTTTAGGGACTCATACTCATGTGCCAACAGCCGATGAGCGGATTTTGCCCCAGGGCACGGCTTATATTACTGATGTTGGCATGGTGGGAGCAACTGATTCCGTTATCGGTGATAAAAAAGAGCCGATTATTGAAAGTTTTCTTACTGGCAAAAGTCATGTGATTGAGATCCCTGAGGAAGGCGAAGTTGACGTTGATGCAGTATTATTAGAAATCGATCCCAAAACCAGAAAAGCCACTAAATTTCGCCGGGTAGACAGAAAAATTAAAGTGTAGTAAGATATATCCATAGTTATTAACAATTCATAATCTCCCTTAACTAATCAGGGTCAGAAAGGAGGTGAAAAATGAACAAAGCAGAGTTAATCGAAGTAATCAGTGAAAAAGTTGGCATTTCTAAGAAGGATACAGAAAGTGTTATTGATACTCTTACTGACACCATTGTCAGTAAACTCAAAGAAGGCCAAGAAGTCACCATTACTGGTTTTGGAGCTTTTTCCGCCCGGAGTCGGAAAGGCCGGGTTGGAGTTAATCCAAGAAATCCTTCGGAAAAAATCGATATCCCTTCCGTGGTCGTGCCTAAATTTAAAGCGGGCAAGAATCTGAAAGCCGCCCTAAAAAGTTAGATTTTAGTTTACATAAAAACAAAAAACCCCCTCGTTTGGGCGGGGTTTTTGTTTTACCTTTTAATTTAGGCTTGTTTCAACCACTCGATTGCCTTTGTTTTGCTTTTAAATAATTTAATTCCCCCTCGTTTAATTGCCGCGTGGAGGATAAAATTTATAATTGCTTGAGTGAGTAGGCTTGGTACCACTATCGCTATTTTTTGCAGTTGCTGGTAATTCAGTATTTTCGCATAAATTTGCCGTGCCTGAGGTGAAGGGTAATGAGCCGTAGCTTTAATTGGACTTAAATCAACCAAACATTTAAATTTTCTTTCCTGGTTATCATTAAAAATTTTTTGGAAATAGGCATCGACCAGTTCGGCTTGCCGGACATTAGCCGCAACATCATTAACATTACCAGTTATCGCAAAATTTAGGATTTCGTCAGCATCAGCCGTTATTTTAAAGGTGTTTTTAATTTCTTCTTCTGTTGCCATATTGTTTTATTTTAGCTAATTTTATTATACTCCAATAGCCGCCAGATGGCGAGCCACGGAAACGGCTAGGCAAAAAAATCGTCCCAAAAACGAGGCGGACCTTTACAAGAGGTGAAAAAGGTTTTGAATTTTTTAATCCAGCAATTTTTCAATAATTGAATTCCTTTGGCTCATTGAAAGTGCATGCATGATGACAATAATCTGATCATTTTTTTTCAAAGCCACGGTTCGCTGGGCTTCAACCAGAAATCCAGTTTTTGAGGCTTGGGGTTCGAATTTTTGCAAGCTGTAATTTCGGTCCAAAACATCAATTGCTTTTGCCGTGCCGTTGCTGGTTGTAGCAGCAATAGTATAGTTTTCATTTTCCCCGGCCTCAGTAATTTTGGCAATAGAAAATGCCTGGTAGGCAATTTTTGCCATCTCTTTTGGGGTCGTGATATTATGGGCGTCAAGACCCGCGACATCATAAAATTTAGTTTTTGTTAATTCTAATTCCTGGGCTTTATTATTCATTAGTTTTAAGAATTCCATTTTGCTTAGGCCGGTTGAATCAACTAAGGCAGCGGCTGCTTGGTTGGAAGAAGCAACCAGCATTGCCACCCATAAATCATAAAACGTCATTTTGTCGCCAGCTGCTAGGTCGACTTCACTGCTTTTGTCGCTGCCAACATAAAGGATCGGATAATCAATTTGGTCTTGGGTAATTATAATTTGTTTATCCCAGTTTGGTTTTAGATCGATTAAGACCAAGGCAGTCATCAATTTAGATAAGGAAGCCAAAGGTAGTATCTGGTCAGCATTATATTCATCGGAAAAATCAGTGCCATCAAATTTAACATAAGCGACGTCATTAAAACAGGTGTCATGAGCAACTTGGGTTTTATTCATCGGAATTTTTGCTAAATTTTCATTAGTGATGCCTAAAGCAAATTTGCGCATCAGTTCATAAGCCGCTTGGCCGTCTTTAAGATAATAACGAATGCCGTCAGTCGGATTAACATACCAAGCCTCACCATTTTTTTCGACCTGGAGCAGTATTCGGCCCAAAAGGCGGTTAACTAGTTTACTATTGGCCTTCTGTCCCCTGGCAGTTGGAATTTTTGCCAAATCAGCATTAGTAATACCTAGGCTCATATTTCTCATGATTTCATAAGCCATATTGCCATCTTGCAAGTAATACCTTTCTTTACCAATTGGATCAACATACCAGGCCCGGCCGTAGCTTTCAACTTGGAGCAGAATCCGGCCACTAAGTTGTTGAGCTAAATCAGTTTCCGTAGCTTGGACCAAATGGGGCCAAATAAATAAAATTAAAATTGTGACAGCAAATATTTTTTTCATAAATAGTACCTAAGTATTATATCAAAAAACCACCCCAATTACGAGGTGACTTTAAAGTGGGCGCAGCAGGATTCGAACCTGCGACCTTCTCCTTAAGAGGGAGCAGCTCTACCAGCTGAGCTATGCGCCCGTACTGATGGTTAAAATTGGCGCGCCCGGTAGGAGTCGAACCTACAACCCCTTGGTCCGAAGCCAAGTGCTCTATCCATTGAGCTACGAGCGCGTAAGTGTAATTAACTTCAATAGACTATCATAAAATTTTAAAAAAATCAACCCCGCACTAAATTCCGCGGGGTAGTTAACGCTAGTTTAGTTTGTTGTTTACGTGCGGAATCGTCTAACAACTTGGGTCATTTAAAGACAAAATCAGCAATTGGAATTGGTGCGGGGCAATGCCCCAATGCTAATATAATTGGATTAAATTAATCAAGTAAATCCGGACTAGTCATATGGGACTGGGCTACTTCTTTTTCAATCAGACTGTTGTTATACATATTGATCAAATCTTGATCCATGGTCACCATCCCTTCTTCGCCACTGGTTTGGATTACGGTTTTAATCTGGGTGATTTTATTTTCCCGGATTAAATTGGAAATTGCCGGAACATTCAGAAGAATTTCACGGGTGGCAATCCGACCGCCATCCTTTTTGGGAATCAGCTGCTGGGATAAGACGGCATTGAGCGTCAGTGAAACTTGCAGCCTAATTTGTTGTTGTTGATGGGGCGGAAAAATATCGATAATCCGATCAATAGTCTGGGCGGCATTATGAGTATGAAGAGTTGCCAGCACCAAATGACCGGTTTCAGCAATCGTGATAGTGGCGGCAATTGTTTCTAAGTCGCGCATCTCACCCACCATAATTACATTTGGATCCTGACGCAAAACGTGGACCAAAGCATCATTAAAGGTAATCATGTCAGTATGGAGTTGGCGTTGTTTAATAATACTTTTGTCAGGTTTAAACAAAAATTCAATCGGATCTTCAAGGGTAATAATATTAACGGAGCGATGAGTATTAATATAATTAATCATTGCCGCTAAAGTTGTTGATTTGCCGCAGCCAGTTGGTCCGGTAATCAGAATTAAACCCTGCTTCATCTCTAAGAGTTTATAAGCAACTTCGGGCATACTCAAGTCTTCCATAGTCGGAATTTTAGAGGAAATGACCCGGGCGACTAGACCAACATTATCTCTTTCCCAATGGAGGTTAACCCGAAAACGATGGCCACTTTTTATTTCATAAGATAAATCCAATTCCCTTTTAGTTTGAAAAATCTCTTTTTGTTTTTCGGTTAAGATAGGAAAAATTAGTTCTTCGGCGGCTTTAGCCGTGATTCTTGTCTGGCCTTTAATTTCTTCTAAATTGCCATCAATTCTTAAGATTGGTGGCATCCCAACGACAATATGGAGGTCCGAAGCCTTGCTGTCAACGGCGGCTTTAAATAAATCGTCAATCTTCATAATTTTAGTCAAGATAAGAATTAAGCCCAGATAAGTCAAGATAAGTTTTCTTGTCTCGACTCATTTTTATTTTAACTTCTCCAGGCCTGAGACTACTCCCAGTTTTTTTTAGTCAAGGCTTTGGCAGCAGCTTTAACCTGAGCTTCTTGCTTACTTGAGCCGCTGCTTTGGGCAATTAATTCTTCGTTCAGATAAACACCAACTTGGAATTTTTTGTCATGATCAGGGCCACTTTCCTTAATGACTCGATAAGTTGGCGTGATTCCTATTTTTTCTTGAGCCATTTCTTGAAATTTACTTTTGGGATCAAGATAAAGCTGATGTGAAAGAATATATGGGAGTTCAGGAATTAGCACTTTATTGATGAATTCGCTGGATTTTTTGTAGCCCTGGTCAAGGTAAATTGATCCAATCAAGGCTTCGAAGGCATTGGCCAAGATGTAATTTCTGGCTTTACTGTTTGAGTCTTTAGTTTCACCCCGGCTTAAATAAAGGTAATCCTCCATTTCAATTTTTTTGGCCAGCTTGGCCAGCATTTGGCTATTGACTAAGCTTGCCCGCCAGTTAGTTAATTCACCTTCCGGATTAGGATAGTTTTCATAGAGATATTCAGTGACCACCAGTTCCAGGACAGCATCGCCTAAAAATTCCAGTCGTTCATTATGGCCAAGAGAAAAGTTGGGATTTTCATTAATGTAAGAGCGATGAACAAAAGCCTGTTTAAGTAGATCCTGATTTTTGAAGTCTATTTTAAGTTTTTTTTCAAAACGAGAGAAATCTTTCATTTTAGCTTTTAGCTTGTAGCTTGTGGGAGGTAGTAACTTTCTCCAAGCTACTTCCTACAAGCTACCAGCTAGTTAATCGTTAGTTGGTTTTACCCCGTCTAATTTTTTGCCTTCTGGCTTTTGCTTGAGTAATTCTTTATAAATTGTCCCCAGCACTCCATTGACGAATTTACCGGACGATTCGCCGCCAAAAGTTTTAGCTAATTCAATTGCCTCATTGATTGCCACTTTTTCCGGGATTTCCGGATCATACTTCATTTCTTGGATACCAATTCGCAAGACATTACGATCAACCATCGTAATTTGTTCAATTGGCCATTCCGGAGCATAGGTTGTAATTAGTTGGTCAATTTCAGGTTGATTTTTAATCACACCCTTAACGAGGTGCTCAATGAAACCTTTGTCATCGAATTGAGGAGCAAACTCTTTTAGATTGCGTCTGATTACTGTTTCTAAATTCTCTTTATTCCTATTATTAAAATCCCATTGATAAAGAGTTTGCAAGGCAATCGTGCGAGCTAAGTGGCGGTTAGACATAGTATAATGCTAATGATGCGAATTTATTCGAATGTCCCGACGCATTAATTTATTTTGAATAAAGAAGTCGGGATCCCGACGAATCGGGATATCCGTAAATTAGCATCGCGTTATTTCTTTTCCTTCTTCTTTTTTGTTTTTAGTTTAATGATTTCGCGACCTTGATAAGCGCCACAAAACAGACAAACCCGGTGGGGTAAGGTTGGTTTGCCGCATTTCGAACATTTAGTCAATTTTTTTCTGACTAAAGCTTGGTGTGCTCGTCCTCTTTTACCTTTTGATCTGCTTCTTCTTTTGGCAGGTACAGACATAGTAGTTATTTAGTAAATAGTTGTTAGTAGTTAGTGATCAGTAGCTGGTAACTAGAATTATTTTACGCTAATTTTAAGTTTTAATCAATGAAGAGACAAGGTCTAAACAAAGGTGGTGGAGGCGACTTTATCATCCTCTTCTTTGAATTTCATTAATCTTACCCCCTGGGTGGCTCGACCCAACACATTGACTGATTTTAGGGGGAGTCGAATTACTTGGCCTTTGGCGGAAATGATAATCATATCTTCTTCAACCGCTTTGGCATTAACAACGGTGGCAGCAACAATATTGCCAGTTTTGGGGGTAATTTTGGCTGTTTTAATGCCTGATCCGCCTCGGCCTTGGGTTTTATAATTGGTCAGGCTGCTGCGTTTGCCATAGCCATGAGCCATAATCGTTAAAAGATGGCCAACTTTAGCTAGGGTCGGGTCAATAATGTCCATCCCAATCACCTGGTCATTGCCTTTTAATCTAATGCCTCGGACGCCGGCGGCGGCTCGACCCATTGGTCGGACTTGTGACTCGCGGAATTTAATGGCTTGGCCCAGGGCCGTGACTAAAATTACTTCATCCTTGCCGGCTGAAGGTTTAACCCATTCTAATTCATCATTTTTCTTTAGCCGAATAGCAATCAGACCGGAACGGCGAATATTATCAAAATCAGTAACGTTAACTTTTTTAATATTACCTCTATTAGTTACCATCACCAAAAATTTATAATCACCTAGTTCACTTAAAGGTAAAGCGGCTGAAATTTTTTCTTCCGGGGCTAGTTGCAAGAAATTAACAATCGCCTGACCCTTGGCGGTACGGGAACCTTTGGGAATATCATAAGCTTTTAGTTGAAAAACTCGGCCCTTGGTCGTGAAAAATAGGATGTCAGAGTGGGTCGTGGTAGTAAAGAATTGTTCGACGGCATCTTCTTCCTTAGTGGTTAAGCCGACCACTCCTTTGCCGCCTCGGCCTTGGGTTTTAAAAGTCTCAGGTGGTAGGCGTTTAATGTAGCCATCTTTAGTAATTGTTACAATTGTGTCTTCATTAGGGATTAAGTCTTCAGTGGAAAAGCTTTTAGCCCCATGGGCAACAATTTGCGTTCGCCGTTCATTACCATATTTTTCTTTAATATCAGTCAATTCTTTTTTAATAATATCCGAAATCTTTTTTGGTGATTTCAGGATTGATTCTAAATCTTTAATTAGAGCCAGTTTTTCTTTCAATTCCTGCTCAATTTTTAGCCGTTCCAGATTAGCCAACTGTTGTAGTCTCATTTCCAGAATTGCTACGGCTTGCCGTTCAGAAAGTTTGAATTTTTTAATTAAGTTAACTTTGGCAACTTCCTTATCTTTTGATTGTTTAATGGTTTTGATGACCGCATCAATTTTGGCCAAAGCCATTTTTAAGCCAACTAAAATATGGGCTCGCTCTTTGGCTTTGGCTAAATCATATTCTGTTCGTTTTCGAATCACTTCCTGACGATGCTTGATATATTCTTCCAAAATCATCTTCAACGTTAAAACCCGGGGCTGAATGCCGTCCACTAGGGCCAGCATATTGGAATGAAATGTCGTCTGAAGGTCGGTTAATTTAAAAAGAGTATTTAAAACTTTTTTTGGATAAGCATCTTTTTTTAATTCAATGACTACTCGCACCCCTTCTTTTGATGATTCATCTCTTAAATCTTTGATGCCGTCGATTTTTTTATCTTTAACTAATTCAGCAATTTTTTCTAAAATTGAGGCTTTATTAACTTGATAAGGAACTTCTGAGACAATAATTTTGAAAGCGCCACCACTACCTTCAATAATTTCAGTTTTGGCTCGAACTACTACTCCGCCTTTGCCGGTGGCAAATGTTTGTTTAATTTCGTTGACATCAAAAATTATGCCGCCAGTTGGGAAATCCGGTCCTTTAATGAAATTAAATAAATCATCAACATTCGCGTTGGGGTGATCGATTAAATGAATTGTTCCGTCCACCACCTCAGTCAAATTATGAGGCGCAATATTGGTGGCCATACCAACGGCAATTCCCATTGTGCCGTTAATCAGTAAATTTGGTAGTCTGGCCGGCATGACGGTTGGTTCTTTTTGGGTACCATCATAATTAGGCGTAAAATTAACCGTTTCTTTTTCAATATCGGCCAAAAGTTCCTCAGTAATATTGGCTAATTTGGCTTCCGTATAGCGCATCGCTGCGGCACCATCACCGTCCATTGAGCCAAAATTACCTTGGCCTTTAATTAAAGGGTAACGCAAAGAAAAGTCCTGGGCCATGCGCACCATTGATTCATAGACGGCCGCATCACCATGAGGATGATATTTACCTAAGACTTCGCCGACGACGGTGGCTGATTTTCTAAATTTTGCCCCCGGCCGTAAGCCAATATTCCACATCGCGTATAAAATTCGGCGGTGCACTGGTTTTAAACCATCGCGGACGTCAGGTAAGGCCCGGGCAATAATTACTGACATGGCATAATCCAAATATGATTCTTGCATTTCTGCAACAATTGGTCTTTGAACTAATTTGCCGATATTTTTTTTGTCTGAAGGGGTCGAAGTTTCTTGTGTGACAGCTTCTTTCTTGCCGGTCTTTTTTTTCTCTTCCGGCCCTTGCTTTTTGGCTTTTGGCAACTTTGATTTTTTTACTTTTTTTGGCATATCTTAATTAGTTTTTTCCAGTAGTTTATTTTTTATTTCTTCCAGCTCTTTTTCAGAAAGATTAGGAGTCGTGGTTGGTTGGGTGGTTTCCTCAAGTAAACTTGGCGGAGTAGTAGTCGATTCATTTTCTTGTTTAACTTGATTTGTTAGTTTATTTAAATCTTCTCCGGTAGTTTCTAGAAATCCTGATAAATCTTTTTTGATTTGTTCCCATTGTTCATCCGGAGGTTGATTATTTGCCCGTTCAAAATTAGCTTTTAAATAAACTAGCCAAATTGAAAATATTATTAAAGTTAGGATCGTGACGCTAGTAATTAGAATTTTTTTTCTGGCATCTTCCGGTAAATCCTGGACTTTAAATTTTTTAATTTTACTCTTTTGGTCAACTGATTTTTTGCCCCTGGCCATATTAAGGTTGAAGGATAATTACTTTCAGGTCTTCTTGGGGTAAGTCCTTTTTGGTTACTTTAAATTTGCCGATTTCTTCTCTGGGGCAGGCACCAAATTCTTTGCAGAAAACTTTAATATCATCAATTTTATGCTTTAACTTTAAACCGGGAGTATCATAAGCCATCGGGATAACTATTCTTGGCTCAAGCTGACTAATTATTTCAGTTGCTTGCTTAGCATTAATAGTGTAAGTGCCGCCTACCGGAATCATTAATATATCAACGCCTTCTAATTTTTCAATTTCACCATTGGCTAAGACGTGATCCAAGTTTCCTAGATGGGCCAAACTAATGCCGTCAATTTCCAGGCGGTAGAGAAGGCTCTTTTTTTGCTCCTTGTCGCCTTGGTTATTTGAATAAGAAGGGATACCGTAGACAAATACTTGTTTTATTTCATATTCACCTGGTCCATTAATAACAAATGGTTCATTCTCGGTGATACCTTTGACCCCCGAGGAAATATCAGTATCATCAAAATTATGGCTGATTGTAACAATGTCGGCGGCCAAACGCGGTACTTTTAGGCCACAGGATTTATCAAAAGGATCTGTAACCACGATACTTTTTTCTCCTTGAATTTTGAAGCAGGATTGGCCAAACCAGTTAATAATCATAGGTGTTAATTACTAGTTATAAACTAAAAAATGACTTTCTTTTGTCACTTTTATTTTAGCAAATATTTGGTTTTTTGGCAAGAAAAATATGCCTTAAAGTTTAGCTAATTTTAGCAATTTTTTTAGGTATTTTTTTAATTTTTAGCCTATATCAATATCCACTACTTTTCCATCTTTATCCGGGGATAAATTGTCTCCTTCTCTTTTAGCAATAATGTCTGGTTTTGTTGGCTCAACTCCTGGTTTAACTGGATCTGGAGCAGGGTTAGTTGTTTTGGGTTTAGATAGGGTGGTATCAGCTCTCATAGTCGTTTTAAGTGTGGTGCCGGCTAGTGAATCTAAAACTGGGTTGAATGGCTCTTCTGTATTTTTATCGGTAATAAAATGAACTGCTCGCCTTGTTGGTTCGGTCGCGGCCGCTTCTGGTTCAGCCGTAGTAGTTTTTTGGTTAGGTTTATAAGCCCTCATCGCCTCAACTACTTTTTTAGCATCTTTAAAATCTTCATAAGAAAAATCAGGATTTTCTTTCCATTCTTTTCTGAACTCAGCATTTAACTCCTTTACCGTTTTGCGGGAAAAACCTTTAGAATATTTTGAAAGTTTTCTTGCCCTTATGCCAATTTTTTCGCGGATAGTTTCAAGATTTGAATTAGATAAATTTTTAGCCCAGGTATGTTTTCCTTTTTGGCGAGCTCCTAGTAATGCTTTGGATAGTCCTTTAGGCCGACGACTAGTGAAGCTACCCTTAGCATAGTGAGAGCCAGTGCCGCTAGCCATTGGAGAAATATTGTCCGAAAAACGATTTGTTGCCATATTAATATAAGGTTTTAATTTAGGTGGGTTATTTCCTTATTATGTAACATACAGTATGGAACAAGCACCAAATTCAAAATCACAAATTCCAAGCAAATCTCAAATTCCAACTTTTAAAATCCGAAACGGCAATCCTAAGAGTTTTGAATTTATAATTTTGGTAATTGTAATTTGTTTGGTATTTGAGATTTGTAATTTGTAATTTTATTGTTGGTGTTTATACTTCAGACTTTATAAAGATTATTCTGACTTCCAGCCGGCAATGATGTAATTTAACCAATATCCATATCGTGTAATTTGCTCATATCCACTAAGTCCGGTTTTCGTCGCCGGCTATCTTTTTTACTATAGTATTTTTCCACCCCTTCTTTTTCCTTAGCGGCCTTGGTGTCCCGCGTTTCCTTTTCTCGATCAAGCTCATCTAGTAGCCGATTACTTGGACTGCGCTGATCATATTGAATTTTAGATTCGCCCCTGTCTTCCGCTAATAATTCTTCACCTCGTTCCATAGCAATATAAGCCTTGGCTCTTGCTGGGGACATACTTTTAGTCATTGCTTCTTCTTTTGCTTTTTCTTCCTCAGCTTGTTTTTGTTTTTTCAGCTTGGTCTTTTCCTCATCTTGCTTTTTCTGTTCCTCTTTTTGTTGTTCTTCAAGTGCCGCTTGAACTAATTTATAAGGGCTGCGCGTCATTGGAATTAAGCCTTTTTTGGCCAAGTATTGAATAACTTCTAGAGCCTCTTCTTTTTTAACTGATTTTTTGTACAGCAGATCGCCTTTTTTATTTTCTTGTAAAGCCCGAAGAGTTTCACTGGGAATGTAGCCTTTATTTCCAGAAATCATTTTCTCAAATTTTTCTTTTGATATATTGGTTGATACTCGGTACATAAAGACTGATTTTTTGATTAACTTGCCTTTATTTTAGCATAAATAATGGTTTTAAGATAGGTAGCTTGACTAATCTTTACTAGCATGTTAATATAGACTATACTTTTTTAGTATTAACTTTTAATCAATCTACCCTATTAATTTAGGGGCTTCTCTGGGTAAAAGAGAGGTTAATTAAAAATTTATGACTGCAAAAGACACTAAACTTGATGAGCCTGATATTAAGACTAAAGACCAATCCTCTCAGTTTAAGAAAATCCTTGCTGAGGGGGATTTTATTAAGATTCCGAAAGTTGGTGACTTGGTCAAAGGCAAAATAATTGATATTTCTCGGTCCGAAATTCGTTTAGACATTGATGGTTTTACCACCGGTGTGGTGAGGGGCCGAGAATTTTATGACGAATCAAATGAGTACTCGGGTCTAAAAATAGGTGATGACGTTGAAGCAACGGTAATTGAGCTGGAGAACGAAAACGGAGAGATGGAACTTTCGTTTCGTTTTGCCGGTCACCAAAAGGCCTGGGACAATTTAACCGACTTAAGACAAAAAGAATCAATTGTCAAAGCAACAATTACTGATGCGAATAAAGGTGGTTTAATGGTTAGGGTTGGCCGGATTCCTGGCTTTTTACCGGTTTCGCAATTGATGCCTGAACACTATCCGCGGGTTCCGGGTGGCGATAAAAATCGAATTTTGGAACGACTAAGAAGCTACATCGGCCATGATTTTGAAGTCAAAGTGATTGATGTGGACGAAGCTGAAGAAAAATTAATTGTATCGGAAAAGGCCGGTTGGGAAGAAAAACAAAAAGATGTTATTGCCAGTTATAAAGTGGGCGATGCCGTTAGTGGCAAAGTTACAGCCGTGACTGACTTTGGTGTTTTTGTCGAGTTTGGCGCTGATAAACTTGAAGGTTTAGTCCATATTTCGGAATTAGCTTGGCAGCGAATTGATAATCCTTCTGACTTAGTTAAGGTTGGTGATAAAATCAAAGCAGAAATTATCAATGTTGAAGGTTCTAAGATTTTTCTTTCCATGAAAAAACTCAAGGAAGATCCTTGGAAGAATGTGGCTGAGAAGTATAAAGTCGGTCAGGTCGTGAAAGGTAAGGTTTTAAAAGCTAATCCTTTTGGTCTTTTTGTTGAGCTCGATCCGGATATTCACGGTTTAGCTCATATTTCTGAATTGTCTGATAAACCGATTAGTGATACCAGCGAGATCGCTAAGCCCGGAGATACCTTGGATTTCAAAGTGTTGTCCATTGAGCCGACTAATCATCGGTTAGGTTTAAGCCTGAAAGCCTTGAAGGAAAAATCAGAACCGGCCAAAAAAGTTGATTCGGCTGAACTAAAATCAGAAGCTTTGGCCCCGCCAAAAACCGAATTAGAATCTCCGGCTGAATTAAGCCAAACGGAAAAATCTTAAAACAGCCGAAAAAATTATAATTTGGTTGATTATATCATCTAAAACGGTTATAATAATATTAGTTTTGCCCCACCTTAATCTATTAATTAAGGGGTGAGGTTTTATCTGGACTCTCAACTGCTTGAATTTTAACCTCACGAGTTAGTCAGGGTGGAGGGAATTACCCTAAAAATTATGAAGAAATTATCAAGAAATTTTTTAGTAATCTTTCTAGTTTTTTTGGTTATCGCTAGCCTTTTTAGTGTCTACATTAATCCGGAAAAACCGCCAACTGATATTGATATTACCACTATGATCAGTAAAATTGACCAGGGCGAAGTTAAAGAAATCAAAGTAGTTGATAACCAAATCATTTTAACTCTGAAAGATAATAGTACTGTCCAAACTCAAAAAGAAACAACCGAATCTTTAAGTACTTTATTGAAGAATTATAATGTTGATCCGGCCAAGTTAGCAGGAATTCAAGTTTCCGTGGGGCAACCCTCTGGCTTTGAATTTTGGTTAACTATGCTTTTGCCATTTCTAATTCCTTTGATTTTAATTGTTGGCTTTATTTATCTGATGATGCGGCAAGTTCAGGGGGCCAACAGCAAAGCTTTGATGTTTGGCCAAAGCCGGGCCCGGGAAACCGCGCCCCAGGATCGACGCAATAAAGTAACTTTTCAGGATGTTGCTGGTGCTAAAGAGGCCAAGGAAGAATTATTGGAAATCATTGAATTTTTGAAAAATCCCAAGAAATTCATTAATTTGGGTGCCCGCGTGCCTAAGGGAGTATTATTAGTTGGTCCTCCGGGAACCGGTAAAACCTTACTGGCTCGAGCGGTTGCCGGCGAGGCCAATGTTCCATTTTTCAGTATTTCTGGCTCGGAATTTGTTGAAATGTTTGTTGGTGTTGGCGCGTCACGAGTCCGCGATTTATTTCGTAAAGCTAAAAAAAATTCGCCTTGTATTATTTTTATTGATGAACTTGATGCCGTTGGTCGTCAACGTGGTGCGGGACTGGGTGGTTCTAATGACGAACGAGAGCAGACTTTAAATCAAATTTTGGTGGAATTGGATGGTTTTGATATTAGTACTAATATCATTGTAATTGCGGCAACTAACCGTCCCGATATTTTAGATATCGCTTTACTGCGGCCGGGGCGGTTCGATCGGCGGATTGTCTTGGATGCACCAAACATCGATGACCGGGAGGCAATCTTAAAGGTTCATGCCCGGAAGAAACCTTTGGACAAAGAAGCTAATTTACGGCGAGTTGCCGAAAGAACTCCGGGATTCACCGGCGCTGATTTGAATAATTTACTTAATGAAGCCGCGATTTTGGCCGCCCGGCGGAATCAAAAAAAGATCGAAATGATTGACATTTTGGAAAGTATTGAAAAAGTTATTTTAGGGCCAGAGCGGAAAAGTCACCTGCTTTCTGATGAGGAAAAGAAAATTACGGCTTATCATGAGGCCGGTCATGCTTTAGTTTCTCATGAGTTACCCAATGCTGATCCGGTTCAGAAAGTCTCGATTGTTTCGCGGGGCCGAGCGGCTGGCTATACTTTAAAAATGCCGATCCGGGATAAATACTTGCAATCGCGGGCTGAATTTATTGATGAATTAGCTGTTCTTTTAGCCGGTTATATTACGGAGAAAGAAGTTTTTGGTGATGTGACAACTGGCGCTTCCAATGACCTGAAGGAAGCAACTAAAATTGCCCGCCAATTAATCATGCAATACGGGATGAGTAAAGTTTTAGGTCCCCGGACATTTGGTAAAAGAGAAGAGCTGATATTTTTAGGCCGGGAAATCACCGAACAGCGTGATTATAGTGAAAAAGTCGCCGAATTGATTGATAAAGAAATTAATAATTTTATTAATCAATCAATTAAAACTGCCACTAATATCATTAGAAAAAAACGAGATCGACTCGAAGCAATTGTCAAATTGCTTTTGGAAAAAGAGACTTTGGAAAAAGAAGAATTTGACGCAATTTTTGTTAAGGAAGAGGCGAAAGCTAATATTTAATCATCAATTTAGCCTATGTACACTTACCGCCAAATTTTCAAACAAGCTTTTAAAGTCGCTTGGCAGACTCCAAGCATTTGGTTTTTCGGATTTTTTGCTGTTTTTTTAGGTGGCGATATAATTTTTAGCAGCTACAATTTCGGCGTTGACCAGATTTTGTTTGCTTTTTTGGATGGCCTACAGGCTGGCGGTTTATTTTCCCTTAGCGGTTTGAGTGGTGCTTTAAAAGTATTTTTTGCTCATCCTTTATTTTTATTTTTAATAATTTTGATTTTTCTAGTACTTCTTGGTTTTGTTGTGGTAACAGTTTGGTTGGCCCTTGTTTCCCAATCAGCATTGATTAGCCAGGTCGTTAGTGTTACTAAGAGTAAACGTTTGAGTTGGCGCGCTGGCTTTAATTTTGGTTTAATAAAATTTTGGCCGGTTTTAGGTTTAAATGTATTTTTAAGAATTATCACCTGGTCTTTAACTGGAATTATCTTTTTATTATCCGCCATCAAATTCCCCGGCTATCTGCTGCTTTTCATTATACTTTTTGATATCATTTTGGTGATTGAACTGGTTGTTTCTTTTATTGGCCGTTATGCCATTTGCGGTGTAGTTTTAAGGGATTGGTCATTAAAAGAGTCAATTCCCTTAGCTTTAGAAATTTTTAAAAAGAATTGGCTTTTAAGCTTGGAGATTGCTATCATTCTTTTCCTTATCTCTTTTTTGGTCAATGGTCTATTATTTATTATTTTGCCTTTTATTTTACTGACTTTTCTTGGAGTTTATGCCGGGTTTACTTTTGGTTTGATTCTTTTATTCCTGGCTTTATTAGTAATTTTTCTGTTTGTTGAGATTATTTTAGTTACCTTCCGTTGGGGCAGCTGGGTTTTAGTCTTTGAATTAATCGCTGGTCGGAAGCTGGCTATGTCTAGTCTTTTACAAAGGATTTTTAGCTAGATTTATAATAGTTTGTTTCATTTCGCCTACCCCCTTTAATTAGGGGGTTTTAAAATTCAATTTCTTGTCAGTAAGCGAAAAAAAAACTATAATAACTATATAATCAAGTAGAAAGTAGCAATTTATGCTTCCAGACGATAATTTACTTAAAGGAGTTTTAGCGACCCAAAAGCCAAAAATTTCCTCGGCGGAAACTGCCGAGAAATTTTCTGATAAAATGAAAAATATTAAGATTAAGGAAAAGGAAAGAGAAGCCCAAACCCAAGCCCAGATCATGGGCATTCAATACATTGATCTTAAGGGTTTACCGATTAGTCCGGAAACTTTAGTTCTTTTTTCTGAAGAAGAATCCAAGGAATTAAAAGCAATTTGTTTTTTTCGCGGCTCTTATGATATTCGGATTGGCGCTGTTGACCCAACTGACCCTAATGTTCAAGCCGCTGCTGCAAGAGTGGGTAAAGAAAACCACTCAGAAGTACAAGTTTATTTAATCTCTCCCTATAGCTTTGATTTTGCCTGGAAACTGTATCAAGCCGTACCAAAAATTAGAAAATTTATCAGCGGCGTGGAAATTACTGAGGAAGACATTAAACAATATGAACAGGACATTCAAACTTTTCGTGATCTAAATGATAAATTGAAAGAAGTATCGATCACGGACATGTTCACTTTAATTATCGCTGCCGCGATTAAAGCCCGATCTTCAGATATTCATATTGAAGCTGAAGAACATGGCGTCAAAATTCGTTTCCGGATTGATGGAATTTTGCATGATGCCGCCCAGCTTGAGCCAAAAGTTTGGCCGCAGGTTGTGTCCCGCGTTAAATTAGTGGCTAAATTAAAGATCAATATTGAAGACCGACCGCAAGATGGCCGGTTTACGATATTCATGACTAAGGAAAAAATTGATGTTAGGGTCTCGACGCTGCCGACTGCCTATGGCGAAAGCGTCGTCATGCGGCTTTTAATGTCTTCAGCTGTGGGTTTAGCTTTTGAGGATTTAGGTATCCGGGGGAAAGCCTTTGAGGCTTTAAAGATCGAAATCACCAAACCTAATGGGATGATTGTTACTACTGGGCCGACTGGTTCAGGTAAAACTACGACTCTTTACGCAGTTTTGAATAAATTAAATGATCCAGGCACCAAAATTATCACCATTGAAGATCCAATTGAATATAAATTAGGGGGGATCAATCAAAGTCAAGTTGACCATAGTAAAAATTACACTTTTGCTAATGGCCTGCGCTCGATTTTACGGCAGGATCCGGATATTGTGATGGTTGGTGAAATCCGGGATTTGGAAACTGCAGAAATTGCCATTAACGCCGCTTTAACCGGCCATTTAGTCATCAGTACTTTACATACTAATGATGCCGCTGGCACCATCCCCCGCCTGCTTTCAATGCAGGTCAAGCCGTTTTTATTAGCACCAGCCATCAACGCCATGATTGGCCAGCGGTTAATCCGTAAAATTTGTAAGAATTGTAAAAAAGAAACTGAATTAGACAATAAAACTATGTCGCGGGTGATGGAGATATTATCGGAAATTCCCGAAGAGTCAGGCTTTAGGGTTCCCAAAGAAGAATTAAAAAGATTAAAATTTTATAAAGGTGGTGGCTGCGAAGAATGCCAAGGCCTGGGTTACAAAGGCCGGATTGGTATTTTTGAAATCATGACAATGAATAAAGAAGTGGAAACTTTGATTTTGTCCGGCCAAGTTTCGGAATACGACATGCGGGCAATCGGAGTTAAACACGGGATGATTACCATGATTCAGGATGGTTTATTAAAGGCCGTTGACGGCATTACTAGTGTTGAAGAAGTCTTCCGGGTGGCCAAAGATATCAGTGCCAAGCTTTAGCTTTTTTAACTTACAATTTTTAACCAAATAGAAAAAAAGTCCCCGATTTATTCGGGGTTTTTTGTTTTAGCATAGCTTGACATCGCTAGATATTTTTGTTATACTACTTTACTGTTTTGCAAATTGGCTGCGGGAAAGGAAATACTTGGAGGGAGGAAATAACCTTGGGTAAAGACAGATATTGGAATGTCAAACCGGTTGATCTTTCGGGCCGCAATTCAACGCCGCATCTGCCCCGACATTACGTGTTATCTTTGGCTAGGGTGATGAGGCAGCAAGCCCAAATGGGTCCGCGGTCGCGGAAAAGGAAGCGGTCAACCCGCCTTTCGAAGTAGTTCTTTGGTCGTTTTCGGCGCCAGCTGCCGAAATGTGAATGATTCTGTGGCTCTTTGGGTAGGAATTTCGCTCACTGAGCCCTTTTCTTTTTGGACAGCAACCATATATTCTAAAATTTTTGCGTGTTTATCTATAATTTTCAAAACTCCGGGTTGGATTTGTTCAAATTCTTGGCGATGCCTTTGGCCACGGACTAAATCTAAGGCTTCTTTTGGAGAGTCAAAATCATACTCAACAAAATTTTTTCTTTGCCGTGATATGTTATTAACAATTATTTCAATAGCAGTTGTCAGCTGGTCAATTATTTCTTGGTTTATCTCAAGCTGGATTGGGTGCTCGGCCAATGAACCTGGATTGTGTAAAAAGTCATTAGACAGCTCGCCTATTCTTTCTTTATCAATGCCAATTACTACTCTTGGGAGATCAATTCTGCCTATAGTTTTGTCCGGGCTGTCACTGGAATAATAAAAATCAACGTGAGGTGACTTTTTATCTTGCAATGGGTGGATTGTTCTTTCCAGTTTTTCCCGGAGTTCTACCATATCTTGAGTAGTAGTAACATCAATCCCTAAATACATCCATTCCCCGTCTCCTTCTCTTATTGCCACCACTAAATCAATGCCATTTTTAATGTCATCAGATTCTGAAGCCGGAATGACATAAACGTCAGCCGGTTCTTCCCGGCCTTCAGTTTTGCCGCCACCAGTCCAGCCATATTCATAGATTCCTTCCATTACCATAAACTCAGCCGCAATTGATTCTGGCGTCTTATCACCAAATTCTTTTTTCATTTCTCCCAGTTCAGCCGTCATCGCTTGGGCTTCCCGCGGCGGCATAAATTGTTCCAACTTTGGCCTTTCTGGTTCCCATCTTTTTCTGCTTTTTGCGATAAAATCATCAATTCTGGGATCATCTTCTCGGTTTGGATCTTCGCCGAGGTCTCTTTGCACTTGTCGGCCAAATCTTGGATTTTCTTCTATTCCCATATTATTTTATGGTTATTTCTCTGGTATTTTGGCGCTTTAACCTTATCTCAATTTCAATTTTTTGTGAAGGGAGGATTTTTTTTATTTTTTCCGCCCATTCAATGACGGTAATTGTGTCTTTTCGGCCAAAGTATTCAGCAGCGCCGATGTCAGCAATTTCTTGCTGGCTTGATGTCCTGTAGCAGTCAATGTGGACGAGTTGAGTAGGTGGTAGGTTGTAGGTGGTAGGTTGTAGGTGGTAGACTTTCATCAGCACAAAGGTTGGGCTGGTAATAATTTTTTTTATACCTAAACCCGCGGCAATACCTTTGACCAAAACTGTCTTGCCCGCACCTAGCTGGCCAGTCAACGCCAAAACTTCGCCACCTCTAAGTTGCTTAGCCAATTTTTTCCCTAAGCTATGGGTTTGTTTTTCAGATTTAGTGAGTATTTTTTTTATTGACATTTTACTGGTTTTATTATAAGGTAATAGGCTGATTTTGATTAGAGTCAACGACCGACTAGCCAGTGGGGCTAGGTCAGGGAGGGAATAGATGAAGACAAGAGTCTACCATCAGGATGCGAATAAGGATTTTTCCGTCACTCTGTGTAGGGTTTTGAGTGATTTGAAATCCGGCTGCGCATCGGTTCGGGTTTGTGTGACTGCCGTTACGGCCCGTCGTTTTGACCCAGCTTGGGACAGCCTCGATTTTCAGCCGTTTTTTCAGCAGGCCCTGAACGTCGCGGCTGAACCGGATGAAATCCTTGAAGCTGCTTGGGAGGGCAAAACCTTCTCTTGTGAAGAAAGCCGATGGAGCGGTAAGCGCTTCGCGCGTTTCTTGCGCATCACTCGACAGGTTAAAGATCAGCAAGCATAATCTTGCGGCACGTAGGGTTGTGCTTTTTTATATCTCTAAATTCGGATCGACTCTGAGTTTCTGCCAAGGGGTTGGTTTTTCAAAAGTGGCGGCTGCCGCAATCATAGCGGCATTGTCAGTGCAGAGGTTGATGTTTGGCATTAAAAAATTTAGCTTTAAGCTTTGGGCTTTGAGCTTTAAGCTTTCACGCAAAAGCGAGTTAGCGGCGACGCCGCCAGATAGCATCACGGTTTTGGCTTGATAATATTTGGCCGCTTTGAAAGTTTTTGCCACCAAGACATCAACTGCGGCTTGCTGGAATGAAGCACAGAGGTCAGCTTTGAGCTTGGAGTTGGCGGCTCTGAACTCTGAACTCTGAACTCTGAGCTTTTGGATGGTATAGAGTACTGAGGTTTTCAGGCCGGAAAAGCTGAAGTTAAAATCGCTACTGTTAATCATAGGCCGGGCAAAGTTAAAAGCTTGGGTATTTCCCTTTTTTGCCAACTGAGAAATTATTGGTCCGCCCGGATAGCCAATATTTAGTAATTGAGCCACTTTATCAAAAGCTTCACCGGCGGCATCATCTAAAGTCTGGCCGATTTTTTTTAGACTCTTTTCATTTTTCATTAAAATCAATTCTGTATGGCCGCCAGAAACAATCAATGCCAGGGCAGGGAATTTAATTGGCTGGTTACTTAGCCAGTTAGCGTAAAGGTGGGCCTTAAGGTGGTTAATGCTGCAAATTGGCTTTTGCCAGGTGTAAGCCAAAGTTTTGGCGGTTTCAACACCAATCAGCAGTGAAGTGATTAGTCCCGGCCCAGTGGTCACAGCAATTTTATCAATTTGGCCGGGCTTAACTTTGGCTTCAACTAAAGCCTGATCGATGACTGGAATAATATTGAGGATGTGATTTCTGGCGGCAACTTCGGGTACTACGCCGCCGTATTTTTTATGGATTTCGATTTGGGAAGATACTACACTTGAAAGTATTTTAAAAATGCTTCCTCGTTTTTGAACTAAGGCAGCAGCGGTTTCGTCACAGGAGCTTTCTATTCCTAAAATAATGAGATTATTTTCTTTATTCATAAAAAGTTTGATTGGTACTTCATCTCGCCCCGCTCCAATTCTATAACCTAAACTTTGTTCATCGGGGAGAGTAAGCCGTAAGGCGACTCCGCGCCCACTTGACCTAAAAATTTTATTAATGTGTCTCGCGGAATTGGGGCGGGGTCACAGGAGCTTTCAATGCTTAGTATTATCATAAATAGTATTAATATTCTAACCCAAATTGGCTAATTTTTCAATCTATATATATAATTAAATCAGGATGGAGCAATTTATTTTACAAATCATTTTGTTAGTTATTGTCCAATTATTCATTATTTTTGGTATTTTTTTTGTTTTTGGTTTTATTCTGACTAAACTGCAGAAGTGGACTTTGGATAATTACCAAAAAAGTGTTGGCTGGAAGGGCATTTTTTGGACTGGCTGGTTGGGAACGCCAATTCATGAGTTAAGCCATATTATTTTTGCTAAAGTTTTTTTTCATAAAATTAACCGAGTGGCCTTATTTCAACCTGATTTTGCTACTGGAGAATTGGGTTGGGTCGACCATTCTTATTCCGAAAAAAGTTTTTACCAAAATATTGGTAATTTTTTTATTGCCTTAGGGCCAATGATTTTTGGTTCAATTATTCTGGTTATTTTGCTTATTTTTTTAGTGCCTAATGGCCTAGAAATTTTTAATGAGTTTTCTTTTAGCCAATTATCCTTTGTTATTTTTTGTCAGTCAATTTGGCAGATTTTAGTCAAGCTGTTCAACCTGGCTAATATTTCCAGCTGGCATTTCTGGCTTTTTTTATATACTTCTTTTTGTATTGCTACCCATATGAGCCCGAGCAAGCAAGACCGAAGAGGAATGTGGCAAGGCTTACTTTTTATTATTTTTAGCTTGTTATTTTTTGATATCTTTGCCTTTATTCTTCAATTTGATGCGACAAAATTAATTTTGAAAATCATGAGTTACTTCAGTATCTTTATTGCCGTTTTCAGCTATGCTGTAATTATTTCTTTCATCCATTTTTTAGCGACAAAAATATTATTTTGGCCTTTTAAAAAATACCACTGAATCTAGGTAACCCAGTGGCTTAAGTTCAAATGACTGGACCAATAATTATTATAATGCCACTTTAATTTAAAAGTGTCATTTTTTTGATTGCTATTTAATCAAAAGTAAACAATTCATCAAGTTTTGTTTTGAGAGCTTCGGCGACGTCATGGGCCAATTGCAACGAAGGATTATATTTGCCTTGTTCCAAAAAAACAATAGTTTCGCGCCGGACGCCAACCCGTCTGGCGAGTTCCTCTTGTGTTAGGTTATATTTTGTTCTTAATTCTTTTATTTTATTTTTCATATTAGGCCAGATTTGGTTTTTTGCTGTAATAAAACCACAAGGCAAAAAGAAATATTGCCATGCCGACAATGCCAGCGCCAGTCGTTTGGCCAGCATCTAAATGTTGCAAGCCGAATAAATTAGCAATTGGTTCTTCAAACCAGCCAATAAAAAGCAGCCAATACAAAGTAAGATAATAGGATACAGAGCTAGCTTTAAGCATTACTTTTTTTGAATACTCATCTTCCAGCGGCATGCCTGATTTTATACCTTTATATCGCCTAATGATAAAAAATGCCATAAAGATGATAATAAGTAACGGAATAATCAGAGGGATTAAATTCCCTAAATTTATTTTTTCTTTTTGGGCTATCATCAAACTATATAAAATTGCCGTGGTTAAAAGTAAAATAGTTCCAGTGGCAATTAGGATAAGGCGAATTTTGTCTTTTTTCATAATTTTATTGGTTATTAATTATTGGCATTGTTGATCTGGTGCGGGAAAATCAGGATGGCCATGTTCAACCCATTGACCGTCAACACAAATCCAATCATCCTCGCCGGAAAAAAGTCGCAGGCCAAAAACCGCCAGTACAGCAATTGCTAAAATAATTGCTATGAGATAAAATGTTTTTTTATTCGACAAACTAAACTTATGGTAGTAGCGAAAAATCAAAGCATACAAAAGCATTAAAAAACAAGTCGAGTAGGCTAGAGTAGCAGCGATTGGTAAATAGGATGGGTTTAGATCGCGCTGGGCATAAAGGACTATCATTACAATTACGGCAAACCAAGCATAGATTTGGATTGCCAGGCTGGCAGCTTTGCCGGCGGTCTGCCAGTCGCGTTCATCAGCAATCACTTCTTTGACATAACGACGTAGATACCAAAGAACCAGGGTGCTTATTACTAAAACGACGACAGGAACTAGGTAATTTTCGTAGATTATTGATCGGCTAAAAATGATGGCCAAAATGACTACAGTGACTAATTTAATCGTTTGGAATTGTTTTAAAGTCATAATTTTATGTTAGAAATAATTAACACATAGTCATGTTATATATTTCTAACAGTATTGTCAAGGCTTGGCTTGTGGATAAAAAAAAGAGGGTTCTTCACCCTTTTTGGCCAATTGAGATTTTTACTGGCTACTAGCCAGAATGGGGCGCAATCCAGCCAACCAAATAAATAATAATAACACCAATGATAAGCCAAAAGGAGTGCTGGATTATTTTTTGGGGATCTTTTTCCTGGTGAAGTTCCGGCATTAAGTCAGCTGTAGCCAAATAGATAAAATTACCAGCCGCAAAAGCTACCATCAAAGGAACGGCTGGTTCGAAATTACTGCCGAAATAATAAAAAACAATTGCCCCAAAAATTGCCGTTAAAGCGACAAAAAAATTATAGGCCAAAGCCCGAATTTTGTTTAGGCCGGCATAAAGCAAAATACCAAAATCGGAAATTTCCTGGGGAATTTCATGGATAACTACAGCTAAAGTTACTACAATTCCGGTTCGGAAATCAAGCATAAAAGCCGAAGCCACCAAAAAGCCATCAACTAAATTATGAATTCCATCACCACTTAAGTTTAGATAAATCAAGTTTTTTTTATCCCGATTCTGCCCGCAAGGCAAACCTTGAAGCTCGCAACGGCAATGATGCCAGTGCAAAACTCGTTCAAAGAGAAAGAAAAATAAAATACTCACCAGAGTAATGCCAAAAATAAGCTGGGGTTTAAAATTACTTTGTTCCAAGGCTTCTGGCAGTAAATCTAGAAATGATACGGCCAAAAGTGAACCGGCCGCTAAACTGATTAATGATTTTAAAAATTCCGGCTTTACTTTACGGTTAAAGATTATAATAACGCCGGCCAGTGAAATTAGGCCGATTAAGAGAGTAGCAAGAATTATTGGTAATAACATAAGAATATAACTTTGATAACTATTAGCATAAGTATACCAAAAAATCGCCCCTTGATAAACTCGGGGCGATTTTTTGAAAGGAGGTGTCTTGTTTCCTGAATTTAATTGTGATTTTATTTTTAGTTTTTATTATTCAGCAGCAGGCGCTTGTTCAGGAGGTTGTGGCATTTGCCTATTGCTAGCGGCGTCATTTAGCGGTTGGTGATTACCTCTTGGTCCGCCATGCCCCATTGGGCCAGGGCCACCCATGCCTAATTCTTCAAAGATAGCTTTGGCTTCATCAGTTTTGCCATCTTTCATTAGCTGATCAGCTAAAACCAGTTTATTGAAGGTGTCCTGGTTTATTTTTGCCTCCATCTCATCAGCTTTGGCACGTAGGTCAGCCACCATTTCTTGCATTGCGGTTTCCCAAGTTTCATAATTATTATTAATTATGGCTTGGTGAATTTCTCTTTTTTCTTCCCTTCGGCCAGCTTGGTCAGCCGGCCCCTGATTATCTGACGCCGCTAAAGTGGTGAAACCAATCGCCGCAGTGGTAATTAATAGCCCCAAAATCGCTGATGCCAAATAATAGGATTTCTTCATAGGCGTATTACTTTAATTGTTAATTTGGAATTGGCCAAAATTCCTTTTATATTTAGTAATACGTCTGGTTTAAAATTTTCTTTCAGAGTCCTGGCATTGGCGGTGGACCGGGACAGATTTGAGGATCTAAACACGGATTTTTTGGTGGCCGAAAAGGCCGGAAGTGTGGTTTAATTATTTGTGTTTCAAATTGTTGATCCGGTAGCATGTTACCCAAGATATGGACACGTTGTCCCAAAATAAGATTTTCTGTGCTGGTTACAATCTTCCAGATATTACCCTGAAAATCTTCAACAATAACCGAATCCGGAGTAATTTCTATTATTACTCCAGCAATCCGGCCTTGTTCTGGATTAATAAACATTCGGCCGCTTTGGCGCATAATTTGTTGGTAGAATCCAACCCGACGATAAAAGATATCTTCCAGTCTTTCCCCGCCGCCAGTTGCATAAACAATGGTACCAATCGCCAGGCTGATGATAATACTGAGCAAGACAATGATCAAAGGGCTATGTTTGTAGCCTTGTTTAGTATGTTTGATATTATAGAAAGCCACAGCGATAAAAATTATTAAAACAACCAGCCAAAAGAAAGGCAGATTCATTAAAATTTGCTGAGGGAAGCTTTCTTGCTGAATATAATCTTCCCATTCGGTGTGATTCATCATGAAAATCATTACGCCGGTGGCCTGGCTGCCGATCAAAATCGCAATAGCAAAAATTGCCCAGGTAACATAATTTTTAAGCAAAAATTCCCATCTGGGTTTAGGCTTGATATGGCCTTCTTTAATTTTTTCTAGAATCTTTTCGCCAATTTGTTCAGTCATATTATTTAAATTTTTCTTTAAACTGCTTTTTACCCCGGTTGAGGTAAGTGGCAACGGTACCAGTTGGTTTTTTAATAATGTCAGAAATTTCCTGGTAATTTTTTTCTTCAAAATATTTTAAGACGATTACTTCTTTATAGCGGTTGTCCATTTGGTTTAGGATTCCGTCGATACTTTGTTTTAGTATCTGCTGGTCGATTTTTTTATCAATGTCAAATTCACTGGATAAATTGTTTAGCGCTTCTTCATTAATTTCTGCCGCCAGCAGGATTGGTTTATTTTTATTTTTTCGGTAATGGGAAATTACGTGGTTTCGGGTAATCCGGTAAATCCAGGAAGAAAATTTTAAACTTGGGTTAAAGTCATTGAGGTTTTGGTAGACTTTGATAAAAACTTCTTGCAGCAAATCACGGGCTTCGTCAAGAGAAACATTGGAGATACGCCGGATGAAATGAAGCAACTTAGTCTCGTAGCGGTTGACGATATATAAAAAATTGTCCTGATTTTCCAGGGTCAATTCTACTAGTTCAGAGTCGGTTTTTTTGGCAAATTCAGGGCTTTCCACCATATAGATTAATACGCAATAAAGTGGGGGCTTCTTTCAAGTGACTAAAGTTATTTTTAAGTGATTTTTGCCCCCCGATTTTTGAAGTAAATATAAGTAAAAAATAAAAGGCCGCCAATCAAATCTGCGACCAGATCTAAAGAGGTATTGAGGTATCCTCCATTATTAGTATTGGGTAATGATGCGGCGGCAATAAACTCGATGATTTCGTTTACAGCGCCGATGCCTAAGCCAGCCATCACCACCACCACTCCGACGCCGAACCAGTCTTTGATCGGATAGTTCAAAGAGGCTCGAATAATTTGGTACATCAAGAGGGTGCAAGCCCCAAAGCCGATAATATGAACTAATTGGTCATAACGAAATACGTCATTGGTGATTGGTATTAGGATCAGGTCATAGAGCCTTTGGCCTTTCAGAGAAATTCCACCGCCGGCAAAATGCATTAATCCCCATAACGACAGCCACCATAATAAACCGTAAGTATATTTTATTTTTTTCATTGAATAAAAAACTAAAGAAATCATCGCTAAAATTAAAATCAGATAATAAATAAACTCTGAATTTTTATCCGCGAGAAATATAAAAGCAAAGATGACTACCATTAAAGCATTGGCCGCCAAAATAATTAAATGATGTTTAGTTAGTCGGTTATTCATATATCTCTATTATACCCCACCGAAGAGGGCTAAGCAAAAGTAATTTTTATTGATTTTTGCCACCTATTTTATTTTTTCCTCTTCTATGAGATAATTGATTTTGAGGTATTAAATTATTATTGGCTTTAGCCTCAAGCCAGAAGAGGGAAAATATATGTTAAAAAATGAATCCGCCTGTTGCTCTTGGCGCAGCCCGCATGTAATTTTAGTCATAATTGGTATGCTGCTTTTAGCCGGCATTATTACAGTTTCGATTTTACGGGATCGCATCGTCAATTCGCCCCAGTGGCAGGTGTCAGTCATTGGCCAAGGCAAAATAAAATATCAACCCGATATTGCCATTGTCAATTTGGGAGTGCAAATCGATAAGGCAGCAACTGCTCAGGTAGCACTTGATCAACTTAACAAAAAAATGGCGGCAGTTCTAAAAATTGTGAAGGATCTTGGTATCCCGCCAGAAGATATTCAGACCCAAAATTTTACAGTTTTTTCCCAATATGATTATATCGACGGCAAAACTATTCCTGCCGGTTATAATGCTAATCAGCAGGTGGTAGTTAAGGTCAGAAATCTTGACCAGAATTCTGATTTAGTTAATAGCATTATTACCAAAAGCAGTGAAGCCGGGGCCAATCAAATTAATGGCGTTTCTTTTGATGTTTCTAATTTGGAAGATTTGAAAAATCAGGCCAGGATTAAGGCCATTTCTGATGCCAAAGGTAAAGCCGGTAGCCTCGCCCAAGCCGCGGGCATCCGACTGAAAAAAGTCGTTGGCTGGTGGGAAAATATTATTCAGGCGCCGGGGAGCCCAATAGCTTATTATGCTGATGGCAAGGGCGGTGCCAGCGCTGGTGGCACTGGTGGTGGTTCAGTTCCTAGTGGTTTACAGGAAATTATCATCGAAGTTAGTCTGAATTATCAAGTGAAATAAATCATTTCCAAAAAGAAGGCCTGGTTTAAAACTGGCCTTCTTTTTATTATTTCAATTATTGCCCTACTATTTTAGTAAAGCGAGGGAAGCTATCGGTGATAAAATAAGCTTTTAATTTGTATAAATTGGCTTTTTTATGGCTTACGCCGTTAATAATATCGCGGGCTGAAGTGTAGCCGGCATTTTTTACCATTTCAATTACTTGGTCATTATAGGCGCCGAAAGGATAGGAAAAAGTGCTGATTTTTTTGCCCAGCTCTTCTTCAATTTTTTCTTTGCTGCCCAAGATTTCATCAGCCAATTTTTTTTGGTCTTTTTCTTTGTTTAAATAAAGATGATATTTACCGTGAACGCCAATTTCCATTCCCAACTTATCAAGTTCTTTGAGCTGTTCCCAGGTCAGGTAATTTTTGCTTTTGCCAATCGGATTAGTAAAAATAAAAAAAGTGGCGGTAAAATTATATTTTTGCAAAAGCGGTAAGGCATTGGTATATTGGCTGATTAGGCCATCGTCAAAAGTAATAATGACTGGTTTTTGGGGCAGGCTGAACTGGCCGGCAAAGTAGTTATTCAAGTCAGCCAAAGAAATTGTCTCAAAATTATTATCCTTTAAGTACTGGAGCTGGTGCTCAAAATCTGCCGGGCTAAGAATGAATTGTTTGTTCTTTTCAGCGTCAGTTGTCGTTGCCTCACGAATATGATGGTAAATTAAAATCGGCACTTTAGCTTCAAGATTTTTTGGGTCTACCAGTGGTGATTCTTCATAACTTGAGGCGCCATTCTTTGCGTCAGGGCTAATAAAATTATCCTTTTGAAAAAAGGTACAGCCGGAAAGAGCCAGACTCAAAATTATGGTAATTATTAAAAATATTTTTTTCATATTTTAGTCATCCTCTAATTTAGTTGCCAGCTGGCCGCAGGCCGCAGCAATGTCTTGCCCAAAATTGTAGCGTTGGGTCACTTTGACTCCATTTTTTTCCAATTCTTTTTTGAAAGCCTGAATTACTGATCCGCTGGTTGGTTTAAATTTTCCCGTCGGATTATAGGTAATCAGGTTGACCAGATAAAGTTTGTTTTTAAGCAGGGCGGCTAATTCTTTGGCTTGAGCCAGTGAATCATTCACGTCTTTAATCATTAAGTATTCAAACATCACCTGGCGGGAAGTTTTTTTGACATAATCATCGATTACTGGCAGCAATTCTTTCAGGGGGTAGTTTTTATTAATCGGCATCAGCTGGGAACGTAGTTTGTCATTTGGGGCATGAAGCGAAATAGCTAAGTTGACCTGCAGATTTTCCCCGGCCAATTTTTTTATCCCTTCAATTATGCCACAGGTGGAAATAGAAATTTTTCGGCTGCCAATGTTAAAATAAGCCGGATTGTTTATCATTCTGATTGCTTTTAGCACCTCGTCATAATTTAAGAATGGTTCGCCCATGCCCATAAAAACCACATTAGTTATTTTTTTATTTTCTTTTTTTAGCAATCGGGCAAAAAATAAAACTTGTTCAATAATTTCCCAAGCCTTTAAATTGCGTTTGAAACCCATCTGGCCGGTGGCACAAAAAAGGCAGCCAAGCGGGCAGCCCACTTGGGAGGAGACGCAAATGGTGCTGCGGCCATCACGATGCCCTAGTAATACGGTTTCAATCTTTAGGCCATCACTTAAAGTAATTAAAGCTTTCTGAGTATTTTCATCTTTAGCAATAAAATTTTGGCCGGAAATTTTTAAATCACACCCCACCGCCAATTTTTCCCGTAGCGCCAAAGGGAGATTAGAAATTTTTGACCAGTCATCAATTAAATTAACAAAAATCGCCTGATCAATTTGCTTAATCCGGTATTTAGGCTCGCTGGCTAAAATTGTTTCCAAGTTTTCTAGATTCATAGTAATTCTACTTTTTGTAGGTCAAAATATTAATCCATTTTTTATCCAATGAAGCATCATAGCCAGTTTTGATCATTTTGATAATAAAACCAGAATTTTTTAAAGTTTGTACCAAATCTTTTTTGGCCCACTGCCGGCGGAATCTTTTGAGCTTTTGGTTGTAGTCTTTTTTAATAAAATAACCCTGGGTTGATTTTTGATGAAAAGTGGTAGCGACAAATAGCACGCCTTTTGGTACTAGTATCCTATTAATTTTTTCCAGCACCAAAACGGCATCTTTTTTTGGGAACAGGTGAATAAAGGCTTTGGCAAAAACTCCTTCAAATTTTAAATTTTTAAAGTCGTATTGCAAAAAATCAGCCAGAATAAATTTAGTCTGGGGCGAAGTTTTTTTCGCGATGGCAAGCATTTTTCTAGAAATATCAATGGCAGTAGTTTTAAAACCGGCCTGGACAAAATAGGCGGAATTTAAGCCTGACCCCGGTCCAAGGTCCAATACCCTAGCTCTAGTAAAGGAATGTTTTAAGTAGTTAATAAATGGTGAGGCAATTTTTAGATCCCGAACAATAAATTTTTTCAATCGTTCTTGGTATTCACCCGCCAGCTGGTCATAAACCTGTTGATTATCTCGCAAATATTTTTTCATAATAAATATTTTTTTCTTTTTGCCATTTTTTCAGATCTTTGATTACCCTTTTGTAAACCTGGCAATTTGGCTGATTAATTACCGCCGCCAGGTCTGAAATTTCGTTGATTCTGGTGTAAATTATGGCCCGCCGTTTATTAAGGTTTTTTATATTGGTAATTTGCTGATATTTGTTGATTAGGTCTTGCATAAAATTTATGTCAAAGTGGTAAATGAAATCAAGATGGATATCGCCGATCATAACGTCGCTAAAATCGAAAATCCCGTTAAGCCTACCTCGGCTCTTGTCAAAAGCCATATTGTCACCATGTAAATCATTATATAAAAAAACGTTTAGTTGTTTTTTTGGTATCATTTTTTTGTATTCTTTAACGGTATCAACAATAAAATTGTAAATTTTTTGATCAGTTATTTTTTTCGGCCTTATGATTTTTGATGTTATCAATTGGTGGTAAGAATCGTAATTCTCGTATAAGACGCCAAGCTTTTTGGCCTGCTTCAAACTTAAAGCCTTGTGGATTTCTTTTAAAAATTTGGCCACATCAGCCACCAGTTGATTATATTGTCTATCATTTAACTTTTTTATAATAGACATACTAAGCTTTTGTCCGTTGATTTTCTGGTAGCCGAAATAAGCAAATTTTTTGCCGACATATTTTACTTTTGGAATTTGTAGGCTGATTTTATTTTTTAATCCATTCAAGACCCGAATTTCTGCCCTCATCCGTTCAATGTTGTTTTTGTAGTCGATTAATTCGCTTGTTTGCTGGCGAGGAAAACGAAAGATGTACTTATTATTTATTTCCAAAGCCAAAAAATCCCAGCCGTTATTTATGATTTTAGTGGATTTGATCTTTAGGCTTGGGTAGTCAGCAATTATTATTGTTTTTAAATTTTTCAGGCTTAAGTTGTCTATAAACTGCATATCATTAACTATATCAAAAAATTGTCTGGTCAATTTTTTTAATCCGGTATTTAGGCTCGCTGGCTAGAATTGTTTCCAAGTTTTCTAGATTCATTATTCTCCATCTAAATAATCAACCATAATAAAATCATCTTTGTCGGCGTAACAATTCTTTGGCAATTTTTTTTGATTAGTATTATGTAAAAATTCCTTGACTTTATAGGGACTTTTTAGAATAACAAATCTCTGCTGATGTTTAGTTTTACATTTCAATTTACTGCTATGAATTAATCTGATTTTTCCGATCGGCGTGACCACAGCATAATGAGGGCTGATTAAACCGGATAATTTAGAGAGGTCTTTTAGAAGGTCAATTCCTTTTTGGACAGGCGGTCGAAGATATTTTATACCTTCCAAAGGCATGCAATGAAATAAATAGTAAGGTACTAAATTGTTGGCGACTAAAGTTTCAAATAACTTTCTTAAAGTTTCCCGATCATCATTTATATCTTTTAAAAGAACAGTTTGATTGCGAAAAATAATGCCTTGGCTAGTAAATTTTTTAAATGCCCTGACTGATTCAACTGTAATCTCATCAGGATGGTTAAAATGAGTAACAATAGATAAAGTTTTACTTTTTGCTGGATTTTGGCAGTTGAATTTTACAAACCTAGCTAATTTTTTGGCAAGATCAGCAGTCAATTTTTCAGGTTGGTATAGAAAACTTCTCGTTCCGATTCTAACAAGTATCAGATGATCAATCTTTTCTAATTTTTCGATTAGATAAATGAGTTTATCAGGCTGAACCAAAGGGTCACCGCCGGTAATTAGAACCCCTTTAATATCTTTTTGTTTATCTATGAAATTTACTGCTTTATCGATATCTTGATATGACATTGTTGGTTTATTCTTCAACACCCGACTTTTTCTAAAACAAAATCGACAATAAGAAGGACAATTAAAATTTATGGTTATAACTACTCTGTCAGTATATAATCTTTCTAAACCATAAATATCAGCAGCATGTAAACCTTCTTCGTAGGGTGCCAAAGTTCCACATTTTTCCAATTCTAAAATGTTAGGCAGAAATTGTTGTGCTACCTCTTTAGATTTTTTCATCAACTTGGCTAGGTGACTAGTGAACTTAGCTGGATATCTTTCCAAGACTTCTTGGATTTTTTTTCGGTCATTTTCTTTAACCTTCTGTCCAGTTATTCTCTCCAAGTCATTTATGGTTTTGACAGTTTTAATATCCATAGCATCAGTATAGCAAAAAATCGCCCCTCGATGAACTCGGGGCGATTTTTTGTGACTGTTATTTAGAAGAGAATTTAGGCCTTCTGAACTTGAGTCGCGGCCGGGCCTTTTGGCGTATCTTTGACTTCGAAAGTCACGGTATCGCCTTCTCTGAGTGAACTGAAATCAGTCCCAACCACTTCATTGGCGTGAAAGAATAAATCTTTCTGTTCGCCGTCTTGGCTGATAAAACCGAAGTTTTTGTCAGTCAGTTTTTTGATTGTTCCTTGCATAATAGATGTAGAAAAAAAGTGAATTAGACTATATAGTCCAAGCTAGAAATTCGACTTCATTTCTACGCTTACTATATTCAGCCAATAAACCAGCAAATTTTAAACCCCCTAAACGCAGGAGGTTTGGTAGTGCGGTTAATTGACCTTAAAGACATGATAGCATGAATAACTATTTTTGTCAATTCCTCTGCCTTTAAGCCGGTAGATCAAGAAATGCTAGCGGTTTTTTGATAGTTCTGATTAAGTTATTTTTAATCAAGCCCGAGCCTTTGGCATCACTTTACGCAACGCCCAGCCTGTCAGGCGGTGCAAAAGCCAGCCGAGGGCTAGAAAGATTGCTAGGTATAATGTGACTGCCAGCCAGGACGGCAGAAGGGTGAAAAAAATATTGTAGCGGGACATGGCCGGCCAGTGGAGCAGATAAATTTCATAGGAGAATGTGCCGAAAAGGGCGAACAGTTTAAACTCAAATTTCTTGATTAAAAATAGCAGTACGATCGCTGACATGGTAATTAAGCTGGTTAGCTGTTCTTTAAACATGCCGCCGCCGATGTTGGAATAGTAAGCGGTGTAAGCGGTCACGGCAAGCAGCACGGCAAATAAAGCGTAATAGCCGGCATAGCCGAAAGATTTTACAATCAGTTTGTCCAGCGATGGCTTTTTAAAACGCCACAGCATTTTTTTCAGCCAGCTAAGTTTAAACCAATCCGGCTTAGACAGCAGCCAGGCAAAGGCGATGCCCAAAGGGAAAGCGGCAAAATGGACTTTGTATAAGCCTAAGACATTTTGCAAAGCCGGCGGCTGCCACAAAATTATAAAATAAGACAGCAAATAAATTATTGCCGCGCTAAGCCAGGGCCGCCGGCGGCTGTAAAATATCGGGAAAATAAGATAGTAAAATAAAATCAGGGTAAAATACCAAAGCGGCGAATCAATGTCGTGGTATAGGTCGGCGGTGGGAAAATAGCCAAGGAACGACTGGGCAATATATTGGCTGCCGTAGGCAAGATGCAGAATAAAATAATCCAGCAAAAAAAAGATCGTCAAAACAATCCAGACGGGTAGAAGCAGCCGAATTAAGCGGCGGCCGTAGAATTGGCCGATGGTCTGCGGCTTGTGCTGGTTAGAGACAGCCAGGCCGTAGCCGGACAAAAACAAAAATAAATTGACGCCCACGCCCGCGGCAATGGAAAGCGGAAACAGAAATTGGTGGTCGCTTGTCAAAAAATAGCCGATGTGGGAAAACACCACCATTAAAATCGCCAGGCCTTTGAGTTCGTGGGTTGTGGCCAAGGGAAATATTTGGTTGTCTTTTCTGGCTTTGACCGACGCCAAGACAAACAGTAAAAAAATTACGGTAAATATCTGGGTGGATAGAATTGCGTCAGTGATTGATAGGGTCATAGAGTGTTTTCTTTGCTTCCCCCTCTCCCTAACCCTCCCCCACAAGGGGGGAGGGGAAACTTAAGTATAGCGTCTTGCTTAACTTCCCTTTTATCTTAAGTTTTGCCAAAAGCTTATTTTTAGCTCCCCCTCTCCCTCCGTTTTTCTATTGTCATTGCGAGGAGTGTCGCGATGATGGCAAGGCGACGAAGCAATCTCACAGCCAAAGAGATTGCTTCGACCCGCCCTTAGCTTAGTGAAGCGCGGGTCTCGCAATGACAAGGCGTGGGTGAGGGGGAAGAACAGCGCTGAAAGCACAGCCACGTCTTTACAGCGATTTGGAGATTATGTCCGCCCATAATTTGTAGCCGGCAGCTGAAGGATGAAACAAATCAGCTGAATAGTGCGGCCCTGATTTTTTAAATATGTTCACCGTGGGAGTATAGATATCTATATATTGGACTTTATAAGCGGCGGCAACCTCTTTAATCACCCCGTTGAATTTTTTGGTTTTGAAGTTGAAATATAATTGATAAGGCGACAGAAAAAGCTTGTGGGTACCGATGTAAGGAATGCTGATAGCATAAATTTTGGCGCTGGTGTTTTTGGCCAGCTGCGTCAGGATTTCCTCATAATTTTTTTGAAAAGTGGCTTTGCCGACATTATTGTGGATGTCATTGACGCCAATTAGCAAAGTAATGATGTTTGGCTTGCTCGCAATAGCTTCGGCTAGCTGGCCTTTGATGACATCGCTGGTATTGGCGCCGGAAACTGCCAAGTCTTTCAAAGTCACTGCCGGTCCCCTTTCGGCCAATTTTGTGGCAACTAAATACGGGTAAGCCTGCTGGTAGTTGTCCGTGCCTACGCCGGCAGTCAAGCTGTCACCCAATGCCGCGTATACTATTGGTTCAGCCTGGTTTTTGTTGGTGTTAGTAATCATATAAGTGCGCTGGCTGTCGGGCGAACGCAAATCAGCGCTGCCGATTTCATTATAAATATAAGCATATGAACGGTTTAGGTATACCCCCAGAGCAATAAGCAAAATGATTATAATCAGATAAATTTTTTTCATATAACTTTATTATATTACAAAACCCGATTAAACAAAAAAGACTTCTTTGTCCGGAAATCTTTTTTGGTAGCGCCTAGGGGAATCGGACCCCTGTTACCAGGATGAAAACCTGGTGTCCTAACCACTAGACGAAGGCGCCATATTATTTTATTTTTGATGCGGGCCAAGTTTAATTAATCTTTCAATCATTTTTTTACTTTTCCAACCCTTAACCTTGTATTCTTTTTTTTGCGCTTCGGCCCTTGTTTTGTAATATTCTTTAAAAACTAGTTCAATTGGCAATTTATCTTTAGTGCTTTTTACCCTACCGCCTTGATGATATTTTAATCTAGTTTCTAAATTATCTGTACTGCCTATATAATAGCTCTGTTTATTTGTTTTTAGAATGTAAAAGTGAGACATAGATAGAAACCTGGTGTCTCCCGATGTCGCCGCCGATGCGGCGAATCGGGATGCCGATTTTACATCGGCACTAACCACTAGACGAAGGCGCCATCATGGCATCAAATTTTCTAAGCTAAAACTGCCAAGTGGCAGTTTTAGCTTTATTCTAACAAATTATATAATAATCTAATCTAGTCGTTTAGTCAATCTATTCCAGCACCGGGCCGTCTTCGTAATAATCGAAGTGGATTTGATTTAGGGCGACAACTTCGGCCCATTCAAAGTCATTGGCCTCAAAGACAGCGGCTGATTTAATCAAGCGTTTTTTATTGCCATCAATCAGATAAACTTGGGATTGGTTGCCAGTTTTGATCAATTTAGCACTAGGATAGGCGTCAATATCCAGCTGGTCGACCCGGGCAACATTACCCCAGTAGTTATTGTCATAGCTGACAAAAACTGTGGGTGAAGGAATATTGATTTTCAGCCATTTATGGTCAGGCCGTTGAAATAAATGATAGATAACTGGGTTAGTTGGTGTCCGGACCAAATTGGCAATGGCATAACTGTTTAAAACCGAGCGAGACACAATTTTGACTTCGCTCCATTGGCATTGGTATTTAGCAAAAGCCTGGGGACTAGTGATGTAATGCTTTTGGCCAGTTTCCAGGATTGCCCAAATGTCAGGACTGTCGGAGGTTTTATATAAAGCCTTGAATTTAGTATAACCTAAGTTGGGGTTACAGACGTATGACGGAACATTGGTTGAAGCTTTTTTGTAGTAGCCATCATCATAGCCGGCTTCGTAACCTTGATTGTAGCTGTCGCTGTTATCACCGGTATTACCACGTTTGTTATCATAACTTCTGTCAGCGTCACCATCGTTTCTGCCGTCAGTATAACCTTTCTGGTAACCGAGTTGGTAATCATCGTCAGTTGTGGCGCCTAAGACTACCCCACCGCCCGAACCACTACCTAGTGATTGATTGTAGTTTAAGACATCCTGAATACTGCAACCTTCGGGTAAAGGGTAGAAACTCAAACGACTGTCGCCTTTAAAAGTGAAGACTGCGCCACTTTTGCTTCTTTCAGCATAATATATTTCTAGTTTATGGTAGCCGGCGGTTAAGTGGACTGATTTTTCTTCAGTTTTGGCCGGATGAACGCCGTTTAAGTCAGCAACTAATTTATCATCGATAAAAAACCAGGAATCATCATCGGAGGTAAGTTTATAAGTGTAATCACCATCGGTTGGTACCTTGATGATTGACCGCCAGTTGACAGCAAAGTGATAGGGGTCGCCAGGCTTACCTTCGTCAATGGGGAAAAAACGAGAGCCAAAATCAATTCTTTGGTCAACTCGGCTGAAACTGAAATATTGGTCATTATACCAGTCATTTTCTCTGGCAACTTTGGAATTAGAAATTGCTTTGCCGCGCCAGAGGTTCATGTCTGGATGGCTTGAGGTTAAGTTGTAGTAAAGGCCATAGAAACCAATGTCAGTTTTGAAATTAACATCGCAGGTTGAAGCGCCTAAAACTTGGCCCGGATAATCCGGTGTTTCTTGGTCAGAGCCGCCGACATCGCTGGAGGCGGATTTAGTTACGAAAGTATGACCTTCAGTTTTTACTTTTTTATTCAAAACGTCTTTAACTTCAATCTCATAATAATAAAGGGTACCAGTTTTTAGGTCAGCCAAAGTAACCGATTGGCTGAAGTCGCGGGGCGGATTAGTGCTGACAGTTTTGCCTAAAGAAGAACTGGTGCCATAACGCACAGTGCCTGACGCGAGTTTATTAGTCCGCCAGGAAATTACCGCTGTCGTCTGAGTGACACCAGAATCATTTTCACCGGTAGGTTTAATATCATAAATAATTAATGCATCATTATCACTGACATTAGTGACTTTAGTCCAAAAAGTCATATCATACCATTTTGAAATGTTGCTATCTCCATCTTTTGACCGGACCTGAAAATGATAGTAAGTGCCATCAGTCAGACCGGTTAAAGTTAGATCATGAACTCTAACCAATTTGCCATCAGTTTTAGTTTTGCCGTAGCTGGTAGTCATACCATAAACTACTTCACTAGTGGCATTTTCATCAGTCAGCCATTGGATAGTAGCTGTCCCGCCAGTGGTATAGGCAACGGCGACGTCAGAAATGGTTGGGCTTTTACTATCACCCGCTTTATTGGTTGTGAAATTTTGTTCAAAGGAAATAACTTCGCTGGTATCATCATCAGCCGTGATTCGGAAAAAATAGTCCGTGTCCGACAAAAGACCGGAAATGGTCATAGTTTGTTCGCTAGTTTTTTGGTTGGTTTGCAAAGTCCAATTATAGTCATTGGAAAAGAGACCATACTGGATTTTAGCATAAGCCGGCCGGTTAGTTTGCCAACTAATCGTGGCGGTTTTATCCGTCTTATTGACGATTTTAATATTAGAAATCGTCAAAGGACTAGCGGCTGAAAGTATGCCAGTAGGAATCAAAAGACTGGCTAAGACCGTCATAATAATTAGTTGGGTCATAACCACTTTTTTGCTTAAATTTGATTGAATTTTTTGGCTAAATGTAGTCATAAGATTTATGGATTTTAACAATATTCAATTATAGCATACCTTCTTTATTTTGTCAAGAACTTGGGATTTTGGAGATTCAGCCTAGCCCAGATAAAACGAATATCATCCCTACCTGATCTACCAGGTCACTCATTGCCCTAGCGGCTTTGGACCGTTGATGCGAATTCCTTTGGGCGTTTGCCGGATTAAATGATAGCCATTTTTGTCATGGGGAAGACGGATTAGGGAAGAGAACTCCTGACTTTTACTCGCACCAAAGCACTTTGCCGATGCGAGTTTTTCTTGCTTTTATTAGCCTAATTTTATATAATAAGAGCGCAATAAAATCGGACAATAAAATTTAAAACAATGGGGTTATTAAAAAAGAAACAAAAATTATTGGCTAAAAACGAGTCTTCGGCCGGGGGGAAAGTTGCTTTTTATCATGAAGATGATTCATTACTTGGCCGAAATTGGTTAGATGAAGAAAATGAAGGTCAGCTGCTTTTGGATGTTTATCAGGATGACAAAAACATTTATATCAAATCAACCATTGCCGGCGTGCGGCCGCAGGATTTGGATATCTCGGTTAATAACGACATGCTGACTATCCGCGGCAGTCGGAGTCACGAGCAGGCCGTGGATGGAAAAGACTATTTTTTCCAGGAATGTTACTGGGGCAACTTTTCCCGTTCGATCATCTTGCCAACCGAAGTAAAAAGTGATAAGATTTCAGCAACTTTAAAAAATGGGGTGCTAACTATTACCCTACCTAAGCTTGAAAGGAAAAGAAATATTCCGATCAAAATAAAAGAGGAGTAAGATGACCAGTGATGATTTAGATCAAACAAAAGACCGCTATTTTTTTGAAGGGACGATTGATCGGTTTGAGGATAAAATGGCCGTAATTATAGTTGAGGATGGCCAAAAGTTGCTTTGGCCAATCAAAAATTTGCCGGAAGATTCTGATAAAGGCCAAAAAGTCCGAATTATTTTAAGCACCAGTAAAACTGACCAGGAAGACCGGGAAAAAACAGCCAAAACGATTTTGAACAAAATTTTAAAAACCAATAACGAAAATGACAAATAAACCTTTTGATAAATCGGGTAAAGTTAAAAGTAAGAAGGGGTGGTTAATTGTGGCCGCCGCTTTTTTTATTTTAGTTTTAGTTGGTGCCGGCCTAATTTTTTGGGTCGAAACTAGTTATGCCCAGCGGTTCTATCCCGGTGTGAAAATTGGCTATTTAAAAATTGGCGGTCAGACTAAAGATCAGGTACTAGATCAACTAAAAGCCATTGAGGGCAATGTCCAAACTAAAGGTTTGAAATTTAGTGCGGCGGGAAAAGAAGTGGATATCAACCCGATTATGGTTTCGGCCACTGATCCGGATTTAGCCAATCCAATTTTAGTTTTTGACTGGGAAAAAACTTTGGATTCCGCTTTTGCCGCTGGCCATTCAGGGAATTTATTTAATGATTTGGTCAGCCAATTTAAGCTTGCCGTTTTTCAAAAGCAAATCCCAATTTCTTACTCTTTAAATTACCCCGAGTTAGTTAATATTTTACAAGCCAACTTTGCTAGTTTGGAAAAGCCGCCCCTTGGTGCCCAATTGAAAATCCAAGGCAAAGAAATTGAAGTAATTGGCGAGCAATCAGGCTATATTTTTGAATATCAGAAAGCCGTTGAACAATTAGCAAAAAACATCAATAATTTGGATTTTTCCCCAATTAGTTTCGAATTAAAATTCCAGGAGCCGCAAATCAAAAAAGCCCAGACTGGTTCAGCGGTCAATAGCCTGGAGAAAATTCTAGCCATTGAATCAATAAAATTAATTGCCGATTCTCAGGAGTGGGAGATTAAAAAAGAAGAATTGGTTAATTGGCTAGAATTTCAGTTCGTTAATGGTGAAGTGGTCCTTGGTCTTAACCAAGATAAAGTTTTAGAATTTTTAAAGCCAATTATTGAAGCGGTCAACATTGAAGTTCAAGATGGCAAGATGAAAATAGAAAACGACCGGGTGACTGAATTTCAGGCTAGCCAAGATGGCAAAACTTTGGATTCAGAAGCTAGTTACCAAAAAATTAACAGCCAAGTTATTACTGGCGAAGCCAAAGATATTGAGTTAGTGGTTATTGTTCAGCCGGCCAGAATTAAAACGGCTGATACTGATGTGACCAATTTAGGGATTAAAGAAATAATTGGTCGAGGGACTTCTAATTTTGCCGGCAGTCCAAAAAACCGGCGGCATAATATTGCGGTTGGCGCCGCCAGTTTAAATGGAATTTTAATTAAACCAGATGAAGAGTTTTCTTTACTTAAAGCTTTGGGTCCGGTTGATGGTGAGCATGGCTATAAGCAGGAGTTGGTTATTAAAGGCGACCGAACTATTCCGGAATACGGCGGTGGTCTTTGCCAGATTGGCACTACGACTTTTCGGGCCGCTTTATATTCCGGCTTGCCGATTACCAAACGGCAGAATCATTCTTATCGCGTGGTGTATTACGAACCCGCAGGCATGGATGCCACTATTTATAATCCCGCCCCGGATATGAAGTTTATCAATGACACCGGGTATTACGTTTTATTTACCACCCGAATTTCCGGTGACACTTTGATTTTTGAATTTTATGGCACCAAAGACGGTCGCCAAATAGAAATTTCCCCTGATCCGCCATCAATATTTAATATTTCTAGCCCGGGTGAGCCACGCTACATTGAAACCGAGGATTTAAAACCGGGTGAAAAGAAAAAGATCGAAACTGCTCATAAAGGGGCGGATACTTATTTTAAATATACGGTCACATATCCTAATGGTGAGGTGAAGGAACAGGAATTCAAAAGTCATTATGTCGCCTGGCCAGAAGTTTGGCTAGTAGGTAAAGAGCTGACGGCGACTAGTACTGATGAGCTTACGCCTACCGATCAGACTACGCCCCCAGCCGAAGATTTGCCAGTGGTTGAAACCCCAAGTCAATAATTTAGCTTAAGGTTTGAAATTAACAAAAAACCACTCGTTAGTTATAGTGAGTGGTTTCCTGATTAATCTACTCAGAAGTCTGCAGACAAGAAGTTTATTTCTGGGAGGAATTGAGCCAAAGCCGAATTTTCCAAGAAACAAACTCCGTGCTTGTCGTGCCTGCAGAAATTGGACAGCAAGTGAAAGGAGGTTTGTATTGAAAGGTACAAATGTTACTTGCTATCCAAATTTCTACAGGCACTAAGAGCCCCCTCTCTGCTTGGCACAATAAGCACCGCGGAGGGTGTTGCGACCCGGTTTGGGCTGTCTGCAGACTTTTGAGCAGATTGAAATTGCCGATTTTTCAATGGTCGAAATAACTGATTATGGTAGCATAATTTAAAAACTTTGTCAATAGTTTCGGTTGTAGAATAGCAAAAAATCGCCAAATTTAGCGATTTTTTTGTTTTTCTTTTGACCGGTTTGACCGGTGTTTTTATTTTTAACTTTAATTACTGATAGATTCTAACCAATTTTTCTTTGGCGGTCAAGCCTTTGATGATTTCCACTTGCGACTGACTAACTTGGTATTTTTTAGCCAAAAATTTAATCAGCTCGGCATTGGCTTTGCCTTTGACTGGTGCGGCTTTGAGCCGAATTTTGAGGTAGTCTGGTCTTTCCTCGATAATTTCAGTTTGGCTGGAGCGGGGAATTACTTTAACCAAGATGTCCATATTTTGAACTTTAGATATTTTTTAGAAGTTTGAGCAGCTGGCCATGGATTTTGCCATTGGAAGCTACCATGTCTTTTGATTTCAGGTTCCAGTCCGCCCCGGCAAAATCAGTGACTTGGCCCCCGGCTTCCCTGACTAATAATGTGCCCGGGCCGACATCCCAGGCATGGGCACCGGGAATAATAATGCAGTCGGTCCGGCCACAAGCAACAAAGCCCATTTCAACGGCGGCCGCACCCAGCTGACGGGAGTCAACAGTAATAAGTTTAATTTTGTTATAGACTTCAAGAGCGCGTTTAATGTCTTTTCTGGCACTGCCATGGCAGAAAGTCAAAAATGATTCAGCCAAACGAGTGCTTTTAGAAACTTTTATTTTTTTATTGTTTAAAAAAGCGCCTTTATCTTTTTGGGCAAAATAAAGCTCTTTCATTGCCGGCATATAGGCACAAGCCAAAATTGGTTGGTTTTCAAAAAATAAGGAAATGCCGACGGCAAACAAAGGGCTGCCGATGGCGTAATTAGTTGTTCCATCGAGGGGGTCAATTACCCAAAGATATTTTGATTGAGTTTTATGCTGGCCCGACTCTTCGCTCAAAATTCCGTACCCAGGGAATTTTTTTCGAAGGCTTTTAATGATAATTTGGTCGGCAATCAAGTCAGCCTGGGTGACAACCTGGGATTTCTTTTTAATTCTGATGACTCTGTCTTTGTTGAAGTGTTGAAGAATTTGGTCGCCAGTTTTTTTTGCCAGTTGAATGATAAAGCTTTTCATAGTTTAAAGCTGGTAAAAGCAATCTTAAGCGAGTTTATTATAACTTCTCTAATAAAATTAATTCTGCCTTGTCAGTTTTGGTGTCGTAAATGGCGAATGTAGCTTTATTAAACATTCCGGCCAAAGTTCCGGGGTTTAACATTTTTGTTTTGCCAATCATTTCTTCCCAGGGCGTATGATTGTGGCCGTAAAAAACCAAATCATATTTGCCGCTTTGGGCCAATTCTTTGGCTTGATCTGGGTAATGGCAGAAAGCAATTTTTTTGCCGTCAACTTCCAGCTCGCCCAGCTCGCCATGTGAAGTAACTTGAGAAAAATCTTTGGCAAATTTGTCGTTCAATTCCCGGTCCGCGACATTACCATGGACAAAATGAATCGGACCTTTAAACTTAGGTCCTAATTCCTCGATGATAATTGAAGGCGCGGCCAAGTCACCGCAATGAATTATTATTTTAATCTCATTTTTATTAACAAAATCTAACATTTTTTCAATGTTGGGCAGATTATCATGAGAGTCAGAGACAATAGCAATTTTCATAACCCTTTATTTTACTGTCAGCGACTTAAGGTACTCCATAGTTTTTCGGCCAGTCAGGATATTCTTTAGGTATTGGTGATAAGCCGGGCTATCAATTTGTTTACTAATTTCGGGATTATTTTGATATAAGACTTTGGTTTGTTTGATTTCTTCGGCAATATCTTCTTCGGTCGCTTGAATTTTACCTAGTTCGCCTGCCTGGCGGAGGATTAAAGCCCCTTTCACCCGTTTAATTGCTTGGGGCACAAAATCCAGCAGTAACTCGTCTTGGGTTTTTTTAAGATGGCTTAAGTAATCTTCAAATTTAAGTCCGTTTTGGCTGATGCTTTGTTCTAATTCCTCCAGCATTTTTTTTGTTTCAGTATTAATTAGAAGATCAGGGATATCATCAAATTTACTTTGATTAATGATGGCATCGATAATTTCTTCTTCTAACCTTTGATTTTCCTGAAATTCAGCATCATTAGTTAATTTATTTTTTACCCCTTCTTCCAAATCTTTGACGGTTTGAAACTGGCCGAGGCTTTTGGCGAAATCATCATCCAGTTTTGGTAATTCCAAATTATAGACAGCATTGAGTTTAACTTTAAAATCGGCTAGGCGGCCGGCTAGGTTTTTTTGGTGGTAATTCTTCGGAAACTCCAAACTGAATTTTTTTTCCTCGCCGCTTTTAAGGCCAATAAGTTGTTCTTCAAAGCCGGGAATAAATGCTTTTTCCCCGATGACCAAAGGAAAATTTTGGCTTTGGCCCTGGTCAATTGGGATTTGGTCCAAAGAGACGGAAAAATCAATTTCGACTTTATCGCCTTTTTGGGCTGGGCGGCTGACTAAGCTTTCTTTGGCTTGCGATTTTTGGATATTACTTATTGTTTGGCTGATTTCCTCAGGTTTGATTACCACCGGCTTGCGGCTAACTTTAATTTTTGTTAAATCACCTAGCTCCACTTTTGGGAGCAGATTAACTTTGGCTTTATAAATCACGGGGTTGCCGGGTGCCAGTTTGATCACATCAATTTCTGGCGAACCCACGGTCGGCAACTTTTGTTTATCCAGAGCTTGTAAAAAAGTTTTTCTCACCGCTGGTTCCAACGCCTCTTGCCAGATTTTGTCTTCCCCCACTTTTTGTTTAACAATATCTAAACCAGCTTTACCCGGCCGGAACCCCGGGATTTTCGTTACTTCCGAGATAGTTTTAGCCGCCTGTTCTAAAAAAGGCTGATATTCATCAATACTTAGTTCGATGGTTAATTCAACCTGGCCGCGGGGAAGTTTATTGATTTCTGTTTTCATAAGATTAGGAGGTAGGAAGTAGGAGGTAGGTAAGTTTTTTCAGCTACTTTTACTTCTCAAGTAAAATTATTAGTAAAAAATGCTTATTAATTTTAGCAGAAATCTAGTTTCAGGTCAATTAAAATTGTAAGAAAAGAAGACCCAGTGGGTCTTCATCCATAAAGTTGTGTGAATTCTCCTCCCCCTATTTTGCCCCTTACTCGGTCAGCGTTATTGGCGGTCTGATGCCGCCACCTTCGGTAATCCGGCCAGAGTAATCCAGCAGGAATTCACGCCAAAGGAAGTGTGCACTGAAGATCAGGCTGACGAGCATAGTCATCGCTGCTATCCAGGCCGGGAGAAAATACCACCAGCCGAAAGGCAGACACAGTATGGCTACGAGAGTCGCTGTTGCGGCGAAGAAGAACGCTGCCCAGCTTTGCAGCCGGTACGACAGTACAGCCGAATATTCGTAGACACCTTCCGTTGACATCGGCATCAGGTCTCTTGCCGTGGAGATGCTGCAGGCATGCAGGTTGGTGATTGCGAAAAGTTGGGAATCAGCCTTGTTGGCTTTGGCGCGGCGGTTAAAGCCGAACCAAGTCAGAAGGATGATTACCGCGATCACCGCGCACCAAACTATCAGTGTCGTTGTCATTTCTTGGCTCCTTTCCAGCTACGGTTGCCGGACCAGATAGGCCCGAACTTCCCGGATCATTTGTTTGTCGAACGGGACCGGGATGTCCCATTGGCAATCCTGGTTGATATCGCAGGTGTCTAGGAACACCCAACCTTCATCGTACTTGATGCCAGGCACATCTTCATTTGGGCTATTCAAGACCGCCGCGCAACTCCTCACGGAATCAGCATCAACGTCACAACTTGGTGTCAGGGGTGGCTGGTTTGGTTTGATTTCCCGTCGCAGCCGAGCATAGATTGACACCTGGTATTTGGGCGAGTCGTTGGCCGTTTTGTAATCCTGCACCTCGAGTTTGACCACCGCCGGTTCTTGGGTCGGAAAGCCTTCCCGGAAGAAGAGCTTCGGGGGCATTTCTTGGCTGGCGCCCGAGTTGGCGGGAATGATCACGGTCACGGCAGGCTCTGGTGGCCGTTGGACAATGGCTCGCAGGGCGAGAATAAACGTGACGGCGCAACCAATCCCGATAGCCGCTAGTATCCATATCACGATTCTGGGGCTTACCTCTTTACTCATTGTTTCACCCTCCCCCTACCATTAGTAGGGTTTGTTGGACACAACTTCTCTTGTTTGACCAAAACTGGCCACAATAAAATTATAATCAGTTCTGATCAAACAAGATTAATAATTTGGTCAAAGAACAGTAAAATATAGTAACATATTGCTTTGGGTAAGTCAATAAAAAAATAAGGAAATTAAAGAAACAAAAAAAAGGTGAAAACAATAAATCGCACCTTCTTTTTGTTATTTTGGATTACTCTTTGGTACTAGTTTTTTCTTTCTTTACTTTTGTTTTTTTCTCTTTAGTTTCTTTCTTTACTTTCTTTTCCTTTTTTTCCTTAGCTTCTTTTTTCGGTTCGGTCTCTTGAGTCTTTTCTTCTTCCTTCTCTTTCTCCGCTGGTTCTTCTGCTTCCGCTTCCTTCTTTTCTCTTGCTTCTTTTTCTTCCCTGAGTTTTTTTCCGGCTTCTGAAGCAATATCAATTTTCCAGCCGGTAAGTTTAGCGGCTAATCTGACATTTTGGCCCGCCTTGCCGATTGCCAGCGAAAGCTGATCTTCGGCCACTTGGGCCACAGCCGTTCTTTCGTTATCATTAGTTTTGATATCCAGAATTTTTGCCGGTGATAAGGCATTAGCAATATATTCAGCGGGATCATCACTATATTTAATAATATCAACTTTTTCTCCTTTAAGTTCAGAAATAATTGTTTGAATCCGTGCTCCCCTTTGACCGATGCAGGAGCCAATTGGATCAATGTTTTCTTGTTTGGTCCAAACGGCGATTTTTGAGCGGGAGCCGGCCTCACGGGCAATCGCTTTGACTTCCACTACGCCGCTGGCAATTTCCGGAATTTCCAGGCTGAAAAGTTTTTTAACAATTTCCGGATGTGATCGCGAGACAATTACTTCTGGCCCTTTGGTCGTGGTGTTGACCGAGACAACATAAACTTTAAGATGGCCACCCGGCGTATAATTTTCACTTCTGATTTGTTCTTCAGGCGGCAAAAGAGCCGTGAGGCGGCCCAGGTCAACTAAAACCAAGCTGCCTTCTTTTCTTTGGACAGTGCCAACCAGAATTTCGCCTTCTTGTTTTTTGAATTCTTCGTATAAAGTTTCTCGTTCGGTTTCCCGTAATTTCTGGACAATAACTTGTTTGGCGGTCTGGGCGGCCATGCGGCCAAAATCCCCAGGAATTTCTAATTCAGTTTTGATTTCATCGCCAACTTTATAGCTTTTTTTAATTTTTTTGGCGTCACTGATTTGAATTTCTGTCTTGGGGTTAAAGCGCCTGATTTCTTCTTCAGCTACAACTTCGCCTTCAATGCCTTGAGCTTTGAGCTCTGGGCTTTGAGCTTCTTTGACTACCTCTTTTTTCTTAGTTTCGGAGCCCTTAGCCCTTGGCTCTAAGCTCTCAGCTTCTTGGCCTTCTTCCTCTTCAATTTCTTCAATTTCGGGCATATCTTCCACCACGGTTTTAATATCAAAAACTTTTGATTTGCCACTTGCTAAATCAAAATCAACTTTAATGTTCTGGTTTTTCTCGCCGAAGTCTTTGCGGTAGGCTGCGGCCAGAGCCGCTTCAATCGTTTCAATAACTGATTCTAGGGGGATGCCCTTTTCACTGCAGATTTGTTTTACCGCTTCGGCAACTGATTGTTGGTCCATATTTTTAGGTAGTAGTAAGTAGTTTGTAGATCGGTAGGGAGCTTTTAAAAAAGGCCGCCAGTGGCGACCAAAAACATCAATATCTGAATATGAATTTAGTATAGAGCAAGCCCGAATTTCTGTCAAGAATCAGGTAATGGCGATATTTTTCAGATGCCTTAATTCAGCAATTCTAGTTGCCTGATTAATCAGGATACTAATGATATCAATCTGCCATTCAGAATTTAAATCATACTCTTGGCAATATTTTTCACTAGCCATAATTATTTTTTCCAGCTTTTCATCAGTCACGGCTTCTTCGGGCCAGCCGAATTTTTGGTTAGTCCGGGTTTTGACCTCGATAAAATGAATCACTTTGTCTTTTTGGCAAATCAGATCAATTTCGCCGCCCCGGGTGGAGTAATTTTTGGCGATAATTTGGTAGCCTTTCTTGGTTAGATATTCAGCCGCCAGTCTTTCACCAAGTTGGCCCAGTTGGAGTTTGTCGGTCATATGGTTAGAATTAAGAATTATGAATCAAGAATTAAGGTTGCTTAGTAATTCTTAGTTATAAAAAAAGCGCACCTCTGCGCTATGTTGATTCTAAAACCTACTTCCTACAACCTACTTCCTAATTATGGAATATACTTTTCGAATTTTCTTTTTTCCTCAATGCCTTTTCTCAATTTTGGCACATCCCACATGAGGTATTTGGCAATAAAACCCAACCAGACTAAAGCGGTTAACCCTAAAATTAGCAGCCAAAACCGGCTGGCCAGCAAACTCACTCCTTGCCAGGCAAAAAAAAGATAAACAAAACCCAGGATGCCGATAGTTAAAGATAGATGGAAAAGCCGCCGCCAGCCTTTTACTTTCAGACCATCTTTGGTTTTTGTCACAAGAACTTTACTGACAATTCCTAAAATTATTAGTAAGCCAAAAGCTACAGCCAAAATTATAATTGCCTGGTTATGCATCACTCCTGGCCGGAGGTTGAATAAATGGTTTAGGTTAAAAAAGTATTTTAAGTACTCGATCATTTTTCAAATATTAATCCATAATGATAAGTGCCGGCGGCAAATTCCTCAACTAAATTTAAGCCTAGACTTTGGGCAACTTTTTTTACCACCTCAGGTTTAACTCGATCAGTCAGCGATGGTCCGAAAGAAGCAGGAACCTGGTTCCAGTCAACGATTAAGATTTTGCCTTCTGGCTTCAGGAGTCGGATCGCTTCTTTAATCATATTTTCCATTTTTTTTGTCTGAAACAGATTATTAATCAGCAAAGTAAAATCCAGACTGCCCGGTTTGATCTTGGTCGCCCCGACGATTTCCAGATTTGACCAGATTGGTTTGATATTATTGACTCCTTCCAGTCTAGCAACCCCGGTAACAGAACGCAAGACCGATTTTAAAATATCAACTGCATAAACAGTAGTCTGTGAACCAACCAAGTGGGCGGCGGGGATAACGAAATGGCCAGCGCTGCCACAGCCTAAATCGGCGATTTTAGCTCCGGTTTTGACTCCCAACCGGCTTAAAATCGTGGTCGGATTTAAAAGCTCATTGCCACCAGAAACGTAGACCATTTTTAGGAATTAGGAATTAGGAATCCCGCCTCCGCCGAGGCTTCGGCGGGCAGGTAGGAATTAGGGATTTTTTTTATTTAATACCCGACTTAATTATACAGCAATTTATTAGTTTATAAAATACTTGATTGGTTCAAAACTTTTACGGTGCAGTTCGCAAATGCCATACTGGTTAATCATTTGAAAATGATGGCTGGTCCCATAACCCTTATGCTGCTTAAAGCCATAAGGCGGATATTTCTCATCTAGTCCATCCATAATCTGATCGCGGCTGACTTTGGCAATAATTGAGGCGGCAGCAATGGTCGTAATTTTGTAATCGCCGTCAATAATTGCTAAGTTCGGCAATTTTTTGTACTCAATTGTTAAAGCATCAGTTAATAAATAATCCGGCAAAACCGCCAAGTTCTTCACAGCATCTTTCATCGCCAAAATGTTGGCTTGTTGGATGCCGATCTGATCAATCATTTTATGGCTAATTACCCCGATTCCCCAAGCGACGGCATTTTCGGTAATTTTTAAAAAAAGTTCTTTGCGATCAGGGGAACGCAGGAGTTTTGAATCTTTTATCCCTTTAATTTTAACCTTGGGGTTTAAAATTACCGCTGCGGCAACAATTGGGCCCGCCCAAGCCCCGCGGCCGGCTTCGTCAATCCCGGCAATATATTTAAAACCCTTTCTTTGTAGCTTTTTTTCCTGTCGCCGGTTAGGGTAATACATAATTTAGTATAATCTCTGAATAAGTTGTGGAAATCGTCGAATGATCGGTGAATAATTAGTTGATAAGTTTTGTTCCCATTTTTTTAGCATGTAGAGAGCTGATATTGCTCCAAGGCTTTTTGTAAGACTACCATTGCTTCCTTTAATTCCTTGGTGTTTAAAACATAAGCAATCCGAATTTCATTTTTGCCAATGCCACGGGTGACATAGAATTCTGCCGCCGGAGTCAGTAAAACGGTTTTACCCTGGTAGTTGAAATCATTCAGCAAAAATTTGATGAAATCCTCAGCATTTTTTACCGGCAGCTTAGCAATGATGTAGAAAGCACCTTGAGGTTTTTTACATTCCACCCCCGGCATTTTAGTCAAAGCGTTGAAGATTACGTCACGGCGCTTTTTGTATTCGCGCTGAAGTTTGGTCGTGTAGGGTTTGGAATTATTTAAAATTGGCACTAAGCCGTATTGCTCCAAAGTCGGCACGGAGAGCCGGATCATTGCCAGTTTTAAGATTGACCACATAATATCTGGGTTATAACTGGCAATGCAGCCAATGCGGGCGCCGGGCATGGAAAATCTTTTGGAAGCGCTGTCCACTAAAACCAGATTTTTTTTGGCTGCTGAAAATTTTAGCAAGCTGGTGGGTTTGCCCGTAAAAACAATCTCGCGGTAAGTTTCATCAGAAATAATAAAAAGGCTATGAATTTTGGCAATTTTAATAACCAGCTTTATTTCCTTGTCCGTTAAAGCCGTGCCAGTCGGATTATTAGGATTAATAACAACGATGGCTTTGGTTTTTTTGGTAATCTTTTTTTCGATTTCTTTTTGGGAAGGCAGGGCAAAGTTATTTTCCACTTTCAAAGTGACTGGTACCAGTTTAACGTCGCACATTGTGGCAAAACCTTTGTAGCTGGTATAAAGCGGTTCAAAGACAATGATTTCATCGCCGGGATTAGCTACAGCCATCATTGCCAAAATTATGCCTTCGGCGCCGCCAACGGTCGGGACAATATTTTGCGGTTTTAAATTAATACCAAAACCGGCATAGTATTTAATCCAGGCTTGGACATGTTCAGGAATACCCGGGGACGGAGCATAACGGATATTTATTTTATTGTATTTTTTGACAGTCTGCAAAAACTGGGGTGGGGGGGCAATGTCTGGGTCACCGACATTAATTTTGTAAACTTTGATCCCTCTTTTTTCCGCCTGCACTACTAATGGCAGGAATTTGCGGATGGGCGAAGTAATCAATTGTTGGGTTCTTTTTGAGACATTTAATGGCATAGTTTTTTGATAAATTATTAATGGTATTATTTATTATAACTGAGTTTTTGAATAAAAAAAAGCGGCTCGCTGAGTTGAGTCGAGCCGTCTCTGTAGTCCACTTATAATCACGCCGCGGCCTTGGCTTAGCGGGTGCCGCCCCGTTCTTTGAGATAGTCCACTATCTCCTGGTGGCCCGCTTTTTCTGCCAGACCTAAGGCTGTGCTGGTGCAGCGTTCGCGCGCATTGATGTCGGCGGTCTTCTCTCGCTTTTCGCAGAGTAACTGGACCATTTCCAACCAGCCGTCGGCGCAAGCGATGTGGAGTGCCGTCCTTTCGCCATTATCCTTCAAGTTGATGTCGGCGCCATGGCTCAGCAAAAGTCGGGCGATTTCCAACCGGGTGGCCTTTTTTTCGGCCGTAGTATTGCCCATTGCGGCGATGTGCAACGCGGCTTGGCCGCCAGCCCGTTCCTTCAGGTCAAGGCTTTTTTCGTCTTTCCTGGTCATCGTATCGATCAGCAGAAAGGCGAGGTCCACATTGCCTCGGAATGTTGCAATGTGTAAAGCGGTGCAGCCAAATTCATCTCGGACCAGAACGTCTGTCTGCCCTTCTCCGGCCAGGAGATCCGTAACTGAGTTGATATCGTCTTTGGCAACAGCGGTCAAGAGGGGGTGAACTACTTTTTCCATTACTGGTTTGGCCATGTTGTGGCCCTCCTATTGTGATTAAACTTCCTCCCTGTTTTCTGCTGGTAACTTAGCAAGAGCATATTATTCTGTCAATAACAAAAATAACCCTTTCGGGCTATTAACTTTATTAACTTTATCGCTTTATTCACTCTATCAACTCTTTTTCCCTACTTTTTCTGTTCCCAATCAGGCAGAATTTTTTCTCCGCGTTCCAAATAAAGATATTTGTAGGCTTGCAAAGCGGCTTTGGCGCCTTCGCCGGCCGAAATCACAATTTGTTTATAGGATGAGTCAGTAACATCGCCGCAGGCAAAAATGCCGGGCTGGGTAGTATTAGAATCTTTGTCAGTGATAATTTCTCCTCGTTCATTGAGTTTGACTAAATCTTTGACTAACTCGGTTTTTGGCGAGTAGCCAACTTCCACAAAAACACCATCAACTTCTAATTCTTTAAGCTGGCCATGACCATTATCAGTGATAACAATTGATTTAACTACTCCGTTGCCCTTGATCTCTTTTATTTCCGAACTTAAAACCATTTCTACTTTTTGATTATTCTTTAGTTTTTCCAAAATAACTTTTTCCCCGCGGAACTGATCCCGCCGGTGGATTAAATAAACTTTAGCCGCTAGTTTGGCTAAATATTCTGCGGCATCAAGTGCGGAATTGCCGCCGCCGATAACGGCAACAGTTTTATTTTTATAAAGTGGCCCGTCGCAAGTGGCACAATAGGAAACACCATGACCTTTAAATTCTTTTTCCCCTGGTACATTGAGATCAGAAGGCATCAAGCCAAACGCTAAGACCAAAGTCTTGGCAATAAATTCTTCGTTATCCGTTTTGACTAAAAATTTATCTTCCTGTTTTATGATTTTTTTAACTTCATTGTATTTAATCTCGGCCCCGAATTTTTGGGCCGATTCGGCAAATCTTTTCATCAGACTGAAACCATCAGTTAAATCAACTCCGGGATAATTTTCCACTTCATAGGTAATGGCTGCTTGGCCGCCTAAGTCTTTGGATAAAATTAAAGTCTTTAAAGTCCGTCTGGAACTATAAAGACCAGCTGTCAGTCCAGCTGGCCCGGCGCCAATGATGATAATATCGTATAAATCTTCAGATTTCATGCTAATAATTTATTCAATTTTTCGGTCAGAGTTTTTTTATCCTGAACACCCACCATTTGTTCAAAGGGTTTGCCATTTTTAAATATCATTAGAGTGGGGATACTCATGATTTGAAACTGACTGGCGGATTTCCCGGCTTCATCAACGTTGAGTTTACCAATTTTTACCTTCTTGCCCTCAAAATCTTTGGCTAGTTCTTCTAATATCGGTGCTTGCATCTTACAAGGTCCGCACCAAGGAGCCCAAAAGTCAATTAAAACTGGGACTTTGGAGTTTATGACTTCTTCTTGGAAGTTTTCATCAGTAAATTTAAGTTCAGACATAATAAGTTTTTATTATTAAGCGTAAAAAATGGTGGTTTTTTTAAAGACAAAAGTATTATAGCGCCGGGGGAATTTTTTGTCTAGTAAAATAGCTTAGGAATATTTACTAAAAGCCAAAAAGGCAATTTACCTTGATGTTTTCTAGCTTTTTTGTTTCTGTGCTATAATACTTTTATTATAAAACTCAGTTTATGCGCCAAATACCGGCCACTATGGCCACCCAACATCCGGATAATGCCTGCGCCCCCTATTGGGAAAAAGATGGGGATGGTTTTGTTTCCACCCATGAAGAGGTTTTGGAATGTTGTTCCGCCTTCAAAGATTTAGATTGCCAGGAATTCATGTGGGATTGGGAGGGTAAATATGTTGATGAAGCCGTAGTTGATAAAATGTTTCATTCTTATCATCAATATTTCCAGACTAACCAGCTGGGTAAGGATAAATTTTTGACTTTTCGGATTCCTAATATCTGGCAGGAGAAAGGTTACGGCTTAACGCGGGCATTAATGGGGATTCTGACTGCTGATAGCTTTGCCCGGGATTTGAAATTTCATCATCCGCCGCTTTTTGAAGTGATTTTGCCAATGACGATTAAGGCCGAACACATTATTTATATCCAAAAAACTTTTACCAAGCTGGCCAAGTTTAAATGCCGGCTTTTTAATGAGCGTTGTAGCTTTACTTACCTTAACGTTCTGCCGCTTTTGGAACGAATGGAAACTTTAATTGGCTGCCGCAAGCTTTTGGATCGCTATTTGGTTTTACATCAAAAAGAATACAAGGTAAAACCGGAATATTTGAGGTTGCATATTGCCCGCAGTGACCCGGCACTTAATGCCGGCTTAGTTCCGGCCGTTGTGGCAGGCAAAATTGCTTTATCAGAATATCATCGTTTTGGCCGCGATCATAAGATAAAAGTTTATCCGGCAATCGGTGTTGGCACGCTGCCTTTCCGCGGCAGTTTATCGCCGGAAAGAATTTCTGATTTCTTGAAAGAATATTCCGGGATGCGCACAGTTTATATTCAATCGGCTTTTCGTTATGATTTTCCGCTGGCTAAAGTTAAGCAGGCCATCAAAATTTTGAATTCAAAATTACCAAAAACGCCAGTTAAAATTTATAACCCCAAAGAATTCCAGGAAGCCAAAGAAATTTGTCGGACGTTTGAGCCGTTTTATCGAAGAAGCGTTGAGCCGTTGGCCGATTTAATCAATAAACTTTCCGAGCAAGTGCCGTCGCGGCGGGAGCGCAAATTACACGTCGGCCTTTTTGGTTATTCCCGCCTGATTGGTAAAAGACATCTGCCCCGGGCAATTCCCTTTACGGCAATTCTTTATTCTTTGGGCGTGCCGCCGGAGTTTATCGGTACCGGCCGCGGCTTGCAGGCTTTGAGTAAAAAGGGAATCAGATTAGAAAAATATTATCTCAATTTCAAAAAAGATATTTTTTTAGCCGGGCGTTATCTTAATAAAGAAAATTTGAATCAATTGGCGAAAAAACAGCGGGTCTGGCAGCAGATTCAAACTGATGTTGAGATTTTAGAAAATCATTTTAAGACGGAATTTGGTCCCAAAACTAATGCAGATTTTATCCATCGCAATCTCACTTCCAATATTTACTATCTTTGGCAGGCAAAAAAGCCTTTGAGTAAAGAAATTATTGAATCGGGGAAAATCCGGAAAAGTTTAGGTTAAAGTTTGGTTGTTATCCTCAGGTAAAAAGAAAAAGAGCCCAGTGGACAAGGTGTCCTGCTGGGGCTCTTATTATAAATTCCTCTCCTTCCCCTCCGAGGTGTACTGGGCTTAGTTTAGCCGTTGCCGTTGAAGTGGCACTGCTGCCTTTACTGGCGGTACCACGTAGACCGGGTGGCTTTCAGGGTTGCCCAGAGTTTGATGTAAGGCATTGATGGCCTTCTTCCGCGTTGCGCCCGCCAGGTGGCATGGTCATTCAAGAAAGCTGTAGCTCCGGCGGCGAACCGTTGAATTTGGCATCTGGTCATGGTCACGCTTCCGCCGTTGGCGCCAGTGCGGCTTTGCCCGGCCGGTGGTTGTTGGTCTTGTGCCAGAAGCGGTGAAAGCCACCGCATCCCGGTTCCGGACACGGCACATCCCAGTAAGGATGACCGTCATTTCCTGAAGTGGCCTTGTCCTTATCGTCGGCTGTGATTTGGATCCACTGCATGGTCTTGGTGCAGCGGAACCGTTTGCCGATAAGTTTGTCGAAGGTAAATCCGTCTTGTCCCATCTGGTATCTCCTTCTTATCCTCTGGTTAACTTCACTACAAACTTAATCCATTCCGGCCGGGCCAATTTGACCCAGCAGGCTCCCCAGGTGCCGACCACCATAATCGCTGAGTTGGTGATGGCCATCGCGTCAATCCACTTGCTGGTTATGTACCAGCACGGCTGGAGGACGCTGATCGGCCAGAACGCTGTCAGCAGGATGGCGGCGGTCCAGACGACCGAAGGTGGCGCGGGTGAAAGCACGAACAGCAGCAGAATCGCGATCTGCGTTGTCATGAAAGCCACGTGCATGAAACCAGCAGGGCTCATGCCGCCCCAGCAGCCGTTATTCGGCCAAGTCGGCCAAATCCCACTGGTCATGCCTTCCTGGCCGGCGAACCACATCTTGTGCATTCCTATTGCCGCTGTGTCAGCGATTATCAGGATCACCACGACTACCCAGAGACCGGGCAGGCGCAGGTGATTCCAGACGACAGCGTTGATCACGGCGAATAGGAGCAGGTCGCCCCAGATTCCCCCGTGTTTCCACAAAGGGAAGTCAGTCTTTGGGCCCAATGCGGAGATCGCCATCTCCACAATTACGAAAGCCGCTGTTGCTACCAGAACCATCCAATTGATTCTCATACCATTCCTTTCTGGCGCTTGTCTACTGCGCCGTCGTTGCCGTCGTTCCCGTAGGTAGATCTCTCTGCCAGCTTCGCATCACTTGCTCGAAGATTGGCAACGCAGCCAACTCTGGATTGTTTGCGCGTAAGCCGTCACAAATAGCTTGTAGGTCATGACCTTGAGCCAGCCGGCGAAAAACGCCGAGTCGGGTTAGAACTGTTTCCAAGTACTTCCGTTTTTCCCGGCTGCCGAAAATCCGTACTGGAAGCGTGCCCCAGGCCAAATTGATGGTCCCACTTTGACTGCGGCATTCTTCAATTCCAACGAGTAACTCATGGACTATCGGCGTTGTGTCCTGATCAATGGACTTAATTACTTCGTCGAGACTCACCACAATTGGTGTCGTCGGCGAGCAGAGGATGTTTTCCAACCTTTCCCGCAAATTGGGAAGGTGGAGGTAGTCCTCAAGCAGCCTGGCTGCTTGCTGGAATTCCCCCTCTCTACCGGTGGTGTCAATAATGGTTTCCACTAAACCCCGAGCTGCTCTCAGGCACTTCTCGAATCCGAGCCGCGCCCGAATTTGCCTAAGAGAAACACTCTGGAGTCTGAGCCAATCCGTATTGGTATCACGAAGCAGATGTTGGAGTGTCTTTCCGTCAACTGCTTGAATAGTCTCAGGGTGCTCAATCCTGATGATCCCAAAGGGCTCTCGTGAACCATTGTGATACAACACTACGACCTCAGGTGAAATAGAAGCGTCAAGCACCTGCTGTTCCCCGACCGTTATGGTCATACTCTTTTCCTCCCTTTACCGTTAGACTGTATTGCCAAAACATCTGTTGCCAAATGGTATAAATTGCTAAAGATCAAGTTCATTATAATACTAATTATTTTTCTTTTTGTCAAGAAATTCTTGGAATAATCTGCCGTCAAGTGTTCGGTTTTTTAATTAAAAAAACAACCCTGAAAAATCAGAGTTGTTTTTATTTTGAGTTTTTTGTTTATTATTCTGCTGGGGGAGTTTCTGGCTCCGGTGTCGGTGTTGGTTCAGGTGTTGGTGTTGGAGTTCCGGCAGTTGGGGCAGCCTGTTGCTGCTGTTGTAAAGCGTCGAACTGAGTTAAAGCTTCAGCGATATCAACTGCCTGGGGAATGAATTTTTTACCGTCTTTGGTAATAAAGGCTGGTTGATCAGCTGGTTGGCCGGTAGTCGGATCAGTCAGGCTGAAGATTACTTTGTATAGACCACTTTCTTCCGCTACCTCTTTAACTGACATTGCCCCCAATTGAGAGCCATAGATTTTATTAACAAAATCCAGTAATTTATCGCCGGCCGCCTGGGTTGATAAAACTGTCGTTAAAGATTTATCTTGACCGCCTTGCTTGGCAGTATAGTTCATAACCACAACGACAACTAAAATGATTGCCAAAATAATACTGACAATCAGCCAAACATTTGGTTTACTACCAGCTGGTTTGGGTGCGGCTGGCTTGGGCATACTCGCCTGATTAGGTAATGGCGTCATAAAGTTAAAATTAGCTGTTAATTAATATTAAATAGTTTAATAGTTAATCGACGACCCCCTTCATTAGCAATTATAGCAGCTTCAGTTTTGTTTAACAAGGAGATTGAGGATAAGAGATAAAAAAAGAGCGCTCACCAAAAGGCAAGCGCCGCTGCTAGTAACCCTCTCCTGGATTCCGAGGAATCAGAACGGAATATGCACTCGTAACGAGATTTGGTCTTCCCGCTGTCCCTCCAGCACAGTCTTGTAGTCTAGCGTTAACGACCAATGATCATCTTTTCCAAAGAAGCGTACCCCGTTGGTCCAACTGATTTCGGTCGCATCTGATGTCCGCCGCGTCACCTCTTCGTAAATGATATTCCCCCACTCATCGTGAATGACATTCCCCTGCTTGTCTTTCTTCTCTTGGAGGTCTTGGTACTCCTTGGCGAAATCTTTCGTGCCCTCGATCATCGTGTGGACTTCGAACCAAGACTTTGGTCGATACGCGGCTAGACCAAAACCACTAAGCTGGTTGCTTTGCTTTTCACTGGCGTAGTCAGAGTAGAACACGCCACCGCGCAGAGTCAGCGTCTTGGTCGGCTGCCCTTGACCGTCGAGACCAAATCGGTTGACAGCTTTAGTCAATTGAACGGTTCCCCCCAGATAGCCCAGTTCGCGCTCGTGGTTTCGAAAGATCCGTTTGACCCGGCCGGAGAACTCGAGATCCTTGAACTTGTTTGGATCATCGAATGGCAAGGCCGTATTACCGGTGATGTCAGCCACTACTGACCAGAAATCGGTTTTCCAGCGAAGCTGAAGGCCATAGCCATATTGGCCAAACTGTAAGCTTCGGGGGAAAAGTACGGTTTCGTTTTTGGGCGGTCCGGGGAAAGCCTCACCATTACCAACCGAAGTCAGGATCAGGCCGGCGCGGGTTTCCAGGGTATCGGTCAGTTTGAACTTACCGTAAAGCTCACGCAGCCAATTACCTTCTGGCTCTTGCAGGTCGGCGAAGTTCAGGACAAACCCGAGTCCGAGTTGCTTCCCCTCCAGGTTGCCGTACAACCTCAGATTGGTCCACTGGAATTCGTCAGGTTCAGCGTCTTCGACAAACGCTCCTTGGCCAAATCCCCAGAAGTCCAGTGTTGCCGTGTCACCGACCTTAATTATTGGGATCCGTTTAGTCGGGTCCCTGGCCTCGGTTTTTCCTTCGGCCCAGGCCGACGTTATTGCTAACATTGAAACCAAAACCGTAATTATGTTGTTTCGCATGACGCTCCTCCTTAGCTTTTCAGGTGCACACCTGGTTATCACGCCCTAGGTTTACTGCCACGGTAAACGCTTCAAATTAACATAGCAGGTTAAAACTGTCAATCTGTTGACGAAAACCGACAAATGTGATAGTTTGAAAGTGTGGTTCAGGTGGTAATAGTTAGAGTGGATTTATAAACTACTAGTCGTTATCATAGAAAGCACCAAATCCAAAATTACAAATATCAAACAAATTCCAAATCACAATATTAAAAATTCCAAACGTTGATCTCAAGGGGTTTGTGATTTGAAATTTTGGTAATTGTAATTTATTTGGAACTTGAGATTTGTAATTTACATTAATGCTCCAAGACATCCTCAAAAACCTAAACATCCCCGAAACCGCGACGCGAATTTATTTGCGCCTTTTGGAAATTGGCATTTCTTCCGCCAGACAACTTGCTGAAAATCTCAATATTCCCCGGCCGTCGGTTTATGATAATTTAAAAATTTTAATCAGCTTAGGCTTAGTCACCGAGATTGATCAGGAAAATAAAAAATTATTCCGGGTTGATGATGTTAAAAATATTTCTCGTTTAGTTAATGATAAAATTTCTAATTTACAAAAGCAGGAAAAACAACTTAAAGAAATTATTCCTAAACTTTCTACCCAAGCTGATTATTTGGAACCGAAAATCAAATTTTACAGCGGCCAAGAAGGAGTCAGACGCGCGGTTAATGATATTTTGTGGTATGAAAATATTACTACTTTAGTCATTTGGCCGATTTCCGAAATGATTGGGGTACTGGGCGCGGATTGGCTGGCGGAAAATAATAGAAAAAGAATTCGCAAAAAAATTTATTTGCGAACTATTTGGCCTTCAGATAAAGCCGTGAAATTTAAACAATATCCTTTCCTAGGTATTACTAAAGAATTCTATCGCGAAATTCGTTTAGCGCCCAAAGGCATGACTTGGAATATGGGTTTATGGGCTTATGCCGATAAAGTTGCTTTTATTTCTTCAAGAAAGGAAAGTTTTGGTTTCACCGTGACCAGCCGCGATTTTACGGAATTGATTAAATCCCAATTTGAATTAGTCTGGCCGTTATGTAAAAAAATTACTGTTGATCCCAAAGATACAGCCTCGTTTTTGAAAAATTTGTAATAATTAGTTTGATTTAATCCAACCAGCTAGGGCTGATTTTTTGTTTCCCAGGGAACATCTTTAGCTATAATTTATTAAGATTGACAAACACCTTATTTAATATTACGATCAAATATTAGGATTTTGACTGTATCTCTGCTTAGCCAGTTGCTAAGTCAGAGTCATGGGTCTTATTGGCGGTACGACCGTGGAGGGATCGATAATGGAACAAGTGAAGTTGGGTGATGGCACTACGGTGGCAGTAGGGGCAATAGTTTATCGGCGTGAGTCGAAGTTCAATGGCGATGCTTGGGCCGGGCCGATGAAACTTGTCACAATCTGGCCGGGGATGGCTGATCCCATGGTGCAGTTGCTCGGAGCTGATGGTAACCTGAGGACGATAAATCCCTACCAACTCCGCAAGGTTTGTCCATTTGAGGAGGTAGTCTGTGACGCCCGCCTTATTGCGGCTCTTCGGATAGCTCGGCCTACACAGTTGGCCAAACCTGCCTCCCAGCCGACCAACGGTCGGCACTCGTCTATATTCTGGTCTTTGCCAGGATTGCGGAGTTTGCGGAGCCTATGGAGGGGGTAGCACTTGGGTCTTTAGATCAAAGGTTTTCGAGGGTAGCGGCGAGTTGCTTGCTCCCTCTTTTTTGTTAGTTTAATTGGTTTGTTGGAATGAAATTAAAATGATAAAATGCTTTTAGTATTTATTTGTTCTTTGCTATCATGAAGAATTCATATTTTTAGGCAGACTTGATCGGAAATCGAGGAGGAAAACAAACCAGTGTAAAAGGAGATCTAGCTATGCATGCACAAGTCGCAGCAGTAGCAGAGAGAGACAGTACGAAATTTCGGTTGCCAGCAGGAGTAGAGGTTGTTTCGGAAGTCCTAAGTATTCCGACCGATCTGATTGTCGTTTTGGAACAGCCCCGCGACGGGTTGAACTGGGACTATATCAAGACTGATCTGGCTCCCAACATTCAGCGGAATGGCCAGAAAGAGCCGGGTATTGTCATCCCAACCGATGATTCCAGCCACCCTTATGGGTTAATCAAGGGCCAACATCGCCTTGAATCCTGTAAACTCAACGGGAGGCCATTTCAAGCGGTGGTCGTGAATATTGATGTCAATGACCGAAAAGGCAGGAAAATGCTGGCAATTGGCAGTAATTGGGGTCGCCTGCCGCATACGCCACTGGAAGCTGCTCGAAACATCCAGGAATTGCTCGACCTTGGTGCTATCTGGACTGAGGTCTGTGATACCTTTCAGAAGTCAGAACCCTGGCTGCGTGATCGGCTAGCCCTGCTGAAACTTACCGATGCCGTTAAGCGGCGGGTGATTTCAGGTGAATTGCCGGTTAGTGTTGCCAAGGAAATCGCCGAATTGCCTCCAGCTGACCAAGCTAAGGTGGCAACCAGTGTAATGCTGATGGCTACTGGCCGGGCGGTTGAAAAGGTCAAGGCAATTGTCGCTGGCCAGCAGGGAGCAGCCGCGGCTAAACCAGCACGGCCAAGAGATGTCCGCCGTAGCCTGATCCGCCATGTTGAGCGGGTTGGAACATCACTCCAGCGAGCCCTTGATATTCCAGTGGTGACACTCAAAGCGATTTTTCCGAAAGCCTCGGATGCCACCACTGATTTTGAGACTATTATCAGGGTTCTAACCAGATCTTTGGAAGACCTCGGGAAGCTACTAGAACGACTCAAAAAGCTCGATCCCCGGCCTAAAAAACCTGATGCTGCCCCAGATGGCAAGAGAAGGCAGGAGGATCCCAAAGTTCTCGCCGCTCGGGTGGCTGAAGAACGGCGCCGGGAAGTGATGTCGGCAATTGGTAGTCTGGTTCTGGTCCTGCAAAGTGAGGAAGCTGCTATTGGCAGCAGTTTTGCCGGTAAAGACCCAGATATTCACGATGATGCTCTGGCGCAAATTCGTACCCTAACTACTCAATTAGGCGGCTTGGCAAAGCGAATTTCCGGATCAAAGGAGAGCTCCAGATTTTAGGAGGAGAGTCAGGAGGGAGGCGTAATCTATAGTTTTTTATAGTGAGCCACAGGGCTTATAAGGCTTATGTCGGCTCTTTTTTTAATAACAAAAAAATGTTCCACGTGGAACAATTCGACAATTAACAGTTAACCTTTAACAATTAACTATCATTTGTTTAACAAAAAACAGCTAAACGAGTTAACTGTTAATTGCCAATAGTTAATTGTTTATATGGTGGACCCTAAGGGATTTGAACCCTTGGCCTCCTCCATGCCATGGAGGCGCTCTAGCCAACTGAGCTAAGGGCCCCTCACCTGAAAAGTTTAAATTAAGCTATTTTTAATCCTTCTTTTCAGTTGAATATAGGCTTTAGCGAATCTTTTGAGGTTATTTTCTCGATATTTGGCGTCAGCCATTGCCTTATAGGCCTCATAATAGATCAGCTCAAAAGGCGCCTTATTTTTTGTTGATTTACTTTTTAAATTATTATGTTCTAAAAATCTTCTTTTTAAATCATTGGTATACCCAACATAGATACTACCATCTTTTTTACTTTTTAGAATATAGACATAAAACATAAAAACTTTTCAGGTGAGGGGCTAAGGGCCCCTAAAAGTGAGGGGTACTGATTCAGAATATTTTATAATATACAGTTTATTACCAAAAAAGTCAAAAGTAGGGGAAAGTAGGTAAATTTTATTGGTTTTAAGTGATTCTTTTGACGGAAATAAATAAGGGAACCGCAAATCGTACCCGTGACCCTCTTGCGCCAAGCAAGCTTTGTAGGTGGAGGTAAGATCGTTGGTTCCCGCGGAAGGCGAGCGTTTCTGGTCTCTCGAGGAGAGAACAGATAGCTCGTTTGTGCCCATGGTAGGCACGGGCCCCTGTGGCACCCGGCAAGGCGCACAGGGTAAGAATGATGGCAAAGAACGTTATCGATAAAAAAGTAACCTTATTCTAATACTATTTTTTAAAAAAGTCAAGAGCAGGGAGTCATTTTTTGGGAAGTATTTAACGACGCCTGAACTAGACTAAAATAAGCTAATTATTCAATATATTTTTAAGAGAGAAACTCAATTAAGGTTTTTTATTGCAACTTTTTGTGATTTTTTGTTAGTATTTATTGACAAACAATTAATTAGTCTAATAATTCGCTAAATTTAGTTCTAAATTAGTGTCGTAAAACAAAAAAAGCCAAAATTTCATCTTTTGGCAGCAAAGATTGGGGATAATTCACTTGTTTATTTTTGGGGTATTTTAGGTATTTTCTAAATTTTTTGCGCCTGTATGTATCTGGTTTTATTTATATCCAACGATTTTGCCCCGAGCCAGGCCAATTCAAATGTTTTTCTTTGGGCATCAGAAATTTCTTTACTTTCAATAATTACAGCGAATTTTTCTTTCCAGGAAACAATTAGAATTTTGTTATTATAGATATTTGTTTCGACGGAAAAATAAAATTTATCAGTTGGTACCAAAAGGGTGGTACGTAATTCTTTTTTATCATTAGCAATAACCTTTCTTGTTCCTTCATCGTCGGGGGCAATTACCCTTACAAATATGTCTTTAGCTACCCGCTTTTGAAAATAATCATGAAAATATTGTTCATTAAAGGCACTAAACATATCATTACCAACGGCATAGGCTAATATTTCGTTTTCAGCATTTAGAGTATCTTCAAAAGCTTCTTTCATACCTTCTAAGCCCTCAAAAAATTTTACCCGAGGTTTTTCTTTAGTGTTATAGATCGAAAATAGCTGGGGAAGGATATCGTGGGCTGCTGTTAATTGCTGCTCAGTTTTTTTTATTCGATTTTCTAAAAAATTAACTACTTTTTGGGGATTTTCAGCAGCATATTTTTGGATTTTAGTCTCACCAATTAAATAAACTAGTCCTTCACTGGTTAAAGACTCTAATATGTCATAGCTGGTAGTTCGGTTAATTTTGGCCTTTCTGGCAATTTCCGTAGCGGTTGAAGGGCCTAGCTCTAATAGAGATAAATAAACATTAGCTTCCTTAGGGCTGAATCCCAATTCGGTTAATTGTTTTTGATTAAGCATATTTTTAAGCAAAAAGTTAATAAATTAGGTTTATATCTATAGTATACTCCTTATTTAAATTTGTGTCAATAGTATTCCACAAATTTTTTATATATTGTTAATAATCCTTTAAATAAATGGTAAAATTGTATAAATATTGTCGGTGAATATTGACAAGTTATAAAAGATGTGCTATATTGATTTGTTAAGTCTTAAAAACCACCAATATATGGAGAAAATTAAAATATATTTAATCGCCAGAATCTCTAAAGATGCCCATGAATGGAATAATTGGGTCAGCAGTTTTTTATATACAGATAAAATTCAGGTGTTTAAGCCTCATGAACATAATCCCTGGAATTCCAGCCATGAGGGCTTTTCTTACCAAGTTTTTGAGGTTGATCTCAATGCCATCAAGAGTTCCGATATTGGCTTGTGCTTACCGGGTTTTGGCAATGATTGTGCTTGGGAATGTGGCTGGTATAGTAATTCAAGCAAACCCTTGGTGGCTTTTGTTCATCACCAAACTAATTGGCTTCGGGATTGGATGATTAAAGGTGGAATAAATTATGTCATTACTGATAATCGCAATACTTATCAGAAGCTTATCAATGATCACATTTTGCATTATAAAAAAATCATTTTTCTAAATGATATGAATGAACTGCCACTAGCTATCGAAAAAATTTATTTTGACAACTATGTTATTAAAGCTGCGAACAAAACATCTTAATTTTAAAATGATTTATCGTTATTTATTAAATAGTCGTCCTTATTCTTGGATTGATTTGACCCTTCTTGGATTATTAGCTAAATTTTCTGTTATCAATTATTTATCTTTTAATCTTAAAGACGTAATAACCATAATCGGTCTTTTAGCTTTATGGATATTTTTTAACTTAATATTGGAGGTTAAACATCAGTACCAATATCGGGGGAATGTTTCGGTTATTATACCAATATTTTTCTTACTCCTAACCTTTTTAATTGGATTACTCCAGAATTATTCCTCAATATTTTTAGTTTTAATCTCCGTCATTTTAGTTTTGCTTTACCTCCAAAAAAATAGAAATGAAATTTTAGGTCAGCTTAATTCTGTTAATCGAGGATTAATCCAAGTTAGCTATTTTCTTTATGCCCTTACATTTTATTCTGCAGTTTTTTCCCAAACTACCATCATATTAGCAATTTTGATTTTTTTACTTTACTTTAGCCGGGGAATGGTTGGTGATATTCGAGATATTAAGCATAATGCCGAAGCAAATAAAAAAACTTTTCCCGTTGTTTTTGGTTTAAAAAAAGGCCGATTTTTGGCCCTTAGTTTGCTTATTACTTCAATATTAATTCAGCATTTTTATTTTGGTTCCTATTTGATAATTATACCTTTGCTAGCCTATGCTATCGGATTAATTTTTTACACTAATTACTATATTCAGCATCAATTATTTATTTTCACAACCTCATTTTTTTCAATCTCAATGATAATATATTTTACTAGTAGCCCAAGTTATTTAATTTTGATCGAATTAGTTTATCTGGGTATTATTCTAAATATGATTTTCTATCCACTGCTAGAAAGAAAATCAAATCCAATATTTATAAAAATGGATTAATTTTGTTTATCCATTTCAATTGATTTTGCGCCTTGCCAGGATAAATGATAAACCTGTTTCATTGCTTCGGCAATGGCTTTACTTTCAATAATCACTGACATATTTTCGGCATAATTCATAAAAGCAATTTTATCATTATAGATATTGACTTCGATCCTTGGCCAAAATTGTTCAGCCGGAACAATGACAGTTTCGGAAAGCTCAGTTTCATCGCGTCGTTTATGTTGGGTATCCCAAATTGAGCCTTGGCCGGCAATTCTTTTGGCATGAATGTTAAAAGCGATTCTTTTTCTGATATATTCCTTATCAACTGTCGGATTTTCAAAATAAGCATTGGTGTTCCATTCCAAGATTTCTTTGGGTTTTTCCTGCAAAGTATCATCATAAACATTTTGAATGGCACGTTTACCTTCATAAAAAACAATTTTTGGTTTAACTTCCCCTTGATTATAAATGGCTTCCAATTCTGGTAAAGCTTTTTTTAATTTACCTTGTAAATCATTTAGTAAAGAAACCAGCTTTTCCGGCGGCTCGGCCAGAAAACGACTTTTACCTTTGACTTTGGTTTTGGCCACTACACCCCGGCTAACCAAAGCGGCCAAAACCGAATAAGTCGTAGTGCGCTGCAGCCCGGATTTTTGGGCAATGTTTTGGGCCGAACTAAGGCCAGTTTCCAGGCTGGCTAGGTAGACTTTTGTTTCATTTTGAGAAAAGCCAAGTTGGCTTAAAAGCCGATCAAACTGCATGGGTTTTATAAATTTAAGAGTTAGGTACTCTCATTACCCCTCACCCCCAACCCCTCTCCCCGTTTGAGACGGGGCGAGGGGAGCTGTAGACAGGGTAAAGTGATAAAAATTGAGTCTTCCAAAAGAATGACGAAAAAACTTTAGTCATTTTTATTTAATTTTTTAGCTTATTTTATATTTTAATTGTAGCATATCTAAAAAAGTTCGTCAATATTGACGAAAATTATTGACAATTTAGCCAAATTTTTATATAATTAATCGTTAAGAATGATTCTTAACTAAGTTCATTACAATACAGCCATCACGTCTAGCGGAAAGGAAAAGCCATGAGAGTCTTAGCAATCATCCCGCCGTATTCTCTGACCGCTGACCACAAAGCGGTGATTCCGGCAAAGGCAATGCTACCAGTCGGGATCCTGGCGATTGCTTCTGGTCTAAAGCAGCTGGGATGCGAAGTGCAGGTTTGTGATTTGGTCTTCACACCAAACTGGCAAACCAAACTTGCGTCAGCACTCAAACAACAGTTTGATGTGTTTCTACTCTGCTGCCCTAGTGCCAGAAATATTCCGGCAGTAAAGTTAGTCGCTTCAGTGCTGCGATCCAAGTTTGGTAGTACCAGAATTGTTTTGGGCGGCAACCTTTGTGTTCAGTTCGGCTGCAAAGATTTCAGAAAGTTGGGGATTGAGGTTAACGCCGTTGTCCGCGGTTACGGTCACGGTGTTTTACCGGCAGTTTTCCGCACTGAAGGTGACATCCAGCCAAGTGAAGTACCGGCCGAATTACCGCTTCCGGCGCTTGAGCTTTTGGACCGAAAGACTCATCGGTTATATCACCATGCTTGTGGTGGTCAGTATCCGATTATTGGTCCAGGCGGATTTGGTTGTCGTTTCCGTTGCCGGTACTGCCAAGCTCACATGGGTACGCCACTGGTTTTCCGCAACAATCGAAGTATTGCTGAGGAAATTCAGCAGGCGAAACAATTCGGTTACACCCATCTGTGGTGTGTCGATAATTGTTGTTTGGCAAGTTACAAGAGCGCGAAGGAGTTTGATTCGTTGGTCGCTTCACAGAAGTTGACTTGGTCGGGCATGACTCGGCCAGAAGACGTTGTGAATTTGGGGAAAAACTCAGTTGATGTTTCCCAGCGCTTGCAAGCTTTATCGGCACTGACGGAAATTGCTATTGGCGTTGAGTCGGTATCGAAGCTGGCGCTCAAACGCTGGCACCGGACAAGTAGTTCCAGTTCGATCCAAAAAGCACTGAGTTACATTCTGGCAACCAACCGCATCAAAGCCACGGCCTTTGTGATTCTTGATGCACCCGGGAGTACTGAAGAAGACTTCTGGCAGCTTCGGGAATTTCTGGCTACCACCAAGCCCTCGACTATCTCGTGGACATTCTGCAATCCTTCCCCTCAAGAAATTTTGAGTGGGGAAAGGAAGGCAGAAGAGTACGGCTTCTATCACTGGCCGTTTGGTCTATCCGAGGTTTCACCGGCAAGAGTGGCTCAGCACGCCATGATTCTTTCCGGTGAGAGTTGGTGCGGCTGGCAAGTAGCCAGGGACAATCCCTACTTTGAGAATTCACGTTACATCGGCGTGAACTTCAAAAACAGCATTCGGCTTTTCCAAGCCAAAACCGCCAGAGCAACCACGGGTAATCTGTGGGAGGCCTGGCACGAGGAGGAAATCTGATGAGAAGCAAGCGGACCAAGAAGGTTTCGGCTTTCCGCGGGCGTCCCCGCTGTCAGCAACCTGGCTGAAGCCAGTATCTCACTGAGAAAGGAGGTGAGAGTATGAGCGACAAAGGGTCAGCGAAGGCTGCCGATTCTTCCCCGCCCAAAGCGGCTACGGAAGGAAAGGCGCCGATTGCCCCGCCGTGCCAGCAGCCTGGCTAGGTGATGGCTTGGGTGAGACTTGGGACCTTCGGGTTTTCAGGTTTCACCCTTTTTTCCCCGGCTTTGAGAAATGCTCGAGGTCGGAGAGAAAGATAAATTTAAATATTAAAAAACCAAATCATGTTTGAAAAACTAAAACCAGTTCTAGCCCTTGATCCAAAAACCGGCCTGATGATTTCCTCTCGGCATTTGGTTCCCAAAGAAAATTTAGCCCCCAAAGTAATCCCCCAATTAAAACATTATACCGATAACGCGCAAAGTTATATTAAAAATAACTTAGCCTGGGTTGAGGGGAAAATTGCTAAACCAAAATTTAAGTTTGCCTACTTGGAATTGCCAATACCTTGCAATTTGCATTGTCTGGGCTGCTTTAAAGGCCAAGATAAAAAAACATTTGTCAAAACCAAAAATAATGAAGTAATAGGCGATCAGCCACTGACTGAAATTATTGATTTTTTAAAAGATCATTTTGCCGAAGCCATTATTTATGCCGGCGAAGGCGAATTATTTTGCTGGCAAGGAGCTTTTGATTATATCAAGAAAATTACTGAGGCGGGTTTATCAATGATGATTTTTACTAACGGTACTTTACTTTCCAAAAAAGACATTGAATATTTGAACTCGAAAAAAATTTCTTTGACATTTTCTTTGCGCGACACTATAGAGTCTGGCCATAATAGTGCAGTCAAAAGCCAAAATGCTTTTCGAAAAACTTTGCAAGCCTTAGATTGGGCTTTGCAAGTTGGCATGCAAAAAGATAATCGGTTAAGCGTAGAAATTCCCGCCACCAAAGATAATGCCGAACGAATTATCAGTGATTTTATCCCGGCGATGCGGTCTTTGGGCATTATTCCGTTAGCTGAAGAATATATTCAAATAACAACTTCAGACGAGGAAAAAAGATTATGCCACAATTTTTCCGAAGCCAGGAATTTTTTTCAGCAGGCTACTGCCATTGATGCCAAGCTAGGATATGTTCACCGGCTGGAATTTGGCCAAAGAATGCTGGCCCAAAGCAAATGTGAACGGCCGCTTTATTCTTTCAATATCAGTATGCGAACCGGCGAAGTGGCTAACTGTCCCAGTGGCTCGGTCAAATACGGCAATCTTTTTAAAAATTCGCTGAACCAAATTATTTATTCTGATTTGTTTAAATCCGCTTTGAATGATTTTACTTTATGTCCCTGCTCAACATTTTTTACTGCCACTGACCAAGAAATTCCTAAGCTTTTACCCAAACATCTAATTAATTTAAGATAAAAAAACATGACTAAAATTATTCCCGACATTGCTGTAAAATTTCCAAGTAAGTTCCAAAATGATTTCCCAAATACCATGCAGTATTTTGGTTTCTTTACCAAAGAAGAAATTGAGAATAATAAAGACAAACTGCTGATGCTGGATATTGATTTTGGCCGCTACTGTTCATTGAGTTGTCCGGCTTGTTTTCGCAAAAGCAATTTAGTTGATGATATTCCTGAAGGTGATTTAACTTATGATGAGCTAATTAAAATAATTGATGAGGCTAAAGTTTTAGGATTAAAGATGATAAAAATTTGCGGGGCTGGTGAGCCAACTCAGAACAGCCGGTTTTTACCTTTTATCGAAGCAATGACCAAAAAGGATATTGGCGTTGCCGTTTTTACCAAAGGCCAGGTTTTGGGTAGTGATGAGCAGGCCAAAAAATTCAATCAGCAATATGGCATTAATTCAGCCAAAGAATTATGCCAGCGCCTGGCTAAATTAAAAGTCAGTTTTATGTTAAGCTTTCAATCTTTTGAGGTGGAAAAACAAGACGAATTAGTCGGCGGAATAAAAGGCCATGCCTTAATCAGGAATCAAGCTTTGGTAAATCTAGTTGAAGCCGGGTTTAATAATTCTGAGCCGACTCGATTGTGTCTTGAGCTGGGACCAATTACTAAAAAAAATTACGAAGAAGTTTTTGCTATTTATACTTATGCCAGAAGAAGAAATATTTATCTGATTACTAATTTACTAATGACTAGCGGTAAACAGATTGATTCAGATTTTTTGGCAGAATATGATTTTTCTCCTGAAGCCAAAATCGATTTATTCACCAAAATTTATTCTTGGAATATTGAAAATGGTCTGCAAACTTTAGATCAAATCAAAGAAGAAGGAATTTCTTGTATGCCCGGCATTCACCCCTGCAACCAAGTGGCTTGCGGTTTATACATCACGGCCAAAGGCAATGCTGTTGGTTGTCCTGGCTTCGGTGAATTAGAAGATATCGAAGGTAATATTCGGAAAGAAGACATTAAAACGATTTGGGAGAAAAGCCGAAATAAAAAGTTATATGTCGGGAAATTCAATTGCCTTTGTCCGCCAAAAGACGGGATCACCATTCCTTATGGATTATATGCTGAAGTTTTAAAAAGATTAGAAAAAAGGTACAATAACAAACATTAATACTATTTAACCAGCAAAATTATGATTACTATTGAAGATTTTCAAAAAGTTGATATTTGCGTTGGAAAAGTCATTGATGTCGCCGATTTTCCCGAGGCCAAAAAACCAGCTTATAAACTGACTATTGATTTTGGTCCAGAAATTGGCATAAAAAAATCCAGTGTCCAATTGCCGCAAAATTATTCTAAAGATGAATTACTCAATAAGCAGGTTTTGGGCGTGGTTAATTTTCCATCCAGACAAATCGGGCCGTTTGTTTCCGAAGTTTTGACTTTGGGCGTGCCCGACGGTAATGGCAACTGCTTTTTAGTGACTCCCGATCATCAAGCGCCACTTGGCGGACGATTATATTAAGTACTAGATATAACAAAAAACATCTCTTAATTTAGAGAGATGTTTTTTGTGTATCCCATCAGTGCCAGTTGGAAGCAAGTTATTGAAGAAATCAATTTTTTTTGCGGATGCTCAGGTATTCCTGAACTCCTTTTAACCAACCTCCCTTAAAATACTTTTCTGGTTCAAAATTATCAGGGTCAACCCACATCATTTCAGAATGTCTTTCTGAAAGGTGAATTGTCCCGCCTTCCAAAATACCCCTATAGCCAATAGCAAATATCCTTACAGTGGGATTTCCTGGAGCCTGCTCAATTCTTTGATGACGCATAAAAACCGTAGGCTTGCTGATTGTATATTGGATATCATTACCAAGCTCTTCCGACATTTTCCGTTTTATTATCTGTTCCAAAGAAACGTCAAATTCATCTTTCTTTATTCTTCCACCGGGCAAATCCCAATCCCCAAAATTATCCTTCAATATCAACAACTTGCTGTCCTTTTCCAAGAAAACTTTCACTGCCACAAAATATGTATCTTTTTGTTCAATACTCATCTAGATTTGGGTAGATATGAATAGTTTATTGTGGATTTGGTGGACCTAGGCAGAATCGAACTGCCGTCTCCACAATGCGAATGTGGCGTCGTACCACTAGACCATAGGCCCAAGCGCCCTTGGTAGGAGTTGAACCTACAACCTTGTCCTTAGGACGGACCTGCTCTATCCAGTTGAGCTACAAGGGCTGAAAAAGACTGGCAAGCTTAATAATAGCGGCAAAATTTGGTTTTGTAAACAATTTATTCACCCTTTGTCCTCTTGACAATTATGCTAAATTAACGTATTTTTTATAAGCGTAATAAGGTAAGAAAACAGACAAAAATTTATGGTGGCGCAAATCAGACAATTTTTGGCTGGGGAAAACAAAAAGCAAAACAAAATTATAATTTCCGAAAAGGAAATTTTACAAACAGAAGGGATACTTAATGACGATAAGGCAATTTTTTTTCCCCGCGAAAGTGATGTCGGGGTTTTATTATTGCATAGTTATACTAGTACGCCATATGAATTTTGTGAAATGGCTAAATACCTGGCAGAAAAAGGTTTAACGGTTTATGCTCCGACTTTAGCCGGTCACGGTACCAGTCCGGCTGATTTGGCCAAAACGACAATAGAGGACTGGCAGAGATCTGCCGAAGATGCTTATTTGTTTTTAAAGCAGCAATCCAAAAAAGTTTTTGTTGTTGGCAGCTCGTTTGGCGGCAATCTGGCTTTTCATCTGGCGACAAAATTTTTTAACCCGTTGAGTGGTGTGATTTCAATGGGTACGCCCATTAAGGTCCGGCGTCAGAAATTTTACAAGATAGCAATCTATACCTTTGGTTGGTTTTTGAAAAATAAAAAAAAGCGGCGTTCCGATTATAAATTTGTTTATATTAATCATGAACAAATTGTTTATCCAGTTATGCCGATTGCTAGCCTGCGACGATTATTTAAATTTATAAAAAAAGTTACTATTCCGAATTTGAAAGAAATCAAAGCGCCATGTTTAATAATTCAATCCAGTGCCGACCGGATTGTTAATCCCAGTTCGGCCCAGTATTTACACGAGCATTTGGGTTCAACAGAAAAAAGAGTTTTGTGGGTCAATGGTAATAACCATGCCTTGGCAATTGATGAAAAAAGAGGATTAATTTTCAAAGCCATTTATCGTTTTATTCTTGAAAGCTAATTAATTTATGTTTTCCGCTTTCGCGACTTACCTATCGCCCTCGGACGATGGGTAGGTCAGGGAAGCGGATTTTGTTTAGCTGGTAGCTTGTAGCTGGTAGGAAGTAGGTGTTATAATTTTACCAGCTGTAAGACAACTAATATGTTAACCATTCCTCAAAAATTTACCGAAACCGCCCAAAAGTTTGCCAAGCGACCGGCGTTGAAATTCAAGTACCATGGTGCCTACATTGGTATTTCTTTTGCTGAATTAAAAAAGCGGGTCGAGGAATTAGCTTTGGGTTTGCAAGAACTAGGAATAATGAAAGGGGACCGGGTGGCAATCCTTTCGGAAAATCGCAGTGAATGGGTGCGGACTGATTTAGCCACTTTAAGTTTAGGGGCAATCAGTGTGCCGGTTCATACTACTTTATCGCCAAAAATAATCCAGCATATTTTAAGTGACTCGGCTGCGCGAGTTATTTTAGTTTCTGGTCAAGAACAATTTAATAAATTATTACAGGTGGTTAATGATGTGCCGGATTTACGAGTAATTATTTATATCAGTTTAGATCATCAGCCTGATGGTTTAGGGGATAAAAAACTAATCAGTCTTGATGAAGTGATGAAACTGGGGAGAAAATCAAAAAAAGAAATTACGGCTGAAGTTAAACCTAATGATGTTGCTTCTATTATTTATACTTCCGGCACCACCGCCATGCCTAAAGGTGTAATGTTAACCCATCATAATTTTCTATTTGATGCCGAAGCGTCCCTTGCGGCCGTGCCTGCTAATGAACACGATGTTTTACTTTCCTTTTTACCCCTTTCCCATGTTTTGGAGCGGACAGTTGGTTATTATGCGCCATTAATTTGTCGAGGTTGTTGCATTGCTTATGCGGAAAGTGTTAAAACTTTGGCGCAAAATTTAAAAGAAGTTAAACCGACAATTTTAATTTCGGTGCCGCGGATTTTTGAGCGGGTTCATGACGGTATCTGGAATAAGGTAAAAGAGGGCAGCAATTTAAAATACAAAATTTTTGTTTGGGCTTTAAAGCAGGAAAGTGGAACTTTTAAATATAAAATTGCTGATTTTTTAGTGTTTCATAAAATTAGAGCTAATTTCGGCGGGCGGCTGCGTTTCACGATTTCGGGTGGTGCTACCCTAAATCACAAGTTGGCCCGTTTCTTTTCCCGGATTGGGATTAAAATTGTTGAAGGCTATGGTTTGACGGAAACTTCGCCGGCCGTAACAGTGAACCGGCTGGAAAATATTAAATTTGGCACTGTCGGTCAGCAGTTGCCAGGAGTAGAAATTAAAATTGCTCCGGATAAAGAAATTTTAGTCCGGGGACCGCTTTTAATGAAAGGTTATTACAAAAATGAAGCTTTAACCAAAGAAGTGATTGATCAAGACGGCTGGTTGCACACTGGCGACCTGGGGTTTATCAACTCGGAAGGATTTTTGATAATTATCGGCCGCAAAAAAGAAATGATCTCGCTGTCTAACGGTAAAATTGCCTGGCCGGAAAGTTTGGAAATAATTTTAAATAGCGACAAATTTATTGTTGAATCAATGGTTTACGGTAATAATAAAGGTTATCTCGTGGCATTAATTATTCCGGATTTTACCGAAGTGGCCCGGAATTTGGAAAAACTCGGGATTACTAGTAAAGAACCAGACCAACTTGTTAAAGAACCTAAGTTAATTGAACTTTTTACCCAGCGTCTGGAAAAGATTAATGAGGAATTTGCCGATTGGGAAAAAATCAGAAAATTTGTTTTATTACCCAAGGAATTTTCCGCCCAAAAAGATGAAGTGACGCCAACCCTGAAACTACGGCGGCCGGTGATTGAGAGTCATTTTCAGAAAGAAATTGAACAGATGTATTAGTTAATAAAGTGTAAATAAAAAAAACGAAAATCCAACTTGTCATCCCGGGCTTGACCCGGGATCTCGGATTTTCGTTTTTTTTATTCCGGCCCGCCTACGCCATCAGTATCGTCTTGAGCGATTGGTTCGGTTGGCTCAGGCTCTGGTTCCTGGACCACAGGTTCAGGATAGGTGCAAGTTCCGTCATCTTCAGTCGCTTCTGAGTTGTAGTTATTTGCCAGTTGGTCCGTACAACCCAGGACCGCTACTGGTTCTTGGTTATAAGTACATGTCCCATCATCTTGGGTTGCCGTTGAATTGTAATTTAAAGCCGTTTGATCCGTACAGCCTAAGACTACACTCGGTTCTTCTTGACCACTTGTTTTGCAGGAGCCATCATCAAATCGAGCCAAAGGATTGAAATTGCTTGCTTCAGGATTGATACAGCCAAAAACTTCACCCAAAACCTTTACCACTTTGGACTGGGAAGTTGAATTTTGCCCGTCAGAAACTTCCAAAGTAATAGTTACCTCAGTATCTTGGGGAAGAGGAGTAGTAATTTGCCACCAGACCAAAGCCGTATTGCTATCCCCGTTAAACTCACCCACCTTGGGACTTACCGACCAGGTGTAACTCAAATTTTCAGTCTTGGTATCAGGATCAAAGACTTTAGCCTTTAATTCCATACCTTGATCTAAACTAATTTCCGTTAAAGGTAGATTGAATTCTTCAATCATTGGCGGCAGGCTGGTTGCTAAGTCAGACTTGACGGCTAAAGCGATCCAGTCAAAAGTGAGATCTTCGGTAAAAGGTTCAATCAAAACAATCCTAAAACCAGAAACCCTCTTATTATTGATGCCATAAAATACCGGTTTGGCTTGCTGTAAGCTAACTGTTACTTTTGGCACCACCTCATATTCCTTGGTAAATACCACTTCCGTCGAAGTGGCCCCCGCTTTAATTATTGCCGTGCCAGCAGTATCTTGATTAAAGTAAGCCAGTCCCTTGAAGAAGACATTTTGTCTGAAGTCAGCCTCAGCCCAAACCGTCATTAAGCCAAAGAAGTCAGTCTGTTGCCGACCAATGATATTACCTAAAACTTCAACATCAAAGATTTTAACTTGACCGCTAGTTGGCGCTGGGGTATCAGAAGCAGGCTGGTCGCTTTCTGTCTCCGTTCCACCATTGTCTAACTTATCCAGCCGAGCCAGCAGCTGGTCAACTTTAGTGGCTAACTCTTGAATTGATTTGATAATTACTGGGGTTAGTTTGTCGTAATTAATTGCCCAAAGGCCATTACCAGCGCTGTTGGTAACTTCAGGCATGATGCCATAAACTTCTTGGGCAATTAAACCAATTGTTTCATTGCCTTCGTCAGAGAAAACCGCTTGGCCGTCTTCAATATAGCCACCATACTGGGTATAGCGCTTGGGATTTAATTTCATCAAATCATCCAAACCATAATTCAAAGGTCTTTGGTTAACTTTGAACCTGCCGTCAGAAGCGCTAAACCAACCATAGGCATAACCATAGCCAGTATTGTTGGCCACATTAGGCAGGACTAAAGAATAGACATCTATACCCATTGCTTTTGTGGCATTCCAGGCACCAACTATCAGTTTACCAGTTGTGGTGGCATTACCTTGGATCATAACATTACCACCAAAGTTAGCCGTAGTGGTTGAATTAGGCTGAGCGCCACCAGTGGCTAAGCCACTGGTAACTTGTAAGGTATTTGAAGTCGTAGCACTACCAGTGATATTCACATCATCGCTAAAGTCAAATTCTCCTGGGCTATCATCCCAGACGATAGATTCATTACCGGCATCAAAGAATATGGAATCATCATCATTACTAGCAGATTCACCAACATAAATGTCTTCATCCACTAAGAGGCGGTTGCCGATACTGGCATCACCCGTTGCCCAAGTCCGAGCCGGAGAGACTATTCCAACCGTCAGCCAGCCGGTGGTGGTGGCATTGCCAGAAATAGCAAAATTATTCGTTAGATAAAATTCATTTAGGGTATCTAGCCAGCCAAAATATTGAGTTCCTTGTCTTCCTTGTTGATACGTACCCCAAGTATCAAACCAAATTAAATCACTATTAGCACCATTTTCTAAACCAATACCAACACTATCGCCACTGCTAGTATGCATTACTGAAAATACATCTTTACTGGTTACGACTGGACCTGCCACCATTTCACTATAAGTCATATCTATAGAAAAATATGGATGATTAGTACCTTTGTTTGATAATAAAGTTTGGCCGTCTAAATAAGTACTGTCATCAGACCAATAAGCTTGACTATCAAAAATTAAAACCGTCGAAGTAGCAGGTGCTAGACTAAGAGAGTCAACCTGGCCATCTTCTAACCGGACAAAGTTATTTTGATTAGTGCCAAGGTAGACATTACCAGTAGTGGTGGCATTGCCTTCTAATCTGGTATTGCCCACCACATACAAAGTGGTAGTAGCAGTTGGCGCTGAAACTTCAAGCTTGTAGTAAGGGGCAGTCGTGCCAATACCGACATTACCACTTGATAATAATGTCATAATATCCGCAACATTACTGGTGTCGTATAAAGTGCCATCTTTTAACCCAATTGTAAGTTTGGTTCTAGATGCACAACCATTAACACAACCAAGTGAATTCCAAGTGCTCATTTTAAAATCAACTGATGCAGGATATAAATTACCTGAATAAGTAGGCCTTATTAATCTCAAAATACTATCTTCTGATGTATTATTTTGCGCTCCCATTATCGCCACTTGTGGCACAAGTGAACCCATTGATAATGCCTCTCCCGCATTATCAACTCCAACTTGCAATTTTGTCAAAGGTATAGTCGTCCCAATCCCGACATTGCCGCCATTGAAATAAGTATCACCATCAGTATCTATCATTACTTTTGTAGTTCCAGCATCACGAAGGTTAAGTATTGTTCCACCCAAATCAGCATCATCTGGATAGACATACATCATAATATTGTCAGCTGTATCAGATAATGTTAACCCACCCCACCGATCAGCTGTCTGGAGCCAAAGAGGATGCTCTGAAGCACCAGATGTAACCTGGAGTTTTCTTCCAGCAACTGGGGTAAGTCCAATCCCGACATTGCCACTTTTGTCTATTCTCATTCTTTCCAAAGGAGCCGCTCCTTTAGTACCAGTAAAAAATGCTAGTTCAGCGCTCGTCCAGCCGCCAGCTGTCCTGTCTGTGAATTGAGCGGCTATGGCAGCACCATAAGCAGTATTTGTGCCGTCGTTGGATGCAAAAGCGAGTCCAGACCAGTTGTTAGCCGTCGTATTGGAATTTCTTAGTGTAAGTTGAGATTGAGCAGTATTCCAAGTAGTTACTGTGCTAGCTAAATCTACAACTAATTCACTGGAATAATTATTGCCACTTGATTTGTAGTCAGTTAAATCAGTTGTCCCAATCCCGACGCTACTATCTTTAACATACAAAGTATTTTGTAAGGTAGTATTGCCAGTCGTCGTCGCATTCCCATCCACCCGGAAGTTTGCCGCCACCGTTGAAGAAGCATTAACAAAGAAACCAATGTCAGTTGAAGTTGGCGAAATCGCCTTATAGGTACTATTACTCAAGCCGGGATTATACTGCCAGAAAGCCAAACCATTAGAGCCAGTTAACTGGGTACCATTAAAGAATAGATTCCCAGAATTAACATACAAATCAGAGTAAGTTCCTAGGTTAGACGCCCCGTCAGCTAGGACTAAGTTAGTAGTTGAAGCATAGCCAGAGACATTAAGGTTACCCGAAGTCGTGGCGTTGCCTGATACTCTCAAATTAGTAGTAAAGTAACCGGACCCAACCACGGTTAAAGTGTTGGTTGGTGCGGCCCAGCCAGAATAGCCTGATTGAGCGTTGACGACTAATGTCCCAGTCGTCGAAGCATTGCCACCCAAGAAAGTTTTGCCATTAACACTTAATAGATCTCCCGGGGCAGTCGTGCCAATACCGACATTGCCACCGTTCTCCATTAACGCTAAATTCCCGTTAGCATAAGCTCTAAAAATTGTGCTTCCACGAGTGTAATCATATAATAAGAAATTGTTATCATCGCTTTTACCAATAGTCCATTTTGAGGTCACATTATCTATAAATGTTATTTGACTTTTCTCGGTACCAACTCCATCACCGTTTGAAGTAAGAGAGATGTTGGCGTCATCAGTATTTGATTTAACTCTCAAATTAGCGTCGCCGCTTGCAGTGTAAATATCTAATGGATATGCCGGACTCGCCGTCCCAATTCCCACCCGGTTCTCATTGGCATTAACCACCAAAGTATCAGTATCAACAATCATGCCGCCATAGATATTAGTAGAAGTCGAAGTCCGGGCCAAATTACCGCCAACGTATAAATCAGTGGTTGAAGCTGTACCTAAGACATCAAGTTTATACCCGGGAGCGGTTAAACCAATACCGACATTGCCAGCGGTAGCGTCAATTGTCATTCGTGTTGTCCAGCCAGTCCCTGCGGCATCAGCCCTTGACTGAAATTGAAGAGAACCAAAATTGCCATTATTAGTCTGTAAAATTTTTGAATAGATACCATATCCGCCTGTCCCCGAACCACCTAATAAAATTGCTGCTTCTGAGGCCGCTGCGGCTGAATAATTATCAATAATTAAATCTTGCGTTCCAGCGGGGAAAGTAACTATAGTTCCTGCACTTTTTACTTCTAATTTTGCTCTTGGGCTCGCCGTCCCAATGCCGACATTGTCATCTTTAACATACAAAGTATTTTGAGCGGTAAAGTTACCCGAAGTCGTGGCATTACCGGTAAACAACCCTGAGCCAACGACAGTGAAAGTGTTGGTTGGTGCGGCCCAGCCAGTATAACCTGATTGAGCATTGACAACTAATGTCCCAGTCGTCGAAGCATTGCCACCCAAGAAAGTTTTGCCATTAACACTTAATAGATCTCCCGGGGCAGTCGTGCCAATACCGACATTGCCAGTTGTATCAATCGTCATTCTTTGAGCTACACCCACGTTATCATAAAAAGCCAAATCACCATCACTAGCATCATAAAAGATATTAAATTTATTTTTTCCTTCAATAGTCCATCTAAGATTAACATCATTATTAAGCGCACTACTCATTACAATATCAGCTTCACCCGTTGAATTATTGACAAATAATTCTTGTTGTGGTGTTGATGTCCCAATGCCGACGTTACCATCTTTAACATATAAAGTACCTTGTAAAGAAGTATTACCCGTTGTCGTCGCATTCCCATCCACTCTGAAGTTAGCGGCAATCGTCGAAGACGCCGTGACAAAAATACCAATGTCAGTCGAAGTTGGCGAAATCGCCTTATAGGTACTATTACTCAAGCCGGGATTATACTGCCAGAAAGAAAGTCCAGAAGAACCAGTCAACTGAGTCCCATTAAAGAATAAGTTTCCAGAATTAACGTACAAGTCAGCATAAGTCCCGAGGTTTGACCCATCATTGCCTAAAACCAAGTTAGTAGTACTGGCATAGCCAGAGACATAAAGGTTACCTGTAACTGCTAACTCATCCGAAAGCTCAAATTGATTGTTGGATACGTTCCAAATTAAGCTTTCCCAATTACCGACGTTTCTGCCTAAAAATAGATTGCCGTTGGCGCCATCAGCTGCATAGCTTTCAGCAACATACAAATCATTATTAATTAAAGTATCGCCAGTGATTATCGCCTCACCATTCACGGCTAATTCATAGGTTGCCCAAGGTGTTGATGTAGCAATGCCAACTTGTCCTTCTTTGACATAAAAAGTAGAATCAGCTTCAAAATGGTTGGTTGTGGTCGCATTTCTACCCACCAACAAGTCACCGGCACCCAAATTGGTGGTGGGGTTAGTTGTGCCTACAACCAAGTAACCGGAAGTCGTGGCATTACCCACCACTAATAAGTCATCACCAAATCTGACGTTACCCGTATTGGTATAAATTGCATAGTTATTGGTAGCACCAGTTTGGTTATCAATATAGATGCCATACAAATTAGTAATTGTGCCACCATTGTAGGCTGGTGTTTCCAAATTTAACCCGTAAGCGTTAGTAATTGTGCCACCATTTAGTACAAATCCATTGCTATTATACATATAGGCATTGGCAATAGTTCCGGCCTGGGTGCCGATGGTAAAAGCGCTGTTAAAAACATAAGCATTGGTCATATCTCCGCCCCCATCAGTATCAGCTATGCCATTATTAATCAGACCGCCAATTGCTACCGTACTGGTCACGCTTCCAGCATTGGCTAATTCAGCAGTTGATTGCAGGCCAATTAGATTTTCTAGACTAGCCGTACCTTCATAATTAGTGGTACCAAGATAACCGGCAATATAAGTCTGGTGTTCTGTGCCATTGCCAGTTGCATCATTATTTATACCAACGTTCAAAGAATTAGAATTAGTTGTTGGGCTGAAGGTAGATATAAAATTATTGCTGATAAGAGTGCCAGTATTTCCTGTCCAGGTTTCATAGTTGATGAAAGTAGATGCTCCGGCAAATATCCCTGGCTCTATACCGATACTAACCATGCCGTCTTTGACATAGAAATTGGAATCCGCTTCAAAGTGGCCAGTTGTCGTCGCATTCCCATCCACCCTAAAGTTAGCCGCAATCGTTGAGGACGCATTAACAAATATACCAACTGAACTGGTTGGCGTAATGGCCCCAGTCCAGGGGTAGTACCACTGGCTCAAACCAGAAGCTAAGGTCGATGATGCATTAAACCAGTAATCTAAAGATGAAGTGGCCGATAACCAGTTAAAGGTACCCGTATTCAAGACTTTGAGATTATCAACATTAGTCGTCGTGGCATTCAAAGTCGTAGCTCGTAAATCAGAAAAAGTTGTCAATGAATTGTAAATCCAATTAGCCGTAATTGTCTCATTGATATTGCGTTGGACATAAGAACCTAAATCAACCACGGTAAAGGGTGTCACTAAATGAGAATAATTAGCCGTGCCTTCATAATATAAGGTGATGGTTCGGGCGGCGGCTGAGGTAGACCAGCCCAAGTATTTGACGACCAAGCGATCGGTAGTATTAATATTGAATTCAGACTGGACCGTACTGATCTGGTATTCTTTAAGCCCGGTAGTCAACTCGGTGGAAGTGGCGCTAAACAGCTGGGTTTCCGCCCCGCCGGCGGTTCGGGCATAAACCCTAATCACCATATTTGACACGCCCGTATTAGAATCAATATTGATAAAAGTATGAAACGACCAGGTTCCTGAAGGAATAACGGTCGTATTAAGATCGTCAGTTTCCGTGACATATTCATCAATCGCGCAATAAAGGCTGTCTTCCGCATTACAGAAATCAGTGGTCTGAGCGCCACTGGCCGGATCGCGCAACAGCTTTTCGTAGCCCACCACATCGGAATCATCTTCATGTAAGAAGAACTCGACGCCGCTTAAAATGGTGGTGATATCGTCATAGCAGTTGCCGTTGGCAAAACAAAGTCTGCCGGTATATAAGTTGCCGGTTGTCGTGCTGTGGTCAGTCAGAGTGCTCGTCGCATTCAAAGTTGAAATCCGATAATCCGAATCAAGCAAGCTTAAGACGGTGGAAGTGGCTGGTTTCATCTTTAAATAATCCCAGCTACCCAAAGTCGACGAAGCATTAAACCAGTAGTCTAACGATGTCGTGGCTGACAGCCAGTTAAAGGTCCCAGTATTAAACACTGTTAAATTATCAACGTTAGTTGAAGTGGCATTAAGTTCTTTCATCGTTGAGCTTTCTCTAACCAATAACCAGCTGGTCGTGGCATAAGTACTCGATACCCCTTGATTAAACAAATTCAAATTACCAAAAGCATCTAAAGCTAAAAGTTCGTTGGCCACAGCAGCAGTTGAAGTCGCACTGATCCCATCCACCAAATCAGCATTGAAAGCATAAGCTGACGAAGTAATTCTCTTTCTTGGCGTCATTTCTTCATCGTAGACAGGAGAAGCAGTCGTGCCTCGAATCGTCACTCCTAAATACAAACTATCAGTATTCCATTTGTAAACAGTAGCAATCGTTGAAGTGGCTAACGAATTTTGGCCCGATCCACCCAAAGTTACCGAAAAGACTCCGTTGACTGTGGTAACTGTGGTTGTTGCCACATTGCCATCAGCGCAAGATCCAACTGCAGTCCAAAGACAGGTCCCACCACTACTGGCAGCATAAATTGCCAGTTTAATGTTGTAGGTCCCGTCACTTACTGCTACGCCACTACTGTCGTTAAGTTTACCTTGGTAGTTGAGTTGAGAATTGATGCCGGTTGCCGCCGAAGCTTGGAAAGCATAAGCGACCCAGCCTAAGATAAACAAAACCAAAATGATAGATAAAATTGACAACCCCAAGAACTTACCTGCCTCCCGGAGGTTTTCCAGTCTAGATTTTAGTAGTCTTTTTCTATCTAACCAAGGCATCGATACTCCCGTTAGTTAAAACACCGGCAATACTAGCCAGTGTTTCTAAAGTTGGATTAGAATTAAAACCGCCCTCTAATTTCGCTAAATTAGAGAGCTTCAAATTAGCGGCTCGGGCCAGCATCTCTTGTGAGATGCCTTTTCTTAGCCGTTTGTTTTTGATGTTTTTGCCTAATTTTTTGGCATTAATGCGCATTCATGGTCCCCTGCTCTATCAATATATTGATATCAATATATTGATAGTATACCTTAAAACAAAAACCCCTGTCAAGATGAGGCAGGGGATAAGTTAATAAGTCAGAAAAGGGTTTAATTAGGCTAGAAAATGGCCTAAAAAGCAAAGTATTTTTGGTCAGATCTAAAACCTGCCTAGTTTGCCGGAAAGACTATCAAGGTGGTAGAATTGTAGTAGCAACCAAGAATTATAAATTCAGAGATTCTGAAATAAATTCAGGGTGACAATTCTGAATTTATAATTCTTAATACATAATTTTCTATGTTAACTTTTCTGCGTAAAATAATTCCTAAACCTTTCATTAAGGCTTACCATTATACTCTGGCAATTGCCGCTAATTTTTTTTATGGTTCACCGTCTGATAAACTCATTGTGATTGGTGTTACCGGAACTTCGGGCAAATCAAGTGTCGTTTATTTGATTACTAAAATTTTAGAAAAAGCCGGTTATAAAGTGGGGGCGGCTTCAACTTTCTTTTTTCAGGTGGATAGAAAAGAGTGGCTGAATAATAAAAAGATGACAATGGTTGGCCGGTTGGCTTTGCAGAAATTAATTAAGCAGATGGTCAAATTCAATTGTCAGTATGCGGTGATTGAAACGACTTCCCAGGGCATTGAGCAATTTCGCCATTTAGGTATTAATTATGATATTTTAGTTTTTACTAATTTATACCCGGAGCATATCGAGGCCCATGGTGGGTTTGCTAACTATAAAAATGCTAAATTAAAATTATTTAAAAAGCTTAAAAATGATTCACCAAAATTAATTAGTGGTCAAAAAATTAAAAAGACTATCATTGCAAATTTGGACGATGAAAATGTTAATGACTTTTTAAATAATTGGGCGGAAGAAAAATTAGTTTTTACTCTGACTAATAAGTCCACCAATCAGGGCCGAGTCATTCGGGCAGAAAATCAAAAAGTTACAGCCGATGGCATTGAGTTTGTCATCGACCGTCAAATTTTTGAGTTTAAACTTTTTGGCCAACATAATATTTATAATTCTTTAGCCGCTATCACCATTGGTTTATCGCAAGGTTTAAGTTTGGCCAGTATGGCTAAAAGCCTTGGGACAATTGAGGGGATACCGGGTCGCATTGAATTTATTAGTGAAGGCCAAGCGTTTAAAATAATTGTTGACTATGCTTATGAACCAAAGGCGGTTGGTGCTCTCTATGATATTGTTAAATTAATTCCGCATCAGAAAGTGATTCAGGTTTTAGGTTCAACCGGTGGCGGAAGGGATATTGCCCGCCGACCCAAACTTGGCCAGTTGGCTGGCCAAAAAGCTGATTTGGTAATTGTCACTAATGAAGATCCCTATGATGACGATCCGCAAACCATTATTGATCAGGTCGCGGCCGGAGCAATTGAAGAGGGCAAAATCATTAATCAAAATTTATTTAAAATTTTAGATCGCCGGGAAGCAATTTCTAAAGCCTTGAGTTTAGCTGGGCCTGATGATTTAGTTTTGATTACCGGTAAGGGTTGTGAGCAAGCCATGGTGGTTGGGGATAAAAATATTCCCTGGGATGACCGGGCAATTGTTAGAGAAGAATTGAAAAAGTTAAAAGATAGCAATTATAATTATTAATTTTGAAATTCGAATTTTGATTCAATATTTTAATATTTGAATATTCAAAATTGATTCAAAATTAATAATTAAAAATTATAATTTAGCCTATGGATTATTGGTCGCGAATTATTTTAGCCACCATCATTGGCGTGGGTATTGGTTTAGGAATAAACCATCTTTTGGGTTCCCAGGATTATTTAGCCTGGGCTTTGGGTTGTACGGGCGTTGCCTTGGCAACAGAAACTAGTCTGCGGACCATTAAAAATGTTGGGGCGCCACCTAATCCAGTTTTGGATCGAATTGTGGAAAAACCCGAAACATTTAACAGTCTGCCCCGGCAAAAACCCAAAAAACCAAATTTTTAATCAACTTATTGTTCATCATTTTTGGTTACCCAAAAATTAACCCTTAGGTGGCTAGTGGGAAAAATTGTGGATAAGTCTTTATTTTTTTGAATTTTTTTAGCTAAATTTAGCCAAATTGGTATTAATCGTATTATAAAAGGAGAAAACATTTGACAAGGCCTTGGAATTATGATAATATTGACAAGTTAATTTCCATTAAATGGCGATTTAAAAAATTCCCGCTATTCGAACTAACGCATTGATTTTAAAAACAAACATAGTGGGCTTCTTTTTTTCTCAAAACTAAAAACAAAAAAATCAACTCGCTTCCCGCTTAGGGGTTGGGAGAGATTTTTGTTGTTTTTTCCGGAGATCTAAATTAACTATGACCACCAAAACCTCAACTTCAAAGAGAAAGGTTTTCACCACTCTTCGGCCAGCCGTACCGATGCCTGATTTGATTGAAGTCCAGAAGGATTCTTATAAATGGTTTTTAGATCACGGCTTGTCAGAGCTGTTTGAAGAAGTTTCGCCGATCCGTGATTTTATTGGCCGTGATTTGGAATTATATTTTGGTAAATATTATTTGGACGAACCGAAATTTGACGAAGTCACCAGTAAAGAAAAAAATTTAAGTTATGAAGCCCCTTTACGCGTTGTTGGTAAATTAGTTAACAAAAAATTAAATAAAGAAATTGAGCAAGAAGTGTATCTGGGTGATTTTCCTTTGATGACTGACCGGGGCACTTTTATCATTAATGGCATTGAGCGAGCCGTGGTTTCCCAGTTAATTAGATCAGCTGGGATTTTCTTTACCTCAGAAGTTTTTGGTGAGCGGCGTTATTATGGGGCAAAGATAATTCCTAATCGCGGTTCCTGGTTAGAATTTGAAACTGATATCAATAATGTCATTTGGGTTAAAATTGATCGCAAAAGAAAAATTGCCGTGACGGCATTACTCCGGGCTTTCGGTCATAGTAATGATGAAGAAATTTTAGAACTTTTTAAAAACGTTGATACTCATCCAGAAATTTCTTACATCAAAAATACATTAGCCAAAGATGCCACTGGTAACGAGAGTGAAGGTTTGATCGAAGTTTATAAAAGAATTCGTCCCGGCGATTTGGCGACAGTTGATAATGCGAAATCTTTAATTTATGCCATGTTTTTTAATTTTGACCGTTATGATTTTGGTAAAGTCGGCCGTTATAAAATTAATCAGCGTTTTAGTCAGGATTTGCCCATCACCAAGGAAAACCGGGTTTTAAGACTGGAAGATTTGGTTAATGTCACTTCCGAAATTATCAAACTTAATATTTCTCAAAAAGAACCTGATGATATTGATCATTTGGGTAATCGGCGCGTTCGGGCTATTGGTGAACTAGTCCAAAACAAATTTCGTATTGGTTTAGCTCGAATGGAAAGAATTGTCAAAGACAGAATGAGCACTTTGGATGTGGCCGAAATTAATCCTAATCGTTTGATTAATGCCCGGCCGGTTATTGGTGCAGTTAAAGAGTTTTTCATGTCTTCGCAGTTATCTCAGTTTATGGACCAAACTAATCCTTTGGCCGAGCTGGAACATAAGCGTCGGTTATCAGCCATGGGTCCGGGCGGTCTTTCGCGGGAACGCGCTGGATTTGATGTCCGCGATGTGCATCCGACTCACTACGGCCGGATTTGCCCGATTGCCACTCCCGAAGGTCCAAATATCGGTTTAGTCGGCCACTTGGCCACTTACGCCAAAGTTAATGAATACGGATTTATTGAAACTCCTTTTCGGAAAGTCAAACATGACGTCAACAATGACGCAGTGGAAACCCAAGAGGAAATTGCCCGGCAAGATATTAGTGATCCAGCCACTAAAGAAGTTATCGTTAAGGCTGGTGAAATTATTACTTCGAAATCAGCTAAGCAAATAGAAAAAATTAAAAGCCTCAAAAAAGTTCCCCTGAAGCCAAGGGTAACTGATGAGGTAATTTATTTAACCGCTTTTCAGAGTGAAAATTCAATCACCACTGCCGCCACTACGCCGATTGACGAAAAGGGCTATTTTTTGGTTGAGCGCGCCGAAGTCAGAAAGTATGGTGAGCCAGAAATTGAACACGTTGATGTTATTGATTATATGGATGTGGCCCCGAATCAAATTGTCAGTGTGGCCACTTCCCTAATTCCATTTTTGGAACATGATGATGCCGTTCGCGCCTTGATGGGTTCGAACATGCAACGTCAGGCCGTGCCCTGTATTAATCCCCAAGCCCCAATCGTTGGTACGGGTTTGGAAGAAAAAGCGGCTTGTGATTCAGGCCATGTTATTGTTTGTCAGGCTGATGGTAAAATCGCCGAAGTCCAAGCCGATCGGATTCAAATTTTAGAAAACAGCGGTGGACTGAAACGTTATCGGCTTAATAAATTTATCCGTTCCAATGCTTCAACTTGTATTAATCAAAGACCAGTTGTCCAAAAAGGCCAGGAAGTTAAGAAAGGTGATGTTTTAGCCGATGGGCCAGCCACCGATCATGGTGAATTGTCTTTGGGCCAAAATATTACTGTCGCCTTTATGGCTTGGGAAGGCTATAACTATGAAGATGCCATCATTGTTTCCGAGCGAGTTGTCCAAGAGGATCGTTATACTTCTATTTATATTGAAGATTTTCAGGTTGAAGTCCGTGATACTAAATTAGGACCGGAATTAGTCACTTCCGATATCCCTAATATTGGTGAAGAAAAACTCAAAGATTTAGATGCCGAAGGGGTCGTGCGAATTGGCGCGGCAGTTTCTTCCGGTGATATTTTAGTCGGTAAGATTACGCCAAAAGGTGAAACTGAACTTTCCGCTGAAGAAAAATTACTCCGGGCAATTTTTGGTGAGAAAGCCCGGGATGTTCGTGATAGTTCTCTTTATTTGGAACATGGTGAAAAAGGTAAAGTTGTTGATATCAAATTATTCACCCGCGAAGGCGGCGACAAGTTGCCATCTGGTGTAATTAAGATGTACCAAGTTTCTATTGCCAACTTACGGAAAATTCAAGTGGGTGATAAAATGGCCGGTCGCCATGGTAATAAAGGTGTAGTTTCTGTCGTTCTGCCGCTAGAAGATATGCCGTTTCTAAAAGATGGTAAGCCAGTTGATATAATTTTAAGTCCATTAGGGGTAGTTTCGCGGATGAACTTAGGTCAGATTTTGGAAACTCATTTGGGGTTAGCTGCTGATAAATTAGGTTATCGGGTGGCCACGCCGGTTTTAAATGGGATGAATGAGGAACAAATCAAGCAAGAACTCCAAAAAGCAGGTTTTTCCCCCGATGGCAAAATGACGGTTTATGATGGTCGAACAGGCGAAGCCTTTGAGCAGCCGGTAACAGTTGGCAAAATTTACATAATGAAATTAAATCACATGGTGGAAGATAAGATTCACCAACGGTCAATTGGTCCTTACTCATTAATTACTCAGCAGCCCTTGGGTGGTAAAGCTCAGTTTGGCGGTCAGCGGTTTGGTGAAATGGAAGTTTGGGCTTTGGAAGCTTATGGGGCGGCTAATACTTTGCAAGAGATTTTAACAATCAAATCCGATGATGTGCCGGGCCGATCAAAAGCTTACGAATCAATTATTAAGGGTGAACCGATTCGGCGATTAAATATTCCCGAGTCATTTAATGTTTTGCTGCGTGAATTAAATGGTTTATGTTTAAATATCGAATTAATTAAGGAAAATAAACCAGTGGCAACTTCAGTTTTGACTGAATTGGTAGAAGAAGCTGATGGAGCAAAAGATCAGGCCGAGGAATTAACATCTAAGGCAGACAAAAAGGAAAAAGCAGCCAAAAGTTAAATTAATAGTAAATAATAATCATTAAATTTATAACCGGGTATGGTCGAAGAAAAAAGTGTAATTGATTTTGACGCTTTAAGGCTGAGTTTAGCTTCGCCCGATCAGATTCATGATTGGTCTTTTGGGGAAGTGACTAAGCCGGAAACTATTAATTATCGAACTCAGAAACCTGAGAAGGATGGTTTATTTTGCGAAAGAATCTTTGGACCTTCCAAAGACTGGGAATGTTATTGCGGTAAATACAAAAAAATCCGCTATAAAGGTATTGTCTGCGATAAATGCGGTGTGGAAGTCACTCGTTCGGTGGTCAGACGCGAACGGATGGGCCACATTGATTTAGCCGCCCCCTGTTCCCACATTTGGTTTTTACGCGGTGTGCCTTCTAAAATTGGTTTGATTTTAAATTTGTCACCGCAAGCCTTAGAAAAAGTAATTTATTTTGCCGATTTTATTATTACTGAAGTTAATGAAGATTTGAAAAAAGAAACTTTGGAGCAAATTCGTCAGGAATTTAAAGTTAAAAAGAAAAAAATTGAAAGTGATTTTAATCATCAATTAAATTTAATCAAAAGCCGAGCCGGCCAAACAAACAAAGAAGAGACCAAAGGTAAGGGCGGATCAAGCAGTGATCCCGAGAAGGAAATGGTGGCTTTGGACGATTCCCGCAAGGAAAAGACTAAAGAGTTGGAACAGATTTTGCGCCTGGCCGAGCAAGAGCTCAAAGATTTAAAGCCTTTAAGAATTATTTCTGAGCATGTTTATCAAGATTTATCTTTGAAATACGGCCATATCTTTGAGGCTGATATTGGCGGCGATGGTGTCAGGCGCCTGCTAGAAAAAATTAATTTGGAAAAACTAGTGGCGGAATTAGAGCAGCAAATTGAAGGCAACGAAACGCCGCAAAAAGATAAACTTTTAAAGCAGCTCAGACTAGCCAAGAATTTTTTGAAAAATAAAATCCGGCCCGAGTGGATGATTTTAGTAAGTGTGCCCGTTATCCCGCCCGACCTGCGGCCAATGGTTCCTTTGGATGGCGGCCGTTTTGCTACTTCTGACCTTAATGATTTATATCGGCGCATTATCAATCGGAATAATCGGTTGAAACAATTAAAAGAATTAAATGCGCCTGAAGTAATTTGTCGGAATGAAAAAAGAATGTTACAGGAAGCAGTTGATGCTTTGATTGATAACTCGGCCCGCCACGGCAAAACGGTGGTGGCTTCCACCGGTCAGAAGCGGATGCTTAAGTCTTTGGCTGATATTTTGAAAGGTAAGCAAGGCCGATTTCGTCAAAATTTATTAGGTAAAAGAATCGACTATTCTGGCCGCAGCGTGATTGTTGTTGGACCAAAATTGAAAATTTATGAGTGTGGCTTGCCCAAACGAATGGCTTTAGAATTATTTAAGCCTTTTGTCATCAGTAAATTAATTCAGCAAGAATACGTCCATAATGTCCGAAGTGCCAATCGTTTTATTGAATCGGGCCGCAACGAAGTCTGGGATATTTTAGAAAATATTGTTAAAGACGCCCACGTCTTACTTAATCGTGCTCCTACCCTCCATCGTTTAGGGATTCAAGCTTTCAAGCCAGTTTTGATTGAGGGTAAAGCCATTCAAATTCACCCTATGGTTTGCGAGGCTTTTAATGCTGATTTTGATGGTGACCAGATGGCAGTTCATGTGCCATTAACCGAGAAGGCTAAATGGGAAGCCGCTAACTTGATGATTGCCTCACGTAATATTTTGAAACCAGCCACTGGTGATCCTGTCGCCCGGCCGACCAAAGATATAGTCTGGGGCTGTCATTATTTAACTTTGATTCAAAACGCTAAAGATGATAAAGTCAAAATTTTTGCCGATTGTGATGAAGCAATTTTAGCTTACAACTTGCAAAAAATTAAAATTCAGCAAACCATCAGGGTTCGTCCTGGCAGCTGGTTGGAAAAGAAATTGAAATCAGTTGGGTTCAAAGACAAACTTTATGAAACTTCAGTTGGCCGCCTGATTTTTAATCAAGTTTTGCCCGATGATTATCCATTTCAAAACAGCGTCGTGGATAGTAAAAGCTTACGCCAAATGGTTTCTGAATTTTTGGAAAAATATGATGAAATCGAAGTGGCCCACCTGTTGGATAAAATTAAAAATTTAGGCTTTAAATATCTGACTCAGTCGGGTTATTCTTGGGGGATGGATGATGTGCCTAAAATTGCTGGTAAAAAAGAGGTGATTACATCTGGTGAGCAAGAAGTGGAAGAAGTGGAAAATCAATATAATTCCGGGCTGCTCACTGACAGTGAACGTCATACCAAAATCATTGAGATTTGGATGAATATTAAGGATAAAATTGTCAAAATGAGTCAAAATACTCTTGATCCCTATGGGCCAATTTTTACCATGGTTGAGTCAGGCGCTCGTGGGAGTTGGAGTCAGTTGATTCAAATCGTTGGAATGAAGGGCTTAGTGACCAATCCGGCTGGTGATATTATTGAATTACCGGTCAAAGGTAATTTCAAAGAAGGTTTTGATGTGTTGGAATACTTCATTTCTACCCATGGTGCCCGAAAAGGTTTATCCGACACCGCCTTAAGAACAGCTAATGCTGGCTATTTGACGCGGCGGCTAGTTGATGTTTCGCAGGATTTGGTGATTAATGAAAAAGATTGCGGTGATACTGAAGGGGTAGTATTGACCAAAAAAGCCAGCGAAGCCATTAATTTGAATTTAATTGATCGGGTAAAGGGTCGCTATATTGCGGAAAAAATTGTTGATCCCAAAACTAAAAAAGTAATTATTAATAAAGGGGATTTAATTAATTCTGAAAAAGTTGCAGTTTTGAAACAATTAGATCTAGCCGAAATCAAAGTGCGGTCAGTTATGGCTTGTAAAACCCACCGGGGAATTTGCCAGAAATGTTACGGCTGGGATCTGGCTTACAATAAGCCAGTCGCCATGGGGACAGCGGTTGGAATTATTGCCGCTCAAAGTATTGGTGAGCCGGGAACGCAGCTGACGATGAGAACTTTTCATACTGGTGGTGTGGCGGGATTAGATATTACCCAAGGTTTGCCTCGAGTTGAGGAAATTTTTGAGGCCAGGCCGCCAAAAAGACGAGCTTTTGTCTCCGAAGTTGATGGTACCGTTAAAATTGAAGAACCGAAAAAAGAATCCGGTCTGAATCGGTTTAAGGTAATTAAAGTTTTTTATGAACATGTTGATCAAGATACTTATCCCTTAAAGGCTAAAGACAAAGCTAAGGTAAAAATTGCCGCCAAGAATAAACAGAAGATTAAAAAGGGTGAACTTTTATTTACTAATGAGGATGGAGAAAAAGTCTTAGCTAAACAGGATGGCACTGTTAAATTGGAAGAAGACAAAATTATTATTTCAGTCAAAGAGAAGAAATCACAAGTTTATAAGATCCCGCCCGAATTTAATTTGTTAGTGGCCGATGGCGATTTGATTACTAAAGGTGATGCTTTGACTAATGGCAGTTTGGATTTAAAGCAGCTTTATCACCTTAAAGGTAAAGCAGAGACCCAGAGGTATGTGGTGGATGAAATTCAAACTATTTATTCCTCCCAAGGTCAGAAATTAGATAATCGTCATATTGAATTAATTGTCCGGCAGATGTTTTCCCGGGTTTTAGTTAATAAAATCGGTGACACCCAACTTTTAGAAGGTCAAAGAATTGAAAAAGATGAACTTGATGAAGCTAACTCGTCACTTAAAAAGAAAGAGGCGCAGTCGGCAGTTGGTGAAGAATTACTTTTGGGTATTTCCAAAGTTTCTTTATCAACCTCCAGCTTTTTGTCGGCGGCTTCTTTCCAAGAAACTTCGCGGGTCTTAATTAATGCCGCAGTCGAAGGCCGAATTGATCACCTGAAAGGCCTTAAGGAAAATGTTATCATTGGTCGGTTAATTCCGGCTGGTACTGGATTTAAGCTGGAAGAAAAATAAACGATAAAGTTAGAGAGTTAATATAATCTATTAGATAGAATCAACATAGCGCCCACCTCAGGTGGGTGCTTTGTTATAAGGAAAAGTCACGAAATCAACAACTGATGATTTATCCGACAAAATATGCTAAAATATATATCATCAAGTGTTTACTATTATTTGAGGATTGGTTAACTAAATATGGCGCAACGAAAACGAAAAATTCAAAGGATCAAAGGTTTACGCGACCTGGATTTCAGCCGGCCGGGTTTTCAAGTCTCTAGTGAAACCAAGCGCGGCATCCTTATTGTTTTACTTTTAGCTTTTGGCGCAGTGGCAATTTTAAGTCTTTTTAATTTAGCCGGAACACTTGGCGTTTATCTCAACAGTTTTTTGAAGATTTTGTTTGGCGCCGTTCGCTGGTATTTGCCCGTAGTTTTGATAATAGTTGGTTATTTTTTACTCCGGCCAGCCAAATATGAGTTTAAGACTTCAAATGTGCTTGGTCTTTTTCTTTTTATTTTCAGTTTTAATGGCTTAGTCCATTTAGTTTTCCATGCAGACGATTTGGTCGAAGCCGCTAAGATTGGTTTGGGCGGTGGTTATTCTGGTTTAGTTTTAGCCTGGCTTTTTTTGAGGCTGATGGGTTTTTGGGCGGCCCTAGTCGTTTTACTGGCTTTAACCATTATTGGTTTTATTTTGCTTTTTGAATCCTATTTAATTAATCTTTTGGAAAAAAGACGCGACCAAGCAGAAGAAGAGGAGGATGAAGAAGCAGATTCTTGGATTAGCAGAATTAGAGATTCTTTTACCCAGCGCAAGATTCGTAAGGTTCAGGCCCAAAGAGAAAGATCTCAAATTGAACCACCTGAGCCTGAGCCGGAAGAAGAGGAATTAAATTTTTCTCAGCATGAAGTTGAAGTGGAACAGGCTGGCAGTGGCCATCGGGCCCAAGTGCAAGAAAGTGAGGAAGAAAAAGAAGATCGGCAGCTGGATCTTGGCGTCAGCAAATTTAAACAAACCAAAATTGATTTACCACTTGATTTATTGACCGGTAAAACCACTACCCCCAATGGTGGTGATCTCAAAGCCAACAAAATGATTATTGAAAAGACGCTAGAGAACTTTGGGATTAGAGTGGAAATGGGGGAGGCCCAGGTCGGACCAACCGTGACCCAGTATACTTTGAAACCGGCCGAAGGTGTTAAACTGTCCCGCATTACTGCTTTAGCCGATAATTTAGCTTTGGCTTTGGCGGCGCATCCGATTCGGATCGAAGCCCCGATTCCCGGCCGGTCTTTGGTGGGCGTGGAAGTTCCCAACCAAGCCGCCGCCATTGTTCCGCTGAAAGATATTATTAGTAGTGAACCATTCAAGGGCCGAAAAACTAATTTGACTGTTGCTTTGGGTAAAGATGTCATGGGCCGGCCGTGGCTGGCGGATTTAGCCAAGATGCCCCATCTTTTGATTGCTGGTGCCACCGGTTCAGGAAAAAGTGTTTGTATCAATTCAATTATTTTAACTTTACTGTTTGAAAATGGGCCGGGCGATTTAAAATTTATCATGGTTGATCCTAAACGGGTGGAGCTGCCGATTTATAATAGTATTCCCCATTTATTGACGCCGGTGATTATTGACGTCCGAAAAACGATTAACGCTTTGCGCTGGACGATTAAAGAAATGGAAAAGCGCTTTGATACTTTAGCCGCTTCTCATCATCGCAATATTGAAAGTTATAATAATGAGGCGGCTGATAAAATGCCTTATATTGTTTTTGTGATTGATGAGCTGGCCGATTTGATGGCCAGCGCCGGCGCTGAAGTGGAAGCCGCTATTGTCCGGCTGGCGCAGATGTCGCGGGCGGTCGGTATCCATTTAGTTTTAGCAACGCAACGGCCATCAGTTGATGTTTTGACCGGGTTAATCAAAGCCAACATTACTTCGCGGGTGGCTTTTTCGGTTGCTTCACTAGTTGATTCCCGGACGATTTTGGATATGTCAGGAGCGGAAAAATTACTGGGTAAAGGTGATATGCTTTACATCTCCGCGGAAATTTCCAAACCCAAACGGCTCCAGGGTGCTTTTGCCTCTGATGACGAAATTAAGCGGGTCACTGAGTATCTTAAAGACCGCTCGAAGCCCGACTATATTGAAGAAGTGGTGGAAAAGCAGCAAACTGGTTTCAGCGAGGCCTCAAATTTTTCTGGCGATATTGAAGATGGTGATCCTTTGTTGCCCGAAGCCAAAGAAGTCATTGTCCGGGCAAAAAAAGCTTCCGCCTCGCTTTTGCAGCGCCGGTTGCGGATTGGCTATGCCCGGGCAGCCAGAATTTTGGATTTATTGGAAGAGCAGGGAGTGATTGGGCCCGGTGACGGCGCTAAACCCAGGGAAGTTTTGATAAATCACTTTGATGGTGATACAATAGAAAATACTTCTGATGATGAAATTGAAGAAGAGGAAGAAGACTTTGAAGAGGATGAGGAGGAGCAAAGTTAGCTTAAATTTATGGTTGGTTTTCAGGCTAAAGAAATTTCTAATCCGCCGAACTTAGGCGAAAGCTTAAAATTAAGCCGGGAGAAAAAGGGCGTTAGTCTAGCGCAGGCCAGTCAAGCGACTAATATTTCAGCTAGATATTTGGCTGCCATCGAAAGCAGCGAATTTGATAAATTGCCCGGTGAAGTTTATGCAAAGAATTTTTTAAAGGTTTATGCCAAGTATTTAGGCCTAAATGATAAAGATTCCCTGGTGACTTATCAGAGCGAAAGAAAAGTTTACAGTAAAACCAGAAAATTTCCCGAAGAGGACTTTAAAAAACCAGTCAGAAGAATTTCTCGATTCCATCTGGTGGTGACGCCAAAAATTGTTCGGGGGATACTTATTGGGCTTTTAGCTTTAGCCTGCCTGGCGTATCTAGGACTAAAAGTTAAAGCGATCATGACCCCGCCGTTTTTGACAATTATTAGCCCAAGTAATAACTTGATAACTGAACAAAGTTTTATTGAATTAGTCGGCCAAGCTGAGCCCGAAGCCGTTTTGGAAATCAATGGTCAACAAGTGCTGGCCGATACTCAAGGCAATTTTTCCGAAACAATCGATCTTCAGTCCGGCGTTAATATCATCGAAGTTACAGCGGAAAGCCGGCATGGCAAGCAAACCAAGAAATATCTTCAGGTTGTGGTCAATGAAGCGGAGAGTAGTAGTAATAATTAGGTTGTAGGTTTTTAGGTTCTTAGGGGAAGGTTTTTAGGGGTTCGATTTACTTATTAAAATATAATCAACATAGTGCCAAACTAACTATTAAATAAAGTAGTATGGGCTATGTTGAAAATTACAAATCCAAAATCTCAAATTCCAAACAAATTCCAAGCACTAATGTTCAAAATTCAAAACGGTATGACTTAGAAGATAGGACCTTGGAATTTAGCAAAAGACTTATTAGACTAGCTAAGGTCTTACCTAAAAATGATATCAATTTTGTATTAGGCCGCCAGGCTATAAGGTCAGGCACATCAATTGGCGCTAATTATCGTGAAGCTAATGAGACAGAAACAAAAAAAGATTTTCAATTTCGATTAAGGATCAGCCGCAAAGAAGCCAAAGAAACTATTTATTGGCTGAATTTAATGATCGAAGCTAACACTCAACTTCAAGAAGAAATCAAACCGATATTACAGGAAAATATGGAATTACTGAGGATACTGGCTGCAATATTAGAAAAAACCAAGTAGAATAATAACTAAATGTTTTGAAGATTGTAATTTGAGATTTGTTTGGAATTTGTAATTTAGAATTTGGTGCTTAATAATCTTGACTATTCTTCTATTTTTTACATCGGATTATAGCACCTTAATGTTTTAATGAATTAAATAACTATCGATCAAACTTATGGCAAAAAAAGACGAAAAATCAACTAGCGCTTCAAACATAGCCAACCGAATTTCTGCTGCCCAACAAGCCATTGACCAAATCAAGCAGCGATTTGGCGATGGTTCAATCATGAAACTGGGTGAAGCTAAAAGAATGGAAGTGGCAGCGGTTTCCACTGGTTGTTTATCCTTAGACATTGCTTTAGGCGTGGGTGGGGTACCGCGTGGCCGAATCATTGAAATTTTTGGCCCGGAAGCTTCAGGAAAAACCACCTTAGCCCAGCACATTGTGGCTGAAGTTCAGAAAGTCGGCGGGATTGCCGCTTTTGTCGACGCCGAGCATGCCCTGGATCCCGAATACGCCAAAAAAATCGGGGTTAATATCAAGGATTTACTGATTTCTCAACCCGATACCGGAGAACAAGCTTTGGAAATTGTGGAAACTTTGGTGCGGTCTAATGGCATTGATGTGATTGTTATTGATTCTGTCGCTGCCCTGACGCCGAAAAAAGAAATTGAGGGCGAGATGGGTGATACCCATATTGGCTTGCAGGCGCGTCTGATGAGCCAGGCTTTAAGAAAATTGGCCGGTATTATTTCTAAAAGTAATACGATGGTCATTTTCATCAATCAGACCCGGATGCGGATTGGTATTTTCTTTGGTAATCCGGAGACCACCACCGGCGGTACAGCATTGAAATTTTATTCTTCCGTTCGAATCGAAGTCCGCCGCGCCGCTCAAATTAAAATGGGGGAGAAAATTATTGGTAACCGGGTGAAGGCTAAAGTAGTAAAAAATAAAGTGGCGCCGCCCTTCCAAATTTGTGAGTTTGACATTATGTATAATGAAGGCATTTCGATTGCTGGCGATGCTTTGGATACCGGTGTAACTTATGGTGTGATTAGTAAATCCGGCAATACTTATACTTTTGGCGCTGAGAAATTAGGCACTGGCCGGGAGAATGTTAAGCAGTTTTTGAAAGAAAATCCCAAGCTGATTGCCGAAGTGAGAAAACAAGTCTGGCAAAAGATTAAAGCCGGCGAAAGCCCAGACAAAAAAGAAAAATAGTAATATAAAGCTTCAAATAGAAAACCGCCCTGATGTTATGTCAGGGTGGTTTTTTAAATTTGCAAAAATTTCACAATATGTTAAGATGAGATATCCGAAACAGGCAATCAAGAAAGACGAAGGAGGGTCGAAGCATGTCTTTGGAAAATTTGACTGAGGCAGATCCCCAAGCAGCCGCAGCAATGATTTTGGCTGAACTAGCCTTGAGCGAATTGCCAACCACTTGTATCAGGGAACTGCCACAACTGGAGCAATTAGAGGCAAAGCCTCAAATCATTAGTCAGCACTACGGACTACTGATGTTCGGTGAGGGCAATGGCATGGCAGTTCTGCTGCGCTTGCCGACTTGTTGGGAGTGCCGGTCACTGGGTGGTCAAATCCTATCCGCGGCTAAAGCCGTTAAGGCGGAAATCTCGGATTTGGATTCTACTACTCATACTCACGTCGGTCTGATGACCGAAACGATTTGTCATTTTCTGACAATTGAGGCCCTGAAGAAATTCATCCGGATCCGACAGCGTATGCTGCCGCCCTACTTAATGGTTCCGCCGGACCTGCCCGAGGAGACATTGGCCAAACTGCTGGCGCTGCCGCTACAATAAAGGGAGGGTAATTGAAATTGTTCATCGTGGCTCTTGAGGCTAACACCTCAGGCCTTTTTTTATAAAAAAATTAGCCAGTTTCCCGGCTAATCTTTTGAATAATTTTCCAGATTTATTATCTTTTAGGTCGGAGGTCCCGAGTTTTCATTCTTAACTCTTTACCTTTTCGGGTATTTTTTTTCGCATGTTTGATTCTGGCTCTTAAAGCGCTGTTTTGTCCCATATTTTTAAGTATGTGTCATGCCGAACTTGTTTCGGCATCTCTAAGATTTAAATCAAGACCCTGAAACAAGTTCAGGGTGACATAAAGTGTCAACTGACTCTTTCTACGTATTCGCCGGTTTCCGTGTTAACTTTGATTACGTCGCCTTCTTTGACAAACAAAGGCACTTGAACGGTGAAGCCGGTTTCAACTTCAGCGGTTTTGGTCACCCGGCCCTGAGCGGAATCGCCTCTGATGCCTTCTGGGGCAGAAGTAATTTTAAAATCCATTTTTGCCGGCAGCTCAATATTGATTGGCTGGTTATTAAAAGACAATAGATTCACTTCGGAGCCTTCTTTCAAAAAATTGATTTGTTCGCCGAGTTGCTCTTTGGAAAAAGAAAACTGCTCATAAGTTTTGTTATCCATGAAGCTAAATTCATCCCCGGCGGCATATAAAAAACTGACTTTTTTATTAATTAAATCACCAGTTTCGATTTTTTCGCCCGGCTTGAAATTATATTCAATCATTTTACCGTTGATTAGATTTTTCAGCTTGGTTTGCATTACTGGCTTTCGTTGTTGCATCCGGACAAACCGCGCCTGGACTACTTTACAAGGCTCACCATTATAAATAATAGTTAAACCCTGTTTGATGTCATTGAGAGTGCTGAGGATTGCCATTTTAGCGGGTAGTAAAGGGTAAGATTGCCATTGTCCGGGCTCGTTTGATGGCGGTAGCTAATTTTCTTTGGTGTTTGGAGCAGACGCCGCTTCTTTTGCGAGGAACAATTTTAGAATAGGAAGAAATAAATCGCCGTAAAGTCTGAACATCTTTGTAATCAATATCCTGGATGTTATTAAGGCAAAAATGGCAATTTTTTTCTTTGGCCATTGAATTATTATTGTTTTTAATCATAGTATATAATTCTAAACCATTAACCGTTAACCGTGGTAGTAAAGCGGTCAACGGCTAATGGTGAGTTTATTAATTAAAAGGGAATATTTTCTACTTGGATTTCATCCTCTTGTTTGGTTGGCTCAGGCTGACTGAAATCATCGGTAGGGGAAGGGGTGGATTCTCTTGAACCAGAGCTGGTACCTTTAGTGTCAAGCATTATCATATTTTCGGCAATAATTTCAGTGCGATAACGTTTAACACCATCTTGACCTTCCCAATCGCGAGTTTGGAGCCGGCCTTCAATATAGACTTTATTGCCTTTTTTTAAATACTGGGCACAAATTTCGGCTAATTTCCGCCAGGCCACGATATTATGGAATTCCACTTTTTTTTGTTTTTCGCCGTTAGCGTCAGTCCAGATTAAGTTGGTGGCAACGCTAAAGGACGTAACGGTTTGGCCTGAAGGCGTAGTTCGCGTTTCCGGATCCCGGGTCAAGTTGCCGATAATCATGGCTTTATTTAGGTTCATATTTTTTTAGGTTTAAGATTTAGGCGCGCTATATTGATTGTATAGAAATATATGGTTGTTGGCTCCGTTATTTATTTGATGTTTCTACATTATATCACCTTCCAAAATCTCATCAAGCCGCTGGTCTAGGTCTTCCAATTTAATTTTACCTTTTTCTGGTTCGGTTTTACGTTCTTCCTCGGGTGTGATTTTAACTTCTCTCTCTTTTTGTTCAGCAGTCTTTAATTTAGCGGCAGTCGTTTTCAGTAAGCTGGGAGTCTCAATTTTTCTGCTGACAACAACATGCCTTAAAACTTCACTAGTGAGTTTAAGGTTTTGGTTTAACTCTTTCAGCTTAGCCCCGTCTATATTGAATTCCATCAGCAAGTAATAACCTTGGTGGTTACCTTTGATGGGATAAGCCAGTTTCTTTTTGCCCAAACTGTCTTCCAGCGTAATCTCGCCGCCAAATTTTTTGAGTAATTCTTTTACTTTTTCTTTAATTGGCATCAACTCTTCATCGGTGTAATTAGCGCCTACCAAATAAAGCAGTTCGTAGTGGTTAGTCATAGTTAGGTAGTAGGAAGTAGGTAGTAGGAAGTAGGTTTTGGATCTCAACTCCTAATTTTGCTAAATCCTTGTTATTTTAATTTATTAAAAACGCTCGGTATTTTCCCAGCGCTATGTTAATAACAATTAACACTTGGCAGTTAACTGTTAACTGTTTGAAAAACGCCTTTCCTTATCGCAGAATTGGATAAGGTAATGGTCACCCGATCTAAGTTAGAAGGGTAACACGGGGAAAGGTTTAATTGTTAAGCCTAATGCCTGAATCCGACTTATGGATTATTCAGGATCTTAAATAGCTTATCATAGGTTAAAAAATAAGTCAATTCCCCCTTTAGCATCTAGGAGATTTGTGGATTATTGACAAAATTTTAAAAGTATGCTAGTATATAGCCATTAATAATTAATAGTTTTGTTTACACTTAATTTTTCAAAATAATTTTAGCGTTTAAGCCAAGTTGATTTTGAGCATTAAGTTTAACAAAACAACGAGAAGGTAATTAGATGGACGATCAAAATCAATTTGGTCAGCGCCAGATGTTCCAGGGACATTGGACCTGTTCTGAATGCGGCGCTGAGATTACCGAACTACCGTTTGAACCAGATGGTGACCGACCAATTTTTTGTCGGGATTGCCACCGGAAGAAACGACAGAGTCGACCTCCACGAAGACGATTCTAAAATCAGAGATGACTATATTATCGTCAGAAGGGCCCCGGGTTACCCCCGGGGTTCTTCTTTTATATATAAATCATTGGCAGAGATTTTCATTGACCCCGCCCCAAGCCAGAATAGTTATTTTTAAAAAATTAAACCTCTACTCTCGGAGTCGCCTCCCGCCTGCTGCACGTTGGCGGGCAGGTCGGCTCACGTTTATTAAAGATAAGCTCATATCATAGGCTTGAGGCGGGGCGCCCGTTCGGCTATGCTCAGGGCGCCTCGAGTGGAAGCCGAGAGGCGAGATGAAGTTCTATTCTGGCCGAAAAAAATTAACCAACCACAATCTTTGAATGTAGTAGGTATACCGATAGTATTGACAGATGTTCTGAAGTAAGGTAGAATGGTTCTTTGTATTGCTGCTCTTAACCGGTCAAACAAGAAGGAATTAGTCTTGAAGTCAGAAAAGAAAGAAAGTCCAGGTATTTTGTTGGCAGCAGTGATTGGTTCATTCACTATCGGTTATGTCACATGCCAGAGCTGTGGGAAGCAAGTTATTGGTGCCATTGGTAACAATGGCCTAAGAACGTTGCTTCATATTGGAGCAAAAGGGATGGATTGCCCCGGTTCGTGCCAGGCGGCTGATCCGTTGGTTGCTGATCTAGGTGAAGAAGATTCGTTCGCCGAAGTCGTTTTCCAACCGGCCAACTTATTGGCAGAGGTAGCCTAGCGACAGTAGGCTTTTTTGTTTTTCCCGGACGAGAACCCAGGTTTTCGTTCCGGGGCTTTTTTTATTTTAAATTTAATAGTTTTTAATTTTATATGGTATACTTAAGTTAGTAAGTTTTTAAGTTGGTAAGTTACTAAGCCAATAATATGCAATACGTTTTCATCTTAGGACACAACCCAAAGCTTTCCGTGGCAGAAATCTTGGCAGTTTTACCCCCTGCCAAAATTATTGCTGAAACCGGCTCTTTTTTAATTATCGAAAATGACGATTTTGATTGCGCTGAAGTTTTGAGTCGGCTTGGCGGGACAATAAAAGTCGGTAAAATTATTGGTAATCAAATCAGTCGAAAGGTGACAGTTGAAAAATTAAAAGCCCTTAAAAAAGAAACAAAGCTCAATTTCGGCATTAGTTATTATGAGGCTAAGCCGGATAATTTTGGCATGGAAATTAAAAAGGACTTAAAAGAAGCTGGTATCAGTTGTCGTTTAGTTACCAGTAAAGACAAGGCCTTGTCTTCAGTTGTTGTTTCAAAAAATCAATGTGCGGAATTTTTGGTTTTGGGTAATAAATGGCTAGGCGAGACTTGTGCGGTTCAGGAATTTGAAGAATATAGTAAGCGCGACTTTGGCCGGCCGGTCCGTGATTTGTTATCCGGGTCAATGCCGCCGAAGCTGGCAAAAATTATGATTAATTTAGCCCAGCTGCCAAGGGGGGCAACAATTTTAGATCCCTTTTGCGGATCCGGTACAGTTTTGCAAGAAGGACTTTTGCTTGGCTACAAAATGATTGGTTCTGATATTTCTGATAAAGCGGTTAAGGATACAAAGAAAAACTTAGAATGGCTTTTAAAAATTACAAATTCCAAATCTCACCTTTCGGCCTCTGCTCAAGGTGACCCTGAGCGTAGTCGAATGGGTCAAATTCCAAATAAATTCCAAATCTCAAATTCCAAATTCCAAATTATCAAGGCGGATGTAAAGCAGATTTCTAAATATGTCCAGCAGGTTGATGCGGTGGTGACTGAGCCATACCTTGGCCCGCCGCTTCGGGGTTCAGAAGACAGAAAACAGATATCAGAAATTGTTGAAGAATTATCAAAGCTTTATGATGCGGCATTTGGTGAGTTCAGAAAGATTTTAAATCCCGGTAGCAAGGTGGTAATTATCTTTCCGGCTTTTCGCCTCGGTAAGGAAGTTTTGGAACTGCCGGTTTTGCCAGAAATAAAAAAACTGGGTTTTACCCAGTTGAATAAAGATAAATTAGTTTATAGTCGCGAAGGCCAAAAAGTCTGGCGGCAGATTTATGTCTTCCAGCGCTAAAAATTTTATCAATCCGTAATCGTCCTAAATTAAAATCATTTGCTTTATTATTGTAGCCCGGGGTTTTAACCCTGGGCAGTTTTTAATAAGTAATATAGAAGAAAAATATTAGACACGCAGACAATCACATTTAAAACAGCAATGTAATAATGAGAAACAGGATATTTTATAGTCATCTGCTCCCATCTGTTCCATAAGGATTTATTAATATGAATTATCAAAATAAAACCAGAAACGAAAATGTTGAGCAATAATATTGGAATTATAAATAAAAACATTATTTTAGGCGTTAGTTCTAAAATAAACCGTGTCGCCGTCTTGCATCACGTAATCTTTGCCTTCAATCCGGATTAAGCCTAATTCCTTGGCCTTAGCTTCAGAGCCAACTTCCAACAATTTTTGCCAGTTAATCACTTCAGCGCGGATAAAGTTTTTTTCAAAATCAGTGTGGATCACGCCGGCGGCCTGGGGCGCTTTTGTCCCTTTTTTGATTGTCCAAGCGCGTGATTCGGTCGGACCGGTAGTCAAAAAAGTAATCAAGCCTAAAATTTCGTATGATTTTTTGATCAGTTTATCTAAACCTGAAGATTCCAGCTTGAGTTCTTTGAGCATTTCTTTAGCTTCGACCTCGGGCAGTTCGGCTAATTCCGATTCAATTTTTGCCGAAATGGTAATGTAATCTGTTTCTTGCTTGCCCGCCGTAGCTTTAGCGGAGGCGGGATAAACTTTGTCTTCATCCACATTCAAAACATAAATCATTGGTTTGATGGTCAAAAGATTCAAGTCGCGGATTAATAATTTTTCTTTTTCATCAGTAATGATTTCCGAAGCCAGCTTGCCGGCGTTAAAGCCGGTTTTTAATTTTTCCAAAACCGGCTGAATCTCTTTTGCTTCTTTTAAATTGGCATGTAAATCTTTTTGGTTTTTACTGATTCTTTTTCCCAAAGTTTGTAAATCAGCAAAAATTAATTCCAGACTAATTGTTTCTTTGTCCGACTCGGGGTCCACCTTGCCGGCGACATGAATGACATTTTTATCGGAAAACTGCCGGACGACTTGAACAATGGCATCAACTTCCCGGATGTTGGCTAAAAATTGGTTACCCAGCCCTTCACCTTTATGAGCATCCTTAACTAGGCCGGCGATGTCAACAAATTCAATGGTGGTATAAATCGTTTTGGCTGATTTTGACATCACTGACAATTTATCAATTCGTTCATCAGGCACGGCCACCACTCCAATGTTTGGGTCAATGGTGCAAAAAGGATAATTAGAAGCATCAACCTGTTTTTTGGTCAGGGCTTTGAAAAGTGTTGATTTGCCGACGTTAGGCAGGCCGACGATGCCGATACTAAACGACATAATAACAATTAACAATTAACATTTAACATTTAACTATCTAAGCTTAGCAGAAGAGAGGAGTTTTTTCAATCAAAAAAAAGAGCAGGCCACGAGTAGCGGTGAACTACATTGCATAGATTCGTGGCCTGCATGGGGAGGACAGGGATCGTGCCCTGGTAGTGAGCCAGACAAAGGGCAGTAAGTTTTCGGGTTGGGCGCACCAGTTATGGGTGACAAACAGTTGACAGGCCGAAGCCGATACAAGTTTCACCAAAGGTCGGTGCGCCCAGCTATTAGTAGCATAGTTTTGTTGCTATTTTTTGTCAATTGACTTTTATTGACGCCTTGGTTATTTTCTGTTAATTTTAATCTAATCTTGAGGCGAAAAGTTTGTCCCAACAACGGAGGAAGGACAATGCGTCGACACAAAGCTCTTTTAGTAGTAGGTCCAACTGGCAGTGGTAAATCACCGCTGGGTAAGTTAATCCAAGAGCAGGGCTTTGGCGGCAGACGTTGCTGTCATTTTGACTTCGGGGACCAGCTGAGAACTGCTCAGAAACAACCGGACGTCATGCCTTTTTTGGATGCTCATGATCATGAAGTAATAGGGCAAGTTTTTGCTGCTAGCAGGTTGCTTGCCGACGATGAATTTCCCGTGGCGGGAAAAATCCTAAGGCATTACCTTGAGTCGGCCGTTGGAGCTGATGACTGGGTAGTTCTTAACGGTCTGCCCCGCAACGTCTTTCAGGCGCGCATGGTTGAATCTTTTGCCACAATCAAACTGGTGGTGGTACTGGAGTGTTCACCAGATGATGTTGCTGCCAGGATTGCCCTTGATGCTCATGATGAACGCCGCGGCCGAGACGACAACACACCTGCTGCCATTGCGGAGAGGCTTAGGATTTACTACCAACAAACCTTGCCTTTAATCCAGCACTATCGGGCGGGCCAAGTGCGAATCATCGAGTTTGCCGTTGTGCCCGAAACCACGCCGGAGCAAATTTGGCAAGTATTGAATGCCATCAGGCTTGATTAGTCTTCATTTGACGGTCAGGCTTTTTTTTGTTAAATTAAAGCCAGTTTTGTAGGGAAAAGTCTTTTCCAACGTGAGGGGAAGACTTTGTTTTTTTGACAATTAGGGTTGGAGTTGGAACTAAGGAGGTGTGCGTATGACTATTGATAAAGCCCGAGAGATGTTAGCGGCCGCGATTGCGTATTTCGCGGTTTTAGCCAAGGATCGACGGCGGGTGCTGGTGATGCATATGGATCACAGATATGCAGAACAGCAACCGGAACTGGTTCCGTACCTCGGCTATGACCAATGGGCACTTTGGTTGGTCCTGGTGGAATGGTTCTGGATGGTGGCGTTAGCCATTATCGGAATCATGCCGGAAAAGGACGCCAAATTGCTGACGAAAGAGCGTTTGCTCTACGTCCTCAAGAATGTCACCACAACAAAACAGGATCGCCTCGAATACGGAGACAGAAAGAAGAAGACCAAAGGAATCGGCCACGATATCCTGGCGCTTCTGGCATTGATGCGCCGTTATCTTCCCAAAGGACTTTGGAAGTGGTTGCACTATACGGCAACTTCCTATGACACGATTTCGACGGCATATGCCTTGCAGCTTCGAGTTGTGTTCAGTCTGATTATTTGGCCAAAGATGATGGCACTCGATGAAGTTTGGCGAGCCAAGATTGGTGAAAACCTGAAGATGCGGGAGATGTTTCGCACCCACTTGCAGCCGGCCATACCAGGTACAGTCGGATTTTATCTGGCTTGTGGCCATCAGCAATACATTGACTGCGCTGTGGAACTGCAACGGGCTGCCTTGGCGGTGCCGGGCAAGTTCTGTGGTTTCGTCGGTACCGCCGCATCGCAGCGCGCCGTCGGTATTCCCAAAAAAGCCGAACGGACGCTGATGAATATTCTTGACTTGCCGGTAGCCAGAGGTGCTAGTCAGGTTCCGCCTATTCATCACACGGTTCGTTTTTACAGCGAGCTCGTCGCGATCAGCGGACCGATGATGAGTCTGTGTGATGATCTCCGGATCTTGCACATGCCTGAACTCGGCGAGGTCATTCCTTCAAAGGATGTCGGTATTACCTCGACCTCTTCGGCGGGAGCAGCCAAGGAAGCCAACCCCATTCGGGCTGAGAACGCCATTGGCGCCGATGCAATCGTGTTGAGTTGTGCCTTAAGACCGTGGCTGACGCGCGGGAGCAACTTCCAACGCGATTTGCGGTGGTCCTCGGTGATGCGCACTTTCATCGAAGCCCTTGAGTACTTTACCCAGGAGTTGTACAGCGTGCATCGGCAGATGGGCGCTCTGGCGTTCAACGAAGAACGCTGCCTGCACTGGGTCAAGATATTCGGACCAGCATCGTTAGCGGAATTACTCCACAACGCATTGCAGCGGCAAGGCTTTGAAGGCGCTCACACCTTCGTCAAGAAGGAACTAGTGGCCCGGGTCAAAGCTGGTGCGCCCAATCTTTGCGTTGCAGCCGAGCAATATATGGAGTCTGACGGGGCTGATCCTAAGTTCCGGCGCGTCTGGAAAGGATTAACTCCACGCGAGATTTACCTACTGAAGCATCCGGCAGCCTATGTTGGTGATGCGATCAAGGATGCGCGAAGAGAAATGAAGAATGGATTGAAGGCAATGAAACCCTTGGCCATTGTGGCCTAGGAACAGAGAGAGAAAAGGAGAGAGACGAGTATGAGTGATAAAGTGAGTACGGCAGATTCAGGAATTGTCAGGGCAGCGTTTTTAAGCGTTGCTGACAAGACAGAAGGGATTGCAGCATTTGCTCGCTATCTGCATGAATCATTGGGATTGACCCTCTATGGGTCGGACGGCACAACCTGTTTCCTCGAAGGGAGTGGTATTACCTGTAACAACTATGCGACCATTGGCTCGCCGCCGATGTTCGACCACGGCGTAGTATCGCTGCATCCCAAGGTACTTGGTGCACTGTGTGCCAAACCAGCCAAACCCAAACACCTTGATGAGCTGCGTGAACTCGGCGGGCCACTTTGCGAGATATTCGTCGGCGGATTCTACGATCTCCAGGCCGCGATCGACAGTGGAGCGCTATCGTTTGAGGAGGTGCTGGAAAAGGTTGACGTCGGTGGACCGGCGCAAGCAGCGATGGGTTCAAAGCGTTTGCGCATCGTCGTTGTCGATGAATCTGACATTCCCAAGGTCTGGGAAGAAATGGTGAAAAACGATGGCGATGTCTTACCCGAGACCCGAAAGCGCCTCGCCGGCAAAGCGCTGGCAATGATTGCCAGACATTACCTGACAGCAGCAGATTTCATCAGCGACGGACAGTTCGCCGGCATCAGCGGCGAACGGGTTTTGTCGCTCGCTTATGGACCCAATCCTCACCAAGTGCCAGCCGCCTTGTATACCGGTGGTGGTGATTGGGAGTTGGCGCCGAGCCGCTTCGTCGGAGTTGAAGGCATGAGTCCAAGCTGCAACAACTTGGATGATCTCCATACGCTGACCGAAACCATGACACGGCTGGCGGCAGTATTTCCGGCAGACACACACAGTTTTGCCTTGGCGGACAAGCACGTCAATATCTGCGGTGCCGGGATTGTCAAAGGCAAAGGACGAGATGCCATCGTCGAGGCGGTCAGAAGCATGATCGAAGGCGATGAATTGGCGATTCATGGCGGCGTACTGCTGTTCAACTTCCATATCACTGCCGAGATCGCTGACATGCTGCTGTATTACCATATGCCGAAAGGACAGCGCCGGATTCTGGATGCTGTGTTTGCGCCCAGCGCTGACGAAAATGCGATCGAAATACTGGCGCGCAAAAAGACAGGCAAGTGCCGTGTGATGTTGAATCCGGCGCTGGCTGGCAATCTACCTATGGATAATACCCCGATCTTTACCCATGTCGGTGGCGGGGACTACACTCATTATCCGCCGAGCCAGTTTGTGCCGTCGTTTGACGATCCGGATCTGCAAATCATCGGACCTCGCCGACCAGAATTGGAAGGCTGTCTCAAGGCTGGTTGGGCAATCGGCTCTCAGGCCAAGAGCAATACCATCACCATTGTGAGGCAGAGGCAAGTCAGAGATATGATCGTCTACGAACTGGAAGGCAACGGATGCGGTCGGATGGATCGCGTCGGTGCGGCAGAGCTGGCAGTTCGAGGCTATGAGCGCGGTGAAGCCAACAGACAGGACGAGGAAAAAGTAGGGTTGGTGGAAGCCGCTGCCTATTCGGATAGCTTCTTGCCTTTCGGTGATGCTGGTCTGGTGTTGCACGAAGCAGGAATCACCGTCTTATTCGCTTCGTCCGGTTCGGTCAACGACGGAAAAGTTCAGGAGGAACTGACTGCGGCCGGTATGACGCTGTACCTGATGCCAGACAAGAAGTGCCGGGGCTTTCGCCACTAACCCAAGTCCGCCTTTGTCCTTCGGACTACGGCGAGACTAATCCGCCTACGTCCTTCGGACTACGGCGAGACTAAGGAGGGTTTTGTACACTATTGAGATCCAAGGGACCATAACGACCAAGTCCCGCCTTCTCCGCTTGAAAGCGGATTCGGCGAGATGAAGAAGGTTGTCTGGTCCTTTTTTTAATATAATGATAATGGATGCGAGTAGTATGCGAATGTTGCGAATATTATTATCATTCGCATAAATTGTAGATTAGCATCATGTGATTGACTTTATAGCTTTTTTTTGTTAAATTAAACCCAGTTTTAATAGTCTTTTCCAAAGGGAGGGAAAGACTTGTTTTTTCACAACCAAGCGAGGGAAGTTACAAAAGATAAGGAAGGAGAAACGGCAAAGAAACAAAAAGAAGTGTTCCGGCCTGATCTGTTTCAGGGCGGGAGAGAGATTGGAGACAGTGTTTGATTGAAAGGAGAGACTGATGAAGGAAATCCTCAGACTAGGATCGATGGGTGCTGGATTTGTTGCCAATTTCCAGCAGGCCGCCAACCAGTTGGTACCTGGTTTGGAATTCGGCGGTGTCCACGCCCTGAAGGGTGCGGAACAACTGGCCGCTAAGGCCACCGCTACCGGCGAAATTGATTGCGTAGTATACAAAAGCGTCGCCGATCTTGTCGAGCATTGCGACGTGATTGCCAATTTCGCCCCGAATCCGTTCCGCGTTGAATTGATGGAACAGGTCGTCGATGCGGCGACGAGACTGGGTAAGAAACCCAAAGGGCTGATCTGCGAAAAGCCGTTGGGCCGAACCATTACCGAGGCTCGCCGTATGGTTGAGCTGGCCAAGACTCTCGGCTGCCCGACCTCGTACTTCGAGAACCAGATCCACATGAAAGCCATCAAAGCAGGGCTGAAAGGTCTGGCTCGCGTCCAAGGAAAGATGGGGCCGTTGGTTTTGGCTCGTGGCGGCGAAGAACATTCTGGACCCCACGAGGGTTGGTTCTGGGATGCAACCCGGCAAGGTGGCGGTGTCCTTTCGGACATGGCTTGCCACACCATCGCGGTGCTTTGGCGTCTTTTGACACCGGTCGGCAAGGATCTGAGATTCCTCAGGCCGGTTAGTATTGGGGCCGATACCCTGCTTCTGAAGTGGGGCCAGCCCAAGTATCGAGCCCAACTCCTGAAGAGGATGGGCGTTGACTACGCGTTGGTTCCGGCCGAAGACTTCGCCACCGGTCTGGTCACCTTTGAGAATCCGGAGACCCGGCAGCGTGTTGTGGCTCAGTTTGCCACTTCTTGGATGTACGACAAGCAGGGCCTCCGACTCTCGATGGAAGGAATGGGCCCGGGCTATGCTTTGGAGGTCAACTCCTTGCGTTCGTCGCTTGAGGTCTTCATCGGCGATGCCGCGGCCGAAGCCGTGACCGATGCCGAGGGGGCCTTGGAGAAGTCGACGGCTTCGCGTGGCCTTCTGGCTGTTCAGCCCAACGAACCCGACCTTTACGGTTACGTTGATGAGCAGGTCGATGCCCGTGATGCTTTCCGTGAAGGCCATGACGGACTGTTGAACTGGGAATACGGCTTGGAAATCACCAGGCTCTGTCAGGCCGCCTATATGGCCGCCGAGAAACGCCAGACACTGGACCTGACTGATCCGGCCGTTCAAACGGCACTCGAAACGTACCGGTCGCTGATCTCGCAGGGCAAGGGCCACTCGGTCCTTTATCCCGACGGGAAAGTGCCGGAGTAGAGTTCTCCAACCTGAAACTGGTGTGGGCCGGTCCTTTGCCGGGCTGGCCCACCCTTACTCCACATAAGGAGAGAATGCGATGGATAGACAAGAACTCCATGCGTTGGCTGTAGTCCAGGATAGCCAAGGTCGACCAACAGTGTTGTTACACAGTGAAGCGGCGGCTCTGATCTTACCAGTCATGATTGGTCCAGCCGAAGCTGTGGCCATCGGTATGGCCTTGGCTGGTCAAGTGCCTATAAGGCCGATGACCCACGACTTAATCGTGAACATCTTGGCTGGCTTGGATGCTGAGGTTTTGGAAGTTGGCATCAACCAACTCACTGGTAACGGGATTTTCCTGGGCTATATCGAGTTGAAAACCGCAGGCGGGGTCGTCAAGGTTGATTCGCGGCCCAGCGACGCCATTGCCGTGGCGCTACGCGTCAAATGTTCGATCAAGGTCGCTGATGCCGTACTCGAGAAATCCGGTCAACCCGCAGCGGGAGTGCTGGAGATGCTCGATGAGTTGAAACGGTTTGCCGTGGGTCACCAGTGTGACGGTTGTGACCGTTGTGGTCAGAGATCGGAAGGTCGACCGGAAGATTCGGAAGACCAGGAACAGATCGGCTGAAAAGTCGGAGAAAGGAATGCCATGGAGTATACACTAGGTAAGCAGATAGCCAAGGGCAAAACCAAGGGTATCTTCGCAGTAGAAGGCCGAGACGATCTGGTGATCGTCAGGAATGGTTCGGACATCACTGCCCATGATGACCCGAGTTTTACCCAGAAGTTTGGGTCCAAAGCCCAATGTGCTACCATAACCACTTGCCGCGTTTTCGAACTTCTTCGGACTTGCGACGTGCCGGTGGCTTACGTGGAGCAGATTTCCGAAACGGAGTTTGTCGCGCTGCGGTCGCTGATGTTGCTGCTGGAGATTGTCGCCCGACGGCTGGGAGTTGGCAGTTTCCTGATGCGCAATCCCCAGCTTCGAACGGCTGATCCAACCAAGCCGTACCGTTTTCACCGGTTGTTGGTTGAGTTCTTCCTCAAGACGACTGGTCGAGATTGGAAAGGCCTATCACTACCCTGCGACGATCCGTTGATCCTTGATCCCTTCAAGGATACCTGGGATCTTGCCTTGCCCAAGAAGCCGATCTGGCATGAAGAGGGCGAGGGTGAGAGTCGACATCGGGTTAGCCCGTTTGCCAAGATTCCTGCTAGTGGGGTCATCACCGATCTGGCGGATATGGCCAAGCTTGATCAATTGGTTCGCCGGGTGTCTTTGATCCTTGAGCGGGCCTGGGCGAACTTTGGCCTCACATGGCTTGACATCAAGATCGAAGCCGACAGCGAACTCCGAGTTTCCGATGTCGTGGACAACGACAGTTGGCGTCTTTGGGAAAATGGCAAACCGCTCGATAAGCAGGTGTTCCGCGATGGTGGCGCTGCTGTCCTTGGCCAAGTCGAAGAGAACTACCGTTACGTCGCCCAGATGGCCGAACGCTTGGTGCTCCCGAGACAGGCGCTGGTTGTCTGGCTTGGGTCCGACAAGGATGAAGCACCAAAAGTTCCCCAGTTGCCTGGAGTCACCGTTGAACGGATCGTGGCTTCCGGCCACAAGAGTCCGGTTGAGGGGCTGCAGCGTCTGGAACGGCTGTTCTATGACTATCCGCAAGGTGGCGTCATCGTGGTCAAGGCCGGCCGGTCCAATGGTCTGGGTCCGATCGTCGCGGCTCACAGTCCTTGGCCAGTGATTTCGGTCCCAGCGACTCTCGAGCAATTTCCGGATGATCTTTGGTCAAGCGTACACCTGCCATCGCAGACGCCGAATCTGACGACTTGGCCCGAAGGCAACGCGATCGGAGCGGCGATGCAGATTCTGGGGCAGACCAATCCGGCAGTGTATGCCTTCGATCAGATGCGTCGGGAAGAACTCGACAACTACATGGGCTAATCCGGAGGGATGCCCTGAATGCTACTTGTGACCAGTTTGACAGAAGAAAGGAGGTACTCTGTCAGCTGGTCTCTTTTTTTGACTCCATTGACTTATTTTGGCTTAAAAGCTAGAATTTTAGTATATGGCAGACGATGCACAAAAAATTGAATTACCCAAAGGTAAGCAGATTGGCAAAATCACCCACTACTTTAACAAAATCGGGGTCGGAGTCTTGGAATTAGCCGGCCAACTTAAAGTCGGCGATACCATTATCATCGCGACTCATGGTGGTGATTTTGAGCAGCCGGTTGATTCAATGCAAGTCGAACATGAACAGGTGAGTGTCGCTAAATCTGGTGACGCTGTTGGTTTAAAAGTGGCCCAGTCAGTCAAAGAAGGCGATTTGGTTTATCTTAAGGGATAATCCAGAGATCAGAAATCAGAGATCAGAGATCAGAATTATTCTTCTGATTTCTAATTTCTGATTTCTATTTGTATGGCTTTAGAAAAATATCAAAAGAAAAGAAAGTTTAGTAAAACGCCGGAGCCTAAGGCACAAGCTAAAATAAAAAGCCAGTCACGTTTTGTTGTCCAAAAACATTCAGCCTCACATTTGCATTATGATTTCAGGTTGGAATTGCCAGATAAAATTATTAAAGGTCCGGTTGTTTTAAAATCTTGGGCAGTACCCAAAGGTATTCCAACTATTGCCGGAGTCAAACATTTGGCTGTTGCCGTAGAAGATCATCCAGTTGCCTATATTAATTTTGCCGGAGTAATCCCGAAAGGTAATTACGGTGCCGGCCTGGTGGAAATTTTGGACAAAGGCAAATTTAAGCTGTTGGAACATACATCCAAGTCTTTAAAGTTTGAATTGAAGGGCAAAAAGCTCCGGGGAGTTTATGTTTTAACCCAGTTTACGGCGCAAAAAAAGAATTGGCTGGTATTTAAAGTAAAAAAATAAGAAATTAAAAAATTAAAAAATTAAAGCCTAACTCAGTCTTAATTTATTAATTTCTTATTTTCTTAATTTCTTATCCATGCTATACTAAAGCCAGGAGGTAATATGGTATTAAGTTTTACAAAAACAGCACTGATTTTAGCGGCTGGTTTTTTTATTCTTGCCGGCTGCCAAAGAGTGATTAATGCCGTTGATTATACAACCGGTAAGGTCCAAGTGGAACAAAAAAAACAGGCGGATAAGACTTTGGCCCAGGTTAAATGCCAGGAGCTTTGCCAAACTAGGCTTTCCAGTGGTGACCAGGATTTTGAAGCCGGCCCGTGTCTGAGTAATGCGATTGTTCCGGACTGGGTTTGCGATGTTGCCCATAATCCACGCCAAAGCGTTGATGACGAAGTGGCAAATCAATGCCCGGCTTTTCGGGAAGGTACCGCTCATCACTTTGTCGAAGTGGACGGTAACTGCAATTTAATAAAAGTTTATTAATAAAAAAATCTATGATCAAAAATTTAAAACTTGCCTTAGGGCTTGGTGCGGGCATGTGGGCCGTAATGTTTATCGGCGTTTGCGCCCTGATGGTCACGCCTTTGCCGGTTATTTGGCAACAGATTTTAGAAATCATTTTATCTGGTGTGGCCGCCTTTGTTTTGGGTAGACTCTATTTCAGAAAGCATCCTGGTGGTGTTAAAGATGGTTTGATTTTGGGTGTTAGCTGGTTTATTTTGGGCGGCATTTTGGATTTATTGGTAACGATTCAATATGTGAAGGCAGCTGGCACTTATCTTTCTGGCTTAAAAAGTTTTTACAGCATGTGGAATCTTTGGGTTGGGTTTTTATTGATGTTTGGGGCTTTAGTTATTGCCGCCTTGACTACTCGTGGTGGCCAACTGATGAAACCAACTGCCCCGCCACCGCAACCGCAACAGCCACCTGTCTTGCCCAAAAAACCAACAGTTTAATTAGTAGTAAAAAATAGCCTGGCTTGCCAAGGCTATTTTTTTATATTAAGATAAAAAGCTGAATCAGGCTAGTTGAAATCAAAACCGTGGGAGGATAATTGATGGTTCAGAATCAGAACGTTTCGGAACCAGGTCAGGGCTGGGTGTTGTGGTGGCTGGATCGACTGGTCGTCACCCTGATTGCGAGTTTGATCTTTATTTGTAAGCTGCCTTTTTTTCGTCTCCAGGTGGCGGGCCGGAACAATATCCCGACGCAGGGTCGGGTTTTGATTTTTGCCAACCATTCGTCATACCCTGGAATTTTCCTCGGCGTCTACAGCTTCCTTTGGCCCTGGGTTTTGAGATATATGGCAATGCTGATTATCGTTGTCGGCAAACAGAAATATCTCAAGCACCTTGGTCCGATCCGGTCGCTGCTGCGTCACCTGCGGGTGATCGAATTGCCGGACAAAGGTAAAGCGGGTGCCGCGGCGGTTCGGCGGGAAGTCATCCGTCGGCAAGTCGAGGTTCTAACTAGATTCCGGAATGCCATTCTCTGGGTCTATGGGGAAGGGACCAGAACGGACGCCGATAAAATACTAAATCCATTTCTTACTGGAGTCGGTCGTCTGGTGGCTGAAGCTGTTAGGACGGGAGCGGATTTCAAAATCATGCTGTTCTGGGATCAGGGCAGTCAAGAGTCTTGGTACAAAGGCCAGTGGCCACGTCTGCCTTTGACTTGGCGTTTTCCTTTCTGGCGCCGTTTTCGGGTGACCTACTCGATCAGCCGGCCTATTGCGGCCCAAGACCACACCACGACCCTTTATCAGCTTTGCCAAGGAGACGACATTCAGCTAACCAGCGAGCGAGTTGCTGCCTATCTACGGAGTTTGCTCTGGGCCTTTGCGGTCGAGAAGCATCCTGAGTTGGCGCAGTTCGAGTCGCCTGATCTGGATTTGGTTGCTGGCGACCTTTGGCGGTTATAAACAAACAAGACGAGTTGTCGCCTGACTAACCCGTCTTTTTTTAATTTTAACCAAATTGTTATGAAGGCTTTGAGCCGTAGTTCCAGCTTTATCATTTTTTAAACTTCAAGACCAAAAAATAGTCTGACGATAAAGCCAATGAGAAAAGTCAACGCCGCCACGCCCAAGCTGACTGAAGCCATGGTTATAAACCTTTTTTTAAATGGGATATCTTGGGCGACCGAAACATAATAAGTAAAGATTAGAATAATCAACATCGATTCCAAAATAATGGCCACCAGCGCAAGATAAAAATTGTTTAAAACTAAATACGGCAGAATTAAAAATAAGACGACTAAAACATAAGTGATGCCGGTATAAATTGAAGCCCGCAGCGGATTTTTTTCCGTCTTTTCTGAACTGGTTGATAAATATTCCGAGGCGGCCATGGAAAGTGAGGCTGCAAGACCGGTGATTAAGCCGGTCATGGCGATTAATTTGGTATTATGTAAGGCTAAAGTGTAGCCGGCTAAAGCGCCGGTCAGTTCCACCAGGGCGTCATTTAAACCCAGGACAATTGAGCCAACATATTTTAATTTTTCCTCATCGATCATGTTAACCAAATTGTTTTCGTGCTGATTTTCTTCAGCCGAAATTTTAAGCGCCTGGGGAATAAGGCGGCCAATCTCATTGTAATTAATTTGGGCTTTGGCCTCGCCTTTTTCCATCAGCTTAATGCCGAAAGTCAGGCCAAAGAATTTGCTGATTAAAAAATAAAACCAAAGCTTTAAAGTGTGTGGTTTAATTTTTTGATTTGTCTGAGTTTGCCAGAAATTATAGTGTTCTTTTTCCTCTTGGGCGATTTTTTTCAGTACTTCTTGATTGTGAGAATTTTTGGTGATACTGGCTAATTTTTGGTAAAGGTAAAATTCTGTAATTTCATTTTTTTGAGCCCGGATAATTTGCTTAGTGATTTTTTGGTCAAGCATATAAATTTTTTTTGGCTAATTGATAAGTGTTAGTCAATAAAAAGGCGACAGTTAATGGGCCAATGCCGCCAGGAACCGGTGTGAGCCATCCCGCCACTTCGGTTACCTTTTGATCAACATCACCAGTCCACTTATTTTCACTAATTAAATTAGTTCCAACGTCAATGATAATGGCATCAGGTTTGACCATATTTTTTTTGATCAGGTGTTTTTGGCCGACAACGGTAATTAAAATGTCGGCCTTTTTAGTTTTATCAGCTAAGCCCTGGTCAGGCTTAACCGTTTCTACTTTCAATCCCTGATTACTGAGATATATTTTGAGCGGCTCGCTAAAGATTGGGTTTTTTGAAATAATAATTGTATTTTTATCTTTTAATTCTTCCTGGGTTGCCATTAACGCCGCATTTACGGCCTGAATCAAAGGCGGAATTATAATTGCCGTGCCGGTAATAATTTTCTTCTGATTTTCTGGATGGAAACCATCAACATCTTTTTTCGGATCGATCCGATTGATTATTTTTTGGGTATTAAATTTTTGGGGGATTGGCAGCTGAACGATAATGCCGTCAATTGTCGGATCATTATTTAAAAAATCAATTGCTTTTAAAATTTCAATTTCGGTCACGTTAGGCAGACAAGTCCCGCCGCAAAAATAACTATGGAAAACAATGCCGACTTTTTCGCAAGCCAGTTTTTTGTTTCGGACATAAAGTTTGGAGGCCGGATCGTCGCCGATTAAAATCACGGCCAGTCCCGGCGGCCGGTTCAGCTGGGCAATTTGGCCTTTGAGTTCCAAAAGAATTTTTTCGGCCAAATTTTTGCCGTCAATAAGTTGAGCAGTTTTTTTTGGCATTTTTTCAGTGTCATTATGGGGTAAACCGGAAATTTCTGGATTTGCTTGCTTATCTTTTTCAATCACACTTATTCCTGGATGCTGGGAATTGGAAATTTAAGGCAGAGCTCTTTGACTGTTTGCTGGATTTCTTTCAATTTCGCTTCATTATCCCGGTTTTTCGCCGCCTCAACAATCCATTCAGCAATTCGTTTCATCTCTTGTTCTTTCATGCCTCTGGTGGTAATGGCCGGTGTCCCGATCCGAATACCTGATGGTGTGTAATAGGGATTTTTATCATCCGGAATAGCGTTTTTATTTGAAGTAATATTGATTTTATCCAAGGTTTTTTCCACCACGTCGCCGGTTATGCCAAAGGAAGTGACGGTGTCAATTAGCATTAAATGATTATCCGTGCCGTTGGTAACCAATTTACAGCCTAAACTCATTAGCGTTTCCGCTAGAACTTTGGCATTTTTTAAAATTTGCTTGGCGTATTCCTTAAATTCAGGTGTTAACGCTTCGCCGAAAGCGACAGCCTTGGCGGCGATATTATTCATATGCGGTCCACCCTGAAAACCCGGAAAAACCGCCCGGTCAATAATGGTTGGTAGATTCTCAATAGTTTTTTCTACTTCTTTTAAAGGATTACCGACTTTGCCCTGGGACATAATCATGCCACCGCGAGGTCCGCGCAAAGTTTTGTGTGTAGTGGTAGTGACAATTTGGAAACCATAATCAAAAGGATTTTTGAGTTCGCCGGCGGCAATTAAACCGGCAATATGAGCCATGTCGGCCATAGCGATGGCGCCAACTTCTTTAGCAATTTCAGAAAATTTGGCGTAGTCATATTCGCGTGGGTAGGCGGAAAAACCGGCCAGGATAATTTTTGGTTTATGCTTTAGGGCCAAATCCCGCAGCTGGTCATAATCAATTTCCCCGGTTTCCAAATCCTTAATTTTATAGCGGACGAAATTATAAATTTTAGCCATGTAGGTAACCGGATGGCCATGAGTAAGATGACCGCCATGGGAAAGGTCCATCCCAATGACGGTATCACCAGGATTAAGCCAGGCCGAATAGACTGCGACGTTGGCGGGAGCGCCGGAAAGCGGCTGAACATTGGCATGGTCGCAACGGAATAATTTTTTCGCTCGCTCAATAGCCAGTGACTCCACTTGATCAGTAAATTGCTGACCGCCATAGTAGCGTCGTCCCGGATAGCCTTCACTATATTTATTTGTGAACTCTGAACCCAAAGCATCCAAAACCGCCTGTGAAACATAATTTTCCGAAGGAATCAATTCCATTCCTTCTCTTTGTCGGTTCATCTCTCCCTGTAGAGTTTGGCTGACTTCAGGATCATGAGTTTGAAGATACTTATATTTCATAATTTTATTTACTAATTAAATAATTAGCAATTTAATCTTAGCAAAAAAATAGGATTAACTCTAGAGTAAGTCTTAGAAAGACTCTTTTTGCCTCACTCGCTTAAAAATGTGAAAACTTCATTTTTTATTTTACTCGCTTCGTCCGGTAATAAAAAACCGCCTGTAAATCAAAAACACGCGGCTAATCTTTTGTTATTATTTGAACTCCAATGATTCGTAAATCATAAATAGGTATAATTATTTTGCGCCCAAGGCGCATCCGCCTTTGGCGGAGAATTCTAAGGACTCGTAAATCATATCTTTAAGTTTAGCAGATATCCCGGCCTTTAGCAACTGATTAAAATTAATTAGTGATTGAACAGGAAATATGTTAGGATAAATAAGTATGGATTTAAATCAACTGGCTGATGTTTTGGTTTCCGCCAAAATTAGTAGCTATGCCAAAAGTAGTTTGCCACCCGATGAAATCGAAGATATTTCCCCACTAGCCAAAAAAACAGTTCTGCCCGATGGCAAAAAAATTTTTGAATTTGAACAGAATGGTTTTCGGTATCTGGATAATTATTCTGGTTTTAATCCCTTTAAAGGCAAGGAAACCGTTTTCTTTTTAGGCCAGCCCGCCTGGGAGATGGCTTACCAAGGCGAAGTGACTGATTCAGACATTGAGCCAAAGACAGTTTATGAATTTTTGAAAAAAGCCCTGCGGCACGTCACCATTGCCAAGCCTTTCCGCGGCCCCAGCCACTTTACTGAAGGCGAGTTTGAATATTTCAATAAGGTTGAAGGTGATATTAAAAGATTCCAGGGTCATGAGACTATTCGTTTTAATAACCAAGAAGTTTATCAGTTAGATTATTACGGTGGTTTGCTAAAAAACAGCCTCTAAAGATTTGGCTAATGCCACATTTTTTGAGGTTGTTTTTTTGTCCTTAAAATTGTAAAATATATATAGACGGCTGTCAGACCGTGACGGCGCAGGATTATGACCCAAAACCGCAAAAAAATCTATTTAATGGTGGCCAGCCAGCCTTTTGGCCTGCAGCCCAAAGACTGGCTTGACCAGACCAAAGAGCTTAATATTATTGCCGATATTGAGCCAGTTTTGCTTTTCAAAAAAGCCGGCGCTGATATCACGCCCGAGCTTTGGTTAAAGTTGGCCAAAGAAATTTACAGCCGTTTGGATTCGGCTGATGGTTTTGTGATTTTACACGGTATTGATAATCTGCTTTACACCGCTTCTGCTCTTTCATTTTTGCTGCAAAATTTGAGCAAACCCATCATTTTTACCGGCAGCCAATCCAATCCGGCTGACACCAAAAAACTGGAAATTCGCGCTAACTTAATTAATTCAGTGCAAAGCGCCAATTATAATATCACCGAAGTCTGCCTAATGTTTGGTAACCGGCTTTTACGCGCCAACCAGGCCAGTCGTTCGCTAGAGGAATCATTAAATGTTTTTACCGCGCCAGCCCCAAGTATTTTGGGCCGGATTGATTTCAGCATCCGGATTTTTGAAAAAGCGGCCTTGCAAAACAGCGGCAAGGTAAATTTTTTTGACAAGTTAAACGATAAAATCGAGATAATCCAGCTTGGTCCGTTTCTAAGCCCCAAAGCCCTGGCTAAACAAGTCAGTGATAAAGAAGGAATTGTGGTTAATGCCAATATTTACCAGACTTTGCCCGAGGATTTAATTTTTCTTTTAGAAAAAATTACGCCGGACATGCCGGTGGTAATCTGGTCAAAGAAAATTTCTGGCGCGGTTTTGGCACCAAAAAATATTTTAATAATTAATAATTTAACCTGGGAAACAACTGTAACTAAATTCATGTGGGCAACTGCCCAAACCAAAAATATTTCGAAAATAAAGGAATTAATGGCTAGAGATATCGCCGGAGAAATAATTTATTAACTTATTTAAATGCGCCTCTATTTTGCTGCTGACAATCAAGCATCAGAAAATTTCCAAAGCAGATTTTCTAAAATAATTGATATTTTGAATCAAGCTGGAGTTTTAGTGATGAGTAATTTGGCCGACAAAAATATCTCCGGTTTTTCTAATCAGGATTTAGAAAAAATTAATCAGGCCGGGGAAGTTCTTTTAGAAAAGATGGATGCTTTAATTATTGAAGGCAGTCGACCTTTACCCGAAAGTGGTTATTTAATTGCTATTGCCTTAGCGCACCATAAACCAATCCTTTATCTTTCAGAAAAAGGAAAGCTGATTAATAAAAATTTGCTTCATCTGCAAAAAGATAAAAGCACAGCTAAATTCTTACAGCTTCAATATTATACTGAGAAAAATTTGGAAAAGATTATCCTTGATTTTTTGCAAACTGTGGAAAAGGGCGAAGGCCACGAAGCGCCAACGATCAAATTCACTTTGAGAATCAATTCTCGGATTGAACGGTTTTTACATTGGAAGACACATAACACGCCAATTTCCAAAGCCGATTTTTTGCGGGGGTTAATTGAGAAATTAATTGATCAGGATGAAGAATACCAAAAGTTTGTTAAAAAAGATTAAACAATTAAACTATTGACATCGCAATTCAATATGCTAAGATTATTAATAAGAATAAAGCCGTCGCATACTCTAGCGCCGTCGCAAAAACCAAAAAGTAAATAAGAACTTTGAAAAAATGTTCACCGAATCCAAGTTGCGGTGAATTTTTTTGAAAAAATTAAGTTTGAGCCGTCGGTTTTTTCCGCCGTCGGCAAAAGCTGGGGATAACCCTTACATTGTCATTCTGAACTTGTTTCAGAATCTAGTTAGTAGAGATGATGAAATAAATTCAGTATGACAAACTAATAAGAAGCTTTTCGTGCTATGTTCAAAAAGTCTAAAAAAATTACAATTGGGGACAAAGTCTTAGTCGTTTTAAATGGCAAAATCAAAGAGTTGGAAATCGTTGATTTACCAACTGGTGATCCAAAATCCGGCAAAATATCCTTTTTGTCGCCTTTGGCCAAAGCGATTTTAGGTTGTCGCTATCCATCGCGGGTAACGGTCAAACTACCCAATGGTAATACGATAGAATGCCGCCTATTTCGGCCGGCTCTTTAAAGGATTATTATCAGGGTCTTAGAGCTTTTCGCGCTATGTTGAGCCTGGGGCCCTGATAATAGTTTTTTAGATAAAGGTGCGGGGTTGAGCCTAGGACCCACTTCAAAGTTAGTGAAAGTGTTGATTAAACATAGCGTTTTGGCGCTATTTTTTTATGACTTTTGGTAAAAATAATTACGCTTTTATTGATAGCCAGAATTTAAATCTGGCCATTCGTGATCAAGGTTGGATTTTAGATTGGCTGAAATTTAGAATCTATCTTAAGGAAAAATACAATGTGGCAGTAGCTTACTTATTTGTTGGTTACGTGCCAGGCAATGCCAGTCTTTACCTGTCTTTGCAAAAATGTGGCTATATTCTTATTTTTAAACCAACGATGGAATTACCTGACGGCCGGGTTAAAGGCAATGTTGATACAGAATTAGTTTTGTATACGATGATTGAATACAAAAATTACAATAAAGCAATTATTGTTACTGGCGATGGTGACTTTTATTGTTTGATCCGGTATTTAAGAGAACAAAACAAATTAGAGACCTTAATAGTCCCTAATATATTTAAGTATTCTGGATTATTAAAGAAAGCGGCTGCCAAAAAATTAGTTTTATGAATGAATTAAGCAAAAAGCTTTCATATATGAAAAGGACCCCATAAGGACAGAACCTTAAAGGGGACTTTTCGTCGTGATCTTATTTACATAATACTCGATTAAAAATATATGTCAAGAGTTGAATTATTAAGGTATAATAGTACTGGTTTAGATCAGCTTGAGAATAACTAAATATCATTTTAATAAACCGCAATATGTCTACTCTAATTTTTGACTTAGAAACTGTTGGCGAGGATTTTGATAGTTTGGACGAAGCCACCCAAAGTTCTTTAACTAATTGGATCAGGAAAGAAGCCAAAGATGAGAATGAATATCAGGCCAATTTAACTGATTTAAAAAATTGGCTGGGGTTTTCACCGCTGACTGGCGAGATCGCGGTAATTGGAATTTTGGACTATGAAAAGAACCAAGGAGCAATTTATTTTCAGGCGCCCGGGCAGAGCTTGGCGGAATTTGAAGAAAATGGATTTAAATTTAAACCGATGACTGAGGCGGAAATGTTGCAAAATTTTTGGCAGGGAGCGGCTAATTACCAAAATTTTGTCAGTTTCAACGGCCGCGGTTTTGATGCGCCTTTTTTAATGATCCGCTCGGCTGTTCACAAAATTAAACCGACCAAAGATTTAATGTCCAACCGTTATTTATCCAGCCAGAAATTCGGCGCGCGGCACATTGATTTATTAGACCAGTTGACTTTTTACGGCGCCGCCAGGAAAAAAGGCAATTTGCATCTTTGGAGCCGGGCGTTTGGCATTGCCAGTCCGAAAGCTTCTGGCATTACCGGCGATGATGTCGGAAAGCTTTTTAAAGAAAAGAAATTTCTAGACATTGCCAAATACAATGTCGGTGATTTACTAGCCACCAGAGCATTATATGAGTATTGGCGGGATTATATTAATTTTGTCTAGTTATCTTTATGAAACAGTCCCAAGCGTTAGCAATAATGAAAACCGGCGTTAATGTTTTTTTAACCGGCCAACCCGGCTCGGGCAAAACCTATGTTATTAATGAATATGTCAGTTACCTGAAATCTTTTGGCATTGAACCGGCAATCACCGCGGCCACCGGCATTGCCGCGACTCACATCGGCGGGCTGACTATTCATTCCTGGTCCGGCATTGGCATCAAAGAAAAATTAAGCAAATCAGACCTAACTAACATTGCCGCCAACAGGCGGGTGGCCAGACGCATTGCCAATGCCAAGGTTTTGATTGTTGACGAAGTATCAATGCTAAAACCACAGACTTTGGAAATGATTGACGCCGTTTGCCGGAAAGTTAAAAAAAATTCCAGCCCGTTTGGCGGTTTGCAAATAATTTTAGTCGGCGATTTTTTTCAGCTGCCGCCGGTTTTAAAGAAGGATGAAGAGGAGGCTGCCACTGATCTTTTTGGTACTGCCAAACAGCGATTTGCTTTTCAGTCGTTTGTTTGGCAAAAAGCCGATTTAAAGGTTTGTTATTTAACTGAGCAATACCGACAGGATGATGGTGATTTTTTAAACGTTTTGCAGGCCATTCGCCAAAACAAATTTTCTGATTCGCATTTGGCTTTGATTAAACTTCAGGTTATAGAATATTTAGCCGCGCCGGCCGGTGCGCCAAAACTTTTTTCTCATAATGCCGATGTTGACCACATTAATGATAAAAAATTAAACGAGCTGCCAGGCAAGGCGATGGATTTTATCATGTCCGGCCGCGGGCCAAAACCGCTGGTGGCGGCTTTGCAGAAAGGCTGTCTGTCACCGGAGGTTTTAAGTTTAAAAAAAGGCGCGGCTGTGATGTTTACCAAAAATGATTCGGGCAATCGGTATGTCAACGGCACGCTCGGCACGGTATTAGGCTTTGACGAGAAAAGCAATTATCCAATTGTTCAAACCAAAGACAGCCGGCAGATTGAAGTTTTACCGGCAGACTGGACCGCCGAAGAAAACGGCATCCCGCGCGCCAAAATCAGCCAGCTGCCTTTGCGGCTGGCCTGGTCGATTACCATTCACAAAAGCCAAGGCATGAGTTTGGATCAGGCCGTAATTGATTTGAGCAAGGTTTTTGAAGCCGGCCAAGGCTACGTGGCGCTGTCGCGGGTGCGGCGGCTTTCCGGACTTTTTTTGCTTGGGTATAATCGCCGCGCTTTTGAAGTTGATAAGCAGGTTTTAGAAAAAGACAAAGATTTTTTGGATTTATCGTTTAAGACTCAAGCCGAGCTGGCTGAAGTTTTACCGGCAGAAATTGAAAAACAACAGCGCGATTTTATCATTGCCTGCGGCGGTGATCTGAACGCCCGCCCTTCGCACCGTCGCGTAAAGATTAAAACCGATACTAAAATGGAAACTTTAACGCTTTGGCGCGCTGGCAAGGATATCGCGGCCATTGCCAAACAGCGCGGCTTAACCCAAGGCACAATTTTAAATCACTTGGAAAAGCTGGCGGCAAAAAATCTGGTAGAGAAGGCGGATCTGAATCGGATACTTTCAATGCCATTGCAAAAATCTCTGGCCGAAATAGCAGCAGCTTTTAATGAACTGGGGTTTGAGCGGCTTTCGCCGGTTTTTGAAAAACTAGGCGGCCGGTTTTCTTACGATGAGCTGAGGCTTTGCCGGTTGGTTTTAGCACCGGCCGAACCAGATGAGTCTGCTTCGACTCTTAATGGACGAGTCGAGCCAGAAGAGCTGACTTTTTAAAATAACTGCTATTGACACGGTTTTTAGGAGTGATAAAATGAGAATAGAATCAAAGAGTTTCAATATAGCGCCCCAAGCGCTTTATTTTTTACCAAAAAAGTATGAAAAAACTAACCCAAAAACTCGCAATTATTGCCCTTTTAGCTGGCTTAAGCCTGGCTGTTTCGGCGTGCCTGAAAAAGCCGAATCCGGTAGTTAATCAGAACCAGAATGTAAATCAAAATACGAATCAGCCGATAGATCAAAATGTAAATACCAACACTGCCACAACTACTAAAGCAATAGACACGAGTAACTGGAAAACTTATTGGAATGAGGAATATGGGTTTGAGTTTAAGTATCCCCCTCGTTGGGAATTATATGCTGGGGGATCAATTATTCAACTCGCTTCTCGTTATGAACCTAGCGGCAATAGTGTATTTGTCCCGGAAGATGAAATTTATATGGAATTTCATTTTCTTTTAGCTGATGATAATGATCTTGGTCATGCCGGCCAAAACAATAAGCAATGGTGTGATACAGATTTAATATTATATTCTGATGCAATTTGGAATGATAAATATAATAATTTGAACATTTTAGATAAAGGATTTGAGGATATTAATGGTGAAAAGGTTTTTTCAATTAATTATATTATGGATAACGATAAAAGATTTATCAAAAAAAATCTTTGTTTAATGAATAATGATAAAATAGTTTTTGTATTAGCAGAGCATTTGGATTCAAATAGTAGGTTTTTGCCAACTTATTACGAAATTTTATCCAGTTTTAAGTTTTTATCGACGAAGTAAAATTAAAATTCTAAGACCATAATCAACATAGCGCCAGAGATCTCCTTAAAGAGATTAAGTTCTATGTTGATTTTTTTAAGGAGCTTTCTGTAAAAGCTCCCTTTTCTACGATGTGAGTAGAAGAGAAATACCATAGACCTTTGACAATATGGAGGTATCGAGAAATGAGAACGATATTTTGTGTGGTTATGTTTGTGGCGACAGTGGCGTCAGGTCAGTGCCCGAACGACTGTGGTCCGGACTACGGACGCGAAATTGGCTCTTTCATGGGAGTCACCGCGTATTCTAATGGTGACTGCACCGAGAAGCCTTGTACGGCCAGCCAAGCGGAATACCAGTGTGTTAACTTGGCCAAGAGATTCGCTGCCGCGTACCATAAGGTGATTGACTACGAAGTCGGATGTGCAGCCAATATGTGGTTGCGGTTGCCGGAGAGGTTGGGTTACCATGCTGTTTCCAACGATAGCAGTGTGGTACCGCCCCAGATTGGCGACTTTATCATTTGGTGGAATAACGGTTGGACATCCTGCGATAGTGGTTCTGGCCACGTCGGTATTGTTTCACGGGTGATGAGGGATGGAATTGAGGTGTTTGAACAAAACATCAATAATTCCACCAAGCCATTCCGTCTGTTGCCAATGAGTCAGAACGCTGATGGCACTTGGAAAGTAGAGCCGGGAGAACGACTTAGTACTAACTACTTCGTCAAAGGCTGGTTACACTATCCTGGTTTTTCGGTCATTGGTCGGTTTGCTGATGGTCAAGCGATTGATCGACAAATCAATAACTGCTACAACCGCCACGGTGGTTTGGATGGCGTAGGTTGGCCAATCGATGACGGTGACGGAATCTTTGTCCATAACTGGGCTCCGTTCCGCTACCTCTGCCAGAACTTCCGCAACGCCCGAGGTGAAGAGTCGATCATCATCTATGATCCGCTTTTTGGCAGTCAGGCCTACCTGATCCCCGGCAAGTATTGGGAGTTCTACCGCTACGGTCGTTGGGACAACACTCGCGGTTGCCAGCGCTATGGTCCGGATATGCCGATGGACGATGGAACAGTGTTAGGCTGTCCGACCAGTGACTTCATTAACGGCCAGCAGTGTTTCCAAAACGGGTACTGCAAATCAGGCAGCGTAGAACTTCACCGTCTGGACGGTACACTGGTTGAAGTGTTTGAGCCAACCGGTGAATTCAGTGCCCTAACTCTGACCGGCAAACCGATGTCAGAAAACCACAACACTATTTGGATTGAAGGTGGTCCAACATGCGACTACTACGCCGTGTTTGCCAACGGCACTGAAATCGGCCAGACCACACTTCGGGAATTCACTGAAGCAGGCCTACCAACAGGCAGCACACGGCAATATCAAGTCTTTGCCATGTCCAATAGTACTGGCGCGCTTGATGTCTCCAATATCGTGACCATTACTGGCCCGGGAAATCCCGGCAGCTTTACCCTGCAAGGTACTGCTGATGGCTACAACTCGGCGTTCCTCCAGTGGCAAAACACGGCCTACCCGTATGCGCCATTTCTCTGGCTGTTTCGTGACGGGGTAAAGATTGCCAAACTGGTCAGTGGCTTTACTCAGTGGACTGATTATCCATTGGAGCCAAGCCATAGCTGCACCTATCAGCTGGCAGCAGTTACGGCCAGCGAGCTGGTTTTTGGTTGGAGCAACGAGGTGACAGTGACAACCGAAGCTACACCCCCGCCCCCGCCAACACCGGCACCCACGCCAACAACGTTGCGGATCAATCTGACGCAAACTACTTGGCAGTATGCCACGGACGGCTGGGCCACGGCTCAAGTGTTTGACCAGTACGGCAATGAGATGACTGGGGTGCAAGTGCTTTTCATTTCGTCTAGCCCAAGTGTCTTTGTCATCTCCGGTGACAATGGCTACATCATTGCCAATAACATCGGTACGGCAGAAACATGGATTGAGCTTTACGACGACCGGTCGATTCAGTCAGAGAGAGTGACCGTGACTGTCGTGGAAAAGCTGCCTGACCCCGAACCACCGCCTCAACCGCCTTTTCCCGAAGCGCCGCTTAGGCTGGTCGCTGGGTTAACCGAGGATAGCACTGGGCCGTATTTGCCCTATGTTTGTCCCAGGATAACTTACACCGTGGAAAATCCGACTGACCAAGTGGTGACCTACCAAGGCCCGTCGCTTTTCCCCTACCGGTTGCCCGAAAACGTCTGGGTTGATTTCTCCAGCTACATGTCGACGCCCGTAACTTTACAACCGGGTCAGACGAAAAGCGGCAGTGTCGGCAGCAGCTACGTCTCGACTGAACCCGGTGACTACTATCTGGTTGCCTGCGTTCGGATTAACGACGTTTGGCACGTCATCAATCAGGCGGCTGAAGGTTGCCAAGTCAAAGTCGGTTTCAAGGTTATTAACGAAGCCGATCTAAAAGCCCAGTTGAAGTTTGTATCACTTGAACTGGCAACAGCCGAAGTTCATACTGGTGATCCTCTTTGCATTCAGGTTGGGATCATTAATGATGGCGACGTGAACATCAATACGCCGTTTGTGCTGACGGTCGGCATTGCCGGCCAGAGCAGTCAAGCCATTGAGATCGACGGCTTGTCTCACGGCGGAGTGTATTACCACACCTTCAACCTCGGGATACAGGCCGAAGGCAGCTATAAGGTGGATGCTTATGTTGATTCAACCGGGGTTATTGCTGAGTATAACGAAGGTGATAACTCTGAATCGACAATCATCCAAGCTTTGCCGCCGCCGGCTCAACCTAACCTGACACTTGCAAACCTTTCAGTCAGCCCGGCTGAACTGCGAGTTGGCGGAACAGCCACGGTTTCGGGTGTAATGTCTAACAGTGGCAATGAGGCCTCTGGCGTCTGCCAACTGGCCATCAGTTTCAGCGGGCAGACAGCAACTGTTGACCTGCCGGCGATTCCCGCGGGTGGCAGTGTGCCTTTCAGTGTCAATTTCAATCTGACAGCTGAAGGGACACAGACGGTGACTGCGGTCGTTGACAGTGGCAATGTTGTGGCCGAAAGCAACGAAGGCGACAACTCCGCAAGCGCTTCAGTGACAGTCCTGCCACCGCGGCGAGCTGACTGCGTCATCATGAACTGTTCAGTCGATCCTCTTGATCCCTGGACTGGTGATCCGATCAAGGTAACTATTGTGGCAGGAAATATTGGTCCGGTTGATGCGCCAGCTTTCAATGTTGGCTTGACCTGGAACAATTTTTTCCTGAAGCAACGCCTGCCGGCCCTGGCTTCTGGCCAGACAGCGGAAGTGATTTTTGATCTGGATCATTGTGACAGCTCCGGGATTTTCACTTGGCGCGCTTATGCTGACTGTGACAGCGAGGTGAGCGAGGAGGATGAAAGCAACAATGAAGGAGGCGTTACCTTTGAGGTGATTTCGCCTTTGGAGTTGGTTCCAATTCCTCAGCTCACCATCATTGGCAGTGAAGAATACAGCACCTCCAGTGGTAACTGGACCCGCTATCTCTTGTCAATCAGTAACTGGGCTGAATATCCTGACCGGATTTTCAGTTCAGCCTACTGTGTGACTTGCGGCCTTAACACCAGTGCCGCTCGAACCTGGGTTGAGATCTATGAGGCAAAACCAGACGGCAGTCGACGTCGGATCTACGGCTTCTGTGCTCTTGGTAAAGCCTCTGACCTGACCAGGATTTGGTTTGCTGTGCCCTTAGGCCAAGCGCCACCACCCCAAGTGTTCATTATCCTGCAGGATAAAGTTGATGGTACGGTGCTGGAGTCGAATATTACTACTATTCCAACACCTATTATCGACGCCTGGGATCCGGCTGACGGGATTGTCTCCAGCGCCACAGTGCTAAACAACCCGACCACTGCAGAGCAGAACCATGGACCACATACGCTTTCCAATATGGATCGCTACGACTGGTTCAGGGTGTATCTGGTAAGCGGCCGTCGCTACAATTTCAACACAACTGGCGGGACCGGTAATGATTACGCCGAGTTGTACTCCAATGCAACGGGTACCACTCGCGTCGCTTACAATGACGACAGTGGTGGTAACCTGCAGTTCAGTTTTACCTATGCGCCGACAGTCAGCGGCTGGTATTACCTCCGTATCCGGGCCTCCTCAGTAGGTAGTAATTGTAGCTACTCGCTGAAGTACCGGGATTTGGCCGTCATACCGCCACCGCCTGCCAATGATGCTTGGGATCCGGCTGACAACATTGTTTCCGGTTCCACAGTGTTGAATAACCCGACGGCTACGGAACAGGCCCACGGACCCCACACCTTGTCGAGCGCCGATCGCTACGACTGGTTCAGAGTGTATCTGGTAAGCGGCCGCCGCTACAATTTCAACACAACTGGCGGCATTGGCGATGACTACGGTGAGCTGTACTCCAATTCTGCCGGCACTGTCCGCGTTGCCTACAACGATGACAGCGGTGGTAATCTTCAGTTCAGCTTCACCTATAAACCAAACAGTACCGGCTGGTATTACCTCCGCATCCGGGCCTACTCCGTGGGCAGCAGTTGCAGCTACTCGCTGAAGTACCGGGATCTGGGGCCGTAAACAAGCTAGATGCACCTTGTGATCAAACCTAAACCCTCTTTTTTGCCTGACAGCAGGAAAGGGGGCTTTTTTCTTTGTTAACTACGGGAAAGTAGGTTAACATATGTTAATCAGAAGGACTTTGGTTAACATAGGTATTTGGTTATGTAAAACAGCGGGTTTTGTGGTATAATTAAAATTAGGTTGGACTTATTTTTATTGGTGAATCTAAGATTACATGATTAAAATGAGGTTTTAAAAATTTATGTACTGGACAAATATTGGATTAATTATTGTCGCCGGACTCAATATCGGTTTAGCACTTTTGGTCTGGCTAAGGAATCCAAAAAATAAAATTAATATCACTTTTGCCATAACGGTTTTTTTGGTAGGTACTTGGACGCTGGGCATGGCGCTTTTTCGGGAAGCGCAAACCGTGCAGACAGCCTGGATTTGGACCTGGGTACAAAATGGGTCAGGAGCAATGTTAGTAATTCCTTTCTTTTTTCTTTCCATTTATTTTCCTTATCAAAGTAAAATTTTAAAATCTTGGCAGGTTTTGTTAATCGGAATAAGTATTGTTGTTATGATTCTAGTAACAATAATACCGGGCATCTGGGTTAAAGAAATTATCTTAAGGCCCTCAAATAATACTTACTTATTGGGTCGGCTGGGCATTACATACTTTAATATTCATTTCTATTTTTATGTTATTCTGGCTTTTTATACTTTATTCCAGAAATACAAAATAAGTCAGGGATTTATCAGAACGCAATTGACTTATATGATGACTGCTGCGGCAATAATTGGAATTTTTGCCTCATTTTTTGCCGCTTTGGCCCCTTTATTTTTTTTGCAACTCGGACCATATTGGTTAGGACCATATTTTTCTTTACCAATGATAATTCTTTTGGTCAGGTTTATTTATAAGAAGGATTAAGTTATATGTTGGATGCAGAATTCTGGCAGCAGTATTTTAAAACCTACGATATCTTGAACATTGTTATTCCTTACCAAGAATTAATGGAAGAACTGATCAAAGAATCTGTAGTTAATAAAGGAGATTTAGTCTTAGATGCTGGGGCTGGAACAGGCAATTTAGCAGTAAGATTAAAACAAAGAGGGGCGAATGTGGTCGCCTTAGATAATAGCGAAGAAGGTTTAAGGCAACTTAGAGTAAAAGATCAAGAAATTGGAATTATATTTCATGACTTAGCTAAGCCTTTGTCATTTTCAGATGATTATTTTGATAAGATAGTTTCAAACAATGTTATTTATACTTTAGCCCCTGGAGATAGAGATAAAGTCTTTAAGGAGTTTTACAGAATTTTAAAACCAGGTGGAAAAATTGTTATCTCAAATGTCCGAGAAGGTTGGAACCCAGTGAATATTTATAAAGATCATTTTAAAAAAGATATTAAAAAGATAGGTTTTTGGTGTTTAATTTTAAAAGTTTTTAAAATGATCGTTCCTACCGTTAAGATGTTTTACTACAATTCTAAGATCAAAAAAAATGAAGGAGCGGGTCATTTAATGAAGGATAATGAACAAAAAGAATTGCTCATTCGTAATGGTTTCGTCGAAGTTTCAGAGAATAAATTAGTCTATGCCGGTCAGGCAATATTAAATTCAGCGATAAAGCCAAGAGATTATGAAAGTATTAAACGAGATCAGCTTAAGAATAAATAAGAATGAAAAGACAATTTATTTTGGCATGCCAGATCATAATGAGGAGCTGGTTGAGATGTATAAATTTAGATATAGGATTTATTTAGAACGTAGCTATATTATTAGAAATCAAGAAGAGAAAGAAGTTGATGACTATGATGATGGCCGGAGTGTTTATTTTATAGCTAAAATTGATGATAGGATTATTGGTACCGTGAGATTAATCCGAGATGAATATTTGCCGACAGAGAAAGATTGTTTTCAATTCCAAGAGCCATTAGAAATTTCCAAAATTCCTAGAAATAAAAGGGCTGAACTCGGTCGATTAATCGTGGAGCGCTATGATGAAAAATCGTTTTTACCTCGACATTTAGTTTTATTAGGATTGACATATACTGTAATGAATTATGCTTTAGAAAATAATATATATGGTGGTTACTCGTTTATCAAAGATTCTTTAAGGCTGAAGCTTGAAAAATTAAAATTTCCTTTTCATTTTATTAAAGATTTCAAACAAGTTTATTGTAAGAGTGTGCTGAGCAATTATTTTAAGGATAATAAAGATCCAGTTTGGCCGATTTATTATTTATCTGAAGAGGTAGTGCCATATTGTAATAAAATTTTTAATAATCAATTGTTTTTCAAGAGAGGAAATTCTGGGAGATTAATATTTAGAAATCAATTTATTTTTAAAGTTTTTCAGAAATTGAATGCATTATAGCAATATAATTTTATTAGTTGTAGGAGTAATAAATTTATTTTTGTCTTTTTTTGTTTATATAAGAAATAAGAAAAGCAAGTCTAATATTCTTTTTGCTATTACCATTCTTGGTATTGCGGCTTGGTGCTTTGGTATAGCTTTTTTTAGGATGGCCACACTTGCAACAGTTTATTTTTGGGGACAATTTGTATATTTTGCAGTCAATTTTACAATTGTCTTCTTTTTATATTTTTCTTTTGTTTTCCCTAAAGGTGAATTTCCCAAGAGCAAACTAATTAAACTAATTTTATTTTTACCTCCAATTATAATATGGACTATTTCTTTAATTCCCCATTCTATTATTGCTGATGCGGTTGTACATAGTAATGGTGAGATAGATGCTAGAGTGGGATGGGGATATTACATTCATTCAGTTGTTACCTTTATATTCATGGCTTGGGCGTTTGCTAATTTAGTTACAAAATTTTTAAAATCTTCGGGCACTTCACGTTTACAATTATGGTATTTGTTTTTGGGGACAATAGCCTCGACAATTATTGCCGTAATCACTAATTTAATTCTGTTCTTTTTTACCACGAAATATAATTGGGTAGGTCCAACTGGAACAATTATAATGGTAGTTTTTGTGGCTTATGCCATTACCCGTTATCGTTTAATGGATATTCGTTTGGTTGTTTTCCGTTCTCTAGCTTTTGGTTTTTTTGTTCTGGTTATTACTATCACCTTTGCCATTATTTCTGGCGTAATCGCCACTTTTTTTCAGGACATTCTTGGCTTTAAATCAAATCTAATCTCTGGTTTGATTGTTGGAATTTTAGTTTCTGTTACTTATCAGCCATTGCGCCGGTCTATTGAAGGAATCACTGACCGCTTTCTTTATAAAAAGTCATATAACCCTGATATTTTGTTGGCCCAGATTGCCGAAGTTACTTCTTCAATTTTGGATTTACATAATCTTTTGGCTTCTATTGCCAAAACTTTGGTTGAGTCCTTACACTGTGAAAAAATCGGGGTTGTGCTTTTGAATAAAAAAAACAAGTTGGAAATTTTTTATCAGGAAGGTTTCGTGCCGCTGGAAGCCGAAAAATTGGCTAATTATCCCAATGTCGTTAAAATTTTAAACCAGGAATTAAAGAATATTAAAGGTATTTTAGTTATTGATGAAATGAAAACGCGGTATGAGAATGGCGAATTCCAGCCGGTTGATGCCAAATTGCTTTTGTCGCTTTATCAAAACGATATTGCCTTGATTATTCCTCTGTATGTCAAAGAGCAGCTAATCGGGATAATTGCCTTTGGTACGAAAAAATCCGGTGATCCCTATAACCGTCAGGATTTAAATGTCTTAAAACTTATTTCTGGTCAAGCGGGTATTGCTATTGAAAACGCCCGGCTTTATGATGAGTTGAAAGATTTCAATGTTAAATTGGAGGAAGAAGTCCGGCGTAAAACTGCCCAGTTGCGCAGAGCTAATCAGGAGCTGCGCCAGCTGGATCAGGCCAAGTCTGAATTTATTTCCATTGCTTCGCATCAGCTGCGCACGCCTTTGACTGTGATTAAAGGTTATATCTCGATGATGCGTGAAGGATCTTTTGGTCCGGTTTCGCCGACCATCATGGCGAATTTAGAAAAAGTTTATGCTTCCAACGAACGGCTGATTGGACTGGTGGAAAATCTGCTTGATATTTCGCGGATTGAATCAGGCCGGCAGGAATTTGACTGGAAAAAAGTTCGCCTGGAAGATATTGCCCAGACTGTAGTTGATAATTTGAAGAATACCGCTACAGCCAAAAATCTAACATTATTATTTAATAAACCAAAAGTTCCCACTCCCGAAATCACCGCTGATCCCAATAAGATTCATGAAGTGATGATGAATTTTGTTGATAATGCCATTAAATATACGGAAAAAGGTGAAATTATCGTTTCATTTTTGCATGAACCCCAAAAAGATTTGATTACTTTTTGCGTTAAAGATACCGGCCGCGGCGTGGAAAAAAACATGGTGCCTTTATTGTTCCGCAAATTTTCCCGGGGTAAAGGCAGCTTCCGAGTTCATACCGAAGGCGTGGGGTTGGGGCTTTACGTAGCGAAAATGATTATTGATGCTCATCGGGGCAGGATTTGGGTGGAAAGCGAAGGCGCCGACAAAGGTTCCAAGTTCTGTTTTTCGCTGTCAACTAAAGCTGGGCTTAATGAATTGTCTTCGGCTCAGCCAGAAAAGAAATTTGGCCAAAGTGTGCCGGCCAAAAAGTTGGTTACAAAATAGTTTATTATGCCAGCTGAATACGTCATAAAAAATGGGCGATTAATCCCTTCATCGGAAGCTTCTGTCAGTGTTTATAATAAAGCACTGTTTTTTGACTTTGCCGTTTATTCCAATATCAAAGTTGTGGCCAAGAAGATGTTTTGGCCGGAATTGGAAATCGAAAAGCTTTTTGCCTCAGCCCGGCTTATTGGTCTGAAACACCCATTTAAAACTAAAACTGTAGTGAACTGGGCTGAAGAATTAATTAAAAAAAATAAATTAGAAAATGCCTTGATTCGGGTTTTACTGATTGGTCCGGAAACCAAAACCGAGCCGATTTTATTTTTATTTCCAGTGGGCCTGACTTTTTACCCGAATAATTTTTACCAAAAAGGCGTTAAAGTTATTACTTATGCTGGGGAGCGGTTTTTGCCCATGGCTAAAACCAAAAATTTATTAATGCAGTATTTGGCTTATGGCCAGGCCGTTGAAAATGGTGCCCTCGACGCTTTATTGATTGACCCATCTGGCAATATCTGCGGCGGCACGCGAAGCAGTTTTTTTGTTATCAAAGGTAATACTTTAATTTCTTCGCCAGACGAAAAAGTTTTAGAAGGAGTGACCCAAAAAATCATTTTAGAAATTGCGCCAAAAATTATGAAAGTAAAAATTGCCGATATTGCTTTGGCTAAAATTAAAGACTATGATGAATATTTTTTAACCGCCACAACTTTGAATGTGATGCCCGTCAGACAAATTGATGAACTGGTGGTAGCAAGTGGTGTTGGCCAAAAAACCAAAGCCCTGATGCGGTTATTCAAGGAATATTGCGCGGGTAAAATGGTTTAAATTTTTAATTAATTTTATCTTAATTAGCTTTCGTCCAGGCGGGGGCTATTTTTGTAACCAAAATTAACAGCAATTTAAAATTTTAAAAAGACAGGCGCTCTTGGCAGCGGAGCGCCTGTTATCCGGTTCGACGCAGCAACACAGTTATTGTTTCTTTGGCAATGTCGCCCTAGACTCGGACTGCGGAGCTTGGATGTTGGGAAACTTTCCGCGGTGCGGGTACAGGGACAAATATCGACTCAGAGCCGAAGGTAATGGCAACTCGGCCATTGGTCGACAAAGTGACGCCATGTACATCATAGAAGCCCGGATTCTCCGGGAGTCGCCTTTTGGGCACTTTGTCCAGGCCGACAAAGACGACCTCACTTTCTGCCGGTACCGGCGTGCCATCTCCGGGCGTGAAGGTTTCGCGCGGGCGAAAATCCGCCTCACAGAGAAACATCGCGCCGGCCACTGCTTCGCGGTCGACATGACGTCGGCCTTGCATGACTTGGACGCACTTTAGGGTGCCACTGGCTTCAGCGCCATGACTCAGTGCTCCCTCGTTGATGGCAACCACAAATGCATCCGGTTGCTGTTTTACTGCGAGTTGGTGCATACTTCTCCCTCCATGGGTTGTTCCCAGCTGCTGCGTCAAGGGATAAATTCAATTTTTACATATTTTAGGCATGCCGTCAATATAATTAGGGATTGACAAAAAAGCAAAAATTTGCCAATATTGAGTTGTTCCTAGTGAAGGAGACAACAAGGAAAGGATAGGAGGGCGTTTACCATGATGGATGCGATTCGAATAGACGGAGCAGTCGAACTGTTGTCGCAGTCGACATACCACGGCCAGGTAGGAGCCTTGGCCCCTACCGCAGTGAAGCAGGCAGGAGACGGAGTCTTGGTGGTCAGAGGTGGCGGCTTTGTTCTCGCCATCTTCGAGCTGAGCCAAGTGGTCCCTACCGCCAAGGCGAAGAAGAGCTGGCGACCAGAAGTGTTGCAGCCGCCCGGGTGGGCCAAAGACGGATTCGGATTTTTGCCGACCAATCTGCCGTTATCGGTGGATTTTGAGACGCTGATCCGACACCTGAACGAGAATCTGGTTTCTCCCAAAGGCCAGGTACTCCGGTGGTTTAGCGCGCTGAAGGAAGTGGCTCTGCTCCAGGTTGGCTCAGCGTTCCAGTCAGCCGCGGCTGCGCCTACGGTCGCGATGGCCAGTGCCCCGGTGAAGGCCGGAAGCCCGCCGCCGCCAATGGTTGCGTCTGCTTTGGACACTCCGCCGCCGGCACATGCTGGTGACCCAACCGTGAAGGCCAGGGCTGGTTCAGGAGGACCGACGTTGCCGCCGTTGCGATCACAAGGGAAGGATCCGACGCGGGCTGAAGTCTGACTTTCGCCCCACGTCCTAACCAAGTTTTGCCAAGTCTCTTGGCAGCCCAGTGCACCCTGTTGCCCTGGGTTTTTCTTTTTGGGTTTATTTGATATAATAGATTAATGAAAATTAAAGCCGGAGCAATTCTTATCTTTTTCAGCCTAACAATTTTAGGCAATTTTTTGTTTGTACCACCCGCAGCCGCGGCTTTGGAACTGGTCAAATCAAAAGATTTTGGTACGGTGTATTATTTGGATAGCCAAGGCCTGCGTCATCCTTTTCCTAACGAGACTACTTACAAAAGTTGGTATGGATCAGATTTTTCCAGAATTGTCACCGTCAGTAATGATTTTTTGTATAATTATCCTTTGGGAAAAAATATTACAATTCGACCCGGGACTTATTTAGTCAAAGTCCGGACTGCGCCGCAAGTTTATGCCGTGGAGCAGGGCGGGGTTTTACGCGAAATTCAAGATGAATATATTGCCGAAGCAATTTATGGTCAGGCTTGGCCCAAGCGGGTCGTGGATATCCCCGATGTTTTTTTTGAAAATTATCAAATCGGCGAACCTTTAATTCACGATTATCAAACACCAGACAGTATTTTGTATCAAGATTCAGTTTCCAAAAAATATTACTATAGAAATAACGGGATCCTTCAGCCCTTTGAATCAGTTGGGGCGGTTTTGGCCAACCGTTTTGATTTGTCTTTTGCCCTCAGCCGCAGCCGTGATTTTTCCATCCGGACCCGGCCAATCACTGAATTGAATAAAAATGTTTTTAATCCGGTGGCCGAGCCAATTACTGATAAGCGGGATTGTGAAAACAAAAAATTAAAAGCTGCTGTTATTTTTTTGGCCTCAGAAAAATATAACGGCCCGGAAATTGAAACGCTCCAAACGATTAAAGACGCTATTTCTGGCCGCTTTACCTGGGTTACTGATGGACTGGCGGAAATCAGTTTTAATTATCCCACTTCCGTTGTTATCGATGACGGCTATTTGATTCAGCAAAGAAATGATGGCACGATAGAAGTCAAAAATGAAGTGATCAATACTTTTTATGATAATAATCCTGATATTTTTGATTTTATTTTCGTCTTCACTAATTTCAAAATCCCTACAGAAAACACCAATGAGATTGCCCATTTTATTACAGTGACCAATCGAGTTGAAGGTTTAAACAAAGCGATCGCTGACCGCTCCGAAGTTTATGGCTCAACTGGCAAACTCAAAGGGATAATTATGATGGGTAATATCAATAAGTATCATCCCGAAACTCAAGATGGTTTAGACGAAGCTTTAAATGTTATTATGCACGAAATTTTACACAACTGGGCAGCCTACATTGAATTTACTGATGAAACCGGACAAAAAAGCCAAGCTTTGCTGCGCAATGATGACTATTCTCACTGGAGTAACTATGCTGGTTTTATTTCACCGCTTGGCGGTTTTGGCTGGCTTGATAATAATGACGGGACTTTTACTAACGGCCTGACCAAAATGGCCAACACTAATTTGCGCAAATATTCTAAACTTGATTTATATTTAATGGGTTTGATCCCTAAGCAACTGATGACTGAACCGATTATGTATTTGGAACCAAAAGGGCCAGGGGCAACGGGTAATATAATTGAAGCGACTACCAAGTATGTGACAATTGATCAAATTATTGCTGCCAGCGGCCAGATTAAATGTAGCCTTGATTAGAATTTTATACTAAAATTACAATTTCATGTCCCATAACTATCAGAAAATATTAGATTTTATGGTTGGAGCCGGGAAGGATCTAATAAAGAAATCTGGTAATATTAAGGATATTGGAGTGACAAAAAGATTTTTGACTGAGGAAGATTTAAAAATCGAAAGAGGTATTAATGCCATCCTTAAAACTTTTGGTAATCAGCATGCTATTTTTGCCGAAGAGGAAAATGATTTAGTTAAAGAAGCGGATGATTTATGGGTTGTGGACCCGATAAGCGGCACGGAGTCATTTATTAATGGTACTGATCTTTATACGATTGTGGTTTCCCATGTTCATAATGGCATTGCCCAATTTGCGGCAGTTTATTATCCAGCTAAAGATGAACTTTTTACTGCTTATCTGGGTCAAGGGGCAAAAGTAAATGGACAATTAATTAGGATAAAAAATGACAATTCGGAAGTGATAAAAGTTGAGTTAAGAATATCAAAACATTGGAAGGATAAGGCACAAGAAGACAAGGTAATGCAATTACTTTTTCCGTACAAAGTTAGCCAATACAACCATTCAAAATCAATGGCTTTAAGCTATTGTGAATTAGCTAGCGGAAGATATGATGGGGTTATATCCATGACCAGGGATTGTTTTCCGGAATTCGCCGGCGCGTTGATCATCAGAGAAGCTGGTGGTAAATTTACTAATATAGATGGAGAGTCCAATTTTAATCTTGCGGATAGAATATTTGTAGGTGGGAATGAAAAAATATATCAAGAATTATTGCCTTTGGTCAAACAAGTATTAAGAGAAGAAGCGATTTAATATTTGATAAATAATATAGATTTGACAAAAAAATTTATTTGTGGTATACTGATAATAATGAAGGTAGAGAAAGTGCTACCTTTTTTGTTTTAGCGGTCCTAGCCAAAATAAAAACAAAAATGAAAAATTACTGCCCAAAAACCCTTTTTGCTATTTTTGTCGCTTTTATTGTATTGGCGGCTTTTTTTATTTTTTCTGACCAAAGTTTAGCCGCCGAAATTATTGATTCGGATAATGACGGTTTAAGTGACCAAGACGAGATTAACCTTTTTAAAACTGACCCGAATAACCCTGACACTGATGGTGATGGCTATAACGATTATACAGAAATTTATAATGGCTATTCGCCCCGTCAGGCTGAGCCGGTTAAATTATCCAGCCTTGATTCGGACAATGACGGCGCACCAGACAGCTGGGAAATCAGATTAGGTTTAGATTTATTAAATCCTGATACTGACTCCGATGGTTATAATGACGGTTTGGAGATTGCTTCTGATTATGATCCTAAAGTTGCCGAAGCGAAAAAATTAGCCAAAGAAATTAAAGTTGATTTAAAAACCCAAACTCTGGCATATTATTTCAATAATATTGAACTGGAGAATTTTTTGATTTCTTCCGGTGTTAAGGCCATGCCGACGCCAACTGGCGAATTTAGTGTTTTGGATAAAGTTCCTTCAAAGAACTATGGCGGCACGGGCTTCAATTTCACTTACCCTAATACCAAATGGAACCTTCATTTTACTACCGGCACTTGGCGTTATTATATTCATGGTGCTTATTGGCATAATAAATTTGGTCGACCAATGAGCCATGGTTGTATTAATGTCCCTTACCCGCAGATGGAGCGGCTCTATGGTTTTGCCAGCGTCGGGACAAAAGTCGAAATTAGCTGATCAGTGCAATACTTGATTAAGTAGGGCGGTAGATTGGTAGAACAGTAGGATAATTCTACCGATTTACCGTTCTACCAATCTACTTTATTTTGCATCCAATTTCATTTCTAAATATCTCGCCTTATTAATCAAATTGTGTTAAAATAATAATAATGATTAAGGAAAATAATTTAATTTTCAGTCAGGCCGAACAGCGGGTTCGTGAAGAAATTTTGGCTTTGATTAAACAGGGTTTAAGTCAGGAAATTGATCCGGATTTAATTCCGTTTGATTATCCGCCGGAAAGCAAAATGGGGGACTATTCAGTACCTTGTTTTTTATTGGCCAAAAAACTTCGTCAGAAGCCGGGGGAAATTGCCAGTCGTTTAGCCGGCCTTATCAAGCCAACGGAATTGATTTTTGATATTAAATTCAGCGGGCCTTATCTTAACTTTTTTGTTAACCAGTCAAATTTCAGCAAATTGGTTTTGACCGAAGTTTCTAAAGCTAAAGAAAAATACGGCAGTTCAAAAATTGGTAAAGGCAAAAAAGTCATGGTTGAATATTTTTCACCCAATACCAACAAGCCCTTAACGATTGGCCACGTGAGAAATATTTGTTTGGGTGCCAGTATTGCTAAACTACTCAAGTTTACCGGCCACAAAGTAATTGAATCAACTTTATATAATGACCGGGGCGCGGCAATTGCCAAAGCAATTTTAGGTTATCAAAAGTGGGGCTTGGGTCAAACACCCAAAGAAGCCGGCTTAAAACCCGATCATTTGGTGGGGAATTTCTATACCCAGTTTTACCGGGCGGAAAAAACCGACAAAAACCTAGAAGCTGAAGCAAAAAAGATTTTGCAGGCCTGGGAAGAAGACAAAAAAGAAGTCCGCCAAACTTGGCAGCAATTGACCGGCTGGGTGCTTGAAGGTTTCAAGGAAACCCTGAACAAATTAGGGGTCAAGGGATTCAATGAAGAATATTATGAAAGTGAATATTATAATCAGGGCAAAGAAGTGGTGGAAAAAGGTTTGAAAAAGGGAGTTTTCGTCAAAAATCAGGAGGGGGTAGTTTTGGCTCCTTTAGAAAAATTTGGTTTGCCTGATAAAATTGTTTTACGGCCGGACGACACCAGTCTTTATATCACTCAAGATTTATATTTGGCTTATCTTAAAAATAAACACAATCTTAATTCCTCAGTTTATGTGGTTGGTGCCGAACAGGATTTATATTTTAAGCAACTTTTTAAAATTTTAGAGCTTTTGGGTTTTGAAAATGCCAAAGATTATTATCATCTTTCTTACGGCATGATTCGTCTGGCTTCCGGCAAGATTAAATCTCGCGAAGGCTTAATTAAAGGGACCGGCGCTGATGAATTAATTGCCGAGCTGGAAGATTTGGCTAAATTGGAAGTTAAGAAAAGAAATGATTTATCTGAAGAAGAAATTAATAAGCGGGCAGAACAAATTGCGCTGGCGGCTTTAAAATTTTATATTTTGGTCGTTAATCCAAAAACCACCATGGTTTTTGATCCGAAAAAATCTTTGGCTTTTACCGGCCGGACTGGTCCGTATTTGCAATATGTTTTTGCCCGAATTAATAGTATTTTTTCTAAAGCCGGGGTTAAGCCCACTACCCGCGTTGATTTTTCCGTTTTGACTGAACCATTGGAATTTGAATTGGTTAAAATTTTAGCCCGCTTTCCCAAAGTTATTTTTGACTCAGTTAAAAAATATGACCCCGCGGATTTGGCTAATTATCTTTATGATCTGGCCAAAACCTTTAGTTTATTTTATGAAAAGCTGCCGGTTTTAAAAGCAAACACCAAAGTTAAAAAAGCCCGATTGCTTTTAATCAATGATGTCAAAGTTGTCTTAGCCAAAGGTTTGGAACTTTTGGGTATCCCCGCACCCGAAAAAATGTGATCAAATCTTTTGGCCTTTGTATTTTTTGTACCTTTGTGCTTTAATGAAAGTGTATGGCAAAATCAAAAATTAAAATTCTGGTGGTCGAAGATGAATCATTTCTGCTTGAATTATACGAAATGAAGTTGCGGCAGGTCGGCTATGAAGTACTTAAAGCCTCAAATGGTGAAGAGGGAATTTCTCTGGCGCGACTAGAATTGCCCCGCTTGATTTTATTGGACATTTTGATGCCGAAAGTTGATGGCTACGAGATGCTCAAGGAGCTGAAAAGCGACAACAAAACCAAAAATATTCCCGTGATCATTTTTTCTAACCTGTCGCAGAAAGAAGAGATTGAAAAAGGCCTGAAATTAGGAGCTAAAGATTTTATTATCAAAACTAGCATTACGCCAACTGAGCTAGAAGTCAAAGTTAAAGAATATTTAAAGAATATTAAGTAAATCCAGTGAGACCAGCTGGCCAGCTTGATTTACTGGATTCATAAATCTATGTCAAAACCAATCGTTAATCAAGAAACTTGTATTGGCTGCGGTACTTGTGAGTCAATTTGTCCGGCAGTTTTTAAGTTGGACGGCGGGGGCAAAGCCCAAGTCCAAGATGCCGATTATGAGGCAAATAAAAGTGCCATCCAGGAAGCGATTGATTCCTGCCCAGTGACCGCAATTTCCTGGGGTGAGTAAATAAATATTATTTCTGAATGCAGGGATAGAGATTTAGTTCTGTCTCTGCTTTTTGATTAGCTACCTTTAATAGATACAAATTTGTTTTAGAAATCTACTATAGTAGTTACTTCGGATTTTTTAAGATTTTTTAAAAAAAGACCCCCCGAACCGCCGAAGCAGTTCTTGATGGGTGGGGGGTAGCCTGCTAGCTTTCATTTAGCTTTCAGTCCTAAATCTCTTGAACCCCTCCAATAAGGTTCTCTTATCGTCGGGGAACATGTGGATCGGACCAGCGGAGTCAACACCACTGCGGTGTTCTCTCTCTAGTGTTAGGATTGCTTGTGTTTCCTCCTCTGTAATCTCGCAGAGTTTGGCTGCTCCTTCGTGAAGGCTGATATCACTTAACGCCTGATATGGCATCAGAGCGATAAAATGGAACACCCGTTCCTCCGGTGCCGTTTGCCCTTCTAGTGAGATCACACAAGCTTGCTCCACTTGCTGAGCAAATGAATCGCCTAGCTCTTCGCTGATCTCTCGGCGGAGAGCTTCATTAATGTTTTCTGTCCTGCCGTGGGCAGCAGGTTGCCATGCCCCGGCAAAACTCTGGGGTCCTTTTTTCTCAGGATCCCACTCTGCCCTTTGTTGAATGATGGTTATCATGGCACCATCACCCGGCCTTTTGGCAAAGGCAGCAAAGGTAACAGAAGTTCTTACTTGCACACCCGTATCCATGTTTCTTTCCTTGTGTTGATTGTTGCTGGTGGTACTTTAAGAAAGAGTCCTTAGTTAAGGAGAGCAATGAAATATTTTATAATAAGATTTTATTTTTGTCAATATTTATTAAATAAAAAAAGCCGCTCCTGGAAAAACAAAAACCAGGAGCGGTGCGACTGCTCAAGTGCAGTGGTCTAGCGCTATTCGATGACAATTACTAACAGCACTAAAGGCCACAATACAACTATTTTGATCAGTCTAGTAAGTCCAATTCTCCTCCCGTGGTATCGAGAATAGATGAAACAGCCCAAAAGTGCCAGTAATGCGCCGATAATCCATAAGATAACCAGCCATGCCGCTCCTGAGTACACTGTCTCGATGAACCCGCTCTCAACTTCGCCTAGTGGTTGCCGGTATTGATCCATGTTCTTCCTTCCTTCGTTGTAATTCTGTTCCGCTTGGCAAAAGTGAAAAGCCGGACCTAAATCCAGCTTCAAAGAAGCATTATAGCAGTTAGGTGGGATTTGTCAAGAGTTTTTTTGTCTTCTTATTGACTTTTTGTAAAAATCATCCTAAAATATACTTTTATCACTCTTCGCTTTCTTTTAGCCCTAATTTTTCCAATCAGGTTTAAAAGAAGGCATAGAGGATGCCTTTATGGTGGTTAGGATAAGTTCAACCAGTGGGGAGAACGATATGAAGAGAAGATTCAGAAGAGGTGCAATAAAAGCAGTTAACGAACACGTCGAAGTACTTTATGCTGTGGCATTCCGCCTGACCAAAGGCGACACGACACAAGCGGAGGAGTTGGCTGGCAAAACCCTCCACTACGGGTTGCTGCACTTTGGTGAGCCTGAATTCTCGCGCCGGCCTCTCAAGGTCAGGCTGCTGGCGCAGTTGCGTCAGAACTTCATCGATCAGGCAGCCGCCTAGTCGGCCCTTTGAGCTCCCTTGGGAGCGGGGGCACCTTGTGCTTGCACAGATAAGGTGCCCTTATTTTTTTATTTAGCAAATCTCAATTGACTAAATAGCAATTTTTGGTTAGAATAAAGGCATTATGGACTCAAAATTCAGCCAAAATGAAAAAGAAATTTTGCAATTTTGGCAGGGCAAAAAAATATTTGAAAAAAGTTTAAAAAAAGATAGCCCCAAAGGCGATTATGTTTTTTATGATGGCCCGCCTTTTGCTACTGGTACGCCGCATTACGGCCATATTCCTTCTTCTTTATTAAAAGATGTCGTGCCTAGGTTTTGGACCATGAACGGCTATCATGTTGCTCGTCGCTGGGGCTGGGACTGTCATGGGCTGCCGGTGGAAAATCTGATTGAAAAAGAATTAAAACTGCAAACCAAAAAAGACATTGAAGAAAAAATCGGCGTCTGCGGTTTTAACGAAGCCTGCCAGGCTAGTGTCATGCGCTATGCCGAAGTCTGGAAAAAATTTATTCCCCGAATCGGCCGCTGGGTGGATATGGAAGATGATTACAAAACTTTAGATGTTACTTACATGGAGTCAATCTGGTGGGTGTTTAAAACTTTGTTTGATAAAGGACTGATTTATAAAGGCCATAAGGCAATGCACATTTGTCCTCGCTGCGAAACAACCTTATCGAACTTTGAGGTGACGCAAGGTTACAAAGATACCAAAGATTTGTCGACTACCTGGAAATTCAAAATCACTGAAAATAATGGCCGATTAGATAATATTGAAAATACTTATTTATTGGCCTGGACCACGGTTCCCTGGAGCACAGTTTCTACCATGGGTTTGGCGGTTGGTCCAAATTATACCTATCTTAAAGCTAAGGTGGGTAATGAATTTGTCATTTTTATTAAAGACCAGCTGGAAAAAGTTATGGCTGGCCAAAATGATTATAAAATTGTCGGCGAATTTAAAGGCAGTGATTTGGCTGGTTTAGGTTATGAGCCGATTTTTGGTTTTTATAAGCAGCTCGATGAGATTAAAAATAATAAGAATACTTATCATGTCTTTGCCACCGACTATGTTGAAACAACGGAAGGTACCGGTATTGTTACTATCAACGGTGCTTATGGCGAAGTCGATTTGAATTCAGCCAAAGAAATCGGTTTGCCGATTTTGACTGATGTTGACGTTAATGGAAAATTTAAAGATATCGCTAATGACTATGCCGGAATGTATGTTAAGGATGCCGAGAAAAAATTAGTTGCGGATATGAAAGAAAAAGATTTGGTTTGGAGCACTCAAGAGTATACGCACAGTTATCCTTTCTGCTGGCGCTGTGATACACCACTTTTGAATTATGCGACTTCGTCTTGGTTTGTTAAAGTCACCCAAATCAAAAATGACTTGATTAAAAATAACCAAAAAGTGAATTGGCAGCCCGTTCATCTGAAGGAAGGCCGGTTTGGTAAATGGCTGGAAGGCGCTTCTGACTGGTCAATTTCCCGCCAAAGATATTGGGGCGCGCCGTTGCCGGTTTGGCTTTGCGAGTGCGGCGAAGTCAAAGTTGTTGGCAGCATTGAGGAATTAGAAAAAATGTCCGGCAAAAAAGTTGAGGATTTGCATAAGCATATTGTTGATGAAATTACTTTCCCTTGCCCAAAATGCGGCAAGATAATGAAAAGAATTCCCGATGTTTTGGATTGCTGGTTTGAAAGCGGCTCAATGCCGTATGCCCAAGTCCACTATCCGTTTGAGAATAAGGATTGGTTTGAAAAGAATTTCCCGGCTGAATACATTGCCGAAGGTATTGATCAGACCCGCGGCTGGTTTTACACCCTGATGGTTTTATCAACGGCTTTATTTAACAAGCCGGCGTTCAATAATGTCATTGTCCACGGCATAGTTTTAGCCGAAGACGGCCAAAAAATGTCCAAGCATCTAAAGAATTATCCTGACCCGGATTTGATTGTTGAAACTTATGGCGCTGATGCTTTGCGCTATTATCTTTTAACTTCGCCGGTGATGGAAGCGGAAAGCCTTAATTTTTCTGAGGCTGGTGTCAAAGAAGCGCTGCAAAAGGTGGTGATGTTGATTAGCAATGTCTTGAGTTTTTATAAAATGTATCAGGAAAATGAATCAAAAAATCAAAAAATCAAAAAATCAGATAATATTTTGGATAAGTGGATTTTGGCAAAGCTGAACTTGTTAAACCAAGAAATTACCGAGAACATGAAGCAATATGACGTGGTCCGGGCCGCTCGGCCAATTGCTGATTTTATCAATGAACTTTCCACCTGGTATTTGCGCCGCAGCCGTGAGCGGTTTAAAGCCGGTGATGCCGCTGGTATTAACACTTTAGGCCTTGTCTTGCGAGAATTTTCTAAACTGGTGGCGCCGTTTATTCCTTTTACTGCCGAAGAAATTTACCGGCAAGTCGGCGGGGAGAAAGAATCAGTTCATCTTGAGAATTGGCCTAAGGCGGAGAAAAAATTAATTGATGAAAAGTTGCTTAAAGAGATGGATTTAGCCAGGCAGATTGTCGAAAAAGGTTTAGCCAGCCGGTCTGAAGCAGGTATTAAGATTAGACAGCCATTGGCAAGTTATACCACTTCATTGACTAAAAAATTGGATAAAGAATTGGTGAAAATTATTCAGGACGAATTAAACATTAAAAGATTAGATTTTGGCAGCGAGGATAAGCTAAATATTGAGATCTCTGAAGAGCTGAAACAGGCAGGTTCGGCGCGTGAAATCATCCGGCAGGTTAATCAGCTGCGCAAAGAAGCTGGTTTGACAATTAATGATAAAGTGATATTATATCAAGACGGTTTGGATGAAGTTTTTACCAAGTTTGGCGAAGAAATCAGAAAAGCAACTTTGGCGGAGAAGATTGAAACAGGTAAGGTTGAAGGGATGAAAGAAGTTGAAGGCGGGAGAGTAGGAATTAGGAAGTTAGGAAGTTAGGAATTAGACGACTGTTATTTTTATATACAATCAACATAGCGCCTACTAACAAATAAATTAAAAAGTATGGCGCAATTAGTAACCTATAGAGACCTTATTGTTTGGCAAAGGTCAATGCAGTTAGTTGTTGAAGTTTATAAATTAACAGAGGCTTTCCCAAAAGCAGAATTGTATGGGCTAACCTCTCAAATTAGACGTTGTTGCGTTTCAATTCCATCTAATATTGCCGAAGGGCGGAGATGGAGTACAAGAAAAGATTTTAGAAAATTTTTAACTATTGCCTACGGCTCAGGGGCTGAATTAGAAACTCAGATTGAGATAGCAAAAAGATTAGGATACACAGCAGAACAGGATTGTATCGAATTGGATAGACTATTAGCCGAGACGATGAAGATGCTAAACAAAATGCTATTAACATTATCAAACTAACTTCCTAACCTCCTAATTCCTAAATTCCTAAACTATGACTATTCAACAAATCTACGACCTGGCAATTAAACTAGGAGTTCAAAGCGACTTGCGCGGAACTGCCAAAGTCAAAAAGATTTTAGGCAAAATCAAGGAAAAATACGACAGATTAAGCCCGGAAGGCAAAAAAGAATTTGATACCGAGCGGCTGACTAACCCTTATTCCGACAGCCGGATTTTCGTTGATCCGAAAAAGGAAATCAAAAAAGTCATGGTGGGAATCGATATTCAGCCGGCCGAACTTATTATTGCCAAACAAATGGGTGTTGACTTGGTTATTGCCCATCATCCGGTTGGTTCAGCTTTAGCTGATTTAGGCAATGTCATGCATTTACAGGCGGATGTTTTAGCCATGTATGGCGTGCCGATTAACGTGGCTGAGTCTTTAACCAAAGAACGGATTTCCGAAGTGGCCCGGGGAGTTTCCGCTTCTAATCATTACCGGACCGTGGACGCGGCTGAACTTTTAAAGATTGGTTTGATGTGCGTGCATACGCCTTGTGATAATTTAGCCGCCACTTTTTTGGACAAATTAATCAAAAAAGCCAAACCGGAAACCGTTGGTGAGGTTATTAAAATATTAAAAACCGTGCCGGAATATCAGGAAGCAATTAAGCGCAAATCTGGCCCGAAAATTTTTGTCGGTTCCGAAGATAGCTCAGCCGGCAGAATTGTGGTTACCGAAATCACCGGCGGCACCGAAGGTGCTATTGGCATTTACGAAAAAATGTCGCAAGCCGGCATTGGCACCGTGATTGGCATGCATATGGATGAAGAGCGGAAAAAGGAAGCGGCCAAATATCATATTAACGTGGTGATTGCCGGCCACATCTCTTCGGATTCCCTTGGGGTTAATCAGTTTTTGGATGAATTAGAAAAGAAGGGGATTGAGATTATCCCATGCTCCGGATTAATTAGGATTAGCCGAGCCAAAAAAAGAAATAAGAAATAAGAGATCAGAAATAAGAAAGCTGAGGCGTCACTGCCTCGGCTTTTGTTTAGGAATAAAAAAAGTCCCCCACTTGGGAGACAGACTATTTCGGTTCAGTTTCCTCCTTATAAAGAGCGAGGGCTCGGGTTGGCGGTTAGGCCGGCAGATTGCATCGATCAAGAAATTGGCCAACCGTTGTTTTGTCAGGGGTAATGGGGTTCTTATCCCCGGGTCTGAGGAGGCCAGCTCTGGTCAGGGCAAAGACCATCTGGACATCCTGATCTTCACCTAGACATGGCCAGACCGTAGTCTCGGTGACCGCTCCTTCTGTGTGAGCCACTTGAGCAAACAGCTCGCTGATGAACTTCAGTGCCTCCGGTCTTGTTTCGGGTTTTTTTGGTGCTCTCGTAGCTGCCATTGGTGGTCCTCCGGTTGCTGCGGTTAGTAATCGCGGTAATTTTAGCGAGATAATTTGGTTTTGTCAATAAAAAAAAGCGAGGGCAGACACGAGGAACTCGACCATGAGTCTCGCCATGCCTGCCCTCTGAGAGGGGAAATGGGATGAAGTTATATTGCTGACTCCCGGGATTCCCTCCGGAAGAAAAAGGTTAGGCCGGGGTTGCAGCAGCGCTCCCACTTCCTTGCATAAAAGACCTTATCGGATAATTTAATCTTTGTCAACAAGAAGAATTTAGGTTAGAATATAAATATATATGATTGCCTCACTTTCCGGTCAAATTACTTATAAAAGTCCGGAGTTAAGAAAAGACTCCTATTTTGTAATTTCGGCTGGCGGAGTGGGTTATAAAGTTTATACGCCGCTGAGTAATTTAAAAAAATTAAGTGAAGGTCAGCAGGCCACTGTCTACACTTATTTAGCGGTTTCCGAACGAGCCATGGATTTATACGGCTTTTTGGACCCGGCGGACAAAACTTTTTTTACCCTTTTATTGGATGTCCCAGGCATTGGTCCAAAATCGGCGATTGCAATTTTGGAAAAAACTACGATGAGTGAAGTCCAGCAAGCAATCCTGAGTGATGATCCAACGGTTTTAACCAAAATGTCTGGCTTGGCGGAAAAAACTGCGGAAAAAATTATTGTTACTTTAAAGCGAAAAGTGGAAAGTTTAACCGTTAAGCCCAAAGGCAAGAAAGCCCAGGCTCAGGCGGCCGCCGATACTGATGTGTTTGATGCTTTAGTTTCTTTTGGCTATTCGGCGGTGGAAGCCAAAAAAGTTTTAAGCCGGATTGATCCAAAAATTACTGAGCCAAGCAAACGGCTTAAAGAAGCTTTAAAAAATTTAGGTAAATAAAAAAAACAAAAATACGATTGTCATCCCGGGCTCGATCCGGGATCTCGTATTTTTGTTTTTTTATTCCGGCCCGCCTACCCCATCAGTCCCTTCCTGGGCAATTGGCTCGGTTGAAGTTGATATCGGTTCTTGGGCCACAGGTGTTTCTGGAGTCGTTGGTTGTTCTACTGTTGGATAAGTGCAAGTCCCGTCATCTTGATTAGCACTTGAATTGTAATTTAAAGCGGTTTGATCCGTACAACCTAAGACTACACTTGGTTCTTCTTGACCACTTGTTTGGCAGGAGCCATCATCAAATCGAGCCAAAGGATTGAAATTGCTTGCTTCAGGATTGAGGCAGCCAAAAACTTCACCCAAAACCTTTACCACTTTGGATTGGGCAGTTGAATTTTTCCCGTCAGAAACTTCCAAAGTGATAGTTACCTCAGTATCTTGGGGAATGGGACTAGTAATTTGCCACCAGACCAAAGCCGTATTACTATCCCCGTTAAACTCACCCACCTTAGGGCTTATTGACCAGGTGTAACTTAAATCTTCAGTCTTAGTATCAGGATCAAAGACTTTAGCCTTTAATTCCATGCCTTGATCTAAACTAATTTCCGTTAAAGGCAGATTAAATTCTTCAATCGTTGGTGGCAGGCTGGTTGCTAGATCAGACTTGACGGCCAAAGCGATCCAGTCAAAAGCCACATCATATGGTTGGGGTTCAGCAATATTAATCTTAAAGCCAGTAGTTGATTGCTCAGAAGCCCAAAATAGGGCACCGGGGTTATTTTTTGGTAAAGCAGTAATTCGTGGCACCACCAAATAAGTACCAGTAAAGGTTACCTCCGTAGAAGTCGCTCCGGCAGTGATGACCGCCACCCCGGCCGTATCTTGGTTAAAGTAAGCCAGCCCCTTAAAGAAAACATTTTGTCTAAAGTCAGCCTCAGCCCAAACCGTCATTAAGCCAAAAAAGTCTGAGTTTTGCCGACCAATGATATTACCTAAGACCTCAACGTCAAAAATTCTAACCTGGCCACCAGTTGGCGCTGGGGCATCCGCCGTCGGCTGCTGGCTTTCCGTTTCTGTCCCACCATTATCTAATCGATCCAGTCGCGCCAGCAGTTGGTCAACTTTAGTGGCCAATTCTTGAATTGACTTAATAACTACTGGAGTTAACCGGTCATAATCAATGGCCCAAAGTTCATTACCAGCTCCATTAGTGACTTCAGGGATTACCCCATAGACTTCCTGGGCAATTAAACCAATACTTTCGGCCCCTTCACCAATGTAAACGGCCTGGCCATCATCGCCTATATAGCCACCATACTGGGTATAGCGCTTGGGATTTAATTTCATTAGATCTTCTAAACCATAATCCAAAGGCTGCTGATTAACCTTAAATCTGCCGTCAGATGCGCTAAACCAACCATAGGCATAACCATAACCAGTTTGATTGGCCACATTGGGCAGATTCAAAGAATATTCAACACCAGCCACACTATTACCAGTTGCTCCGCCAGTAGTATTAACCACCATTCTACTGGTAGTAGTGGCCCTGCCTTGAATCAGGACATTGCCGCCAAAGTTAGCCGTAGTGGTTGAATTAGGCTGGGCGCCACCTGTAGCTAAGCCACTAGTAACTTGTAAGGTATTTGAAGTTGTAGCACTACCAGTGATATTCACATCATCACTAAAGT
>JBAZSB010000001.1:786353-922082 GCA_041662625.1 Patescibacteria group bacterium | reverse complement strand
CAAGATATTTTTTATCAGCTAAAGTGACCAGAAGATTTTTTTTCATTTTAAAATTTTAGATTTTTTAAAAAATGATACAAGGCGGGGCAGGATTTTTTGAGCCAAAGACCCAATAAACCAACGGCATAATCGAGGGAATGAATTAAAACTTTTATTCTTAGGTAAAGGCTATAACCCCAGATTTCTTTTTGACTCCAAATTTTAGTTGCAGGCAGGCGGTTATTCAGATTAATCTCATTGGCACGATCAAAATTGATTTTCCATTGCTGATAAAAATGTTCAAAAAAATTGAGTGGTTTATTATAAACAAAAAAATTAATAACCATTCCTTTTAGGTTTTTCGGTTTCAAATTAGTGTGGTTGATAAAATAATCAACTGTCAGGCAATAAGGGGCCGGGAGATTTTCCCAAAGATTACCAAAAAAAAGATTAAGGGCAATTTCCTCCAAACCACCCGAGGAATTTTGATATTGCCGCCAAAGTTTACTTAGATTGGCAAAAGTATCTTCTTTTATTATTTGGGAATTAATTACCATAAGACTGGAAACAAAAGTAGGCCTACTCAGGTTATATTTTTTTTGGGCAAGTAAATAATCAGCCTGACTGGCTCCGTATTTCTCAAAATAAAATTTTAATTTTGTTGGGGTAAAATGATCATGTTTGATTGCCCCAATTTTTTTGACTTTAAGCAATTTATCCAACGAGGCACAAACTATCAAATCTGCATCCAAGTAGATTATTTTATCCCACTGCCTGAACTCCGGAGTAAAAAGGTAGAGTTTACTTAGGATGGTGGCGGGCCAACGACCAGCTAGCTTTTCAGCTAAAGGCTCACATTTTTTGATTAAAATGCCTTTGTCTTTGAACCATTTTAAATCTTCTTCTGGTACTTGATGGGCCAGCAGCATATAATCGCCCTGCCAGCCGGAGTTAAAATAGACACCGCTAAAAAGAGACTTGGCAAAGTCAAGATATTTTTTATCAGCTAAAGTGACAAGGAGGTTTTTTTTGACATTATTCATTAATGATTTTTTTAATTTTTTCAATAAAAATTTCAAGGTCAAATCTTTTCGCCTGCTTCTGACAAGCCTCCCGATAAATAACTGGGTTTTGACCCACTTCTTTAATGACCTCAACTAATTTTTCTGGATTTATATCATCAATCAATTTACCAGTAACATGATTAATTATTGTTTCTTTATAGCCACCCTCATTTGGAGCAATTACTGGTTTGCCTGATGCCATGGCTTCAACCACGTTCAGGCCATAATCTTCATCTTTTGATGTCGTGATAAAACCTTTACAGTTAGAATATAGGGTGATTAATTCTTTTTTTGTGACCCAACTTAAAATTTCCACATTGGCTGGTTTGGTCTTCATAATATATCGAGCGTAAGAACGAAAATGATTGGCTGATTCATAACTACCAACAATAACCAATTTTTCTTTGGGCAATTGACGAAAGGCATCAAGTTGAATCTCCAAACGCTTATGATTAATTAAGCGATTGACGGAAAGCCAAAAATTGCCGTTTTGGTTATAGAAAAATTGACTAGTTTCCGTTGGGGGATAAATTATTTCTGAGTCTTTGCCTAAGTATTTTTTTACTCGCGCCTGAACATTTTGGGAAATGCTAATAAGTTTTTTGATTTTTTGGCTATTTTTTTTGATGAGCCAACGATGATAAAATACCCAACAATCAAAAAGATGTCTCTGCCCGCTCGGTACTGTTGTCTTTCGGGTATACGGATAAAGATCAAATATTTCTCTCATTGGTGAATAAATATACCAGAGGTTTGGCTGATTATTGATTGCGCCAGACATCGCCCAATCGCCAGAGATAATATAAAAATCATACTTTTTCCCTAAGTTTAATTTTCTAAAGCTCCAATGGGTCAGCTCCTGTCGAAAAGGCGCATTGAGAGGAACTTTGCCAATACTAAATATATTGCTCGTGGCAAAACCCATCTTACTGATTTTTTCTTTATCAATATTGGTGGTATAAATATCGGCTTTTAACCCCCTGGCTAAAAGTAGGCTAACAACTTCAGCACCGCCAATATTATCCAAAAAATTATGAAAAATGGCAATTCTTTTATTACCAACCGTGCTAAATTTTTCCCTTTGATTAATCGGGTAATTCATAATTATTCTGTCCTCCCAAATAAATATAATTTGCCACTGCCATACTTGATCAATAAGTTTAAATTATTATAACTTTTCACCTCTCGAGAAATTATGTAATCGGCTTGGTCAATTTTGTCCGGCCAATAGACTGAGTACTTAAGCTCAGGATCATTGATCACTAAATAAAAACTAACATTTTGGACACTGACATCATTAGATTCTTGGGCCGGAACAACCAAGCCAGGCTTTGAATTAATAATGGTATTAATAGCATCTACCAAATAAACTCTGATATCACTTCCCCCGGCGAACTCGTTCAATTGCTGGGTTGAAACTACTAGAATAACCGCCAAAATTAAAACTAGAAATACTACCCGAAGTTTTGTTTTGAAAATAGAAATTAGAAAGCTAACACCAATACCGGCTAAAATGCAAAAAAACGGCAAGTAAGGTAGGGTAAAGCGTGTATCTTTATTGGCGATAAAAGTAAAAATCAAATAAATAGAAATGACAAAAGTAAAAATCAAATACAAATTTCTCTTAAAATTTTTATCAAGAAAAAGTTTGATGGCACCAATTATTGAAAGAATAACAACCAGATAACCGCCCATCTGCGCCGGAATTAATTTTAAATAATAAAGCCAGCCTTCTAAGCTTTTAAAATTTGGATCGCCCAAATCGGCGTAAATCAAATCTTTACCAAACCATTGAAAAAAATTCGACGGCAGGAACCGGCCAAACCACTGAAAAATACTTTTAAAAATTAAAAGGCCGGACTCGGCATTAATTATTCCTAACCTTGGCAAAACCAAAATTGCTAGTAGCCCAAAACCGAAATACGAAAGAAAACATATAAATCCAATCAAAGCCAAAACTAAAAATTGTTTTTTCATTAGATAATTTAAACCTTGGAAATAACTGACGGTAAATGCCAAAAAGGGAAAAATAATGAAGCCGGGTGGCTTCATTAAGCCGGCTAAACCCCCTGCCAGGCCTGACCAAATCCAATATTTCATCCCGGGTTTTTCAATACCTTGAAGACAAAAATAAATCGCTAAAATCATTAAACAAACCATTGGTACATCGGCTAAGGCTTGGCTACCCCATAAAATAATCCAGGGGTTAACAGCAGTAATAAAAGCTGCAAGTAATCCAATTTTTTTATCAAACAATTTTTCGGCTAAAAGATAAGTAACAAAAATTAATAGCACACTAAAAACCCAGCTGGGCAGCCGGGCAGCCAACTCATTAAAGCCAAAAAAAAGAAAAGAAAGAGCAGTTAAAATTGAGTAGCCCCAGGGAAAAAAGAAAAGACTGCCCGCGCTAGCCCAATAATTACTAATAAATTTATGCAAATAGCCGATATCAAAGCCATTATGAACCAGACGGGCCAACAGCACCCCGGCTAAAGAATGAGAAGCCTCATCCCAGCCCATCCCTCCTAAATTTGACAGGAAGACTAATCTTAAAAAAATTCCCATTAAAATTATTACCCCTAAAACACCTAGGTAATTATTGACGTGATAATCAAACTTATTTTTCATAATTTTTAAATTCTTTCTTCAACCTTAAGACGGAAAATATATAATTACCCACAGTTTTAAAAATTTCTACTTTACTGCCTTTATCTTCAGTCCATTGTATCGGAATTTCTTTAATTCTATAACCATAACGCTGGCATTTGATTAAAAGCTCGGAATCAAAAAACCACTGCTGATCCAAAACCTGAGGTAGAATATTTTCAATTACTTTTCGGTTTAAAGCTTTAAAACCACACTGAGCATCTAAAAAATTAACGTGTAAAAAATGCCTTAGCAAAAAAATATATCCTCGAGACAGAACTTCTCTTTTGAATGACCTTTTGACTTTAGATTCTTTCATCATTCGTGAACCAGTGGCAAGATCAAATCCCTGGTTAGCAACTACATCAATTAAAGCGGGGAAAGCTGCTAGATCAGTAGCTAAATCAATGTCCATATAACTGACAATGTCGGCTTGGCTTTTTAACCAGGCTTGACATAAAGCTCGGCCCCGGCCTTTTTGAGTTAGTTTAAGATAGTCAACCTCGGGATATCTCTCCTTCAACTGTTCGGCGATTGCTAGAGTGTTATCAGTGGAGCCATTATCAATGATAACGATTCGCCAAGAATAATTAAAATCACTCGACTTTAAAAAATCAATCAACCTCTCGGCATTTTTTTGCAAACAATCCTGCTCATTAAAAACCGGCAAATCAACTTCGATATTAATTTTATCTTTTATCAACATTTTATTAATCATCTTAACTGCTGCTAGCCAAAAATTGCTAGCCATTGACCAAAATCATTATTGTTCTGATCCCACCACTGTAATTCTAGTTTCCTGAGGCCAATCACCAAAAAGTCCAACACTTAGATGATAGGGATACCAATTAATAATGCCGTCGCCGGATAAAGCCGGAACAGTTCTGCTAAAAATAAACTCGCCCACTTCATCAGGTAAAACAGCTTTATCAATACGGGCAAATAAAGTTTTACCCCCAATCAATTTTACTTCATTAGGTAGCCAGGTGGCACTGCCGGTATTTTTGAATCTAATTTTAATAACTAGTTTTTCACCCACACTTACAACCGAGGGGTAATCAAAAGAAATAAATCTGGCATCATACAGCGGCCGAATCAACTTACCGCTATCATTTTCGAAGGCTACCACCTGATTATCTCGTTCAACCACCCAAAATTTTGGATTAGGAATTTTCAGGATCGGATCTTTAATCAAATCATAATAATCAGCAATAAATTTTTCCTGATTAGTTACTAGGGTCAAACTATCCTCTTTGGCAGGGAAAAACACTCTTTGATAAGCATTCACTTCCGGAATAATCGATTTAACACCATAACCATGATTATTAGCCCATTTAACCAGTTCGGGGATGCCGGACGGCAGATACCGAATTTCACTCCGAATATCATAAAAAATTGTATTTTGAAATTTATTTTTATAGATAAAAATGGGTGGATAAGTTAAGGTAGCTAAAAAAATTAGAATACCGATACTACCAAATATCAAAGATTTTTTGTTACTAGTTAATTTAAGGAAACCAACAGCCGCGGCAATTGCTGAAGGGAAAATCATAAATTCAAGTGTTCGGAAAGGGTCAAACGGCATAGAAATAATTCGTTTACCGTTGATAATATAAAAAACAGTAATTACCCAAAATGATAGGTAAAAAATATTAATGACCATTAATTTATTCAAGTTGTTATCCCGACTGCTAAAAAATCCAACCAAAATGAACAAGGCGAAAAAAATAAACATCAACCAAAGCTGAAGTGGATAAAGCATGGGTAATATTTTCATTGCCAAAATAATAACTAAGATTGCAATGGAAAGATAAGATAACTCTTGTAAATACCTGATTTTTAGCTGGTTTAAATTAAATTGGCTAAATTTTTTAAGCTTTAACCAAATAAGAAAAACTAATAATATGACAACTAAAGGAATTATTGAGTTAAGATATATTCTATTATTTATTAAAGTAAATGCCATAGGAAAACACAGATACCAATAAATAATGGCAAAAACAACAAAATAACTAATCACCAAAAGTACCGTTGAAAGTTTTTTCTTTTCCTTAATAAATAAAAAACTGAAAATCAACAGCCAACCAGCCAGCATTATCGTCGACCAATGATGAGATAAAATCATTAAAATCAAACTGGTTACCAAAAGGATTTTATTCCAAACAGATTTTTTGGTGACACCAACAAACTCTCGATCAAACAAATAAATAACTAGGGGGAAGAAAAATAAGCCCAAACTTTCCCGGCCGGGTTGGGCACTCCAATGAATATGCGGACCAAAAACCGCAATTAAAAAACAAGCAAATAAACTTTGCTTGACTGAAAAATACCTCCTAAGAAATAGATAAAAAAATAAAATCCCTAGGCTGGCAAAAATTTGGGGGACAAACAAAAAAGTCTTTAAGGCGTCAAAACCAAAAAGGGAAATAAAAAAAATGATTAAATGGACAACTGGAAATGAGCCATAATAATAATAGCTATCGGTAAAATTGATTTTGTGGTTAGAAATTAAATATTTAACTTGGTCAAAATCCATTATCCCGTTTTCCGTGAAAGGCAGGGGATAACCCAACAAATAAGGCAGGACGCGCAAAAGGTAAGCTAAAAAAATAATAGCGGCAATAATAAAATACTCATTAGCAATAACCTTTTTGAACTTGCAAAACAAATCTTTATTTAATGGCATCATTATTTTTCTTTAATCCCTATTAAAGAAGAAAAAATCGTCTGAAACGATTAAGGTTAAAAACGAATTTTGATTTCACTCAGTTCGCTCAAGCCACTTTGCCATTACCAAAATTAGTTGATCGATCATTTCCGCCCCCAGTTACTGCACAACTTCGTAGACAATATTATTCTTTTGGGCATAAATAACCTTAAAATCACAGCTTAAAGGAGCCGGAGAGATTATGTACCTGACGTTTTGTTCCTTAATAATTTCATCTTTTCTTGGACACTCGGAAAATAAGAAAAACTCCTCAATTATTTTTCGATCACCATAAAAACTAACATCCGCTACAGTTTCATTACCGGTGACAGGGAAAATAGCTGAAGCCAGAAATGGATTAGACATCACTTTCCCTTTTGGCAACGATGACAAATAAGTTAAGACTTGATAATCGTCAGAATCAATCACTTGATAAAGCCCGAGTTGCTTAGGGATAGAATAATAATTGGCAAAGGTTAGAATTAAAACAACACAAAAAATAATGGTAGTAACCAAATTGAGAGTCAACCTTTCATATTTGGGGTTGACTTTAATATTAATCGTGACAGCACCAACTGATTGGTTGGGAGGAAGAAAAACAAATCGCTGCAAATATTTTCTGGTTAAAATGATAAAAGTATAAAGACCAAAGGCACTTAAAAATGGCAGGCTAATGGCTAAATAATAAAAATTCCTTTGATAAGGGCTAAGATAAGAAATGCCAGTTGTCCGGTAAATAATTATTGAGATAATAATAGTTGCCGGCCAAAGGAGATAGATAAGGTATTTTTTAGTTTTATGGCTCAGAACAATTGCGGCGACACCAACCAAAGCAAAAAAATAACCAGCCCAGTTATAAATTTCGAACGGTGAATTTTTTAATTCTAATACTCCCCAGCCATGCGGGAATTGCAAAGTCTGCGCCAGATGGCTAATTAATTGCCCCCACGGAACATCCAAAATATACTTGTAAAACAAAACGCCAAAAATTGGGATGATCAAAAAGGTCAAAAATAAAAGACTATTTTTAAAAACATACTTAAAATTAAAAATTAAATAAATGATGAGGGCAGGCAGGGCAAAAAGTAAAGAGATAGAATGGGTTGGAATCAAAATTATCATCAAAGCCAGGCTGGCTAAAATTAGTTTATTATTTTGTTTTTCCACGCCTTCACTAAATAAATAAAAATAAAGAAAAATTAAGGGGATAGAAAAAGTTAGGGGCGTAAAAAACCACAGTCCAGTCAGATTGGTGTTGGATTTAAGCGAACCAAAAAAAATAATAGCTAGCAAGGCCAGAAAAAAATTCCGATCGGTTTTTTTGTAAACAACAAAAAACAAAACTAGGGCGGAAATTACTGCCCAAAATGCTGGTAAAAATTGATAAGTGGAAACTAAATTAAATAACCAAGAAATTAAAAACAAAAAGAAATGAAAGCCAATCTCCATCCCGGGCGCCCTTCTGGCATTCTCAAGTTGCATCATTTGAAAATAATCACCATAATTTCCTAGCCTAATTGACTGAGAAATATGATGCCACTCATCAATATGAAACGGGAAAGGATAACTAAAATGAGGACTATAAACAAATATAAAAACAAAGCCTAAAACCATGGCTAGTAAAATTATCCGTCCCTTGCTTAAATTTCCCTTCATATTCTATGAAACAGAGCTATTTTAAATAGACTTATATACTTAAATTTAACAATTATCGCCACTTTTGTCTAACTTTTGGTAAACAAACCCCCCTCACCTTCTATCCATCATTATCTTCATAAACTAATTGATGCAAACTCTTGAAAAACTTGGTCAATTAGTTTGATGACGTGCAGAAGGTGAGGGGGGAAAATCCTAGTTAGATTTTTAAATCGTCGACTACTGAAGTATCAGCTTCAGCAGCTCGGCCTCGTCTTGAACCTTCAGGTTCATGAATTTTGAGGTTGACCCGGGCATTGTGTTTAGCACCAACAATTTTAAGGAGGGTGCGGATTGCCCGAGCAGTTTGGCCTTGGCGGCCAATGACATAGCCCATGTCTGATGGGTTTAGATGAAGAGTAATTAATACTCCCATCTCGTCAACTGTTCGTTCTGTCTTCACATCACTTGGGTTAGCCACAATGGCTTTGACAAGGTGTTCGACAAACTCTTGATCAGCTTCTTTTGCTGCCATAGAACAATACCGTGTCACTCCGACTCAAGAAAGTCGGAATGAATTACTTACATTAACAACCAGTCTGCCGACCTTCCAGGCAACCGAGAGGTTGCTGAAAAACAGTCTGGTACCAGTTCCTGTTTTGAGGAACTTAAAATATTATACAACAAATAATAGCTTTGTCAACCCGGTAGTAGTCCCCCCACTTTTTTAATTATGGGAGTTATCTATTAATAATATTAATTATAATTTTTTATATCTCACCCGTTTGTGATCCCACATATAAAAGTGGGGGGATCACTACCGGGTCAACCCGCCTTGCCAATTTGTAAAAAATTAATCCAGGAAATTACAAACAAATATTAAAGCAAAAAAATATTAAAAAAATGCCTCTGTCCGGTTAAAGACAGAGGCGAACTAAGAACTCTAGCTTACGCCAGGTTACTTCAAACCAATAACCCTCACGACCTGAGGCAACGCTGCCAGGGCAGCAATCAGGTCTTCACCAAAAGGATCATCTAGGTCCATGACGGTGTAGGCCAGTCCACCCCGTTCCCGACCTTCATTCGCCAAGGAATGAATATTGAGGCCTCGATCTCTCACGCAGTCAGTAACTGCGCCAAGTGCTCCCGGCTCATTCCGGTTCAAGACCACCAACCGGCCATTCTGACGTCGCTTGATAGCCGTGTCCGGAATATTGACGCCATCACAGATGAAACCGTCAGTCAGCCAGTCGACCACGTGTTGAGCACCTACTTGAGCACAGCGTGCTTCTGACTCTTTAGTGGTGGCACCGATGTGAGGCGTGATGATCGTATGAGCCAAACCAAATACGGGATGTGCCGGATCGTCCAGGTCTGACGCAAAGCCGGCTAGTTGATCGGCCTGCAGTGCCGCCATAACTGCCGCCAAATCCACGACCCCACGCCGCGCGAGGTTAAACAGATATGGTCTTTTTGCCATCTGCTGAATCTCTTCTTGACCAATCAACTGCTGGCTGCCACTGGCGTGGATGGTGATGAAGTCTGACTCGGCCAGAAGCGTTGCCAGTTCAACTCGAGTGACACCAGTAATTTCCAGCTCGGATTTCGGGTCATAAGCCAAAACCTTCATCCCCATACCGAGCAGTTTTCTGGCTACCTTTGAGCCAATTCGGCCCAAGCCGATGATGCCTACCGTCTTGCCTTCGATCTCGGTACCCTTAAAGCCGGTCTTCTCAGCCTTAGCATAACCTTGCAACTGGGTGACCAGCTCATCAATAGCACTCGGGCAATCGCTCAACTGTGCTCTAGCAGCCAACAGCTTGGGCAATATTTCTCGGGCAAGCATCGCCTTGATGGCCTTATCAACATTTCGAGTCAAGGCAACCATGAAAGCGGGCACGAGCTCGGCTACGCCATTGGCATTCTGGCCAGCCGTGTTCTCCACGATGATCCCGACTTCACTGGCGGCTGTCTCATCAATGTTATCCGTTCCTGAGCCAAACCGGACAATGAGTTCGACGCCCATTTCTCGCAGAAACGGCATGATCGCTGCTCCCAGTGTAGTCGAACTACGCAGGCAGATGGCAGCTAATTCGCCGGTTTGGAAATTCACGGTAATGTACTGACACAAAGCAGCTTCAGCATCTTTGTCAAAACCTCGCTTGGCATCAATGACTCTGACACCCACTTGCTCCAGGATTGGTACAGCCTCCGGGCCAATATTGTCGAGCAGTAATACTGCCCTTCCTTCTATTCTTCTCGTCATGGCACCAACTCCTTGTTTGTTGAAGAACTATTCCTCCCTAAAAAACAAACAACCTTTCTGGTGAAAGGTTGGTTTCTATCTGAATTGGTCTATGATTTAGCCAGAAATTAACCTTCCACCAAAAAAGCGGCAGCATGATGAACTGCTTGAGCTTGAACCATTTGACCAGCTTGAATTTTGGCTAAGGTTAATTTTCATACCCGGTAGTAGTCCCCCCCACTTTTTTAATTATGGGAGTTATCTATTAATAATATTAATTATAATTTTTTATATCTCACCCGTTTGTGATCCCACATATAAAAGTGGGGGGATCACTACCGGGTCATATTCCTATCTTAGCACGACTAATAATAATGTCAAACGAGACTAAAAAAAGACAGCATCGCAAGATGCCGCCTTCAATTTAATGAAATGTTTTTGCTAAGCTGCTGGTTCAGCCGGTTTAGCTTCAGTTTTCTCTTCCACCTTTTCTTCTTTCTTTTCTTCCACTTTGACTTCTGTATTTTCTGCAACTTTTTCGGCAGGCTTTTCCGCGGTTTCCGCGGCTACCTTAACTTCAGCTTTACTTTCCGCCATCTCGACTGCGCTCGAGGCGCCTTGAGCGGAGTCGAAAGGCGCGTTTCCTTCTGCGTTTTTTTCCGCGGCTACTTCCGCGTCTTTCTTTTTGCCACCCTTGGAAGCTTTTAGTTTGGCACCACTAATCACATTTTGGTCAACTAACAGATTGTGGGCGGTTGGTGAAGCTTGAGCACCTTTAGAAATCCAGTACAAAATCCGGTCTTTTTTGACGTCGCAGACTTTGGAAAATGGATTATAAGAACCCAAAATCTCCAAAGCTTTGCCATAAGTATCTCGGCCGGCTTCGGAAACAATAAAGCGGTAAGTTGGTTTTTTCTTTTTGCCAATTCTGGCAAGTCTGATTTTTAACATAGTTTTAGGATGCTAATTACACGAATACCTGCAAATTATGCGAATTGCTTATCGGTGTTATTCGCATTAATTTGCAACATTTGCGTAAAAAAAATAACCTATGAATTAATTAGTCGTCCCATTTAAAGCCGGGGCGGTGAGCTTTTCAACCTTTGCCCTAATTACCACAGGTAATTAAGTAATGACATTATTACATACCCCAATAGAATAGTCAAGATCCAATCATATTTCAATTGACAACCTAGATAAAAAATGATAATCTCTTTTACTGCAATCCATTTCAACAAGGAGGGCTTAAGATGTCGGCAACGCACAGTTGGTTCGTGATGCGTCTTGTGCTGCCGTTCATCGAGGACGGCAGCAAAGATTTGGAGATCCGACTTGGACACCGTATCTTCAGGGAGGTTAAAGTTGGAGATACCATAATCTTTAACAATAGACACGGAAGAAAAGTCACGGGCATCCGGGAGTATCCCACACTAGAAGATGCCCTCAAAACAGAGGACTATCGACGCATCTATCCTAATCCTGATACGGAGCAGGATGCCCTTCTGGCTGCTCTGAGGGAAGTACTTAAGGGTGATGTTAGTCGACTCGGTGTTCTCGTCTTCGAACTCCAGCCAATATAGGCGCTTCTGCGGAGGTGCCTTATTTTTTTAAAACCATTTTCAACTTCTTTTTTCAAAAAGTCAGCTCCACAAAGCTGACTTGATCGCCGATCGCTCTATTCACTCTATCGCTTTATCGCTATATCAACTTTATTCACTTCTTCCTCAATTCGGCCTGACCATCCTCTGAGCTTCTTCCATTTTCAAACTGATTAGTTTTGAAATCCCATCTTCGCCCATAGTCACACCATACAAAATATTAGCCTGATGCATGGTTGAACGATTGTGAGTAATAACAATAAACTGAGTTTTATGAGAAAGCTCAGTGATGATTTGGGAAAAGCGCTGAGAATTGGCTTCATCTAAAGCCGCGTCAACTTCATCAAGAATCACAAAGGGTGAAGGGTTATTGGCAATCACCGCACAAATCAAGGCAATGGAAGCCAGCGACCGTTCACCGCCGGAAAGCATATTAATTGAAGAAACTTTTTTGCCCGGCGGAGTTGCCGTGATATCAATGCCAGTAATGACTTTGCCGGTCTTTTTTTTCAAAAATCTCTTGAGACTTAAATTTTCTTCGGCTGCCATCAGCTTGTCTAAAATGCCGGGCTGTTGCTCACCATCTGATTCGGTTTCGGCTGGCTGATCGCTGCTTACTGATCGCTGATCGCTCTCATTACTTAAATCTTCTTTTATCAAGAACAACTCAGCCTTGCCGCCACCAAATAAAACCTTGAAGAATTTAGAAAATTCCTGATTAATGTGTTTAAAAGCCGTATCAAACTGAAGCTGGATTTTATCATCCAAATCATTGATGACTTTTTCCAAAGAATTAATCGATTGCCTTAAATCTTCAGCTTGCTCGGCCAAGAAATCATGGCGCTCTTTGGTTTCCTGATACTCTTTGACGGTTTCGGGATCAACTCCGCCAATCAATTCCAGCTGCCGCTTGAGATGGATCATTTCGGTATGAAGTTCTGGCTCATTGATTTTGCCAGCGGCAAAACTATCGAGCCATTGTAAATCCTGCATTTCACCTTTGATTTCCTGTTTTAAATCCTGCTGACGAGTTTCCAGTTTAGCCATTTCCACCCGCAGTTCAGAAACTTGGCCGGCCAACTGATTATACTGATTTTGTTTACTGGTAATTTGGCGCTGCAGTTCAAAAAATTTACCTTTTTTCTTTTCTTCTTGCTGATTGAAATTTTCAATATCTTGCCGACTGGTTTCCAGTCGTTTAGTGACGTCTATTAAATCTGTTTCCACTTCTTTTAAATCGTTAACTAAATCTTGATCAACTTCGGCTTTAACTTTTTCTTTAATTTTGGGATCTTCTAATTGCTGCCGCAAATCTTTAATCAGCCGACCAAGCTCCCGGATATCTTCTTTAAGCTGAGCTAATTGAGCCGGTTCTTTACTCTCCAAATTAGCCAAAATCTTCTGCTCAGTTTCATCAATTTCCTTTAATTTAGAAATGATTTCCGCTAGGCTCATTGGCACGGCTTTTTCAATCAGGCGCTGCTGGGCTAGTTCAATTTTATTTTGTAAAATCAGCTGCTCTTCCCGCAGTTTATTTTTTTGGTCCAAAGCCTGCTGGTATTTTTGCTGCAAGTCATTAAAAATTTTACTTCTTGAATCTTCTTTTTCCAAAGACTGAAGCTGGGCCTGGACTTCTTTTAATTCCTTGATAAAAGCGGCCAGGTTTGATTCACCGTTTTCTAGCTCGGGCTTAAGTTTTTTAATTTTATTATTCAACTCCTGCCAAAGCCAGCCGTAATATTGCTGCTGGACGGTTTTAAGTTCGGCTTCAATCTTTTCCCGCTTTTCGAGTCGGCGCACCTGCCGCGTTAAAGAATTTAAGCGGGGTTTAATCTCGGTTAACAAAGCATCAACTTGCCGTAAATTGTTCCAAGCACTCTCCAATTTATTCAAAGACTGGTCCCGCTTGAGCTGAAACTCTTTGACCCCAACCGCTTCATCAAAATAATCTTTGCGTTCATTGGGGTTAGCCATAATCACTTGATCAATCGAACCCTGAGAAACAATGCTGTAACTTTTCTGACCAAAATTTGCTTTAGCCACCAAAAGTAAAATATCCTGGAGCCGCACCCGGCTTTTATTGATCCAATATTCACTTTCGCCGCTCCGGTAAAGTTTGCGGGAAATTACCACTTCCGGGTAATCAAACGGCATAGCGCCGTCTTCATTATTGATATGTAAAGACACCTGGGCTAACCCAAGTTTGGCCTTTTTTTCCGAACCGGCAAAAATTATATCCTGGGATTTTTTGCCGCGCAGGCTTTTTAAACTTTGCTCGCCCAAAACCCAGCGGATGGAATCGACAATATTGGATTTGCCTGAACCGTTGGGACCGACAATACAGGCGATACCACACAGTCCCTGGCCTAACTGGTTAGGTTCGCCGCTTCGCCCGGTGTTTCTAACTAAAGGACAGCCCTGGCCGGGCCGTGGAAATTCTAAAATAGTTTTTTGAGCAAACGATTTGAAGCCGTGAATTTCGATTTTCTGAAGAAACATTTTGGTTAGTAAATCAAGCTAGCAAGTTAATCAGTAAATCAAGCTGCTTACTAACTTGCCAGCTTGATTTACTTAATCTAATTTTAACAGAAATATTGACTAAAAACAACAAAATAGTCTAAACTAAATTACCAGGTAATATTGACAATTGGACTTAGATTGGGAGTAAATCCCAGTAACCGAGAAGGAGTAGTAAACGATGAAACCACATGAGCTACTGACCAGAAAGACAGCCAGGGCTTTGCGCTGTATCCCAGCAATGCCCACGGTCTATGCCAGTAATGGCTTGGGACCAGATGATGCGCCAATCGATTTTGCGCAGCAGGCCAAACTGATTGACCATCTCATCGACCCATGCCGCAACGACGCCATCCTGGCGGCCGGCACCACGGGCGAGCCGGCGACCATGAGTCATGAAGAACAACTCGCCTACATTTCCTGGACCATCGGTACGGTCGACGGTCGCGTTCCGGTTATCGCTGGCACTGGTGCCAACAGCACCAAGGAGGCGATCTGGCTAACCAGGAGAGCGGCCGAAGCTGGCGCCAATGCGGTTTTGATCGTAAAGCCGTACTACAACAACCCCACGCCGGAGGGTGTGCTGGCGCATTTCCGAGCCATCGCCAAACTCGGTATCCCCTTCATCAGCTACTCGGTTTCGGCACGGACCGGCGGCGGACCCATTCCAGTCGAGGTGATTGTCGAACTGGCTCGGGAATTCCCCCATTACATCGGCCACAAAGAAGCTGAAGGTGACCCGGCTCGCTTCGCTGCCTTACGGAAACAATGCCCAGCGGACTTTGTCATCTGGTCTGGTGATGACGGCATCACGGCTCAAGTCATGGCGACTGGCGACTGCAACGGTGTGATTTCAGTCGCATCCTGCATCACTGACCAAGTCAAGGTTATGGTTGACCACTTCGCTGCGGCTAACGGCCAAATATGTGATGACCGAGCGGCTGGCTTTGCCATCCACCACCGACTGGAAACACTCTTCGGTAAAGGAGGTCTTTTCATCGAGACCAACCCGTTGGGCGTGAAAGAGGCTCTTGCCCAGAGGAAAGTGATCGAGAAAGCCTGTTTCAGACTACCGCTGGTCCCGATGCAACCGGCCAACACTGCGATTCTGAAGCGGGTGCTGGACGAACTGGGGCTGATCCCGAACTAAATCATCGCGGAGGAAACAGCGATGGAAAAACCAAAAGTAGTGTTCATTGGCGAAAGCCTTAGTCTGGGTGGCGTGGCCAATACCCTTCAGGCGGCGGGTTTTCCGGTTTCGCTGAACCAGAAAGTCAGTGATGTTAACCTGACGACTGACGGACCAACGGTCATAGTCCTACACGTTCCGGATGACCAAGGTATTGGTAACCTGGAACTAGTCAAGGCAGCCTGGCCGAACTATCCAGTGATTGTCACCCTAGATAAAGGGGTGGATAGATCGCTGGCCGATCGTTGTCAGCAAGCCGGAGTGCAGGCTATCGTCTGGAAGCCCTATCACCCCCAAGCTTTGCTGCGGAGGATTAGACAAGTGGGCTGAACCAAGTCCGCTGAACTCGAACTGTATTCACCTCCTGGTGCGTGCGCAAGCCCACCAGGGGTTTTTATTTAGCCAAGGATTTATTAAAAGGAAAATGGTATAATATAATAAGTAAATTAAGCGAGTTCAGCGAGTTCAGTAAATTAAGTGGACTTAACTCGCTTAATTTACTGAACTCGCTTAATTTACTATGAGCTCAAAAAAGGATAAATTTATCATCATTGATGGCAATGCTTTGCTCCACCGCGCCTGGCACGCTTTGCCACCGACTTTGCAGACTAAGTCCGGCGAAATTGTTAATGCGGTCTACGGCTTTACCATGATTCTGCTTAAAGTCCTAAAAGATTTAAAGCCGGATTATTTAGCCGTGACTTTTGATTTGAAAGCCCCGACATTTCGCCATAAAGAATACAAAGAATACAAAGCGACCCGGATAAAACAACCCGACGAACTCTACGCTCAAATTCCTAAAGTCAAAGAAGTGGTCAAAGCTTTTAACCTGCCAATTTACGAAAAAGAAGGTTTTGAAGCTGATGATGTGATTGCCACTTTGGTTAAAGATAAATCAGTCCAAGACTTACTGACTATTATTGTCACCGGTGACTTGGACACTTTACAACTGGTTGACCAAAACACTGAAGTTTATACCATGCATAAAGGAATCTCCGACACCCTGACTTACGATATCGCCGAAGTTAAACGCCGGTTTGAAGGTTTGACGCCAGAGCAAATGGTTGATTACAAAGCTTTGCGCGGCGACCCCTCAGATAACATTCCCGGGGTTAAAGGAATTGGTGAAAAAGGGGCAATTACCCTGCTTAAAGAATTTAAAACTTTGGATAATTTATATAAAAATTTAGAAGCAAAAAAAATCCCGGACCGCTACCGCGCTTTGCTTTCAGAGCAAAAAAAAGAAGCTTTGATGTCAAAAAAGCTCAGCCAGCTGATTTTTGACGTGCCAATCAAATTTAAGCTGGAAGACGCCAAAGTCCGCCCCTATGACGTGGGTAAAGTCATTCCGCTTTTTCAGGAATTAGAATTTAAGTCTCTAATTAACAAATTACCAAAGGATTTGCAAAAAGGCACCATCCCGGGCCAAGGCCGGTTTGAATTTAGTGACCAAGACCGAGCGGGAAAACGCGATGGCGGCGCCAGGCCTGCAAATGCCAACTACCAATTAATCAAAGCTGAAGCTGATTTCAAAAAATTTGTTAGCGAACTAAAAAAACAAAAAATCTTCGCTTTGGATACGGAAACTTCCGGCCTGGACCAGTTTAACGCCGAACTTTTAGGCATCAGTTTTTGCTGGCAAGCGGGGATTGCCTACTATTTACCGGCTCAACGAGCCTGGCTAGAAATTATTAAACCAATTTTAGCTGATCCCCAAATTAAAAAAGTCGGGCATAATATTAAATTTGATCTGGAAACCCTGCAGACGGCTGGCCTGGAATTAAAAGGCGTTGTTTTTGACACCATGATTGCCTCTTACTTAATTAACCCCGGCAGCCGGCAGCATAATTTAGACGGGCTGGTTTTCACTGAACTAGGTTACCAAATGCAGCCCATCACCGACCTAATCGGCAAAAAAGGTAAGGATCAAATTACTCTCAAAGAAGTCCCGCTGGAAAAAGTCGCTTGGTACTCTGGCGAAGACGCTGATTTCACCTGGCGCCTGGTTAAACCTTTAACCAAGCAACTCGAAGAAAAAAACAATTTGGGTCTTTTGCAAAAAATTGAAGTGCCCTTAATTCCGGTTTTAGCCCAAATGGAAAAAGACGGCATTTTGGTTGATACCACTTTTTTGAAAAAAATGAGTCGCCACGTTGATCAGGATTTAGTTGAACTCGAAAAAAAGATTTACCAGCTGGCCAGCACCAAATTTAATATTGCCTCCCCCTTGCAACTCAAAGAAATCCTTTTTAATAAATTAAAAATTTCCACCCAAGGCCTTGGCCACACCAAAACCGGAATTTCTACCGCTGCCGATGAACTGGAAAAATTAAGGGGCCAGCATAAAATTATTGATTTAATCATTAAATACCGCGAACTGGCTAAACTGAAATCAACTTACCTTGATGCTTTGCCTAAACTGGTTGATCTGTCCGGCCGGATTCACACCAGCTTTAACCAAACGATAACTGCCACCGGCCGACTTTCTTCTTCTGAACCTAATTTACAAAATATTCCGATCCGAACCGAACTGGGCCAGCAAATCCGTAAAGCTTTTGTGGCCCCACGCGGCTTTAAAATTCTGGCAGCTGATTACTCCCAAATTGAACTGCGGATTATTGCTTCGCTTGCCAACGACAAAAGAATGATTGAAAGCTTCAAAAAAAATGAGGATATCCATTCCCGAACAGCAGCGGAAATCAACCAGGTACCTTTAGAAAAAGTCACAAAACAAATGCGCTATGCCGCAAAAGCGGTAAACTTTGGCATTATCTATGGCCAAGGACCGCATGGTTTGGCTGCCGGTACCGGCATAACTTATGGCCAAGCCCGTGATTTCATTGATCGCTATTTTACCATTCATCGCGACATTTATAATTACCTCGAACAGACCAAAGAATTAGCCAGAAAAAAAGGTTATGTAGAAACTTTCTTTGGCCGCCGCCGCTATTTACCAGAAATTAATTCCAACATTCAGCCGATTGCTTCTTCGGCCGAACGCATGGCTATTAACCATCCTATTCAAGGTACGGCTGCTGATCTGATGAAACTTGCCATGATTAAAATTCATCAAGAGTTAGAAACCATTTCTCCCAAAACCAAAATGATTTTACAAGTTCATGATGAACTGGTTTTTGAAGTGCCCCAAAATGATCTGAAAAAAGTCGCTGAGTTTGTCCAAAAGACTATGGAAAAAATCTATGAACTGCGGGCACCAATTGCCGTGGAGGTAGAAGTCGGGGAGAACTGGGGAGAACTGAAAAAAATCTAAAATACCTAGGACAAAACAAGTTTTGCCAGCTTAACCAATTAACCACCCACTTAAGAATAGCCCATTTAGGCTATTTTTTGGTTTTTCTTGACAAAATAGCCCAATTATGCTATCCTTTAAAGTCTATTTGACCAGTCCGAACCAACCCATCATGTTGGAGCGGCTGTAAGCTCATTTTTTGCGTTCAATCTACATTACGGGTCTCAGAGAAGATCCGGCCAGGATAGGCCTGGCAAAGGAGCGGAACCATGGTAGCAAGCACCACAGCACCGAAAGTAACACCGGCAGCAACAAGTGAGAGGGGCAAGCCACCGGCTTATCAGGAGCAGGTGAAAAGGATGCAAGCTTTGCTTGATCTCCTCCCCCCCCACCCGAGCGGGAAAGGTAAGCTGGTAAAACGGCTTGCCACCCACCACTTTCCTCACCTTGACGAAGTTGGAGCCCTTGTGCTCCTTGAGCATCGGGGAGAGGTGGTATTCCCGGGCATCGAAAAGCTGATCAAAATGGCCCTTGATGATGGCGGGAAGACAAAAGGCAGGAAGGATCCAGACCTGATTCAATTCTGGGGTACGGCGCAAGAAACCCCGGACAGTCGGCCCATCGAAGCCCACCTCCACGAAGGCACTTTGCCGATCGGAATCGCCAAGGGACCGGTGGACGAACACCAGAGCGGATTTCGCCACGAGTGCGCCACCAGTCTGATGGCGGGAATCCTTGGTATCAAGGATGACCCGGTATTCACCCGCATGCTGGGGTACATCCAGTGGGAAGACCGGAATGGCGACCGCAATCCGCTTGGACCGAGTGCCATGGGCAAAGGCACGGGTCGTCAGTTCGGATCCCTGGCCGCGATCAGAATCGGCCGGTTCCTACTGACAACCCATCTCGGTCAACGAGAGTCTTTCATGACCCAAGTGGTCAGCAAGTACCGCGAGTTGGCCAGCAAAGTCGCCGAGATCCCCGGCCCAATGGTCAAGAAGCGTACCAAGGGTGAAGACCAGTGGGTTCGACTGATGTACCGGCTCGTCGTGATCGAGCTGCCCGAACCCATGCCTCGTGGCGATCAGCTCTCGCCTTTGGCGCAGTTGGCAGCCCAGATGCCGAGTGCGGCCATGAGCAAATATGGCGACGAGGCCGATATCGTGGTAATGCGGTGGCAAGGCGGTCAGACCCAGATCTTCTACCGCCGGAACCGCCACATCGACTTCGATAGCGTAGTCCGGGCCATCCGCTACTACGAGATTGCAGCCCGCATCAGGACCGGCAAGATGACGCAGGCCACCTTCCAAGACTGGCAAGACCTCTCTGCCGAAGGCACGATCGATGACGCCCCGGCCTGGCATTACCCCAAGAAGGAAATCACGGTCCGCCGCGGCAAGGGTCCAATCGTTATCACAATCGGCATCAACCTCCTGAATGGCTCCCTGAGCCACCCAGAGGTGGAGCCCACCCTGCTGACGACCCAGGAGATCGTGGCGGCAATCACCTTGGCCTTGGATGAGACCAAGTGGCATCGGGGCCAAGAGCAGTGCGCCACTGGCAGGATGTGCCGCCTGCCAGACCAGTCGGGTGGTACCTGCCCGATGTACTGGCTGGGTCTGCCCCGCTGCTGCGCTGTTCGCCGCCAGGTGAAAATCAGCCAACGCCGCGACCAGCATCACGACGACCGCCCCCGGACTCGCCCCCAACGGCAGGACCACAAAGGCGGCAACGGCCGCTCCCACCACAATGAACGCTCCCAGGCCGCTCCGGCCCGGGATGCTGGCTCCCTGCGAGCCCGTATGGAAGAGATTGCCTCTGCCCACAAAGCCAGACGGTAACCTCTGACATCAACATCGAAACCGAGCGCCTCGACTTCCCCAGCCGAGGCGCTCTTTCCTTTCTAAAAAACTTAATCTTTGTTAAAATAACTACGCCAACTTTTCAACTTACCAACTTATAAACTTACCAACTACTCTACATGATTTTCTTCCTTTGGGGCCCAGACACTTTCCGCTCTAGGCAAAAACTTAAGGAGATTAAAGAAAAATTTGTCAAAGAACTTGATAAGTCGAGTTTGAATATTGAGATTTTAAAAGGGGATACTCTAGAAACGCCAGAGTTTGAAAAGGCTGTTTCGACCCCTCCTTTTTTGGCCAAAAAACGACTGGTAATTATTGAAGACTTAATTTCCAAAAACAAAGGCCAAAAAATTCAAAAAGAAATTCTTGAGGCTTTGGACAAAAATGGTTTAAAAGATACAATTATTGTTTTTTGGGAAAGCGGGCTGGACGGGGGCAAATCACGCTCCAAAATTTCCCAAAAACGCAGCAACCTGCTTTTCAGCCGGCTGAAAAAAGAAAAATATGCCCAGGAATTTGATCTTTTGACTGAACAAGAAGTCTGCCGCTTTGCCAGTGAACAAATTAAAAAGCGGGGCGGTAAAATTGAACCCTCTGCCTTAAATCTTTTGGCTGATCTAACCGGCAATGACTTATGGCAGCTGAATTCAGAAATTGATAAGCTTTTGGCTTTTCGCCCCAATCAACTGATTACAGTAGCGGACGTTAATGAACTGGTTAAAAATAAATTAGAGGCTGATATTTTTAAACTCACCGATGCTTTGGGCCAAAAAAACAAAAAATTGGCGTTAAAATTAATCTCCGATCAGCTGCGGGGTGGCACCAGCCCAACTGAACTTTTAACCAAAATCACCTGGCAATTCAAAAATCTGCTGCTAGTCAAAAGCTTTATGGAAAGCCATGGCAGCGGCTATTCTTCTTCCCGCCTAACCTATACCTTGGGTCTTCATCCGTTTGTGATTAAAAAAACCATGGCTCAGGCCCACTTTCATCAATTACCCACTTTAAAAAAAATCTACCAAAATCTGATTACAATTGACTATAAAATAAAAACAAGCCAAATTGATCCTGAGGTCTTATTTGACTTGCTGGTGATAAAAACATAGAGGTGTCCTAGCAGAGCACCTCGATGTTTTTATCGTTTTATTTTTTCTTCAGCATTCCCACGGCTTTAGCTAGTCGCGACTTTTTCCGGGCCGCGGTATTTTTTTTAACTATTCCTTTTTGAGCGGCTTTATCAATTTTTTTGATTGCCTGCTTCAGCCATTCAACCGCTTTAGCTTCATCTTTTTTTTCTACAGATTTCCTCACTTTTCTAATCAAAGCAACCAGGTCACTTTTAACTTTCTTATTCTGCTCGGCTCGTTTTTTACCTTGTCGCAGTGCTTTAAAAGCTGATTTTTTTATGGGCATAGTAATTTGAATTAATTAAGTAACAAAAATAAGGATAGCATGAGTGATTTAAAAAGGCAAGAGGGAATTAAAGTATAAGCACCAAATTCCAAATTACAAATATCAAACAAATTACAATATTCAAAATCTAAAATTACAAACTTCTTGGAATTAACGTTTTGAATTTTGAATTTGAGATTTTGAATTTGTTTGGAATTTGAGATTTGTAATTTGCGATTTTTACCAGATTGACACTCTCCCTAAAACCCCCTAAAATAAAGAGGTAATACCTAATAAATAACTTTAATCCTATGTTTAAAAAAGAAGGTGGCGACGAAATTGAAACTGTAATTGGTCCTTCTGTCCAAGTCGAAGGAAATTTTGTTGCCAATGGTGATATTGTTATCGAAGGGACGGTCTCGGGCAGTATCAGAACGGAAAAAAATCTTCGCGTTGGCGGCGGAGCAAAAGTCTTTGCCCAAATCTCAGCCGCTAATGCTTTGATTGCCGGCGAAGTCCAAGGTAATATTAAAATTAAAGAAAATCTGGAATTGACCAACACCGCTAAAATTTTCGGCGATGTCAAAACTCAAATTTTAACGATGGCCGCCGGTGCCTGCCTCCAGGGTAAATGTAGCGTCGGTGAAGAGAGAAAAGCCAAACTAGAAAAAATTGAAGATTTTGAAAAGATAGAAAAACAAAAAAATAAACTAGCGCTAAATACTAAGTCGGAGAGTGATTCGATTGTTGAAAAAGTAAAATAGCTTTTGGTTTTTATGTATCTTTACCTTTACGACTCGTTTTTAAATAACAAAAAATACAGTAATTTGTTAGCTAAAATTGAAACGCGGCTAACTGATTTAGGTATCGGCGGAAAAATCTTTCGTCTTTCCCCGTTAAGAAATCTCAATGAGCTCCTCACTGATGAAACCAAAAGTGGGGCCAAAACTATAGTTGTTGTCGGCAATGATAAAACTTTAGGCCAAGTAATTAATATTGCCGCTAAACTTGATGCAACTTTAGCGCTGATCCCAATTGGCCCAGACAACAAAATTGCCCAAATTCTTGGTATTACCACGCCTGAAGAAGCCTGCAATATTTTGGCCGCCAGAATCATTGAAAAAATTGACTTGGGCCGGGCCAATAACACTTACTTTCTGTCCAATATTAAAATAGCCAATGGCCCGGTAACAATTGAATGCGAAAATAAATACCAAGTGACACCCCAACTTAAAGATCAAATCAGTATTTGTAACTTGCGGCCACTTTTTGCCGCCGGGTGGGGGCAAGTAAATTATTTCAACCCCAAAGATGGTTTTTTGGAAATTCTCATCCAGCCGCTAGCAACTGGCTTTTGGTCAATGTTTAAAAAAACTGATCTGATAAAAAATAGCGTTATTCCCATTAAAAAGATTTTTATCAAAAGCAAAGAATCAATTCCAATCACCACCGATGGCCATCATGTTCTCAAAACGCCGGTGCGGATTGAAATTGTTCCGGGTAAACTGAAATTAATTGTTGGCAAGACTCGCTGGTTTTAAAACTAAAAAATACCCAGGGCAAAAACCCTGGGCTGACATTATCTAGGCCCGCTTCGGCGGGCTAATTTAATAAATCTAATCTTTTTTACTTCGCTATTGGAGTGGCTAATTCCACTTCACCAATTGGCTGGCGACTAACATTATCTTCAACAATCATCTTTTCTTTGCTGATAGAAATAACTTGGTTTTGATTAATCATTAATTGCTGGTGCCATAAACCTTTAATTAAACCAGTCCGGATGTGATAACAGGTAATAGTATTAGTATCGATATCAACTTCAAAAGAATCAATCCGGCCCAAGTACTGGCCACCTTGAGTATAGACCGGCAGATTCGTTAAATCGCTGCTTAAAATAATCATGGTTTGGCTTCGGCCTCTTGTTTTTTATTATGTCTAAACATTAGCAGTTGTTGCAAGGCGGTGAGAACCGTCATTACTAACCAATATAACACCAGCCCGGCGGGCAAACTCGCTCCAATAATGACGGTGAAAACCGGCATAAAATAAAGCATTTGCTTATTCATCATCGCCATCATATTTTCATCTTTGGCTCCTTCAATCTTCGGCTGCTTTTTGGCCATCAGCATTTTGGTTTGCCAAAACTGAGCCAAACCGGTTAGACCGGCTAAAACTAAGTTTACTTTGGCTAAATCAAGAAAACCAAAAGAAATGGCATTAAGCTGACCGGGGTTTTGAACAAAAGGATAAAGCAGACTTAAGCTGCTGGAATCTAAACCAGTCCGAAACACTTGATAAACTGCAATTAAAAATGGCAGCTGGATTAACAAAGGTAGGCAAGAAGAAAGGGGATTAACTTTTTCTGCCTTATAAAGCACCATCATCTCTTTAGCCATTTTTTCCTTGTCGTCTTTGTATTGTTTTTTTAAGGCTTCGACTTTAGGTTGTAAATCTTGTAAAGCTTTCTGTGACTTGATTGACTGACGGGCGAAGGGATATAAAACAAGTTTGATTAAAACCGTCAAAAGAATAATTGCTAACCCCAAATCATGCCCCGGGATAATATTATACAAAAAGACCAAAAGATTAAGCAGGGGTTGATACAAAATTGTGGTGAAAAATTGTGCCATTGTAATTAATAAAAAATTAAGAAGTTAAGAAAATGCCTTATTTTTTTAATTTTTTAATTTCTTATTCGTTATCGTAACGGATCGTACCCACCTTTATTCCAGGGGTTACAACGTATTACCCGCCAAAGCGCCATCCTGCCACCTTTAATTACCCCGTATTTTTCAATTGCCTGATAACCATATTCAGAGCAAGTTGGGTGAAACCGACAAAAACCATTCGGGAAAAGGTGACGGAAAATCCCATGATCAAAAGATAGGGTTTTCTGGTAAATTCTAATCAGTTGTAAAACAAAAAATCTAATTTGAGCCGAAAAAAAAGTCATTGTAAAAGTTTACTTTTGTTTAATGCGGCAAAAATTTTTGCCTCTAATTCCTGATAACTTTTACCCAAGACCTGGGGCTGAACAGAAATGACAATATCATAACCTGGTTTAACTTTGGTCTGATTCAACCGGATAATCTCCTGGAGTTGGCGCCGAGTTCGATTGCGCTGGGTGGCTTTTTTGCTCACTTTGGTCGAAATCACGATGGCAAAACGGCTTGACTTTAAATTATTAGCCAAAAATTTCACCCTGAAACCCGGAGAAAAAAAAGGCCGGCCGAGCCTATTAATCTTTTTAAAATCTTTCTCTTTAGTTAAACGACTTCTAAAGGCTAACATATAATCCCGTTAGAAACACCGGCAATATTTAAAGTTATCCCGTTATTTTCTTAAATTTCTAACGGGGTACCTTTAAAGAGACAACTTTTTTCTCTTTTTGTCTCTCCGACGCTTCAAAACCTTACGCCCGCTGGCACTGGCAGCTCTTTTCCGGAAACCATGTTTCCTTTTAGCCCGACGTTTCTTGGGTTGATAAGTTCTTTTTGGCATATCTCGTTAAAAATTACCCTTTTTTAATTATTATATTTCCCATTTTACTGAATTATTTTGGGATTGACCCATTTATAATATCAGAATTTCCTTTAAACGTCAAAGGGAATAGCTGAAATAAATCAAAAATAATCTAGGGGTAGGGGATTGACCAAAATCTTTAAAAGGGTTAAATTATTATACACATTCCATCAACAGCTTATTAACATTATCATTAGACAAAGCTAGTGTTGGGGATAAATAGTTTATGCTATAATGTGATGGTCACCAAAAACCCCAAGTAAAAACTTTGATTATAATTTAAGAAATTAAAAAACCAAAAAAATGGAGGAGCAAAAAATTTGGCAAGCGACTCTGGGTGAACTGGAATTGACTCTTAGCCGAGCAAATTTTACTACTTGGTTCAAAAATACCTTTATTTCTTCTTATCAAGAAGAAACTATTACTATTGGCGTACCTAATACCTTTACCAAGGCTTGGCTAGAAAAGAAGTACCACTCTGCTATTCTTCGGGCTTTACAAAAAATTACCAATAATCGAATAAAAATCATTATTTACCAAGTGGAAACGAAATTTAAAGCTGAAGAGGAACAAACTGAGAAAAAAATCCAGGAAAAAACCGCTAAAGTAATGCTTACGGTAGGGACAGAAGCACCAGCCCTTAATGAATTCGGCCTTAACCCCCGTTATACTTTCAATAATTTCGTCATTGGTAAAGGTAATGAATTAGCTCAAGCGGCCAGTATGGCGGTGGCCCAAAAACCAGGGCAGGTCTATAATCCTTTATTTATCTACGGCGGCGTTGGTTTAGGTAAAACTCATTTAATCCAAGCAATCGGCAATCAAATTCTTCAGACCAACCCCCAAAAGAAAGTCCTTTACGTTTCTTGCGAAAAATTTACCAATGATTTTATTAAATCAATTTCCAGTAACCGAGCTGATCATTTTAAAAATATTTATCGCTCGGTTGATGTTTTATTAGTGGACGATATCCAGTTCTTGGCTGGTAAAGAAGGAACCCAGGAAGCCTTTTTCTATACTTTCAATGACTTACACCAAGCCAATAAACAAGTGGTAATCACTTCCGATCGGCCACCGAAGGCCATCCCGGCCCTGGAAAGCCGCTTGGTCTCTCGCTTTGAATGGGGAATGATTGCTGATATCTCGGCTCCTGACCTGGAAACCCGGGCCGCAATTTTAAAGACTAAATGTAAAGAGAAAAATTATCAGCTTAATGATGAAATTATTACCTATATCGCCGCTAATATTCAAAATAACATTAGAGAATTGGAAGGGGCTTTGAATAGAATCATTGCTTACCATCAGTTGAATGGAACTGAACCGGTTTTAGACAACATAAAAAAGGTTTTAACTTCCATTAGCTCAGGCCAACGCAGAAAATCAGTCACCCCTAAACAAATTATCAATTTAGTGGCGGAATTTTATGATATCAAACTAGAAGATTTGTTGGGTGCCTGCCGCAAAAAAAATCTGGCTTTACCCCGACAGATTGTGATGTATTTGATGCGCGAGGAATTAAGAAGCTCTTATCCAGCCATTGGCCAAGAAATTGGTAACCGCGATCACACCACTGCCATGCATGCCCACTTTAAGATCACTACAGCAATCGACGAGGATGAAAAAATTAATCAGGATATCAAACTGATTAGAGAAAAACTTTATATCTAATCAAGGGTATAAAAGCTATTTTAGGATCTGAAAGCTGTTGATAATTTTTAGGCTAGTGGGGGTAACTTTTAGGAAAACCCACCGGACAAACTTAAGGGTAGTGGTGGAAAAAAATCAACTGAAAATAAGGGTGGAAGTTACCACAACCTTATTCACAAGTCTTTCCCCAACTTTTGAAAAATTTGACCTTAATAAAATTACTAAATTAAAATAAATTTTAATCTTTCCCACTTATCCACCCCCCTTATTAATATTATTAATAAATATATAAACTAAAAGTTATGAAAATATCCTGCACCCAAGAAAACTTAAATCAAGGCTTGTTTGTTGTCAGCCATATCGCTTCAAAAAATACGGCCTTGCCAATTTTAAACAACGTTTTAATTCAAGCCCAAGAAAATACTATTAAACTTTCGGCAACAAATTTAGAAATTGGCGTTAGTTGTATTATTCGGGGGAAGGTGGAAGAAGAAGGTGATTTTACCATCCACTCCCGACTTTTAGCTGATTATGTTGGGCTCCTGCCCAAAGAACGAGTTGATTTGGTGGTGGCAAAAGAAATCAAAGAAGGACAGGACCAAAGTTTGAGTCTTCGCTGCAAGAATAATTCAACTAAAATTAAAGGTCAGCCCGCCACTGATTTTCCTTTAATTCCCCAGATCAACAAAAAAAATCCCTATGTTTTATCCAGCCAAAAATTACGCCAGGCAATTAACCAGGTAATTTTTGCCGTTTCAATCAGTGAAACCCGGCCGGAAATTAACGGGGTCTTGTTTAATTTTGTGGGTAATTCTTTAGTTTTAGCGGCTACCGATAGTTATCGGTTAGCGGAAAAATCAGTCAGTTTAGCCAAAAAATCAAGCAGTATTCCCCAAAGAGTAATTGTCCCCACCCGGACCTTGCAGGAACTCCAGCGGATTTTAGGGAGTTTTAAAGACCCGGCGGCAATTTCCGAAATTGAAGAAGTGGAAATTTATCTGGCGGAAAATCAAATTTTATTTATTTTAGGAAATATCGAATTAATTTCTCGCTTGGTGGAAGGCCAGTATCCCGATTACCAACAAATTATTCCCCAGCAATCTAACACCAAAGCGACTTTAAGTGTTTCGGAATTTATTGCCGCCACCAAAACCACCAGTCTTTTTACCCGCAGCGGAATTTATGATGTTAGTTTAGAAGTTAATCCAGAAAAAAAAGAAGTCACTATTTCTTCAGCCAATAATCAACTGGGAGAAAATATTTCTCGGCTGGGTGGGGAACTGTCTGGTGACAATAACAGCATCGTTATTAATTATCGTTATCTTTTAGATGGGCTACAAAATATTAGTACTGAACAAGTGGAAGTTAGTGTGATTGATAGCAGCAGTCCTTGTGTTCTAAAACCAGCAGGTAAAGGTAGTGATTATCTTTATATCATCATGCCGATCAAACAATAATTAGTGAGTAGGTTTTAGTTACTAAATAATCTATGGATTTTTGGAAGGTTCTAAAAAGCCGCCACTGCGTTCGAAGTTTTGATTCTAATAAACCGGTGGCTGATGAGCAGATTGAAAAACTTATCAATGCGGCTAAGATGGCACCTTCAGCCGGTAATTGTCAGGATTGGGAATTTGTGGTTGTCAAAGAAAAAGAAAAGAAGCAGCAGTTGATTGAACAGGCAATTTCTTTTCGGCAAAGTTTTGTGGCCAAAGCGCCAATCGTAATTGTGGTTTGTGTTGATTCCAATAAAACCAAGGACCATTATGGTGAACGCGGCCATGATTTATATTCAATCCAAGATACTGCGGCTGCCACCCAAAATTTGCTTTTAGCCACAACCGCTTTGGGGCTGGGTGCTTGCTGGGTTGGAGCCTTTGATGAAAATAAAACTAGAGAAGTTTTAAATCTAACTGATAACCTGAGACCAGTTGTGATTATTCCGGTTGGTTATAAAAAGTAAATTATATTTCTTAATTAAAAAGACAGCTTAAAGGAAGCTGTTTTTGTTATTTTTTAGGATAGTTTAAATTGAATTGTTTTTTTATTTAGCCTATGATAAGCTGAGCTCAGGAAAAAGGAGGTGCCGGAAATGTTGGAACAAGGCAGCCAATGCACAAATGACCACAAAAGTATGGGTTCGGTCAGGTACTGTGCTAAATGTGGAGTGTTGACTAACAACAGAATTCCGATCGAATCGCGTTGTCGCGACAGTCATGATGACTCTCGGAGCTGGGGGCGAACATTTTGTCCCCATTGTGGGAAAAAGCTCTGAACATTGGATTTTGGGTATGGTTCCACCCTAACGGACCTTTTTTATTTAATGCAGGGGATTTTTTCTAAGGTTGTTGGTTACCCGTGGCTAAAATATTAAAATACATATTTCTCAGTTCACCTGCATTGGGTGTTTTAATCTGATGGCCGGAAAGCATTCCCATAATCAAATAGGGGATTTCAAAATAGTGGATTGGTTCGGTTGGTTGGTAGCGGGTGGGGCCATCAAGCAGAATGAATATGTTTTCTTTATCACTCATTGCGTAGTGAGTATTACCATTTAATACCGGCGGCAGGTGATCAGCAATAACCAGGACAATCGCACTTGGGTCGGCTGCGCGCAGCTTCATTAAAAAATCATAAATCCCCTTGGTTCGGTGATAGAATTGGTTAGCAATTTGTTCGATTTCATAAGCTGGTTTATTACTTATATAGGCTTGTAAAACATCCGGGTGTCTTGTTTTGTCACGTTCAAAAGGCATATGCCCATACATCCCCAAGATATAAGTAATAAAAGGTTTTTTTGCCCCAAGATAATTAGTTTGGAGATATTCGAGGTTTTGATCCAACAAGTCACCATCAAAGATATAATCTTTTCTTTTTTCTCCCGGGATATCAACTTTATCAATTAAACGCAGCTGGTCAAAGCCTAAACTCTTGTAGGCTAAAGTGCCGTTGTAAAAATTTTCTTTGGTCGCAATTGAAGCAATGGCCAAATAGCCATATTTTTTTAAAGCGGTCACTAAAGTATTAACTTCTCTGCCATTAAATACATTAAATTCAATGCTGTCTATTTTTGCCAGCGCCGGCACACCGCAAAAAATTTCAAATTCCGACTGGGCCGTGCCGCCGCCATAGACCGGTGCAATTGCCACGTCAAAAGAAGAATTGCCCAAAATATCGGGTATTTTTTCGTAGAGCGGCGATTTAGTAAAGGAAACATTTTGGATATATTGCGGATCTATAAAACTCTCTAAAATAATAATATAGACATTGCGTTTTTCCAAAACTTCTACGGCTAGCGGATTTTTAACGCTATTTTGGTGATTAAACATGTCTAGTCTAGTCGTAATATTGGCACTCTGCTGGCTGTAATAGAATATTGAGGCAATCCGGCCATAGGTTTCAATATTTTGGTTACCTGACCAGCCGCTAAACTCCAAAGTTTTCTTTTGGTAGAGGGAGATAACGCTTGGAGAAAATATCAGAAAGAATAAAATAATGATTAGTAGGAATCTTAAAGCGACTTTCTGAGCAATATTAGGGTCGGTACTTTTTTTATCTTTTATGTCTTTAAAAAATAAGATAAGAATTGGGAGAAAGGAAAAGACCGTTAGGGCTATTATGCCGGCCAGCAGAGTAGGAGAAAAATCCCGGATAGTTAGAATATTGTGGAGATCGGAAAAACGGAAAGTCCGGTGGCGGAAATAGTAAAAAGAATCAAATAGGATATAAGCAGCAATTATCGGGGTTATGGCGGCAAGTGAAGCAATAACATTTTTTTTAAAGTTACCTTTGGTGGGAAAATAAAAAAGACTGCCAACCAAAATTAGCAGGGGATATTCGAACAAAAATAGCCTAGCTGATAGTTGGCCGCACTCTGACCAAAGACGTGATAACTCTTCGTAGACAGAAAAAATCACGATAAATGTTAGAATCAAGATGAGATATTTTTTGATTTGCTCCATGCTGATGTATTGAGAAAAATTTTGGCTAGTTCAAAGACTTCATTTTTGCTAATGCTATTTTTAGCCAAACTGAATATTTATTTGGATTTTTAATTATATCCTGTTTTAATTTTTTCACCGCAATCCATTTATAATTTTTGACCTCCCCAGAATTTGGCTTAGGTTTTCCCTCAAATTTCCCAATAAAAACCCAGTCATATTCGTGTTCTGTTAAACCATTTTGGAAACGGGCTTTGTAGATAAAACAAAATAGTTTTTTTAATTTGCAGTCAAACCCCATTTCTTCTTTTAAGCGCCGATGAATTGCTTGAGTATAAGTTTCCTTTGGTTTTGGGTGACTGCAGACGGTATTAGCCCATAAAGAGCCGGAATGGTATTTGGTTTTGGCTCTTTGTTGGATCAGTAATTCTCCTTTTGAATTGAAGACAAAAATCGAAAAAGCCCGATGGAGCTTGCCTGCCTGATGGGCTTTTAGTTTTTCCTCAATCCCGATTTGCCGATTGTTTTTATCAACAAGAACAACTTGTTGTTTCATAATATGATGTTGTTTTTTGTTCATTTAAACAAATATTTTTAGGAAGTGGGGAAGAGACAAGAAGTGTTTTCTCGCCCTTCCCCCTGAAGAACGTAGTTCTACTTTCCGCCGCTACTTCCAGCGGAAGCAGATGGCGTACGCAGGTATTGACCCGAGGCCTGTTCCGACTATCCACCAAAGCGAGCCGGTCGCAGAAGCGATTACCAGGGCAGCCACCCAGGTGATGCCGGTGATTACCTTCACACCCTTTCTTACTTTCATCTGTGGTCCTCCACTAAGTTGACCTCCTAAAAATATTTGTTTTGCTATTATGGTATGTCAATTTATATTATTTATGGGATTAAGTCAAGCATTCTTGTACTTGCGAAGCGGGTAGTATGTTTATTTGAATTTTTTTGATTATTTTTTAATAATCGAGTAAAAGCCTTTGATTACAATTCCAACCAGTCCGCCCATAAAACAGACAAAGGAAAAAACTAAAGAAACAAGCAGAAATTCTTTGGGGTTGGATAGTGGCCACCAAGGGAAGTCATTTGTTTGAACAATAAAATGGGCGCCAAGATAAGTTCTGGTAAATATCAAAAGCGAAGTCAAAAATCCAAACAGCAAGGCGCCCAATAGCAGCTTATCTAAAAATTTTAAACTGGTTGTTTCTTTTTGGACCAAAATTATCGCCACTCCGGCCAAAAGCGGGAAGGGCAGAAATGGCCAATCCATTTCAAATATGACAAAACCGATCAGAGCTGAGATGACAGCCGAGATTATAGCAACCATTATTACATTTTTCAGTTTTTTGCCGTACATGATTTTTTGATTGAATATAATAAAAAAACAATGATTACGCCTATAATTAATAAAATAGAACCCAAAAATAAAACCGCATAAATCCCCTTGATGATCGGAAAATCATTCTGTAGCTCTGGTTTTGTTACCATTTCGTACTCTGCCTGTATAAAAAGAAACCAAACCAAAGAGAAAAATGCTAATAAAGCCAGTTTAATAATTGTTGTAAGTTTATTTTTCATTTATTTTAATAGCTTTTGTAGCAATTCTTCACCCTTTGGCCATTGCCCATAGCCGGCGTCAGCATTAATGTGCCCATGCGGCCCAATATTTACTAATTCCGCCTGCCAGCATTGTGCAAAGTATTCTGCCCTTTGGAGGCTTACCCAAGGATCATTTGAGCTGGCTACAACTATTGTTTTAAACTTGAGCGGTTCTAAAGGCATCGGCGCAAAGCCATTAATTTCTTTGGGAAAATTTGGTGCATCCATGTCGCTTGGGCTAACCAAGAGTGCCCCCTTAATTCTAGCCGAAGTTTTAGAAAAGAATTCATTTGACCAGTAAGCAATGGTGGCGCAGGCTAAACTGTGGCCGACCAAAACAATATCGCTTTCCTTATATTTTTCGATATAGTCATTGAGGGTTTTGACCCAGTCTTGTTTTTTGGGGCACATCCAGTCTTTTTGCATTACTTTAACAGCACCTGGATATTTTTTAAGCCAAAGGCTTTGCCAATGCGTCGGCCCAGAGTCTTGCCAGCCTGGAAGGATGAGTATGGTATTCATCTGGTTTTGTTAGTAATAAAATTATCCCTTATATACTTTATTAATGAATTTTACTTTAAATCTGGCGCCATAGAATAATACCGCAAAATCACGTCTAATTATAGCCTCAACTTCTTTTCTGAAATCGTTAGGAATAGATTTACTTTTGACCAAAGGACAAGAATTATCCCAATAATATAACCTTACAATCTTTTCATTAAAATCGATTGAATCCCAGTCTACGCAGAAAGGATATATTTTACAGTCGATTGGTCTGGGGTCAATGTCCTTATTTAAGGAGTGTATTAGAAATTTACATTTTTTGCCATCTGAACAATTTGTAAATTGAACTCTGTCCTTTATAAATTTTATCTTAATTCCTAATGAGGTGATATAGTCTTTGAGTCGTTCGTGGAAAGCAAAATACTCATTTACCCATTCCTCAACTTGGTCATCATCGCAGCAAGTATCCTCGCAACGGTTTTGTTTACAACCCTTCAATTGTCCCTCAATAAATTGTTTTGATGTCATAGTTTAATTAGAATAATTTTATTTATGTTTAAAATGCCATAAGAAATACGGAAGGTTTAAACTAGTAAAAAACAAACCACCCGCCCCAGTATTTTTTGTGGTCAAATAAAATAGTATGAAAAATATCAGGGAACCGCAAAAAAATATTATGGTGGGTGAATGCAGTTCACCTTTAAGATACAGCCTTGGGATCAAAAATAGCGATCCCCAGAAACTAAACCACATTATCCAGCCCAAGATCCCAACGGCAGCAATTTGGGGGAGCACTTTCCAAACAAATACTTCAATGAATAGTCCAAAAATTCCAAAGATGATGTAGTAGATGAGATTATTTTTGATGTATTTTGAAGCAACGTAGCCTATCCCAAGCAGAATTATATAGGCGATTGTCATTGATATCCACGGGGCTGGCCGTTTTTCCACTATAAAAAATCTAAAAGATTCTGTCGGAATTGCTAATAATAAACCAATAATAAAGTAAAATATTTTTCTCATCTTATTTTTCCCCGTTAGCATATTAGGTGATGTTAAATTTTATTTTTTTAATTTCCTTTCAGTGAAGTTAAGGCAATTTCCAATTCTTTTAGGTGTACTTTTTCAAGGTCAATCCCATAATGATTTGCAATCCTGATAAGTATAAAAAATATGTCAGACAGCTCGTTGCCAATCTCTTCTTTTGAGGCCGTATTGTAGTTTGGATCATTTTTTCTCTCAGCCAGGTAGTAATTCTCTATCATCATGACGTTTTTGCCAAGTTCGCCTATCTGTTTTGTAAGTTCAATCATATTACCCTCAATGCCCCATTTACGTTGCTCGACTTCTTGAAAGGCCTTAATAACCTCGTTGGTTTTTTGTATCACTTCTTTAAATGTAAGATCCGACATATTTTTTTGATTAATTAATAAAGAATAAAAAAATGTTATCCTCTTTTAACATCCCAGGCAAAAGGCAAAAGCTCTTGTAATTTAATTTTTTTATTATCGGAAATTATTACTTCGGTCTCAAGATTTTTCTTGTCAATCAGGTTCAGCAGTTCTCGGCATCGACCGCAAGGCGGGATAACCTTTTTATTATTATGGGCTACTATAGTTTTAATATGGGTTTCGTTAGTATATGTGATCATGGCGGAGATGGCAGTATGTTCTGCGCAAAATCCAATGCCACACGCCAAATCCATAGAAACGCCTTTAAAAATTTTCCCTTTTGCAGTCAGCAAAACACAGCCGACTTCTTTTGTGGCCCCGCCTCGAATTTTTTTCGCTCTGACGAGAGCTTTTGCCTCTTTTATTAATTTTTTATCATTTTTTGTAAGCATAATTTTATTTGGGTGAGCGCGTTAAATAATTAATCGGACTTAGGTAAATGAGAAATAATTTTTCTTGCGGCTTCATCTAAAGATTTAGATATATCAACGACTATCCCGTAATCAAACTCAGTTGATTTTTTGTAGACTGCTTCTGCCGCATCACTGCCGTGGATTTTATCCCTTTTACTATCTCGTTCAATGCAGATTTCCAAAGGCGCTTTTAAAGTGAAAACATAGTGTGGGAAACCAAGTCTTTTAATCAGGTCATCAACTTGCGATTTCCAGTAGAAATTACCGTCAAATATTACTGAACGATTATTAGCTAAAATTTTTTCAGCCCTTTGGGTAATTATTTCGTTTGCTTTGATAAAGCTTTTTTGCGAGATATACCCATCTTCTTTATCTTTGGTTAAATCGTATTCATCTAAGACTCTATCCACGGCAAAGTATTCCGCGTTTAAAATTTTAGATAATTTTTCAGATATTGTAGATTTTCCACAGCCAAGTGGTCCACGGATTATTATGTAAAAGCTCATAGCCCGATTAATTATGCGAACCGGCTGCTCGTGTTAAGTAAAAATCAATAGATTTTTTCGTATTTTCCGCAAGACCATTTGGCAGATTATTTAGCGGGAACCATTTAATCTCATCATGTTTATCAGGCTCTACATTTTTAAGTTCTCCGGAAATAAGTTTGGCCAAAAAACCCAAAGAAACCCAGTGGGTGGTTTTATCTTCAGATATTTTTTCACTAAAATCTAAAGTTCGAATTACCTTTATTATAAGGCCGGTTTCTTCTTTAACTTCTCTTTCGACCGCTTCAGGTGCTGATTCATCAAATTCGACTTTGCCGCCAGGCCGACACCACATTCCGGCATCTACCCGGGAATCTTTGGCCCGTTTCATTAACAATACTTCGTTTTTGTCATTTATTATAATGGCGCCGCAACCAACACCAATATAGTCTTTTCCTACTTTCATATCATTTGCTTAGTTCTTGCAGGTTAAAATTTTATTCAGCTCGCGAATCTGATAAAATGTCACCTGTTATAGTAGTTAATCATGTATTGGGGAATAACTTTCTTCTTTACCATTAATTTAGTTTTTTCCTCTACTGTTTGAAAACATTTTTTCTTGTTGAAATGACGTTTTAATTCAATGGCATTATCTTTAATGGTATTGTCTACCATTAAGCTAAATAAATCACCAGTTTTTACCATGTTTTTCGCTATTTGTATGTCTTTGTTGTTTTGAAAGATCATCACGGCGATTTTTGATCCAGTTAGTGTCGCCGCGGTCGTTTTGTGACTGCCATCGAGTAAAAAATATTTGGCTTGGGGGTTTCGACTTGCAAATTTAGAAAAAACTATTTTTAGTTTGCCGGAGAAATAAGGAACCACTAAAGATATGGCCATTATAGGGCAAGGTGGAATGATTTTGGAACATTTTTTTCTAAATATCAGAAAAAATATTTTCAATATCTGTTCGTTGTAAACAGGAAAGTCAGTAAGCGTGATTATTTGATTGGCATTCAATCGTTTTATCTGCATAAATAATTTTATTTAGCAAGCGCGAACCGGATAAAGCGTGTGGTGTGTTGCTGGTGAATAAATTAGTCCCACTTTACCGGTTCGTAAGCATTGGGATAGATTTTCTTGATGGTATATTTTTCAATTTTAGGCAGAAATATCCAGCCATTTTCTTTTTTGATATATTGCAGGCAAAGTACTGTGGTTTTTGGTGAGCCAAATTGCCAGATCAAATGCCGACAAGTGCCGCAAGGCATGGTGCCGTGCTTTTGGGCTTTCGGCACCGGATCGGCCACGACTATGCTTTTTATTTTTGCTTTGTAGGATTCATTCATAATCAGGTTGGCAATCGCATGTCTTTCGCCGCAGATATTCGCGTGGCCAACATTTGATTCCAGGCAGGCACCGTCATAGATTTTGCCGCTGTCAGACAACAAAAAAGAATACAGCGTATCAATGCCGCCCTTAGATTTGCGGGTTTTGTTATATTTCACTGCCGCTTTTTTTGCATGATTAATTAGTTTTTTTTCGGCTAAAGTGAGTTTTGTAGTCATATGTTATTAGATAATTTATTCGCCAATGGCACACAAAACGTGTTGTCGGATTGTTGGGCTGTTTACTATCCGCAATCTGTGCAATCTGAGCCGTATATCATTGTAGCCCACTCTCTAAGCCCGACCAGGACCTCAAGGGGAACTGGGCCATTATTATGCCAGCGACTGCAACGATTATCTGGTATTTTATCATCATCGCACGCAAAGCCATTTTTGTTTAAGTACTCAATTAAACTGCTGCTAGGATCTTGGGTAAATATTGCGACATCGCGAAAAGTTTTTGAACCAAAAAGTTCATTTAGGCGTGCTTTACCGCAAGCAGCAGCAGTAAATAAACCAGCAATATTATGATAATCGTCAGCTGTAGTTTTGTATTCATCTGCTACCGGATAGATAGTATAATCTCCACCAATATCACTTGATTCTGTAGTTGGACTTTTAGTACATAACGTGCTACTAGCATCTAAAGTTAAGAGTTGGTTTATTCTAATATTATTATTTTCATTTTCTATTGGAGTCGCCTTATTTGTTAGGGCCTGATTTTCATTTTTTAAATCTGTAATCGCTTCATCCATTAATTCTAACTGTGATTGTTGCCAATAATAAAATCCACCGCCGACAATAACTGCAGCAATGATGATGGCGAGGGTAATGGTCCATACATTGTTTTTTTGTTCCATAGCAATTTAAGTAATTATAAGTGGATTATATAGTATATAGTGGTTGGGGAAAACAACCCAATTTCCGACAACGTTACCGGTTTATGTGACGTCGCGCAGTCGTCGTGGTGGTATAATCTGACGGAGTCAACCACCTAAGACGACAAGCGATTTGGGTGAACCTCGAGCGATGTTTCAGGTTAATTTAAGTGAGTCGAGAGGGGAACCACATAAAACGTGTTAGGTGATATTGACCTTCCGTTTTATAGTTGACAAGAGTGGTATTTTGTGATTAACTTCAGCTAAGTACCAACATGGTAAAGGAGGTGTGAGATGGAAGATCAGTTATTGCCATTGACTACCGGGCAATGGATTCTTGAGTTGATTGCGAGTCTTCTCATGTTCCGTCTTGGTTATATTGCCAGAAAAAGTAATCCTTGGACTGCATGGGCTGGCATTCTGGCTGGAGTAGGGTCAGCCACGTTCATATTTGTGATTTTGCTCATTAAGCTATTTAGCTGATTTTTCGTACCATGCAATTATACAAGCTCGACGGACTCTGATCGGCGGGCTTTTTTCTTTAAGTTAGGAAAGTCAATTTCACCTAACGTTACCGTTTTATGTGACGTCGTGACGTTTGTGGTGTGGTACAATTGCGCGGATGCGCAACCACACAAACAAACGAGCGATGTAGGCGAGCTGAATTTCTTAATAAAGGGCGAGCCACATAAAACGTGTTAGATGGAGTTTTTGGCCGCCTACTTATTTATCATGAAAAGTAACCTCAATTTCAATCTTTTTTGCCTTTTCTCTAAAGTATACATTTAACACTTTCATTTTGCCGCCAAGTAAGTGATAAACAAAAGCATTGGCACCACCCTTAGATTCATAAGAACCTTCATGCATTAAATTGACGGCAACTTTATTTCCTTGTTTTTCACTATCAAAAAGTTGTTGAGCCAATAGTGCTGTTCCAAGTGGTGTAAAAATTTTAAGCATTTTATGTATTCTTGCGACTTCAAACTTTTGTTTCGGTAGTTTACTTTTTATGAATATACTACCTTGGTTAACTTCTTTTTTGGTAAGTTGTTTAAGTAAAATCCTAGCTGCTCGGTTTCTAAGTTGGTTTTCTTTAAAATATAAAATTTTTTTAGGGTTGATGTTATACTTTTTTTGAATTTTCAGGTACTCTTTTGGCATCTTAAAGCCCTTATTGCGGATGCTGAAGTTATCAATCAGAAAAGACAGAGTTACTTTTTTATTTTTTGTCTTAGATTTTTTATACAATAAAGTTGCAGCCTCAAAAGTAGCGGTGGCGAGATAATGAGTTTTATAGATGCCTTCTCTGATTTGGAAGTTGCCGCCGTTGATAATTGTGCCATTGGCCACAAAAGGTAATAAATCATCAGCTAGTCTGTCTATAGTACCGCCAAGACCTTTTTTTGTTACCTTATATTTTTTGATGATTTTGTTTGCCATGATTGGTTAGTGGCCAAAAATTTCGTCTAACTAGGGTTATACGAACCTGTTGATTTTTTGGCTAAAATGCCAGATATTTTTTGAATAAATAGCTTACTATAACCCATTTATACCCGAGTTATTTAACCGTCACCGTGATTTCCCCGCCGCGGTAGGTGTAGCCGTCGTTATTGGTGATTTCGGCGTAGAGCTTGTAAGTGCCAGCCGGGGGAGGGGAAAGCCACTGGGTATTTAATTGACTATCGGAAAATTGGCGGACAGTATTAATGTAGTTGGCCTGACCGTCTGTAGTTTCATAATAAAGGTCAATTTTTTGAATGTTTGAAGAATTATTTAAATTAACTTTGATTGGGTAAGGAAAATCTTTCGTCTTTATGTCTTGGTTATCAGTTGGCTTAACCCAGTCTAAGACGGCAGGCAGGGCTTTGAGCTGAAAATTTAATTCAATCTGGTCGCTTTTATTATTATCAACATCATCATAGGCAATTGCTTTCAGAGTATAAAACCCGCTGCGGAGACCAGGGTCTTCGAGGAACACCTCAAGATTGAAAGGGGAAGTGGTGACATTTTTCAGCAATTGATCATTGAGGTAATATTCAACTCGGGTTACGCCGCGGGGAGCCGAAGTGGTAACTGTAGCTTTGAAATCCCGACTGGTAATGGTTTGGTTAGAGTCGGGTGCAACAATTTCAATTTTTGGCTGATCAGCCGTGGTATGAGTGGTATCATATTCAGTTGGCGGGTTTTCGGACACGATATTATTTTCCTTGGCCCAGCGTTGGACCGCTTCCTCCCAGCGTGGATATTGTGGGTCATTCAGGTCAGGTGCTGAATTACCTTGCGGGTCGTCTTTGTTGATGTAATAAAGAATACAATGGACTTGGCGGAAAGTTTTTTCTTCCACCTGGCTTTCCGGGGTGAGATTAGTGGCCAGTAAACCGGTAGTTTTATCAATTTTAACTTTTACGCCTTCAGCAATACTGCCGTTTAAAACCGGTTTATCGGTTTGGACCGCGTCCGGTTCTTTAAAACCTTCAGCCGGAGTATCACCCAAAACCCGTTGCATAAAAGTATGCCAAATTGGAGCCGCGACAATACTGCCGTCGGCGCCCCGTTTCATTTCACTGTTATTATTATTGCCCACCCAGACGCCAACGGCCAAAGATGGAGTGTAGCCCAAAGTCCAGGCATCATGATAATCATTCGTGGTACCGGTTTTGGCGGCAACAGGCCGGCCACCCAAAGTTAAATAATTACTTTCACCAAAAATAAAAGCGCGACTAGCATTATCAGTTAGCACATTATTAATTTGGCGGGCGGTTTGGGTGGCTAAAACTTTCTTTTCTTTGTTTTTGTATTCTTCCAAAATATTACCGTCTTTATCTTTAACTTCTAAAATTGCTACTGGCGGGTGCCATTCGCCTTCGCGGGCTAAAGTCGCATAGGCGTTCGTATGTTCCAAAAGCTTAACTTCGCCGCCACCCAAAACTAAAGAAAGACCAAAACGGCTGCGGTCTCTGAAACTGGTGTAACCCAAGTCTTCGGCTAAATCAATGACATTATCAACCCCGGTTAAGTAAATGGTTTTTACTGCCGGGATATTTAAAGAACCCTGTAGGGCCTGCCTCATCGTAACTGGGCCGTGTTCTTTCAAATCATAGTTTTTCGGTTCGTAGTCTCTGCCGTCGTAATTTAAAAATTTTGTTACTACATCATAAAGGATAGTAGTTGGGGTATAGCCTTTTTTGAAAGCGGCGGTATAGACAATTGGTTTAAAGGAAGAACCGGGCTGGCGCAGGCTGGTAACGGCGTTGACCTGGGGATCAAAGACGCAGTCTTTGCCCGGAGTGCAGCCTTCTGGGGCAGGATCAGCAAAATAGTCTTTGGAACCAACCATGGCTAAAATTTGGCCGTTCTTGGGGTCTAAGGCCACCAGTGCCGCATTATTGGCGTTATAATTTTTAACATTTTTTTCTATAGCTTCGGCCACTGCTTCCTCGGCAATTTTTTGTTTATATAGATCAAGGGTGGTAATTACTTGCAAACCTTCTTGTTCAACCACCAAGTCGCCGTATTTTTCGGTTAAATATTCCTTAACGTACATGACAAAATGGGGAGCCATCATGTTTTCTGATCGTTTCTTGAATTCAACTTTTTCCGCCTTGGCCAACTCAGCTTCTTGCTCGGTGATATAACCAAGTTCAGCCATACTGTCCAAAATCCAGTGCTGCCGGGCAAATAAGGCATCAATATGACCGCCATAAGGCGAATAATACGTCGGGGCCTGGGGCAGGGCGGCTAAAATTGCTGTTTCGGCTAAGCTGAGGCCTTTGACACCTTTGCCAAAATAAGTTTGGCTGGCGGCTTCGGCCCCATACGCCACTGAACCATAAGGGATTTCATTGAAATACATCTGTAAAATTTCATCTTTGCTGAATTTTTTTTCAATCTGGTAAGACAGAATCACTTCTTTGATTTTCCGGGTGTATTTTTTCTCCGGACTTAAAATCGCATTTTTCACCAATTGTTGGGTTAAAGTTGAACCGCCAACTTTACTGCCGGTTAAAGTATTTTTTATGACGGACCGGATGATACCGGTAATACTGATGCCGCCATGCTCATAAAATTTTCGGTCTTCCGCCGTTAGTGTAGCCTCTTTCAAACTCTCTGGGATATCAGTTAAGCTGACAAAAGTTCTTTTTTCATCGCCATGGACATCATAAAGCAAAGTTTCACCGGTGCGGTCATAAATTTTGGTGCTCAAAGCAATTGAGCGGTCAATAATTCGGTTGGGATTGGGTAAATCGCGGGCAATCCAAGCCAACATGATAATACTGACAATACCAAAAAAGGCAATACCAAAGGCACCTAAAGTTAAGCCAGCTTTAACTAGATTGGCAGGTAATTTTTTCCGGCGGCCGGTAAAAATTGGTTTTTTACCAAAACCCCGCTTGGGCAAGTGGCGGCGAAAATAACTTTTCTTCCGCCAATCTTGAGGCGATTTAGTTCTGACCGATAAACCAGGAATAGGCATATGATATCTCAAAACTTTTTAAATAAAGCGGCAGCACCCAAAAGGGCGGCGTCACTTTTTAATCGACTAATTACAATTTTTGTCTGATTAAGTTTGGGGTAGACTACTTTTTTTCTTGCCAGTTCAATTGCCGGGTTCACTAATGAATTAACTCGGGATAAGCCGCCCCCTAAAATAATAATTTCCGGATTAAAAATGTTAATGATATTTGCCAGACCTGTGGCTAAAGCTTCACTCATAGTTTGCCAGACCTTGATGGCATTTTTATCCTTTTTCAGAAACTTTTTTTCAACAAAAAATGCATCTTTTTTTTGACCGGTTAGCTGCTCATAAAGTTTAACCATAGCGGTGCCCGAAGCATAGATTTCTAAATGTCCTTTTTGACCACAGCTGCAGGTTAGGCCACCGGCTTTAATGGTCATGTGGCCTAATTCTCCAGCCAGACCATTTTTACCGTGATAAATCTTTTTATCCAGAACAATGCCGCCACCCACGCCAGTGCCTAAAGTCAAACCAATCACTTGCTTATATTTTTTTGCTTGGCCGTAAATGGTTTCTCCCAAGGTAAAACAATGGGTGTCATTTTCAAGCCTGACCGGTTTATGAAATTTTTTCTCTAAGTAATTTTCTAAAGCAACATTTTTGAAACTTTTGTTGAAATTTGGGCTGGAAATAACAATGCCATTTTGCGGGTCAATTGCACCAGCAATACCAACGCCAATACCTTTAACTTTTGGCAAGTAAACCTCAGTAATAGCTGAAACAATATTAGACAAGACCTGAGCCTTACTCTTTTTAGCGTCAGTTTTTTGCTGTGCCCGCTTAATGATTTTATCACCCAAGATCAAACCAGCAGCAATTTTTGTGGCGCCAATATCCACACCAATGTAGTAGTTCATATTATCCTCATTATATCAAAAAATCGCCTCTTAGGCGATTTTTTAGCTCATCTACTATAACCCTATTTCCGGTAAAACTTGGCGGCTTCTTCGGGTGAAACTGGGTTGATAATTAATCCTGAACCAATTTCTACGCCGGCCCAGACACTGCCGCGCGGCGTGATTTTTATATACAAGTGCTGGTCCTGGTCTTTGACTACCTGATGGAAGTAGTAGTTATAAGGTAAGTCCAGTTGGTTAATTTTCTTCAAAATCTTTTTTAGGATTTTGGCAAAACTCAGCCGCTCGGCCGGAGTCAAGAACGTGATATTATCTAAGTGCCGTTTAGGCATTAACCAAATTTCGTAGTTATGCATTGGTGCCCAAGGGCAAAAAGCAATCATATTTTTATCTTCAAATACCCGTCTGGGTCCTTTTATTTCTTTTTTAATCACGTCGCAATAAACACAAGAGCCATGGTTTAGTTTATATTCCTGAACCCGCTGGGATTTATCTTTTAGGTTAGGCGGGAGAAATTCGGTGGCAAAAATTTGGGAGTGGGCATGCATTAGCGATGCTCCGGCAGCACCACCATTATTTTTAAAAATTAAAATGTAATTTATTTTTTTATCCTGTGAAATTACTTTGGTTCGGTCAGCATAGACTTTGAGGATTTCGGCTACCCGGGCCGTGCTTAAATCCTCAATTTCTTCTTGGTGGCCGGGAGTTTCAATCACCACTTCTTGCTGGCCATAAGCTTTAGAGTTAGCTCGACTGACGGAAGGGAATTTATTAGCAATCACTTTTATTGCCCAAGGTTCTTTTTTTTCTTTAGTTTGTGAAACAGTGAGTAGAACTTTACTGGCTTTATCAATCCGCTGCGGGCAAAAAACGCACTCTCGTTTTTTTAATGGTACCAGCCGTTCGGGCCGCTCAACATCATGAGGCCGTTTGCCGCGTTTGGGGGCAATGATAACATATTTTTCTTGGATATAGTCTTTGCGAAGTTCAGATTTAATCATATTTTTTCATTTGATTTAAAAATTTTTGCTGCTTTTGCCAAATTTTTTCCTTGCGGCTTTTGAATTTTTGGCGATATTTTTGGCGATTTTTAAAAATTAATTTAGCTTTATTAAGTAGGGCTTGACCCTTGAGGTTTTTGGAACTAATTACTAAATCCGGGCAGCCGATGAAATTGGCAAAACTGCGATTCCGCAAATCATAGGCCACATTAATTTCTGGGGTTCCGGCTCCGAAGGCTAAGACGGCTGAATGAAGCATCATCCCAATCACTAAATCCATTTTACCATAAATATACTTTTGCTGCTCAACCGAGTAGTTAATTAAATGTAAGTGGGGGATTAGGAGTTTTGGCCTGATCTTTTTTTCATCCGGGTGATGCTGGAGATAATAAATCTCCGCCCCGTATTTTTTCTGAAAGTAATTGCCGGTTTCATTGTAGGAACGGATGATATCTTTTTCGTAGCGGCCAAAGCCCAGCCAGCCGGAATAATTGAGATTAAGACCGATTTTTGGGCGATTACTTAAGTTGATTTTTGGTGGTTTAGTTTCGGTCAAAAAAATGGCGGGATCGCCGATTACTTGGATTTTTTTTGGTCTTACTCCGGCTTTAAGCAAAAATTTTTTGGTGTAATAATCGCGAACCGAGCTTAAAACGGCTTTTTGGTTCAAAAAAGCAATACTTTCAATCTCTTTTTTAGTTAAAGGCGGTGAACCGATTTCGCGGATATAGCCAACGCCGAAAATAACAATCGGCGGCTTAATTTGGCTGATTTTTTTTGGGTCAAAAGGCAAAAACCAGCGGTAGTAAATCCCGCCGCCGCCAATAACAACTAAATCAGCTTGGTTAATTCTTTTAAAATCTTTGGTTTTCCCGTCGCGCAGAACTTCCAGGGGCAAATCAATAATTTCAACCCCGGCTAAGTGTTTTTTTAGCAATTGTTGAACCGCTAAAACAATACTTTGGTCACCTTTATTTTTTTTATCCCAGACATGGAGGTGAGCGATTTTCATAACTTATGTTTTTTTCAGATAAGCGCGGGCTTCAATGAATAAAGCGTCGGCCCGGGGCCGATCAAACATCGGGATGGTTAAAAAGAAAATGGCGCTACGTAAAGCCGTCCAGGCTTTGTATAATTCAAAATTCTTTTTATCTTGAGCGGAAAGTTTCATATTTCTGGCCCGGAGGTAAGAATCAAGAAATACTTTTTGGAGCTGTTCAATTTGCTCCGGCGTTAGATGATTTTGAGCCATATAGCCTAATTGCTGGTGGAAATTGCCTAAGTCGCGGGTGAAATCTGCCAGGCAGCAGTCCGTATAATCGATCAGGTATAAAGTATCTTTATTTTCATTATAGACGACGTTCTCCGGATGGATATCGCCGTGGATAATATATTTTCTTTTGTTCTTATTTTTTTTCTCCAGCTCGTTGATTTTATTGAATAGCTCATTGGTCCATTGGTAATATTTTGGGTATTGGGAATGTTTTTCCTCAATAATTTTTAGGAATTTTTTTGGTCCGGGCAAAACCGTTGCCACTTTGCTTTGGATTGGATTGAAATTGATAATTCCGATTGTGGGCAGGGAATGAAGACGGCCAAGCCATCGAGCCGTCAGTTCAACGATATGCTCCAGTTTTTTGAATTCAGTCTGCGGGTTAATCAGATAATGGTAAAGATTTTTGCCTGAAGCCTCAAGATAAAACATGGCTTTCAGTTTTTTATTATAAAAAAGTGGCCGGGGTGATTTTAGCCTGCCCCAGGAGGAATTATTTTCCCAAAGATATTGCATGGCCAAAAAAGCGCCTTGGCGCGATTCTTTGGAATTGGCATTACAAAAAATAGTCAGCGGCTTAATTTTATTATTTTTGAAGTGGAGGCGGTAGCGGCCGACAATGTGATAAAAAGAGGTCCGGCCAATTTTTTCTTTGAAGACTTTAATGGCGATATAGTCGATTTTTTCGTTGCCGATCAGTTCAGGCGGTAATTTTTTTTGAAAAAGTTCAATCAAGGAATTTTGATTTAATAAAGAAAGCCCTCGTCTGATTTCCGCTGGCATTTTTGTTTCTGCGGTTTGGGTTTTGTGGTATTTTTTCCAGTGTTTTTTCCAGATTTCTTTAATCAGAAGATGGTAGTATTTTTCGGCTTTTAACTTAGTTTTCTGGGAGACATTTTTTAATGACCGGATACTCGAAATTAATTCCCTAATTCCTTTTTCGATGGTATCGGGATTCCAAGTTACAAAATTGAAAATATCCAATTTTTTATCCGCCGCCCACCACCAAGCGCAACTGGCTAGTCCGCGATCAAGATGATGTCTTGCCCAATCATAATTAGTCCCTTCTTCTTTACTTTTGTTTATTAAGCGAATGGCAATTTTTCTCAGTTCCCAGAGATTTTGGTGAATTTTATTTTTTGGGTCCTGCCAGAGGGCAAAAGGCAATTTTCTTTTCAGCTCCTGGGGTATACTTTCCCAAGAGGAACTGAGGGGATTAATCAGTTCTGATTTGGCCGGTAATGAATTAAGATATTCTGATATGGTTAAAGTTTTTATCTGAGGATTTTTTAAGGCTTCCTCAAAAAGATTTTGACCATCATGATGGTGATGGCCGTACATTTCGCCGTCAGTGGCGGAAACAATGTAAGCCGGTGGGTTGCTTTTTTTGGCCAATTCAATAATTTTTTCCGGCACGAAAGTTTTAGAAATACTGCGGTTGCGAAAAACCACGTTTAACCCCACCCCTTTAATTCTATATTTATGATTAAAATCAACCAGACCCAATTGTCCCTGGTAAGCGATTTCGTCAATAATTATCCATTTATAACCCAACTCTTTGATGATTTTTGCTACTTTTAAGCTATAGGCCATCTCCGGCAGAAAAAAGCCAGTCGGTTTGTAGTATTGGTCAAAATCCCGTTTTAAAATCTGTTCATTAAGAAAAATTTGCCTTTTAATTTCTTTGGTCGGCAGAAGCGGCAGGATTGGGTGGTAGCGGGCGGAACCGACTAATTCAATTTGATTAGCCGCCACCAGATTTTTAAATTCCTCGATTAATTTTTCTTCGCCGACATTATGCAAGTGTTCCAAAAGACAGCCGGAAAAGTTTAAGGTAATTTTAGCTTCTTTGTTCCCTTTCAAAGTTTCAATCAGCGGCCAATAACTTTCGCGGGCGATAGTTTGGATTAATCCCAGTTCTTGGTAGGGCGGCTGGTAGATATGTAAAAAATTAACCCATTTAATCATGGCTATTTATTATTAGCATTAGACTGCCTTTGTTTAATTGCTTTGCGGTATAAAGTCAGATATTTTTTAGCGGGGATTTCCCAGGAAAAAGATTGCTGCATGCCTTTTTTAACCAGTGCTTGCCAAACTTCGCGGTGGTTATAAGTTTCTATTGCCCGGACAATGGCAATTAATAATGATCGGTGATTATAGCTGTCAAAAACAAAGCCATTACCATATTTCCTTTGGGGGTTAAAATTGGTTACCGTATCGGCCAAGCCGCCGACGGCGCGGACAATCGGCACCGAGCCGTAACGCAGGCTGATTAATTGGCCCAGGCCGCAGGGTTCAAAACGGGAGGGCATTAAAAACATGTCGGTACCGGCATAAACCAGCGTGGCTTTTTTTGCCTCAAATTCCAAATGAATGCCGACTTTTTTGGGGTATTGTTTTTGAATTTTTTTAAAAAAACTTTCATAGGTTTTTTCGCCCGAACCCATAATAACGAATTGGACTTCCATTTTTAAGACATCCTCAATAATTTTCATCAGTAGATCAAAACCTTTTTGTTCGGCAATCCGGGTAACCATGCCTACAAGGGGAATGTGAGTGTCAACGGGCAGATTAAAATATTTTTGCAGCGCTTTTTTATTTTCTAATTTCTTTTCCAAAGAGTTAAAGTCGTAGTTTTGTTCTAAGCCCGGATCAGTTTTTGGGTTATAGTCTTTATAATCAATACCATTAACAATGCCAAAAACTCGATCTTCTCTATTTTTTAAAATCCGATGAAGGTCCTGGCCGAAATTTTTAGTCAGAATTTCTTGGGCATATTGTTCCGAAACGGTATTAATTAAATCAGCATTAATAATGGCTCTTTTGGCAAAATTAATCCTTTCCAATTTGGCGGAGTGCTCAAATTTTGGCAGGCGGGTGGTGCCATTGTCGCGCAATTTACCTTTAACCTGCCACCAATTATGGCCGAACTGGAATAAAAGATTGTGAATAGTGAAAAGGGTAGTAGCTTTTTCAAAAAATGGATCATCTTTAAAGCGCCGTTTAATAAAGTAAGGGATCAAGCCGGCATGCCAGTCATGGCAGTGAATTAAATCCGGCTTAAAATCAATTATTTTCAGCAATTTTAAGGCGGCTAGATCAAAAAAGAAAAATCGGGCATTTTCATGCTCCGAACCGTAAATAGTTTTGCGCCGCCCAAAATATTTATTATTGTCAACAAAATAAATTGGTAAGCCTTCAGCTAGTTCGCCTTGCCAAAAATTAACCTTCATTGTCACCCCTTCGCTTAATGGTAAATCGATTTCTTCGGCGATTAATTTTAAATTATATTTTTTGGGATCAATTAATTCATTATAAAACGGCGTAATAACAATCACCCGATGGCCGATTTTTTTTATGGCTTTGGGCAGGGAACTGGTCACATCAGCCAAACCGCCAGTTTTGGAAAATGGCTCCACTTCGGAAGCAATATGGACAATTTGTAATTTTTTTCCTTTCATTATTTTAGTTCGCCTAAATAATGAGAAGCAATAATAAACATCGCATGTGACCAAACCAGTGGTTTAATTCCGGTTCGGAAATCGTCAAAAATCTGCTCCGGAATTAAACAGTCATCACCCACCCGGTCAATTACCCAGTTGTAATATTTTTTCGCTTTAGTTTTATCACCGGCTAAAACAAAGTAAATCGCCAGCCAGAAGTTTAAAATCGGCCAAGCGCCGCCACCTTCTTGGGCTGAGCCCTCGCCATCATAATAATCAAATTGATAACGGTGGACCCCACCACCGGTGACAATTTTTTCTTCAATTTGTTTGACGGTATTAATCATTTTGGGATCATTGGCTTTAATGACAGCAAAAGGATAAACTAGGCCTAAAAGTGAAGCGTCGATATTAAGATCGTCAATTTTACCATGGTTTCTCACAAAAATTTTTTTATCCACTCGATAAGCCTCATTAATTTGTTTGATCATTTGCTGGGCTGCTTCCTCCCATTTTTTACCTTTAAAAATTTTGGCGGCGGTAATTAGGCCGCTAGCACAAGCAGCCAGGGAGTAAGTATGATTATTTTCCACCTGCGTCGAAGTCTGCCGATTTTTTTCTTCCCACAAATCAACGGTATTGGTAAAAAAATATCTGTCCTGCCAGTCATCAGTCAAACCATCGGCCAAGCGGCGGATTAAAATTTCTTGCTTTTGCGCCCCACTTAAATTCTCTTGATAAAAATTATAGATTGCCCAAAGCATTGCCCCGGCTTGATCCGGCTGGAATTGTTTAACTTTATGGGGGCCATTAACCGAGTAGTTACCAAAAAGTTTGCCTTCCTTTTTAAAATCCTGCGGCCTTTCCTCAAGCCAGGCGAAAAATGGTTCCTGAATTTTGTTTAAGCCAAGCAGTTTGGCGGCAACACAGATATAGGCGGCATCCCGGGGCCAGACATAGTGATAATCTCGGGCTTTGCGTGGGTAATAAGGCTTATCCGAATTAGCCGCCACAATGGCGCCATTATCCAAAGCGCTATCCGAAATTACTTCCCGGCTTTTGGCAATAAGTTTTTTTATCTTGTTATTCATAGGAAGTTAGGAAATTAGGTACTAGGAATTTAGGTGCTAGGCTGAACTAATAACCTACAACCTACCACCTACTCCCTAATCTAAAGCGAATGAGCACAGCAGATTGCCGCGGCTAAAGCGTCGGCCGCATCATCGGGCTTGGGAATTTGCTTTAAGCCTAAAATTATTTTAACCATTTGCTGGACTTGATTTTTATCAGCTTTACCGTAGCTAGTCAGGGCAAGTTTGATCTGTAAAGGAGTAAATTCGTAAAGCGGCAGATTATTTTGCCCGGCAGTTAATATCACTACGCCGCGGGCCTGGCCGACGGCCAAAGCGGTTTTAACATTTTTGCAGAAAAACAATTTTTCTACAGCAATCAACTGCGGGCGGTATTTTTTTATCAATTTAGTTAGTGACTGATAAATTTCTTCCAGCCGGTTTTCCATGGCCAGTTTTGAGCTGGTTTTAATACAGCCATAGTCAATCAATTTTAGTTTGCTGCCTTGTTTTTGGATTATGCCAAAACCGGTGTCAGCCAGCCCTGGATCAATGCCGAGAATAATCTGGCTTTGAACTCCGAACTCTGAGCTCCGAACTTTTGGTTTAGAATTCAAAGTTCTTAGTTCATTGTTCGTAGCTTTAGATTTCCGCATTGGTGTAATAGTTATTGACGTCTTCATTGTCTTCAAGCTCGGCATAAAGTTTTTCCAGTTTTTCTTTTTCTTCAGGGCTTAATTGTTTTTTTTCTTTAGCCACTTGTTCAATTTCCGCATATTCAACAGCAATCTCTTTTTTTTCTAAAAAGTCTTTAACTTTTTTTAAGTCAGTTGGTGCGGTATAAATAGTTACGCCGTCTTCTTCAATGGCGAAATCTTGCAGGCCAACATCGATTAGCTCCAATTCCAGTTCATCATTGATTTTTTTAATGCGGAGCACGCCTTTTTGTTCAAACAGCCAGCCGACACTGCCGCTTACGCCTAAGCTACCGCCATATTTGGTCAGAGTATGTTTAATTGATGAACTGCTGCGGTTGCGGTTATCAGTTAAAGCTTCAATGATAAAGGCTGTGCCAAAAGGGCCAAATCCTTCATAGGTAATTGATTCGATTATTCCGCCGCCTAGCTCGCCAGTCCCGCGCTTAATGGCACGTTCAATATTGTCTTTGGGTATGTTGGCGGATTTGGCCAGATCAATAGCCAGCCGCAATCTAAAGTTGCTTTCCGGATCACCGCCGCCCAGTTTGGCTGCCACAGTTATGGCATTACCAAGTTTGGTAAAAATAGCGCCGCGCTTAACGTCAGCCGCGCCCTTTTGTCTTTTAGTAGTTGCCCATTTGCTGTGGCCAGACATAAGTCAAGAATAAGAAATTAAGAAAATAAGAAATTAAAAAATTAAAGCCTTTATTTTCTTAATTTCTCATTTTCTTACTTTTTCGCCAGTTTTATTCTAGCAATTTTTAGGCTTTTTTTCAATAGCAAAGCCTTGGTTTCTATGGTATAATTAGATAGTTATCATTAATTAATCCGGACCGAATATGAATAGCCTAGATAATACAAAAGTGATTAAAAAGTTAGATCCAAGCGATGTTTTAGGGTCAATTGAGATGCTGGGCGAACAACTTAATTCTGCCTGGCAGGAGTTTAAAGCAGTAAAAATTCCCAAAAATTATCGACAGATTAATAAAATTTTAATTAATGGCATGGGCGGATCGGCTTTAGGCAGCCATGTTTTACGAGCGCTTTTTTTTGATCAGTTAAAGTTACCCGTTAGCATTATCAATAGTTATAGTCTGCCGGCCAGTTTAGATAAAAAAACTTTGTATATCATTTCCAGTTACTCCGGTAATACCGAAGAGCCCATCTCGACCTTTCTTGAAGCCAAAAAGCGCGGGGCAAAACTGTTTGGTATTGCTTCTGGCGGTAAATTGGCTGGTTTAATTAAACAGGGTAAAATTCCGGGTTATGTTTTTGATCCAATTTTTAACCCTTCGTCTCAGCCACGCCTGGGTCTTGGTTATTCTTTGGGCGCGCAGCTGGCTTTAGTTAAAAAATTGGGGTTAATTAAGCTGAGTGATGCTGAGGTTAGCCAGGGGCTGAAAACTATTAGTCAGTTTAATAATAATTTTGGCTTTGCCAAAACTGAGGCGAAAAATCCCGCCAAAAGTTTAGCTTTAAAAGCTTTTGGTAAAAGTCTGGCGATTGTGGCTTCAGAATTTTTGGCAGGCAATGCCCATGTTTTTGCCAATCAAACCAATGAAACTGCCAAGGCTTTTTCCAGCTATTATTTAATCCCGGAGTTAAACCATCATTTACTAGAAGGACTGAAATATCCTAAAACCAATCAGCAAAGTTTGCTATTTATTTTTCTTGAATCTAAACTTTATCAACCAAAAAACCAAATTCGTTACCAGATTACCAAAAAAGTAGTTACCCAAAATAAAGTCAAACAAGTTTCTTATCAACTCAGTGCCAAAACTAAATTTGAGCAGGTTTTAGAGGCTTTACTTTTAAGCAGTTATGTCACTTTTTATTTGGCTATCCTTAATAATACTAACCCGACTCTGATTCCGTGGGTAGATTATTTTAAAGATCAGTTGAAAAAAATCAGTTAAGTTTTATGCTTTCAATCAATCGAATTAGCAATTTTTTTTCCAAGCGGCAGTACCTCGTACTTTTTTTGATTACGGTCAGCTTATTTATTTATTTACAGTTTGATTCGACCTTTGCTGATCCCGATTCTTTTTATCATGCCAAGCTGGCTGAGATTTTAGCGGAGAAAGGTGCCATTACCGAATTTCCCTGGCTAACGGCCACTAATCTAAAATATAATTTTGTTGACCACCATTTTCTTTACCATTTAATTTTAATCCCTTTTGTTAAATTGTTTTCACCGCTTTTTGGTTTAAAGATTGCCACGGTAACTTTTGCCAGTCTGTTAATTTTAACGTTTTTTTGGTTTTTGCGGCAGCTTAAAGTCAAAGGGGCTTTTTGGTACGCTTTGTTTTTATTGACCGTCAATCCTTTTATTTTCCGCGTGAATTTGGCTAAAGCCCAAGCTTTGGTTTTAATTTTTCTTTTTTTAATTATCTACCTTTTGTTTACCCGGCGCTACTTGTTTTTGATTTTGGTTTCCTGTCTTTATGTTTGGCTTTATGGCGGTTGGCCATTACTTTTAGTTTTAGCCGTCATCTATGGTCTGGTGAGTAGCTTATTTGTTTATTGGAAGCGGGGTGGGTTTCTTTTAAGGCTCAAGAAAAAAAAGATTTATGGGCAAAATCTTTTACTAGTGGTCAGTATTTTGCTTGGGATCGCCGCCGGTGTATTTTTTAGTCCTTATTTTCCTTGGAATCTTGACTTTTACTGGCAGCAATCTTTTAAAATTGCGGTTTTAAACTACCAATACTCCATTGGCGTTGGTGGGGAGTGGTATCCTTACCAATTTTCGCATTTGCTTTTAGCGGCTGCCCCGTTATGGCTTTTGTATTTTTTAGCAGTTTTTATTTTTACTACTGATTTTAAAAAACAGTCAATGAATTCTTGGTTTTTTCTCATATTAAGTTTCTTGTTTTTTATGCTCACTTTAAAATCAAGGCGGTACATTGAATATTTTGTTCCTTTAGCGGTTTGTTTTTCCGCTTTAAGTCTGGCTGATTTTTTTGTTTTAATTAAGAAAAATTTGCCTAAAATAATGCCAGTTCGCCTGGTTTTTTTGACTCCCTTGCTAATTTTTTTGGTTTTGGCACCGGTTTTTTATCATGACCTGACTTCAATTAAGCATTCCTTTCAAAATGGTTTTGCCTTTAATACCTTTGCCGAGCCAATGCAATGGCTTAAAGAAAATTCTGAGGCTGGTGATATCGTTTTTCATAGTGACTGGGACGAATTTCCGATTTTGTTTTTCCATAATAGTTTTGATTATTACCTGGTTGGGCTTGATCCGACTTTTATGTATTTTTATAATCCGGGCTTATATCAGCAATGGTCTGAGATCACAACAGGTCAATTCAATGCCAACTTGTATGAGATAATTAAACGAGTTTTTGGCGCTAAATATGTCTTTGTTAATATTCAGGATAATGAGGCTTTTGATCAGAATTTAGCCAGTAATTTTCATTTTCAGGAGGTGTTTAAAAACCAGGAGGCTAAGATTTATAAATTAGATTAAGTCATGAGAAGAAAGATTGAGGTTTCACTATTCTCTAATTTAGTCGTTTTCTTTGCTTTATTCTCGCTGATGAGAATTTTTTTAATTTATGTTAATGGTTTTCAGTCTTTTATCAACCGCTTTGATTCAGTTTGGCTGGTACTTTTGACCGGTGCCCTTGAAGATTCAATTGTGGTGCTAATTTTTGGAGCATTGCTTCTCCTTTTTTCTTTTATCTTGAAAAAGGATAATTCTAATTTGATTTTTTTTAAGATTGGGTTAATCTTTATTTTTTCTTTGGAGCTTTTAATCCTAGCTCTGACTTTTATTGATACCGTTTATTTCTCCTTGGCCCGATCGCATCTCCATTATACTCTTTTTGCCTTTGCCATTTACACGGCTAATTTTGCCGCTTCAATTTTAGCTTTTTTTACTTGGCCCAATTTAGTTCTTTTGTTATTTTTTATCATCTTATTTTTTAGCTCGAGCTATTGCATCGTCACACGGATTAAAAGGGAGAATTTGCCGTCGATTAGATGGCGGGTTTCCATTTTTTTTATTTTCCTACTTTTATTGGTAGGGTTGCTTACAACTATTCCTAAAATTATTTTCACTGATTTTTTTGTTGAGAGTATCAGCAATAATTTTATTGTTTATTTAATTTCCACTACCGACAGTAATTATTGCCACCGTTCAGCCGAATCCCAAGCAATAGAAAAAATGGAAGTAACGGATCTAGACCAGCATTATTTCCAACTTAATCCGTTAGCGCCTGACTTTCGTTATTTTGATGATAATTATCCTTTGGCCAAAGCACCAACCAGTGACCTTTGTCGTTTAGGCTTAGTTACTGAGGAAGAGTGCCAGCAAGATCGAGATAATGATGGTTATATTTTAAAATTTGATTGTGACGATACTAAATCTGATATCCGCCCCGGGGCCAAAGAAATTTTAAATAATCGAATTGATGAAAACTGCGATGGAATTGATGATGCTAAACCAAACGTCATTTTGATTTTTTTAGAATCATTTGGCGCTAAATATTTATCTCCGGAAATTACCCCATTTTTTAGTCAATTGTCACAGGATAATTTATCTTTTACCAATTTTTATAGCAATGGAACCGATACTACCCGATCAATCATCAGTACGCTTTGTTCGCTCTATCCTCAGACCGGGCCACCAGAGATTAATGATAATTTAAATACTGATTTATTGTGCTTACCCCAGATTTTGCAGCAGTTTGATTATTATAATATTGAAATGCAGGCTGGTGACCTGAAATTTTTGGACAAACGGCCATTTTTCGAAAAAATTGGATTTGCCGAAGTTTTAGGTAAAGATGAATTAGGCGGACTCAATGGCCCGGCCTGGGGGATTACCGACCGGGCTTTATTTAGTCAAGTCACGGAAAAACTTGATAATTTAGATAAAAAACCCTTCTTTCTGACAGTTTACGGTTTGGCAGTTCACCATCCTTTTTATTTGCCAGAGGGGGAACCAGCACTTTATCCCAATGATACTTTTGCTCACCAAATTTTTAATCTGCTGCATTATTCTGATTCGGTTTTAAGCGATTTTTTTGATCAAAACAAAGATAAAGATTGGTTTAAAAATTCAATCATTATTATTACGGCCGATAACAGTCAGCCGATTGGGGAAAGAATTTTTAATTTCATCAATTTTATTTCTCTGCATGAAGAAAATCTTTGGATTCCTTTGGTGATTGTTAATAACGGGGGCGAAAAATTAAAGGGTCAAAATGATATGGTCAGTAGCCAAATTGACATCGCCCCAACTATTTTAGATCTTTTGGGAATAAAAATTATGAATCATTTTCAGGGTAAGGATCTCTTGGCAAATCAGTTAAATTATCAAGACTCGTTTATGTATGCCACTTCGCCTTATCTTGGTTGTATGTCAACTTATCGCCAGGGAGACTATAAGGTGATGAAGCGGTTTTATAAAGATGTTAATTTACTTTATAATTTAAAGGACGGCCGGGCTGAGGAAAACGACGTAAAAGATCAAGAAAAAAACCAGTTTAACCAGCTAGACAAAATGGTTTCTCAGTTATTTTTATACCAGCATTATCTTTATAAGAATAATCGATTTTGGTCACCAACACTTCAGAACTATTTTAATCAATCAATAAAATTTAGACAGGAAGATTAAATTCATGAAAATTTTAATTGCCATCCCGGCTTACAATGAGGAATCAATCTTAGAAAAAAGTGTTTTAAAACTTTTGGCTTTTTGCCAGCAGAACTTAAGCGATGATTGGCAAATTATTATTGCCGATAATAATTCCAAAGATCGAACTTCTGTTATTGGCAAAGATTTAGCAGCTAAGTTTCCAGCGGTTAAATATTTATTTGTTAGTCAAAAAGGTAAGGGGGTAGCGATCAAAACTGCTTGGCGGCAGGACTCAGCCGATATTTATTGTTTTATGGATGCGGATTTAGCCACTGATTTAGCTGCTTTGCCCCAGTTAATCTCGGGGATTAAGGAAGGAAATGATTTAGTGATTGGTTCACGCTTTCATCCGAAATCAAAAGTCGTCCGTTCATTGGGTAGGAAATTAACTTCTCAGGCTTATCGCTTGGTTTTAAAAATTATTTTGGCTTTAAAAATCAATGATGCGCCTTGCGGTTTTAAAGCCATCAACCAAAAAGTTAAAGAAAATCTTCTTGATTTAATTAACAATCAGCAGTGGTTTTTTGATTCCGAGCTGGTGATTTTGGCCGAAAAAAAAGGTTATAAAATTAAAGAAATACCTATCAGTTGGCAGGATCCGCGGGAAGGCACTGATAAGAGCCGAGTTAACATGTTGGCTTTAAGTTGGAATTATTTTAAAGAAGTTTTAGCTTTAAGAAAAAGAATTAAGAGCCAATAATTATGCCAAAAATTATCATCGTTATTCCCACTTATAATGAAAAAAATAATATTATCAAGTTGATTGAACAAATTTTTGCTTTAGGGATTGAGGGCTTGAATATTTTGGTCGTTGATGATAATTCACCGGATGGCACCGGCCGAATAGTTGAAGAACGAAAAAAGATTAATCCCCAGCTTGATATTTTACACCGCCAGCAGAAAGCCGGCTTAGGTAAAGCTTATTTGGCTGGGTTTAGCGAAGCTTTGAAGCGCGGGGCGGATTATATTTTTGAAATGGATGCGGATTTTTCCCATGATCCCAGATATATCCCGGAATTTTTGAATAAAATCAAAGATTATGATTTAGTTTTAGGTTCCCGCTATATTTTTGGCGGGGGAACAAAAAATTGGAATTTGGTCCGGCGCTTAATTAGTCGGTTTGGCAATATTTACGCCCGTTTGATTTTGAATTTACCGCTTAAAGATTTGACGGGTGGTTTTAAATGCTACCGACACGCGGTTTTAGAAAAAATTAATTTGGCTGATTTAAGTTCAGTTGGTTATAATTTTCAAATTGAAACTACTTTTAAGGCCTATCAAGCCGGTTTTAGAATTGCTGAAATCCCCATCATTTTTACGGAACGGGCCGAAGGCAAATCGAAATTTAATCTTAAAATAATTTTAGAAAGTTTTTGGCAGGTTTTGCTTTTAAGATTAAAAAAATGACTTTAAGTAAAATTTTTAATTCCGTCTCAGACAAAGAATGGCGCTTTGTTTGGATTATCGGGGGAGTAGTGATCATTTTGACCACTCTACCTTATCTTTATGGTTATCTTAGTTCCAATGATTATTTTTTATGGAGCAATTATACTAACGTTGGTGATATCACGGTCTATTTATCTTTAATGGAGCAGGCTAGTATTGGGAAATTTTTTTTGGCTAATCTTTACTCTCACGATTTAGCCTATTCATTAATGGTTCAGCCTTTTTGGCTGTTTTTAGGCTTACTAGTTAAGTTAAGTCAGTTGCCCAAAATTTTTATCTATCAGGTGGCCCGGATTGTTTTTGGCTTTTGCCTTTTAATTTTTTTGTATTTATTTCTTGCTTATTTTGTCAAAGACGTTTGGCAGCGGAAAATTGGTTTTTTGTTGCTGGCTTTCGGCTCAGGAATTGGGGCCTTTTTACATCCTTTGTTTGTGGAATTCAGTTCTCATTTAAATGGCTTAGAGATTATTAACCAGATTTCCGCTGACCTTTTTTTGCCCGAGCTTAATGTTTTTGTTAATATTTTTCATTCCCCTCTATTACCGTTGGCTTTATTGGTTGAATTGCTAATTTTTTATTTATTTATTAATTCCGAGCTTAAGCTGAATTACTGGCTGATTACTGGTTTATTTCTCTTAGTTTTATTTTTAGGATTTTTTCATCCCTACGACTTAATCACGGTTGCTTTTGTTTCCAGTTTTTTTGTTTTGATTATTTGGTATTTTCACTTGCTAACTAAACAAAAAGTCGTGGATTTAAAGCCACTCATTTTACGGCTAGGAATAATTTTTTCTGCTTTTGGCGCCATTTTTGTTTATTATCTGATTTTATTTAAGTTTGACCCGTTTTTTCCTGTTTGGAATCAGACTAACTTTACCGAAAGTCCGCCAATTTTTCGGTTGTTGACCGGTTACGGTCTAATTTTTATTTTTGCTTTGGCCGGAATCTATTTTTGGCCGAAAAAAAATGACTGGAAATTTATTTTTTTGTTAAGCTGGCTTTTAATTAACTTATTCTTAGCCTATTTACCATTTTCCCAGCAACGGCGGGTTTTGAGCACCGTTTTTATCCCTTTGGTCATCTTTGCGTCACTTGGGGCAGTAAAATTTTTAGATTTATTTTTTTCTCGAATCAAATTAAAAATTATTCCTTATTTAATTACTATCTTCTTATTTTTTATTTTGGCTTTATCTAATATTTCGGTTCTTGTTTCCAATCTAATTTTTTACCAGCGTCATGATGAAGCTTTTTATTTTCCGGCCAGTTACTACCAAGCCGCTCTTCGGTTGAAAGCGGAAAAACCCTCAACAATTTTAGCCACCCCTCGGGTAGCAAATCCAATGCCGGCCATCACCGGTGACAAAGTTTATATTGGTCATTTGCATCAGACTGTTAATTATGACCAAAAATTGGCTGATTTAAAATGGTTTTTTAGTACAAATGATATCGACGATCAGAAAGAGGCTTGGCTTAAAGCCCAAAAAATTGATTTTGTTTTTTATACTAAGTATGAAAAAAGTCTGGGTAATTTTCAGCCCGGCCAAAAATCTTATCTTAAATTAGTCTACAAAAATCCGGAAGTTGAAATTTACCAGGCGTGGTAAAATAAAAAGTATCACCTACTATGAAGGAACTAATTAAATCAATTTCCAAAAAAGAATGGCAGTTTGTCGCCATCCTAACGGTGGTTATTATTATTTTAACCGGCCTGCCTTATTTAGTTGGTTATTTAAATGCGCCGAGCCAAACAGCTTATAATGGTTTACACGCCTTAAGCCCGGGCGATATTCCGGTTTACTATTCTTATATTAATCAAGTTACTTCAGGTGAGTTTTTGGTTAAAGATTTATTTACCAGTGAGCCCCAGACTTTGGGCACTTTTAATGTTTGGTGGACATTGGTTGGCTTAGGGGTAAGATTTTTTCACGTGCCGCTCATATTGGGTTTTCAGCTTTCTCGGATTTTAATGATTCCCATTTTTATTTTTGTGGCCTATCTTTTTATTAGCTATATTTTTCCTGAAGTCCTGAAGCGGAAAATCTGTTTAATTTTTTTATTTTTTGCCTCAGGCATTGGTTTTTATTTTGCCGGTCCGGTTTTTAAGCTCGGCCTAGCTGATACCTCAATTTATCGCTGGCCGATTGATTTATGGATACCTGAGGCCAATACCTTTAACACTTTATATCAAACCTCTCATTTTATCGCTTCAATCACTTTGATGCTTTTAATTTTTTTATTGATGCTTTTGGCTTTTGAAAAGAGAAAGCTTAGTTATGCTTTGGTTAGTGGAGTTTTAGCTTTATTTTATTTTAATTTTCATCCTTATTATGTCCCGGTTATTTTTGGGGTGGGGGGGCTGTACCTTTTTATTTTGATGCTAGAAGCCAAAAGATTTTTATGGACTGAAGCGATGTATTTAATTTTAGTTTTTTTACTTTCTGCCCCTTCAATTTTTTATCATTTTTGGTTGATTCAAAACAGTGCCGTAATTGCCCAGCGGGCCGCCCAAAATGTAACTTTTATATCGCCGCCAATTTTTGTTTTCGTGGGCTATGGCTGGCTTTGGTTAGGGTTGATTTTGGGCTTAGTTTTTCTTGGGCGGAATAAAAAATTTACCAATTCTTTCATTTTTCTCTTAGTTTGGCTTTTGGTAGATTTGGCTTTGATTTATTCACCCCTGCCTTTTCATAGCCGTTATACTCAAGGCTTGCATGTAGTTTTGGTGATTTTTACCGTTGCCGGCTTATTTTATTTATATGATTACTTGAAAACAAAACTTAAACCTAGTTACTCTAATTTTTTAGTGGAAAACCCATTTTTACTGGGCGTTTTGTTTATTGTTTTGCTTAGCCCATCAACATTATTTAACCTCTATCGCGATTTATATTTTTTTACGGCTCAGCCAAAGGAAGTAAAAGAAAAATTTTATTTTAGCCAAGATGTACTTTCGGCCATGGCTTGGCTGAAAAATCAGCCTTTGGGCCAAGTGGTTTTGGCCAGTGAAATGCCGGCAAAATTTATTCCCGGTTTTTCTGGCCAGCCAGTATATCTAGCTCATTTGCACGAAACCTTGTTTTATGATTCCAAGTTGCCTTATTTAATTTGGTTTTTGAAAGATAATACTCAAGATTCTGCCAAAAAAGAATTTTTAAACAAGCAAGGGATTGACTATATTTTTTATAGTGATTATGAAAAAAAGCTGGGTAGTTTTGATCCAGCCACTAAAAATTACTTAAGATTAGTTTTTGAGTCTGGCCAAGTCCAAATTTATCAAGTCATCAAAGATTAATTGGACCAATTAAAACTTCGCCAATTAACTTTTCTCGGTCCACTACATTTTTCGTTGATCGGATTTGATCGACTTCAATCCCGCCCGCTTGAATTTCAGATAAATCAATTTTTAAATTATAGGTCCCGCTTGGGACTTTTTTGATAAAATCTGGCCAATAGTTGGTTTGAATTATAGTTTGACCCCCCAAGTTATCGGTTTGTAGTAAATTATAAGCAAAAGGGTAAGTCTTTGTCTCAGTGATTCCATCACCGCCTAAGGACAGGTTAAGCTGGTAATCTTTTGTTAATGGTAAATTGATTTCCCAGAATAGTTGGTACTGCATGTCAATTTTTTTAAAACCAATAAATTTTATTTCAGGTGTAATTACCAAATTTTTTGTTTTTAGCCCCGCAGGAATTTCTGGTAGCACTTCCACTAAGGAGAATTTATCCGCTACTCCTTTTTGGTATAAAGCCAAGCTATCTTTGATTTCTACTAGGCCAAAACCTAATAGCGTTTTTGGCCAATTTTTTGCTGCTTTTTGGTATTGAGCCTGATAAAATAAATTTTTACCATACTGAAGTTGGTAAGTGATGAAATCATTGTAATCAATCAGCAAATACTTGGTGTCATCTGGTAGGGCATAGTCTTTGGTTAGGAATTGTTGTTTACCCAAAAAAATGTAATTAAATGAATAAAGGTTTGTCCGGGAAGAAAGGGGAGCCAAAAAATCGTAAGTTGTAGCCACGGCCGCATCAGGAGGAATTTTTTCGATAAATTCTTTTTTACTTTGGCTGGTTGGGGAGATTAAGCCAGTTTGAAAAATTTTATTCAGACTGCCAACAATTGGCCCAAGGGTTAGGGTGGAATAAATAATGCCAGTAACAAAAATTAAGCCGACTAGCCCTCGATAATTTTGGATTTTTTGGCTAATATCTGACTTATTATCAATAATTTTTTTTAAGGAATAAATGGCAGCAATAAAAATTGGCGGTAAAAGCAGACTTGAATAGTAAGTATCTAAAATTGTGGTGGAGCCGCCGCCACTTCCCAGTGTCAATTGGAGAAAGATTCCTAAACCTAGCAAAAGATAAAAAGGATTGATTAGAGGCAGAAATACCCAGGGTAAAAAAAGTGCCAAAGTAAAGATTATATTATTAAATCTGAATAATTGCTGAATGACAAGCCAGGGTTGGAAAACCAGGTGATTCAGGGCTTGGGCCGGAGTTTGGCCCAGCCAGGAATAGTAAATTAAGAATTTATATTGTTCCCCAGGAGCAAAAAAACTGGTAATTTTTAAAGCCGCTATAAAATAAAGCCCGCTCAGGAGAATTGTTACAAGCCACCAGCGCCATCCCCGTTTTTCCAAGAAAGCAACCAGGCCAAACAGTATAATTACTAGGGCTAAATCCTCCCGAACCATTAGCGCCAGCAGGCAAATAAGTAAATAAGCAAATAAATTTTTGTTTTGGTAAAAATAAAAAGCCCAAAAAATAAAAAAGATGCCCAAAGCCAAAAAGTGGAATTCGAACAAATTGATGTTTTGGACAAAGGGATTAAGTAGCCAGATTAAAACTAACCCAAGAGCCCAGCTTTGTCCCAGCACTTTTTTGGTGATTAGGTATAATGGCCAACTGCAAGCGGCTAAAATAAGAGTTTGAAAAATCAACAAAATTTGCGGGGAGCGCCAAAGCCAATAAAAAGGCAGAAGCAGAAATAAAATCGGTGAGAAATGATCACCCAGGTATGTTGGCGGATGGATACTGGAAGCAAAGAAATTCCCCTGGCTTGAATTATAAAAAACCTGGTTAATGATGGCTAAGTCTAAGGCGTTATAACCAAAGTTGTAATATTTCCAAAGACTGATAAAGCCAAATAAAACAAGATAAAAAATGATGGCTAAAATTATTACCCATCGACTTTTTTTGGTAATAAAATGATTAATTAAGCTTTCTTTTTTCATGTAGTTATTTTACCTTGCCTTTGGGGCAAAAACAAGGCATTAACCCCCACACCTATTTTGCTAATTAGCATCTGAATCGATAATTTATTTATTTACTAAAAGATTATTTAAATATAAATTTAATAGGTGGAATAGGTGTGGGGGTTAATCTAAAAAAAATCCCGACACGAAGTCGGGATAAAACAAATTATTGATTTTAGTTTATTCAAATCCTTCGGCGCCTGTAGCTTCTAGCAAAGAATTAATCACAAAGACAGTGATGGCGTAGGCCACTAAAACAATGGCCACGCCAATGACGGCGGCGATCATGGTTTTTTTTGCTCTCGTTATACTTTCTTCATTACCGGCTGCTGTCATCCAGGTGAAACCAGCATAAATCATTAAGACTAAAAAGATAATGCCTAAAAATCCCAGCACAATCGAAATAATTTTTGCCACCGCAACGGCAAAGGTATCCGGTGAAACCTGCTCTTGGCCGTAAATATTTTGAATCGGCTCCATTTGATTCTCAATCAAATCGCCAATTTCTTCGTCAGCCAAAACCGGAACGGGGACTAGGACCAAAGTTAATAGACTAGTGATAATAATCAGGCCGAAAAAAGTTAAGAGGTTCTTTTTCATAAGGTTTTATTTGGTTATAAATAGTTAGTCTAAACCGGAGCTACCTTTCGTTGCTTCAAGAATTTTATCAATTACAAAGTAAGTAATTGTATAGGCGGCAATGACGATGGCTAAGCCAATAACGGCGGAAGCCATAATTTTTTTGGCTTTTGTTACCTTTTCTTCATTGCCGGCGGCCATCATCCAGGTGAAACCAGCATAAACCATCAAAAGAAAAAAGATAACACCTAAAAAGGAAAGTAAAATTTTAATTATCCGACTCACCACATCACCGAGGCTAACTTTTGTGCCCAGGCCAGTTTCTTTAATAAACTCGGTATCTTGATTTAAAACATTAGGGTCAACTAATTGAGTAGCAGCTTGGACATTTAGGCTGGTTAATAAAAAATTAGCTAAAATAACGAGGGCGATAAAAGTTAGGATTTTTGTTGCTTTTGGCATTTGTTCTAGTTTATTTTTAAATTTGATTGTTGCCTTACTCAGCACCAGTGAAAGCAGTTTTAATAAATAGATAAATTGCAGCAGAAGCCAAAACAACAATCAAGCCGATAACCACATTACGTAAAATATTTTTGGCTTTTGTCACATTTTCTTCATTACCGCCCGCCGTCATCCAAAGATAGCCCGCATAGATGGTGTAGCCAATAAAAATAATACCTAAAAGTGAAAGAAACATGCGGACTACGGTGCCGGCCAGAACGGCTATTGATGATTGGCCACCCGTGGTTTTGTAGCCGGCATTACTGGCTCCTTCCATTAAATTTTTTTCTAAGTCGCTTCGGGAGGCATCTAGGTTAGCCGCTAAAAGCAGGGTTGGCGCTAGGAGTAAAATTAAAATTATGGCGCTTAGGATTTCTTTTTGGTATTTTTTAATCATTTTTATCAAGCTAGTTAAGGGTTATTTATTATCCGGTTTTTGAATAGCCAGTGCCGCTGATGACCGCGCCAACCACAAATTCCGTAATAGCATAGGCACCCAAAACAACAATTATGCCGATGATACTGCCTTTAATAATGGCTTTGGCTTTAGTAATACTTTCTTCTTTGCCGGACGCAGTCATCCAAAGATAGCCACCATAGATAATGTAACACATGAAGATAATGCCCAGAAGCGAAAGCAAGCCTTTAATTACTAAACCAATTATTTGAGGTAAAGAATTAGCATTATCTTTGGGATAGCCGGCGTTATTACCAACATTTTGTAATTTGTTAGTAATATCAATAGCCAATACCGATGGGGCAATAATGGAAGTTAAAACCATCAAGGTAGTAACTGCTAGTAGAATAATTGTTATTTTTTTGCTCATAAGATTATTTTGTTGATTCAGTACTAGTACCAGTAGTTGCCCTTTGGAGGCCGCTGGCCACGAAGTAACTAATGGCATAGGCCATCATCACAATAATTAAGCCAATAATGGCGGCCCGGATGGTATCCTTGGCTTTTTTTACTTCTTCTTCCCGGCCAGAAGCCATCATCCATTTGTAGCCGCCATAAATCATTAAGGCCATAAACATAATACCGAAAATACTTAAAAAAGTGGCAATAATTTTTCCCACGATTTCTTGAGCTTTGGCATCGGGGTTTGATCCGCCAGTAGGTAAGTCTGAAGTAGAAAGGGCTTTGTTCATCCTTTCAAATACCGTTTCGGCCGAACAAAAATTGGTTGGTAAAAGGCCGGTCACTATTATTGCCAAAAGGGTGAAGATAATAATTTGTTTTCTGATTTTTGTCATATTTGTTATGGGGTTGGGGTAGAAGTAGCAGCACTACCGATGTAATAAATAACAAGCTCGGTGAAGATTCTGGCCAAAAGGATGATAAGTAAGGCAATTACGGCTTCGCGAGTGATTTTTTTTGCCCGTTCAACATGTTCTTCATTACCACGTGCCGTCATCCAAAGGTAGCCGGCATAAATTAAAAGTAAGAAAAAGGCAATTCCAACTAATGTTAAGAGATAATTGACAATGATAAATAAGCCACCCGAAAAAGTGCCGATATTTGTTTTAGCGCCGGTTTCACCGCCGTAGGCTTTATTGACAGCGGTTTTGTAGCCACCCAGCATCTTTTGGAAGATTGATTCGGCTGAAGCGGTGTTTGGCAGAAACACAAGCACCAAGAAAGAAATTATAAGGAAACTGCTGATTAATCTAAGGTGTTTTTTCATTATGTTGGTAAAGTTTTATTCAGGACAAATAAAGCTAGTTCGGCAATCATACGACCGCCTAAAATTATAGCCATACCAATAACAGCACCAAGAATTAATTTTTTTGCCCGTTCAACTTGTTCCTCGCGGCCGCGGGCATTCATCCAAAGGTAGCCGCCATAAATTATCAAGACCATGAATAAAGCAGCTATTATAGCCAAGAAGCTATTGATATAAGCCATAAAAGCTGGAACAAATTCTTGAGCCGGAGCTTGACCACTTAGGGCATAACCCGCCTTATCACCAGTCGTGGAGAATCCTTTCATAATTTGCTCAAAAACACTCGCTTGACTGATATCGGCTAGCAGAAAATTAAAAAGTAAAAGGGCAATTATTGTTATTAAATTAATTTTTTTTAAAAACATTTTTTTATTTACTACCTATAGCTCCACCCATTGAAAATAACATCACATAAACTAAAGCATAAGCCAAAAAAATAACAATTATACCGTTAATGCCATTAACGATAAAGCTTTTAGCCTTACCCACTTTCTCTTCACTGCCACCCGCGGTCATCCAAAGGTAGCCGCCAACTAAAATAATGGTTAAAAAAATCACCCCGACAATGCCAAAAACATAATTAATTGCTTCACCGATAATGGTTGGGATGTCACGCTTTTCTCCGGCACCAAAACCCGCATTAGTGGCAGTGACATCTAAACCTTTAAGAGCACAGTCAGCACTAGTACAGTCGGCAGCTAAAATTATTTGAGGTGATAATAAAATCGTTAGAAAACCAATTGTTAAAAGCACAAAAACTATTTTTTTCTTAGTCACTTTCATTTTTTTAAATTTGGTAGATGGGGAGACCCATCCAGTTGCCAGCCCCCAAAAAGCAGCTTACAACTAGAAGGGTCTCCCCGTAGTTATTTGAGATTAGCAGTTCAGATTTAGACAGCGCCGGTGGCGGTAATTAACTGATTAATGACAAAGGTAGCAATGGCGTAAGCAGTGAAGATAATGACTAAACCAATGATACCAGCGGTAATAATCTTTTTGGCTTCACCCACTTTTTCTTCATTGCCGCCAGAAGTAAGCCAGCGGAAACCACCCCAGAGGATGATAACAATCGCTAAAATACCTAAAAAGCCTAATAAGACGTTAACCACATTCATGATACCTTCGCGAATATCTTTAGTGCCTAAACCGGTGTAAGTACCGTAATTTAGGCCGGTTTCTAAAGCTAAGGCCGGTAGAACAGTTAGGGCAAAAATTACCCCTAACGTTGTTAAAGTTGCGATTTTTTTCATTTTTCCACCCCCTTTCTTTTATAGCTATCAATTATCAAATTGTTTTGGGTCTGATAGCTTTATTTTTTAAACATCTGCTTTTATTATAATAAATAATATCCAGAAATGTCAATCTGAAAAGGCCATAGCTAGTCATTTTGTAAAATTATTTTAAGGTGTAAAATCCTCTGAGGATCCAGTACTGCTTTCTACATTCCACCTCAGCCCTTCTTCAAAAAGCCAGCTTTGTCCGGAAACTTTTCCTTGTGTTAAGGCTGCAATTGTTGTATTAACAATTAGCCAGGCACCAAGTATGATAGCTAGACCAATAATGGCTGCCTGGATGGCATCTTTACCCAGGTTAATATTCTTTTTATTATCGCCTGTGCCAGTGATGCCAGCGCCAGCCAGAATCATCATGGTCCCGCCATAGATAATCATCAATAGAGCGGCCGAGCCGGTTAAGGCCAAAAGGATTTGGGTAAAATTCACAATGGTTTGGAACATCTCCGTTACGCCACAACTTAAAACTTTTTCCTCTTTTATCTCCGAAGTTATGCAGGCGCAGGGGATTAAGCGCCCTTCTTTAATTCCAATGGTTTTTAGCCAAGCAGTTTGTGGGCAGTTCTCTGCGGCCAGAAGCGGTAAAGGCAAAGTTAGAAAGACACTAGTTACTAAGGTTGTGAGAAAAATAATTTTTAGTTTGTTGGGCATAAGGTTAAGTTGTAGGGATTAGGTTGTAGGTTGTAGTGAGTAGGTGGCAATAGAATAAATTAACTGCCTACTACCTACTCACTACAACCTACTCTCTATTTAAAGAGTTTGTTGAATTTTTCTGGCAGCAATATTGATTAAGTCTTCCAAACTAGCCTCGGTTTTCATTGAATCAATCAGTTCTTTAAAAGCACTCTCAACTACCGAAGCATCATTACCTTTGTACCAGCTTTTACTGGTTAGTAGTTGGTCAGCAAAAACTTTTAGGTTATCATTAGTCAATTGTTCTGCAATTAGTGATCTTAGGGCGGTTGGTTTTAAAGTTTTGTCTAAATATTTTTTAACTTCTTTTTCTTTAGAGATAAACTGAATAAAATCCCAGGCTTCATTAACATGCTTACTTTTTTTTGAAACTGTCTGCAGCCAATAGCTTGCGGCATTAATTTCCGGCCGGCCTTCAATCTGCGGCATTTTAGTCACGCCATAATTAAGCTTACCTTGCCGTTTTGCTTCGAGATAGGGGATATGATAACTATAACCAAAGATCATTGCTACCCGGCCTTCGGAGAAAGCATCAATGGAATTAGAAAAAGTTTCATTCCAGGTGTAGACTTCTTTGCTGGGATTAGCAAAGTCAGTATAGAACCGAACCGCTTCCGGACCAGGGTTATAGGTTCGATCAGGAAAGCTTGAAGGAATCAGACCAAAAGTTACTCGATTATCCTGATTCATTTCCGCTCCGTTTTGCTGCATTAAAATTGAAAGAATGTCAGCGAAATTTTCCACATTGTCAGCAGTACCTAATGCTACTCCGGACTGAATTAAATTACCGCTTTGATCCTGGTACGTTAATTTTTTGACATTTTCCTGTAAAGTTAGCCAATTTGTTGGGGGTAAGGGAATCCCGGCGTTATTGAGTAAATCGCGATTGAAAAATAAGCCCAAAGTATCAACGCTAAGCGGTAAGCCATAAATCTTATTGTCCCTTACTACATCTTCATATACGACATCAAGATATTCATTTTTTAGCTGCGGTGGAGTAATACTAATATTATCGCGAATTTCAACTAACGTTTCTTCCTTAATGCCTAAACTTTTTTGGGTTATTTCATAAGCGATGGTGGTTTTGGCCGGTAGGGGTTCAATCTTGGCTAAATATTTAGTCACCCAAGTATTTTGAATCGAAAAAATATCTGGCCCACGATCTTCGGCTAAAGCATCCAATAATTCATTTTCAAATTCTTCCGCTCTGAGCTTGCGGTAATTAATAGTGATATGCGGATGAAGCTGCTTATAGTCATTAATAACTTCGGTGAAATTTTGGGAGTCATCGAAAACACCCCACCAGGTTAGTTCAACGGGTTCCAGCAGCGCTTGTTGTTTTGGGCTAATCCATTTGCAGCGAAATCCGCCGGTCGTGATAATTACGGCCACAAGAATTAAAATGATAATTTTTATTTTTGAAAATTTGTGCATATTAATTTACAAGAATCAAGAATTAAGAAGTATGAATTAAGGGAATATTGCTACGTTACCTTAATTCTTGATTCATGATTCTTAATTCTATTTAATTTCTTTTTTTAAAAATTTTTTAAACTCACCTCTAATTTCTTTATCCTTCAAACCAAATTCAACGTTAGCTTTCAGCCAGCCCAGTTTTGAACCGGGGTCGTAATATTTCCCGTCAATTACTTTGGCGTAAATTGGTCGCTTCTTCATTAAGTGACCAACGGCATCAACCAGCCAGAGTTCATTGCCTTTGCCTAACTTTGTTTTTTCCAAAGCGGTAAAAATATCGGGAGTAAAAATAAAACCGCCCAAAGAAGCGATGCGGCTTTTAATTTTTGGCCCGGGTTTTTCATTGATTGACTTAACCTGGAAAACTCCTTCTTCAACTTGGATGCCCGAAATAATGCCGTATTTTTTTGTTCCTTCATCATCTGTTTTCATCGCGGTTAAAACCGGATCACCATATTTTTCGTAAACTTCAATCAGCTGTTTAAGCTGGGGTTTATGGGGACAAACCCAAATGTCATCACCCCAGACTACGGCAAATGGCTCGTCGCCAATTATTTTTTTGGCATTCATTACCGGTGTGCCGTTACCGTAAGGACCTTTTTGGCGGAGATAAATAAAATTAGCCATCTCGGCTACTTCTTTAATCTGTCTGTAATAATTAATTTTGCCCGATTTTTTTAATAAACTTTCCAAAGTTTCATTGCGATCAAAATGATCTTCAATCGCCCGCTTGGTGGCGCCAGTCACCAAAATTATATCAGTAATGCCGGCCCGAACTGCTTCTTCAACAATATATTGGATAATCGGCTTATCAACAATTGGCATCATTTCTTTGGGCTGGGCTTTGGTGGCAGGCAAAAACCTGGTGCCCAAACCAGCGACAGGGATAACAACTTTTCTTATTTTGGACATAGGTTAGTAAATCCAGTTAGCCAGTAAATCCAGTTAGCCAGCTGGCTAATTGGCCCACTGGATTTACTGGTTTTACTTTTTTATTATAACAAAAAAATCAAGAATTGTAAAAAATGGCTAAATATGCTATTGTATTGGCTAGTTAATGGTTATTTTGGTGGGTTGGCTGAGTGGTTCAAAGCGTCCCGCATAAAACGGAGGGGTGGCTGAGTGGTTCAAAGCGACGGTCTCGAACACCGTTTTCCCGCAAGGGATCGCAGGTTCGAATCCTGTCCCCTCCGTTTTATGCGGGATCAGCTGGGTTCTCCGCCTCCATTTTTAAAAAAATTATGGCGGACCCGCCGAAATAAATTTATTTATGAAGGCGGGGAATCCCTGCCTCTCCGCCAAAGAATAAAAATAAATTATATTTAAAGTAAAAATATGGAAAATCAAACAGTAAAATCAACCGGCTGCTGTGAGCCGTTTAATCCAACGCCTTGGCAAGACAAAGAAATCATCTGGCAAGACAAATTGTTTGTCAAAGACCGCGTGACGAGTTTTTTGCACATTCCGCTTAACTTTGGCAAGAAAGTCGTCAAAAACATGGCTTTGATTGAAAAGGCCAGTGCCCGTTCGCCGTATCAGCTGATGCTTTGTGACGAATCGCTTTGGGGTTCTGATCTTTATATTGATGTCGCCAAGGAAGTCCCCGGCGCGCAGATGGCAAAACTTTCCGGTACTTTTTTGACCAAAGTTTTTGAAGGGCCTTATCAAAATGCCGGCAAGTGGGCGATTGAGATGCAAGAATATGTTAAAAGTAAAGGCAAAGAATTGAAAAAACTGTATTTTTCCTATACTACTTGCCCAAAGTGCGCCAAAGCTTACGGCAAAAATTACGTGGTGCTTTTTGCACAGATTGATTAAAGATTATAGATTAATATGCAAGAAACAGAATCTAAAATTATACCAGGGCAGTCAGAGGGAAATGGTGATTCTGAAATTAGCCGAGAGGAAATTGCTCAGTATTTTTCCGAACGTCCCTATTTAGATCAAAAACATATTAATGCTCTAAAGCAGCTGCCACCGAGGGAAGCGTTTGAGCTATTGATTTCTGCTAGGCCAGAATTTTTTGGTGCCGCCATTAATTTAATGAAAGAGTTTCCCCAACCAGAAACCATTGAATTACTTTTGGAATTAAGACAGGATCCCAAGTACGCCAGAGATATCCATACTATTGATTGGATTCTTTTTCAATTTGCCCATAACCCAGCATCTTCTCAAGAAGCCATTGATACTTTAAAGGAGTTAGGGGATCCCAGGGCGATTTTGGAAACTGAGGCCGGTAAATTTGAAATGGCCACTGAGCTGACCCTGGATGAAGTTACTTCTTTAGTTCCTGCCTTAGCAAAAAATAGAGACTGGTTGTCTAGATGTTTTAAGGAAGGAGCAGTTTTTACTCTACGGACTGACGGTAACAAATTAGCATCAGTGGCTGTTGCCCATCAACGACCCGATCATATTTTATACCTTGATTATATCTACACCGCTGATGATAAAAGAAAAGAGGGGCATGCCCAGGATTTACTTCAATATTTGTTGAAGCATCAGGTGGTATTACAGTGTGATTTGTTTCGCGGAGATATGCTAGGCGAAGAGATGCTCAATCAATTAGGATTTGAGCACGAAGGTCCGGGAGAAAAATGGGTTTATCGGGCAAAATAAATGAAAAAATATGAAAAATAAAAATATTTTAGTAATTTTATTGGTATTAATACTAATTGCTATAGTGGTGATTGGCTATTTTGTTTTTACCAATTTATCAGTACCACAAAAAAACATTCAAAACTTTACCGATTGCGAGGCCGCCGGTTATCCAGTCATGGAAAGCTATCCAAGGCAATGCCGGACGCCGGATGGCCGAAATTTTGTTGAGCAAATCCAAAATCAGCCGCCAGTAATTATTTCTGGCGTAAATTCCTTGCTTTATGATGACCAGGAGTTTGGCTTTCAGCTTTGGTATCCTGAAGGTTCAAAAATCGAGAAACAAAGTTTTGCAGGGTATTTAAGCGTGACTAAAAATCCGCTTGTTGCAGTTTTGTTAGACCAAAATTTTTTTGCGGGCACTAACTTGGGTGAAGCTGTTGTGGTGGTTGGTAGCGGTTCCGATACTGAAACTTTGAACAAGTGCAATCAAGCTGATACATATAATGATGAAAAAGATTTAGGTTTGGCAGTGATCAACGGCGTGCAATTCCACAAATTTTCTTCGACCGGAATCGGCGCGGGCAATTTGTACGAATCGACAATTTACCGTGTAATTAAAAATAATAGCTGCTATGAAATTGTTGAGGTATTGCATTCGGGCAATATCTATAATTATACGCCGGGGACAGTGGTAGAATTTGATAAAGCCAAATTTTCCGGAATTTTGGAAAAAATCGCTCAAACTTTTGAATTTAGCAAATAAATATTAAATAGAAAACATGCCCAATATTAGTTATCTCTACAAAAGTTTTAAAACCAATGGTTTAAAGCAGCATTCTTTGTATTTGGCTTCAATCATGATTTTTTTCTGGGCAATCAGCGACGGAATTCTATCATTTATTTTGCCTGTCAGTATTACCGAAATAGGAATTTCAGAAACTTGGATGGGGATAATTATTGGTTCTTCTTCGATTGCTGGTGCCCTATTTGATTTTTTATTGTGCCGATTTTTAGTTAATGTCAATTTTCGCCGGCTTTATTTTTTGATGCTGGCGGTTTCAGTGACCTTTCCTTTAGTTTTATGGCAAGCCAAAACCATCTGGCTTTATTTGCTGGCGATGGCAATTTGGGGGCTATATTATGATTTGTATCACATTGGTAACTTTGATTTTGTTAGTCGGGTGCCAAATAATGGTGAACGTTCAACTGGTTTTGGTGTGATGCAGGTTTTTATTTCACTGGGGTATTTAATGGCCCCGCTGATTGCCGGATTTTTAATTGGGGAGGTGGTTAATTTTAAACCATTTGTGATGGCTTTGATTTTTTTGGGTCTGGCTTTTGTTTTTTATTTTTTACTTTTAATTTTTACTCAAAAGACAAAAAGTTATAACCAAAAGACGAATTTTCAATCCTTGAATTTTTTCAGGGAATACCGGCTTTGGAAAAAAATTGGCAAATTAATTTTACCAGTTTTAATTCTAACTTTCGTTTTGAATATTAATGATTCATTTTTTTGGACGATTGGGCCATTGTTTTCCGAAAGTCTTTTTGCTCATAGCGGTTTTGGCAGTTTATTTATGGTCGCCTATGGTTTACCGCCTTTATTTATTGGTTGGTTTATTGGTTCAATTACCGCTCGATTTGGCCAGAAAAAAACCGCTTTTATTTCTTTAATGATCGGTTCCTTGATCCTGTCTAGTTTGTTTTTAGTTAGTAATCCATTAATTTTGATTTTAATTAGTTTTGTCGCTTCTTTTTTTCTCGCCTTAGCTTGGCCGGCAATTCAAGGCGCTTATGCTGATTATATTGCTGAAGCGCCGCAGGTGGCGACTGAAATTGAAACCTTGCAGGATTCTTTTGTTAATATTGGTTATGTCGTTGGGCCGATTATGGCCGGGATTTTTGGCCAATATTTTGGTCATCAAATTACTTTTTCTATTCTTGGTGCTACTGGCGTGTTAGTTTCCCTGATTCTTTTGATGATGACGCCAAAAAGTATTAAAATTAAGGTTAGGCGAAATTAATTTTAATAATTATTTTAAGATAATTTAAATGAAAGGAGAAAATATGACTAAAAAAACTCATGAAAATTTGCTCAAAGCCATTGCCGGCGAATCAATGGCGCGCAATAAGTACACCTATTTTGCCGAAATCGCGATGAAAGAGGGCTTAGTCTGGATTGCCAAAGTCTTTGAAGAAACCGCGGATAATGAGCGGGCGCATGCTCAGGAAGAACTGGAGAAATTAAAAGCGCCGGTAGAAATGACCAATACTTATGGCATTCATCCATTGGGAAAAACTTTGGAGAATCTGCGTAATGCCCAGGCGGGAGAAGAATATGAATTTGGCACGATGTACCCGGATTTTGAAAAAGTGGCCCGCGAAGAAGGGGAGAAAGATATTGCTGATTTATTTAAAGAAATTAGTGAAGTTGAAGAAAAGCATGCTGAGCGCTACAAGATTTTAGGTGATCGGTTGGAACAGAAAAAATTATTTAAAAGTGACGAGGAAATTGAATGGAAGTGTTTGAACTGCGGCTATATTCATAAAGGCACAAGCGCGCCGGATAAATGTCCGCTTTGCCAAAAACCGCAAGGCTATTACATGGCATTGAAGGTGGTGCGGTAAACTAGAATAATGCATTAAAAATAAATTCCGCGGGGCGACTTACCCCGCGGAATTTTCAAATTGGTTATTTATTTTACTTTAGGCAAGATAGCGGAACCAAATATAACCGGTAGCCAAAATTAAGCCGGCAAAAGTAATAGGAACGGCAATTTTTAAATATTCCAAAAATTTGATTTCATGGCCCTCGCGTTTAGCGATGCCGGAAACCACTACATTGGCCGAAGCGCCAACAATTGTAGCATTGCCGCCGATATCAGCTCCGATTACCAAAGCCCACCAAAGCGGCGTCAAGTTGATGCCAGATATTGCACCAATGTCTTTAATCAGCGGAATCATTGTAGTGACAAAAGGAATATTGTCTATCACGGCCGAGAAAAAAGCCGAACCCCAAAGAATCGCCATGGTGGTAGTGGTCAAATTACCGCCGGTTAAATTTAAAAGTTGTTCGGCCAAAATTCTGATCGCACCAACTTTTACCAATCCAGTGACTAAGATGAATAAACCGATAAAGAAAAAAATTGTTGTCCATTCCACTTCTTTAAGATGGCTTTCTGGGTCAGTCATCGTCAAAATTAAAAGCAAGGCGGCGCCAGTTAAAGCAATCGTTGCCGCTTCAAAATGAGTGAAGCTATGGGTGAAAAAACCAAATAAAACTATACCTAAAACCAAAAGCGATTTAATCAGCAACTTTTTGTCAGTAATGGCTTCGGCCGGTTTAAATTTCATAATTTTAGCTTGAGCCGCGGGCGTTGCAACCAATTTTTTTCGGTACCAAAAATAAAGCAGGCCTAAAGTCAAAAAGGTGATTATTAAAGAAATCGGACCCATGTTGACTATAAATTCATTAAAATTAATTTTGGCGGCGCTACCGATCAAAATGTTCGGCGGGTCACCAATTAGAGTGGCGGTTCCACCGACATTGGAAAGTAAAATAGCCGAAATTAAAAAAGGCTTAGGATTAAGTTTAAGATTATTAGCCACCACAAAAACCACGGGAATCATCAAAAGAACCGTAGTGACATTGTCCAAAAAAGCGGAGAACACGGCTGTAATCAAACCAAGCAGCAAAAAAATCGGAATTGGTTTGCCCCGGCCCATTTTGGAAGCCCAAATTGCCACATATTGAAACATGCCTGAATTTTTGGCAATGCCAACAATAATCATCATCCCGATTAAAAGTCCCAAAGTATTGAAATCAACCCCAGCCACCGCCTCTTCTTGAGTGATAACCCCAATCAAAATTAATAAAATCGCACCAGTCAAAGCCACAACCGTGCGATGAATTTTTTCCGAAATAATTAAGCCGTAGGCGAAAATGAAAATAATAATAACAGCTAAAAACATATTTTTGTTTTTGGGTTTATTAATTTAAATTAAGGATGTCACCAATTGCCCGTTTGATGTCGGTCCGATTGAGATAACCAACCAAAGTTCCATTCTGGTCAGTCACCGGCAGTTGGCGGATGCCATGTTTGGCTAAAAGTGTTGAGGCTTCCATTAGAGTACCTTCAGGATGAACCGCATGGACATTTTTAGTCATGAATTTTTTGATTGGCAGATTTTTGACTTCATTAATCCGTTGGCTAAAAATGTCGGCATCTTCAAAGGAGGAAAGATTTTCTTCGCCTTCAAGATAGTTGGGGACTACTTGTCTGATAAGGTCCCAGCTGGAGAGAATACCAGTTACTTTATTTTTTTCATCAACGACAACCAAACCATTAGTTTTTTTCTTGATCATTAAATTAACGGCTTGGTGAAAATCAGCCGATTCCTGAATAATAACACCGCCGTGATCGGACATGTAATCTTTGATCAAGTATTGTTTTTTTTGCTTCATATTTTTAATAGTAGTTTTATTTTTGAAACTGTCAAGGATAATTATTTAATCTATTTTTAGCTATTTTTTAATTTCAAAGATAATCGGGTGAGGCAAGTCGCGGTAGCCGCCAGAATTGTACAAGACAAAATCCGGCAAACTGATTTTACAGCCGTCTTCTGTCATTTCCGAAATCACGCCTTTTTTAGGAACATCCCAAGGAGTGGTATTCTCGGGAATAGTTACACTCTCGCCGGAAATTTGATTAGTAACAGTCCAACCCGGGGTTTCAAATTTACCTTCTTTGGTTATTGCTTCAAAAGTGCCGTCTTTTTCGACTGATTCGGCGCTCAAATCAAATTCCAAATAATGGTCATAAGAAAAATACATTCCACTTGAAGTGATAAACATAACAGTTTGGCTTGGCCAATCTTCCCGGTAAATGACTTTAACTTTCCATTTACCCAAGTAGGCGTATTTCGCTTTGGCCGGTACGGAGTCTTTCACTAATTCGCCTTCGGCTTGATATTTGACGGTACCAGTATAGTTTGGATCAACGCCAAATACCGGTTTAGAAACCATGGTTTCACCCTGGTTAATTTCGAAACAGGTATCAGCAGCCCTACCTTTGATTTCAATCGCGACGATCTTATTTTTAGTTTCGGCATTACTGAAGATTAAAATTACTCTATCAATATTTTCATCAGACTTGTCAAAACAAAAACTTCGGCTTTCTTTGTCGGTCCAATCTTCGGTATAAGGCGAACCGGTTTTGGGATAAACAACGGCTTTGATTGCCGCTTTATCGGTTTTGCCGGTGAAATTTTTCAGGTTTTTGAAAATTATTTTCCGGATTTGATTAGTATCATCTCCTACGCTGAAGCTTATTACCTGAGCGGTCAGCGGCGCCAGCTCTTTGGTTGGATAAGGCATTTCACCTATGCCATTGATGAACTGCATGTCTGAGTTACCACCCGATTCTGAAGAATGAGCCGTAAAAGTTTTACTTTGGTCGCCATTTTTATAGAATTCAGCCGGTTTTTTATTATAATTCCATAAAGTAAACTCTTTCCAATTTTTTTTGAATCCGCCGTCAATATTTTTTTCGGCAGAGACAAGTGGATCACCATTACCTTTACAGCCTTCAAAGATTTTAGTAATTACCATTCGGTCATAAGTTCTTGAAAGATAAAAAGGAAAAACATAGGCGCCGTATTCAAAATTGTCGCCATTTTTAAATAAACTTAATTCCGATTTGGGAATAAATTTCTCAACATAACCTTGCTCGGTATTATCTTTTGGATAAATGAAATCTTCCGACCAGGTTGCCGTGCCTTCAATCCACCACCAGTTGGCTTTATAAAGCCAGCAGTCAAAAGCGCGCTGGAAAGCATGGAAGAGTTCATGAACAGTCGTGGTTTTCAAATTTTTATCATCCAAATTTTCCTGAATAATAATGAAGCTGCTTCGGCTGTTGCCGTTGTCTGGAACGTTAACGCCGTAAGAAGAGCCAAGTTGGGCAAAACCGGTTGGACCTAAAAAAATGTCAGTTTTTTCGTCCCCGCCCAAAGTGCCGTCAGACGGGGGAGTTTTTCCCAAAAGTCCGACATATTGGGCATAAGCCTGGTCAGTATTTAAATTGGCCACAATTTTTTGGGCGGGGCCATAATAAAGTTTGGTGATTTTTTCTTCACCGTTAACTGTTTCTTTTTTTTCCAGATACCAGACTTTGATTTTGCCGTCAGCAGTATTCAAAGTATCGTCGGATTTATAAGAGAGGGGCCGGTCAAAAGCCTTGGTCTGATCAATCAGTTTTAAAAATCCCGTTTGCGGTGTTTGGATTTCGCCGTTTAACATTTTACTAATAAAACTTTCTGGATTGTCCGGCCGCAAAAAATAGGGCGCCAAAGTTTTTTTAGTTTCGGCAGAAAGTTTATCCCAGTTTTCCTGAACTTCAGCAAAAGCGCCGGCATCTTCAAAAGGCTTATTTTCCGTTAAATATTCCTTGGGCAAAGTCGGATCATTAAACAAAAATTTTACTTTGTAAATCAAAGCCGTTTCTAAATCAATTTTACCTTCATCTAAAGCGGTTTGAATCAAATTTATACCGGTTGGTTCAGTAGAATAGCGAGGGTCGGTAAATTGATCAGCCTCAGTAGTTTTCTCTCCCTTGGGCAGAATAAAAAATAAAGCCGCACTGGCAATGATAATAACTAGGACGATTAGCCCTAAAATTAATTTCTTTTTCATAAAGTTTTGGAGCTTATGGCTTATGGGTTTATTGTACTCTATAAGGACCAGGTAGGCAAAAATCCACCATTGTTTTTTACTGAATTTAAAGCTAAAATGATTTAAATGGAAGCACAAGAAATATTTCAAAAAATTATTAGTCTTTTGGATAGTAACCAGGCTGATTATAAACTTTTCAGCCATCGGTCAGCTTTGACTTATGAGGACCTGGCAGTGGTCCAAAAAGAAGCCGGGTTTTTCGGCACTGAAGGTAAATGCTTAGTTTTAAAAGCTGATGATAAATTTATTGTTTATGTTACAATTCAGGGCTGCAAAGTAAATTTCAAACGAATAAGTGAAGTCGTTGGTGCCAAAACTATTAGGCTGGCCACAGCCGAGGAATTAAAAGAATCTTTTGCGGCTGAACCCGGCTGTGCTTATCCTTTTGGTTTTGCTGAGGGAATTGATATTTATATTGACCCAATAATTTATCAGCAGGAATGGTTTTTATTTAGCCCATTACTTTCAACTAAAACCGTGCAGGTTAGGGGAGCTGATTTGAAACAAGTTTTTGGCAGTTTATTAAACCGGGTGAGGGAAGCAACTGATTTTAATTTAATAAAAGATAGCTAAGAAATTATGAAAGCCAAAAACATTTTATTTATTATCATTTTAGCGGCTCTAATTATTGGCAGTGGAGTTTATCTTTGGCAAACAACAATTCATGTTGTACCAGTACAAACCAAAAATTTACCCTCAACTTCTCAGTCAATGCCATCAGCTGGTTATGATTCAACCACTGGCTGGAAGACTTATGAAAATGAAGATTTGGGTATTAGTTTTAAATACCCAGCAGATTGGCAAACCATCCAGCTGAATAAGCAGGGTAATATTGTTAATTTTTTAGCTGGCACAGTTTATAGTAGTGGTACTGACACTAGTGTAAATTATTTTGACCCGGGTCAGATTTTTTTCTTTGCTTTCTATTCAAAAGATTTTGAAGAATATGAAGGCTCGATCTTAAATAAAAAATCAGTGGATGTTAATTGGACCACTTCTCAATTCGCCGCCAATATGGGCGTTGGGGATATCGCCGATATCTTGTTTACCAAAAAATTAAGTGAAAAATCAATGTTAGTTGCCCTTTATGAATCGCCGGAATGCTCGCCAATGATGCGGTTAGTTATTTTAACGCCGTTTAGTGAAGCTTATCCAAACTTTGAGATTAGTATTTCCACCTCCGCGATGCAAAATGATCCAATAATTAAAGCTGAGGAGGCGCAGCAAGCGGCGCAATACGGTGCTGCTTGTAATTTGCGCGCGGGTTATCAAAAAGTCGCAGCTAAGATATTGGCTAACACCTATTCTGAAGAAATGAACAAAAATATTGAGACCGCTCGTTTAATTGCTGATTCATTAGTTTCAACTAAGTAATTTTTTAATAAAGGTTTTAGTTATGGCGAAATTAAAATTAGGAAAATATTGTCATTATAAAGGAAAGAATTATTTAGTGATTGGTTTAGCTAAGCACAGTGAAACTCTGGAAGAATTGGTAGTTTATAAAGCTTTGTATAATAATAAAGTTTCTAAGCTTTGGGTTCGGCCGAAAAAGATGTTTTTGGGAAAAGTAAAAGTGGGTGGCAAAATTGTCCCGCGGTTTAAATATTTAAGAAAATAAAAAAAGATCACTTGATCCGTGGCAAGACCGAGTGATCTGCAGTTTAGGCGCGCTTAAGCAGTTCTACCACTTGGGGTAGCTCGGCTGGCCCAGTAATGAGGATTCCGCCGGCATAGCCAGCGTCCAAGGCCGGGTCAATGTCCCGATCTTTTCGATCGCCGATCGAGACTACCTGGTCTGGTGTGAAGCCGAAGGCTTGGGAAATCCGGGTAAAGAACATTGGATTGGGCTTGATGGCTTCCAGACTGAAGCTCTCATCGCCAAACACCTTGGCCTGTGGTATCACTTCAGTAATACCAGTTAGCTCCAAAACCCGCTGAGCCATCGCTGGTGGTGAAGTCGTCCCGAAGCAAATCTGGTAGTGCGGAGCGAGTTGCTCCATTGCCACCTTAACCTCCGGTACAATGGTTATTTTACCGTCCGGGCAGTAAATCTCGGCCCGCCGCTGACTCCACTTGGCAGCATCAATTTGCCAGTCCTGCAAAAGCCGATAGACTGCCTCGGTCCTGCTGATTGGCCGGTCTTGGTCTGCCGCTATAGCCCTATGTCGGGCAATTGCCCTTTGCATCAGCTCGGTTGACCACCGAAAGAGAGTGGCTAATTGCTCAAGCTCTGTCAACCCTCTGCCTTTAATGAAAGCTTCACCCGCTTCATCGCTCGGATAGAGAGTCCGATCTACATCAAAGAGCAAGAGTCTGACAGAGGTGTTGGTCACCTTGCCAAAAGTTTCCATCCATCCATTCCTTTCTATGATTTCTGATTGAGACCAATCCTGCCAGTGACTTCTTAAAATAACACAGTGAATTGATTTTGTCAACCCAAATTTATTAATTATGAATAACCTAATTGTTTTTTGCGGTCCGTCTGCTTGCGGCAAATCAACTTTGATTGGAAAAATTATTGAACAATACCCGGACTTTGATTTTATTGATGTTTTTAATTATATTCAAAAGTATAAAGATGAAACCGGACACATTGAGCCGGCAGGATCTTTGGCCGCTCATCAAGAGATGCATCAGGATTTAGGTAAAATGGATAAAAATTTAATTTTGGAAATTGGCACCAATCGGGAGGAATTAAATATGAGTGGCATTAATAATTTGAAAGATAAATTTAATATTAAAGTTATATTCTGTCTGCTGGATGCGGAAACTTGTATCCAACGGGTGTTGGACCGAACCCAAGGAGATCAAAAAAGGGTGATCAGTCCGCTTGACTTGGCGGCGAAATTTCAACGGGTATTTCCGGATAATCATATTAAACTGGCTTTAGAATTTGATTTGCCATATATTGAAATGAACATGGCGCAATCCTTGGAAGAAAGGTTAAGTATTATTCAGCAGTTAATCAATAGTTAAAAATACCTTATGGCTTCTGCAAAAATTTTAATTGAAGGTTATACTAGTGGTGATTCTGGTGAAGGCCAAACTTGTCCGACTATCACTTTAGTCCGTGATCAACATATCATTATGGTAGTTGACCCGGGAGTTTTAGAAAGTCAAAATCTTTTAATAGAAGCTTTAAACAAAGAAGGTCTGAAGGTTTCTGATGTTAATTATGTTTTTGTCACTCATTCCCACTTGGATCATTATCGTAATATTGGCATGTTTCCCGAAGCTAAAACTGTGGAATATTTTGGCGTTTGGGATAAAGGCAATTGTGATGACTGGCCAGACCAGTTAACTGATGATATTGAAATAATTAAAACTCCTGGGCATAATTATGATGCTTTGAGTTTACTGGTCAAAACTGACGTTGGTTTAGTCGCAATTGTTGGCGATGTTTTTTGGAGAAAAGATTATCCTAAAGCTGACCCCTATGCGACTGATTCGAAAAAATTAGAAGCCAGCCGGAAAAAAGTTTTGGATATTGCCAATTACATTATTCCCGGCCATGGAGGTATATTTAAGGTGAAGTGAGTTTAGAATGAAAATGGTAAAGTTATAAAATTCAAGCTTCAATAAATAAAAACACCTCGGGATTTACCGAGGTGTTTTTCAGTAGATTAATATTAGAGTGCTGGTATACAGCCACCATTTTGACAGACTTCACCAACATTGCATGCCCGAAAATCGCTCCAGCGACAGTTACTATCAACTGCGGCATGGGAATAGTTATTATAGCAGTATCTGCCAGGAATACATTTTTCACCGCGATTGGTACATCGACCGTCAAAGCACCCATTATCACAAACAATACTTGCAGAGCTAAAGTCACCACTGTTACCAACACAGAAATACTCAACCATAGTCTTCGAACTATAAGTTACACAATAGTCAGTTGCTTTTGCTTCTGCTGCAGGCAAGGACTTGTATAAAATGGTACCCTTATGCGCTGGATCATTACCATTGTCGGTTTCCGCGCATTGCTGTTCGGGGCAATTTACTGGGTAGTAGAGGATTAACTCTTGTGCATCTGCCGGCGTGACGTGATTATCATTGTCGACATCGGCGCAATAAAGGTTAAAGGGTTGCGTGTTACTTAGGTTATCTAGGTAGTAGTTGAAAATTAATGAAGCATCGGTGCATGTTTGTTTGCCATCGCTATCAACGTCGCCAATTAAATTGCAAGATCCAGTGCCACAAACTAGTTTATGCACTTGTACTAACGCTCGTGCATCTGCCGGTGTTGGTTCCAAGCCATCAATACCATTAACATTAGCGCAATAAATATTAATGTTGTTGGCACTTGGTTTTTTTAGATATCGATCGAATATAAGATTTACGTCAGTGCAATTAATAATACCATTTCTATCCACGTCACCCATTAAACTGCAGGAGACTCTAGTACTCTTAAAAATTGTATTGCTTTTGCCAAAAATTGCCGGCAGTAAATTCATACTGACAATACCTGTACATATAATAACTAAACTAGCAAGCACAAGCATAATTACCTTATTACTTATTTTGGTTTTAGTTGCCGTATCTTGATTTTTATTTGGTATTGTTGTCATAAAAACGTTAAAATTATTTGTAAATAGTAGGTGTAATTAATGGATCATAGTTATCTCCTTCCTACTTTTATGAATAATAGTTAGATATATTAGTTAAGTTGGATTAGTATTTTTATTTTTTCAATTTTTTATTTTTAATCCACCCGAATCTCGCGATGCCATTCTAAGCCGCCGTTTAGATAAACGTCTTTCTCTTTATCCAATAATTTGAGTTTGAAGTTCAAAACGTAAGTGCCTTTTTTAATGCCGCGCGGATCTAAAGTGAATTTAAATTCACCGGTTTCGCCGGGTTGAATATAAGTTTTACCAACCGGCACGGCGGCAACTTCTTCTCTTACCCAGTCGCTTTGGTCATAAAAATAACTGGTGGAGCCATCTTGGTTATAAAGCTCTAAGGCAGTTTTGCGGGCCAGCCAAGTGGTATCAGCGCTGGTATTTTTTATTTTCATCGTAATTTGGATTGGCTTCCAGGTGTTACGAACAGCCGCAGGAATATTATGTTCTAAAATTTGAGCGGATAGTCCGGCTTTGACGATGATAAATTTGGCAATTGAGGTAATTTTAGTCGGGGTGCCATTTTTGTTGTAATATAGGCTAAATTCCTGGTTTAAAAGGCCACTTTGGTCAGAGGGAGCAGTCAAATTGAAGGTAAAACTAGCCAATTGGCTGCTGGCAACTGAAGTCTCCGTAAAGTTAACTTTATCTGGCACGCTAAAAGAGCTGGTTTCTTTATCTTTATCCGTAACCTTTAGCCAAACGTCGCCTGCCTGCCAATTAGTGCTGCCATTATTTTTGAATTTAATAGTTACTGATTGAGTGGCACCGTTGACCATAATTAGGCCATCAGGACTTATTGAATCAAAAGTGGCGGCAAAATTTCCAGTCACGGTGTTAGTGGGAGTAGCAACAACAGCATCTTGAATTGTATCATCAACATAATCAATATAATCACTGGCACCATGGATTTCTAGAAGGGCAGAATTAACTGTTAAAGCCCCAGTTTTTTTGCTTGGGCCAAAATTCCGGTCAAAGATAGCTAAATCTTCAACTTTCATCCGTTCACCACCAGTGATTAAATAATATTTGCCGTCAATTGTTACAAAGGTTCCATCTTTTAATTTGATCGGACTGCCGGTTGGATATTTTTCTAAATCACTCATACTAATAGTTTCTGGTTCTGCGGAATCAAATCGATTCTGCCAAACTGATTGGTTAACCTCATGTTTTAATCCGTCTTGAACCTGCCAAATTTTTCCGGTTTCATCTTTAAATAATTTTCCTTGAGGAAAAATTGCAGAATCAGAAATCAGGGTACCTAAAGTGTAATCAGCAATTTGAGTTTCGGAAACCGTGGTAATTTCATTCTCGGTAATAGCAATTTGAAAATCTTCAAGCAAAGCTAAAGCTGAATTATTAATGATTGGTCGTTTTTGGTTTTCCGTAAGCAAATAGATTTGACCTGAATCAGTCGACTTAACCAAAGTGTTATCAGCAAAAATAATTTCTGGTCCGTCAGGATAAGCAGCCAAATCATCAGAAGAAACATTGATGGCGTCAGTTGTTTTGTAATCTTTTAAAAATAATGTTGCTGACGCGAATTTATTTTTTTTATTATTTTTAATTAGCCAATAGTTACCATCGTGGGTAAGGATTTGGCCATCAAGAAATTTTTGTTCAGTAAAATAGCGGGACCAAATTCGCCAAAATAATTTATTGCCGCCAGCGGGTTGGGTTACTCCCAATTCCGGTGCATAACCAACATAGGGAGTATAGATATATAAATTTGCTGTGGCTTTATTGGCGGGGGTGACTTTGTAGCCATCAAAAGTGGTAGTGGTCTGGCCACTAGTAAAGGAAAACTGACCGGCTTTCTGCCAATAAATTTGTTGCGTTTCGGCGGTAGCCTCAACTTGATTATAAAACCCGCGGTATTTTTCTTTGCAGCCACCACCATAGCAACCATAACCAGTCGCCCAGTCCAAAGCTTTTTCCGTTGCTTGCTCTTTATGAATTAAGCTTTGCTCTTTCTCCAGGGTAGTTAATAAAAATTTTGGGCTAATGCTATGTTTTTGGGCAATTTCCCAAATCATTGCTGAAGCTTTCAATGTTTGGCCATCAATAACTTGGCTATAACGGGCTAAAACGCTGTTTTCCCGTTCCAAAAATTTCTGAATTGCTGCCTGAGACAGTGAATCTTTATTAATCAAGTCTTGGTCAGTGATTATATTATGGGGATTAAACGTTCGGGCCCAAGTATTTGGGGCAGATAAGACAAAAAAAGCTAAGATTACGATACTTAGCTTGAGAGTAAGTCTTTTCTTAATTTTTGTTTTTGTTTTAGTAAAAGGTTGAAAAAAGGCCATAGTTTTGAATCTACTTATATTTTAGCATATTTTTTCCTTTTTGTAAATCCCATTACTACTTTTTTGTCGTTTTTGTTCTTGATGACAAAGTTGGAATAAGCTAGTATTTTTTTTAGCTTTGTGGTATATTAGATTTAGATAATTTCAATTAACAAGGAAGGGGGTGAAAAAATGAAAAAAATCGCAACTTTAACAACTCTAGCAGTAATTTTTACGCTAACTGTTTTGCCGGCTTTAGCCTTGGAGACTGGTATTGAATACGGTACTTATACTGGTTTAGGCACTAAAGATATCCGTGAAGGAATAATGGCAATTGTTAATGTCTTATTAGGCTTTTTAGGTATTATTGCTATTATCATTATTCTTTACGGAGGTTTTGTTTGGCTGACTTCAGGTGGTAATGAAGAAAAAGTGGGTCAGGCCAAAAAGATTATCAGCGCCGGGGTTATCGGTTTAGTTATTATCTTTATTTCCTACGCTATTGCTACCTTTGTCATCAATCAGTTGATTACCGCAACAGGCGCAGTCTAAAGAATTATCAGCCAAGACTAAACTTTACTTAAGTAATACAAGGAGAGATGCTAATTTATGTCCAATTTCAATAATTTTGGGTCAGCTTTGGATGTTTCTGTCGGCGAAATTTGGCTTGAAATCATTGGTTTAGTGCCAAAGATTTTAGTGGCAGTAATAATTTTTATTGCCGGTTTATTTATTGCCGAATTTTTAGGTAGAGTTACCGCCAAAATTCTGAAAAGACTTTATGTCGATCGGGTGACGGAAACAACTGGCCTGAAAAAGATTTTGGAACGAATTGGTTTCAAGATTGAAATCAGTAAAGCTTTAAGTCTATTGGTTACTTGGTTTTTGTATGCCATTGTTTTAGTGGTGGCAGCTGATATTTTAGGCTTAAGCCAAATCTCTGGATTTCTGCAAGCAGTAGTTTTGTACATTCCCAATGTAATTATTGCTATTGTCATTCTGATCGTTGGGATTGTAGTTAGTAATTTTATCTATACCTTGGTCAAGGAAACATCTCTGGCGGCCAAATTAAAGGCATCAGATTTCTTAGCTTCTGTTGCGAGATGGGCCATTTTAGTTTTTACTTTGATGGCAGCCTTGCTTCAGTTGAAAGTGGCAACAGAATTAATCCAAATTCTTTTTACTGGTTTAATTTTGATGTTTTCTTTGGCTGGTGGTATTGCCTTTGGTTTAGCGGGTAAAGATAAAGCTAAGGAAATATTAGATCAGTTGAGTAAAAAATAAAAATTTAAAATAGAAAAGGAGCCCTCGCTTTTAGTGGGGGTTTCTTTTTTATTTTCTTTATGGTATTCTTTGGGAAGAGGGATTATCTCGTTATTTTTAAAAAGCAGGAAGGGGGTGAAAAAATGAAGAAAAAGATTATAGTTTTTGTAGTTTTAGGAACAATTTTTGCTTTAACGACTTTACCAGCCCTAGCCTTAGAGACCGGTCTTGAATATGGTACTTATACTGGTTTAGGGACTAAAGATATCCGCGAAGGGGTAATGGCTATTGTTAGTATTCTATTAGGATTTCTTGGAATTATTGCAATTTTAATTGTCTTATATGGTGGCTTTACTTGGATGATTGCAGGTGGTAATGAAGAAAAAGTGGGTCAGGCCAAGAAAATCATCAGCGCCGGGGTTATTGGTTTAGTTATTATCTTTATTTCCTACGCTATTGCTACCTTTGTCATCAATCAGTTGATTTCGGCCACAGGTGCTGTTTAAGACGTTTCGATATACTATAAATAAAGACGCAATCTAAAAAATTGTGTCTTTATTTTTTAGTAATGTTGATTAAAGCAAACCAATAATTACCCAGAATAAAACGGCTAAATCATTTTTGAAATAGGGGACATCGATTAGACCGTGGACGAGAATGGTTATCATGGCGGCGAGTACGCCTAGAATTAGAAGCCCCGAGCCCCGAGCCCCGAGCCCCGAGCTTCTAAAGCCAGTCTTAAAGAATTTGATTATTATCCAAACAAAGGCAATTAAACCCAGCAGCCCGATTTCCAGCCAAAAATTCAGAAGAATATTATGAGGATAGAGGAGAGCCTCCATTTTTAAAGGATCACGCAGTTGGTCTTGAATTTGGGCAAAGCCATTTATTCCAGCACCAAAAATAAAATTTAGCGGGTTGGTCAAAAGATGCTGCCAACTCATTTGTAATAAAATCAGACGATTTTGGCCTGATGTGTCCTGAAGAGTAATTAAGTCTAAAACTTGGTGCTGAGTTATTGGAATTACCAGACAGGTAATAATCAGAACCAGGACAATTAAAGTTGTCCATTTTTTACCCGCACACCAAAAATTTTGGTGTGCGGGTTTATTCCAGCCAAAGAATGCTAAAAAGACAATAGCCGCGGCCAAGCCCAGCCAGGTGCCTTGGGAAACAGTAAATATTACCGCCAGGATTGAGGGGATAATTATCAGTAATTTTAAAATGGTAGCTTTGAAGTTTTTAATTTCCGAAAGCAACCAACCGAAATAGATGGCCAAAATTGGTCCTAAGTATAAGCCGATTGCATTCGGCGAAGTAAAAATCGAAGTGACTCGCCGGTGTTCAGCAGCAACCCAGCCCGCCTCAGCAATACCAAAGCCGGTAAACTTTTGATAAATGGCCAGCAGAGAAATGACAAGGGTGGAAATACCTAAAGACCATAGAAGAATTTCTTTGTCTTTCTGTGTTTTTAAGACGTTAATCAATATTAAGTAAAATAAGAGGGGTTCAATAAAATAGGCTTTCCAAAGACCGGCGGCAGCAGTTTTATCGGGAGAAAGTATTACGCCGATTGTTGAGGCAATGATGATTAAAAGGATTGGCCATTTTAGGAAGTAGGAGGTAGGTTGTAGGTGGTAGGATTTGGTTAAAAGTGATTTGATGAAAGGGACAAGGAAGGTGACCCAGATGCAAAGTTCTAGATAGGTGAAAGGAAGAAACCAGATTTTGGAACGAAAAAGATAGGTCGGCAGTAAAATAATGGTTAGACCAACGGCGTAAGCCGGTTTTTTGTAAGCTAGATAACCGAGAATTACTAAAATTACCAAAAGCAAAAAATTGATCTGGTACCAGAATTGATTGAGAAAACTTTGAATTTGCCAGTTGAAGTCGAAGATGAACATAGTTAGCAAGTAGGAAGTAGGTTGTAGGAAGTAGGGTTAGGAATTTAGGATTTTGATATAAAAACCTTTTTTGGCGGTTTTGAGCCAGGCCCCAGTTTGTTTATTGTAACCTTTGTCCACCATTGACAGTCTAACCAATTTATTATTTTTCATAAAGTAGGGATCAACGACTCGAGTTTTGGAATAAATATGAAGTTCAGCTTGGCTCTTTGGCACTACCTTTGCTCTAATTGTTTTCAATTTTATTATTTTTTGGGCAAGGATAGGGTCTTTTTTTAATTTAGTTAAAACCAGTTGGTCAGTCGTAAATAAATCCTTTTTTTGAATTAACTTTTTTTCCAAGCCTAATTTTATAATGTCGGCTAATACCTGATAAATAGTTGCTTCCAGGGGGTTACACCATAAAACCTGATTCATTTTTAGATAAAGTGCGGCAAAAATTTTTGCTGATTTTTTATTTTTGAAAATGAATTGATTATGCCAGACCGTTAAATTCTCCAAAAGATACTTTGGATCGGTCATTTTGAGCTTTTTTAAAGTTGGCTCCTGCAAAGTATAATCAAGACGGTCAGCGCAAAGATCAGGCAATTTTTTTTCTAAAAGAGGAAGATTTTCTTGAGCCAAAATTTCTTTAGGTTTAATGTGATGTTTGGTTAAAATTTTATTTATTCCCTGAATTTCCAAGGCTTGGGCTAATTTTGTGTCCTGGTAACTTTGAGTGGTGTGAGAATTAAAAACGAAATCGGCAACATGGGAAAAAGCCGTATGAGAAACATCATGTAAAAGGCCGGCAACTTGCTCGGTTAGCGGGGCATTAAATTTTCTGAGCAGGAGCATAACGCCGATTGAATGTTGAAAACGAGTAAAAGGCCCCGGTGAGGTGTAATGAAAATCATGAGCGCCATTTTGGCCAACTCCTTTAAGACGCTGCAGGGCCGGAGATTTAATCAACTCAATTAAAACCGGTTCAGTAATAATAAAACGGCCGTAGATTTTATGGTTAATAATCAGCGGTTTCATCCTTTTTTATTTTAACAATGTCTAAAATTATCTGTTTGTCAAAGCCTTTGAGTAAGTACAAAGCGGCAAAATAAACCAAAATTCCCAAGCTAACTGACAGCCCTAGCGGTAAATTAGGTAAAAACCAAAGGGGGATAGCCATTACCAGACTGGCAATAATTGATTTGCCTAGCATTTTTAATTTTGGCAGAAATTTTAAATTTTGGTACATCACATAAGCGGCAGTAAATAAAATAAAAGTTTCGGTAAACACCGTCATCCAGGCCGCACCCCAGTAAGTGTATTTATAAATAAAAATAATGTAACCGATAATGGAAACTGCCGCGTTAATGGCATAAAATTTTATCATTTTTTTCTGTTGATTTAAGGCCACAACGGCATAACCAAATAATCCGGCAATAAAAATGATACCGGTGGCAATTAAAAGGATTTTTATAATTTCACCAGAAATGGTAAAGTCGGTGCCGGCCATCAAAACCATTAAGGGTACGCCGAGAAAATAGCCGCCAACAATCATCGGGATGATAATAATAATCAAAAAATCAAATGCTACTTGAATGATAGTTTTTAATTTAGCAAAGTTTTGAATCGCAACGGCGGTAGCTAAGACCGGCAAAATTAAACCCAAAAATAAATAATTAATGTTAATTAGAACTTCCAGAATTTTGTAAGGGGCACCATATAGTCCAACTTCAGTTTGAGGCCGCATCAAAGACATGATGAAAATATCGCCTTTAAAATAAATTAGGTTTAAAGCAATCGTTAAAGCCACTGGCCAGGTTTTGATTAAGATTTTTTTCCAGACTGCCAGTTCAAACCTGGGTTTGAGCAAAACTTTTTTTGCCGCAAAAAACAATAAAATTAAAAAGATCAGCAAACTGTCTAAGGCAGCGGCCAGTAAAATTCCGTAAAGCCCCCAATCAAAATAAATCGTGATAATAATTAACAGTAGATAAATTAGTTTAGCGGTGACTTCCGACAGTACCACTTGGACCATTAAAAATTTTTTTTGAAAGAAGCTGGTTAGAGTTGAGGTGAGTGAAGCCGCTACAAAGCCAAAAACAGAAATTAACATGCCGACTTTGACTACCAATGGATAAGGGAAAAATATTGCCAAAATTGGCGCCAGGCTTAAAAAGGTAGCGGACGCAATCAGACGAATGGTTAGAGCATTACTTAAAATTTGGCTTTCATTTTCTTTGGGGTCAGAAATCAATTGGGTCGTGGTCATTTGCAGGCCCAGATCGACTAGAATGCCAAAGATGGCTAAAAAAGCGTAAATTGTCGAATAGTAGCCAACTCCTTCTTGACCTAAGTAACGAGTCATTAAGCCAAAACCAAAGAGGGCTAAAGCAATAGTTATAACTTTACCAAAAACTTGGATAATCGTGTTGTGGGCAATTTTTCGGACTTCGGTCATGGTTGAAGAATAAGAAATTAACAAAATAAGAAATTAAAAAATTAAAGCCTTGATTTTCTTAATTTCTTATTTTCTTACTTTTTTGCTAGTTCTATTCTAGCAAATTTTAGCTATTTTTTCAATTTAAATATTTGACAAAATTTTTTAGATGTGCTATACTGTATTTAGAGAGTTGAGAAGTACTCTCTTTTATAAAACCCAAAATAAAAATCCCGACTGCTGTCGGGATCCTCGATTTCTCACCAAATCAAAGATTTGGGAGAAATCGGGACAAAAACAAAAATATGTCATCAATTCAAGCCGGTCGCGAAGTATTATCCTTATTTGGGATAGCCAAATACCCGACAGTACTGAATAAAAAAATTGCCAGTTTTGGACTTTTCGGCAGTTTAATCAGTGCTTTTTTTGTTGTCTTGGCTATCAGTCTAGTTTTGGGTATTGCAACTTCGGCCTTGGAAAAATCCACGCCAGCCGCTGAGGCGGTTTCACTAACCGAAGAAAAAGTCGCTTTTACCCCGGGACAGTTTGTCAGCGACAAAATTAGGCAGGGTTATATGGAGCTGAGATAATTTTTATTTCGCCAGTCTAGCGTTGCCTTACCTTGTTAAGGCAGCTAAAATCCTTGGCGTTAAGATAGTTGTCCTTTTTAGTACAACCAAAACAAAAACCAAAAATATATGGCCTGTGGGCCATATATTTTTTTATAAAAAAATGCCTTAGTTTTACCCTTGGCATTAAACTCTAGTATTTCATCCTAATTTTAAGTAAGCAAGGGGAATATGGCAAGAGCACGTTTGCTCTACTAGCTGTTCAGGAATTCCACCTGATTTGCCAGAGGCTGGTCAGACCCTTAAATTCCCCGAACCTTTTTCTCCTATAGAGGTTGTCGCCTTTTCGTTTCCACTTCTGTGGCCTCGGACCACGCCTGGTCCGGACCGATCAACGTCGCCGTTGTCCGCTTTGACCGCGGCGACACTGGTCGCTATGGGCCTTTTTATAGCGGCCCAAGCGGCACTTTTCCAATATAGTTCAACTCTCATTTTTTGTCAATAATAGCCTTAAAATGTGAATCCGGAATCCAGAGTTTTGTCGCAGAATCCCAGATGCCGGCTCGTAGGCCGGCATGGCAAACAAAAAGGCTTGTATAATTTATTATTTTTTGTTAATATACGAATAATCGGACCAACATGGAGGTCCGTAACTAGGTGGGGAGCCATCGAGCCCCCAAAAGATTGGAGGTTACCCATGGGACCATTTGCTGAGATCGTTGAGACGCGTAATCGGAAGAAGTTGGCCGGCAGCCATGACATCGCGCAGAAGAAACGCGTACAGGGTCTCGGTGCCGCCGGCGTACACGCGAAGGCTTTCGGGCTCATCGTTACGTAGCTTCCTGCGGAAGCGACCTGGAGAGGAAAATCTCCCGATGGTCGGAAGCCAGTCAATCGACGACGGACCAGTCCGTTCACCTCAATTCACTCCTTTGGAGTCGAAGCGAAGTGACTTGGTCCGTCGTCACCCTTTTTCAAAAAATAATTTAGATATCAGAACCAGAAGGAGCAATTGGTAAATAGCTTCTTTTGTTTTTAATTTTAATAAAAAAAGACCTACCGTTTGGCAGTAAGTCGAAACCAGCTAAACCAGCCTGGTTTAGATTTTCAGGAGTGAAAAGTTACCGCTGGCTGTGCCTTGGAGAATGAATTTTTCTACTGTCAGTTGGGAAAACTTTGCCGCAATCAGACCAGCGATTTCTGCTAAGTCCTGTCTTTGGATTTTTTCCTCTTCAGCCGGATCAGCAATGCCGTAAGCGCCGCAATTGTCGTGCATCACCAGCACGACTTTTTTGATGCCATGGAGCCGGCTGGAAATATCAATTTGTGACAATAGTAAATCTCGGCTATCAGTTAGAAACACTTTAGCTGCACCAGCTAAGGAAACCAAGTCAAATTGGTCAGCGGCGCAAATGCCGTTTTCCGCCAGGAGTTTAGCAAAGACCCCGGATTGAATCCGGAAATCAATGCAGCGGAAAACGATGGCTTGGCAGGTATGACTCATAAGCTAGAAATTAGGAATTTAGGAAGTTAGGAATTTAGGAGGTTAGGCTTTAGTCGGTTTTGATAGTGGGTTGATGGCTGGGTTTATGCTTGCGGGCGACTTTGAGCCGGGCCAGTTCTCTTTCAATTTTGGCTGTTAGGGCAGTATAGTCAACCGCTTCTTTATCTTTAGTATTTTTTAATAAATCTTCAGCGCGCTTTTTAGCTTCTTCGGCGCGGGCAATATCAATCTCTTGCGCATGTTCGGCATTTTCCGTTAGGACAACTATTTCACTGTCAGGTTTGACTTCAACAAAGCCACCAGCAATAGCCAAAGGAGTTTCTTTGCCGTCGGATTTAATCACCAGTTCGCCGGCCTGCAAAGCGGAGAGCAAAGGTATGTGATTTGGCAAAACCGTAATCTGGCCGGTTTGGGTCGGCAAAGTCACTTGGTCGATTTCTTGCTCGAAAACCACTTTTTCCGGGGTGACAATTTTGAACTTTAGTTTAGGCATAATATAGCGAGATCAGCGAGTTCAGTAAATTCAGCGAGTTCAGATGCTTAATTTACTGAATCAGATATTTAATGTTTATTTTCTTATATCGTCAATCCCGCCCTTCATATAGAAGTCCTGCTCGGCAACATCATCATATTTACCCTCGAGAATTTCTTTAAAGGCGCGGATAGTTTCTTTTAGCGGCACATATTTGCCGGTTATGCCGGTAAAAGTTTCCGCCACAAACATCGGTTGGGATAAAAACCGCTGGATTTTTCGGGCGCGACTGACAGTGGCTTTGTCTTCAGCTGACAATTCTTCCATGCCCAAAATTGCAATGATATCCTGCAAATCTTTATAGCGCTGTAAAACTTTTTGGACGTTTCTGGCAACTTCATAGTGTTCTTTGCCAACAATTCTGGGGTCTAAAATGGTTGAAGAAGAATCTAGGGGGTCAACTGCCGGGTAAATACCTAGTTCTGATAAAGCTCGGGAAAGTACAACGGTGGAATCTAAGTGAGCAAAGGTGGTGGCTGGTGCCGGGTCAGTCAAATCGTCAGCTGGAACATAAACGGCTTGGACTGAAGTAATGGAACCATCTTTGGTTGAGGTAATGCGTTCTTGAAGTTCGCCCATTTCTGTGGCTAAGGTTGGTTGATAACCCACCGCTGAAGGAATCCGGCCCAAAAGAGCAGAGACTTCCGAACCAGCCTGGGTAAAACGAAAGATATTATCAATAAAAAGTAAAACGTCTTTGTGTTCAACGTCGCGGAAATATTCCGCCATCGTCAATGCAGTTAAACCGACGCGCATTCTGGAGCCGGGCGGTTCATTCATTTGGCCAAAAACCATGGCGGTATTTTTAATAACGCCGGATTGAGTCATTTCCCGATACAGATCATTACCTTCACGAGTTCTTTCGCCGACGCCACCAAAAACAGAATAGCCACCATGTTCAGAAGAGATATTTCGGATTAGTTCTTGAATAATAACGGTTTTGCCGACGCCGGCACCACCGAACAAACCAACTTTGCCGCCTTTAACAAACGGGCAGATTAAGTCAATAACTTTAATGCCGGTTTCAAATATTTCGGCTTTGGTGGATTGGTCGGTTAGTTTGGGCGCTTCGCGATGAATTGGCCACGTTTCTTTAGTTTTAGCTGGTTCTTTGTTGTCTAATGGTTGGCCTAAGACATTAAAGATCCGGCCTAAAGTTTGGGGACCAACTGGCACGGAAATCGGCCGGCCAGTGTCTACCGCGTCCATTTCGCGGCTCAAACCGTCGGTTGAACCCATGGCCACCGCCCGCACAATATTAGAGCCGGCATGCTGCTGGGTTTCCAAAACCAAAGTTTCCTTGCCGTTTTTGACTTCAATGGCATTGTAAAGTGACGGCAGCTGATTTTCAAAATAAATATCAACAACCGGACCAATAACTTTTTTAATTTTTCCGATGTTACTCATAAGTTATAAAATAATATTTATTAATTATTCCAAAGCGGCTTTAGAGCCGGTAATTTCAGCAATCTCTCGGGTAATCGCTGCTTGTCTGGCTTGGTTAAAGGCTAACGTTAGGCTGTCAATCATATCGCCGGCAGCACTGGTGGCATTTTTCATCGCCAGCATGCGGGCTGAATGTTCGGAAGCAGCTGATTCAAGCAAAGCCTGATAAAGCTGAATTTCTATCAGCCGCGGCAAGAATTGATTTAAAATTTCAGTTTTATTCGGTTCAAATAAATATTCAAAAATTTCAAAATCAGTTGGCGCAGTTTGTTTATCTGTTTCGCCGACACTGCCTAAGTCGGAATCAGGTGTCGGCTCAAATGGTAAAAGCTGGCGGATTTTTGGCTTTTGGACCATGGCCGAACGAAAATCAGTATAAACTAAAATAATTTTGTCATAAGTGCCGGCTAAAAAGTCAGAAGTGATCATTTTGGCAATCGGCAGAATTTCTTTAGTGCCACTAACTACATCCGGTTTTTCAAATTCGGCCACGACTTTTTGGCCGTTTCTGACCAGAAACTCTGCACCTTTGCGGCCAACAGCAATCCATTCAATTTCGGCTTTTTGGCTTTGGGCGTATTGTATGGCTTTACCAGTTATTTGGACATTGAAACCGCCGCAAAGCGCCCGGTTGGCCGAAATGATAACTACGCCGATTTTTTTTATTTCTTTCCGGCTGGCCAAAAGCGGATGATCTTCGGCGGTAGTTTTTCCGGCTAAGCCTAAAACTAAATTCCAGGCCGTGGCGGCGTAATCACGCGAAGCTAAAACCGCCATCACCGCTTTTCTCATCTTGACGGCGGAAACCATTTCCATCGCCCGGGTAATTTTTTTGGTATTAGAAATCGACCGGATTCTTTTTTTAATTATTTTGCTTGAAACGGCCATAGGTTAGAAAGTAGGAAGTAGGAGGTAGGTAGTAGGGGCTAAGCAATAGTTTGCTTGTAGTCCGTTATTAATTTTTTAATTTGTTCTTCAATTTCCGGGGTTAACTGCTTTTCTTTAACAATTTTTTCCATTACCGCTTTAGCGTGCGCGCCGGTGTATTTAACTAAGCCGGTTTCAAAATCCCGGACTTTTTCAACAGCGATATCATCCAAGAAGCCGTTAATGACTGCATAAATTATCAAAACCTGATATTGAACGGGTACGGGTTCATATTGCGGCTGCTTTAAAACTTCAGTCAGCCGCGCGCCTAAGTTAATCTGTTTTTTGGTGGCTTCATCCAAATCCGAACCGAATTGGGCAAAAGCGGCCAATTCGCGGTACTGGGCCATTTCCAGTTTCATCTTGCCGGCGACCTGTTTCATCGCTTTAATCTGAGCAGCCGAGCCGACGCGGGAAACAGATAGCCCGGTGTTAATGGCCGGCCGGATGCCTTGGTAGAACAAATCGCTTTCCAAAAAAATCTGGCCGTCAGTAATGGAAATAACATTAGTGGGAATATAAGCGGCAATATCACCGGCTTGCGTTTCAATAATTGGCAAAGCGGTCAGTGACCCGCCGCCATAATCGGCATTAAGCCGGGCAGCGCGTTCCAAAAGCCGGGAATGAAGATAAAAGACATCGCCGGGATAAGCTTCACGGCCAGGCGGGCGTTTTAAAAGCAAAGAAATCTGGCGGTAAGCGGCGGCTTGTTTGGATAAGTCATCATAAATTACCAAAGCGTCTTTACCTTGGTCCATAAAGAACTCGCCCATGGCACAGCCGGCAAACGGCGCTAAGTAAAGCAAAGCCGCCGGATCCGAAGCATTAGCTGCAACAATGGTGGTGTATTCCATGGCGCCGCGTGCTTCCAGTTCCGCAATAATTCTGGCGACTTTAGCTTCTTTTTGGCCGATACTGATGTAAATGCAGGTAACATTCTGGCCTTTTTGGTTGATAATGGCGTCAATGGCTAAAGCGGTTTTGCCGGTTTGCCGGTCGCCAATGATTAATTCGCGTTGCCCACGGCCGATGGGAAACATCGCGTCAATTGATTTAATGCCGGTTTGTAGCGGCGTATTAACGCCTTGGCGGGTAATGACGCGGGGAGCAATTTTTTCCACCGGATAGAATTTTTCACTTTTGATTGTGCCCTTGCCGTCAATCGGCTGGCCAAGTGGATTTACCGCGCGACCAACTACCGCCGGACCAACTGGTACTTCCAGAATTCGGCCAGTTGATTTAACCGTGTCGCCTTGTTTAATTTTACCGTAGTTACCCAAAATAATGGCGCCGACGAAATCCTCATCCAAGTTTAGAGCTACGCCAAAAATATCATTGCCGAAGTCAAGCATTTCCGAAGACATCGCTTCAGAAAGTCCGGAAATTTTGGCAATGCCGTCGCCGACTTCCACGACAGTGCCGGTTTTTTCAGTTTTAACCTCGGTCTGATAATCACTGATTTGTTTTTTCAGACTCGAAATTATGTAATCTTTGTTCTGATCTGCCATATTAGTTATTGATCAAATTATTTTTTAAATTTATTAATTGCATTTTTATACTGCCGTCGATTAAATTGTCACCAATTTTGATAATCATTCCTCCGATCAGGCTTTCGTCCACGATTTTTTCTGCCTGGATTTCCTTACCAAGTCGTTTTTTCAGCTGGCTAGTAATTTCTTTTTCATCTGATTTACTAAGCGGTCGGGCTGTTTTAATTTCCACTTTTTGGATGCCTTGCTTTTGGCGCGAATAGTTTTCAAATTCTTCAATAATTTTTGGCGCCAAAGACAAAGCTTGGTTTTTTGCTAAAACCAAAACAAATTTTTTAATTACTTTGTCAGCCTGCTTGTGGTCTAAGTCTTGCACAGCCTCAAACAAGCTGATGGCATATTTTTTAGCGGAAATCTTCATAATATAATACTAATGAATGCGAATTGATGCGAATATTGCGAATGCTACGAATTAGCCATTTGTATCATTAGTATATCATTCGTAGATTCGCATTATATTAAACTTTTTTAATAACATCCTCAATAATTTTTTGATCTTTGGCTTGGTTCAGTTTTTCGCCAATGATTTTTTCAGTAGTCAAAATGACCAGTTCACTCACTTCTTTTTTAACGTCAGCGACCATTTCCTGTTTTTGCTGGGCAATTTGTTTTTTTGACGCTTCAACGATTTTGGCCACTTCCACTTTAGCTTTGTCAACAGTTTCCTGTTTTTGCTTATCTGCCAATTGTTGAGCAGAAGCTAAAATCTTTTCCGCCTCCTTTTTTGCCTCAATCATTTGCCGTTTTTCTTCGGCACTGACATGCTGGAGTTTTTCTTCAATCACTTTGGCGTCATTCAGGCTTTTTTCGATCTTGTCGCTTCTTTCACTCATTTTTTTGGCTAGCGGCTTTAAGGCAAAAAACCATAAAACAAAAACCACAATGCCAAAGTTAATTAACTGGGCAATAATGATTTTGTAATCAATGTGAAAGGTGTTTATAATTTCACCCATAAAATAACTGATCTTAGTTAATTAAACGCGGAATGACGCGGAATTAAACGCGAAAAATGCGGAAATAATTGGCATTAATCAATTTTACCTTGGCGGTTTTAGGCGGAAATCGAAAAAGCGATAACTAATGCATAAATAGCAATAGCTTCGGCAAAAGCGGCGGCTAAAAGCATTGGCACTAAAATTTTACCGGCTGACTCCGGGTTGCGACCAATTGATTCCATAGCGGCCGCGCCAATTTTACCAATGGCTAAACCAGGTCCGATTGAACCAATACCGATGGCTAAGGCTTTGGCTAACATTGTTAAATCCATAGTGAATTACCTCTCAAGTAGGTTGTCAAAGCTTTTTTGGCATACCTACTAATAAATTAATTATTAATATTATTAATTAAATCCAAATGTCAAAATCCAAATTACAAATCAAGTTCAAAATCTAAAATCCAAATGAAATTTGATATTTGAGCTTTGGATTTGATTTGACATTTGAAATTATGATTTTGAAATTAATTTTAATGTCTTGCTTCCGCATGTCCCTCTTCCCCATCATGGCTGGTTGTCATAATTGTCAAAAATACCAAGGTTAGCATCGCAAAAATTAAAGCCTGAATAATGCCGACGATAATTTCTAAAAAGATAAACGGAATTGGCAGAACAAAAGCGAAAATCGCCGCCATGGCGCCAAGCAACACTTCGCCAGCAAAGATATTGCCGAATAACCGGAAAGAAAGTGAAGCGACTTTGGCAAATTCACCGATAATTTCAATTAAGCCGACAAAAAATTTAATTGGGTTGACAAACAAAACATTGTAATCTTTTTCTTTGATGATTTTTTTGGGAATTTCTAAAAATAAATTGAGGCCGATAAAACGATTTAAATGCGACCAGCCGCTGACTAAAACCACGCCAAAAATATGGGTTAAAACAATTGCCATAATTGCCAAAGCCAAAGTGGTGTTTAAATCAGCCGTACCACCGCGTAAAAAGGGGATAAAGATTGCTTCAGCACCGTGATGCTGGACAAAGCCGATTGAGCCCACACCGGGCAAAAGCCCAAACCAGTTGTTCAGTAAAATAAAAATGAAAAGTGGAAAGACAATGGGCATGAATTTCAAGGTCTTTTGGCGTGAGCCGGTAACTGAATCCGCCATTTTTAAAGCTTCATCCAAAATTATCTCAACATAGTTCATTATCCCTTTGGGGACAGTGGCGATTTTTTTGCGGATAACTAAAGAAAACAAAATAATGACGGCAACGGCCAGCCAGGAAGTTAAAAGCGAATTGGTAATAGTAAAGCCATTAACTTTGTAAATTGGCTCAGCAAAAAGTGTTGACTCGGTTTTTATCTCCTGAGTTTGGGTAATCGGTTGTTCGTTGATTTGGTTTATTTCGTTAGTCATTATCTTTATTTTAATTCCTGATTTTGTTGAGATTTTTTTTGTTCAGCTTCCTTTTCAATATCTTTGATATATTGCATGGTTTCCTTAACAATGCCGATGCAGGTAATGGCAAAGGCAATACCCACTGATAATAAAAATAGCCAGGGCTTTGTTTGGTATTTATTGTCTAACCAGTTACCAACAAATAGCGCTAAGACCAATGGTCCAACCAACCAGCCGGAGAGTTCAAATGCCAGTTTTAAGCCGGTCTGCTGCCACTTGTTTTGCTGGGTTTTACTGGGATTTTGCTGGGCTTGGTCTTGCTTTTGCGTCCCACTCATACCCGGTAGTAGTCCCGCTCTTTTTCCTTGACAATCGGCGAGAAAATCATATTAATTATTTTTTTTATTTAATCCTAGTAATAATTCGTATATTTAGATTAAAGGGCGGGATCACTACCGGGTTCATAATTTTGATGTGACAATTATACTAGTTTTAGTGAAATAGTCAAGGGTTTTTTATAAAATATCGGTAACAATTTTGCCCGTGAAATTTTGGCTAAAAATGACAAAAATTAATTTATCTAGTCTTAATTATACCACAAAATCAATAAAAAATCATTAAATATTATAATAAAAGCCCAGATATCTTCCTTGATATCGGGGCATAGCATTGTCTTACAGGGAGACTACTAGGAGACTACTAAAGGACGAACATGACCAGCCATACCAGGACGAAGACTGGAATTAGGTACAGCAGGGAATACTTGAATATGTACCCGAAGAAGCTCGGACACGGTAATTCATGTTCCTTCACGAAGGCCCAGATCATCAGATTCGGGCCATTACCAATGTAGGTAATGGCACCACAGAACACGGCCCCGATTGAGATTGCGACCAAGAACTTTGGCCACAAAATCATCAAGTAAGCAACCTGCATCTGGTCGGCAGAAAGTACCTGCCCGGGGAAGTACTGATTGATCCCCGCAACCAACGTCTGGACATTCTGACTACTTGCCAAGAGCAGCTCGGGGTTATTCAAGACAGCTTGCACCTGAGCAATGGTTTCTGGATTCACCAGTAATCCCATCGCAGTATATAGGAAATTCAGGTACGTCGGCGTATTGTCCAGCACTGCCGACAGCGATCCGGTTGCCCAGAAGAATTGGCCGGCCGTTTGAATTCCCAGGCTTGCGGCATTCGTTTCTAGCCATTCCAGGGCTGGAACCATCGTGGCGAAAATTCCAAAGAAGAGAATCGCCACTTCGGTGATTGGTGCAAAGCTGAACTTGTTGTTCTGGTGGATCCAAGGTTCCATCAGACGAGTGTAGACCCACGAGCCCGCAGCGCTACCAATCATTACCACTTCCCGCCAGGGAGTAGTCCAGAAAACCGCTCCGAGGATAACACAGATGAAGATAACATTCAGCAATCCTCCGGTTTTCTGCCCTGGTTCTGCTTCGGCTTTTGTTATCGCCTCTTGTCCCTTGGGCAATTTCTGGAAGTGGAGCAGGTCGATGATGAAGAACTCCACTAACACGATACCTACAGTCATGAACCAGATGGGGAGTACCCGGCCGCTGATCCAGAAAAATGGGATTCCCTGGAGATAGCCCATCAGCAGTGGCGGATCGCCAACTGGTGTTACGGCACCGCCGATATTGCTTACCACAAAGATAAAAAATGCAATGTGGTAAGGTCTGACCCGGCCTTTGTTGAGCTGAAGGTATGGCCGGATCAACATCATACTGGCACCGGTTGTACCAACAATATTCGCCACCACTGCACCTATTGCCAAAAGTCCGACGTTAGTCAGAGGTGTCGCCCTGCCCGATGGAACATTGATATAAATTCCGCCGGAAACCACAAACAGCGAGCCGATCAAGGAAAGGAAACTGAAATACTCCAAACCTGTCTCGGTCATCCTTTGTGGGTTTTCTGACATGTAGTAGCCGATGACTAGCAGACCTAGACCGACCGCTACATTCATGTCCCACCGACGTTTGGTGATGAATTGTATCACCGCGATGGACAGAAGCACTGTCGCGAACGGGATTAACCAATAGGGACTTGGGCCTTCATTTTCGTCACTGGCAAAACTTGTGACGGGTATTGTAAGGAACAAAACTACGACTACTACGACCAGAACGGATTTTTTCAACATGCTGTTTCTCCTCCTTGTTCCTGCGTTCACGCAACCAGTTTTTATCATGGTTTTCCATGATAATGGAGCAAGTATACAGATTATTTCCATTTTGTCAAGGGTCAACAAAAAAAATAGGGCCTAATACCCCTTATTTATTGGATTTTTTAGAAAATCCTCTAATATTTTGTCCGCGGATCCAGTTTACCAGCCTAACCTTTTGGTAATCCCCGGCCCAATTTGGCTGAAATAATCAGTCCCAAAAAAGTTAAATTCACCGCCGGGTGGAATTACACCAATCTGGTAATTTCCGATCAAAATAAAATTCCAAATTATGGCGATGATTACAATAACATAAAAAATTTTGATTTTTTTCTGGAATTTTTGAAATAAAGCAGCTAAGCTTAAAATTAAGAAGGGGAGGGTTTCAATAAATCGTCTTGACCCAAAGGCCCAGCCGCCGCCCAAATCAGCCAGTGAACCGTTGACCAGCCATTGACCAACAAAAGCCAAAGCTACAGCCATGCCTAAAAATGGTATTTTTTTATAAAGCCAATACCAGCCGAGAATGGCCAGTATTAGAATGGGTGACCAGAGAAATAAACCGCGATCGGAAGAAAAAAGGATATGCAAAAAACCAAAAGGTTTTATTTCTGCAAAGTACCAATTAAAGGTGAATAAGAATAAACTGCCATAAATATATTTCCAGATCAAGCATTGCAATAACCAAAAAATTGCTACGGGGACAATAAACAGAAGGCTAGTTTTTAAAATATTATTTGTGGGCGTTTTTTCCCGTTTTTGCTCAATTAATAATGGTAAATAAATCAGGGTAAAAATTAGATTTTGCCAGCGAATGGAAATCATCAAAAAAATTATAATGGCCAACACCCAACCGCTCACTTTTTCTTTTTTCCACATTTTGATAAGCAAATACAAAAAATAGCTGACCACTAGCAGCGAAGGAATGTGAGCCATACTTAAAGAAAGGGTTTGATAATAAATCCAAGGGGTGGCCAGCCAGCCCGCTATTAAAGCTAAGCTGGAAAAACCAAAACTAGATTTGTCATTAAAAACTTTTTTAAGAATTTTATAGTTTAGAAGCAAAGCCAAAATACTAAAAAGCCAAGTGGCGAAGAAAATTGCTAAAAAATAAAGATAAGAATAGCCATCTGGCTGAAAGAAATCTGGATTTATTTGGCTTAAAATCAGAGATAGAAAATGAGCAATTAAAAAAGCTGGCAACCACATAATTGCAGTGCCAAAAGCGTAAGGATTATTCGTTTTTCCGCTATGAGTTACCAGGTTTCTTTCAATAATGGTGCGGCAATTGTTATCCCACGCGGCGCAATTTTCTGCTTGGTTTCTAAAATTAATATCTTGATCAAAAAAAACGCTGTGTAACCAGCTGTAATACCCGATGCCGTCGCCGCTGATTTTTATTGCCGGAGAAAGATTTGGGATAATAAAAGCAAAAAAACTTAAGGCGATTAGAATGGCAAATATCTTTTTGTCCATATTGACCAAGGAAAATTAAGTGGAGATTTTATCCTCAGCCATCATCAGATTATGGAATTTTTTATTTTCCTCAACTAACTTAGTAATTTTGCTGACCACCTGGTAAGGGTTGGGCACTTGTTTGAAAACAAATCTTTCCGCTTCGCCGGCAGTTTGGACGTAAATATTGCCAAAGTTCAGAAAGGTAGGGAAGAAACCCTTTAATTCCGAAGTAACATCTTGGATTCGGTATAGCCTTTGTTCGGAAATCACTCGGTGGAAAAGTCCTTTCTGCTCGATATTAATAATTCTGTAGTTAGTCACCACCCAGGCATCAAGATAATAGTCGACAAAACTAGAAAACATAAAGAGCCAAATGTAAAGATAATAGATGCTAGTGAATAAAACCAAAATTGGCCAAAAAACTTCATGGGTAAAAAACCCAGCAACAATTTCACCCAAAATTAAATAGAAAATAAGAGGTAGTAAAGCAATAATTGCCCAGCTGATAATTCTCACTAAAATAATAAAAGGATGCCGCCTAAGCAACATAATAACTTTTTCTCCTTTTTCGCCGTTGGGAATATTAAAGTGAAACATAGGTTTGCTTAAAATTGGAATTGGGGAATAAGTGAAATCATTTGGTGCCAGTTAATTTGGCTAATATAGCGCCAGGAAATCGTCAAAATTAAAATTGAAACTGCCAGATAAAAAAATATCAGCGTGATATTGCTGACACTTAGAAAACCAAATCGTACCAGATGGTAGATATTAGAAAAAGTGTAAAATAAATAAATTATAACAAAGATTAAATAAATGTAGTAGAAGATGCTAAGGGAAATTTCCATATGTCTCCAAGATTATTATAGCAGTTTATTGGTTTGGTTAACACCATCCAGACCCAAATGTTTATAGGCATTTTCGGTGGCAACCCGGCCTTTGGCGGTTCTTTTAAGCATGCCGATTTGGATTAAAAACGGCTCATAAACGTCTTCGATTGTGGCCATTTCTTCACCAGTGGCCGCGGCAATTGTGTTCAAACCCACCGGTCCGCCGCCAAATTTGTTGATAATAATTTCCAAAATCCGCCGGTCAATTTCGTCGAGGCCGAATTCATCAATATCAAGCATAGTTAAAGCTTGTTGGGTAATATCCGGATTGATTTTGCCGTCCGCTTTGACCTGGCAGAAATCGCGAACCCGTTTTAAAAGACGATTAGCCACCCGGGGAGTTTTGCGTGCTCGCCTTGCAATTTGGCCGGCTGAATTTTTTTCCATTTCAATTGCCAAAATTTTGGCCGAGCGGGCAAGAATCTGTTCAATTTCATCATCTTGATAAAAATTCAGATGATAAATATTACCAAACCGGTCGCGCAGCGGTGAAGAAAGCAGGCTGATTTTGGTGGTGGCGCCGACAATAGTGAAATGGGGGAGCTCCAGCCTTAAGGTTCGGGCTGAAGGTCCTTTGCCAATAACAATATCCAAAGCATAATCTTCCATAGCCGGGTATAAAATTTCTTCAATTACTTTGTTTAGGCGGTGGATTTCATCAATAAATAAAATATCGCCATCTTCCAGATTAGTCAGGATGGCGGCCAGGTCGCCGCTTCGTTCCAGCGCCGGACCGGAAGTGATGCGGATGTTAACTGCCATTTCCTTGGCAATAATATGAGCTAAGGTAGTTTTGCCTAAACCGGGCGGGCCATAAAGCAGGACATGTTCAATTTGCTCTTGGCGGTTTTTTGCCGCCTGCATAAAAATTTTCAGATTTTCTTTAATTTTATGTTGGCCGACAAATTCATCGAGATTTTTTGGCCGTAAAGTCAAATCAAAATTCTCCTCATTTTTTAGTTCCTGAGGATCGATGATTCGGTTTTTTTCTGTTGGTTTTGTTTTTGTCATATCAATAGTATCTTACCGTTTTTAGGCCAAAAAAACAAATAAAAAAAGACTCGCACCTCTCGACTTAACTCGAGGTGCTAAATTGAACATAAAAAAAGACTCGCACATTCCCTTCCTTGTCTGTGCGAGTGTCTCAAAGTGTTCCCTCCAATCCTCCGATTACTTCAGCGGACTTGGTTCAGCCCGCAGTTGTCAACGGAAACAGGGTCGCGAACTGGGTAGCGATTTGGCTACTGATCTGTTGCCTGTCGGCTGGGTTGGGATCCGGCGTTGACCGGTGAAGGAGGGCGGTCGCGATGGCTTGACACTCGGTTGGCCCAAGTAGCATTGTTCGGCTACCACCATCTTCGTCGATCTGGATCCCATCTTTCAAGGCGCTAATCAGCGCTTGGACCACCTGGGTGTTGAACTGCGTGCCGCTGCACCGGATCATTTCCAGGATGGCGGCTTCGATCGGCATCCCGTCTTTATGTTCCTGCCGGTAGTTACGGCGGGAGGTCATGGCATCAAAACAGTCCACTGCCCCAAGGATGAGCTCGGCGGTCGTGAGCTGATCTTCACCAATCCCATTGGGATAACCTTTACCATCCGGACGTTCGTGGTGTCTTAGGATGAACCGCGCGACACCTTCACTGAAAGCGCCGCCATCCTTAATCATCGCCACGCCACGATCGGGATGTTGTTTCATCTCGGCCCATTCTTCCACAGTGAGCTGGCCAGGTTTTTCCAAGACCTCGTCGCGAATTCCGATTTTGCCGATATCGTGGATTAGCCCGCCGTGCTCCAAAAGCAGGAGTTCCTCGGGACGGAGGCCGAGTTTTTTCCCTACGGCGACGGCATAGGTGCTGACGCGGTTGGAGTGCCCGGCGGTGTAGTGGCTGCGGAATTCCAAGGCGGCGGCGAGGATAAAGACCATCCGTTGCTGACCTTGTTTTTTGTCCGCTATATCTTGGAGGTGGGAGATTTGCAGGGCAACAATGCGGGCAAAGGTTTGGATGACCGTGGTTTCCTCCTGGGTGACCGCGCAGCCGACTTCGCCGTAGATGACTATTGCCCCTTCTGGCTTTTGCCGCGGATCGAAGAAGGGAATAACGGCAAATGGGCGTTGGTCACTAGCTCCAGGCGTCACTTCGTTGCAGACAATCATCTTTTTCCCACGGAGGGATTGGATTATGACTGCAGCCGTTGTCGTGTCGTCAGTTGCCGGTTCTCCAGCCAGCGGAATCTTGACCTGCGAAGGGCCAGTGGTCGTGCTGGTTACTTCTTCCAGATATTCTCCAGCGACTATGAACAGAGCAAGCTCGTTGACGAGCAAAGCCTGTTTCATCACCATCATGGCGAAGATAGTTTCTGGCAGACTGGTAGCGGCGGCTAAAGCGACTGCTGCTTCGTAGATGGCTTCGAGGTTCCGTCGTTTGCCGATAACCGGATAGAGTTCCCTTGCCACATGGACAAGCATGGCCAAGTCTAGCTCGTTGAAGGGTAAATCCGATTTGATTCGGCTGACATTCAGGACCCCGATTACCCTATGGTCTACTGATAGCGGGACAGAGATGGCGGACTGGATTCGAACGCTATGGCCATTGCCTTTATTCAAGAGCAGTGGCTTATTCGTCTGGGCGACGCAGCCAGCGAAGCCTTCACCTAGCTGGATCCCCTTCGCATTGACAGTTCGAATAGTCTCTTCGGGAATGCCTAACGCTGCATAGATCCTTAGGAGCCCATCGTGATTCAGCATCAAGATGGAGCCTTCCTCGCCGCCGATAGCCTCAATGGCCATCCTCAGTGCTTGGGAGAGGGGACCTTTCAGATCGCCGGTGGTGTTGATCATCCCCGCGATTTCAAGGAGGATCCGCAGTTGGTCTCGGCTTAGGTCGGTTACTCCTTGCGCATATTCCATCAGTTGTTTCTCCTTCCGATTCAATTGTAGAGTACTTCCCTTGGGTTAAACTTCTACTCCTTCCACTGTAGTTTCCAAAACCTTAACAGATTTTTTTTGATATGTCAATTTATCTCAAACAAAAAACAACCATTATGGTTGTAGTAGTTAAGTTGGGTGAATAAATTGTTACGTTGTTATAACGGGTGGGGCAGGCGAACTCATTTTCGATTTATATGCCCAGGGCGGGAATCGAACCCGCATGGCTTTGCAGCCACAGGATTTTAAGTCCTGCGTGTATACCAGTTCCACCACCTGGGCAAAATTATTGCTTATAAACTTTAACTATATTAAGATAAAAATGTCGATATGTCAATAAAAAATAAAGAAGTATATCTAATTGCTCAAAATATCCGCAGTCTATATAACGTTGGTGCGCTTTTCCGCTGTGCCGATGTTTTTGGCGTTAAAAAGATTTATTTATGTGGCTACACCGGTTTTCCAGTGCGGAAAGAAATTTCCAAGACCGCTTTAGGGGCAGATGAGTGGATCGTTTGGGAAAGACATTGGCAAACACATTTATTGATAAAGAAATTAAAAAAACAGGGGATTAAGATTGTGGTTTTAGAAACGGGCAAAAAAAGTCAGTCTCTGCCTAGTTTCAAACCAAAATTTCCTTTGGCTTTGGTGGTCGGCAGTGAAACCAAAGGAGTGAGTAAAAAGATTTTAGCTTTAGCTGATGATATAGTTAAGATTCCGATGTTGGGGAAGAAGGAGTCGTTGAATGTGGCGGTAGCCTCAGCGGTGGCTTTATATCGGTTAAGGAATTAAGGGCTTGTATTTTTTTCTCTTTCTGTTATAATTCTTTCTGTAACTTTTGCGGGTGTCGTATAACGGCTATTATGCAACCTTGCCAAGGTTGAGACGGCGGTTCAACTCCGCTCACCCGCTCCAGAAAATATTAAAAATTAACATAATTTAATAATCAACGTAGCGCATCATAAGATGCGTTTTTATGTATCAAAATAATGAATTATTTAAAAATAAATATCGAATTGATTCCGTCCGATTGAAGGGTTGGGATTATTCCTGGCCGGGCTATTATTTTATTACTATTTGTGCTAAAGACAGAATTTGTTATTTTGGAGACGTCATTAATTGCAAGGCGCATCTAAACAGGATTGGTTATGTTGCCAAAAGATTTTTTAAGGTAATACCAAAATATTACAAACATATAAAAATAGATTCATTTATTGTAATGCCCAATCATATTCACGCCATATTGAAAATTAAAAAACAGGTACCGGGCAATTGCGCTGATGGTTTTTTGGACGACATTAATAATCGGGTAGAGACGCACAATTGTGCGTCTCTACAACGTGATAATAATTGTTGTCAAAATATTCAAATGCGCAATTGCCCGGCGGTACAATACGAAAATAAATTTGGCCCGCAATCCAAAAATATTTCTGCTGCGGTTCGGGCATTTAAATCAAGCGTTAAAAAATATGGCAATAGTAACAATATTGAATTTGGCTGGCAATCACGTTTTTATGATCATATTATTCGTAACGAAGAATCATTAAATAATATCCGGCAATATATTATTGAAAATCCTAAAAAATGGTGGCGAGACAGAAATAATCCGGAGGGGTTAAATATGTAAAAAAAGAACCTGCACCAACCCGACGTCTTGTTTCGACGCAAGTTAGTGCAGGAATTGTATTCTTCCCTCCGTTACGATTTGAATTGGAACACTTCAGGCAGGCGTTCGTTGAGCATTTCTAGTGCCCGTTCGTATGTTGCCGGCTGGCCTGGACCGCCGACTTTGACTGTGCTGGCGAACCGGATATGGTCGCCGAAAGGAACGCTGACGATGCCGTGCTCATTCAGTAGGTACTGCATGAACTCCTCGGCATCGGCAATAGTCTGACCGCCGCAATACGTCGGCGCCGGACTGAAGATGAAGAACCCGCCGTCGGGCATTTGAACGGGGAAGCCCCGGCTTTGGAGTATCTTGATCAGTCCCTCCAGCCGCCGCCGATAGTCGGCTTGGATTTTAGGTACGATCAAGCCGAAGTTGTTCAGCGCTTCTGCCGCGGCCCATTGCAGAGCCAGGGTTTGGCCAGAAGAAGAGTCTTCGTACTCTTTCCGGTATGCCCGGATAATCATCGGATTGCCGACCACCCAGCCGATGCGGCCGCTGGTCCAGTCCAAGGTTTTGGAGACGGAGTGCAAAACAACGCCGACATCCATGAAACCCGGAATAGACAGAGCGGTGAACGGCTTGCCCGGCGCCCAGCGCAGATGGCAGTAGGCTTCATCGACGATCAACGCGACACTTCTCTCGCGGCAGAAGTCCACGACTTTCTGCCACCAGCCAGCCTCGGTATCGTAGGCTCGGCCAGTCGGATTGTGCGGACTAATCAGGTAGATGGCGTGAAGGTGCGCGGCTTTCTCCAGAACCGAGATGTCCGGTAGGTAACCGTTTTCTCTGGTCACTGGCATGGTGATAACTTGGGCGCCGAGTTTGGCGGCCTGGGTGCCAAAAACCGGGTAGCCTGGTGTAGTCACCGCGACCTGGATTCGCGCAACCGGCCACTCCTGATTGCCGGGAGAGCAGAACACCTTGGTTAAGGCGTCAAGGCTAGGCTTGATTCCCCAACAGTCCTGGACATGGGTTTCCGGGTCGAGCTGGTAGCTTAGTCCGAAGACGGTTTGGAAATGAGAAGCCGCTGCTTCTCTTAGTTTAGCCAAACCAAGGTCCGGGTACCCGTCAAACCGGGAATCGCGGATAGCCGTTACAGCCGCTTCCCGCACGATATGATCCGGACCGTTATACGGTTCGCCAATGCCGAAGTTTAGCACTGTGATGTCCGGATGTTCGATTTGAAACTTCAGGCGGAGCCGTTTGATTCGGCCGAACAGATACTCGGCGGTATCGTCACCAAAGGTGGCGCCACCGATTCCCGCTCCGAAAGAGCGGCGGATGTCTATGGGGCTTTGTGTCATCATCAATTCTCCCTTCTCTGTGTTGTGAAGTTTGGGTGGTGGTCATTGCCCAGCAGGCTTAAATGACCATGGCTGCTCGAGGTAGCGAAAGCGTTTCGCCACCAATTCTTCGACGGTCTGGCCCGGCTCAATCAGATCAATTTGGCCGTTTTGGCGCAACATCAGCATCGGCGGCTTGGGGCGGTTATTGTAGTTACTTCCCATTTCCGTAGCGTGGGCGCCGATGTCATGGACAAAAACGTGCTGACCTTCGTGAAGTGAGAGTAGCCGATCCCAGCCAAAGCGATCGCTATCTTCGCAGGCCGGACCGACTACACTACATATGACCGGTTCATCCAAAGGGGGTTCAAAAACGGTAATGTGGTGATAGCCACCTTTGGGGTGATACATTGTCGGACGCATCACGGCAGCCATTGCTGAGACATTAACGCCTCGGAATTCGCGGTAGCCGTGCTTTTCATTGATGCATCGGGCAATGAAGACACCGTGTGGACCGGTAACGTAGCGGCCGTTTTCCGAACGCAGCAGCGGCCGCCATTTGTGTTCTGCCTCGAAAGCTGCCATAGCTTTGCTAATCGCTTCGGCCAGTTGTTCGAGCGCTACCGGTTCATCTTCAGGACGGTAGGGAATACCAAGCCCGCCGCCCATATTAATGAACTCAACGCGGATGCCGAGTTCGGTTTCCAGTAGCGCGGCGGTTTCCAGTAGCATGCCGACGGTCTGGGCATGACATTCCCAGTTTCGTTCATTTGAAACAAGCATCGCATGCAGGCCGAAGCGCTCGGCGCCACGTTCTTGGGCAAGCCGATAGGCATCAACAATCTGTTCGTGCGGTACTCCGTACTTGCAGGTTTCTGGGTTGCCGATGACGCTGTCCAAGACGCGCAGTTTGCCTGCGTTCCAGCGGAAACAGATCGACTTCGGGAATGGCTCTGGTACTTTCGGAATCAATCCCTTGTCATCGAGGTTGAGAATGCAGCCACCGGCCGACATTGCTTCTTCAAACTCTTCCTGCGAAGTGTCATTCGAAGTGAAGAAGATGTCTTCCGGTTTAGCACCTGTTGCTCGCGCCAGCCGAAGTTCGACGATTGAGCTGCAGTCAAACCCCATACCTTGCTCGTAGAGCAGTCGGAGAACTTCCGGGTTGGAATTGGCCTTGACGGCAAAGAAGTTGCGGAACTGCGGGCACGCTTGGCGCAGTACGCGGTGAAGTTGCTGAGCTGTATCGATTATCCCTCGTTCATGCATGATATGGAACGGTGCGGGAAAAGCAGCCAGCAGTTGGTCCAGAATTGGAAACAACTCTTGGGTGAAGCCTTGGTTCATTGGCATAGCAGTTATCCTCCGTCTAGTTATGTAGCTACACGCTCAGCGTGCCTTATCCTGTTGTCAAAGGTGCGAAAAAAGAGGCCCTGTGCCTCCTTCCACGTGCTTATATCTTAAGTTTAATTAGCCGATTTTGTCAATTCCGGCCAGTCTAAATTAATCTTGAATATCTACTGTTTGGCTCCATTCCTGATCCCACTCCGGCGGGATGACTGGTTTTTGATATTCGCGCCAGACCCAAATCCAGCAAATCGTTGAAATTACTACTAAGATAATGATTTTTGCCCAATCGGCTTTGGTGATAATTTCATTGAATCTTATGCTCATAGTATATAGATGGTAGATTGATTATATCATAAATCTAGGCTATCATAAAATTAAATCAACTTCTAGCTCTAAATTATGCAGGAAATCATTAAAAAAAATAATACAGTTTTTGATGCCATTAATGCTGAACCGACTTACCTTTTAGAACGGCAGAAACACAGCCGTTATATTTTAATGGGTAGCCCTAAAAAGATCCGGCGGGTGCTGATTAATAATGCAGCTTTTGTGATTACGACTGACCAGCGCAATAAGCTTCAGGTTTGGCCCAACCGTTCAATCTATATTGTTGATGGCATTATTAAGGATGTCTTTGTGGCCAAAAAAAGCAAAAACTTGGCCAGCAAAGTTGATTTAATTTATGATGCTGGTAAACGCAGCGGCATTGTAGTGACGCCGGGTTTTATTAATGCCCATGCTCATCCGCCGATGTATCTTTTGCGCTCATCAATGACCTTAGACAAAGGCAATATTGTTGATCAGGTTCAGAGGATGGGTGAACTGGAAGCGAGAATGCAAAACCAAGACTTCTTTTTGGGAGCAGTTGGTGATTTTACCGAGGAGCAGAAGAACGGTATTACTACCACTTTCAGCCATTATGGAGTATTTGAACCGATTGAGCAGGCAGCTTTCATTACTAAACAAAGAGTGATTAACGCCATTTCGGCGGTTTCGAATTCCCATCCCCAGAATTCTCCGGCCTTGGTGGAACAAATTTTAAAAAAGAAAAAAAATTATTTTTCCCAACCAGCGATTGCCATTCATTATCTCCATAAGCCAACTCCGGCGCAACTGAAGAAAATTAAAGAACTAATTAGAAAGTACAAGGTTTTGTTGACGATGCATGCCGCGGAAACTGAAGAGTGGGTTCAAGAATGTATTGAAAAACTTGGTCAGCCAACCATCAAGGCTTTAGTGAAGCTGGGTTTGGCCAATTCAAACACGATTTTGTCGCACGCGGTTCATTTGAATGATGAAGAAATTAAATTGGTTAAAAAATATAAAATCGGCATTGTTCATTTGCCGACTTCCAACAAACTGCACAAAAGCGGTGAATTTAAATATCCCTCATTTGTTAAATTTAAAGCTGATAAACAGATTTGTTTAGGTACCGATAGTGTGGTTTCTAAAAACAGTTTGGATTTACTTTCGGAATCTTTACAAATGCGGATTATGCATCAAGACAAACATCGGGTGCTATACGAAGATTTATTTAAGATGATGACTTCGCAGGCCGCAGAAATTCTTAAGCTCGGATCGGTTGGCCGGATTTTGCCGGGCTTTCGGGCAGATTTGGCTTTTTGGAAACTGCGCGACCGGGGTTTTATGCCTTATAACGAACATAAACCAGTCAGTTTAATCGGTAATATGATTACCCATGGCGGCCGCAACGTCCGCGATTTGATGATTAACGGCGAATTTATAATTTCCAATCGGATTCATAATTTAATTGATGAAAGCCAATTGATTTTGGAGTTACAAACTGCCCACATGGCTTTAAGAAAGCGGCTGAAATAAAATTAGTGAATTTTAAAATTAAGATAAAAATCTATGCTTAGTAAAAAAACATTATTTTTGGGGATTATAGTGGTTTTGACGCTTGTGCTTTTTGGTTGTGGTAAAAGTTTAGGCCAAAAAGCTGCTGAGAAGTATGTTGAGACCAAAACTGGTGCGAACATTAATATCAATGATGAAGAAACAACTATTAAGGATAAGGATGGTAATATTATTTCGGTCAAAAGCAATAATACTTTACCGGAGGGCTGGCCGAGCGAAGTGCCTTATTATCAAAATGGCACAATTGAAAATTCTTCAGTTTTGGATTTACCCGGTGGCAGAAGTTTTACCATGGCCATCAATACTAATAACAGTCAAGAAGAAATCATAAATTACTATAAGGAGGCTTTTGCTGCGGCTGGCTGGGAAAAACAAATGGATTCAACTGTTAATGGCAATACGGTTTTAGTGTTTAAAAAAGACAAGTGGTCAGCAACAGTCGGTACCAGCATCCCAGAAGATAAAACTGGTTTCAGTATCATTCAGACTTTGATTTTGGGCGAATAAATTTAAATAGGTAATAAAATAATAGAGAAGGTAGCTTAACCAAGGTTACCTTCTTTTATATTTGATGAATACGCCAAAAGACCTTTGACAAGATAGTGGACTTTTGCTAATGTCTTTAGAAGCTTGGCGAGTTTGATTTGCCAATCCGGCGAATCACGCCAGCAATTGGGTGAGGCCATAGCGCCTCGAATAGAATGGAGGACACTACATGAGAAAGAACGGGTTCACACTGATTGAGTTGATGATTGTTGTTGCGATTATTGCGATCATCGCGGCGATCGCGATCCCCAACCTGCTCCGGTCGCGGATGCAATCGAATGAAGCCGCTGCGATCGGCAGTCTGCGTGCCGTCGTTGGGGCCCAACAGGCTTTCAAGTCCACCAACGGCAAGTACGCCAGCACTCTCGAAGAGCTAACTGCGGCTACGCCGCCGTTCCTCGATGGGAATCAGGTAGCACAAAAGAGGGGCTACAAGTTCGATCTGACGGGTAGCGGCGACAACTTTGCTGCCACGGCCGAACCCGTAGCTGATAGCGAGACGGGCAATCGCTTCTTCTATGTCGACCAATCCGGTACCGTTCGGCAGAATATGCACAATCCAGCCAAGGCCGACAGCGAACCCGCCAAAGAGTAGCGCCGAGTAGCGTCGTGCGCCAGACCCTTCCCAAGGCACAATTTGAAAAACAGTCTGTCTGAAAGCAAGGAGGCAGTAAGGACAGACTGTTTCTTTTATTTAAAGGCAATTTTAATTTTATATAAATTCGCTTCTATAATTTGGTGCTTCTTTGATTTGCTGCAGACTGTGCGGATGGCTTTCTTTCAGACCAGCTGGTGAAATTTTGACAAATTCAGCTTTCTTCCAAAGTTCGGTAATATCTTTAGAACCGCAGTAGCCTAAGCCCTGCCGCAGCCCGCCGATCAATTGGCTAATCACGTTATCAACTGAACCTTTATAAGGCACGTGGCCGACCACGCCTTCGGCAATCAGTTCTTTGCCGCTTTTGTCGCCTTGCAAATAGCGGTCTTTGCTGCCTTTTTGCATGGCATCAATTGAGCCCATGCCGCGGTAAGTTTTTACCCGTTGACCGTTAACAGTTAACAGTTTACCGGGTGCTTCGTCAGTTCCGGCCAAAAGTCCGCCAAGCATCACCGCACTGGCTCCGGCGGCCAAAGCTTTAACTAGGTCACCAGAGAATTTAATGCCGCCATCAGCAATAATCGGAGTTTTGGTTTTTCTGGCGGCCGCCACCGCATCCATGACCGCGGTCAGCTGGGGCACGCCAATGCCGGCAATGATTCGGGTGGTGCAAATTGAACCTGGACCGACGCCGACTTTAACCACATCAACTCCGGCTTTGATTAAGTCAGAGGTGGCTTGGCCAGTGGCAACATTGCCGCCGATAATGACAACTTTTTTGCCAATCAGTTTTTTCAAAGCTTTGATAGTTTCCGCTACTTTATAGTAATGGCCGTGAGCCACATCAATAACAATGGCGTCAACTCCTGCGGCGGCTAAAAGTTTTGCTCGGGCAATTGCTTCGTCACCAACTGAAACTGAAGCGCCGCACAGCAGTTTTTTGGCTTTAACTTTTTTAACTTCACTGGCCTGCTGTTGAGCCGTCATGTTTTTATGAATAATACCTAAACCCCCGGCCTTAGCTAAAGCAATGGCCATTGGGCTTTCGGTCACCGTATCCATGGCGGCAGATAAAATTGGAATATCTAACTTAATTCTTTTAGTTAAAAAAGTCTGGGTTGAGACTTTACCTGGTGAAACATTGGATTTTTGGGGGACGAGCAAGACGTCGTCAAAAGTTAGGGCTTCGCGCATAGTATAGTTTAGGTAAGTAGGTTAGTAGATTGGTAGATCAGTAGGTAAGTAGCTGACTAATTAGGCTCTACAGCCCTACCGTTCTACCAATCTACCTTCTAATTTACTTTATAATAACCTAAAACTGCGATATAATCAATTCATAATATGAAGCCATCACAAATCGCCATTATCGACTTTGGCTCGCAATACACTCATTTAATTACCCGGCGGATCAGACAGCTGGGCGTTTTAGCTAAGATTTTTCCGCCGCTAGTTTCTACTCAAGAATTAAAAGGAGTAAGGGGAATAATTTTATCTGGGGGGCCAAATAGTGTTTATGACCAAACCGCGGTAAGATATAATCCACAACTATTTAAATTAGAGGTGCCGATTTTAGGTCTATGCTATGGTCATCAATTAGTTGCCCAGCATTTGGGTGGCAAAGTCCAGAAAGGCAGAGTTAAAGAATATGGTTTTGCCAATTTGGAAAAAATTGTTGATGGCAGAATTTTAGCCGGTGTGCCCAAGCAAAGCCGGATTTGGATGAGTCATGGTGATAGCGTTGTGCAGTTGCCGCCGGGCTTTATCAATTGCGCTAAGACTAGTGACTGTAATGTGGCGGCTATGGCTTGCGCCAGTAAAAATATTTATGGCCTGCAATTTCATCCCGAAGTGGCTCATACCAAAGCCGGTCAGTTGGTCTTAAGTAATTTTGTTTTTAAGATTTGCCACTGTCAAAAAGACTGGTCGCTGGAAAAATATTTTAGTCAGATGGTAAAAAAAGTTAAAGCTGTCGTTGGCAAACGTAACGTATTTTTATTGGTTTCCGGCGGAGTTGATTCGACAGTTTGTTTTGCCTTGCTGGAGAAAATTTTAGGCAAAAACCGGGTTTTTGGCCTACATATCGATTCTGGTTCCATGCGTTTGAATGAGTCAGCCCAGGTTAAAACGGCTTTAGCCCAAGCCGGGTTTGGTAATTTGCACGTATATGATGCTTCAGCCAAGTTTTTGGCAGCTTTGAAAGGCGTAGTTGACCCGGAAAAAAAACGGGAGATCATCGGCCGGACGTTTTTGCAGATAAAAGATGAAGTAATGAAAAAAAATGGCCTTAAGCCCAAAGATTGGGTTTTGGGCCAAGGCACAATTTATCCCGATACCATTGAAACCGGCGGCACCAAGCATGCGGATAAAATCAAAACCCATCATAATCGCGTCAAAGAAATTTTAAAGCTGATGCGGCTGGGTGCTTTAGTTGAGCCGCTGTCAGAATTATACAAAGATGAGGTCCGGCAAGTAGCCAAAAAACTGGGTTTGCCTGCAAGTTTAATTAATCGCCATCCATTTCCCGGGCCGGGGTTGTTTATCAGGGTGCTTTGCAGTAGCGGTCAAGAAATCAAAAAATCAAAAAATCAAAAAATCAATCTGCAAAGAATTGTTGGTCAGAAATTGAAATCAATAATTTTACCGCTCAAAAGTGTCGGGGTGCAGGGCGATAATCGGACTTACCGGCAGCCGGTTTTACTCAGTGGGTCGCTTGATTGGAATAAACTTCATGATTTTTCAATCAGAATTACTAACGAAGTCCATGAGATTAACCGGGTGGTTTATTTAGTGGCGCCGGCCAAAGTTAAGTTAAGCAATTTAAAAGTAAAAAAAGCTTATTTGACTAAAGACCGGTTGGACTTACTTCGCCGAGTTGATGCTTTGGTCAATGAGGAAATTAAAAAAGCAAAAATTTATAATGACATCTGGCAGTTCCCGGTAGTTTTAGCGCCGCTTGGTTTAAAAGGTGGTCAAACTATAATTTTGCGGCCAGTGGAATCACAGGAAGCCATGACCGTTAATTTTTACCAAATGAACAAAAAAGTTTTGGATAAAATAGCGAAAAAGATTTTACAAATTCCCGGCATTGATTTAGTTTTATATGATGTAACCAATAAACCGCCCGCCACGATTGAGTGGGAATAGATCAGCTGCTAAGTTTGTAAGTTGGCAAGTTAATAAGTTAAGTAAAAAAATTCGCCGCATCGGAAAGCCGACGCGGCGTTGTTGTAATTGTTCTGCCCTCCTCGGATTTGGGGCCTAGCTGAGGCCGAGCAGCGTTTTCGCCGCCGGCGATACTTCCTTGAAGTCCGCCCACCAGGGTCGGCCGACATTTTGCATCATGCCGCGGATCAGTTTCATGCGCGGCAGGGCGATTTCGGCGATGGCGTGCTCGAGCAGTTCCCAGTTGCTCACGGCCGGGTCGCTGAACGGGTCTTTGAAATAGGCCCGTCCGCACATCGGCCCGACGGCCAAATCGGCAATCGACGCGAATTGCAGCGCGTACTGGTCGAAGTCGACTGCTGCCGATAGGATCAACAGCGGGCGTTTGATGAGCTCAGCCATGAAGCCGATGTTGGTTCTGATACCGCCGGAATGGCCGACCGCGACGCCTTCGACCCATGCCAGTGGCACCTGGGTTTTGTAAAAGGTGCCAAAGGGACCGAAGGCGAGGGCGATTTTCAGCAGGGCGCCGGGTAAGTTCTGGGCCATCACGAGTTTGGAGACATCGGCCGGCGGCGTGTACAAGGTCTCGTTAAATAGCGGTTTGCCGAGTGCCTTGCACCGCGCGTCAACGTCGCGCAGCCACGCAAGATTGGCCTCCCAACTCGCCGGCTTGGCCGGATCGACCTTGACCAGCGTCTTGAAACCGTCGACGTACGGGTCGGCTTCTTCAGGCTCGATGGCCAGTTGGGCAACTTGCCCGCCGTCCGGTCCATCGGCGAACTTGGTGTTCTCGAGACGGCCGAGCAACATTGTTTCCTCGCCCAGGTCCTCGCGGAACCCGCCTTTCTTGAAGCCAAGCTGGTTGAACAAGGCGGCGTGATGGCCGCGGCCCAATGTCCTCGCCAGCAGCCGGCTGAGAATGGTTACATGCAAATCCTCCGGAACTTCCGGATAATCCTCGGTTCTGCCGCCCGCGGCCCGGCAGTTGGTGTGGAACTTCTTCAACATCGAGCGGAACGAGTTGTCCTGGTCGCAGGCCAGGACGTCGAGGTGCCCGTCGGGCGCGAACCTCTTTAGTACTCTGAGGACCTTTTCTTCAACTCTTGTGCCGTCTGCAAAGGCGGCGTAAACCGATGTATCCATATGTCTTGACCTCCTCCGTTTGAGCCTATGGTTAGCTGCTTCATCCTGCTCTTTGTCAGGATATTTTAAATTAACACCTTCTTCTTAACCTTGTCAATTCTATTGTTTCTAACAAAAAATCACCCGGCCAAAAAATGGTTCTACAATATTTTGGCCGGGTGATTTTTTAATCTATTGGTCTAACATTCCTTGGATTTCGGTCTGCTGGAGTTCATTTACATTTTGCCATTCAATCAGGGTTTTGGCAAAAGCTTCTTTGATAAAATAAAAGCTAATAATTGTCATTACCACTATTATTCCCAGCTGAAACCAGCCGGTTTTGGCGCTTGTGTTGAGCAAAAGCATATATATTTATTATATCAGTAAGTCTTAAAAAAGAAAGGGCTCAGGCGAGGCTGAGCCACAATAAGATAAGTCCGCAAACAATTACCGCTTCACCGTGGTGATGTTGGCGGGATAGCGCAAGCCGCCATTCCCATTTTTGCTAATGGTGATAGGAAAGAGGGAATTGTTCCTTCGGTCTGGTGGCCCGCTGGCCAGTATTATCTGGACGTCTGGCCCTCCACGATCAACCACCGCCTGAACCGGTGTTTCTGTGTTGCTATCGAAGACCAGGATATCGCCCGGTCTCAAGTCTTTGGGCAGTTGCCTGTCTTCAGTCATACCGTCTCCTTTCCCCGCTACTTTTAAGTGCGGTTTTGGTAAGCCCCCTTTTTTATTTACCCTTATTCAAATAATTTGTCAAATCATTAGTTAGATTCGTTTTTTCATTTTTCTATTATTTATTGTTAATAGTTTTAAGTTACTTTCTTTTTTGGCGATCTTCAAAGCCAATCGGCTTAGGTTTTGGTTCCGGTGGCTTCATTAGCTGGCGAAGGACATCAAAGATAATTTTGAACCGCCGATCATACCTTTTTTCCAAAGCTTCCATTTTTCGGCCAAGCTGTTGGTGCGAAGCCAGCATTTGGCGGAGGCGAACAAAGGTTCTCATAATTTCAATGTTAACTTGAACAGCACGTTTACTATTTAAGACACTTGAAAGCATAGCAATACCTTGTTCGGTAAAGGCATAAGGTTTGCGTCTCAGCCCCATTTTTGCTGACGGATTGGAGGTCACAAATTGTGACCTCCAATTTTCTAATTCCTCATTTGTTAGTTGAAACATAAAATCTTTAGGAAACCGACTACGATTTCTTTTTACTGCCTGATTTAGAACCTTTGTTTTAACGCCGTAAAGTTGAGCCAAAGTTTCATCAAACATTACTTTTTGGCCGCGGATAAACAAAATTGATTGGGTAATTGTCTCGGCCGGAATTAGAGAGGCCGTTTTAGGTTGTTTTAATTTAGATTTAGCCGTCATATTTTAATTTTTCTTTTTTAACTTTAAAACCGTACCTAAACCCAAAACCACAACGGCAGAAATGCCAGCAAAGATATATTTATTTTTGTTTTTCGGCGGTTCAGTCAGTAAGTCTTCTTGGTTTAGTTGGGCACCTAAAACTTTTGGTGTGCTGGTACTAGCGGTGGTTGACTCAGCTTCAGGTGGTTGTTGTAAGACATTGATTTCACCCGGTGTTGGTGTCTGACTTGGCTGCCAGTTGAACTCTTCATCCAAGACAAAACTTACTCCCTCTTCGGTTTCTTCGTAGTCAGTATAATCAACTAAAGTGCCGTCGGGGGCCAGCAGGCGAATGGCATCATTACTATTATTTAGAGAAATTTTAGTTTCGGTTTTATAGAAAGCTAAATACTGGTCGGGTTTGATAATTGTTCCTTCCGGGATTTGGTAAGGCTTATTGCCGCCTTCGGCATCATCAAGCTGCCAGCCCGCCAGGTTGACCGGCTGAGTGTGATTACTGAAGATTTCGATAAATTCTTGGTCGTCTGAACCCTGGGGATTAGGTAAAAATTCGGAAATAAAAATGAAAGGAATGTCTTTTAGGCTAGTCATTGGGGTGGTAGTTACTTCGGTTGTGGTTGCCGACCCGGAGTTATCTTTTTGTTCTTCCTTTTTTTCGCCGGTAATTTTTATTTTAAATTTTTCCGTGCTACTTGCCTGATCGGCTGAAACTTTGAGTTTTATTTCGTAGTTTTCTGGCCCTAGATAAATCTGGCGGGCCAAAACGCCAGTATCAGTCCGGCCGTCGCCGAAATCCCAAAAAAAACTTAACGGGCGATTTTCTGGATCAAAAGAATCAGAGGCATCGAAAGTAATAATCTCACCAACCTTTGCTTCCTTTGGTCCGGTAATGATTGCTTTTGGTATAATTGAAGTTTGGTAAATATTTTCTTGGCCCCCTGAAGCTTGCGCCCAGTACCATTTGCCATCGCTTAGTTGGTAACTTTGGCCATCTGGTGCGGCTTTATATTCTATCTGATCAATAATTGAGCCGGATTTCGAATAAAGCTTGATTTGTTCTTTTTCATTATTTAATGCCAACTTAGTTTCGGGGCGATAGAAGACTAGTATACTTTTTGGTGTCATTGTCCAGGCCGGAATGGTAAAAATTTGTTTGGCAGCATTTCTAATTTGCCAATCAGTCAAATTAATATTAGTGACACTGACATTTTTAATCTCAATAAATTCACCCACGGTATCGGGGCCAATTGGATTAGGGAAAATTTCAGTGAAAATAATGTCACCTTTTTTCGCCCCACTTTCCGGGACAGACGATGGAGAAGAAGATGTTTCTTCTGGCTCTGGCTTTACTTCCGGCTCGTCGCTAGGAGGTTCTTCAGTTTCAGAAGTGGCGGTACTATTTTTGGCCTTGGGCGTGCCGCCACCAGCAGCACTGGTTTGCCAGTTATAATTCGCTGTTCTTTCCAGAGTTTGTTTGGTGGCATTATCACCAGTGGGCCAGCCAGAACTAGCATCAATTTCATCAATGAGATTATTTTGGGTATCATAAAGTTTCAGCCATTCGCTGGTATTGCTTAGTGCTCCAGTGTAGATTTGGTCGGCCGGAACTGCCGGTACTGTTTCGTCATCGGTCCGTTCCAGCAAAAAATAGCCCGCCGCTGGAATAATCCCGGTCAAATTTATTTTTGGACTGCCGTCAGTTGCTTCTAAAGTCCAGCCGGTTAAATCAATTTCATTTTCAGTTGGGTTATAAAGCTCAATCCATTCATCATTGCTGGAGATTTCCGTGCCCATCCAACAGATTTCATTAATTAGCACGGTTGGTTCAGTGGCTGTGGCTAGTAAAGGGGTGAGTAAGAGGAGAAGAAATAGAAGTTTTTTCATAGATTTATAATTTTTAATTTCGAATTTTGAATTTTGATTCAATTTCGAATAATTTAATATTTTAAAGTTGAAATTATTTTGCCAAAAATTAAAGTTAATTCTTGAGCTTCTTGCCAAAGTTTTTGGCAATCTTTTAAATTATTTGGACAAGCCTTAGCTATCATTCTTAACCAGTGTTTTGTCTCTTGGCATTCTTTTTTACAGTAGAAAATTTTGTTTTTGAAGTCTTTTTTTGAACTACCACCGTTTGCTTCCATATAATTTGCACCGATACTAGTACCGGAACGGACAACCTGGCTTATAAGAGGTCTAGTAATAGTGTTTTCCGTTAGTAATTTACAAAATTCAATAATGTCTCCTCCGAATTTTGCCGTTCTTTCCTCCAAGTCAAATTTATTATTAGTTTTGGTCATACATTTATAAATTAAGATATTATAATATTGAGTCAAAATTCGAATTTAAAAATTCAAAATTTTAATAATAAAAGCGCACAACCAAAATTGGTTTGCGCCATATTGATTACCTTTTTGATTTTAAATTAATGATTGATACTAAAAATTAGACAAACGAAAACCCGGAAAAATCCGGGCTTTTCGCGCTATGTTGAGCCTAAAGCTCATTTTCAAATTATCATAGTGAAAAATCTTTGTCAAGTGTAAAAAAATATGCCCCCGACAAAAGGCATCGTTGACAATTAGGCCAAAATTAGCCATGATAAAAGATGATATCTCTTGTTTTCACTCAAGACGGGCCGAAGTGGCGGAATTGGTATACGCGCATGGCTTAGGACCATGTTCCCGCAAGGGATTGAGAGTTCGAGTCTCTCCTTCGGCACCAAAGATCCTGAGAGCAGGATTTTTTTTATTATGGTATAATTGTTAAGTAAGCCTTAATAATAAAGTTTATGTTTAATGACCAAAATTTTAGACCCAATCAACCTACAGAGAATCAGTATTTAAATGGTCGGCAATTACAAAGTTTTTCATCAAATATGCCACAACCTTTGGCACCAGAAGGCAAATCAAGTAAGAAAGGCTTGATTATTGCTATTGTTGCCGGGTTTATATTTTTAATGGCAGCGGGGGCGGGAGCTTTTTATTATTACTCTAACATTTATCTAGCACCGGAAAAGGTATTTGAAGATGCTATCAAAAATTTGACTAAATTGGATTCTGGTAAGTTGGATTACGAAATTAGCATTTCGATGAAGCCAAGTCTATCAAATCAAGCAAATCAGCCTTCAGCCGCAACTTCGCTTTCGCTTCTTATGCCCCAGGAATTTAATCTTTCAGCTGCAGCGACAATTAATTTCGCAAAAAATAATGATTTTGTTCAAACTGCCTCGGAAATAAATATTGATATCCCGGCTGGGACGCAGATTCCTCTAGTTGGGCAGATGACTTATAGCCCAAAGATAAGTATTGTGTCCGTTGATAAAGAAAATTTATACGCCAAAATTGAAGGTATACCAGTATTGCCTTTTTTTGATGCGAGCAAAATTAATAATCAATGGATAAAAATTAATTTTCAGGAATTGCAAGCGCAGTATGGCCTAAAGATCAAGCCGTCAGCTGAGAACGATTCCGCTAAAGTTAAAGATTTTTTACAAAAATTTACTGATGTGTATAAAAAGAACAGTTTTTTTAAGTGGCAGAAATTAAAAAGTGAAACAATTGATAATGCTGCTAGTTATCATTACGCGATAACTTTAGACAAAGAAGCTTTCAAAAAGTTTATCACCGCTTTGGATGAATTATCTAAACAGGAGGGATTAGATAAAGATTATAATCTTAATCTTGAAGATCAGTTGAAGAGTCTGGATGAAGTATTGGCTAAACTTGATTTTTCCGGCGAAATTTGGATTGCCAAAAAGGGCAGGATTATAAAAAAGGCAGTAGCTAATTTATTAATGAATGACCCAAATTATAGTAGTGAGGTTAAAAGTACTATTGTGTTAACCAATTATAATCAGCCGATTAAAATTGATGAACCAACCAACGCGATGTCTTTTAAGGAATTAATGGATTCAATGATGGGTACTGCCCTAGAAACTAGTCGGGAGAAGGCAAGTGATGCTAAAACTATTGCTGATGTTAAACAAACCCAAACTGCCTTAGAATTATATTTTAATGATTTTATGAATTATCCTTTACCGCCAGTAGGTGGTAATCGTTTGGGAGTTGATACAACCTGTCTGAGCGAGGGAGGATTCAGTCAGCTGGGGACTACCTGTACAGGTAATACCTACATGGCTTTATTACCCGCCCACCCCAACTCGCCAGTAGCAGATTATCTTTATTACTCATGTGCGGACAACGATTATGTTATCGAATTTAGTATTAGCCAAGATGTGGGCAATCTTAAAGCCGGCAAGAATTATGCCACTCCTTCGGGAATTTATCCCCAAAACGATGGCGCCGAGTTTGTGTTAAGAGAGGTCTGTCTGGACCCAGATAAAGATGGTTTAGCCAATTATTCTGAAGAAAAGTATGGTACCGATAAAAATAATCCTGACACTGACGGTGATAGTTATCTGGACGGAGCGGAAGTTCTAAAAGGATATAATCCCAAAGGTTCAGGGAAATTATAATTTTTTAAGCGTTAAATTTTAATAATTACAATTATGTTTGAAAATCAAACTCCACCTCAATCCTCAATTAATCCTTCGTCAAATCAACCCCAAACACCGCCGGTTTCACCTTTCGGCCCGTCAGTGTCCAAGCCACCTAAGCCGAAGATAAAGACCACCGGCAAAATCACTTCAGCCGGAATTTTAGCGGCGATTTTGGTTGTTTTAGCTTTAGCTGGGGGTGGCGGCTTTTTTGTTTACCTACAGTTTTTCGCGCCTAAGTCTGCGCCGGTCAACACTAATCAAAATACTAATCAAACCCCACCGCCTGAGCCAGTCAAAACTTTGATTGAAGCCATCAGTAATTTAATTGGCGCTCCGATTGCTGAGGCCAATGAGTTTGCAATTTTTACCGAGCCAGCCGTCAATGTCGTGCCGACCGTTTCAGCCTATCAAGTGGCCGCGGATTTAAGTAATGTAGAAAATAAAAGTGATTTTACGCTTTCTGATTCAGCAAAAAACCTTTTGAGTCAAAATGGCTTTGCGGTCGTCCCCGGGTACTCCCAGGAATTTTTCAGCATATATGAAAGTAATCGTTATAGTTTTACGCCAAGCTTTATTACCACTGACTCGATTTTACATAATTATCATTTAGCTTTTGATTTTTTACTCCGTACCTTGGAAACTGACAAATTAAAGCAAGTTTTAACCGAACTGACTTATGGGATGGTTCAGGCCAGTCAGGAGCAATATGAGCAGTTGCAAGGCACACCCTGGGAAAATGCCGCCAAGCGCAACGTAGCTTTTTTCGCCGTGGCAAATAAATTGGTTTATCCCAGTGCTGAGCCCGCCAGCTATGTTGCTAAAGAAGTTACTGATGAATTGGCGCTAATTGAAGGTCAGACCCAAGTCGGCATGCCTTCGCCGGTGATGAATCTTGGTGTGACTGATCCGGCCCAATATAATTTAGAAGATTACACCCAATATATTCCCCGCGGCCATTACACCCGAACCGATGATTTAAAAATTTATTTCAAATCGATGATGTATTTGGGTCGGCTGACTTTTCGCTTGAAGTCCGAAGATGAAACCCGCTCAGCAGTGCTAATTACCCAAGCGCTGCAAAATTCTGAAGCGTTAAAGAATTTGTGGGATAAAATTTATGAACCAACTGCTTTCTTTGTTGGCTTGGCTGATGATTTAACCTTTAATGATTATGGCAAATTGATAACTGATAGCTATGGTGCGGATTATACTTTAACGGATTTATATGATGAAGCTAAATTTCAAGGCCTTTTGACCCAAGCGGCCAATTTAGCTGGACCGAAAATTAATTCAATGCCGATTTTGGATGCCCGGTTCCAGCCTGACCGAACGGCAGCAATTAAAGGTTTTCGTTTCATGGGCCAGCGTTATACTTTGGATGCGGATATTTTCCAGCGTCTGGTTTATCGCGAGGTCGGTGACAAAGATCATACTTGTGATTCTGACCCCACGACCTGGGTGCCGGAACAGTCGCGCCGCCTCCCTTCTGGTCTGGATGTAGTTTCAGCTTTTGGCTCAAACGTGGCGGCTAAACTCCAGGAAGACAAAGGCGAAACCGCTTATGCCTGTTATGTGGAAAATTCCAATAAGATGCGGCAATATGTCGCTAGTCTTGATGGTAAAACCTGGACGCAGAATTTATACTGGGGTTGGCTTTATTCGCTTCGACCACTTTTGGCGGAAAAGACTCAGGGTTATCCCAGCTTTATGACTAATGTTGCCTGGCAGAAAAAGGATATGAATACTTTCTTAGCCAACTGGACTGAATTAAAACATGACACGATTTTATATGCTAAGCAGGTTTATGCCGAACTTGGCGGCGGCTCGCCTGATCAAAAAGATGATCGGGGTTATGTTGAGCCCAATGTTTATGTTTACGCCCGCCTGGCAGCTTTAACCAAAATGATGAAAGAAGGTTTGCAGCTGCGGAGTTTGCTTTCCGAAAATAGTACTGAGTTTTTAGACCGCCTGGAAATTTTAGTTTCACGGTTAAAAGATATTTCGGAAAAAGAATTAAGTAATCAGGCTTTGAGCGATGATGATTATGATTTTATCCGGACTTATGGTGGCAGCCTGGAACACTTATGGCTGGAAGCTTATAAAGATTTAGGTATTGAAAGTCCAAGCCAAATTTATCAAGAGCCGGCTGCTTTAGTGGCTGATGTTGCCTCCGATCCGGCTGGTCAGGTTTTGGAAGAAGGCACTGGCCGAATTTATGATATTTATGCTGTCGTGCCAGTTGAAGGTAAATTGCGAATTGCTAAAGGCGGGGTTTTCTCTTACTATGAATTTTCTTGGCCGATTACTGACCGGTTAACTGATGAAAAGTGGCGGGGGATGGTTGATAACAACCAAGCTCCAGCTTTGCCTGACTGGACCAGTGCGTTTGTGGCCAAGTAATATCCATATTGAAAAGCACCAAATCCAAAATTACAAATATCAAACAAATTCCAAATCACAATATTAAAAATTCCAAACGTTGATCTCAAGGGGTTTGTGATTTGAAATTTTGGTAATTGTAATTTGTTTGGAGCTTGGCGCTTGGAGTTTGTAATTTTTTGTTTTGGATTTATTTAGATAATAAAAATGAAAAAGTTAATCCCAATAATCTTTGTAGTAGTTTTATTAACCATTGCCGCAGTTGTCTGCGGCGTTTTAGTTGCCAAGAATTTATCGCCTCAAGTTATCACGCCAGTTGAGACTTCTAATCAGGGGCCGGTCAATACTAATCAGCCAATAGTTATTCCGTTGCCAACCTATGATAAACCAAAACCAGAAGTATCTTTGATTGCCACCGGTGACCTTATGCTTTCCCGCAGTGTTGAGCAGTTGCTGGTTAAAAAAAATGATTTTATTTTACCCTTTAAGCCGCTAGAAAAAATTACCAGTGCAGCCGATATTACTTTGGGTAATTTAGAAACAGCAATTTTGGCCGGTCGGCCGATTATGGCTGGTGAATTAAATTTTCGGGTTGACCCTGCGGCCATTGCTGGTTTGAAACTAGCAGGTTTTGATTTAGTTTCCTTGGCCAATAACCACACGCCTAATTTTGGTCAAGCGGGTTTAGAAAGCACGTTTAGTGAACTAGAAAAAAATCAGATTAGCTATATCGGCGCTGGTCGTAATCTAGTTGAAGCGCAAAAGCCAGTTATCATTGAAAAACAAGGGATTAAGTTTGGATTTTTGGCTTATGTTTCTTCGGATTTGCCAAAAAGTTATCAGGCAACTGAAAATCAGCCTGGTGTCAATTTTATGAATTTAGACCAACTTAAAACTGATATTGCTAATTTAAAGCCGCAAGTGGATTTTGTGATTGTTTCAATGCATGGCGGGGTGGAATATGATACCAAGCCTAGTCAGCACCAGATCGAATTTGCCCATACGGCAATTGATGCTGGTGCCAGCTTAGTGCTTGGCCATCATCCGCATGTGGTCCAGACTTTTGAAAAATATGGCAATGGTTATGTTATTTATAGTTTGGGTAATTTTATTTTTGATCAGATCTGGTCAGCCGATGCTCAACAGGGAGTGGCGGCAAAGATTGTTTTTTCGCCTCAAGAGATAAAAAACATTGAATTTATTCCGCTTAAAATCAATACCAATTTTCAGCCGGAATTAGCCGATGATAAAACCAGTCAGAATATCATTAACCGTTTGGCCCAGCCTATTTTTAGCCAGCCAAGATTTTTTTGGAATGGCAAGGAATACCAAGAAACAACGAGTTGGCAGATTAATCTGTCTTCATCTCCAATTTCTCCGAAGGTGCGATTCGCGAATCGCACCTTCGGGGCCGCTGATTTGGATTCTGACGGTCAGCCCGAAGAGGCGGTAATTGTCGGGCAAGTTGGTTATTTAATTAAAAATGATAAAGTGTTATGGCAAAGTGATAAAAATTGGCAGCTGGATAATGTCTTAATTGGTGATTTTAACAATGACGGCAAAATCGAAGTTGGCTTTTCTTTATGGAAGGAAGGCAGCTTTGGTCCGGATTTGCCTTTTTGGGAAGAAGAAAACGACAAAAATATTTCTAATCATTTATTCTTATATCAATTTGTAGAGACGCACAATATTGCGTCTCTACAAATGATTTGGGGTTCCTCGGCCCTAGATCAGCCGATTCGGGAAATGGCTTTGGCTGATTTAGACGGTGATAGTAAAAATGAATTGGTGGTTTTGGAAGATACCAATTCCGTAGGTGCGATTCGCGAATCGCACCTACGGAATTTGAGCATTTGGCGGTTTAATGAATGGAATTTTGTTAATTTTTATAAAAGCCGGCAGGGAAAATTCTTTGACCTAAAAACCGATTTAAACTATATTTACCTTAGGGAAGAATAATAGATTCTGTTATAATTTTTCGTATGAAACATTATAAGTTGCTTGGCATAATATTTGACATGGACGGCTTAATGTTTGATACGGAAAGCCTGTTTTTGATTGCCGAAAAAAAACTGGCAAAACAATACGGCAGAAAAATGACCAGAGATACATTCCATCGGATGCAAGGATTGTTGGGTTTGGAATCAATGAAAGTTTTCGCCAAAGATTTAGAAATCAAAGAAAATCCTAAACTGCTTTTTAAACAACGGAGCCTGGTAGTTTATAAACTTTTAGAGTCCAAGCTTCGGCCCATGTTCGGTTTATTTGATCTGCTGAAATTTTTAAAGAAAAACAATTTTAAGCTAGCCATTGCTACTTCGGCTAGCCTAAAATGGCTCAACGCCATTAATAAACAATATGGTGTTAAAAAATATTTTTCCGTGATTGTCACCGCTGACCAAGTCCGACGGGGTAAGCCATCGCCTGATATTTTTTTGAAAGCAGCCAAGCAGCTTGGTATTTTGCCAAAAAATATTTTAGTCTTAGAGGACGCCAGTAATGGCCTAGCGGCGGCAAAGAATGGCGGCTTCCGCTGTGCCGTGGTTCGGGATAAGCATCACCGACAGATAAAGTTTAGCAATGCTGATTTGATTGTCACTAAATTAAATAGCCGAAGATTATTAAATTATATTAAAAAATATGCCTAACAAAAAACGAACATCAGCAGAAAAAAAATCATTAAAAATTGAAATTTTGGAACAGATCGCAGCGCTTGCCACCAGCGGCTTTGGTTTAGTGGCGGCTTTGGCCTGGAACGAGGCAATCAAAGCGTTATTTGCCACTTTTTTTCCTGAACCCGGCGGTAACATTTTTGCTTTATTTATTTATGCCTTATTTATTACCATTATTGTGGTAATTATTACGGTTCAATTAGGCCGGGCGGTGAATTTAGCCAAACAGCTTAATCGGCCAAGTGATAAAAAGTAAGAATTTTCATTCTCGTTAATGAAGCTTTCTGCCAGAATTCAGAAGTTAAATCTTTATCCTTTGCTGATTTTTATATCAGCTTTTTTGTTATTTCAAATCCAGCCGATAATTAGCCGTTATATTTTGCCTTGGTTTGGCGGCAGCCCTAATGTTTGGATTGTTTCCTTGCTGTTTTTTCAAGTCATTTTACTGGCCGGTTATGCTTATGCTTATTTTTTGATTCGTTTTTTCCGTCCCATTTTTCAGGTGGGATTTTATGTTATTTTGTTATTAATTGCTATTTTATTGCTGCCCATTACGCCCGCAGAGTATTGGAAGAATTATGCCCTGGGTGACCCCACCCTAGTAATTCTAGGATTATTACTAATCAATATTGGTCTACCTTATTTTATCCTTTCAGCCACTAGTCCTTTATTTCAGGCTTGGTTTAGCCAGCAATTTCCCAAGACTTCGCCATACCGTCTCTACTCTTTATCCAATCTGGGGTCATTGCTGGGGTTAATTACTTACCCTTTTATTATTGAGCCAATTTTTGGCGTCAGATTCCAAACTCAACTTTGGTCAATTGGTTTTATCTTATTCACCTTAGTTGTCATTTTATTAACCTTTCAGAGAAGTCATCAATTCACTAAACAAAAAATCAAGGCCGAAAAGCCAGTTACACCAGTAAAGCGTCCCAGGTTATTTCAGCAGTTACTTTGGATAATTTTACCCGCTTTAGCCTCAGGCATGCTTTTGGCCGTGACTAATTATATCACTCAAGACGTTGCCACTGTTCCTTTGCTTTGGATCTTGCCTCTGGCGATTTATTTATTTTCTTTTATTGTCACTTTTAATGGCGACGAATTTTATGATCGGCATCTGATTGTTCAGGCTTTTGTTCTAGTCTCTTGTACTTTAGCCTTGGTTTTAACGCAAGGATTTTCTGCCAGCGTTATTATGACAATTATCATCTTTTTGATTGCTTTGTTGATGTATACCATTTTTTGTCATGGCGAGTTGGCTCATCTTAAGCCAGCCCCGCAATATTTAACCTCATTTTATTTGGCGATTTCTTTCGGTGGCGCTTTGGGCGGTGTTTTTGTGGCTTTAATTGCGCCTTTGATTTTTCCCGCTTATTTAGAATTAAATTTTTTGATAATCAGCACTTATTTATTATTAATAATTATTTTGCTGATTGATCGGGGTTGGTTATTATATCCAAAATATCCCATTCGTTCCTGGTCTTTTATCATCATCTTGTTTTTACTCACTAGCTATCTCCTTGGGTCGCAGGCTTTTAAGACGGTCAAAAATCCCTGGTTTATCTCGCGAGATTTTTACGGAGTGATTCGTATTTTTCAAATCGGGACTAACCAAGAAAATCATCAGTTTTCACTTTATAACGGCGGGACCTTGCATGGCTGCCAATTTAGTCTGCCGGAAAAGCAATGTCTGGCCACAACTTATTATGGCTCAAATAGCGGGGTGGGTTTAGCCTTTAAATTATTAGAAGGCCGGAAGCAGTTACGGATTGGGGCGGTTGGCCTGGGCACTGGGACTTTGGCTACCTATGCGAATAATGATTCTTATATCCGTTTTTATGAGATTAATCCTAATGTTAAGTTAATTGCCGAAAAATATTTTACTTTTTTAACCAAATGCGCCAGTCGTTACGATGTTATTTTGGGTGATGCCCGGCTTTCTTTGGAAAAAGAGGAGCCCCAGCAATTTGATATCTTAGCTTTGGACGCTTTTAGCAGTGATGCGATTCCAGTCCATCTTTTAACGAAAGAATCAATTGAAATTTATTTGCGTCATTTAAAGCCCGATGGGATATTAGCGGTTCATATCTCCAATCGTTATATTAACCTGCGACCAGTCGTCGTTGAGTTAGCTAAACATTTTAATCTGGCCTCTGTTATCATCGAGGGTGAGTCTGATAAAGAGAAGGCCCAAGCTATGAGTAGTTGGGCTCTTTTAAGTCCTGATCACCAGTTACTAAATAATGAGATTATCCAGTCAGCGGGGGTTGCCTTGCCAAAAAGTTTTTCCCCATTCCATCTTTGGACCGATGATTATAGTAATCTTTTGTGGGTATTAAGATTTTGGTGAGTTCCTGAAATCCTTTTTTGCCCTTGGCTGGTTGTTCACCCTTTATCCTCAGTAGCCAGGTGATCTGGGTGAACTAGCCGATTTGGGCTGTAGATTTAGCCAAAAAACATTTTATTTGGGGGTTAAGACTTTAGGTATTGACAAAATATAGTAAATGATATAAACTAGGATAAGCTAATAAGGTTATTTCCGCTGGTAGCGGAACAATGACTCCAATAAAAAAAAGCGTATATGAGAGAAAAGAAACTAACTATTAAACTCCCAAGCGCATGAGCGTCTGATATTTTGGTTGTCATTCCTAGCCGCTTGGGACAAGCGGCTTTTTTAGTCCACGATGCCAATCTACGAATGGCTGCGAACGAGACAAGGATCGATTCGTATAAATTCGTAGATCAGTATCGGATAGCAATTTAAAAATTTATCGGGTAAAAAGCAATTCGTCGAAAACAAGAATTTATCACTCCTGGGGAGTGGTATCTCAATTCTTGTGGTTAAATAGAATTTTAAGGGCAAATGGTGGATGCCTCGACATCAAAAGACGATGAAGGACGTAGCAGCCTGCGAAAAGCCTCGGGGAGGTGGCAAGCAACCTTTGAACCGGGGATTTCCGAATGGGGAAACCCATCCTGATGGAAGATCGGGATATCATTAACTGAATTCATAGGTTAATGAAGACGACCTGGCGAAGTGAAACATCTCAGTAGCCAGAGGAAAAGAAAAAAATGTGCATCTAATAACTAATGACCAGTAACCAATGCTTTCGAGTATGTTACGAGTTATCAGTTATTAGTTGCTGATTCCCTAAGTAGTGGCGAGCGAAAGGGGAGCAGCTCAGATTCTGTAGACTATGCCTAGATTAAGTTTTCTGCCGGGGATTTTTCCTTGGTAGTAAACTTAATCAAAGCTCCAAGGGTGCAAGCCCGTAATGTTTATAGAAAGTTATAAGATAAAGACATTCTCAATTCTTGCAAATTGAGGTAGAGATACAAATTATTTCTTCCCTAGTAGAAACCGCTGGAAAGCGGTGCCAAAGAAGGTGATAGCCCTGTAAGCGAAAGGGGTTATAGCTCTACAGTTTTTATCTTGAGTACCACGGGTCTCGTGAAACCCTGTGGGAATTTGCCGCGACTATGCGGTAAGGCTAAATACTTTTGGTGATCGATAGTGAACAAGTACCGTGAGGGAAAGGTGAAAAGTAGCCCGGTGAGGGCGATGAAATAGTATCTGAAACCATTTGCTTACAAGGAGTCGGAGCGTGCTTCGCTACCGCTCAGCACAACAGTTAACCATTAACAATTAACTGGTAACTCAGAGATTAGTCTTGAAGTTAATTGTTAAAAGTTAAATGTTAATTGTTGCCTAGCGATAGCGGAGTGCGTGACGGCATGCCTATTGAAGAATGAGCCAACGAGTTTGTGAATGTTGCTTAGCTTAAGCCCCAAAGGGCGAAAGCGCAGTGAAAGCAAGGGTTAACCCCCGTGTTCTCTTATTGTTTATCGCATATCGCTTCAAAACGATTTGCGATTTACAATTTGCGAACTGGTAGCATTTACAAGACCCGAAACCAGGTGATCTAGCCATGGCCAGGTTGAACCTACTGTAACAGGTAGGGGAGGACCGAACCCACGCGCCGTGCAAAACGCGGGGATGAGTTGTGGCTAGGGGTGAAATTCCAATCGAACCTGGTAATAGCTGGTTCTCCCCGAAATAGCCTTAGAGCTAGCCTTAGACAGTAACTGTGGGGGTAGAGCACTGAATGGGTGCAGATGGAGTGATCCTACTGTACCCAACCAAACTCCGAATACCACAGCGGAATGTCTAGGAGTCAGACTATGGGGGCTAAGCTCCATCAGTCTAAAGGGAAACAGCCCAGATCATAAGTTAAGGTCCCTAAATCGATGTTAAGTGTAAAAGGTGGTGATTTGACTCAAACAACTAGGAGGTTGGCTTAGAAGCAGCCATCCTTTAAAGAAAGCGTAACAGCTCACTGGTCAAGTTGGGTTGCGCCGAAAATGTACCGGGGCTAAACATCGTACCGAAGCTATGACTCTCCAACGTAAGTTGGAGTTGGGTAGGGGAGCATTCCTTAAGCAATGAAGGTGAGTCGTGAGGCTTGCTGGAGTTTAAGGAAGTGAGAATGTTGGCATGAGTAGCAAAAAAGCGGGTGCAAATCCCGCTCACCGTAAACCTAAGGGTTCCTGGGCAACGCGAATCGACCCAGGGTTAGTCGGTCCTAAGGCGAGGCCGAAAGGCGTAGTCGATGGAAGAGCAGGTCAATATTCCTGCACTATCTAGGAGCAATCCAATAACCGACGCATTTCGTAAATTCAAGCGTTCTATGGTATGGGCGTCCCCGGCGCAAGTTGGGGAAAGGCAAAGCTTCGGCAGAGTCAATTTGAGTTGAAAAAGTGCCAAGAAAAAGTTATTGGCCTGGTTCTTAGATAACCGTACCGTAAACCGACACAGGTAGGTGGGCATAAGTGTGCTAAGGTGAACGAGAGAATGCTCGTTTAGGAACTCGGCAAAATAGCGTCCGTAAGTTAGCAATAAGGACTGCCCTGATTTATCAGGGCCGCAGCTAAAGATCTCAAGCGACTGTTTATCAAAAACTTAGGTCCCTGCAAAAGCGCAAGCTGAAGTATAGGGGCTGATGCCTGGCCAGTGTCAGAACGTTAAGGGGTGAGGTCATGCCCGCAAGGGCGGCAGCCTTAAACTGAAGCGCTGATGAACGCCGGCGATAACTATAATCGTCCTAAGGTAGCGAAATTCCTTGTCGTGTAAGTTACGACCTGCACGAATGGCATAACGACTTGAGAACTGTCTCAACGAGCAACTCGGCGAAATTGCAAGTCCGGTAAAGATGCCGGATACCCACAGTTGGACGAAAAGACCCCGTGAAGCTTTACTATAACTTGATATTGGATTATTATTTCACTTGTTCAGAATAGGTGGGAGCCTTCGGGCACCAGTGAGATACCACCCTTGTGTTGTGATAATTCTAATCTATCCCCCTGAATCGGGGGCGGAGACAGTATCTGGTGGGTAGTTTAACTGGGGCGGTTGCCTCCTAAAATGTAACGGAGGCGTTTACAAAGGTTGGCTAGGTTCGGATGGAAATCGAACCGATAGTGTAAAGGCACAAGCCAGCTTTATTGCAAGACTTACAAGTCGCGCAGTTACGAAAGTAGAACTTAGTGATCCGACCGTACGATATAGGACGGCGGAAGCTCAACGGATAAAAGCTACTCCGGGGATAACAGGCTAGTCTGGTCCAAGAGTCCACATCGACGACCAGGTTCGGCACCTCGATG
>JBAZSB010000001.1:469466-786343 GCA_041662625.1 Patescibacteria group bacterium | reverse complement strand
CATCCTGGGGGTGAAGAAGCTCCCAAGGGTTTGGCTGTTCGCCAATTAAAGCGGCACGCGAGCTGGGTTCAGAACGTCGTGAGACAGTTCGGTCTCCTATCCACTGTGGGCGTTGAAATTTGAAGGGGCCCATCTCTAGTACGAGAGGACCGAGATGGACAAACCTCTAGTGTACCAGCTGTTCTACCAAGGGCATCGCTGGGTAGCTACGTTTGGTTTGGATAAGCGCTGAAAGCATCTAAGTGCGAAGCCGTCCCTAAGATTAGATTTCATTAAGGTTGGCCGGAGATTACGGCCTTGATAGGCGGTAGGTGTAAGTCCCGTAAGGGATTGAGCCGAGCCGTACTAATTACCAATCTATTTAACCACAAGAATTGAGATTACCATTGTCATGCCGAACTCGTTTCGGCATCTCGAGATCCTGAAACAAGTTCAGGATGACAAAGTCATTGGAAGAAGCTTTGCTCAAAGTTTGGGCAAAGTGCTTCTGGTGGTTTTAGCGAGGAGGTAACACCTGTTCCCATCCCGAACACAGCAGTTAAGCTCCTCAGCGCCGATGATACTCGCAAGGGGAAAGTAGGCCACTGCCAGTTTAACAAAAGGCTCCGGTTTAATCCGGAGTTTTTTGTTTGTATTTTTTTGAATTATTAGTTAAGATATACTACTGTAGATAAGATGAGTGGTTCTTACCGAAAGGGTATGGCAAATGGACGAAGGATTCACCGTCGGCAAACTCAAACCGGTCAATCCGGATGATCCACGCGGGGCGACTCGGCAGTGGCAGTTTCCGCCTGACTGGCCAATGATCCAGATTACGATCTACCATCGGCATGCCGGACAGAAGTTTGGCCAGCACGTTCATCCCGGGAAAGACCCATCGAAGAATCCCGAGATGCTGCTGATTGTCAGTGGGCGGATGAAGGTGACACTTGTTGGTTTAGATGGCAAAGAAGAAGTCGTCGAATTAGGCGAGGGAGACTATCTAACCATCTACCCCGGGGTGAAGCACTCAATGGAGGCTCTGACTGATGTCATAATCGTTGAGCCGCGCCGGACCCACTTTAATCCGGCTTTCCCCGACACTGTTCTTTGCTAGCAAGACTGCTGTTGTAGGTGGTCTTTTTTTATCCCAAAAATATTATTGACTTCAAATTTTGTATGATGTAGTATGATATAGTAGGAAGTAGGTTGGTAGGTTGGTAGGTTGGTAGGTAAAAATTTTTTATGCCCTACCGCTCTACCAATCTACTTTCTACCAATCTAACTTTATGGAAAGAAATCGCCTGACAATTACGCTAAAAAAAGACGTTTTAAAGCAGTTGGATGAATATATCGACGGTGCCCGGATACGCAACCGGTCGCATGCGATCGAATATGTCTTAAGCAAGTATTTTGCTCCCAAAATCAAAAAAGCCGTTATTTTGGCCGGGGGTAAAGGCCTAAAAATGTTGCCTTTTACTTATGAAATGCCCAAAACAATGATTCCGGTCAATGGTCGGCCGGTTTTGGAATATATCATTGAAAATTTAAGGCGCTATGATATCCGTGATTTAATTGTTTCCCTTGGCCACCAAGGCGCTAAGATCAAACAACATTTTGGTGATGGGTCGCGGTTTGGCGTAAAAATCAGTTATATTGATCAAGGGAAAGCTGAGACTGGCAGTGCCGCTCCGATTCTTCAAGCCAAGAAATTAGTTGGGGCTAATCCTTTTATCGTTTATTATGGTGATGTTTTGGCCACCCTAGACCTATCTGACATGATTGACTTTCATCTTTCTAATAGTGGACTGGCCACTATTGCTTTGACTTCGGTTAATAAACCGGCCGATTGGGGAGTAGTTCGCCTGCAAGGCAGCCGGGTTTATTCATTTTTAGAAAAGCCGGATCAGCGTAAGGATTTATCCAAAGTCATTAATGCCGGTATTTATATTTTTGAGCCAGAAATTTTTGAATATTTGAAAGAAGCCAAAAGGCTAGAGCATGATGTTTTTTCCAGGTTAGTCGAAAAGCGAAAACTTTTTGGTTATTTATTTGCCGGTCAATGGTTTGATGTTGGTAACCCGGAGATTTATAAACAAGCCGTTAAAAATTGGAAATAATTTAATAATTAATATATCCTTTCGCCAAAAGCGTGGGATTTATTCTTTCTACCTATGTCAATCAAAATTGCTATCAATGGGTTTGGCCGGATGGGCCGGCTAACCTTTCGTAAAATTTTTGACGATCCGGAATTTGAAATTGTTGCCGTTAATAGTCCGTCGAGTGCTCCTTTCTATGCTCATTTGCTCAAGTATGATTCTTGTTACGGCATCTGGAACAAAGAGATAAGTTCGGACGACAAACATTTAATAGTTGATGGTAAAAAAATCCCCTTGTATTGCTGTATGGATCCGGTTGAATGCCCCTGGAAAGAGCTGAAAGTTGATATTGTTGTTGAATCAACCGGTGTCTTCCGGAGTCGAGCGGATTCAGAAAAGCATCTCCAGGCTGGTGCCAAGCGGGTAGTTATTACGGCGCCAGGCAAAGATGAAGACGTGACTTTGGTTCCTGGCGTTAATCTGGAAACTTTTGAGCCCAAGTCCCATACGATAATTTCGGCGGCCTCCTGTACTTCCAATTGTTTGGCCCCGATTGTTAAAGTTTTGCAGCCAGCCTTGAAAATTAGGCATGGCTATATGGTCACGGTTCATGCCTATACTAATGATCAGCATTTGGTTGATGCGCCCCATAAAAAAGAAGATTTTCGCCGGGCCCGGGCGGCAACTGAATCAATTATCCCAACTGATACCGGTGCGACCAAAACTATTGGCAAACTAATGCCGGAATTGGCTGGGAAACTCAAAGGAATCGCGATGCGGGTACCTGTTGTTTTGCCTTCAGTTATTACTTTAGCTTTGGAAGTGGAAAAGCCAACCACGATTGAAGAAGTTAATAATTTATTGAAAACTGCTAGCCAGAACGAATTAAAGGGTATTATGGATTTTTCTGAGTTGCCTTTGGTTTCTGTGGATTATCGGGGCAATCCTTATGCTTCAATTATTGATGGTCTTTCAACGGAAGTGGTTGATAATACGCTGGTTAATGTGGTTTCTTGGTATGATAATGAATGGGGCTATATCAATCAGTTGGTGCGAGTGCTTAAATACGTCGACAAAAAATAATTATCAGTATGCAAAAAATATTTTTTATTATTTGTGATGGCTTGCCTGATCGGCCAATTGCTGAGTTGGGTTATAAAACACCTTTGGAAGCGGCCAAAACTCCTAATTTGGACAAGATTGCTGTTGATGGGATTTCCGGTATGATGCACGTTATTGACGTGGGAGTCCGGCCCGGCAGCGATACGGCCCATCTTTCGCTTTTTGGTTATGACCCTTATGCATATTATTCCGGCCGAGGTATTTTTGAGTGTGCCGGGATTGGCATGGAAGTCTTGCCCGGTGATATTGCTTTTCGGGCCAACGCCGGCACAATTAATGATCAGGGTTTAGTGATCAACCGTCGTGCCGGTCGGATCGAATCAACCAAACCAGTGGCTGATCTTTTGAATGGTACGGAAATTGATGGTGTTAAATTTTTACTGAAAGAAAGTTTAAGCCACCGCATTGGTTTAATTGCCCGAGGCAAAAATTTAAGTCCCCAGGTTTCCAAGCAAGATCCAAAGCAAATCGATGTCTTACCGCTGGTGGTAAAACCCCTGGATGATTCATCTCAGGCCAAATTTACCGCAGAAGTTTTAAATAAATTTACCCAACTGACCATTGATAAATTAAAATCGCTGCCAATCAATGAAGAACGGATTAAAGCGGGAAAATTGCCGGCCAATATCATTCTTTTTCGGGGGGCCAGCTGGTTGCCAGAAAATATTTTGAGTTTTGAGGAAAAATACCGGCTCAAAGCGGCTTTTGTTGGCGGGGCGCCAATGTATCGAGGTGTGGCTAAAGTTTTAGGTATGGATGTTATTGAATTTGATCAAAATAGCGGAGTAACCGGTTTACCTAATACCAACGTTGAAGCTAAAATTAAAAAAGCTTTGGCAATTGCTCCTGATTATGATTTCATTTTCATCCATATTAAAGGTGCTGACACTTTGGCCGAAGATGGTAATTATCAAGGCAAGGTTGAATTTATTGAAAAAATAGATAAAGCCATGAAACCACTAGCTGACCCAAATGATTTTTTGGTAGTTGTGACCGCTGATCATACTACTTCCTCCCAGCTTAAGATTCATACGGCTGATCCGGTGCCAGTCACCATCAAAGGTGAGGGAGTCAGGACTGATGATATTAATGCTTATTCGGAAAGAGAATGTGCTAAGGGCCGGATGGGCCAGATCCGGGGTGAAAACTTAATGCCGATTATTATTGACCTGATGGGCTTAGCTGAGATGTATGGCGCTTAGCTAGGTTGCTATTGTCAGATAAAAGTTTACAAAATGCTTGTGAATAAATAGCTGAAGTTAGCTATTTTTTTAGTTTATCCACAGTTTTTGTCAGAAAAAAATTGACAAAGATTACAAAAAGCATATAATCAAAATATGTTTGAAAAAATCCTCCAAAACCTAGGTTTAAATGAAAAAGAAGTCAGAATCTATCTGACTTGTCTGAAAGCCGGGCCTTCCCCAGTGCGCCGAATTGCCCAAGAAGCTGAAATTAACCGGGGTACGGCTTATGATATTTTGCGTTCCCTTATTGATTTAGGTTTGATAAGCTACTATCATAAAGATAAGAAGCAGTATTTCATTGCCGAAGACCCCAATAAAATCAAGGATGTTTTGGAAAAAAAACAACGGGAGTTAGTTAAAACGCAAGAAGAAATCGAGAAAATAATTCCAGAATTAAGATCGGTTTATAATAACGCTGGCCATAAGCCAGTGGTTAAGTTTTATGAGGGTTATTCTGGTTTGAAATTGATTTTGCAAGATGTCATTAATACTGCTAAAAATGTTTCTGACCGGCAGTATTATGTTTATTCGGCCGCAACCATCAAAGAATATCTTTATAATGTCTATCCGGAATTTTCCCAAGACCGGATCAGGGCAGGCATCAAAGTTCAAGTAATTTCCATTGGACCCGGCGGGGAAACCCGCGGCCTTGATGAAAGGAAATGGTTAACTGACAAAGAAAGCACTCCGACTTACACCATAATTTATGCCGGGCGGGTAGCAATGATTTCGGTTGATTCCAACCATAAGCCAATTGGATTTATTATTGAAGATAATAATATTTATCAAACTCAAAAAATGATGTTTGAGTTTATCTGGGGAAAACTTTAAGTTAATTTTTAATTTTTAAATCAGAATTTTGATTCAATTTTGAATATTTAAATATTGAATTATTAGAAATTGATTCAAAATTCAAAATTCGAATTTATTAAAATATATGTGTGGAATTGTTGGTTACATTGGTAAAAGAGAAGCGAGTCCCATTCTTTTGGATGGGCTCAAACGTTTAGAATATCGCGGCTATGATTCAGCCGGGATGGCGGTTTGGGACGGAAAAAATATTTCCGCGTTGAAAGTTAAAGGCCGGGTAGCTCAACTGGCGGCGTTACTTAAAGATAAGCCATTGCCCGGTAGTATTGGTATTGCTCATACGCGGTGGGCCACTCATGGTGAGCCTTCAGAAATTAATGCCCATCCTCATTGTGATGACCAAAATAATGTCTACGTAGTTCATAATGGAATTGTCGAAAATTATAAATCATTAAAGCAGAGCCTGGAGAAAGAAGGGCATAAATTTGTTTCAGAAACTGATACCGAAGTGATTGCTCATTTAATAGCCAAGTTTTTGAAAACCGGTGGTGACTTAGAGCAGGCGGTGAAAAAATCTTTGCGGTTGATTAAAGGGACTTATGCCTTACTAGTGATTGCTCAATCAGAACCTGGTACATTAGTGGCCGCTCGCTTAAGCAGCCCTTTGCGGATCGGGGTTGGGATTGACGAACTGATTATTGCTTCTGATCCTTCAGCGATTTTAAGTTATACCCAAAAAATTGTGACTTTAAGCGATAAAGAAGTTGCGGTTTTTAAAGGCGTTGATTATACTATTTCCGGTCTAAACGGCAACGGTAAGATTGATAAGGAAATTGAAAAGATTGAATGGGATTTGGAACAGGCAGAAAAGGGCGGCTTTGCTCATTTTATGCTGAAAGAAATTTTTGAGCAGCCCGAGACCGTTCAAAATAGTTTACGCGGCCGAATTATTCCCGAAGATGGCAAGGCAGTTTTAGGCGGTCTTTCGGCGGTCCAGGACCGGCTGCGCCAAATTGAGCGACTGACAATCGTGGCTTGCGGCACGGCCTATTATGCCAGTTTGATCGGCGAATATATGATTGAAGAATACGCCGGCATCCCAACGGAAGTTTGTATTGCTTCAGAATTTCGCTATCGTAAACCGATTTTGGATGCCAAAAAAGATGCGGTTTTGGTTTTAAGTCAATCCGGTGAAACCGCCGATACCTTGGCCGCGGTGCGTGAAGCCCAGGAAAAAGGCGTGTTGGCTTTGGGCATTGTCAATGTGATTGGCAGCACCATTGCCCAGGAAACTGATGCCGGGATTTATAATCATGCCGGCCCAGAAATTGGGGTGGCTTCCACCAAAGTTTTTGTTTCCCAGCTGACAATTTTGTCGCTTTTGACTTTGTTTTTGGGCCGCCAACGCCAGATGTCACTAGTTATGGGCAAAAGAATTGCCGAAGAACTATTAAAGATTCCTTCGCAAATTGAAGAGATCCTAAAGCAAAATGAGGAGATTGCCAAAATTGCCAAAAAATATTCAAAGTATAATGATTTTTTCTTTTTAGGACGGAAATATAATTACCCGACTGCTTTGGAAGGCGCTTTGAAGCTGAAAGAAATTTCTTATATTCATGCCGAAGGCGGTTCTTCGGGCGAACTTAAGCATGGCCCAATTGCAATGATTGATCCGGATTTCCCCACCGTTTTTATTTGCCCCAAAGATAGTGTTTACGAAAAAAATATCAGTAATCTCGAAGAAGTGAAAGCCCGGCACGGCAAGGTAATTGCTTTAGCCACAGTAGGGGACGAAGAAATCGGCAAAGACGCTGACGATATAATTTATATTCCTAAAACTTTGGAAATGCTCACGCCAATTTTGGCAGTGGTGCCGTTGCAGCTTTTTGCTTATCATGTGGCGGTGTTGCGCGGGCGGGATGTTGATAAGCCGAGGAATCTAGCTAAGAGCGTGACGGTAGAATAATCTTTTATTGTCACCCTGAATTTATTTCAGGGTCTCGTAAACTAACTGGTTTATGAGATGCCGAAACAAGTTCGGCATGACAATAAAAAATAAAATCTACGAAAATCATTTATTATGCTTATTAAAGACTTAAAAAATTGTGAAGAGTTTATTGCCGGCGATGGCACAATAACTATAAAAACAATATGGCAATAAAAATTCGTCTACTTCGGCTCGCCGACTTAAAACCAAAAAGTGGTTTTTGGGAAACTTTAGCTAATCTTACTCCAGCTCAGAAAGTTAGTTATTCCCAGGCAGTCAAAGCCTACCGCCGGGCCGAAAAACAAGATGGTTACACCTATGTCGCAGTTGATTCCGCTGATGGCCAAATTGTTGGTACCATCAAGTTATTGGTTGAACAAAAATTTATTCGCAATTTGGGTTTGGCCGGTCACATTGAAGACGTGGCTACCCGGAAAGGCTATGAAGGCCAAGGCATTGCCAGCCAATTAGTTAAGGCGGCATTGCAAAAAGCCAAAGTATTAGGTTGCTATAAAGTGATTCTTGATTGCCGTTCAGAGCTAACCGGTTTTTATGGCCGGTTCGGTTTTAAGGAAGCTGAGGTGGAAATGAAGATTTATTTGAAGTAAATTTAGCGAGGTCAGCAAGATAAGCGAGGTCAGCAAGATCGGACAGCTTTACTTAACTTGCTGAATTAACTAAACTCGCTTAACTCGCTGATATTATGTCAAACCAAATTCAAATAATTATTTTAGCTGCCGGTCTAGGTAAGCGGATGAAAAATAAGGAGTTACCTAAAGCTCTGGTTCTTTTTAAAGGCCAGCCGCTGATCAAATATCTATTAGCCTCAATAAAAAATTCAGGGGTTTGCGATAAACCAGTGATTGTGGTGGGGAAAATGGCGGAAAAAGTCAAAGAAACTTTAGGTCCGAATTACATTTATGTCTTTCAAGCCGAGCAATTAGGCACTGGCCATGCAGTGATGTGTGCTAAAGGTGAGCTGGTAGGTAAAGCAGAAAATATTTTAGTTTTATATGGTGACCAGCCGCTCATTACGGCCGAAACTATTAGAAAGTTAGCTGGTATTCATTTGGCTGGCGAGCAAGTGCTGACCATGGGTACAGTGCAAGTGCCGAACTTTGAAGACTGGCGGGTGGGTTTTTCTGATTTTGGTCGGATTAACCGCGACTCAGCGGGCAAAGTTTGTGGCATTATTGAAAAGAAAGATGCCACAGCTGAGCAATTAAATATCAAAGAAATTAATCCGGGTTATTATTGTTTCAAAGCTGATTGGCTTTGGCAGAATTTGACCAATTTGAAAGATAATAATGCGGCTGGTGAGCTTTATTTGACTGATCTTCTAGGGTTAGCTTGTCAGCAGGGGAAAGAAATTACCACCGTAGAAATTGAGCCTAAGGAAGCTTTGGGAATAAATACGGAAGGGCAGCTAGAGGCAATAGAAAAACTTATTTAATATGCGTTACATTGCGGATTTACACATTCATTCTAAGTATTCGCGGGCCTGTTCGAAGGATTTGGATTTGCCCCATATTAACCAGTGGGCAAAAATTAAAGGTATCGATATTGTTGGTACGGGTGATTTTACTCATCCCTATTGGTTAAAACATCTTAAAGATAATTTAGTCCAGGATAGGCCTGGGCTTTTTAAATTGAAAAATGATGGCAGTTCGGTTTGGTTTATGTTAACCACCGAGCTCAGTTGCATTTATTCTCAAGGGGATAAAGTCAGACGGTTACATATTTGTATTTTTGTCCCTAACTTTGATACCGTTGATCGGATTAATAGCACTTTATTAAAAAGGGGAGTGAACCTAAGTTCTGACGGCCGGCCAATCATGGGGCTGCATGCCGATGAATTAGCTAAAATTGTTTTGGACGTCAATGCCAAGGCCCTAGTTATTCCCGCCCACGCCTGGACGCCCTGGTTTTCAGTTTTTGGTTCTTATTCTGGTTTTGATTCTTTAGGGGATTGTTTTAACGAGATGAAAAAATATATTTATTCGATTGAAACCGGGCTTTCTTCTGACCCGCCGATGAACTGGCGAGTTTCAGCTTTAGACAAAATTACTTTGATTTCCAATTCTGATGCTCATAGTCCGGCTAACCTTGGGCGGGAAGCCAATGTTTTCGAAATTGCCCAAAATGATTTAAGCTATGATGAAATTTATCGCATTATCAAAGAAAAAGACAAGAAAAAGTTTTTGTATACCATTGAATTTTTCCCCGAAGAAGGCAAGTATCACTGGGATGGCCACCGGGCCTGCGATGTTAATCTGCCGCCGGCTCAGACTAAAATTAAAAAGGGGATTTGTCCGGTCTGCAAAAAAGATTTAACTATTGGCGTTTTAAGCCGAGTAGAGCAATTGGCTGATCGGCCGCAAGGTTTTAAACCCGATGCTATTGGCTATAAAAGTTTAATTCCCTTGCCCGAAATTATTGCCGATGCCTTGGGGCAGGGGAAACTAACCAAAAAAGTTGATGCCATTTATCAGGATATGATTAACAAAGGCGGCAACGAATTTAAAATTTTATTAGATTTACCAGATGCCGAACTGAAGAAAATCACTTTGCCTGAAATTGCTTTAGGGATTAAAAATGTCCGGGAAGGAAAGGTTAAAATTATCCCAGGCTGTGATGGCAAGTACGGTATCATTGAAATTTTTGCCGAAGATCAAAAAATTAAGTCAAAACAAAAGAGTTTATTTTAGTTTAAAACTGACTAAACAAAAACTCCTGCTCCTGGCAGGAATTTTTGCTATGAAATCTATTTTTATCTTCTTCTTTTTGCTTTTTTCTTTTTGGTCGCTTTTCTTTTTTTGGCTGGTCTTTTTTTAGCCACTTTCTTTTTTGCTTTTTTCTTTGCCATCTTAGGTCACCCCCTTTCACTCGCTTGGAGTTTAAAAAAATTTTTGAAAACTAACTCTATATTAATTATAGCTCTCTTTTTTGTTATTAACAACATTTTTTTCAGAAAACTGTGGATAACTTAGCGAAATTAAAAAGTCGAATTAAACAAAAAATACTTTTTAAAATGGTTAAAAAGTATTTTTTTGAAAATTTTTTATTTTTTAAACTCTGATTTCAATTTTTTAATTAACTTTTCAAATGTTTCTTTTTTGATGTCGTTAGCTTTTGGCCAATCAGGTGTTTTCGGCCAGCCAATATCTTTAAAAATTTCCCCGGCAAATTTTTTGTTTGAGGCATAGCGAGGAATAATATGGAAATGAACTTCTGGGTCATGCATCATGAACATTAAATAGTTTATTTTGTCGTAAGCAAATAAATTTTTCAGTTTCAGTTCGGTTTCCTGGATGATTTTTTCCAGTTCTTTGAAGCTTTTCGAGGAAATTTTGGAGAAAGCATTAGTTTGGTCTTTGCAGATTAGAATCAGGCAGCCGAGGGTAATTTGTCCGCCCCGGCAAAGAATTAACCAGTTTTTATATTCTTTAACTAGAGTTTTAGGGTAGCCAAATTTTTTTAGGGTTTTGCTTAGCATATTATTGTCCCGACAGTTTGGGGTGGACCCGGAGAGATTCGAACTCTCGACCTCCACATTGCAAATGTGGCATTCTAACCAACTGAACTACGGGCCCACCTCAGACTGCCAGGATCATTTATTATTTAGCCAAGCCACCGAATAAGCTGCCAAAAATTGCCCAAAGAATTTTACCCAACATATTAGTCATTACCAGAAAACCAACAATGGCAGCCAGGATGCCAATTAGTTTATAGGCTAAGCGGCTGCCGCCTTCAGTGCCCAAATACTTTTCGGCCGTGGGAATACTACCGAGGTTTTGGTAAATCCATTCGGCTTTGATTGTGATTACAGCACCGGCAACGACGATAACTAAACCAAGGATGATTCTGCCAAGCATAAGGTCAGGATTAAGGATTAAGAAGTAAGTAATAAGTAATTTTCCTGGTGGGCAACATAGGAGTCGAACCTATGACCTCCTCGGTGTAAACGAGGCGCTCTAACCAACTGAGCTAGTTGCCCTTGGTGCGGACGGAGGGACTCGAACCCTCAAGCCTTGCGGCACATGCACCTCAAGCATGCGCGTATACCAGTTCCGCCACGTCCGCGCAATATTTACCCCGCTCTTAGGGAAGGGCGGGGCAGGGAGGGTTTATTTATTTTCAATCTTTTTTTCCCGGACTCTTTTCTTATAGCCCCGTAGATAATAAAGCTTTGCTCGGCTTACCTTAGCCTGTTTGACCGGCTCAATTTTAACAATATTAGGAGAATGAATAGGATATATTTTTTCCACGCCAATCCCTTCGGAGATTTTCCGGACAGTAATTGTCCCGCCGTTTTGTTGGCCATGTTTAATGGCAATAACAATACCCTCAAAAATCTGAACCCTTTCTTTTTCGCCTTTAGCGCCTTTTTCTTTAATTTTTTGATGAACCCGGATGGTCATACCCGGTTTAATTTGAGGGAGAGGTTGTCTTTCAATTATCTTTTTTTCTTTTTCGCCGGCATCCTTTTCAGTTTTTTGCCGATTTTTTTGTTCAGCCATAAGTTTATTTTGTCTGGATTAAAAATTAATACTTATCAACTATAAACTAAAATTGAAAAAAAGTCAACCCTCTAATTCTTCCCTGATTATTGTCACGGTTTCATTGATTGCTTGCCTTAATTTGCCTTGATGATTGACCACAATATAATCATAGATACTTTTATGTTTAAACCACTCTAAAGTAAATTTTTTGCGGTTTTTGATCGTTTGGATTGAATCCCAGCCCCGTTTAACCAAGCGTTTCTCCAAAATTTGATAAGAATCAGGGATGATGAAAATGGCGACAACTTGGCCAGGGAAGGTTTTTTTTGCCGTTTTAACCCCCTGCCAGTCCACTTTCCATAAAATCGGTTTATTTAATTTCAATAGCCTTTTTATTTCTTTTTTGGGACAGCCGCGGTAATCGCCGTAAACAATTGCCCATTCAACAAATTCCTTATTTTTAATCATTGTCTTGAATTTTTTGGCTGTAATAAAATAATAAGGCTTGCCTTGCCTTTCGCCGACCCTCATTTTTCGCGTGACAGTTGTTGTCAGCTGATTAAATTTGATTTTCTTTTTTAAGCCGTCAATAATAACATCTTCACCAACTCCTGAAGGACCAGAAATAATAAAAATTTTATTTTGTTTTTTGCTCATTGAGGTAGTTAGTTAACTGTTGGGGCAAAGGAGAATTAAATTCTACCCATTCATTTTTTAAATTGTTGAAACCAATTTTGGTTGAATGTAAGAAGATTCGGCCGGGGTCAACCACTTTAATTTTACGGCGTAAAAAATGGAAAAACTGTTTCTTCGGCTTATAAATAAGGTCGCCCAAAATTGGGTGGCCAATGGCATACAGGTGGGCCCGGATCTGATGGGTGCGGCCGGTTAAAATTTGGATTGAAAGCAAGGTATAATCTTTTATATATTCTAATACTTTGTATTTAGTTTTGGCAACTCTATCCTGATTTTGAAATTTATCTTTTCCCCGGCGTGGATGGGCGACAAATTGGCCTTCTTTGTTGCGGCCAATCGGCAAATCAATTTCGCCTTCTTCTTGTGTCAGGTGACCATAAGCTAATGCTAAATATTCTTTTTTAACCAAGCGATTTTTAAATTGTTCCTTAAGATGGGAATAAGCTCTTTTGGTTTTTGCCACTACCATTATGCCGGAAACATCTCTATCCAGGCGGTGAATGATGCCTTGGCGGTATTTTTCTTCGCCCACTTCTTTGATGGCTGGATATTTTTTGATTAGCCAGTCAACCAAGGTATTGATTTCTCCTTTCTCTGTGGCGTGGACCAAAAGGCCGGCGGGTTTTTCTAGGACGAGAAAATAGGGGTCTTCGAAGATTATTTTAGGTTGTAGGAAGTAGGAAGTAGGTTGTAGGTTTTCTTGTGGTTTATTGATTTCTGATTTCTGATTTCTGATTTCTATTCTGTCTCCGGCTTTTAGAAAATGATGGACTTTGGTCGGCTGGTCATTAACTAAAATTAATCCATTTTTTATCATTTTTTTAATCTGGGACCGGGTTTGATCAGATAGTTTTTCATTAAGAAAACGATCCAAGCGTTGGTCTTGATTATCTTTTGTTATTGTGATAATTTGGGACATAGGTTTGAATGTGGTAGAAGTATAAACGTGGGAAGTAATTGGGAGGGTCATCAGATGATCCATTCGATGGCATTGCAAGTCTACAGCTTCTATCTGATTGTTCAAGACGGACAGCAGTTCCTTGGCCGGGCCAATGGAGTGGCCGACTGTTTCGGAAAGTTTCCAAGCCGGTTTGTGGCCTTAATCGCTGGCGGGAATCGGGTCGCTTCGGGCGAAACTATCCAAGATGGTGAGTTTTCCACTGGAGTGGTCGAGCGCCTGCTGAATGAAGCAGAAGTGGCACAAATCCTGGACGGATCCGAGTTTACCCAACGAGACTTCAATGTTCCGGCGCTGGTCGAACTTTCGGCCCACTAAGAAGGAGGGTAATATCACAATGTCTAGTGCAGCAGCAGTTGGACTGAAAGTGGAAGTCGGTAGCTGGTATCGGGTAAAAACCAGTGAAGGCCTGATCCCGGAGAGTTTTGCCCTCTTTAAGGTGGAAGTCGACCTTGAAGATGGTTGGTATAAGGGTTCTGCTTTGGACTTGGAAAGCAAGGATCACATGTATCTGCCAGCCAACGGCTCTGGAATCAAAGCCAACAAGCGCTTTCATCAGAATCATATAGTCGAACGATTTGATGAAAGAGAAGTGTCAGACATTCTGGCGGGTTCCGGTTTTACCCAAACTAATTTCTGACTTCATTTCGTTCCTTGGTGAGTGGTTTTGGCTTTTACCAGGACCTCTTTTTTTATAAATTTTTTAAGGTAATTTAATCCTTGTTTTTTGGTTTTAACCTTGCCTTTTAACTGGGCTTCGCGGGCTAAACTCAAAAGAGTGCCGAATTTGGGACCGGGAGTCAGTTTTAATTCTTTAATTAAATCAGCGCCAGTAACTAAGGGTTTAGGCAACTCTTTTTTATTTTTACTTTTAGCTCTTAACTTATTAATTCGTTTTTTCAAGACATTATATTCCGTAAAATCCGGTTTGCCGCTTTGGGGTACCGTGGCGGAGATATCAGCAAAAATCAGCATCATTAATTCCGTTCCGGGGAAATTGGGGTTGAAGAAGTATTTTTCAATGGTAGTGTCTTTCATGACCGAAGTTTTACTGTGGGTGGGTAGCATGTGTTTGGCAATAATTTTTTCGACGATTTCAATATCTAAACCAGCCGAAGATAATTTTAGCTTCTCCGCGATTTCTTTAAATTTTCTGGCCGAGACGGTGTCATGATTATTAAACCGCAGGCGGTCAGCTTTAACTATAGTATAAGGTTTACCTAAGTCATGGAAAAGCAGGCCCCAAATTAATTCCGGGGTAAGTGGGGGGTTTTTAAATTCTTTTTTAAATTCTTTTCCTTCTAATTTTTTGATGCTTAAAATTGTATGCTGCCAGCAATCACCTTCGGAATGGAAATTTTTGGGTTGGGGGCAGCCTTTCATTTTTAGTAATTCCGGCGTTAAGACTTTAATCGCGCCAGCCTGATCTAAAAGCTCAATTGCCCAAATTGGGTTTTTCGCCAAAGCTTTAATTAGTTCTTTGGCAATAACTTCATAAGGCACTACTCTTTCGCCCTTGATAGTTTTATTCAAATTTTTGATTTCTAATTTTATTGCCCGCCAAGTTTTTGGTTCAATGGTGAAGTTCAGCTGGCAAGCGAAGCGAATGGCCCGCAGAATTCTTGAATAATCTTCTTTGAATCTTAGCTCGGGTTTGCCCACGGCGCGGATGATGCCGTGTTTCAGGTCGGCGAGGCCGTGGAAAGGATCTACTAGCTGGCTTTGAACTTTGAACTTTGAACTTTGAACTTTCTTGTTCCCAGTTCTTAGTTCATAGTTCCTAGTTATTTCAAAGGCCATGGCGTTGATGGTGAAATCGCGGCGGGACAGGTCATCTTCAATTTTTAACTTGGCATTACTTTGGATTTTGAAATCTTTGTAAGCGCCGGAAAAATTCAAGGAATGTTCAGTCCGGGGCAGGGCAATATCAATTTCTTCGCCTTGCCAGCCGCGGGGCCGGAATTTAAAAACGCCAAAACGTTTGCCGACCAGACTGACTTTACCTTGAGTGGTCAGAAATTTTTCCAAGTCATTCTTACTGACATTACGGACGACAAAATCAAAATCTTTAGTCGGTCGATTCAAGATAGCGTCGCGGACCGCCCCGCCGACTAAAAAAACCTCAGCCTGAGGAAGCTGATTTTTAAGCTGTTTAATAAATGGTTTTTCCTGCCAAATTTTTAGGTTTTTTTGCCATTTTTCCATGTCTTTATTGTAGCATAAAAACCAGATTGACTAAATTGCCTCAAATCAGTAAGATATAGCCAATGTGTAACGTTGTCTACTAATGAGTCCGCCTACGTCCTTCGGACTACGGCGAGACAAGGAGGGACGACGTTTTGTTTGTTACGAGATGTTTGCGTTGAGCAATTTAGGTTTACTGCTAAGGAAAGGAGAACCGGTATGAAGAGAATGATGGTACTGGGTGGTAAATCTTGTGGTGCCAGAGAACATGTGATGGCACTGATGGCTGAATACAGCCATGAAGTACGGGATCTATTCTGTCCTGGCCCGAACGCCGGTATTGCCGGTTTGAGCAAGTACCGGCCGACGGCGGTGGATCCAACGGATGTCAAAGCCGTGATTCGTTTCGCGTTGGAACAAGAGATCGGACTGGTTTTGGTCGGACCAGAAGACCCTCTGGTTCGTGGATTTGTTGACCGATTGCAGGATGCCGGCATTCGGACTTTTGGGCCAACGGAGAAAGCGGCTGGGCTTGAAGGCAGCAAGCTTATGGCAAAGGCAGTAATGGAGAAAGCCGGAGTGCCGACAGCACCTTACGAGTATTTCAGGAAGGAACAGTTGGATTTGGCCGTTGCATATGTCCGGGCTCATCGTGTGCCAATGGTGGTCAAAGCCAACGGCCTAGCGGCGGGCAAGGGTGTGACGGTTTGTCACGATTGTTCAACTGCTGAAGATGCGATTCGGGCGTGCTTGGAACGCGACGTTTTCGGATCGGCTGGGCATTTGGTTCTGGTTGAGGAATTCCTCGCCGGCTATCCCGGATTGGCCCGCCCGGAACTTAGCGTGTTGGCGCTGGTTGACCGTCACGGCAATTTCATAATGTTGCCGGCTGCTCAGGACTTCAAGCCGGTTTTTGACGGCGATCAAGGCCCCAATACCGGCGGGATGGGTGCATTTTCGGGCATACCATGGGTCAGCGAGGCCATGATGAAGCAGATCGGTGACCGTATCTTCAAGCCGGTCATCGAAAAGATGAAAGAACATGGCATGTCATTTTCTGGCGTGTTGTATGCCGGATTGATCTGGACAAAAGATGGCCCGGTTGTCGTGGAATTCAACGTCAGGTTCGGCGACCCCGAAATTCTGCCCATCTTCATGCGGCTCAAAACCGACCTGATCCCGGTCATGAATGCGATCGCGGCTGGCGAGAGCATCGCCAACGTCAATTTGGAGTATGATCCGAGAGCAGCCGTGACGCTCGTTTTGGTCAGCAACGGCTACCCCGACAAGTATGGCAAGGGGTTTGAGATCCACGGTCTGGATAAGATGCCGATGGCCGATGATTTCCTGATGGTTCATGCCGGCACGAAGCTTGCAGATGGGTCAGTCGTCGAGACTGCCGGTGGCCGGGTGATTGACCCGACTGTACTGATGCCAGACGTTAAGTCCGGCGGCCATCGGCTGCAACGAATCGCCCCGCTCATTTCTTGGGGTGATAGCGATCAAAACGGCCCGTATTGGCGGCGTGACATTGGTCTGAAAGTGCCTTCGGCGTTGCCCAAGCTCTAGTGTTCTCTGGTGGAGGAGTTTTCGATGAAGGTCTCTCGTCGTTTCGGCGAGCTGGCCTTCTTTTTTTGTGGACGCGAATGACGCAAATGAATGCTAATGGTGCAAATACCGGCGAATAATTTTAATTTGACTAAAACAGTTTAAGTCTATAAGATAAGAACAATTGAAACGTTGTCTGGGAGGGACAGCGTTTTTGTTCGCTAAAACTAGTGGAGTGATAGATTCAGTGAATTGGGATACAGAAACAGAGGACAACGAGACAAAGGAGAAAGGAGCGCAGTGAGCATGGTAAAGAAGAAGGTAGACGGTAAGGATGCCTATAGCAATGCAGGCGTCAACATCAGTGCAGGTAATCTCATTGCCCGGATGATCAAAGAAAGCATCGCCCGGGCCTGGCCGGAAGCGGGCGAGGAAATTGGCGGCTTTGCTGGTGGCGGACCGATACCCAGAGGTGCAAGGCTTGTCAAAGGCTCTTGCGATGGTGCCGGGACCAAGCCGATACTGGCTGCGATCTTTGGCTGGCTTTCCGGAATTGGCCAGGACGCCGCCGCGATGTCTGGAGTTGACGGTTACGTTGCCGGCATTCGTCCAGCGTATATGCTTGACACGGTGAAGACGGGTCATCTTGTACCCGAATTACACATTCATGTCGTCGAAGGCGTCATCGCCGCTTGCAAGCTTATCGGGTGTAAGCTTATCGGCGGCGAAACGGCCGAGATGCCCGGGCTGTACCGGCGCGACTACTACCTTGATGTTGATACAACGACGATTGGCTTCGACGATCCCGACTTGGCGTATGTTCCGGTTAAGGTTGGGCAACTGGTTTATGCCTGGCCTTCGGGCAATTTGGCCGCCAACGGTTTGTCGTTAGCCCGGAAGGTGATGTTGCTGACTGGGAATCCTTCTGACATTCGGAAGCGTCTCGAGCGCGTTTGGCCGGAACTTGGTTCCAAACGCCTGGGCGAAGTTATGCTCGATCCGACACCGATTTGGATCTCGCGCATTGAGGAACAGCGTAAGCAGGGCGTCAAGTTCGCCGGGCACAGCCACACTACGGGCGGAGGACTCATTGACAATCCGCCACGCATGCTGCCGCCGGAATTCCGTTTGACCCTTCACCGGAACCGTTGGACGCGTCCGGCGATTTTTCCGCTTATTCAGCGCCGTGGAAACGTTTCGCTCCATGATATGGAATGGACGTTCAATAATGGCCTGATGATGCTTTCAATTGTCGATCCGGATGGTGCATCCATCAACGATCCTGATGCCATCTGCGTTGGAGAAATAATTCCGCGCAAGGGCAACGAGCATCAAGTGAAGTTCATCGGCCGTTACAAAGACGTAATCTGAGGGAGGAGACAACATGCTTTTACTGAAGTTGTTCAAGCGCAAGTACAAGGTAGTGATCTTCGCCACCGGCGACAAGAGCCCGGGAAAGGGTGGTTCCGGTTTTCTTCACCTGATCCTGAATATGCTAGCGGGTGTGCTGCCAATCGAGATTGTCGCGGTTGTCAGCAACTACGAAAACGGCGGCGTGCGGACGATTGCCGATAAGTACGGTATTTGGTTCATTCACATGACAGCGTTTACCGCCGCAGATTATGCCAGGATTGCGGCCGACACCGGCGCCGAGTGGTTTCTCTTGTCGGGTTGGCTGAAATTCGTGCGCGGGCTGCCAGCGAACCGAACCGTTAACATTCATCCTGGGCCGACCGACGACAAGCGGTTCTGTGGTGACAATATGTACGGCCACCATGTCCACAAAGGAATCGTGACAGCTCGTGTCGGTGACGAATCCGTACTTTCGGCTGTGACCATGCATTTCGTCACTGAGGCTGGATATGATGTTGGACCGTCGTTCTTCAAGTATCCGCTTTGGGTTGAAACTGGCGATGACGCTGATTCTCTGGGTGGCAGAGTCAACCGCTACGAGCATGGTTGGCAGTCGCTTGTCACCATGCTGGTCATAACCGGTCAGATCAGTTGGTCGGGCATCAAAGGAGATGAGGTTCGAGTACCTCTCTGGTATCGGACGATGCCTTTCTGCCCTGCGCGGTTGCGCGTGTTGCCCTGGTGGTATCGCCTTCTGAACTGTGTCTCAGGACGGGGCAGCGTTGCCACTAGAGCCTGATAGCGGAGGGCTGGGCGTAAAGCCCAGCAGTAAGAGAGGGTAGTTTCGACTGCGTTTTCTTGGTTTTCGGACCGAGGTCTCGCGGTCTCCCGACGCTCACTTCGTTCGGTCGGGATCCCGATTTTCGCGAAGCGAAACATCGGGATTTTTTTTAGCAAGATAAGCGAGATAAGTAGTAAGCAAGATAAGATTTTTTCAAAAATTTATCTTACTTATTTTGCTAAACGTTGACTAATTCAACTTAAATCAGTAAGATATAGCCAGTGCAAAACGTTGTCTAGAGGTTTGTCCGCCTACGCACTTCGTGCTACGGCGAGACAAGGAGGGACAGCGTTTTTTGTACGTTGAAAATCCGAGTTATCATTCGCCCAAAGTGAGGGTGGATGTGGAGGTATAAAATAGAAAGACAGGAAACTGTTCAGGAATAGATGAGGAAAGGAGAAAGTGATGATATGGCTGTGATTAATGCGCTCTACAAAACCAGAAAAGGACCCGACCCTGTAGCTGACCAGTTGTTGGCTCAGTTGCGACGGTCCGGATACCCTCAGCTAACCGAGGTTAAGCTGGAACGCGTACTTCGGACTGAAGGGCTTGATATGGGTAAAACATGGAAGTTCAAACGGATGTTTGCTCATCCAGTACTGGAAACAGTCCGCAAGGCTTCCCAGCTCAAGCCAGCGAGAGGTCCGATAGTTGAAGTCTGCTATAAGCGTGGCGTGACTGATCCGGAACTGGAATCGACCAAGCACGCCGCTGAAGCGCTCAAAGTTAAAGGTCTTCTATGGGCCCGATACTCTGATCGCTATCAGTTTGTCGGAGTTGACGAAGCAACAGCGAGGCAGATCGTTCAGCGTTTTTACTGCAACGCTCAGGTTCAGACGGTTGTTGAGCCTGGAGAAGTGTGGGAAACGCTGATGCCGCAAGGACAAGTTGCACCGGTTGAAATGATCGACATCGCGCGTATGAACCTTCAACTCATGCAAGAGCTGTCGGAGACACGGCGACTGTTTATGCCCGACGAGCAGCTACAAAGGGTTAAGCGCTTCTTCAAGGACGAGGAGCCTCGGCCCATGCGGGATGGTGAAATCGAAATGTTGGCAGCCGCATGGTGTGAGCATTGCAAGCACACATCCATGAAGGCGTTGGGTCAGCTCCAGGTTCTTCAGCGGGCAACCGCCCAGATCAATCATCCCTTGGTGATATCTGCTTACGTTGACAATTCGGGCGTGATGCGGTTCTTCGACGGTTGGGCCTTGTGTGCGAAAGGCGAGACTCACATTGCCCCATCGGCCCTCTCGACGTATGGCGGGGTCATGACCAAGCTTGGCGGGGTCATTCGCGACATTATCTTTACCGGTCAAGGCGCAATGCCGATTTTCGGTACGACGATAATGGGTACCTGCGATCCCCGCATGCCGTGGAATCTCGTTTTGCCGGGTGCGCTCCATCCGGTCGTGATTCTACGCGAGTCGATCCGGGCGGCGAAGGATTACGGCAATCCAATGGGAATTCCCATGGCTTGTTGGCAGTATCTTCTCCATCCCAACTTCGTCAAGTGTTTTGCTCTTGGCCATTCCGTCGGTATTCTGCCGGAATCTCGGGCGCAAAAAGGTCAGCCGGTTGCTGGCGACTTTGTTGTGTATATCGGCGGCGAAACCGGTAACGATGGCGTGCATGGCGCAACCTTCAGTAGTGGTGCCATGACATCGCAAACTGCGGTGGTTGATGCCACTTCAGTTCAGATCGGCATGCCGATCGAAGAAGCGATGTTTATGTATGCCATTCCAGTGCTTCGGGACAGAGGTTGCATTCGTGCACACACTGACTGCGGCGCGGCCGGTCTGGCTTCAGCGGTTGGCGAGATGGGCAGCGAGACAGGTGTATGGATTAACTTGGCTTTTGTCCCAAGGAAATGCAAAGCAATGCGCAAGTGCGATATCCTGCTTTCGGAAAGCCAGGAACGCGGCGTTCTTTGCATTCCGCCAGATAAGCTGGACGAAGCCATAGAAATCCTTCAGTCGTTTGGCGTCCGGGTAAGAGTGATTGGTGTATTCACGGACACGAAGCGGTTCCAGGCAGTGTACGACGATGATCAGAACAACAACTTCTTCGTGACCAATCCCTCAACAGCAACGCTGCGCGGTGAAATCGTAGTCGACCTGCCGTACACGTTGTTGTCCGACGAATGTCCGTTACCGGTCATTGAGGTGTCTGAACCTAAGGTGAAGCCAGTGGCTTTCATGCCGGCGGTGCCGGTTGATGAAAAGAGCTGGCGCAACCTGAATGTCAGACATTTGGGCCACTACAATCTGGCTGATCAGTCAGCGGCTGGGCACCAGTTCGATCAAACGGTTCAAGGCGGAAGCAAGCTGCGATATACCAGCGGCCTGCTTGAGCGGATGCCAGATGAATTGGCGGCCAAAACACCGATACTGGGTCGGCCCTACACTGCAGGTGTTGCCAATGCCGTTAACGCGTTTTACGGCGCGGTTGATCCATCTGGTTTGGGCCGTCATATGATGGGTCAGGCTTTTGCCAGGATGGTCGCGGCCGGATTCTCGCCCGACGACATTGTCTGCAACGTCAACGTGTACTCACCGCGCCTACCAGGCTATCCGGAGAATGCCTGGCGGTTGGTGCAACTGATTGAGCACGGCTATGCACCGGCTTCTATTGATCTAGGCATGCCGGTGATTTCAGGAAAAGACAGCGTCGGCGGTACGTTTGTTTTGCCGGACGGTTCGGTGATTCATGCGCCTTTGACCTGTGACGTCTTGGCTGTCGGTCGGATGCCGGACTATCGCCGCTTGATTCCCAAGCCGTTTACCAAACCCGGTGACCGTATTGTGTTGTTCCACCCAGGCCTGAAAGCAGTTCATTTGGGTGGTTCAATCCTGTGTGATCTGTTTGGTCAGACTGGAGATAGACTTCCCGAGATTAACTTGAAAGAAGTACGGGAGGGCTTGTTGAAGTTCCACCGGATGATGGAAAACCTGGGCTGGTCCGACGGCGTCCACTCACGTTCGGTTATCGCTGAAGGTGGTTTGATTCGCCGGCTATTTGAAATGAGTATTGGCCAAGGTATGGGTTGCAGAATTGATCTGCCCAAATCCATGGACGATGTCATGAACTGGTTGTACGGCGAGCTGAATGCGGCGATCTTGTTTGCCGTTTCGAGTGACAGTTTTCAACGGGACCTGCCCGGTGAATTCGAGATTATCGGTGAAGTGGTAGCGGAGCCGGAAATTACGGTTTCCTGCGCCGGTGATCGGCTGTTTACTCAAATGACCGATGAGATGGCAACACAATGGTTAACGACCTTCAGAGAGGTGGCGATATGAGCGAACCAATTGCATACACATTGTGGGTTCCGGGCGTGAATTGTCACGTCGAGACCATACGCGCGCTCAAGCGCGTTGGTGCAAAACCCGAGTTGATCTTACTCAGTCAGTTACTGACCGGCAAGCGGCGGTTGTATGAGTGCGATGTTCTCACATTGCCTGGTGGGTTTGGCTTCGGTGATGATGTCGCGGCCGGCCGAATTCTGGCCGTTGACCTGACGCTGCGTTTAGCTGATCAACTGTATGAGGTAGTTGAAAGGCGAATCCCAGTGCTGGGTATCTGCAACGGCTTTCAGGATCTGGTCGAAATGGGTCTACTGCCCGGTGACGGCGAAATCGGGAAGCCTACAGCGGTGCTTGATTACAACCTTACAGCCCGGTTTGAACACTGGGCAGAGGTTCCTGTGGTTCTGCACGAGCCTGAAGGTGTCGAGTGCGTCTGGACCGACGGCCTGGATGGCATGGAGTTTAAGATGCCATCGGCTCATGGCCAAGGGCGTTTGGTTGCACCAAATGGCCCGGGGTCCTACCACGTGATTGCGACATATGGCCCGGGTTTAGGCGATGAAACCTATATTGGCGATGGCGGATGCAGTCCTAACGGAAGTGCCATTGCCGGCATAGGTACGAAATACATTGCCGGATTGATGCCTCACCAGGAACGGACCGAAGATGTCGCGATTTTCGAGGCCGGAGTCCGATCAGTTCGCTGATCAAGTGTTCGTTGTTTCAACCCGCGAGCTTCTCCTCACCGAGAGGCCCGCGGTTCTTTTTTTATAAATTAGGAAGTAGGTCGGTAGGAGGTAGGGAAGTAGGTAAATTTTAAAAACAAAAAATCCCTCCGGTTTTGCAGAGAGATTTTCTGGTGGGCGTACGTGGACTCGAACCACGGACCTCGTCGATGTCAACGACGCGCTCTAACCAGCTGAGCTATACGCCCGCAATATTTACCTATATTAATATGAGATTTTATTTTTGGCAATGGTGCGCGTGGATGGATTCGGACCATCGACATCCGCCTTATAAGGGCGGCGCTCTACCGCTGAGCTACACGCGCCAAGACTTTCTATATTATACCAGTCCAGTTATTTTTGACCAAGCCTTGTCTTAATTTTATCAATCACTTCTTTTTCCGTTTCCATTAGGTTTTTTTCGGTCACGCAGAAAGAAACCAGGTTTTTTGAGCCAGTCGGATTAAAGCTGCTGGTTAAATACAAAGCGTTATAATTTTTTGAAGCATTAACTAAAACGCAATTTTTTCCATTGAATTGATAAATTAAAACCACGATTTCTACTCCCGGAATAAAAGAGATTAATTCTTCGATGACATCGGGCAAATCTTTTTGGTTAGCACCGGCTTCGACAAAATCATGTTCGGTTAAAAGCGACCAAACTAGTTTATTGCCATTTTCACTTTTCAGTCGGGCTAGAACCCGGCCCCATAAGTTAAGGGTGGCTAGGCTTCGGGAGCGGTACAGATTTTTAATAATGGTATCGCGATCGGCTTCGGCGGCCAAAAGCAGACTGGCGATTTCCAAAGTCTTGGGGGTGACGTTTGATGTTTTGAAACTTCTGGTTTTGGCAATCAGGCCAGTCAAAAGGCAGGTGGCGATATCTTTATCCAAGAGATTTTTATCAAGTGAATTAATCAGTCTAAACAAAATTTCGGCCGTGGCAACTGAGTTCATGTTGGTGAGGTTGATTTGGCCGAAATGTTCGTTAGCGGGGTTATGGTCGATGTTGATAATGGTTGTGTTGTAGAAAAATTCAGTGAAGTTTTGGTAAGTCTTGCCTAGTGATTCCAGGTCGGGAGCATCCAAAGTGATAATCAAATCATATTTATAATTTGAACTTTCCGCTTGAACATTTTCGGCGCTGAAAGAGCCGGCTTTGGGGGTGATATAAATTTTCAGTTGGTCACCTTCAAGATTATAACTAAACTCGTCAATTTTATCGTCGGTTGTATCAACACTAATAACAAATTTTTGGAGACTGGCGATTTGTGGTGAAATTACTTTTGCTTGTGGCAGAAATTTTAAGGTTGGGGGTAACTCAAAATCAGCACAGACGATATCAACCAATTTGTCTTGCTTTTTCAAAACTAAATAGAGCGCCAAAGCAGATGCCACGGCGTCTATTGAAAAATCTCTAGCAAAGGTAATCAGGACGTGATGACTTTTCTTAATTACCTCCTTAATTTGTTCAACTTCATTCAGAGCCATCTCTTGTCAATTTTTAATTTCTAATTTTGAATCAATTTTGAGTATTCAAATATTAGAATATTGAATCAAAATTCAAATTTCAAAATTAATAATTATTAAGTCTAACAAAGTTATTTATTATACCCCTTTTTAGGGGATTTGTCATCTTAATCGTTCAATAAAAATATGTCAAGAGTTTATCCTTGGGCTTAATTGAAAATAGGGCTAAAACTTGAAAAAAACCAGTAATTTAGCTATACTGGGTATATGGATAACAAGGAAATATCAAAGGCTTATGAACCCAAGGGGGTAGAAGACTCTGTCTATAAAAAATGGGAAGAGTCTGGTTTTTTTAACCCCGATAATTTACCGGGCAAACGGGAAAAACCTTTTACGATTTCGATGCCCCCGCCCAATGCGACGGGAATTTTACATATTGGTCACGCCGAATTTATTACGATCCAAGATTTAGTGATTCGATTTCAGCGCCTGCTGGGCAAAAAAGCCCTTTGGCTGCCCGGCACCGATCATGCGGCTATTGCCACTCAGACAAAAGTGGAAAAAATTTTAAAAGACAAAGAAGGCCGGTCACGCCACGATTTGGGCCGGGAAGAATTTTTAAAACGAGTTAAAGATTACGTCAAAAATTCGCAGCATGTTATCAGGGGTCAGCTGAAAAAAATGGGTTCAAGCTGCGACTGGTCGCGCGAACGCTATACTTTGGATGATGGCTTAACTTTGGCGGTCAATACCGCCTTTGTCCAGATGTATAATGATGGTTTGATTTATCGCGGCACGAGAATTGTCAACTGGTGTCCGAATTGCGCCTCAACTTTGGCTGATGATGAAGTTGAATATTTGGAACAAAAAGGAAAATTTTATTACATCAAATACGGGCCATTTGTTATTGCAACGACTCGGCCGGAAACCAAACTTGGTGATACTGGTGCGGCAGTAAATCCGGGTGACAAAAGATATCAAAGTTATATTGGTCAAGAATTGGAGGTTAATTTAGGTAAAGTTAAAATTCACATCAAAGTCATTGCCGATGAATCGGTTGACCCAAATTTTGGTACCGGTGTTGTCGGTGTTACCCCGGCTCATAGTTTGATTGATTTTGACATGGCCAGTAAAAATAATTTGCCCGTCATTCAAGTTATCGGTCCGGACGGCAAAATGACTAATAATGCCGGACCTTACGCCGGTTTACCGGTGGCAGAATGCCGCAAACTTTTTGTTAATGATTTAGAAAAAGCCGGGTTAATTTCCAAAATTGAAGAAGTTGATAATAATTTATCAATTTGTTACCGCTGCGAACATGTCATTGAGCCGTTGATTTCCAAGCAGTGGTTTATCAACGTAAATAAACCAAGCAAAAAGCTTGGTGGCAAGACAATTAAAGAGAAAGCCTTAGAAGTAGTTAAAGATGGTGAAATTGAAATTATCCCGGAAAGGTTTGTTAAAACTTATTATCACTGGCTGGAAAATCTGCGCGACTGGTGCATTTCGCGCCAGCTTTGGTTTGGCCACCGGATTCCGGTGTGGTATAGAAAGCCTAGAACCGAGAACAAAGAACTAGGAACCGAAAGTTCAAAGTTCAAAGTTCAAAGTTCAAAGCTAAAAACTATAGGGTTCCATGAAAGTGTGGTGCCGCAGGTTTTGGCTGGAAAGACCAAAACTTATCGCTTGAAAGATCATAAGTTTAAAGTTGGTGATGTTTTAGCCTTTGAAAACAGTCAAACCACTGAAATTTTTGGTCAAGGCGAGATTAATAAGATTGTTGAGACCACAGTTGGCCAAATCCCGCTTGATGACCCGGCTCATGGTGCGACCTATAAAAAAGTTGAAGATTTAATCAAGGCTTTAAAGTTTCATTATCCAAACCGCGAAGTGACAAAAGACACCCAAGTTTTTGTTTATTCTTACAAATTTACGCCAGTTCAGAATTCAAAGACGGAGGAAATTTATGTAGGCTTAACACCGCCAAAAGGGGAGGGTTGGCAGCAAGACCCAGACACTTTAGACACCTGGTTTTCTTCCGGGCTTTGGACGTTTTCCACGTTAGGTTGGCCTAAAATGACCAAGGATCTTAAAACTTTTCACCCCACCAGTTTGATGGAAACCGGCTACGATATTTTGTTTTTTTGGGTGGCGCGGATGATTATCATGTCAACTTATTTCATGAGTGAAGTGCCTTTCCGTCAAGTTTATCTCCATGGCATGGTGCGGGATGAAAAGGGGAGAAAGATGAGTAAGTCTTTGGATAACGCCATTGACCCGCTGGATATGATTGCCAAGTATGGCGCGGATGCCACCCGCCTCAGTTTAGTTATTGGTAATACGCCGGGTAATGATTTAAATATATCTGAAGCCCGGATCGCGGGCTATCGTAATTTTGTCAACAAACTTTGGAACATCTCCCGCTATATCTTAATGAAAGCTGGCCCGGCTAAACTGGTGGAAAAACAGCCCTTGCCAAAAACTTTGGCTGACCGCTGGATTTTAGCTGAACTAAACACTTTGATTGATTTTACTTCTGTTAATTTAGAAAAATATAATTTTTCGGTTGTTGGTGAAAAAATTTATGAATTCACCTGGTCAAAATTGGCTGATTGGTATGTTGAAGTTTCTAAATCAGAAGCTCAGGGCTCAGGGCCCACCCCTTCGACTATGCTCAGGGTGCCTCGAGCAAAGTCGAGAGGCAGAGCTCAGGGCAATTCAGAAAATATTCTATTATATGTTCTACAAAGTCTGCTCAAGCTTTGGCATCCTTTTACGCCCTTTGTCACAGAAGTAATTTGGGCCAAGCTTAATCCGTCGGCAATGCTGATGGTTCAAGCGTGGCCAAAGGCCAAAGGCAAAGTTGACAAAAAGGCAATTAAAGATTTTGAATTAATCCAAAATATCATTACCGCCATTCGTAATTTGCGGGCGGAAAGCAAGCTGCCTCCGGCCAAGCGCTTGAAGGTATTTATTGTTTCAGCCAAAAATGCCGGCTTAATTAAAACTGAAGTGGACGCAATTAAACATTTGGCCAGACTGGAAGATGTCGTTGTCGCCGTAAAAGGCAAAAAGCCGGATAAATCCCTTTCGGCGGTAATTTCTGGCGCCGAGATTTATTTGCCGGTTTCTGGTATGATTGATGTAGGGCAGGAAGTTAAAAGGCTGAGTTTGGAAGCCAAGCGGGTGGAAGATTTTATTATTCATCTGGAGAAAAAATTGGAAAACAAACAGTTTTTAGAGCGGGCGCCAAAAGAAATTATTGAAGTGGAACGAGAAAAGCTGATAATCAATAAAGAAAATTTGGAAAAGATTAATCAGCAGTTAAAGACATTAAAATAATTTTGAATTTTTGATTTTGAATATTCAAATATTATAATATTGAATCAAAATTCTAATTTCAAAATTAAAGATTCTAATAAGACTATGGATAAGTCAAAAATCCAACAAATCAAAGAAGTCCTCGAGCGGGGGGTGGAAAACATTTATCCAAACAAGGAAGCTTTGGAGAAAGCTTTGTTGTCCGGAAAAAAGCTAAGAATCTATAATGGCATTGACCCGACTGGCAAGTTACAAATTGGTCATGGTGTGGTTTTATTAAAACTGCGGCAGCTGCAGAATTTGGGACATGAAATTATTGTTTTGATTGGAGATTTTACCGCTCAGATTGGTGATCCAAGTGGTAAAAGTAATGCCCGTAAACAGCTGACGCATAAGCAGGTTATGCAAAATGCTAATAGTTATAAAAAACAGATTGGCAAGATTTTAGATTTAACCAAGTCAAACGTGAGATTTTTACACAATCAGAAATGGACTAATAAACTTAAACCAGTAAGTATGATGGAGTTGGCTGCTAATTTTACCGTGGCACGGCTTTTGGAGCGCGATATGTTTCAGGAAAGGATTAGGGCCGGCCGCGATATTCATATCAATGAATTTTTATACCCAATTTTTCAGGCCTATGATGCCGTGACCATGGATGTTGATATGCAAATTGGCGGCAGTGACCAGACTTTTAATATGTTAGCGGGTCGGACATTGATGAGAAAATTAAAAAATAAGGAAAAATTTGTTTTAACTTTAAAATTATTAGAAGACCCCGGCGGCAAAAAAATGGGTAAGACTGAAGGAAATGCTGTTTATTTAGATGCCGCCCCGGCTGAAATGTATGGTAATATTATGAGCTGGACTGATGGGATGATTGTCCCGGCTTTTGAAATTGCCACTAATGTGCCTTGGGACGAAGTATTGCAGATTAAAAAAGATTTAGCCAATGGCAAAAATCCCAAGATTTTGAAGATGCTTTTAGCCTACAAATTGGTCGAGATATATCATGGTAAACCTGCTGCCATTGCCGCGGAAGAAAATTTTAAGCAGGTGTTTGAAGAAAAGCTTAATCCTGATGAAATCCCGGTTTTTAAAATCAAACAAAAAAATATTGTTGAAGTTTTAGTGGCGACCAAATTAGCCGCGTCAAAATCCGAAGCCCGTCGGTTAATCAAGCAGGGCGGAGTGAAAGTTGATGGTAAGGAAATCAAAGATGAAAATTTTATAATTGGCAAAATAGACAAAGATGGTGTGGTGATTCAGAAGGGCAAGCGGCATTTTGCGAAGTTAGTGAGTAGTAAGTAGGTTGTAGGGAGTAGGGAAGTTACCTAATTTAATATACAAATCAACATAGCGCCAACTAACCATATGCCTAAAAAAATTCTTGTGATCGAAGATGATAAATTTTTATCAAAAATGCTTAGTCGAGCTTTGGAAGCTAAAGGCCACGAGGTGATTTTAGCTAATGACGGTAAGGAAGGATTGAATAAAGCAAAAACAGAGCTGCCTAATTTGATTGTTTTGGATATTATGCTGCCAGACAGTGATGGTATTGAGATTTTGAAACAGTTGAAGGCTGATGCTAAAACCGTTGATATTCCGGTTATTGTCTCCACTAATTTGGGCGACCAAGCTACCATCAGTCGAATTCTTGATGCCGGGGGCAAGGAATATTTAGTCAAAGCGGATTGGGGGATTGATGAAGTGGTAAAAAAGATTGAAGGCGGTTTGAAATAATTTAAAACTAGCTTATAAAAATAAAGGGCAGGGGGATAACCCCCGGTCCTTTTTTGTGATACAGCTTATAGTAATATTCCATTGACATGTTTCTAAAATTGAAATAAGGTGAAATTACTGTACACTAAACAATGATTGGGTTCAACGCACTAGGTAGAAGGAGAAGAGAGATGAGCAATTCACAGTATGATTTACTGGCCTTGACTAAGGCTGTGGCTGAGCGCGGTGCGTCTGATCTCCATTTAGTACCCGGAGTGCCACCGCGGATGAGGCTGAATGGCGATTTGGAAGATTTGGCTCAAAGGCCAATGCAACTCCAAGAAATTGAGGCAATGGCGGCGTTAGTTTTGATGCCTGAACAGATTAATGCCGTCCACGGTCCCGAGGGAGTAGCTGACGCTGCCCGTTTTCTGGAAGGTCGGCGGTGGCGCATCAATGTGTGCAAACACCGTCAACCCTCAGATGAAAACCAAGCTCAGGGCATAGCCATGGCCTTTCGGTATCTACCCAATAAGATCTGGAGCTTTGCTGAGCTTGGTTTGCCCGCTGCTTTTATGACGGATGTCTTACAGTACCGCAAGGGAGGCGGTATCGTGTTGGTTACCGGTTCAACTGGTTCGGGAAAGACCACGTCATTGGCGGCAATGGTCGATTTCATCAACGTTAATGAGCCGGCCCACATTATAACTATTGAGGCTCCTGTTGAGATTATCCATCATAGCAAGAAGTCGATAGTCACTCAGCGCGAGATGCCGAACGATACCCCTTCTTTCAAGGATGCAATCCGTGACTCTTTGCGGGAAGACCCCGACGTCATTTTGGTCGGTGAGATGCGCGATCTTGAAACAATTGCTGCCGCTCTTGAAGCGGCGGAAACCGGCCATTTGGTATTGGCTACCCTTCACACCAATTCTGCCGCCGATACCATCGACCGAATTATCAACGTCTTTCCGGCAAATCAGCAGCAGCAAGTCAGAACACAATTGGCCATGACCCTTCGAGCGGTCATCTGCCAAGGCCTAGTGCCGCGGGCTGATGGCCAGGGAAGGATTGCGGCCTTTGAACTGATGACGGCAACTTATCCGATCCGAAATCACATCCGTCGCGATGAGGCTTTCCGCATCGCTTCGGTGATTCAGACTCAGGGTAAAGCAGCCGGGATGATCCTTTTTGATGACTACTTGCGATTGTTGGTCAAGCAGGGAGCTATCACTGCCAAAACGGCCGCCATATTTGCTCGTTCTCCCCAGGATCAGGATCTTTAGATTAGAGGCGGGGGTAGGAGGGAGATTAAGTCTTAGATTAGTCACAGAATAGAGCGTCTGTGACTTTTATTATTATTTATAAATAAAAGGCAGGGGGTAAACCCCGCCTTTTCGTTGCCAGTACGACCTTTTGTAAGGGCAACGTTAATATTAATTCTGTTTTCCAGGAGATGGAACCTGACTAGACTAGACCTCTAAAACACTTTTGTAGTGGTTATTAGGTCAGTTGCAAGTCGGTCTTTTACCCCCTGCACTTATTTAGACGAGAAGATTGTTGATTTGTTACAGAGTTTTTGGTAGATACAAAAAAGTTGGTCAAAAACATTAGGCCAGCTTCTTTTTTTTGCAATATTTCTAGCATTTTGTCCCATTATTTGCCGCCGAGTTGGGTCTTGGAGCAAGAAATTAATGGCTTGATTGAAACTTTTAAGGGTTGGTTTAGCCACTAAGCCGTTAATTCTATTTGTCACTAGTTCCTGCGGTCCGCCGATATTGGTGACAATCACTGGCAAGCCGGAGGCCTGGGCTTCGAGGATGACATTGCCAAAAGTATCAGTAGTTGAAGGAAAAACAAAAAAGTCCGCATTAGCATAGACTTGGCTTAATTTTTTACCCCCCAGGTAGCCAAAAAATTCAGCCTGGGGCAGCTGGGCTTTTAAGCCTTCAAGGTATGGGCCAGCGCCAGCAAGTTGAAGCTTAACATCGGTTCGATTTTTAAATAATTTAACCAGTAAATCCAAATTTTTTTCGGTTGAAAGACGTCCGACATATAAAGCAACTGGTAACTTTGATTTTTTGTTTCGATAGCTTGGGTTAAAAGTTTTGGTGTTAACTCCGCGGGGAAATAAGGAGATTGGCCGGCCCAAAATTTTTAATTTTTTTTTAATTTCTTGGCTCGGGGCTAAAATTAAATCCGTTTTAGCATAAAACCATTTAAGCAGATTCCAAATAATATTTTGGGAAAATCCCGCCATTGATTTTCTGACCGACTCAGGTAAACCAAGAAAACTTTTTTGCGCCCAGTCTGAAGCATACTCAGCAACCAAGGTATGGAAACAGCCAACTTTTGGTGTCGGGTCATTAGCCAGCATAATCCGAGCGGCAATTCCCAAAGAGCCAGGAGTAGCCAAATGAATGATATCATATTTAGTCTGGCCAAATTTTTCTTTGAAGCCTGGTGAGATAATCCGGATATCAAAAGGCGGCAAGTCGTAGTAATAATTTACCGGCCAAGAAGCAATAAATTGGAAAATATTAACTGAACCTCTTTTTTCTGTTCGTTTGGTTTTACCCAAAGTAAAAATATCCAGCCGGATACTTTTAGCTTGGCAATACTTAGTCAGCTCTTGGTAGGTCCGGCTGACACCATTAATGGGGTAATAAGTGTCGGTAATAACGGCGATTTTCATGCGCCTTTAATTATTAATTAATCCTTCATTAATCAAGGTATCGTACAATTTTTCTGCGACCAATTTGTCACCATTTTCATTATAATGGTCGTCAATCAGATAAAAATATGGCTGATTGGTATTTTCTAGCATTGCCGGCAATGGATCAACATAGGTTATATTTTTTTTCTCGGCCCAATTAATGATTTCATCTTGAACATGGCGGTCAATGATTTTGTCTTCGTTAAAAATAAATCCCATTTTTCTCAGCTCAGCAAAAGAGCTGGTGGAAATCTGGTATTTCGAGGGGTTAATTAGCAAGACAAAAGGCAGATCATCATAAGTTTTTTTGACTTTCAAAATATTACTCTTTGTGGCGGGGAAGTATTTAAATTTATTCGCCAGTTTATCGTAGAACTGCTGGTTGTCGCCGGCTTTAGCCCGTTCAAAGAGGAAAGTATTAATTACTTTTTCTTGGGCCAGCTGGCGGTAGAAGTCAGGAGAAGTTTGTTGATTGTTATTTAAGATAGAAGCAGAAGAAGAAGCCGTAGATTCATTATTTGTCGGTTGGGGAGTTGTTGAATTTAATTTTCCTTTAATTTTTGTAAAATAGTCAGAAATATTGCCTTTCGCCAAAAACCAGACTTCATGAAGTTCTAACAATATTACCTTATCAATATTGAAGCGATTGATGTCATTATCAACATAAATTGAAAGAATTATTAAGTCAGGCTGGTAGCTAACAAATTCTTTGGCAGTTTGCACATAGTTATAAGTCCCGCCAGGCAGGCCGAGATTATAAACTTCAAATTTTCTACCGCCGGTCTGATTTAATTTATCTTCCAGTAGCCGGTCCAGTTTTTTTTCGTCAGGGACGCCTGGGCTATAAACAAAAGAATCACCGATCAAAAAAATCCGAAAGGTATTTTCCGCCTTTTCTTTGCTGAATTCACTGTCGCGGAAGCCAAAGCTGTTGAGGGTGGTAGTATATTGGAATTCATAGTTTGTGACGTGGAGAGTTTTATTTGGTGAGCGGTGTGGATTTTTCAGCAACCAACGTAGAGATAGTTCAGCCAAAATCAAAGTGATAATAACCGAAATAACGAGTAAAAGATAATTTGGCCAATTTTTTTTAAGATTATTGATAATTCTCATATGATTTAGCGGATGAGTATAGGGGTATTATAGCATAAATATAATACTAATCTACCCGCTTCGACTCGCATCCTTAGTAAAACAGTCGAAGCGAGGCGAGCGAATGTATGTGAATGATACGAATAAGTAAAGTTAATAAAGTGATAAAGTTAATGAAGTTAATATTAGCAATATTCGCATCAAGCCGCATTTATTAGCATCGGGCAAAAAAAGACCGGAAGTCGGCTGTTTTTGGCAGCTGACTCCCGGGTTATTCACTAACGAACTTCACCGAGCACTCAGTGGTACTCAGTCCTCCTTGAGCTGGTTCGCGAACAGGCGGAGCCCTTCAGCGTCTTCCCAGGGGAAGGGCTTGTCGGTCAACCCGTAGCGGACCAGGTGTTCCAGCGTCTGGCCGGCTTCCAGCATGAGGTGCTTTGCCCCCATTGTTTCGGCCTCGGCAAACCCTTTGTCCGGTTCATTACGGAAGGGGCTGGTGTAGACTGCCGTGTTGTAAACGCCGCCCGGATAAAGGCCGGCGGATTCCGGTTTCCAGCCGTCGGTCACCTTGAAGAAGGAGGTGTCCGCCGTCCGGACTACAATCACGCCTTGCGGCGACTGGACCATGATCTTGCCCTCGAAGCCATGGGGCTCAACGACTACCAGGTCGTCGTAGAACTTCAGTTGCTGCCGCCGCCACTCGGGTTCGGTCTGGTGGCTGGACCAGCGCCGGACGATCCGGTACATCTCGCTGTCCCAGTTCGACTTCGGGTCGCCGAGGAGCACGCCGATACTGCAATCGTGCGGCCTTACTGCCGTGATGTCCCAGCAACCACCCGACCAGGGGAATCTTTCCTTGCTGCGGTTGGTGATGAAGCTGACAACATTGAAGCAGCCGGCGGCGTTTTCCCGGATGGCGAACCCGCGTTCGATCTGGGAAACCGGATCAACAGCGCCCGTAATCCGGATCCAGTCGCCTTTTTCCTCAACGGCGCAGACGTCGTTGTCCGGCCTGTAGACTTCCTGGGCCTCATCCGCCCAAATGTCGCGGAAAGGCCAGAGTCGGGTACCGTACCCGACACCCCACTGTCCAAGACGGAAGAGCTTCATACCCAGATCTTGGAACATGATTTCCTGCCCACCCAGCCGCATCAGGGAACCAATCCGCGGTCCCATCTGGGTGACGACAATCATCCTCGCTTTGGCGGCCAGCAGCTCGAGAGCCTCAAGGTCGTCAAACGTCGCTTTGTTGACTTTCATACGTTTTCCTCCGTTTCCGTGTTGTGAGCCAAAGGGCTCAGTTCTTGGGTCCGTTGTGCCAACGCGTGGGCCACTTCATGTACTTTGTCCACGCTTCGCGAACGGCGCGAGCCGAGTCGCTGTAGCTGAGCGCCACGTGGTGCTCAAATCCGTTCCGGCAGATGTACGCCAGCAACTCTTGAAGATCGGCTATCTGGAGAACGCCGGCGCCGCCGAACGTGTCGGGATTGTCATCGGTAATACGGCCTTCTCCGACGTAGCCGCCGATAACACCCTCATTGTCGAATGTACTGAGTCGTGCAACCGTGACCGCACCGGGCTTCATCCGTCCAACGACCGTACCTTGGGCATTATCCTCGCCGACAGTGCCGGCGATGATTTCCTGGAAACTCATCCGACAAGCTGAGAAGCAGTGGCGGGGCAGGTTGGAGCAGTGGAAAACGACACACTTGTCCGGATCGGATCCGAAATTGTCGTTCCAGTCCACGAGCGCGCTGGGCGTTTGGCTGGCCAGAGCCAGCGAATGCATTGCCACGGCGCCCATGACATCGACCTCGCAGGCCGACGATTTCAACGCTTGGCTGAGCATGCTCATCACCGTGCACGGGACCACGCCGAAGTAGGTTTCCATTGACGTCCAGCATTGGACCGCCGTGATATTCAGTTCCGCTTCGGCTATCCACCTGTCGATGACTACGGCCAGCTTGGCCATTTTCATCAGAGCGGCGGCCGGTACGCCAGTGCAGGGAATATACCGCCCAATCGCAGCGAGTTGTTTCCTGACTGCACCGTCGGTGTCGGTGAGTTTGTCGATGCGGCCGAAGACCTCGGACAGATCCAGGGTTTCAACCGAGATGCCGGCTTCTTGCAGCAGTTTCTCGCTGTAGCGAACCGTCGTGAAGGCAGCCGGTCGGGCACCTAGGGCACCAACGCGGCAGCCACGCAAACCGTTGACTACCCGGCAGACAGCCGCGAAGTAGGCGATTTCCTGTTCGAACTCGGCGGTGGTTGGGTCCATCGTGTGCTGCCTGGTCAGGGTGAAGGGAATCCCGTATTGGACCAGCGCATTGCAGGCGCTCATCTTACCGCAGAAACTATCGCGGCGGAACTTGATTCCCATCTGACCGGGTACATCGGACCAGGCGTGCATCAGTATCGGCACGTTGATGCCGGCGAGCCTGAGGGCATCGGCAATACCGCGTTCGTCGCCGAAATTGGGCAGCGTGACGATCACGCCGCTGATCTCGGGATGGGCTTTGAACAGGGCGGCGCACTTCTTGGCGTCTTCCCAGGTCTCAACCCCGCCGAACTTGGTGGCTTGGTCGCTCAGCACGATGACGTTGTAACCCAGACGTTTCAACAGCGCTTTCATGAATATCCGGCCCTCGCGGACCAGCCAGTCTGGGAAAAACCCTCGGTTGGCGACGATCAGCCCAATTGTTTGTTTCTCACAAAGTGTTTCTATCATACGCAGTCTCTCCTTGTCTGTTAACCACATTGTCAAAACCACATTGACGTTTCTGCTTGACGTTTCTACTCCTGCATCTTGCAAGATATGCAGCAGCATCAACGTTTACTACTAGACCCAGTCTAAGCTTTCCTCCTTCCTTTCTTGCTTTTGAAGGGTCTTGTTGGTTGTCAAAAAGAGAAGGCCAAGCCTCCTCTCACACTAGCCCTACTCTAGCCAATTTTACTCGGTTTGTCAATCAGGTTTTTTTCTCTTGATCTTGTTTTTCAACCTGACTATCAGGCTACTTTTCAACGGTAAAATATCGCTGAAGAATGTTCCTTCCCAGTTTTTAATTTCTTTGAGGTAATTTAAGGGATTTTTTTCTAAAGAATGCTGAATCGTCCGGACCTCTTTGATGGGCGGTAGAAATATTAAGCCCATTATTAGGCGGGCTGTGCCTGAGATTATAAAGATAAATAAAAAGCTGTTGATAAAACTGAAATTAATATATTGGGCTAAAAGTCCGCCCAAAATGGCGCCAAGAAATAAACCTAAACCGTTGAGGAAATTATAATAGGCAACAATTAGGGCGCGCCTTTGGGGTTTAATTGAATCATAAATAAAATTGGAAGCAGCCAGTTCAAATGCGGCCCAGCCGGCCCCGGAAACCAGCTGGGGCACAAAAATTAAGTAGAAGGGGTTGGTGGAAAATAGCCAAAGGAAAGGCATAGGAATAATTAAAAGGGTGCCCAGTCGCAGCAGTTCCCGGTTGCCGTATTTATCGGCGAAATGTCCCCAAAGCGGATAAAAAAGAAAAGAAAAGAAGCGCCAAGAAGTAATGGTAATCATGAACAAAACCGGCGGAAATTTTAGATCTTGCCATAAGTAGACGGCAAAAAACGGGCCGGCAATATTAGTGGCAAAAACCATGGCTGAAGTGAAAAGAGCGAATTTATTGAAATTGTAGTTTTTAATGCCAGAAATAAAGCGCCAAAAGGGAAAATAGTAATCCGGCGAAAGCTTCAATTCTTCCACGTAGTGGCGATTAAGATAGAAAGCCGAAACATAACGCGCTAAAGCGGCAATAACAAAAATGATTACAAACCCCAAGATAATTTCCTGGCTTTGAAAATATTGGAGGATGAAAGCTGACACTAAAGTGGCGCTGAGCCAAAACAGAAGGGCCAGCCGGTTGCGGTGGGAGAAATATTTACCCCGCGTGTTTTCCGGTACCGCATCGCCAATCAGGGAAAACCAGGCCGGACTGGCTAGTGAGCCAAAAAATATATAAAGCAAAGAGGACAAAATCAAAGCCGGAACTAAGTTTAAAGTTTTTTGGCTGTCTAAAAAGCTTAAGCCCAGCCAGGCCAACAGCAGGCAGGCGCTAGCCTGGAGCATTACGGTCCAAAAAACAATTTTTTTCCGGTGGTACTTTTCGAGCAGTTTACTACCAAAAATTTGGCTGAGGGGGCCAAATAAATTTACCAAGCTGTTTAGCAGGCCAACGGAAAAAGTCGATGCGCCCAATTCCACGGCGTAAGGGGTGATGTTGTTGTCGTTAATGCCAAACATCACCGAAGCAACGGCGCCTTCCCGGCGGGAAAGCCTTCGGGTTTTGGCAAAAAGTTTTTCTCTATTTTTTTTATTTTTTGATCTCAACATCACTGTTAATTAGCCCCAGCCGTATCTTTTATTAAACCAGGTTTTAACTAACTGAGTTACTAAGAAATAAGCTGCCATCATCACTGTTAAAATCAGAAAATAAAGTGGTGGCAAAGGGACAAACCCTAAAAATTTGGCGAGAAATGAAAATGGTAAAATTAGGCCAATACCAGCAATAATTAAAGTTGTCAAAGTCAATGCTTTACTTGGCCGGCTTTGTAAGAAAGGAATTTTATTAGTTCTAATGACATAAATAATTAACGTCTGGCTGATTAGGGATTCAACAAACCAGCCGGTGTGAAACAAAGCCGGGCTGATCCAGGCGTTAAAAACAAAAAGCATAATAAAATAGGTAAGATAATCAAAAAGTGAACTAATTGGTCCCAGATACAAGATAAATCTCCGCAGGTAATCAATTCGCCATTGGCGGGGTTTTTGCAAATATTCCTCATCAATTTTGTCAGTTGGAATCGCGGTTTGGGAGACATCATAAAGTAAGTTGTTGGTTAAAACCTGAATTGGCAGCATCGGCAAAAATGGTAAAAAGATGCTGGCCCCAACCACGCTGAACATATTGCCGAAATTTGACGAAGCAGCCATTTGGAGGTATTTGATGATATTACCAAAAATTTTTCGGCCCTCACTAACGCCATCTTTTAAAACCAGTAAATTTTTTTCCAGCAAAATTATATCAGAAGATTCTTTGGCAATGTCAGCGGCCGTGTCAACCGAAATGCCGACATCCGCTGCCCGTAAGGCTGGTGCATCATTAATCCCGTCTCCCAAAAAGCCAACGGTGTGTTTATTGGCGCGTAAGGCCCGGATAATTTTTTCTTTATGAAATGGTGCTAGTTTGGCAAAAGCGGCAGTTTTTTCCACTAATTCTTCTAATTTTTTGCCTTCCAATTTTTCAATTTCACTGCCTAAAGCAATAGTAGCAGCTTCAATTCCTACCTGCTGACAAATTTGGCGGGTAACAGTTTCGTTGTCACCAGTCAAAACTTTAATATGAACGCCATATTTTTCTAATTCTTTCACGGCCAGACCGGCGGTTTCTTTGGGTGGATCCAAAAATGCCAAAAAGCCAAGTAAGATTAAATCTTTTTCGTCTTTCACCGCATAGCGGCGATTGCCGTCAGCTACCGGTTTGTAGGCGACGGTGACAACCCGAAAACCATCGCGATTCAATTTATTTTCAATTTGAGTTTTGTATTTTTCTTCTATTTTTTCAATTGGTATGACCTTCCCCTCGACTTGGACCTTGTTGCAGAGGGCAAGCATTTCTTCCACCGCCCCTTTACAAATCAAAATATTTTGGCCTTTTGGGTCTTTAACCACGACTGAAAGCCGGCGGCGGACAAAATCAAAAGGAATTTCATCAACTTTTTGGTAAGTCTTTTTAACATTTAATTTTTTTTCAACTTCTTGATGGCGTAGGATTGCGGCATCAATCAAATTAGTTAAGCCGGTTTGGTAAAAACTATTGAGGTAGGCATAATCTAAAATAGTTTTCTCTTCTTTGCCGTAAATATTAAGATATTTTTCTAAAATTACCCGGCCTTCAGTCAGCGTTCCGGTTTTATCGGTACATAAAATATCCATGGCCCCAAAATTTTGAATGGCCGGTAGGTGACGGACTATAACTTTTTTCTTAGACATGTCCAAAGCGCCTTTAGATAAATTAACCGTTACAATCATCGGCAGCATTTCTGGCGCCAAGCCGACCGTGACGGCCAAAGCAAATAGAAATGCTTCAAACCAGTCGCCTTTGGTGATGCCGTTTAAAATGAAAACCGCTGGTGCCATCACAGCAATAAAACCGATAATTAACCAAGTGAATTTTTTTATTCCTAAGTCAAAATTAGAAATTGTTTCAAAAGAATCTAAGGCTTTGGCCAGCGAACTCAGGTAAGTATTATGACTGGTGGAAACGACGATTGCCTTAGCGGTGCCGCTTTCCACGTTACTGCCCAAAAAGCAAAGATTAGTTGATTCCAATGGATTTTGTAAGCCAGTTTGGGGTTGGGCATGTTTTTCTGCCGGCACGGATTCGCCGGTTAACGCTGCCTGGTTAACAAAGAGATCCTTTGATTCAATCAGCCGGACATCAGCAGGAATCATGTTGCCGGCCGATAAAAAGATAATATCGCCGGGAACTAAATTTTTAATGTCAATTTCTTTTTTCTTATTTCCCCGGATGACATTAGTGGTAGTTTTTATCATCGCCTTTAATTTGCTGGCGGCTTTATCGGCTTTGGCCTCCTGGAAAAAACGCAAAATTACACTTAAAACTACCATAATTAAAATCATGGTAGTGGCTTTAAAATCCCGGGTGATGAAAGAGACCAAAACTAGAGTCAGAAGTAGCAGACTAAGCGGATCAAAAAAATTGCCTAAAAGCCGCCGCCACCATTTTGTGGGCGGTTCAGTCTCAACCTCATTAAAACCATGTTTCAATCGTCGCTTGAGTATCTCTTGGTGGTTTAAACCATAAGTCGAGCTGCGGTAATTATGGAGCACCTCTTTGTCTTGCTGGCTTGCCACGTTAATCAACTTTTCAATAGTGGCTGGTGAGATATTGGAAGCTACCTTGGTTTGGTTTTCTGATCTGCCGAGTAGTCGCTTTAAAAAACTCATAAAAATTTGATTAATTACCTTTTATATATTATAACAGTAGTTAACCTTAATTTACAGTGATTTAGCCAATGAAAGAAAAATACCTTATTTACGTATTACTTGATAGAAAGCGTAGTTTAATTCATAAAAATCAATTGATTTATATAAAATAATTATTAATGAAAATTAGCTGTAGCATGTAGATTAACCCCCGCTAGCGGCTACAGCCTAGTGGGGGTTAATATATATAAAAATTTTATGTCTAATTTTTTAAAAAAGATTTTTGCTCACAAAATTATTCTGACAATAGTTATCCTAGCACTAGCAGCCGGCGGCTATTTTGGGTTTACAAAACTTCGGGGCAGCAGTCAGCAAGAGACAAGCTACGTTACTGCTGCAGTGGAAAAAGGGAACATTATCGTCTCGATTTCCGGCACCGGCCAAGTTTCCGCTCTTAATCAGGTCGACATAAATCCTGAGGCCTCGGGTAAGGTAATATCAATTAGTGTAGAGAAAGGCCAAGAAGTTAAAACCGGTCAGCTGATTGCTCAGTTAGATGCGACTGAAGCTTTAAAATCCGTTCGCGATGCTCAATCCAACCTGGAAAGTGCCAAACTTTCCTTGGAAAAATTAAATCAGCCAGCTGACGAACTGGAAATTACTAAAGCCCAAAATGCCTTGGACCAAGCGAAGGAAGCTAAACCTAATGCCGAAGATGATTTAAATAAAGCTTATGAAGATGGATTTAATAATATTGCCAATGCTTTTTTAGACCTGCCAAATTTAATGGCGGGTCTTGAAGATGTTGTTTATGGCAATGATTTTTCCGATAGCCAGTGGAATATTGATTATTATAAAACCCGGACTAATCAGTATGATGACAATAGTCAAGGTACCGTGTATGCCGATAAAGCCAAAGCCAGCTATATAGTGGCCCGGGATAGTTATGAACAGAACCTTGGAAATTATAAAAGTGCCAGTCGTTATTCAAGTAATGAAGTTATTGAAGAACTTATTAATCAGACCTATGAGACTACTAAAGACGTCGCTGAAACTATTAAAGACACTAAAAATTTGATTGATATTTTTGAAGATACTTTATCTAAGGAAAGTGTAACCATTCCGACAAAAACAGCAACTCATCAAAGTAACCTTGAAACTTATACCGGTACAACCAACAGCCTTCTTTCCGATCTTTTTAGCAGCAAAACTGCTATTGATAACGCCAAGGAAGATATTATTAATGCCGAACGCACTATCCAAGAACAAGAGCAGACTTTGGAGGATCTTTTAGCTGGGACTGATCCTTTAGATATTAAATCGCAGGAGATTAGTATTCAACAAAAAGAAAATTCTCTTTTGGACGCCCGGCAAAAATTAGCTGATTATTCTATCCGGGCGCCATTTGATGGCGTTATCGCGGAGCTTAGTTTGGAAAAAGGCGCGGCGGTTTCTTCTGGAACAGCGGTGGCAACTTTGATTACCACCAAAAAAATAGCGGAAATTACTCTTAATGAAATTGATGCTGCCAAAGTTAAAGTCGGACAAAAAGCTACCTTAACTTTTGATGCCGTTGAAGACTTGTCAATTAGCGGTGAGGTGATTGAAATTGATACCTTAGGCGCCGTTTCTTCCGGTGTTGTCAGCTATGGTATTAAAATTGCTTTTGATGTCCAAGATGAAAGAATTAAATCAGGCATGAGTCTAAGTGCCAATATTATAACCGATTCTAAACAAGATGTTTTAGTTGTTTCTGCCAGTGCGGTTAAAACAGCAGGGGAGAGCAGCTATGTCGAAGTTTTAGTTGATGGCCAAAAGCAGCAAAAAACAGTAACTACTGGTATAAGTAATGATACGATGATTGAAATTACTGATGGTCTGGTTGAAGGTGATCAAGTTATTACCCAGACAATAAGTGGCAGTAGCAGTAGCAGTGCTAATACTAATAAGTCAAATAATGATGCGATGAGAGGTATGATGCAACTAAATGGCGGCGGTGGCGGCAAACCTCCCAGTTAAATATGATTAAGTGTGAAAAAATAACAAAAATTTATCAGACTGGCGATATTGAGACTAAGGTGCTAAAAGAGGTTTCTTTTCAGATCAAAAAAGGTGAATTTATGGCGATTGTCGGGCCATCGGGTTCGGGTAAGTCAACTTTAATGCATATTTTAGGCGCCTTGGATCGTCCGACCAGCGGGAGTTATTTTCTTAACGGTAAAGACATGCTTAAACTATCAGATGACGAATTGGCGGAAATTCGTTCTCAAAAGATTGGTTTTGTTTTTCAGTCATTTAATCTGCTTTCCCGAACCACGGTTTTAAGAAATGTAATTGTTCCCTTAATTTATGATAAAAAAATTCCCAAGGCTGAACGGCAAAAAAAAGCTGAAGCGGCTTTGATTGCCGCTGGACTGGAAAAAAATCGTTGGCATCACCTCTCAAATCAATTGTCCGGCGGACAAATGCAGCGCGTGGCCATTGCCCGGGCATTGGTTAATGATCCGGATTTAATTTTGGCCGATGAGCCGACTGGCAATTTAGATTCAAAAACCGGTGATATCGTTTTAGAGACCTTTCAGAAATTAAACCGCGAAAAGGGCCATACGATTATTTTAATTACCCATGAAAAATATGTGGCTGAGCACGCGGATCGGGTGATTGAAATAAAAGACGGAATGATTTTTGCCGACCGGCCAAGTGCTGGTTTATTAAAGGATAAATAATATGCTTTTATCTGATTTATTTAAAGAAACCTATTTTGCTTTATCGGCTAATAAATCCCGATCGTTTTTAACTATCCTAGGAATAGTAATTGGCATTGGTTCAGTAATTGCCATGATTTCTATCGGCCAAGGCACAGCGGTCAGTATTCAAAAAAATATTCAGTCTTTAGGCACTAATTTATTGGTTATTTCACCGGGATCACAACAGGGAGTGGGGACAATGGTGCAGGGCGGAATGGGATCAGCGACTACGTTGACTTTAGAAGATGCCGAGGCGATTAAAGAGCAAATTGCCAATATTGATGTCATTGCGCCGACAGTTTCCAGCCGCAAGCAGGTTAAAACGACCAAGGGGACAAATACCAATACCAGTATTTATGGCATTGATACTTCTTATCAAGTAATTAAAAGCATTGAGGTTGAAACGGGGAATTTTATTACCAGCGAGCACATTAAGGCAACATCAAAAGTTGCTGTTTTAGGCCCGACTACCCGCGATGATTTGTTTGGCGAAGGCACCAATCCGGTTGGGCAAAAAATTCGTATTGACACTTTAGAGTTCACTATTATTGGTGTTACCAAAAGCAAGGGCGGCACCGGCTTTGGCAGCGCTGATGATTTAATTTATATTCCGATTTCCACGGCCCAGCAATATTTAACCGGCAGTAAATCCGTCAGTAACATTAATGTTCAGATAACTCAAGAAGATTTAATGACAGCGGCCCAGGAGCAGATAACCAGCTTGCTTTTAATCAGACATAGTATTTCTGATTCCACGAGCGCCGATTTCAGCATTGTTAATCAGGCCGATGTTTTAAACGCGATGTCGTCGGTCAGCGACACGCTAACTTTACTTTTGGGCGCGATTGCGGGAATTTCTTTGTTAGTCGGTGGTATTGGCATTATGAATATGATGTTAACCACTGTTACGGAAAGAACCCGGGAAATCGGTTTAAGAAAATCATTGGGTGCGAAAAATCGTGATATTAGCATTCAATTTTTAGCTGAATCAGTGGCCTTAACTTTTATTGGCGGCATTGTTGGTATATTACTTGGCTGGATTTCCGCTATTTTAATAACTAAATTTGGTGGGACAACCACGACCGTTACCAGCTGGTCAGTTTTTTTGGCGGTTGGCGTATCAGCGGCAATTGGTATTGTCTTTGGTTATTATCCAGCCCGGCGGGCGGCTAAACTTAATCCGATTGAAGCTTTAAGATACGAATAGAAAGTTAGGAGGTTAGGAAATTAGGAATTAGGTTTTATCTTCTAACCTCCTAACTTCCTAGTTCCCTAATTTTTAATTCATGATAAAAACTATGAAAAACACAAATACAATTATTGGTATCGCTGTTGCTTTATTAGTAGTTGCGGGCGGATCATTTTATGGCGGCCTGCTTTATGGCAAAAGTAAGTCAGCTGGTCCTTCGGGCGGGCGATTTCAAGATTTAACTTCTGAACAGCGGCAGGCGCGGATGCAGCTAAATGGCGGCTCAGGTAATAATGGTTTGGCAACGGGTGAAATTATCAGTCAGGATGATAAAAGTATTACCGTGAAATTGCCAGATGGCGGTTCAAAAATTATCTTTTATTCCAGCTCAACTATAATTGGTAAAATGGCTACTAGCACCGCAGCTGATTTGACACTTGGCGAATCGGTGATGGCTACTGGCACGGCCAACAGTGATGGCAGTATCACAGCCCAGTCTATTCAAGTCCGGCCAAACTCGCCGACTCAAGCTCCGGCCCAAACTCCGCCCCCAGCTCAATAGAAAGTTTTGAATAACAAAAAGGTGCAGATATTTCTCTGCACTTTTTTGTTTAGATTTATATTGTTTTATTGACTGATAAATTGAGTCATGTCAAATCATCCTTTTAATTAAGGAGAATAAAAAAAGAGCCGAAGTCCAAGACCCCGGCCCATTGTTTTCTGTTAGTTTTCCCTCCTTGTTTCTTTTTCGGTCACACCCGTGGGCGCTTCCTCAGTACCAATCCCAGGCAGCCCATGAAGAGCAACGAAATCGTGCTCGGTTCTGGCACGGCCGGAAACTCGGTCCGGCCGAGGAGAATATCGTTTCCGCACTCCATCGTGAAGTGCGTCCAAAGAACGCTGTCCTCTTGGGGCGAGAATTCAAAGGACAAGGTGTATAGCGTTACGTCGCCAATCAGACTATTGGCGCCTTCGAAGTCGCCGGGAAAAGCAGCCTCCAATTCAGCAGCGTTGTCATAGACCTGGAATGATGCGCTGCCGGATCCGACAACAGTGCCGCCACTCGACCATCTATAGGGGTCGGCCCAAGGATGGTTGATCGATTCACCGACCAGCAACAGATCAACAAGATCGCTGCTGATGTCGATGATATTGAACGGAATAGGCGATCCTGACGGCATATCCCCTGACCAGTCCATATCTAGGACCATATCGTACCCCCAACTCCCACTATCACCGGGGTTGTCCAGGGGGCCATCCTCGCTGAATGCAAGGAATATATCTCCGGATTCGATATCACCGTTGCCGGCGGCGAAGTTATATCCGCCCGCAAACGTTATCTGCCAGGGGTCACCTGGCTCAGCAGGAGCAGTCGCCGCGACTCCTATCAAATCCCAACCCCAGCCGGGGAAACAGTCCGGTTCGACCTCGGCCCACTCGCCACCTGGACCCAGACCCAGGGGTCCGTAGCCGTCCCACATGGTAATGTTATCCGCCCCCGCTGGGACGACATGAGCCATAACCACTACCGCTACCGCCAACACCACCAACATTTTCGTCTTCATTACGCGTAACCTCCTTGTCTACTTTCCTAAGGGTCTACCCTCCCACTAGTAGGGATCCTTTCGTACGAAAAGATGCGTGCAGGTTATCACTTTACATTAAAGATGTCAATACCTCTGTTATTACCAATATTGGTCGGGCTGTTGATTTCAATGAGATTTGAATATCTAATTTCACCAAAGCAAAAAATCGCCTTTTCGGCGATTTTTGTAGCTTATCAATCCTGTTATTTTAAGAGATTAGTTACGTCAAGCCATTGGCTTAGTTCTTCTTGATTTTGGACATAACCCAGCAAATTGATATTTTTGCCTTGATGAATGCCTAAATGCAGATGTTTTCTTTCATCACTAGTTTCTGGGCTATAACCTTTACCTAAGATGCCAAGTTGTTCACCCACATTCAACAGCTGGTCCTGTATGGCAGTAATGCTATTTAAACGCAGGTGGCCATAAATTACGGTTACGTCCTTGCCGTTAATCTGACATTGCTGGACTGCCACGCCACCATAGCCAGTGGCAGATTTTTTTAAAACTAAAGGGCCAGAACAAATGACATAAATTGCCACTTCCGAATTCTGTTCATCGCTGAAAGTTTCAAAATCAACACCGGCATGATAGCCGGTAAACTTCTCTGGGCTAACCGGCGAGTCAGTAGGTGAAACATAAATACCAAAAGGTTTTTTGGTTACTCGCGCCAAAGCATTGCTGATTGGTTCGGCAATAGTCTTTTGGTTTTTTGCCGACAAATTTTCTGCTGGTACTGGTAAACTATTATTATTGGTTGCAATTGAGTTATTTTGTCCTTCTGTTGATGGGCTACTATTTTTTGTTGCTGTCACTAAAAATATAATTAAAACTAGCAAGAGAATTATAATAATCAAAGCGAGATATTTGAGATTAAATCCTTTCATTTTTCTAATGGATGTTTTGTAATTTGCCGTTGATATTTGAAGCTGCCGCTCGGGCAAAGGCAAAATAATCAGTGATTTTTTGGCTTTTCAAAAAATCAGACCAGGCTTTTTCCAAGCCGACTTTGTCCATTTTGTCTGAAAGGCTTTGGATTTTATCGGTTATTGCTTGGGCTTCGGTTTCGCTGATGGTAAAGATTTTCAAATCGCCAGCCACTAAGAAAGTTTCCAGGGAATTTTTTAAAATGTCGGAGTTCTCTTTGGCCGTGGTTAGACCGGTATCAATAAGTTCCCGGACCTTATTCAATTCATCCTTAGTTTGGCTTAACTCAGTTTTAACCTGGGTTAGTTCATCATTAGCTTGCCTTTGTTGCTCTTGGGCTTGGTTTAAGTTAGTCTGGATAGCCGTCATCTGCCAAAATAAGTAGCCGGCTAAAATTAGTGCTAAGACAGCGATGATAGTAATTACAACAGCATAAATTTTCATAGGTTTAAGTTATTAATTAATTTGCTATTATATAGTCACCCTACTAGCAATTATAGCAAAAAATCGCCTTTTGGGCGATTTATGGCATAGTCTAATTCTACTTTGAGCTTCGGCACGGTAAGTATTTATATTTTTTTCGGAAAATATACCGAAAGTATTATTGATGAACTTAAAATCAGCATAATAACACTAAAAGATATAAGTGAGGAAATATGGATTCCAATAATTCCGGAAAGCATTTTTAGGCCGATAAAAAATAAAATAATTGCCAAACCTTTTTGCAGATGATGGAACAGATGCAATACATTCTGAATTAAGAAAAATAGCGCCCGAAGTCCCATCACGGCAAAAATATTGGAAGTAAAAACAATAAATAAATTTTGGGAAATCGAAAATACAGCCGGGATAGAGTCAACGGCAAAGATTATGTCGGAAGTTTCTACCAGTAGTACAGTTAGAAACAATGAGGTAAAATATAATTTACCTTTTTCTTTCAAAAAGAATTTTCCGTTGTGATAAGTGGTTGTCAGCGGCAGTATTTTTTTGGCAAGTCTAATGACTTTATTTTTTTCAAAATCAATATGTTCTTCTTTTTTACCGGTTAGAAGTTTGGCCCCGGTATAAATCAAAATTATTCCGAAGATATATAGTATCCAATAAAATTGGTGAACCAAATAAGCGCCGGCGCTGATAAAAACACCACGGAAAACAATCGCACCCAAAATCCCCCAAAACAGCGCCCGGTGGTGATATTTTTCTTCCAGTTTGAAATAACTGAAAATCAGCATTATCACAAATAAATTGTCTACTGAAAGCATTTTTTCCGTTACATAAGCGCTCAGAAATTCCGCGGCCAGCTCCCGACTCATAAACAGAAAAACCAAAAAAGCAAAAGCAATAGAAATCCCAATCCAAAACATTGATTGCCACAAAGCCGGCTTAAATTCGATTTTGTGGCTTTTTCGGTTGAAATAGCCAAGATCAACGGCGAGGAAGCCGATGACAACAGTACTAAATAAGATGAATAGGTAAGTTTGAGCTTGCATAGTTATTAAAAAATAAAAACCGACAAAAGCCGGTTGTAATTGACACTGTTTCTTAGCTTTGAAGTGCTCTTTTGAGACCTGTCACTTCATCGCTCCGCAATGTCCAAGGCAATTTGATTATAGCTTATGTTTTATAAACAGTCAAAAATGATTTAATAATTGAATCTTTGGCTAATCCAGTCGCCTAAATAGCTACTGATAAATATAACAACTGCCGCTATTATCAGGTGATTAGCCGTTGCTTTATAAGGATTTTCTCCTTTATGAATGGAAATTTCATAGCTAATAATGGCAATAATTGATAAACCAAATATTATTGAGCCAATCACTGCTATATTTAGCGGCAGCAATATTACTATAATGATAAATATAATGGAAAGAAAGAATCTTGCCAAAAAATTGGATAATGAAGATGTCCAAACTTCTTTTTTATTCAATCCTTCAGCTTCCTGATAAATATGAATGCCTAATGAATCGGAAATATTGTCCGCAATAGCAATCATTAAAATACTGGCGATGATATTTATCTTGGCGTTAAGGCTGCTGTCTAAACCGGCAATCAGCGCTAAATTGGTAATAATGGCAGAGGTACTGCCAAAAAAGAATTTATTTTTCCAGAACTGAAATTTTTTTACCATATTTTATCGCCAACTTTTTATTTATCTATTTAGACCATTGTCTTTGGCCATGTGACCGATTTGATTTTTGTCCATTCCTCCTTCTTCTATAGGAGTTGTTTCTGTTTTGGGTATTTTGTGGTTGAAAGCGGCCCAGCTTGTAACGGTTTAGGTTTTGGCGAGGTTTTTGGCCAAAAGCTGGTTTAGAATTGGATTGTAGCACTGGTTGTTCTATCCTTGGTAGAGCCGGTGTCACTGAAACTGGCAGGTTAGTTCTAATTAAGCGTTCAATGCCTTTAATATCGCCGCGTTGATCCGGAGTGGCAAAAGAAATCGCATGGCCGGTTCTGCCCGCTCGGGCCGTCCGGCCGATTCGATGGATATAATCCTCAGGGTTTTCCGGCAAGTCGTAGTTAAGAACAAGCTGAATATTTGAAACATCAATTCCTCGCGCCGCAATATCGGTGGCCACTAATATCCGGTAGCGCCCGATTTTAAAACCCTCTAAAGCTTCCAGCCTTTGGTTAAGTGTTCGGTTAGAGTGAATTTCATTGGCCGTATAACCCATGGCTCTGATTCGGTGGGTGATTTTTTTGGCGCCGTATTTAGTCCGGGAAAATATTAAAACACTGCCTGGGTATTGCTTTAAAACATTTGCCAAAAGTGAAATCTTGTCTCTGGCGTCGACAAAAAATAATTCTTGCGTGACTTGTTTTACCGTTGTTCCTGAAGGGGCCACTTCGACGCGCAAAGGAAGTGACATATATGATCTAGCCAAAGCCACGATTGCCTGGGGCATGGTGGCCGAAAACAGCATTGTTTGGCGTTGCTTGGGAACGGATTGGAGAATTTTTTTGATCTGCGGGGCAAAGCCCATATCCAGCATTCGGTCAGCTTCATCTAGTACCAAAATGCCGACTTTGGATAAATTTAAATGGGAGTTTTGAATATGATCATTAATCCGACCCGGGGTAGCAATAATGATCTGTGGTCTCAGCCTTAGGGCCTTGTGTTGCTTGGCCGGATTTTCGCCGCCGATTAAAATGGCGGTTCTTAAGCCAATTGATTCGCCGATTTTTTTGAGAGTTTGATCAACCTGCAATGCCAGCTCGCGGGTCGGCAAAATAACTAAACCCATCATTCCGCTCTGATTCTGGGCTATCCTTTGAATCATCGGAATGCCAAAGGCCAAGGTTTTGCCAGTGCCGGTCTGGGCAATGCCCATTAAGTCTTTGCCGGCAATGGCTGGCGGGATTGATTGCTCCTGAATTGGGGTGGGATGAAAAAATTTATGCCGGGCTAAAATTTCTAAAAGCTTAGGAGCAATGCCAAGCTCGTTAAAAGTTTTATTAGGGTTAAGTGGGGTAGTCATGCAAGTTGTTGTAAAATTAGTACTAAGTAAGCTGATTATACCATTAAATTGCCTTTATAGCGATTTTTTAAAATAATAATTGCTCCTATGGTATAATCAAATTATGAATAAAACTTCTCAAAAATTTGATGTTGCCGTGATCGGCGGCGGGCCGGCAGGGATGATGGCAGCAGGTACAGCCGCCAAAAACGGAGCTAAAGTGGTATTGTTGGAAAAAAATAAGACCTTAGGTAAAAAACTGTTAATTACCGGCAAAGGTCGGTGTAATATTACTAATATCCGGGATGACAACCGCGGATTTATAAAAGAACTCGGCGTAAACGGCCCATTTCTTTTTTCCGCGTTGGCGGCTTTTGGGCCAAAAGACGTGGTTGATTTTTTTAAACACCTCGGCGTGAAGACCAAAGTGGAGCGAGGTGGCCGGGTTTTTCCGGTTTCTGATTTATCGGCAGATGTTTTGAATGCTTTAGCTCGATTTTTAAGCGAGGGCCGGGTGACAGTTATTAAGCAAGTTAAAATTAAAGAATTGGTTTTACAAAAAGATTTAATAACAAAAATCAAATTAGTTGATGATGAGATTACAGCCCAAAAAATAATTTTAGCGACCGGGGGATTGGCTTACCCGGGCACGGGCTGCACCGGCGACGGCTATAACTGGGCGAAAAATTTGGGCCATACAATAGTTAAGCCCACACCGGCGCTAGTGCCAGTCTTGCTTAAGGAAAGATGGGTTAAAGATCTTGAAGGTTTAAGTTTGAAAAATGTTTCAATTGCCGTTTATCAAAACAATAAAAAAGTGGCTTCGGAATTCGGTGAAGCATTATTTACCGCTAGCGGTTTATCTGGCCCGATTATTCTGGATTTAAGCCAAACCATCGGCCAATGCTTGGCTAAAGGAGCAGTTGAATTAAAAATTAATTTTAAGCCCGCTTTAGATTGGCCGGCTTTAGATTTGCGGCTGCAAAAAGATTTCGGCCAAAATCCCAATAAAGCATTTAAAAACAGTTTGGGCCAGCTTTTGCCAAAAAAATTAATTCCAATTTTTATTAAACTTTCAAAGATAGACGAAAATAAAAAGGCCGGCCAGCTAACCCGGGAAGAAAAAAGCCGGCTACTTAAATTATTTTTTGAATTTACTTTAACTGTTGATCGCCTTGATGGTTTTGAAAAGGCAATCATTACCGTTGGCGGTATAAACTTGAAAGAAATTAATCCCAAAACCATGGGTTCAAAAATTATAAAAAATTTGTTTTTTGCCGGTGAAATAATTGATCTAAATGGCCCAACCGGCGGCTACAATTTGCAAATCGCTTTTGCCACTGGTTACTTGGCGGGAAACAGCAAATAGTTTATAACCGTTAATTTCAAAAAAGCCTCCCTTTAAAGGAGGACTTTTTTGATGCTGTTGTTGGTTGGAAAGTTGCTAAACTAAAGTTAAAAAAATTGAACTTTTATTCTTAAAAGCTAGTTGTGGTATAATTAAGGTGATAGTTATGAATCAATAAATAGATGCTAAAAAATTTTTTTAAAAAAATTAATTCGCCCTGGGCAGTTTTTATTTTAACTGCCATTTTTTATGGATTTTTTATTTCTTTACAGCTAATAAACAATAATTATGACTTTTCTCGTTTTGTTGTTGCTGGTGACAAGTTCTCTGATGTAAAAGAAGTCTTTCCTAATTTAACAGTGGAAAAAAATTCATGGGGCTATGACGGCCAGTTTTATTATCGGTTAGCTTTAAATCCTTTTACTAAAAATCAAACCGAATATGGAGTTAGATTAGATTTACCGGCTTTGAGGCAGCAGCGAATTGCTTACCCTTTGGTAGTTTGGCTATTATCTTTTAGTCAGCCAGCCTTGGTGCCTATTTTTTTATTAATTGTTAATTATTTAGCCTTGTGTACAATCGGCTGGCTGGCCGGTAAAGTGTTGCAATTATTTAATGTGAATGCCTTATGGGGGATTTTTCTTTCCTTTTACCCAGGCTTTCTTTTTACTCTTTCGCGCGACTTGACTGAAATATTAGCTGTTTTTTTTCTGCTCGCCTCATTGTTTTTTTATAAAACAAATAAATATTTTTTTCTTTCCCTAGCTTTAATTTTTACAGTTTTGACCAGAGAAACAAATTTTATATTTCTCATTGCTTTATTTGTCGCTTCACTTTATCTGTATTGGTCAAAAAAGGAAAGGAATTATAAATTAGTCTTGTATAGCAGTATCGCTCCCGTGCTAGTATTTTTATTTTGGCATTTTTATCTCCATTCAGTATGGGGCACGTGGCCGCTTTTTATTGATTCGCACTTTAATACCTACCTAATTCCTCTTTATGGCTTGATAAGCAGTTTGTTAATTATTAAAACAATAAACTCTTTTTATTGGCTGGAAATTGGTTTTTTGGCCACTTTAATTTTAATATCTGTCTATAGCTTAAAATTTTCAAAAGTTGATTTAGTTATAAAGATTTCGTGGTTTTTTTATTTTATTCTATTTCTCTCTTTTTCTAAGAATATTTGGGTGGAGGATTGGACTTTTTTGCGGGTAGTTGCCGACTTATATTTATTTAGTCTGTTGATTATTTTACCAACCAAAAGGAAAATCAATAATCTGATTTATTTTTATGCTTTATTTTTGTGGCTGAGAATTTTTTTGAGATTGACTTAATTACTCGATTAAGATTATATTTTTGTGAGCAGAATATTATTTTGACTCAAATTAGTTTTTGTGCCGTTTAATTTCCGTTTTGCCTAAAGCCAGATAAAACGCGATTACTGAAATTAGCCCGACCGCGGCGCCGAATAGAAATGTCGCGCCCGGGTTGATACTAGCCCAAAGAGTGCCGGCAATGTATCCGGCTGGCAAAGCGGCCAATCCAATAAAAGTATGAAAAGTGCCCAGTGCCGTTCCCTTAAGATCGGCTGGTGCTAAATCAGCGACCAGCGCGCGCTGGGAGCCATCGATAAGGGCAAAAAATATGCCAAGAATTATAAATGAAGCAACAGTATATTCTTTGCCGGCAAAACAATACAAGCCCAAGGAAAGAATAGTGAATAGGCTGTAACCCGCCATGATAATCAGTTTGCGGCCAATTTTGTCGGATAAAGCCCCAACCCTCATTGATAAAAGCGTATAGATCAAAAAGAAAACCGCATACAGCAGAATGGTTTGGCCATTATCAAACCCATCGGCTTTTGCCCGCAGCATCAAAAAGGCATAGTTGTAATTGCCTAAAGTAAAGATGGCGGCAATGATGATAAATAATTTTAACTCGCGGGTTAATTCGGAAAATCCAACTTTTAAAGAAATTTTTTTATTAATCGTTTCAGGGTACTTTGGTTCTTTCACCAAAGCGACAAAGCCGACTGAAATTAGCCCTGGAATAATCGCCAACTTGAATAAATTTACAAAACCAAAAATCGGCAAAAGAAAAAAAGCCAGCATCGCTCCGCCGACTGACCCCAGGCCGTCCATGGCCCGGTTAAAACCATAGGCTTTGCCTAAAGTCGCTTGTTCGTTTGATTCGGCAATAATAGCATCGCGTGGCGCATCCCGTAAACCTTTGCCAAACCGGTCAGCCACGCGGATGGTAAGCACTAAAAACCAATTGCTAGCAAAAGCCAATACCGGCTTCATTATGGCGGAAAGAAAATAACCGAAAAAGACAAATGGTTTTCTTTTTTTGATTTTGTCCGACCAGTAGCCGGAAACAACCTTCAGTAGTGAAGCGGCTGCTTCGGCTGCGCCTTCCACTAAGCCGACGGCCACGGCGCCGCCGCCTAAGACTGTAGTAATATATAGAGGCAGCAAAGGAAAAACCATCTGCCCGCTTAAGTCGGTTAGCAAACTGACGACGCCCAAAATTACGACATTGCGGCTAATTCCGGAAAAGATTGATTTGGCTTTCATATTAATCTTTGTTGATTAAAATTGGATGTGATCTGGTTAGTTTTTAATCATATTCTAATTTTACCAAAAAATCGCCTCTAGGGCGATTGTTTTGGGTGGGGTCGGGAGAGGGACGACGTTAGAACGAGGTTATCCATTATTATTAGAGAATTAAGAATTTATTTTTGTGATGCAGTCGATACGAAATACCAAAATTATTGACAAACCTTAATGATTATGTAATATTAGATTAACGTTTTGAACCTTTGTCTAGCGAAGGGAGGAATCGTCTAATGTGTATAGAGGAAACAATGGTGCTTTATGACTCGGCGGGTAATCCTGTGCGCACGATCGTCTCAATTCCGACTGATGCCCGGGCAGTTGTTGTTATGTCGCATGGATTTACCTCAAGCGGAGACAGCGGACTCTACAAAGAGTTTCAGGGGGAGTTTAACCGTTTGAGCATCGGAACCGTTCGGTATGACTACTACGGCCATGGTCCGCTCTACGGCCACACAAGTGGATACGCTGTATCAGCCGATGTTACCCTGACTAAGGCTGTTGCCAGTCTGAACGCCGTGATTGCTTATTTACGAGGAATTGGGCAATACCATATTGCCTTGCTCGGTGCCAGCTTTGGCGGGCTAGTCTCACTGGTTGTGGCTGCCCAAGATCCGACCGTTGAACGGCTGATCCTGAAGTCCCCTGTGACTGAACCAATACGCTTCTGGCAAGAACGGCTGGGTAATACACAGATTAGGGAATGGCAAGAGCAGGGAACCCTGCATGATAATCATGACATCGTGGAGTATGACCTGAGTTACGACTACTGGGTCGATCTTCAGTCATATGACACGATGCGTATGTCAGCCGGCATCCGTTGCTCCACCCTGATCATCCACGGTGAGAAGGACACTTGCGTGCCGATTGACCAGAGCCGTAGATTGGCCGCGGTTCTTGGGACCGAAGTCCAAGTTGTGATCGGGGCTGAGCATAGTTACGCTGAGCCCGACCAACAGGCGGAGATGAAACGGTTAATTACCGAATCTGTCAGGCAATGGGCGGAGGCTGACTAAGCTCATGGGTACATAACACTTTAATCTAGAGCCTTGCTCGAGGTGAAACTCGCGCGGGCTCTGTTTTTTTATAAAAAATACCTCCCCAAAACAGGGGAGATGTCTTTTCCTGAAACTACGATTTGCATCGTAGGTTCAGGTGGCCTACGGGAATCTCCGCCGAAGGCGGATCCGCCTTTTCTGATTTAATAATGTGGCGGAGAACCCGTAACGAGAGTGCCACCCGCCGCCAAAGTGGGTTAATAGGGTAAGGCGCAAAAGGGTCGGGAAAGGGACGACGTTAGAACTTATTTAGCAGAGATAATTAAGGAGTTAAAGATTTGTTTTACTAAGCGTGATTATTTTTTATATAAGATTTAAGACATTTTGAAATGAATTTTTGGAGTTCCTCGGCATTATATTTTAGTTTTTTGTCTTTTATCTCTTCAAGCGCATATTCCCATGCTTCCATCTCGTATTTTATAAGCCCCACTGGTTTTTTGTTTGGAGGACTTTTGTGTAGTTTGGAATGACCTATTTCATGTAGAATTGATATGGGGTAAAATTTTTTGTTGGGGGATTTATCATTGGTTATATATTTAGGGTCTTTAATGGTAATTATTTTTTGTGCAAAACTGGTGCCGAAATAGCTACCAAATTTAAAACTGTAATCGTCAGGTTTTAATTTGTTAAAATCAATAATTATTTTATTGCTTTCAAACAATAAAATTTTTTCAGGCATTCTTGATCCTGAAAATTTTATCTGATATATATGGCTAGTAAAAGACATAGCAGAGTCACGTTATTATTTTATTGTATTAAATATCGTGGGACCATTTATTTGTGCTACAGCATAGCTAATTTTTCCACCAATCCTTTTATCTTTTTTTTCCGCCATTCTTATGGTGTCCCGTGATGCATTTATTAGTTTTTGCACTAATTCATCAGTTGATATTTGGCCATGAATCAATTCTTCACACTTTTTGTTGAAAAAAGTATTCGCGTTCAATTCTTCTCCGCCTAGAACAATATTTTTGTAGCAGCTAGTTTCGCAGATTGTCGATTTGTTATCAATACCGTAAAGCGCTCCGGCAATAAACGAGGTTTGTTGGGCGATCCCACCCAGAAGAAGAATACTTTTAATAGCTGGATTATGGATATCTATATCTGGGCTTAGTCTAGGTATTATACTATGAAGACCAATCGATACGCTTGTCTCAAGTTTTGTTTTTAGTTTTTCCGGGTCATCGTTTAGTTTATATCTTTTGGCGAAATCTTTAGCTGATACACTAGAGGCTTGAGAGATACCTAAATGGATTATAAAAAGTTTAGAATCAATTTTTTCTATTTTAGATACGCTATCACTAATTAGTTTGTTGCCCCTAATAGGATTACTTTGGCGACCATCGGCTGCCAAGAATACACCGCCAGGAAATATTAGAACAATACCCATGGACATAATTTTGCATGTCTATTTTAATATTTTAATTTTATATTTATTTTTTTAGCTAAATAAATTTGATACTAAAACCAGATATTATTTAGATTAACTACTAATATTAGCAATGCGGCTGTTTATTTAGAAAACTATTTAATTTTTCCAGAGAATTAAATATATTGGATGGTTCTAATCCTAATATCAATGCAATAAGCTGTTCAGTTAGTCTAATAAACATTTCTTTTTCCTCGTTTGTTACGTCATTAGTCTTTTTGCCGAAATGCACTAGTCGATTTCTTGATTTAGCAAGTTGTTTGATATTTGCCAATGCTCGTTTATCTATTTTTTTATTAAAATATTTATTCAAAATATAGGCAATTTTTCTATCGCCCCCCAATCTAAAAATTTCTTCATCTGGCAGCCATTTGGAATTTTCAATGGAAAATATCTGTTCCCATATTGTCCAACAAGTTAGGAACGATTTTTCTAGTATTTGTCTAAATGTGGCGTCTCTAAATAAAAAAAGGAAGTAGCCACCGGAATATTTTTCTTGCCATTCTGGATTTGAGATGAGCGTTAGTATTTTGTTTAAACTTTTTTCAAATCCAATATCTATATGATCATAATCAAAAATTGGTATTTTACTTTTTTCCATTTCTTGCTCCGTCTTTATCTCTCCGGTATCTTTGTGCCTCCACATACCTTCATATTTAATGGAACACTGCAGTTGGCCTCCCCATTGATGTATGCGATGATCAGCGATAATTGGGGCATCGCCTTCCCATTCTTTAACAAAAACACTTCTTCCAGTAAATATTGTTAAAAGAAATAATACATCTAGAATTTGAGTGCTATTTGGATCTGTCCAAGGAAGACAACATTTTATTTCGTTCTCAGGTATAGATACGGTCGCAGTAATCATATGTTTCCCAGTGTTAGGTTGAATCGGGTTTTCAGAGCCGGAAATATTAACAAAGTGTTGTAACTCGGTTATTAACTGATTATAATTATCAATTCGTTTAAAAATATACCCCCCAATCTCTAGCTGGCTAACGTAAGGAGGAAATTCTAGATTGTAAATTTCTTTTTTTATCTTAGACATATTATTTTTTTTTCGTCAGCCAATACCCTCCAGCGCCAGCAGCACCTAGGCCAATAATCCAGCCAAGCCAATTATTATCATCTTCTTTGGAGGATGGTTCATTATATTCTGTTCCTAATACTTTTTGATTGAGGAAATTGTTTTTATTACTATTAGTTTCTGAATTGATATTTACATTAGGATTGATATTGTTTTCAATAGGTGCTGGTTTTTTGTATTCTGGTGCTGGATCTGTATAACCTGTGCCGCCAGCTCCGTAAGTGCTTTTGATTGGTTCTTCTGGTTGTGGTAAAGCCTTTGTATTATGACAGTGGTATTCATCATAATCTAAACCCCATGATGGACAATTTGTCCGGCAGGTATGACAGCCATAAGCATCAGTTCGGCCGGGATGAGCCAAGCTGGCTAACGGCCAAAATAATAAAAGAAAAAGCGCTATGTTGATTAGTTTTTTCATACAATTTTATATTCTACCTTTTACAGTTAACTGTCAATTTGTGTAATTTTTTGATCTCCTCTCAAATGTCGAGGGAAAATTCTATCAAAATCTTCGGGAAATAAGAATTTTATTTTGTTGTTTATTTCTGAGAATTTACTGCCGATAAATGGACTAAAGTTCCATTTTTTACAGTCTTGATCAAAAACTTTTTTACTCATAAATTCCTTAATATCTATAAGTTGGATTACTTGTGTGATTTTTTCAAATTCTGACACGGAGCATATCGAATATGGGTAATCATCTAACCATGATGTCGGTATCTTGTGATTACTTAGCATAATTTTGATTTTTTCATTTAATTTTTCTAAGGTGAGATCACCAAATAGATACCAATCTTCCAATGTAACGATTAAGGGAAATATATTCTTATTAGATCTGTGTTTATACGATGGATACTTATTGTCCAAACAATCTTTAATTGCTTTGTAAACTTGTAATATAAATTCAGCCGCTTTATCTAGCTCTTTTTCCAGTTCATCCATGGAATTTATCTCAGTTTTGGCGCCGAAAGTCATTCGTTTTGTTTTACACTCAATAAACAAAGTTCCTTCTTCATCTGCAACTATCCAATCGATCGTATCTTTTAGTTCCTTTCCGATCCTATATTGTTCTTCAGCATAGTATTTTATCTTTTTATTATAGGTAGCTTTTTTAATAACCTCTCCAACATATGTCTGGAAAGAAAAACCAAAATAGTTATCGAAATCCTTTTGTCGAAAAATTTCATAATAGATGCCATTAGTTAATCGCCAAAACAGTAATGTTGGTAGTGGACACACTAAGCCATCTTTACCAGAAGGAATGGCCATTTTTATTATCGGATAGGCTCTTAAGGATCCGAAAGCGTAAGCAAATTTTTCATTGATTTCTTGCTCTTTTAGTAATTTTTCCTTAAGTGTTTTTATATCGCAGCAAAAATGGTTTAAAAAGTAGTCAAAATTTTTTATTGATATTCCTTTTATTTCTATTTTGGTGGGATAAAATAATGTGAATTTATTTTCGTAGAGACCAAATAAGGCCGTTGCGATTATATATAATTCTTGGGTAGACAGATTAGTCACCTTTTTAATAATTTCACTTATTGGTTCATAATTAAAAATTTTATAATATCTTGTCATTGATATAGCCGCTGGTTTTTCAGCCTGCCATGGAAATTGTCTATGGGCAATTCTGTGCATCTCCAATAATATATTATTTTTATCTACAAATTTTCCGCTAATATCATTTTCTAATTTTTTTAATTTATTTATTGCATTAGCGAAATACTCCCAATTTTTTAATGTTTTTTTCCCCTCCACTTCTTGAGAGTTTATTATTATTTCCTTACATAATGTTTCTAATTCCCAAAGAGAGACCATCCTCATTTTTCCTATTTGATCTAAAGATAGAAATTCTGGTGCAACTAAGACATCGTTGGGGAATTTTTTGTTGGATAATAGATGTTGGCTATAATTCCAAATAGTATAAAAAGATCCATAAAGATCAATTTGTCTTAGATGATTTCTTAATGGTTTGTATAATTCGAATACATCTTGATTTTGCATATTCCTTTTTAAGCATAGTTTTAATCTAGGTTTAAATCAAGCTTATCCACAGGTTATTTGTCAACCCATTGCACCCCTGAATTTCCCCTTTAATTAGCAACGAAGTGAACATTCCACAGTCTGTATTTGTCAATCCTTTGCCACTCTAAAATTGCGAAAAAATCTATTGACAGCCAATTATGTGGTGCTACAATAATTTTAGTTAATTCAAAAATAAATATTACTTTTCGGGTTTACGCGGGACACCCCTAGCAAGAATCCACCACCCCCATATTCTGGCCCTAGCTGAAAAGGTATAGGGAGGCAATACGGGATGGACTAATGAGTTAGACACACCCCGGTCTGAAGTCAAAGAGAAGTGCATTAACTGTCAATTGGCAGCGTTTGTGCTATTTTCTTTGTCTTCCGCCGGGGATTTAAATTAAACAAATAGCAAACGGCCAAAACAGTAAATGGCCGTTTTTATGTCTCCGCAGGATAAACAAACAATGATCCGAAAATTCCAAACTGCTTATAAGCAGGAATTTGATCAGGAAATTACTGAGCAGGAGGCTTTAGAAATGGCAAATAATTTAGTTAACCTGTTTAGGGTTATTTATAGACCAATACCAAAACAAAATTTTAACAATGAGAATAGCTGAGCTTTTGCGTGATGCTCAGACAAAACTCGACGCAAGATAGTGGGCAGATTAAATCCCGGCAACGAGTAGCGACTTCTCGACCGGGTGGCCAATTTGCCCAGTATCAACCCTGTAAAATTTGGGATCGGCCATCGCCAAAATTTTACAATCTATTCTTTAAACGATGATAATATTCCTTAAAAAGCATTTGAGTGTTATTGGCCCATAGAAGTCGCTGATGGCTACAAGGTAACAAGTTACTTAATATGACTAAGAAAATTAACTCCGCAAATTTACATACCCAGCACGTTAGAATTACGCTTGCAACCAAAGAGAAGCTAAGAAGAGTGGCTTTTAAATTTAAAAAACCGGAGTCTCACATTGCCGATGACATACTTAATAAATATTTGGATTTTTATCATCCTAAGAAGTTTTGATCCATATAATCAGAAATAAGAGCAGGAGTCATCCCGGACCGGCATTAGTCAACTCATTTTACTCCATTAGTTTCGCCTGAATCATCTTGGTAAGCCCTAAAGTAAGTCAGAAACAAGCTTGTTTAAGAATTACGCGGCCCAAGATCAATTACACCTATTTAACACTGAATTTACAACCATGAAGCTTATAAACTCTCAATCAATTATTGCCTCATCTCCTTTTATGGAGAAGCTAGTTGAGGTTTACGAGGAACAAAAAGGCAAGCTTTCGCTTCAGCAAATGCACCAGCAATATTTTGCTCAGATTGAACCGCGACTCAAGGGTAAGGCGGGTTATATGACGTGCTACCGATTTTTTCGCAAATACGACGCAGATCAGCGACTTAAGGTAAGAAAGATTTTACAGTTGGCTGACGATAAAGCCATAGATGAAGAAGTAGTAAGGCAAGCGATCTATAAAAAATCTTTAGAGCTAGGCGAATTAAAATTAGCCGAAGCATTGGCCAAGCCGGATGAGATTTCAACTAATCAGGCAATGACGTGGCTTTTCAAAAGCATGGAAGCAAAAGACAGACATGAGCTAATAACTTTAAAAATAAAAGAGCTGGATGGCAATTCAAACAGAACCGCTTTAAGTCTGCTGGCTTTAGCCGCTCGTTCCGGTAATCTCAGAAAGGACGATATAATTGATGGCAATTTTAAGACAATAGCTAGGGAGGGAGGATGTTAAATAAATTTTTATATGTAAGAGTGACTCCTAGATTTTTCAAAAAATGATTTTAGATACTGGCACTACCCCAATTCTGTATATAAAAATTAACTTTTGATCTTTACAAACCCCCTAAGCAGAGCTAAAATTAAAGCATAACTCAATACCATGCGCAAACATTTATGATGCCCTCATCAGGCCGTGTTTGCGCATGGAAGGACTTCGGTCCTTAAAACTGGTGGGGGCTTTATAGTGGCTCACCAAAATAAAAATATGAAATTACCTCGCGCCTCATCATCAAAAGAAGTGCCGAAATATACCATAGGGTATTGGTTAATTATTTGGGCTACTTTATTCTTCGTCTTTTTTGCACTCAATATACTTGGCAATATAACACCAGACGGAAAGTATCTTAAAGAAATACCATGTATTATGTCCGGGGGTAATGGTCCTGATAGGGAATGTATAGAATGGGGTGATCCTATTTACAGTCCGGTAGGGACAGAAACCAAGGGTCTTTTTATTAGAATTGGTATTGGCACTGCTATTTTTAGTTTTTTGTTTGGTGGGCTTATTTATGCAGATATGAAAGTAGATGAAAAATCAACAAAGATGAGTGATGGTAGAAGGCGGTCAATCAAAAGAATCATTGAATCAGCTATTTATTTTATAATACCCGCCGGAATAATTTTGTCATACTTTATACTACATTTTTTAACCGGTGATCTATAATTAATAATCCTAAAAGTATGTCTGAAAAATTACACTTACAAGGTCTATCAATCTTATTAGTCATAGCAGTTTGTTGGATTTTTGGTTTTACTAAAGACGATTACAATTTCGGCCATCTTTATTTTTTGCTTTGGTATTATTCTTATTTTATATTTCTGGTGTTCATGCCATTAACCTTGTTTTATTTCACTAGCAAGACCAACAAAATTATTTTAGGTAGAATTTTTAGAGCTTTCAGCTGGCTTTTTATTCTCGTATTTTTAGCCACTGCCGGCTTGGACTTTTATTTAACCACTTTAGATTCTTTTAATCTAACAGTTCTAAAGGAATTTGGAGTAATAAATTTTTTAACAATGCTTGTGCCGTTTCTGGTTTATTTAACCCTTATCCTTTTAATGTTTGGTGCGATTAAAGTAAACAAAAAATATGAAGGACAACTCGGACAAAATTAAATATTTTATCTATGCCCGGAAGTCAACCGAATCAGAAGACCGGCAGGTTTTATCTATTCCCTCACAAATTGATTCTCTGAAAGAAGTAGCAAACAAATTTAGTCTTAAAATAGTAAAAATATTTACTGAGTCAAAATCAGCTAAAGATACGGGCCGAGAGGTATTTAATGAGATGTTGGATCGGATAAAAAGTGGCGAGGCGCAGGGAATACTTTGCTGGAAGCTGGATCGTTTGTCTAGAAATGCCGAGGATAGTGGTAAAACATCACATCTCTTACAGAATGGCATTATTAAGCATATAAGGACGCCAGAACGTGATTATTATCCCGAAGACAATGTTATGCTTATGAATGTTGAATTTGGTATGGCTAACCAGTTTATTTTAGACTTAAAAACAAATACCAGAAGAGGCCTGATGGCAAAGGTTAATCAGGGTTGGAATCCTTGTGTTGTTAAGCCGGGCTATATGGGAGATAAACTTGGGTTAAAAGGAGAAAAAAAAGTTTTAACGGATCCAGAAAGGTTTCCTTTAATTAGAAAAGCGTTTGAGTTAATGTTGACTGGTTTACATCCTGTATCCGAGATATTAAACAAGCTCAATAATGAGTGGGGTTATAGGACGCCTGTAAAAAGAAGAATGGGCGGTAAGCCAATGAGTGAAAGCTCAATATACAGAATTTTTAATGACCCTTTTTATTATGGTAAGTTTGAATATCCAGTGGGTAGCGGCAACTGGTATGATGGCAAACATGAGAAAATGATAATCGAAGAGGAATACTGGAGGGTTCAGGAACTTTTGGGCCGTAAAGGAAAAGCCCGGCCCCAGAAGCATGTGTTTGCTTTTACTGGTATGATCAGGTGCGGTGAGTGCGGATCAATGATTACCGCAGAAGAAAAATTTAAAACCAACAAAGGCAATGGCCATGTTCATCATTATACTTATTATCGTTGCATTAAAAGAAAGTTACCCACCTGTTCCCAAAAAACCGTGGAAGTCAGAGATTTAGAATTGCAGATAGTTAACCAGCTGATAAAAATTAAAATACCAGAAACTTTTAAAGATATAGCGCTTGAATATCTTGATAAAATGAATGACCAAGAAACTGAAGACCGGCAGAAGATTTATGATAATCAACAGCGGACCTGTGAAAGCCTTGAAAGGCAGTTAGATAACTTGTTAAACATGAAGATAAAAGATCAGATCGATGACGAACAATATAAACAAAAGAAGACCGAATTAACCGGTCAGCTGAATAAAATCAGGGAAGCAATGCGTGGGACCGAACACCGGGCCGACAACTGGCGCGAGCTGGTTAAAAAGACCTTTGATTTTGCCTGTAATGCCACCTATGCCTTTGAGCATGGCGACTTAGAGACTAAAAAGGCCATCCTAACCACTATAGGCTCGAACCTTACCCTGAAAGACAAAAAACTCACTATAGAACTAAATAAACCGTTCTCAATAGTTGAAAACGGCTTATCTCAAATACTTCGATACAGTAGGTGGTTAGAACCTGTAAATTACCCCTTAGGTGGTGCGTCAATCGGGGTTTTAGCCCCAAATAAGGCGCAAAGGGGTGGCCAACGGGAATCGAACCCGTAACGAGAGTGCCACAAACTCTAGTGATAACCATTTCACCATGGCCACCCTTTTGCGCCCTAGAATTAGGAATTTTTGTATTAAATTATTTTTACGAATTTTTAGTTTGGCCGTCGGGCAGGCAAACTCTAGTGATAACCATTTCACCATGGCCACCATATAACAATTAGCAGTTAACATTTGACTTTTAACTTTAAGCTTTACTGCTAATAGTTAATTGTCAAATGTTAAAAGTTATTATTCGCGCCCAGCAGGACTTTCCGCCAGAGGCGGATCCGCCTTTTTGTAATTTGATAATGTGGCGGAGAACCTGCTTTCCTACTTGCCATCGCCATCGCTCCCAGTAGGAATCGAATCCCGACGCAGTCGGGACTCCGGAAGCCCACATTCTATCCATTGCCCGCCAGAGGCGGGTGCGCACCTTCCTATATAAATGTGTAAAGTCAAATCTGGAATAGTGCGCCCAGTAGGATTTGAACCTACAACCCCCAGCTCCGGAAGCTGATGCTCTATCCAGTTGAGCTATGGGCGCTTGGCGTCCCAGGAAGGACTCGGACCTTCAACCTACAGCTTAGAAGGCTGTTGCTCTATCCAGTTGAGCTACTGGGACAAGGCGATTAATTTAGAATTTTTAATTTTTAATTTTGAATCAATTTTGAATATTAAAATATTATAATATTGAATCAAAATTCGAAATTCGAAATTAAAAATTTACACCGATTAATTATAGCAAAAAAAACAATTAAAGTCAACCCTTTTTACGACGCTGATGAAATGTTTTATAAACTTCCCTTAGTTGCTGATTGGTAATATGGGTGTAAATTTGGGTGGTGGTGATTGAAGCATGGCCCAGCATCGCTTGGACCGAACGGATGTCAGCGCCGTTAATCAATAAGTCAGTGGCAAAAGAATGTCTCATGGTATGAGGTGTAACTTTTTTGGTGATGCCAGCGGCTTTGGAATATTTTTTGATCAGCCTTTGGATGCTTCGGGGCGTCAGATTTTCCGGGTCTTTTTTGCCTTTAGCCCGATCAGCTCGGACAAATAAACTTGGTGAAAGGTCGCGCCGGGCTTCGGAGTAAAGTTTAAGCCAATATTTAGTCTGGTTGGACAAAAAGACCACCCGCAGTTTTTCGCCTTTGCCCCGAATGGTAAATTCATCTTTTTTCAAATTGATTTGATCTTTTTTTAAGTTAGCCAGCTCTGATACCCGCAGGCCGGTAGAAAAGAGTAATTCCAAAATCGCTTTATCGCGCAACTGGATAATTTTTGACTCGCTAGTTTTTAAAGGCGCTTCAAGTAATCTTTCCAAATCATCACCTTCCAAAAATTCCACTTGCCTTTCCGGCATCTTGGCCAGCTCAATTTTTTCGGGAGCAAAAGATTTAACATCTTGCTTAGACAGATATTTTAAAAATGACCGGAGGGCAATTAAATGGTAGTTTTGGGTGGATTTTTTTAATGGTTTACCCAAACGGTCGGTTTGTCGGTTCAGCCAAAGCCGGTAGGTCCGGATCAGGTCCTGATTAATTTGGCTTGGGGAATTTATTTTTGACCAGTTTAAAAAACGCTTAAGATAAAAATCGTAGTTTTGAATAGTATTAAGACTGCGGCCGCGTTCGACCTCAAGGTATTCGAGAAATTGGCGGATGAGTTTTTCCATAGGTTAGGTTGGTAGGGGAGTAGATCGGTAGGAATTTAATTGAGCTGCCTACCGTTCTACCAATCTACCGGTCTACTTTCTAACTTCATTTTACGACACTTGGCCGGTTTTGCCAAGAGGAATTTTTTTATTGACAAGTTCGTGGTTAGACAATAAGATATAATAAGCAAACTTCAGCAACTAGGCTGAGGTGGACTATGGAGGGCTTAGCCCATGTTTTGTGAAATGATGACTGAGGATGTGATTGAATTTCTGAAACGGGTCGCTGTTGGCGCCCCGATCACGCTTTGCTGTCGCAAAGAGATTGGCTTTCCTTCGGCCCGCCCCGTTGTAGTAAGGCATCGGGACATTGTCCCTGGCTACCCGTCAACCCTTCGTTCGATCGGACTGGCCAGTGGCGAGGAAATCAGTTTTGGCCAATGTCCTACTCGCGCGATGGTTGGCGGTTCGAACATCGTGGGTGTTTACTAGAAGCCGCTTCTGGCTTCTCGTTTCGAAATTGTACCCTGGCCCTTGGCTCCTCTTGTGGGAGTCTTTTTTTATTGACAATAAAATTTAAAAAGTGTTAAATTAAAAAGCTGTACAACCAGGGAGGACTCGGTTATGTATGAGAAACCAGCAAGCAGTGGATGGAGCAACCGGAGCCTGACTTTAGGAGTATTGGCTTTGGTGGCAGTAATCGCCGGTTTAGGCGGGGTGATTTACTGCCAGCAAATACAGATTGGCAGTTTGAAGGAAAGAGCGACTACAAACTATGGATTTACCTCTGAAGTTAATGGTATAATCCGGGGCCATCTGAGCTACGGTCACCACCGATCAGATCGCTTGAGCCGGCCGATGCCAGCTTATCCCTTACTCGTGGCAAACCCGCCAGCCAGCCGAGACCCGCTCATAGACCGGTGGGCAACAATGATTAATGAAGAACCGGAAGGGGAATCGGAAGGGAATAAGGAAGCCGAGGAGACGATTCACGTCACCTTTGTCTCCATCTACCTCGTCATCGATCCCAGCCGGCTGAAACCCCAGCCCAAACCCGAGGAAGCAAATCAGGGCGTTCTCCTGGTTGCCAGTCAAGGGATCTAACCCCGCTCTTTTTTTGGAGGACTAATATCAGAAGCTTCGTTTCGGCGAAGTTTTTCTTTATATTGACAATAAAATTGGGTTATGTTATTATCTAGTATGATTTAATCAATAAAGACGGTTTCTCGGCTTTGCCATTTTGACCTCTCGATTCCCTTTGAAAAGCTCGGGGTCACTTGAGGTCTTCGACAAAGCTTGGAAAAACGTCTCCGAAAGGCCAAGCTAACATGTTGAACAAAAAGAAAAAGGAAAAGATTATCGCTAAGTACAAGACTCATAACAGCGATACCGGTTCTTCCCAGGTCCAAATCGCGATTTTGACCGAAGAAATCAAGGAATTAACCAAACACTTAAAAACTCATAAAAAGGATTTTTCTTCCCGCCGTGGCTTATTGAAGAAAGTAGCTGAACGCCGGCGGCTTTTAAATTATTTAAGACGGGAAGACGAGAAAGCTTATAGTAAACTCATTAAAGATTTGAAGTTAAAAGTCGTTTTGACCCAGGCTGAAGTGGAAGAGAAAAAACTGCTCGACCAGGAAGAAAATTTAGAAGTCGAAGAACCTGAGGTTGAAGAAGTGACAGAATAATTTTTAATTTTATAAAATTATATTTATGATCAAGCACCCCTCGGCTCTACTTTGATAAATTTAGGTTCGCTCGGGGTGTTAAGAAATAATTCTATGATAAAACATCGAGAACAAAGAGTTGGCGTTTTTATTGACGTTGCCAACATGTATCACTCGGCCAAAAATTTATATAGCGCCAAAGTTAATTTTAAAGAAGTTTTAAAAACCGCTACGGCCGGCCGAAAACTAATTCGCGCTATCGCTTATGTGATTCGTTCTGAATCAGAAGAAGAGCGAGGTTTTTTTGGCGCTTTAAGCAGTCAAGGCTTTGAAGTTAAGGCTAAAGATTTACAAATTTTTGCCGGTGGGGCAAAAAAAGCGGATTGGGACGTTGGTGTCGCTATTGATGCGATTAAAATGGCCGATAAGTTAGATAGTGTCGTTTTAGTTTCCGGTGATGGTGATTATATTCCTTTAGTTACTTATTTAAAAGAAAATAAAGGTTGTCAGGTTGAGGTGATTGCCTTTGGTAAGACGACTTCTTCGAAATTAATTGATGCAGCGGATGATTTTATTGACCTGGGCCAAGATCTAAAAAATTATTTGATTACCAGTCAGAAAAAAATGCGGTTTATCCCTGACATTAAAAGATTAACCAGAAGATAATTAAAAATTAAATTTAGGCTGATTTATACAACAAACGTTGTTAGTAGTTATTTGACGCCGATGCGAATCGGGGTCTAGGTAAATACTAGTAACGTCATTTAGGTAGATCAGCCAGAAAGGATTGTAGTATGAAGCCAAAAACTTTTGAGGCTGATTTTGCCGGAAAAAAATTAATTATTGAAACCAATGAGCTGGCTCAGCAGGCTCATGGTTCTTGTACCGTACGCTATGGCGATACGGTTGTTTTAGCTACGGCGGTTATGGGTGGGATTCGAGAAGGGGTGAATTATTTTCCGCTTTCTGTCGATTACGAAGAAAGATTATATGCTGCCGGGAAAATCAAAGGCAGCCGCTGGATTAAACGGGAGGGTCGGCCTTCTGATGAAGCCATTTTAACTTCGCGCTTGGTTGATCGTTGTATTCGGCCGCTTTTCCCTAAGGATATTAAAAATGAAGTTCAGGTCATTTTAACGGTTTTGTCTTTTGATGCGGAAAATGATTCGGATATTGTCGGCTTAATCGCCGCTTCTGCGGCTTTAGCCATGTCCAATATTCCCTGGGCCGGACCGCTGGGCGGTTTGCGCATCGGTCGGATTGACGGCGAATGGGTTTTGAATCCGACTTTTGAGGCAAGAGAAAAGAGTGAATTGGATTTGGTAATTGCCGCCATTAAAGATAAAGTTTTAATGATAGAAGCGGACGCTTTGGAAGTCAGCGAAGAAGTGGTTTATGACGCCGTTGAATTTTCTTTGAAACACATTAGAAAAATCATTGATTTAATTGACGAGGTAGTCAAAGCCATTGGCAAACCAAAAGTTGCCCCAGCATTGCCGCTTAACGCTGAAGAAGAAGAAACGCCGGAATCCCACAAAGAGTTGGTCAAGAAAGTCGGAGAATGGCTTGGCAGTAATATCCCCAAAATTTTATTTGATCAGAAATTAGATACTAAGGCTTCAAGAAAGGAAGCTTTAGTCAAGGCTGAAGAAGAGATGCTGGCTTATTTGGAAAAAGAGGGGATTGGCAAGGATCGGCGAAAAAAAGCCGTACCGTTATTTGATGAATTTGTGGAGAAAGAAGTTACCCGCGCTATTTTAGAGGATGGCAAAAGAGTTGATGGCCGCAAATTAAATGAAGTCCGGCCGCTGGATGTTCAGGTTGCGCTTTTGCCGCGGACTCACGGCTCTGCTTTGTTTAACCGCGGTGAAACTCAAGTTTTGTCAATTGTGACTTTAGGCGCGCCGGGCGACGAACAGTTTTTGGAAGGTTTGGAAGAAAGCGGCAGAAAGAGATTTATGCATCATTATAATTTTCCGCCTTATTCAGTCGGCGAAACCGGCCGTTTAGGTTCACCGGGCCGGCGGGAAATCGGCCATGGCGCTTTGGCCGAAAAAGCGTTACGGACTTTAATTCCGGCTAAAGAAGATTTTCCTTACACCATCCGGGTTGTTTCAGAAGTCTTGGGTTCAAATGGTTCTTCTTCGCAGGCTTCAGTCTGCGGTTCAAGTTTAGCTTTAATGGATGCCGGTGTGCCGATTAAAAAAGCCGTTGCCGGCATTGCCATGGGTTTAGCCTCAGATGAAGAAAAAGGCAAATACAAAGTTTTGACCGATTTGCAGGATTTGGAAGACGGGGCCGGCGGTATGGACTTTAAAATCGCCGGTACCAAGGACGGAATTACCGCGATGCAAATGGATACTAAAACCAAAGGTTTGCCTTTGGCTGTAGTCAAGGAAACTTTGGAACAGGGCGCTTTGGCCAGGGCGGAGATTCTAAAAACCATGGATAAAGTTATCAGCAGCCCCCGAGCCGACCTTTCGCCTTATGCGCCGCGGATTATTTCGTTTAGCATTAATCCGGACAAGATCCGGGAAGTTATTGGTCCGGGCGGCAAAGTCATTAATGAAATTATCGCCCAGACTGGCGTTCAAATTGATATTGAACCCGACGGCTTAGTCATGATCACCGCCCTTGATAGTGAAAACGGGAAAAAGGCTGAAGAATGGATTAAAAATATTGTCCGAGTAGTTGAAATTGGTGAAGTTTTTGAAGGTAAAGTCACTCGGCTATTTGACTTCGGGGCGATGGTTGAAGTTTTGCCCGGCCAGGAAGGTATGGTTCATATCTCCGAACTTGCCAACTATCGAGTCAATAATGTTTCTGATATTGTCAAAATTGGTGATGTCGTTAAAGTTAAGGTAATTAAAATTGATGAAAAGGGTCGGATTAATTTATCGATAAAAGCTTTATTGCCAAAATCCGATCGGGATTCTAATTCCGATTCTGCCCCAAGGAAAGACAAAGGATTCTTCAAGCGCAGTCAAAAAAGATTCTAAAATAATTCTCGCTGGAGAAAAACATGGAAAGTCCCTCTCAAAATCAGACTCCTCAAAAACCAGGAGAAGTTAAATCTTTACCTGGGAAAAAGTTGATGCCAGGAGTAATTTTGGGAGGGATTTTTCTTTCCCTCATTTTTTCGGGAGTGGTTTATTTTTGGTGGCACTATCAGACTAATGATTACCTAATTAAGTTAGTTCCCCTTGATGCCATTTTGTATGTTCACACCCGTGATGCAATTTGGCCTTGGCAAGACCAACCAATCAGTGATTTACCATTTCCCAATTTTTTTCAGGTAACTGAGAAAAATGAAATCTTCTCCCAGGTTAATCTGCAGAAAGATTTATTAGCCAAGTCTTTTCAAGCCGGCCTAGTAATTTTGGCTAATGAAGATGGTAGTCTGGATCAAGTTTTCATTTTTAAATTTAAAACGTCTGATGAGTTGGGATCGATTTCTGCCCGATTTGCCAATAAGTTAGTTTTACCAGGCAACATTTTAGTTGTTGCTGGTAATCCCAAGACGTTGGCCAGAATCGAAGCGGTATCTGGGGGTTCAATTTTTTCTTTAGCCACGCAAGTTAATTTGAAAAGATTTGGCAAAGCACCATTAAGCTTATATCTTGATTCAGATAATTTAAAATCGTATTTAAATAAACGTTCGGATTTGCCAAGTAAAATTTTTGGGCAATTGATGAAAGAAGACATTTACCTTTCCTTTTTTAAAAGACAAGGGCAATGGCGATTCAAGTTAAGTGGCATTAATTTTTTTAATACCACTTCACATCAACCCTTGGTTACATTTTTGCCTAAAAATTTTAGTTTTTATATCTCGGGAGTAAATTTACCCGAGGTTTTAGGAGCTTGGAGTAATATTGATTCAGCCCGGCCGGAATTTTTTCAGCAGACAGACGAAAGCTTAAAGTCAATCTATAATTTTGATTTAGCTGCGGCAACTAAGTTTTTAGACCAGCCAGCTGATTTGATAGTTTTTAAAGATGGTACAGATACTTTTTTAGGCTTTGATTATATTTTGGTTTTACCTCAATTAGAAGAAGAACAGATTAATAATTTTAAGGAGTTAATAAAAATTACTTTGGCTCAAAAATTACCTAAGCCTGTTGCTTACTTGTTACCCGATGGCAGTTCGGTCACTGAGCTCTTAGCTAAACCCGAAATTTGGCAATGGCAAAAGACCGATTCGGAAATTAACTATTTGACGGAACCAAAACTCAATTTTGAGATTAGTTATTTAGCTCGGGGTGATAAATTCTTTATTGCTAGTAAAGCCGGCTTACTAAAAGAATTTTTGAGTAATACTGATATCAACTTGAATGATCTGACGGTACAATGTGGCGTCAGCAATCGTTTTTCGGTTTTTAATAACAATAGTCCAAAGGACTATGAGGTTTATCTGCCAGCTGGCCTGATTATGGTTAAAGAATACACATTGGGAGCCAACCTTGGCTGCCTTTTTGGCTTATAACTGCATGTGGATAAAATGTTGATAATGTATTAATTAATAAACAAGATTTGTTTTGTTTTGTAAAGACAATAAAATTGCTAAAATAAAGCAATTTTTTTATTTATCCACCATTAATATTGACATAGGTATGTATCTATGATATATTAATAATATAACCGCTATTTTGAAAACTTAGAAAGATTTCCCCAAGTCTTATTTGGAGGAATTTTTTTCTTCTCTACTATTCTTAAACTTTATTGGGATATACAGCTGACTATATCCTACAAAAACAAAAACAAAAATAGCGGTTGCAGGACCCTAAAAAGAGCGTCCTAACCAAAGAAAGGTAGAGGAGCGCTTCAGTCAGTAGAAGCATTAGCCGCTTCTGGCGGTCAATGTCTGAGTGTTCAGCAGGCAGAAAACCAAGTTTGGTTTTCTCTCTACTGAACACCCAGGCGTCCGACAGAGGTTATTAAAGGGCGGACGCCACATACTTACAGAGTTTGGGCGGTACAACCGCCCTTTTTCTTTTACCTTAAGTCCTTGTTGATATACTCCAATAATGATATACTAATTATATTGGTTGGCGAAAAGAAAAAAGGATATAGATAAAATAAGGTTAACTAACAAGAGTATGGATAAACAAACTTTAGAGACAATTAAAAAGAGTCTTGAAGAAGAAAAGAAGCATCTAGAAAAAGAATTGGTTAATTTTACCAAAAAAGATTTGAAGATCAAAGATAATTACCAATCAGAATTTCCTGAGTATGGTAATAAAGAAGATGAGAATGCGGCCGAGGTAGCGGAATACAGCGATCGTTTATCTTTGGAGCACGCTTTAGAAAAGCAGCTTCGTGATGTTAATAAATCTTTAGACAATGTTGCTAAAGGTAAATATGGAATCTGCAAGCATTGCGGTCAACCGATTGAAGAAAAGCGATTGCTAATCAGGCCGACTTCCAGTTCTTGTGTTGCTTGTAAAAAGAAATTAAAAGGCGAAGAATAATGCGAATGTCCCGATGTTTAGCTTCGTTCAGTCGGGATCCCGATGATATTTATAAATAAATTTAGGAATCGGGATATACGAATGGCACAAATATTAAATTTAAAAAAATATATTGCCGTCAATTTATTAGGGTTAATTCTATTTATTGTTGACCGGATATTAAAACTTTACTTTTTAAAAAATCCCGCCAAAATACTTGGTGGTGATTTTTTTTCTGGTTTATTTTCTTTTCAGTTGGCAAGAAATTCTGGTATTGCTTTTGGTGTTCCGTTCAACTATTGGTTGCTTTTAATCTTAACTATTCTTGTTATTTTTATTTTAGTCAGTTTTTTACTTAAAGCTTATCGTCAGCAGAAGTTCTTGGAGGTTTTTACTTTAACTCTGATTATTGTTGGTGCCATTTCTAATTTAATTGACCGCTTACGCTTTGGTTTTGTAATTGATTATATTGATGCGCCCTGGTTCACGGTTTTTAATTTAGCGGATTGCCTGATTACTTTTGGCGTTGGAATTTTAGTTTTAGGTTTTTTAAAAAAGAAAAAGACTAGCGATGGAGCTAGCCAAACGCTGTAAGCGTTTTCCAAGGAACGACTGTAAACAATCCTTTCCCCTCCTAGCGTGTCCGGGGTGGCAACAGCAGCGTGGCTTCGCAATGTGGACACTGGATGAGTTTGCCATTTGGGTTTGTTTCCGCACTTGGGATTGCCACAAAACAACGCGAGCAGAATTCCCCGGTGCAGATAGGGCATTGGAAGTTGAGGAAGCTGCTTTCGATCGTCGGTTTTTGGCAATGGGGGCATTCCCGTTGCGGTGTGATCACCAAAACTTCTGGTGAGCCGGTTGCTACTTGTGCATCCATGCTGGATCTCCTCATGTCATGAACAAAACCAGTTTTGCTCAGTAATTACATCTTATTATACTAACTATGGTGAGTCAATGGTCAGCTAGACAAATTTTGGGAAATATAATAAGATAGAAAGGACAATTAGATCAGTCAATATAGCGCAGAAATGGGCTATTTTTATGTATAAAAAATTAAGAAATTAAGAAAATAAGAAATTAAAATATGAATAATTATCAAAATCAATTAAAGAAAAAGATGGATGAATACATTCACTTCGTCTACAAACAGACTAAAGATTTTCCCAAGCAAGAAATGTATGGTGGTACTTCACAATGGCGGCGCTGTACCTTATCAATAATTTTAAACTATATTGAAGGTTACGCTCGTAAAAAACCATTAATTAGATTAAACTTTCTTGAAATTTCTTATGGCTCATTAATGGAATCAGATTATCTTTTGGACTTTTTTAAGGAAGAAGGATTTTTAAGTCAGGAAAGGTATAATCAAGGATTAGAATTAGCAAAGCAAATTGGGGCAATGCTTTGGACCGAAATTTCAAACTTAGAGAAAAGTATATCTAAGCAAATTTAATTTCTTAATTTTTTATTTTTTTAATTTCTTATCTATTCTATGTCCAAAAAAGTCCTATCTGCCGCTGTGCTCGGCCTTGATTGTGAATTAGTCGAGGTTGAAGCCGATACCTCTTGGTCAAATGCGAAATTTTTTATTGTTGGCTTACCAGATAAATCCGTTGATGAATCCAAAGAAAGAGTTAGGTCGGCAATCAAAAATTCCGGCTTTGAAATGCCGCGGGGGCGAATCACGGTTAATCTGGCGCCGGCTGATTTAAAAAAAGAAGGCCCAGCCTATGATTTGCCGATTGCCATCAGCATTCTTTTAACGACCAAGCAATTGTTAATGAAAACTGCCTGGGACAACCAATTATTTATTGGTGAGCTGGCTTTGGATGGTGAGCTGCGGCCGGTTAACGGCGTTTTATCAATTTGTCTTGAGGCAAAAAATAAAGGAATCAAAACTATCTATTTGCCCTTAGCTAACGCCGCTGAAGCCGGTTTAGTCTCGGGAATTGAAATTTTTGCCTGCCAAAATTTGTTAGAATTAGTTAATCATTTATCCGGTAAAGGGTTAATTAATCATTTTCAGCCTGATCCTACGATTTTAGCCAGCCATGATCTTTTGAATAATGATTACGATATGAGTTATATCAAAGGCCAGCAGCAGGTCAAACGGGCTTTGGAAATTGCGGCGGCTGGTGGTCATAATGTTCTTCTTTGTGGTGTGCCGGGAGCAGGTAAAACATTACTGGCCAAAACCATGGTCACTATTTTGCCGCCAATGGCTTTAGTGGAATCTTTGGAAGTAACTCGGATTTATAGCGTCGCTGGTTCATTACCCTCTGACCAACCTTTAATTACCTGGCGGCCTTTTCGTTCACCCCACCACACGGCTTCGGGTGTGGCCTTAGTTGGCGGCGGCACCTGGCCTAAGCCAGGGGAAATTTCTTTGGCTCACCGTGGTATTTTATTTTTGGATGAGTTTGCAGAATTTCCGCGTGGGGTTTTAGAAAATTTACGCCAGCCTTTAGAAGACGGAGTCATCTCGGTCTCGCGGGCTTCGGGAACACTTCAGTTTCCGGCCAAGTTTATTTTGGTAGCGGCAATGAATCCTTGCCCCTGCGGTTATTTAAATGATCCGGACCGCAACTGTACCTGTTTACCCAATCAAATCATTCATTATCAAAAAAAGATTTCCGGTCCACTTTTGGATCGGATTGATTTGCACGTTGAGGTGCCAAAAGTAAAATTTGAAAAGTTGACTGAGCAAGATTCAGCAGAAACTTCAATTGTAATTCGGCAAAGAGTGGAGGGGGCGCGGCAAATTCAGCTGAAGCGTTTTCAGGATTTAAGTATTATTACCAACTCGGAAATGTCTTCGCGGCAAACTAAAACGTTTTGTCCGGTGGATGATAAAACTTTGGAATTATTAAGACAAGCCGTAAATCAGTTGGGGCTTTCCGCCCGGTCCTATTTTCGAATCCTGAAACTGGCCCGGACCATCGCTGATTTGAATGGGATAGAAGATATTAAGCTTGATCACGTTGCCGAAGCATTGCAGTATCGGCCAAAGGTTGAGTAAAAAAAGAGACCAGTAGAACTGGTCCAACTGCCATGAGTGGATTTTGGGCGGAGTTTCAGATTGTCAGAGGGTAAGCCTACAGGCCTGGGCAAGTGCCTGTTTAATGCTGACGTCGCCTTGATCGGAAGGATCGAAGACGAAGAATCGGTTTCGGGTAAGGTTCAAAACTACGCCTTTACCATTAGCACTCCGACTCAAAGTCGCTGGCTGGCCGTCGACTGACAAACTACCAGAAGTCACTTCCGCGGTTATGTCGCAGTCGTCACCTTTATGACCTTCCCCCCAACTCTTCACTGTCAGTTGCCACTTTTGACTATTACTGTCCACTTGGATTCACCTCCTTAAAGAACATTGACGATCTACTCGTCGGTTAGAGAGGCTTATAGCCTCAGAAGTTGTGTCATTGCAAAATCACAGCTTACCTTACCATTAACCGAAATGAATGTCAATAATATTTTGGTAATTTCTTTGGTCTAACTTGTTTTTTGTTTGACTATCAGATAGTAAAAGCTTAGAATTTAATTGTTATGTCAGAACTAAACCAACAAAAAACCGGTGTCAGAGAAGTTAAGGCCTTGTTTCGGCCTAACAAAAAGTCGCATAAGGGTGATAATGGCGCCATTATAATTATTGGCGGCTCAGAAAAATTTCATGGAGCGCCGATTCTTGCTGCCAAAACCGCTAGCCGAATTGTTGATTTAGTTTATTTTTCTTCCGTTTTGGAAAATAACGAGATAATCAAAAAGCTAAAAAGCCAACTATCTGATTTTATTGTTGTTCCCCGGTCGGAAATCGGTAAAGTGGCCGGGAAAGTTGACGCAATTTTAATTGGTCCTGGTTTAGGAATTAGCCAAGAAACCAAAAGATTAACCAATAGTTTATTAAAAAGGTTTAAAAATAAAAAGTTTGTTTTAGATGCCGACGCTTTGAAAGTCGTTGATAAGAAATTATTAAACCAAAATTGTATCATCACGCCTCACCACCAAGAGTTTAAACAACTCTTTGGCCTAAAAGCGACTAAAGCTGCTGTCAGTCAAATGGCTAAAAAATACCACTGCGTGATTGTTTTGAAAGGGCAACTTGATCTCATTGCTTGGGGCAACAAATTTAAAATTAATAAAACCGGTAATGCCGGTATGACTAAAGGGGGGACAGGGGATGTTTTAGCTGGTTTGATTACGGGTCTGGCAGCAAAAAACGAATTATTTTTAGCCGCTTCCGCTGGTACCTTTATTAATGGTTTAGCTGGCGATCAATTGTATAAAAAAGTTTCTTTTTATTATAATGCTTCTGATTTAGCTGAGGAAATCCCTAAGACTATTAAATGGTGTCTAAATTCCTAGTCTGTCAGTTTAGCTAGGGGATACTTGACACTTATTTTTTTAACTGCTAACATACCTATACCTGGGGTATAGGTATTAATAAATCATTAATTCTAAAATTCTATGGAACAAGAAAAAACCTTAATTAACTTAAAAAAAGCTCAAAGTCACTTAGCCAAGGTCATTAAAATGGTGGAGACTAAAGAATATTGTGTTGATATCATGCAGCAGAATTTAGCGGTGATTGGGCTTTTAAAATCGGTGAACAATATGCTTTTGGAAGGGCATCTGAAGACTTGTTTTACTAATGCGATGAAGGGGAGTAATGAAGGCCGAAAAAAAGAGATGATTGAAGAAATCCTACATTTGGAGAAGATGCATAACAAATAATATGCTTGATCTAAAAAAAATAAAATTTCAGGTCAAAGGGTTGCATTGTAAAAGCTGCAAGACTTTGCTGGAAACGGAAGTTGATGTTTTAAAAGGGGTAAATAAAATTGAAGTCAATTATCAAACTGGCAATTGTTTTGTTGAGTTCGACCAGAATCAGATTTCATTTCAGGCCATCAAAGATAAAATCGAAAGTTTTGATTATTCAGTAAATGCAGCGAGTTCAGCGAGTTCAGTAAATTCAGCTGGACAGCAGGCAGGCCTAAAGAATTTCTTAATGGGTATGCTAATCCCATTAATTATAATTGGTTTGACCGTCGGTTATTTTTTTGTTACTAAAACAGGCGCTTTAGCAATTTTAGCCAGATTGAATGAGTCAAACTTAAGTTATGGCTTGTTATTTGTTATCGGCATTTTAGCCAGCTTTCACTGTATTGGTATGTGTGGGGGACTAGTGGTAACCTATTCAGCCGGATTAGCGGCCAGTGGGGAAAAAAAATTACGCTTATCAATTCCGCATTTACAATATAATTTCGGCCGGTTAATTTCCTATACTATTGTTGGTGGAATATTAGGCGGGATTGGTTCATTTTTTGCGATCAACCCTTATTTTTCCGGCGGCCTGATGCTTTTAGCTGGGGTTTTTATGATTTTAATGGCTGTCTCACTTTTTACTAATTTTAAAATGCTAGAAAAATTAAGTTTAAGAACGCCGGCATTTATTGCTAAGTTTTTATATGGGCAAAAGTACAGTAAAAATCCCAAAGGGCCGTTAGTTATTGGTTTATTAACTGGTCTGATGCCCTGTGGGCCGTTACAAGCTATGCAGCTTTATGCTTTAGGCACTGGCAGTGTCACCCGCGGCGCCTTGAGTTTAGCCGTTTACGCTTTAGGTACGATTCCTTTAATGTTTGGCTTTGGCGCTTTTATTTCTTATTTATCCAAAAGTTATATGAAAAAAATAATAAAAATTTCCGCAGTGGTGGTTGGCCTTTTGGCCTTGGTGATGATTAACCGTGGCTTAACCAACTTTGGCTGGGGTGTTAGTTTTGGTCATGGAACAATGATTAATCAGAAGCAAAGTAATAATCCCGGTAATTATCAGGTCGTCAATATGTATTTAACTTATGGTGGTTATGACCCAAATGTTTTGCCGGTTAAAAAAGGGATACCGGTTCGCTGGGTTATTAATGTTAAACAACTCTCTGGCTGTACCAGTAGTATCGTTCTACATGGCGGGTATAATATTTCCCGGCAGTTACAGATGGGAGAAAATATCATTGAATTTACGCCGACGCAAACCGGAGAGATTCCATTTTCCTGCGGCATGCAAATGGTGTGGGGGAAGTTTGTGGTTCAGTAGAGAGGTTGTGTGTTTAATACTAATCTGCGAATGACGATGCGAATCTACAAATCTACGAATATTTAAACATATGAAACAAATCAAATTAAATATTGCCGGCATGCATTGTGCCTCTTGTGCAGTCAGCAATGAAAAAGTTTTGCAAAAAATTCCCGGGGTTAGCAAGGCAGTGGTTAATTATATCAAATCGCAGGCGATTATTGACTATGACGGAAACCAAACCACTATTGATCAGCTGAAAAAGGCGATTATTAATAATGGTTACCAAATAGTTGATGAGTATCAAAGCCATCAGCAAAAAAATCATTTAAAGCATGGTTTAAATATTTTTGTCATTGCCGCGATTTTAGCCATCCCCGGTTTAATCTCCATGTTTGTTATGGTCGAATTGCCCGGCAGCTTTTTAGGGATTGGCAGTTGGCAATGGATTTTAATGATTTTAACTACCATTTCTTTATTTGGCCCGGGTTTGGAATTTCATCAAGGCATGATTCGGCAAAGTTTAAGATTCAAGGCGGATATGGATTCTTTGATTTCTTTGGGAACTTTGGCCGCTTACTTTTATAGCCTCTGGGCAGTTTTCAACGGCGGCCAAACTTATTTTGAAAGCGCCTCAACGATTATCGCCATTATTTTATTGGGCCATTACTTAGAAGCTTTGAGTACGGGCCGGACTTCGCAGGCAATTGAAAAATTAATGCATTTGGGCGTCCGGCAAGCCAGAATTATTGATGAAAATGGCCAAAGGGAGGTAAGTATTGATTCAGTAAAATTTGGCGATATTCTACTAGTCAAACCCGGTGAGAAAATTCCATTGGATGGAGAAATTATTGAAGGCCAAACCACGGTTGATGAATCGATGCTAACCGGTGAGAGCCTGCCAGTTGATAAAATAGTGGGCAACAATGTTTATGGCGCGACGCTAAATCAGCAAGGCGCGATCAAGGTTAAAGTGACTAAGATTGGCCAATATACAATTTTATCCCAGATAATTAGAATGGTTGAGAATGCCCAAAATACCAAAGCACCGGTTCAGCGCTTAGCCGATCAAATCTCCGGTATTTTTGTGCCGGTCGTTTTATTACTGGCCGCTTTGACTTTTATAATTTGGCATTTTGTACTGGGTGCACCAGTGGCTCAGTCACTAATTAATATGGTGGCAGTTTTAATTATTTCCTGTCCTTGTGCCTTAGGCATTGCCACGCCAACTGCGATTATGGTTGGAACCGGCCGGGGAGCCCAGCGAGGGATTTTAATTAAAGGCGGGGAATTTTTGGAAAAAGCCAAGCAGATTGATACTGTCGTTTTTGATAAAACGGGTACATTGACGAAAGGGGAGCCGGCGGTGACGGACATAATAGTTAATCAGAAATCAGAGCTCAGAACTCAGAAATCAGAATTACTACAAATTGCAGCGTCGGCAGAATCCAGTTCCGAGCATCCGATCGCTAAGGCTATTGTCAAAAAAGCCAAAGAAGAAAATTTGGAACTAGATGCGGCTAAAAATTTTAAAGCGATTTCCGGTTTGGGATTAGAAACAGAAGTTAATGGTAAAAAAGTGGTAATTGGCAGTTCAAAATTTATTAATCAAACTAATGGTTTGCCGGCTAAAGAATTAGAAAGTCAGGGTAAAACCGTAGTTTTAGTTTTAGTTGATGGCAAGTTAGCCGGTTTAATCGCTGTCGCTGATACGTTGCGGCCCGAAGCAAAAAAAGCAATTGAAATTTTGAGCCAAACCGGAATTGAATCAGTTATGATTTCGGGCGACAACCAAAAAACGGCTGACTATATTGCCAGTCAACTGGGCATTAAAAAAGTAATTGCCGAAGTTTTGCCTAATGATAAAGCTAGGGAAGTAAAAAGTTTGCAAGCCTTAGGCAAAACTGTTGCATTTGTTGGTGATGGCATTAATGATGCGCCAGCTTTAGCTCAAGCGGATTTAGGAATTGCCATTGGTACCGGAACTGAAGTGGCGATTGAGGCTGGCAATATTGTGTTGATGTCTGGCAATCCGTTAAAAGCAGTTGAGGCTATTATGTTGGCTAAAAAAACGTTTATCACGATTAAACAGAATTTATTCTGGGCATTTTTTTACAATATTTGTGCCATCCCATTGGCCGCTATGGGTTTTTTAAATCCGATGATAGCGGCGGCAGCTATGGGGCTAAGTGATGTTTTTGTGGTTGGTAATTCACTTTTGCTTAAAAGGAAAAAACTTTAATTGACTGGACAAAAATTAGTTTTTGCGTTATTATTAAGTTCAGTTTTTACTTAGGTTAATTATAATTTTTGGCAGTTATGAAAAATTCGTTTTTGAGATTATTTTTTTTCGCCTTTTTTAGTATTTTTTTATTACCCGCTATTGTTTTGGCTGCCCACCCAACGACAATCTATTTCTTTTATAACTCCGGCTGTTCTCATTGCGCCGCGGAAAAACCATTTTTGGCTACTTTAGTTACCAAATATCCTGAATTAACCGTCAAAAGTTATGAGGTTTGGACTGACCAGGAAAATGTTGCATTATTCAATCAATTAGCCCAAGCTTATGGTATAAGTGCCAATGGTGTGCCAATTACTTTTATTGGCGAATCAGTAGTTACTGGTTATAGTACAGATGAAATCAGCGGCAAAGAAATTGAAGCAAAGATTAAAAATTGTTTGGATAATGGCTGTATTAATCCAATTGTTGAATTAGAAGATTCAGCTGCTCCGGCAGGGGAAGAAGAAACACCAGTAAAAATTACTCCATCTTCAATCGCGCAGCCGACAGGGCCTCAAATAGAGCCAAAGCTGATTTTACCAGCTGGGGTGGAAATAGCCACCACTTCAATAATGGCAGAAGCACCGACAATAAAAATGGAGCTTTCACCAATCAATGTTAATATTGAAGAAGGCGAAGTTAAATTTTATAAATATATCCCTTCCGTCCCCACCGCTTTAGTTGAAAGTCAAAAAGAGGCGATATCGGAATTGGAAATTGAAACCAAATCACCTCTTATTGTTGAAGAGGATAAGTTAATAATAAAAGATATTGCTACTGATTTAGCCGTTGAAGTCGGTGTAAAACCGGAGCAAGCTGTTTCAATTGTTTCGGTTTCAAGTAAAGTTGTGGTTGAAAAAGTTTCTTTAAACCTGGATAAAGAAAAACCAGTTTATAGTTTAGAATTAAACCAACAAGCTAAATTTTTAGGTTTTATTCCGATTCAAGTTAAAACTGAAGTAGAAATCAGCGGTGATGATGGTAAAATTTTATCATTTAAGAAGCCTTGGTGGAGTTTTTTAACCAGGGGTTTAATAACTAATTTCAATATTTAGCATGAAAGTTTTGAAATTTGGCGCGGTTTGGTGTCCTGGCTGTATTATCATGAGGCCGCGCTGGCAAAAAATTGAAGCAGAATTGCCTTGGCTAAAGACCCAGTATTATGATTATGATCAGGATAAAGAGATGGTAGAAAAATATAATATTGGCCGCGATATTCCAGTTTTTATTTTTTTAGACCAAGATGGCAATGAATTTGCCCGTAAGCAAGGAGAGATTGATCGGAAGGATTTGATTAAATTCTTGGAGGAAAATAAAGATAAATAAGAATCATGAATCAAGAATCATGAATTAAGGAAGCTAAACTAGACCCCCGTGATTCTTAATTCTTGCTTCTTGATTCTATAAATTGCATGAATAAATTTTTATTAAAATTATCGTTTGTATTTTTGTTCGGTCTTTTTTTGCTGCCCAACTTTGTTTCTGCTCAAGAACCTCAGCCAGTTTATCTGACTTTATTCTATGGTGATGGCTGCCCCCATTGCGCCAAAGAAGAAGTCTTTTTGGGTAAACTAGAAAGAGAATTTTCTAATCTTAATATCAGACGCCTGGAAGTTTGGAATAATCAAGACAACGTTAAGCTGATGCAGGAAGTTAGCAAGGAATTAAATGTCAGAATTACAGGTGTACCTTTCACAGTCATCGGTCAGGAAACAATTTCTGGTTATCTCAACGATGAAACAACTGGCCAAAAAATCAGAAATATTATAGAAAGTCATTCGGCTGTCGGTTGTGCTGATTTAGTCGGTGATATTATCAACCAGCAGGTCAGTGGAGGTAATACTCAATGTTTACCAAAAGGTTCACCGCAAACTCTTACTTTGCCATTTTTGGGCGAAGTTAATATTCAAAATTGGTCTTTGCCGTTTTTAACAATCATAATTGGGGCAATCGATGGTTTTAATCCCTGTGCCATGTGGATTTTGCTTTTTTTGATTAGTTTACTTTTGGGTATGCAGGATAAAAGGAAAATGTGGATTTTGGGCTCGGTTTTTATTTTTGTTTCGGCCCTAATCTACTTTTTGTTTTTAGCCGCTTGGCTTAACCTGTTTTTATTTTTGGGATTTATCGCCGCCATCAGAATTATCATTGGACTAGTAGCAATTTCAAGCGGTGGGTATCATTTAAAAGAGTGGTGGTCTAACCGTAATGCCACCTGCCGGGCGATTAATGATGAAAAAAGAAAAAAAGTGATGGACCGTTTGAGGAAAATCACCGAGCAAAAAACATTTTGGCTGGCGCTTTTAGGTATTATAGTTTTGGCTTTTACAGTCAATTTGGTGGAGCTGGTCTGCTCCGCCGGCCTGCCGGCAATTTATACACAAATTTTGTCTTTGGCCAAACTGCCCACTATTCAGTACTATGCTTATATTCTACTTTACATTCTATTTTACATGCTTGATGATTTAATTGTTTTTATTGTGGCGATGACAACTTTGCAGGCTTTTGGCATCAGCAATAAATATACCCACTGGGCGAATTTGTTTGGCGGAATTATTATTTTAATTTTAGGAATTTTATTGATTTTTAAACCCGGTTGGATTATGTTTGGCTGATTTTTGTAGTATGTAAATATATCACTTAGCAAAGCTGAGGTATTGGTGCCTCGGCTTTTGTAATTTGTGACAATTAGGCGAAATATGTTATAATATAAAGATATAAAACAGAATTATGCCTTTATCATTCATCAAATTTTACTCGCTTAAATTAATTTAGGGGGGATTTTTTTATTAAGGTTAGATTATGCTAATTAGAAAACAAAATCATCAAATAACCGCAGCAGAAATTAAGGCCAGCGAAAAAAGATCTCGAATTCTACTTGAAGGTTCATTGGATGCCGTTATGGTTTTAGAGCCGCCTAATTGGTCTTTTGCCTCGGGCAATCCGGCGACGATTAGAATGTTTGGTGTCAAAGATGAAAAACAATTTATCTCTTTGGGACCAGGAGATTTGTCACCCAAATATCAGCCTGATGGTCAGTTATCAACCGAAAAAGCCAAAAAAATGATTGAGAAAGCGTTCGAGGAAGGCAGTAATTATTTTGAGTGGGTTCATAAAAAATATAAAGGCAATGAATTTCCAGCCGTAGTTTCTTTAACCAAAATGATTCTAGATGGCAGAGATATTTTGCAGGCAACAGTTAGAGATATTACCGAGCAAAAAAAGGCGGAGCAAGCCTTGAAAGAAAAAATTAATGATCTGGAAAGATTGAACAAATTAATGGTTGGTCGGGAATTGAAGATGGTTGAGTTAAAAGAAAGAATTAAGCAATTAGAAGCGGGGAAATCAGTTGTGGCATCAAAATCCAGCTGGGCGCAAAAATTTCAAGAAGCAGTGGATTTGGAAGAAAGTGTAATCAAAAGTTTGGGGAGTAATTATTTAGGGCAAATTGAAGATTTTAATTTAGGAATTCTACGGAAAAGGAAAATAAAAAAATTACTTCGGTTGCTCATTAATGATAGTACTAAACATGAAGATAAATTAAAAGAATTAATTAGCTACGAAAATGGCAAAAGACGATAAAGTTTTAATTAAAATGTTTAAAGATCTGTACTGCTTGGAGAAACAAGCCAAGGAAATTTATGATGAGTATTTAAGAATTCTTAAAGATAAGAAAGAAATTGAAATAATCAGCAGTATAAGAGATGATGAAATTCGTCATATGGAAATTACCAAAGAACTTCAAAGATTGGTAGAATAGTTAATAAATTTTAAGTTTACATTACCAAAGAATTACTAAGAAATTAAAAGAAAAGAATGAGAATCAGGCCAAAAATAATTTTAATTTTTATCACCCTATCGTTTATTGGCGGAGCGATTGGATTTTTTGTCACTTATTTTCTGGCAAAGAATATTTTAATTACTACTATTGGTAATTACAATGCGCTTTTAGCAGAAGCCAATATTGGTTCGATAGATAGGAGCATATATCGTCGCCTGGAGCGCTGGGAGTCTTATACTAAAAGCAATAAAGATCTTATTGATTCTTTGAACGTTTCAAATCAGGAATTTGATGTTTTAGAAAATCGGGAAGCTTATATTAAAAATCAAGGTGATCTTTGGCAAAAGACGGAAAAAGATGAAATTACTCCCTTTATGCGGTCAATTATTGATAATTCATTGTCAGAAAGTTTGCGCCTCAGGACAGAATTTTATCAAAATAAATATGGTTATGATATTTTTCCAGAAATTATCGTGACCAATAAGTATGGCGTTAATGTTGCCCAAACCAGAAAGACAACTGATTATTATCAAGCTGACGAAGAATGGTGGCAGAAAACCAAAGCGGAAAGGTTATGGACTAGTGATATTATTTATGATGATAGTAGCGGCATTTATGCTTTGGAACTCTGTATCAGGGTTGATGATCAAAATGGTAATTTTTTAGGGGTAACAAAGGTGATTTATAATGTAGAAGACATTTTTGATGTTATCAAGGAAATTAAAGAACCAGAGGGGATAAAAAGAATTTATAATCTCAATATCCCTCGCGAAACTCTAGAGGTTTATTTATTAACTAAAGAGGGAAACTTAATTTATTCCCTCAAGGACGGTTTTGGCAGCTTAAGTGATAAGAGCTATCTATTAAGCAGCTTACAGTCGGCGGCAAAAAATCGCATGGCATTTTTTATTGACCAAGAGGGGGAAGCGGAAAAATTATTCAATTATGCTCAAGCTGGCGGTTACCGGGATTTTAATGGTTTAGGGTGGTATCTAGTTATTAGTAAGGAAACCAAGGAAGTTTTAGCTCCTTTAAATGAATTAACCCAGGCTAGTGCTTTTTCAGTTGTGATTGCAGTGTTTATAGTTATTTTTATTGGTTTATTTGTGGCTAATTCTTTAGTTAGGCCAATTAAGAAACTACGTCGAGGAGTAGAAATTATTGAGAAAGGTAATTTGGATTATCGAGTTGGCACTAAAGGTAAAGATGAAATTGGTGATTTTTCTCGGGCTTTTGATCGAATGGTTTTAGCTATAAAGAAGTCACGGGCGGAAGTTGACCAAAAAGTTGAAGAACAAACTAAGGAAATTATCACAAAACAAAAAGATTTAGAAAATCAGCAAAAGGCAACCCTGAATATTTTGGAAGATGTAGAAGAAGAAAAAGGAAAAGTTTCTTTAGAAAAAGAAAAGATTGATGCCATCTTGCATAGTATCGGTGATGGTGTATTCGTCGTTAATACAAATTTGGAAATTATTATGTATAATGAAATCGCTGCCAAATTTTCTGGTTATAGCACTAAAGAAGCTATTGGTAAAAAGTATGATCAAATTTTAAAATTTGTTTTTGAAAAAGACGGACAAGTTAATGATCAGTTTATTAAAGATGCGATAAGAACCGGCAGAATCAAAGATATGGCCAATCATACAGTTTTAATCAGAAAAGATAAGACCAAATTAGCTGTAGCTGATTCCGCTGCGCCTTTGAAGGATAAAAATGGCAAGGCTATTGGTTGTGTGGTGGTGTTCAGAGATGTGACTAAAGAACGAGAAATTGATAAAATGAAAACAGAATTTGTTTCACTTGCCTCACACCAATTACGGACGCCGCTTTCAGCGATCAAATGGTTTTTGGAAATGGTTTTAGGCGGGGATACCGGTAAAATTACCGAAGAACAAAAAGATTTTTTGCAGCAGGCTTTTGATAGTAATGAGCGGATGATTAAATTAGTTAATGGTTTACTTAATGTCTCGCGGATCGAAAGTGGTCGGATGGCGCTTGAGCCTGAACCGACTGATCTGGTTAAATTAAGTGAAATAGTGATTAATGAACAAAAGTCGACGATTAAAGCTCATAATTTGAATTTTAAGTTTTCTAAACCAAAGGGTTTACCTAAAATCAAAATCGATCCCAAGCTGATTAATCAGGTGATTGCTAATTTAATTTCTAATGCTATCAAATACACCAAAAGCAAAGGCCAAATTGATTTTAAGATAGAAGTCAAAGGCAAAGAAGTTGTTTTTTCAGTGAAAGATACTGGTTTGGGGATTCCTAAAAAACAGCAAAGTCAGATATTCCAAAAGTTTTTCCGGGCGGATAATGTAGCGTCAACTGATGTTGAAGGCACCGGACTTGGGCTTTATGTTGCCAAGGCGGTGGTTGAAGCTTCGGGTGGCAAAATTGGTTTTTCTTCAGTGGAAAATAAAGGTTCAACCTTTTGGTTTACTTTGCCTTTAATTGGCAGTAAAAGAGTTAAAGGTGAAAAAAGTTTAGAAGCCGTCGCGTAAATTAATTTAAATTATATGACAAAAAAGAAAAAAATTTTGATTATTGATGATGATCGGTCTTTGGTTGAAGTTTTGAGCCAAAAACTAAGTGCAGTTGGGTTTGACCCAGTTTTAGCCTATAACGGCCAGGAAGGTTTAGAAAAAGTTAAAACTACCAAACCAGATTTGATTTTGCTTGATCTTATAATGCCAATAATGGATGGGATAACGATGCTTAAAGAGTTGAGAAAAACTAGTGACACGCCAGTAATAGTTTTAACTAACCTTAGTAATGAAGAAAAATTAAGCGAAGCGCTGAAATCAGGGAGTCATGATTATCTAATTAAGGCTAGCTATTCTTTGGAAGAAATAATTAATAAAATCAATCAAGTTTTGAAAGGAGAATAACTATGGCAAAAGTTTTAGTTGCCGAAGATGATCAATTTTTAAGCAAAGCTTATTCGGCAAAATTAAAAAAATCAGGGTTTGAGGTAATGTTAGCCAATGATGGCGAAGAGGTGATGCAAAAAGTTAAGACAGAAAAACCCGATATAATTTTATTGGATTTAATTATGCCTAAAAAAGATGGTTTCGAGGTCTTAGCTGAATTAAAGAAAGATGAAAAGTTAAAAAAAATTCCCGTTGTTGTCCTTTCCAACTTAGGTCAGGAAGAAGATATCACCCGTGGAAAAAAACTTGGTGCGGTGGGTTATTTGGTTAAATCAAACATTCCAATTAGTGCTGTTGTTGAAAAAATTAATCAGATTTTAGGAATCAAAGCATAAAATAAAAAAAATTTCAGAGATCCCAAATCAAATTTTGGAGACCAAACTGAAATTTTTTTTATTTCACGTAATACAGCGGGTTTTTCCTTGCACCACTGACTCTAACCTCAAAATGAATATGAGGGCCAGTTGAGCGGCCAGTTGAACCCATCGCCCCAATCATTTGACCTTTTTCAACGCTTTCCCCGACTTTAACGTAGAATTTGCTTAGATGGCCATAGACGGTTTGGATACTACTGCCATGGTCAATCATTATTACATTACCATAACCGCCATTCCAACCACTCTGGGCTTCAATAATTTGGCCTGAATCAGCGGCATAAATTGGTTGGCCTGAGCTGCAAGCGATATCAAGGGCGGAATGACCCCAACGGAAGTACTGGGTAATTCGGTGGCAATTGGTTGGCCAAAACATTTTACCAGTTGCCACTACTTTAGGTCCGCTCGGTGCCGGCTGATATAAATTGCGGAAAGTATAAGTTGGAGCGACATAAGGCTTTTGGCCGCCCGGAATCATTATCTGTTCACCAATTAAAATATCATCAGCGGAAGCAATTTTATTAAATTCAAGAATTTGGTCGGCTTCAACTTTATATTTTTTGGCAATCTGAGCTAAAGTTTCACCTTTGACAACCTTATGTCTGATACCGGCCGTCGGTAAAATTGTCAATTTGTCGCCTGGCCGAATAACACTATAAGCACTTAAATTATTTTCCCATAAAATAGTGTTACTGGTAACACCAAATTTTTCCGCAATCTCCGAGATCGTATCACCATTTTGGACGGTATAATAAGTAATTTCATCCCGCTGCCTTAATTCTTCTTCAACTGGTGAAAGAATCGGCCGGACAATGGCGCTGTCGCCTGCCACGGTGGAATGGCCAATCTCTTCATTTTCCTGTCCAGCTGTAACCTGAAGCTGAGCCGCTACACCAGTTTGGCCCAGATAGTGAGTGACTTTTTTATTATTGCTAATTGGTCCTTCCTCTTCCAGGGTTCCCAAGTCTTCATTGGTGACTAGAGCAGAAATAATGCTAGTTTGGCCGAATTCTTCGCGGTGCGCTTCATAAGCATTAAGATTAGCGCTTACCGTTAGGATTGAAATCACGATAATAATTAAGTGCGTCAAATAACGCCGGGAAAAAGGATGGATAAATTTATGGCGGCTTTTTTGGGGAGCATAAAATTTATTGACTAGTTTTTTAATAATCAAATAAACTTTATAAATTGGTAAAACTAAAATCCATAGCAAAAACCGCCCAATTCTTCCTAATGGTTTCGCTAACCATTTCGTTAGTTTGGGCGAGTGTTTTTTGAGATAGGCTAAGCTATTCAAACCGACAACTAAAAGCTTAACTAAAATGTTTTTAAAATTGGCTTTAATATAGTTGATAGCTTAATTTGTAACAGTTTAAAAAATACCACGAAAGCCCACTAGTGTCAATTGATTTAAGCCGGCAAATATGGTAAATTAAAAAAGTAATTAAGTTTCAGGTTATTAGGTTGAAAATCAAATTTAGAACTTAAAACTCAAAATTTAACACGGAAAAAATGGAATTTTTATTAATCATTATTGTTGTCATAATCATTGCTGGTTTTGGTGCGGTTATCTTTTTTTTGGACAAAAGAATGAAAGCGTTGGCAGTTAAGCCAAAAGATGATCAATCAATGTTAATGTTACAAAATCAGATTAATGAAGTTAATAAAACTTTAGATAACAAATTGGGCCAATCAACTCAGATTATGCAGCAGCAGTTTGGCCAGAGCGCCCAAATTATTCGGGAGGTAACCGAAAGGTTAACTAAACTAGATGAGACCAACCGTCAAGTAGTCAACTTTGCCGATCAATTGCAGCGGCTTCAGGATATTTTAAAAAATCCAAAGCAGCGGGGAGTTTTTGGTGAGTATCAATTAGAAATGTTACTTCGTAATGCTTTTCAGCCGCAACAATATCAAATGCAATATAAATTTAAAGACGGGGAAATAGTTGATGCGGTGATTTTCTTGGCCGAGAAAATTTTGCCGATTGACTCCAAATTTTCTTTGGAAAATTATAATCGGATTGTGGAAGAGTCTGATCCTGTTCGTCATGAACAATTAGAAAATACTTTTAAAAATGATTTAAAGAAAAGAATTGATGAAACCGCTAAATATATCCGTCCCGAAGAGGGGACAATGGATTTTGCTTTTATGTTTATCCCGGCTGAGGGAATATTTTATGATTTGTTGGTTAATAAGGTCGGAGCGATAAAGGTTAATACTCGGGATTTGATTGATTATGCCATTAATCAAAAAAAAGTCCATATTGTTTCTCCAACTACTTTCTATGTTACTTTGCAGTCGCTTTGGCAGGGTTTGAAAGCTTTTCAGATTCAAGAGCAAACGAAGGAAATTCTCAAAAATATCGGTAAGTTGCAGAATCATCTTAAGGCTTATGAAGATTATCATCAGAAACTTGGTAATCACCTTGGCACCACTGTTGGGATGTATAATTTAGCCTCTAAGGAGTTTAAGAAAATTGATAAAGATATTGTCCGGATTGCTGGTGGTGAAAGTAAGATTGACCCTCTCCAAATTGAAAAACCGAAGGATGATGAGTAAAGCCTTGGTTTTTGCTATAAAAAATTAGCAACTCTCTCTATGGACTTGAGAAATGATGAGTATAGCGATTTAGAAAAAGCCATTATCAGGACGGTGGCTTATTTTGATATTTTTGATTATCCCTTAACTTTGGTGGAAATTTATAAGTGGCTTTATCAGCCAAGCCGGCCTTATTCACTTTTCGAAATCAGTCAGGCTTTATCTGGGGATGAGTTAAAAGCAAAAGTTGAGGTAAAATTCGGTTTTTATTTTTTGGTCGGTCGGGAATCAACTATTCAAACCCGCCTTGAGCGTTATCAAATTGCCGAAAAAAAGTTCAAAATTGCTCTAAAAACTGTTTGGTGGCTGCGCCATTTAGTTTTTGTTAAAATGATCGCCATTTGCAATAACGTTGGTTATAATAATGGGACTAAAGAAAGCGACATTGATTTTTTTATCGTGGTTCAAAAAGGCCGGCTTTGGTGGTCAAGATTAGTGATTACGTTAACCGCCACGCTTTTACGGGTCAGGCGCCATGATAAAAGAATAATTGATGGAATCTGTCTCAGTTTTTATGTTGCTAGTGATCACCTTAATTTATCCGATATTGCGATTAAACCACTTGATTCCTATTTAATTTATTGGTTTGCGACCCTGACTCCGATCTATGACGATTCAGCGGTTTATTCAGAGTTAATTGCGGCCAACAGTTGGCTGACAGATTATTTGCCTAATTTCTATTTAATAAATTTGAATAATCGGCGGCGAATTAAAGACAATCGCTATATTAAATTTTCGAAAAATTTTGATGGAGCTGTTTTAGCCGGTTCTTTTGGCAATTGGTTAGAGAAATTAGCGCAAGTGGTTCAAGTCAAAAAAATCAAGCACTATTTTGGCGAAGTTGCCAATGAGCCCAATACCAATGTTGTTATTAGTTCTTCGATGTTAAAATTTCATAAAACTGATCGGCGGCAATATTATCACGATTTATGGCAGGCCAGATTAAATAGTTTAGGAATTTTATGATTGATTTTTTATTTCAAAGGAAAAATTATTTAATTTTAATTTTCACCGTTGCTTATTTGATTGCTTTCACAGTTAATGCCATCATTTGGGCTAATTTTGAATTTTTGTATTACACCGTTTTAATGGTAGTAATAATTTATTTAGTGATCACTTTGACTAAAAAATTGCATTTAGGATTTTTTATTTTGTTTAATTTATCAATTTTAGGTTTTTTGCATCTTTTAGGCGGAAATTTTTATTTGGGCTCTGTTAGATTGTATGATTTTTATCTGATTTCGGGAATAATCCGTTATGATAATTTTATTCATACCTATGCCACCTTTATTGCCACTTTGACTCTTTATAGTTTATTGTTTGATTTTGTTGATGAGCGAATCCGTCAGAACTATCCGATTTTTGCTTTAATTTTGGTTTTAATGGCTATTGGTTTAGGGGCAATAAATGAATTAGTTGAGCTATTTGCGGTTGTTGCTTTTGGGGTGGCGGAAAAAGTTGGTGGTTATTTTAATAATGCCTTAGACCTACTTTTTAATACAATCGGGGCAATTTTAGCCACGGTGGTTATTCATTTTTATCTGGAACGACCTAAATTTATCCAAAGAATTGATGGACAAACTAAAAAAGATAATTGAATTTGGTTTTTACCTCTTTTTATTTTTACTACCCTGGCAGACTAGATTAATCTGGCATGAGACTTATTTGAATGGTTTTGTTTGGGAATATGGACGCTTTAGTCTTTATGGGACAGAAATTTTATTATGGCTGATTTTATTACTTTATGGTTTTTGGTTGATCAAAAATCGTCATTTACCAAAATTCGAATTTGATAAAATCTTAATTCGTTTAACGAAGCCCGCAGTTTCAATCTATTGGCTTTTAGTTTTATTTTTGGGACTGGCCGGAGTTTCAATAATTTGGTCACTTGATGCTCAGCTGGCCTACATCCGGTGGTTTACGCTACTTGAAGCCATGGCTTTGCTTTCACTAGTCTTAGTTTTTGGTTTTAAACTGGAAAAAATTGCTGTGGTCTGGGTCAGTTCAGCTGCCATACAGGGTATTTTTGCCATTTGGCAGTTTTTTACCCAGTATGTTTTTGCAAATAAATGGTTAGGTCTGGCCGAACATTTCTCCACTTTGGGCGGAGCAATTATTCTACAGACTAACAGTGAACGGTGGCTTAGGGCTTATGGGAGCTTACCCCATCCTAATATTTTAGCGGGGTTTTTGGTGGTTGGCATATTGCTTTTACTTTATTTAGCTTTGATTGCCAAAAAACAAGGCCAACGAATCTTTGTTTTAGTTAGTCTCATCGCTATTATGCCGGCTTTATTTTTCAGTTTTTCCCGCTCGGGGTGGGTGGCTTTAATTTTTAGTTTAACTATTTTAACTTTTTGGTTGGTTTATCACCGTTATTATCTTTGGCGAAACACTTTTTTTAAAATTTTGCTCCTCACCCTGATAATTTATAGTGTTTTAGGTTCAAGTCTTTGGCAGCCGTTGCTGACCAGAATTAGTGGTGAACAAGATTTGGAAGTTGCTTCAATTTATTTACGGGTTGCTTTTACCAAGCAGGCTTGGGAAATAATTAAAACCAATCCTTGGCAGGGGACAGGAATTGGTGATTACACTTTGGGCGTCTACCAAATAGTTAATAGTTCTTGGCCGGGTTATTATTATCAACCCGTTCATAATATTTATTTATTGGTTTTAGCCGAACTAGGAATTCTTGGCGCCTTACTTTTTATTTTGATTTTAGGTTTATTATTTTGGAATTTAATCAAAACAAAAATTGTAATTGACCAATCACCCCAGCATTTAGAAAAAGTAATTGTTTTTCTTTGCCTAATTTCGGTTTTAATCATCAGTTTGTTTGACCATTATTTCTGGACGTTTTATTTTGGGGTGATGATTTTTTGGCTAATTTTAGGCCTTAATTTACGGCAGTTGAATTTCAGAAATAAAGACCTTAATACCTCTTGACAGCTTTTATAAAATAATTTAACCTATATATACAGTTAGCACTCTAATATTAAGAGTGCTAATTAGGTCCTAAATAATTAATAATTTAGCAAAAAATATGAAACTTAAACCATTAGGCAATCGCGTCGTCGTTCAACCTCTGACCGAGGAAGAAACTACCAAATCGGGTATTATTTTACCCGATACTGTTGATAAAGAAAAAAAAGCTGAAGGCAAAATTTTGGCTATCGGCAGCGGTGAAAAAATCACTAAGTTAGGTTTGAAGGTCGGCGACAAAGTAATTTTTGGCAAATACGCTGGTGAAGAAGTTAAGGTCGAAGAAGTTGAATACAAGATTTTGTCGGATGAGGATGTTTTGGCAGTGATAGAATAATTTCTAATTTCTAATTTTAAATTTTGAATCAATTTTTAATAATTCAATATTTAAAATTCTAAATTCATTCGAAATTAAAAATTCAAAATTAATAATTTAATAAATCTATGGCTAAACAATTATTATTTAACGAAAAGGCACGGGCAGCGATTAAAAAAGGCATTGATCAAGTCGCTGACGCGGTCAAAGTCAGTTTGGGTCCCAAAGGCCGAAACGTGATTTTGGATAAAGGCTTTGGCTCACCAACCATTACTAATGATGGCGTGACCATTGCCAAAGAAATTGATTTGGAAGATAAATTCGAGAATGTCGGTGCTTCGCTAATTAAAGAAGTGGCGGAAAAAACCAATGATGTCGCCGGTGATGGTACAACTACAGCTACGGTTTTGGCCCAGGCAATTATTGAAGAAGGTCTAAAAAATGTCGCCGCTGGTACTGACCCGATTGCTTTAAAAAGCGGCATTCAAAAAACTGTTTTGGTAGTAATCGAAGGCTTAAAGAGAATTACTAAACCAATCAAAGATAAAAAAGAAGTGGAGCAAGTGGCCACGATTTCTTCGCTAGACCCGCAAGTCGGCCAAATGATTGCTGACATTATGGAAGAAGTGGGCAAAGATGGCGTGGTCACAGTTGAAGAAAGTCCAACTTTTGGTTTGCAAAAAGAAGTGGTTCAAGGGATGCGTTTTGATAAAGGTTATGTTTCCGCTTATATGGTGACTAATGCCGAGCGGATGGAAGCGGATTTTGAAGACCCTTACATTTTGATTACCGATCAAAAAATTTCCGCGATTCATGATATTTTACCGCTTTTAGAAAAAATTGCTCAAAGCGGCAAAAAAGAATTAGTGATTATTGCTGATGAAATCGAAGGTGAAGCTTTGGCAACTTTTGTGGTCAATAAACTTCGCGGTACCTTTAATGTTTTGGGCGTCAAAGCCCCGGGTTTTGGTGATCGGCGCAAAGAAATGTTGGCTGATATTGCCGTTTTGACCGGTGGGACGGTGATTTCCGAAGACGTGGGTTTGAAATTAGAAAAAGCTGATATTGAGCATTTAGGCCAGGCGCGCAAAGTGATTGCCACTAAAGAATATACCACGATTGTTGATGGCAAAGGCGATAAGAAGCAAATCGCGAATCGCATAGCGCAAATCCGAAAAGAATATGATTTGTCAGATTCCGAATTTGATAAAGAAAAATTAATGGAGCGCTTAGCTAAGTTATCTGGTGGCGTCGGGGTCATTAGAGTTGGAGCCGCGACCGAAACCGAAATGAAAGAAAAGAAATTCAAAATCGAAGATGCCCTCAATGCGACTAAAGCCGCTGTGGCTGAAGGCATTGTCCCCGGTGGCGGTGCCGCTTTAGTCAAAGTGGCCAATGCCCTAAATGATTTATTGAAAGAACATAAAGTTGAGCTGACTGATGATGAGAAAGTTGGCGCTAAAATTATCCAACAAGCATTATCGGCCCCCTTGCGTCAGATTGCGGCCAACGCCGGCCTTAAAGACATTTCCCTAATCCTGAATGAGATTAAAGAGATTCAAGATGCTAATTCCGGTTATGATTTTAACACTATGAAAAAAGTTGACATGCTCAAAGCCGGCATTGTTGACCCGATGAAAGTCACCCGGACGGCTTTAGAAAATGCTGCCTCCATTGCTTCAACTTTGATTACCATGGAAGCCGTTGTGACAGATTTACCGGAAAAAGAAGGCCATGACCATGGTGCGGGAATGCCGGGAATGGGTGGCATGGGCATGATGTAAAGCCCGCTGCACGGGAAATCCCAAATTCAAAATTCCAAATTCCAATACAAAGCCGGGGCAAGACGCCTCGGCTTTTGGTATAGGTAAAAAAAAGAAGCCAAGAACTATTGTCTTGGCTTCGAATATCTCCTCTGTTTCCTCCGTTTTGGCTGCCAGACGTGCGGCTTTGGCCGGGCATAGTCGAAGTGGTCCATCATCGGCCAGCAGGTCCTTTCCACAACTTCGCGTTCGTCGGCAGTCAGACGCCCGGCTTGCCTTTGATTCAGCTTGCGCTTGAACCTTGGTGCCCTAAAGCCTTTACTGCTTTCACCCAGGAAAGCTAGGACTTGACTCAAGGTAGCCTTTGGTTTGGTTACCAAGTCCTCGTAGTGCACAATAAGAAGGCGATCGCCCAGGAATTGCTGCAGTAAGAGCAGCAGGACATTAGCATTCTCCCATTGTTCAGCTGCTTGCTGAATCGTTGTCTGCATACCTGATATCCAGGGCCGCTGTGGATCGTGCAGGCGTTTTCTGATAATTCCTTCGGCAACAGCACAGGCATATCTGACCACGGCAACGAACTTGGCATCCGAGAAAATTGTGGCGAACAATCTTGCCCGAAGTAAGTTGGCTGGTCCGGTCAGGACTAACCGCTTGCCTTTCTTGACGAACCGGCGCAGCACCGTTTTGGTTCGTCGAGCCAGGCTAGGAGTGTAGTCGGCTTCGGTTACCATCAGCAGACCTCGGAATTTGCTAATGGCCCAAAGTCGAGCAGTCTCTTTGCCAAACCGGTGAGTCAGCTCCTTTGGCCAGCCTTTGCCTTTACGGTAACGTCTCAGATCTTGAGTTTCCAAGTGATGCAGCTGTCCATGATTATCAGGTCTGCGCATCAAAGGCAAGCCGCAGAAAGCTGGATGGTCAGTTAGCGTTCTGGCTAGTATTGACTGGCCGCTGTTGCTGCAGCCGAAGATAAAGACTGGCTGCGTGATTATTCTTCTATTCATTCATCTCTCCTCGATATAAAGGGCAGTTTACTCTCCTCGTTTCTTTTCCTCCCTTGACCTTGCCAAAAAAGGGGAGTAATGTAAACTATGTCGTGAAAATCCGACGACTAAAGCAAGACTAATACCCCATCACCCTAGCCCTCTCCCCCAAAGGGGAGAGGGGAAGTTAAGTAAGGGGAGAAGGGAAAAGAAGGTATGAAACCCAATAAATTATTAAACTTGTTTAATTTAAGGCCGATTGAGGCCGAGCTGTTCAGTCAGCTTTTTGCTAATGGTCCAATGAGTGCCAGCCAATTAGCCAGACAAGCTGGTATCAGCCGGACATCGGTTTATGATTTGCTTAAGCGGCTGATTGAAGTTGGTTTAATCAGTGAAACTTTGAAAGGCGGGGCTAAAGTCTTTATTACGGTTACCTCAGAAAAGATTAAACTTTTACTTGAGGAGAAACGAAAAGAAGTCTTGGCCGCCGCCGAGGAGTTAGAAAATTTGAAACAATCTTTACAAAACCGTGATAAGTTTTCTCAGCCGAAACTGCAAATTTTTGAAGGCCAAAAAGAATTGCAGCAAATGATGAAAGATATACTGCTTTACCGTGATGTTACCGTCTTGGCATATTGGCCAATTAAAAAAATGCTAGAGCTTTTAGGCCCAGACTTTATCAAAGAATTTCATCAGAAACGCTCGGAACAAAATATTAGCTTAAAAGTGATTTGGCCCAAAGCCCAAATTCCGGATTTAAAAAAATACCCCTTTTTGTTAGCTAATCAAAATTTAAAAAGGGAAATGCGGATTGCACCAGCCAATATTGATTTTTCTTTAGGCTATTCAATTTACGGTAATACCGTCCGATTTATTTCTTCAAGCCAAGAGAACTTTGGTTTTTTAGTGGAAAGCTCGGAACTGGCCGAGATGATGAAAAGCCAATTTATGGTGATGTGGCAGCAAGCCAAAGAATTATCAGCCAGGGATTTAAAATAATTTATCATATTAAATAAAAAAGAAGCCGGCCTTGTTTCCTCGGTCGGCTTTAATCATGGCAGGATGGGATCAGAAACTTTTGACAGGCGCGGCATAAAGTCGCGCCGCGGTGACCAAATTGTCCTTGATCGCAGACTAGACAATCTTTGCAGTCAAGGCATCTGGATGGTTGAAACGTTCCACAATTTGGACAAGTATGATGCTTTCTGAATTGGTAGTACCTGTATATGAGAAAGCCCAGACCTATCCCTATTGAAAGAACGATAAAGCCAACCACAGACCAGCCAATCACATTAAGGTTCATTGTCGCCCTCTCCTTAGTTATGATTCCAGTAGCTTAATAAGGTAGCATTAATTTTCTTGGCTGTCAACGGAGATTTATGGTATAATTAGGCTAGTGTAAATATTGGATAATAAATTAAAAAATTAAATCTATGGCTGAAACAAAATCACAACTTAATCCCCAGGAAAAAAAGATCTGGGCTGCTGTCGGCTACCTTTGGATTTTATCCTTGGTCGCTTTAGCTGCCCGTAAAGACAATGACTTTGTCCGCTTCCACGCCAGTCAAGGGGCTTTGCTTTTCGTCATTTCAGTGGTTTTCTGGTTTATCCCGGGTTTGGGCTGGCTGCTAAACATCGTAGTTGGCATCGCGGCTATTGTCGGCATCATCAAAGCCTTGCAGGGCGAAAAGTGGGAATTGCCAATAGTGGGTGGCTGGGCAAAGGGTCTGGGTGACTGGGTAGTCAAGACTCTTAAACTTTAAGTCAAGATAAGAATTAAGAAATAAGCCAAGATAAAGCACTTATCTAGACTTATTTCTTTATTTGGACTTATTTCTTAATATTATGAAGAGAACTAAAATTGTCTGCACTATCGGTCCGGCTTCGGAAGCCAAAACCAAAATTGAAACAATGATTCAATCCGGGCTTAATATTGCCCGGCTTAACTTTTCTCATGGCAGTCATAAACATCATGCGCTGTTGATCAATAATCTTCGCCGGGTGGCGGATAAATTGGGCCAACCCATTGCGGTTTTACAGGATTTACAAGGGCCGCGGATCAGAATCGGGGAGATTGCCGAAGAAGGAATTAAAGTAGAAGCCGGTCAAACTATTTCGTTGGTGCCGGAAAATTTTAGAATTTCTTTAAAGGATGTGGCAACTTTCATTCCCATCCAATATCCTAATTTATATAAAGATTTAAAGCCGGGTGACCCAATATTGATTGATGATGCCAAAATTGAATTAGAGGTGCTGGCCATCAAAAATAAAGCTATTCGTTGCAAAGTCAAAGTGGGTGATGTAATTAATACCCATAAAGGGATGAATTTTCCCAAATCTTCGATTAGCGCTCCAGCGGTAACAGCCAAAGATATTGAGGATTTGAAATTTGGCTTGCGCCAAGATGTTGATTTTATCGCTTTATCTTTTGTTAAAGAAGCCGCTGATATTATTAATCTGCGTAAAGTAATTTATAAAGAGGAAATACGACTGGGTCAAAAGACCAAAGATTTCAAAAAGCCTAAGCGCAGTGGTGACTGGCCCGGTACTCACACTAAAATTATTGCTAAGATTGAACGGCCTGAAGCCGTGACTCATTTTGAAGAAATTTTAGAGGCCGCTGACGGTATTATGGTTGCCCGCGGCGATTTGGGGCTAGAGATTCCACTTGAAGATTTACCTTTAATCCAGAAAAAGATTGTCCGGCGCTGCGTCCAGGAATCAAAACCAGTGATTGTAGCAACGCAGATGCTGGATTCAATGATTCGTTACCCGGTTCCCACCCGCGCCGAAGTTTCAGACGTGGCTAATGCCATTTTAGACGGCACGGATGCGATTATGCTTTCCGGTGAAACGGCGACCGGAAAATATCCGCTTAAAGCAGTCCGGGTGATGGCAAAAATCGCCCATGAAGTGGAAGGGATGGAAATCCAGCAGCATCAGCAAATTGAGGAAAGTTTAAGGAAAGCCGGGGGGATTACTGAAAATGTCAGCTTTGGTGTTCAAAAAATCGCCCATGATGTTGGGGCAAAATTGATTGTTTGTGCTACCACTGGCGGCTTTACGGCTCGTTCGATCATTAAATATCGGCCCCGAATTCAGGTAGTAGCTTTAGCGGCCACAGAAAAAACCAGAAATCAGCTTTGTCTGAGCTGGGGGGTTAATGCTTATTATTTATCTTTTTCCAAGTCATTCAATCATTTATTGGTTGCGATTGAAAAATTACTTCTCAATAAAAAATTGGTTAAAAAAGGCGATATTGTTGTTATTGCCGCTGGCCATCCTTTTGGTTACTTGGGCCAGACAAACTTAATTAAGGTAGAAACAATCTAATTTTTAATCCCGAATTTTGAATTTCGAATCAATTTTTAATATTAAAATCCTAAAGATTAATAATTGAGTTTTATATGATTCTACGCAAAAAATTTATTTGTTGGTTCAACGAGATTACCATTAAAGATGTGCCGAAAGTTGGCGGCAAAAATGCCTCTTTGGGCGAAATGTACCAAAAATTATCGCCTCACGGCATGGAAGTACCTAATGGTTTTGCCGTCACAGCGAGTGCCTATTTTTATTTATTAAAAAAAACCGGTCTGCGCCGGCAAATCAAAAAAATTCTAGCTGATTTGAATACTCACGATCTTAAAAATTTAATGACTAAAGGCCAGCAGGTCAGGGAATTGATTTTAAAAGCGGAGTTACCCAAAGATTTGCAGAAACAAATTATTACTGCTTACCAAAAATTGGAAAAGCAATATCGGAAAAATGTTGATGTGGCGGTGCGGTCTTCGGCCACAGCCGAAGATTTACCCGATGCTTCTTTTGCCGGCCAGCAGGAAACCTTTTTGAATATCCGCGGTCAGGAAGCGCTGCTTGATGCCTGTCGGCGCTGTTTTGCTTCTCTTTTTACCAACCGGGCGATTTCGTACCGCGCGGATAAAAAGTTTGACCATTTCAAAGTCGGCCTTTCCATCGGCGTCCAGAAAATGGTGCGTTCGGACTTAGCATGTTCGGGGGTGATGTTTACTATTGATACGGAGTCGGGTTTTCGCGGAACAGTTTTAATTAACGGTTCCTGGGGCTTGGGCGAAAATATTGTTCAGGGTAAAGTTAACCCTGATGAATTTTCGGTTTTTAAGCCAACCTTGGAAAAAGGTTTTAAGCCGATAATTGCCAAAAAACTGGGCAGTAAAAAAATTAAAATGATTTATACCCAGCAGGGTGGGGTAGTAGTCAAAGATGTGCCGACCCCCAAAGCCGATCAGAAAAAATATGTTTTATCCGAAAAGGAAGTTTTGAAGCTGGCCGAATGGGGGATGTTGATTGAAAAGCATTATAAGCGGCCAATGGATATTGAATGGGCCAAAGATGGCCAGAGTAAAAAACTTTTTATCCTCCAGGCTCGGCCGGAAACTGTTCAAGCCGCTAAATCATCTTCTATTTTGGAAGAATATAAGTTAAAGAAAACTGGTAAAGTAATCGTTAAAGGTGCGGCGGTGGGTGCCAAAATTGCCGCCGGCAAAGCCAATGTTATTAAAAGTGTTAAAGAGATTCAGAAGTTTAAAGCCGGAGAAATTTTAATCACGGATATGACCGATCCAGACTGGGAGCCGATTATGAAGATTGCTGGGGGGATCGTCACCAACCGCGGTGGCCGGACTTGCCATGCCGCCATTGTCTCGCGCGAGCTGGGTATTCCTTGTGTTGTCGGCACTGATGAAGCCACCAAAAAAATCAAATCCGGCCAGAGTGTCACGTTGTCTGGCGCTGAAGGTGAAGTTGGTTGTGTTTATGAAGGGATTTTACCTTTTGAAGTTAAAAAGACTAATTTGAAAAAGATCAAACGGCCTAAGACCAAAATCATGATGAATGTCGGTCAACCCGATGTCGCTTTTGCTTCTTCTTTTATTCCTAATGACGGCGTGGGACTAGCCCGGGAAGAATTTATCATTAATAATCATATTAAAATTCATCCTTTGGCCTTGTTGCACTTCAATAAGTTAAAAGATAAAAGGGCTAAAAAAGTCATCCAAGAATTAACTGAAGGTTATAAAGATAAAAGCCAGTATTTTATTGATAAGCTGGCTGAAGGCGTGGCGCAGATTGCCGCTGCCTTTTATCCCAAGGAAGTAATTTTTCGGCTTTCCGATTTTAAATCAAATGAATACGCCAATTTGATTGGTGGTAAGGAATTTGAGCCAGTTGAATCCAATCCGATGATTGGCTGGCGTGGGGCTTCTCGCTATTATTCACCAAATTACCAAGCCGCTTTTGAACTGGAATGCCGGGCTTTGCGCAAAGCGCGGGAAGTGATGGGTTTAGATAATGTCAAAGTAATGGTGCCTTTTTGCCGAACGATTGAAGAAGGTAAAAAAGTAATTGAGGTCATGAATAAACAGGGATTAAAGCAAGGAAAAGGTGGACTAGAATTTTATGTGATGTGCGAAATTCCTTCGAACGTGATTTTGGCCGAAGAGTTCTGCGAAATTTTTGACGGCTTTTCTATTGGTTCCAATGATTTAACTCAGTTGACTTTGGGTGTTGACCGCGATTCCGCTTTAGTTGCCCATGTCTATGATGAAAGAAATGAAGCCGTCAAAAAGCTGATTACTCAAGTCGTCAAAGTGGCCAAAGCCAAAAAAAGAAAAATCGGCATCTGTGGTCAGGCCCCCTCAGACTTTCCTGACTTTGCCCAGTTTTTGGTTAAAATCGGCATTGACAGCATCTCGCTTAACCCCGATACAGTCATCAAAACCACTTTAGATATTTTAGAGACAGAAAAAAAACTCAAACGGAAGTAAGGAAACAAAAAATCAAGAAATCAAAAAGCGCTGGTATCATCCAAAATTGATTTGGCAACTGGCGTTTTTTGTTTGACAAAAATTGGATAATATAGTAAATTAAAGCTTTCTGAAATTGGTGAAGTTGACTACCAGGCGAAAGGAGGTGGTCCCTTGGTGTATCAAAAGCACCATGAACACAGTCCTCCTAAATATTGACGGTTGAATAGTTAGTATGAGTCAACTGTCGAAATAGGAGGAGTACCAATGAGGTTATTCAGTGCGGAGTATTTTGCGGCGATGTCTTCGGTAGGAGGCGGAACAAATGGCGCGAATGGGCACCAGAAAGGAAGGCTAGTGCTAACATCGGTGGCGTCTAAGTCACCTGTTGTCCGTGATGATAACCGGTCGCCGTGCACGCAGCGCCGGGTTCATCCCAGCAGGACGGTTGGCGGCAAGTTGTCGCGGTAGTTAGTCACCGCGGTATTCCGCGGTAAGGTATTGTTCCCTGATGGGTTCAGCAGCTTCTGATGAGAGGTTAGCTGACCCCTTTTTTTATCCTCAAACATTTATGGTAGAATTAGATTATGAGGAAAAAATTAACAAGAATTGCTAGAAGAAATTTACCATTTAGTTAGTGAACATTACCCCCCCCTCACCCTTGTTCCCTCTCCCACAAAGGGGAGAGGGAAACTATACTAATAATTTTTAACTAATTTTATTAAGTATAATCGAACCTATTAATCTCGTTCCCTCCCCCCTTGCGGGGGAGGGACAGGGAGAGGGGTATTATCACCATGATTAACTTTTTACACAATTATTTGCCTCAACCCATTTTATTTCAGTTGGGCTTTATTCGTGTCTATTGGTACGGAGCTTTGGTTGTATTTGGAATTATTCTCGGGCTTTTGGTGGTTTTGCAATTAACCAAAAAGCAGGGGATTAAAAAAGATGAAGTTTACCCCCCCCTTTTTTTTCGAAATCGACGAGATAAAATAGTAACCGAGAATAATAAAAAATTTTTAAGGTTACAGCCGGAATTTTTAGATAAAAGTGGGGGGGTTTATGACCTGGGTTTTTACCTAATTATTTTCAGTACTTTGGGCGCACGAATTTACGCCGTACTTTTGGATTTAAATTTCTATTTAAAAAATCCTTTTGAGATAATTGCGGTTTGGCACGGCGGTTTGGCAATCCATGGTGCCATTATTGGTGGGGTATTAACCTTATTAATTTATTGTTATAAAAAAAACCAGTCATTCTGGCTTTGGGCTGATTTGATTGCTGTAGCGATTCCTTTGGGTCAGGCGTTGGGAAGGTGGGGCAATTATTTTAACCAGGAAATTTTTGGCCGGCCAACAGATTTAGCCTGGGGCATTCCAATTAGTTTAGCCAACCGGCCAGTTGAGTATATCAATTTTCAGTATTTTCAGCCGACGTTTTTGTATGAGTCGGGATTGGATTTGGTTAATTTTGGTGTCTTATTATTTTTGTTTGTTTGGGTTAATAAGAAGAATCAAGAATTAAGAATCAAGAATCACGGTTTAGTTTTTTTAGTTTATCTAGTTAACTATTCTTTGATTAGAATTTTCATGGAATTTTTGAGAATTGACCCGACGCCAGAAATTTTTGGTATCCGGGCGCCAATCTTAGTTAGTTTAGGAATAATCATTATAAGTCTTGGTTTGATCATATTTAAGATTAAAAAAATCCAGAGCCTAAGAAAATAGCTTCTTAATCTCGTGACGTTGACACTCTAAACGAGGTAACTTATAATTATAGTATGACCAAAGGAATCAAAAGAACTATTCTTTTTACCACTTTACTTCTTTTGTTTTTTTTGAATTTTAATGTTGTTTTGGCAGTGGAATTACCTAACCCCTTAGGATCCGGTGTAACCGATCCGCGGGCCATAATTGGTAATGTAATTAAAGCGCTTTTGGGTATTGTCGGATCACTGGCCCTACTTGTCTTTATCTTAGGTGGTTTTACCTGGGTAATAGCGGCGGGCAGTGAAGAAAAGATTAAAAAAGGCAAAGATATGGTAATGTGGGCGGCCTTTGGGTTAGTGATTATTTTTATGAGTTATGCGATTGTGACTTTTGTACTTGGGGCAATAACGGGCAGTACCGGGGCAACATCCGTTCCAGGAGGTGAAGAAACTCGTGTTCCAGGAGGTAAATAGGACTTATATATTGAAATTTGATAGGTAGAAATAAGATTTTTTAAATAACCCTAAATTAGCAAAAAATTTAAAAAATTCCCTTAAATTAGGGATTTTTTTAGTTTAGTTTCGATTTTATATTGACAGAATTTTGAAAATATGCTATTATATAATATTGCTGTTCTGTTGTTTTAGCGCGAAAAAGGCAGCAATTTGACAATATAAGTATAGTAATTATGATGAAGTGTGGACTGAAACCGTATGCAACGTAAGGTCCTTTGGGACCTGGAGATACTCTGGAAAGGAGCGAAACACATGAGACTGGCAATGGTAGTGATCAAGGCGCTGGTTCTGCTAGCGCTGGCAGTGACACTGTTTATCCTCGGGTGGAGTGAAAACCCAAAGGTAACTGTCGCTGTGGCTGTGCCGCTGATTGGTGGCGCAATCCTTTTCTGGCGGTGGTTCTGCCAGAAGCAAGGAGTTCCTCTTTTCCTCTGGGAGAAGAAGGAAGTCGGCCGGGATGAAGAAATCGGTAAGCCGATCCTGATGACGAGGATTGTCATCCTTGGGTTAGTGGAAATTCGTAACATCCCCCAGAAGTTTTCGTGGGTGGTACGAAATTCATTTTCTCCAAGTGATGATACCTCGGACGCGAGAAGCTACCAAGACTTGCGTCAGGGTTGGCAGATGATCGTTCTGCCGGAATTGTTGTGGGTAGAAGTTCAGGTCGTTGATATGCGAACCCAAGGCCTTGATGCCAAGAGGGTGCGGACCAACACCAGAACGAATCCGGTTGATGTGGATCCTACCGTGATGTATGAAGTGATTGATCCCATCCTCTGGGCTGTCGTCCTGAAGGGGAAATCGAAAGATGTAATCCTTCAGGCTATGTCAGTCGCGATCAACTACGTCACAACGGGTTACTCCGATGTGGAGTTAGTTGAGATCGCCCACGCGGGAGAACTAATGCAACTCGCCGACGCCGCGACCAAGATTATGAACGGCGGCGTTGAAGAGGAAGTTCCCGACATCGGACGATTCGGTATCAGGGTAGTCATTGGCTTCCAGAACATCTTTCCTCTGGAAAAAGTTCTGGCAGGAATGGCCCATGTGACCGAGTCGGAGTTGGGTGCGCGGGCTGCAGTTCAGCGCGGTAAGGCATTGGAGAGCCTAAGGAAAGGCGCTGGGATGCCGGACGAGTCACCGTGGAATATCTTTCTTCCGGTTGCCGAGGGATTACAAAACACCTTGGCAGCAGGGAAAGGTGGTCTCCGTTTTCCAACCGTAACCTTGGACTTTGGCGGTGTTGATTCGTCTGGGGCCAAGGCCGGTGGTAAGGAGAAGGTGGCTGAAGACGCAGAAGAGACAGAAATTCCAACGAGTAAACCCACCCGCGGGACGGGTGGTAGGAAGAGACGAGGAGAATGAGCATGTTCTGGATATGGCGATTCATCGTTTTGGCAGCCGTTTTGGTTCTGGCTTGGTGGTTGACCACTTTGGCCGGGGCTATTATGGCGGTGGTGGCAGTAGCGGTTGTACTGTTCTGGAAGACGCGGGCACGCAAATGGTTGGTGTTGGCCTGTTTGGCGACGCCATTCCTGCTGCTCGTGCCGCTCCTGGATCAGCAGGTGCCGGAAGTGAACCTTCCCGGTATACCCAATCTGGATCTGGGAGTCGAAGTCAGTAGTGAGGTCAGAACTGGCCCAACGCGACTGCAAGTAATGTCGCAGAAGGTCGGTTTGACTTCCGGCCGTAATCCGTTGGCTGCGTCGTCAGACAAGATGTCAGGTGACCTCTTGGATATCGACCAGGCAGGAAAGCGGCTCGAACTCATCCAGGCTGGGATGACGGATTTCGAGCTCGTGGAGCTCAAGCCGTTCTTCCGTAAGGATGAGACAACGGGCGAATTCGTCCGGGATCCCAAGGTTACCCCGCCGGTCTATCGGAATGTAATCGAAGAGGTTGTGGACGAACAGTCGGGTGAGAAGAAGAAGGTCTGGAAGTGGATCGTTGACCCGACTTTCGAGATTCGGCCCGACCTGCCGCTTTATGCCAGTTTTCGCTTGACTGGCAAGACCGGGATGTCCGCTAACATGGTCCCGATCGAGCAGTATCAACCAGATTCGAATGGTGTCTGGTTGGTAAAGCGCGGAGAAATCCGATTTGATACCATTCAGAAGGTAGTTGAGCAGCCCAATTTGGCCGCATCGGTGAGCCCACCGGCAACGCCAAAAGAAGAGCCACCTCAAATTTTGCCTGCGAGCAAAGAGAAGGTAGCTGCTGCTCCTACCAGTTCCAGCATTGCCAAGGCGACCTGGCCCACCAAGCCGCATCCGAAGACGGACACGGTGACAGTGAAGCCGGGCAACCCCGACGACCTCGACAGTTGGACCTGGTCCAAGGTAATCGCCGATCAGGGTGATCGGTTCAAGGTAGTCTTCGACAAGCTACCCAAAGATTACCGAAAGATTCAAGTTCGGCAGGGATCGTTTGGGGCAGTCGCTCTCCATGAAATCCACCAGGGGGAGAGCGGCAAATGGGAAAGTAACCTGGTGTTCGAAGAGACGAATCGGCCGGAAGCCCCTCTTGGGTTGATGGTAGTGAATGGCAGTGAAGTGAACGTTGAAATCAGGCCGGCGGTTGGCTGAATCCAGCCGCCTTACAAGAAGGAGTGTCGAGTAATGGACGAGAACACGAGTGGAGCAAAAGATCCCGAAGCCGGTCCGGGGCAAGAAGTGACCGACGCACGGAGTGAGTCCGGGATGGGTCAGAGTGATCTCGATGCCCTGTTCCAAGCGGACGATCAAGAACACTTTCGTGCCGATCCGGCAGGAGTAGCCTTCGTCGAGGCATTGAGGGGAGCCGCACCGGGAATTCCTGCTGCCGCTGGCACAGCCTTTCCGACTGCCGGTGCGGAAGAAGATCAGCAGTTCGGATTTGTGCCGCTGGCAGATGTCCCCGAAGAAGGCAAGCAGCCCGTCGGCACCACCCCGCCCCCGCTCTTCCTTGATGAGAATCGTCTCAGCCTGGATGAAGAAGGGCCCGTTGCCGCCGGCCGAACCCCGCCGCCGCTTTTCTCCGCTGCAACAAGTGGCGGGGATCCTGACGAGGGCGGTTTCGAGATCCCGACCATTGTTCCGTCGGGGCAACCAGTCGAAGGCGGTTCGGAGTTTAATCCGGACGTCGATGGAGGCGGTGGCTTCGATCCGGACGGTGGCTTCGAACCGCTTGGCGATCGGGAAGATCGCGGTGGTCGGAGAGCGCCGTCACGTCGGGGACACGAGGAACGCCAGCCGCGGGGACACGAGGATCTTCCCTTTCGGCCGCGCGAGGAACGCCAGCCGCGTCGGGACCGCAATCGGCCCGAGCCGACAGCAGACGGAGGCGTCGCCACCGGGATACCGTTCTGGTTGAACAGAGGCTTCCTGATCGTGGCTGCCTGTCTCGTCCTGGCTATCGGCTTGGTGTTCGGGTGGTCCAGACACAAGGAGGCGGCGTCCGACGACGCGAAGGCCAAGGCTCAGGCTACGGAAGTGGCCAAGGCCGCCAAGGACGAGCCCGCCAAGAAGGCCACCGAAGCAGCAGCGACCAAGGAGGACATCGAAGGAGCCCAGGTTGTAGACAACCGGCTTCATGCCAAAGTCTACCTTGACAATCACGGCGAACTCGAAGTCATTGGCTCTCGGAACGTCCATTGGGACCGCATGGTCTACAAGGCCATCGCCGACGGAGATGGGTCGGAAGTCAATGAGGCGGTTGAAGCGCTGATGAGCGCGCACGGTCGAGCAATCGGCGTATCCGGCTTGGATCCGGCCCGCGCGAATGGGCTGGTGTCCAACACGCTGGACAGAGTGGGCAATTCGCTTGACCGGACGGCCCAGTCGATGGAGCAGTTGGTCAAGGTGACCAAAGACGTGGCCGATGCCAACCAGGCGAATGCGAAAGCCAACCAGGCCAACGCTGACGTCAACGCGAAGAACTCGGAGAAACTCGACGAGATTGTCGGGGTGCTTCGAGAAGGCTTCTACGGAATGGGTGTCAAGATGACACCGCCGAAGGAGTAGCCTGACTCACCACAATTTGCCGAGTGAACAACTTGGCGGAGGCGAGTCGAAACGAATTGAAACGGCCGAGTACCCTAGCGCAAGCTAGACAAGGTACTCGGCCGTTTTCTCTTTGTCTAAAAATCCGCCTGCGATTAGCTGGCGTATAAATTGACAGCCGGGATGGGGATCCTGGCCTACCTATTAGATTAATAGTAAATATAGGTGCGGGGTTTGTCTAAATTAGAGATATTTTTTTAGTTTTAGCAGTAGGGAATCAATGTTTTTAATATCAGCTTCAGCCAGAGCTCTACTGGCTTTTATTTTTTCCAAAAAACTTTTGATTTCTTGGAGTAGTTTAGTTAGTTCCGGGGTGCTACCGGCTGTTTTGGGCAAATCCAGTTCTACCAGCTGAGGGGAAATTTTTTGGAGTTTGGTTTTGATTTCCTGAAATTTTTCTTGGTATTTGGCGTATTCCGCCATTAAAGTTTGATTTTTTACCAAAGATTTGATTTTTTCTACGGTTTGGCTAACTTCATTTTTCAGATTATTATCAGCACCGAGGGCAATAAAGTTTTTTGAACCATTCAGCGCTTTAGCCAAAGCATCAATAATTTTAACGTTTTGGTTTTGCCGGCTGGGGTTAGTTGAGTCTTGGGCTAGATAACGGCCGATTTGATTTAAAACCACAATCACCAGTTTTTTCCTTTTTTCCGGCTCCTGATTGGCGGATTCAACAATGATTTGATCAACCAGATTGCTTAAAAGTTCGGGTTTGGCAAAAACTTTTTTATAGATTTTGGTCTCACCAGGGTGTTGGAGTGCGACTTCTCCTTTCAGGTAGGCAACCAAACGTTTCATTTCATCAGTGCTGATTTTTAGTTCGCCGACTATTTTTCCGCCTAGCTTATCTTTGACGTTTTTTGGCACCCGGATATAGGCCGCTTGGAGTGACTGGATATGAGTAATCTGATTCTTCTCGCAGGCGGTTTTTAGATCCGGATACATCCCCATACTTTCTTGGCTATGAGTAATAATTTCCAAAAAATTTTTTAATTCTTCAAGGCTGATTCCTTTAGTTATTTCCAGATCAGTCACTTTGAAATCGTTAAGATGTTCAACAATTTTTTTGATTGAAGGGGTATTAGCCGCTATTTGTTTGTCATTAATTATCAAAATTCCTTCCCCTTGGTGGATGGCTAACATATCAGTGGATTCAAAAGCACTGGTGATTTTTTGGTAGAGCTTGTTTAGCTGGCTTACGGCCAGGGGATGGCCGGGCGGATACATCGCTAAAGCATTAGCCACATTACCAAAATCTCTCATCAGTCTCTCAAGTTCTTTATTGTTGTCTGAATTATTTTGTTTTGAATCCATAGATTTTCTATTGGGTTATACTTATCCTCACCCTCTCCCTTGTTCCCTCTCCCATTAAGGGAGAGGGAAACGATATTAATGAGTTTCAACTAATACCACATCGAACCTATTAATCTCGTCCCCTCCCCCCTTGCGGCCTTTTGGCAAGCTCAAGGCCACCTTGAGCAGAATCGAAAGGTGGGGGAGGGACAGGGAGAGGGGGTAGAGCCTACTAGCTTATTTCACTTATTTAATAATGGTCAGAAAGAGATGACTTACCTTTAAAGTTTAACAAAAAAGCGGTCCGAAGGGAACCGGCGAGTTTGATGTCTAGTAATTTTTAGGCTTCTCTTAAATAACCCCAGTTGTGTAATTTGTCGCTGTCTTCAAACCAGCGGTCACCGATATCAGTGCGGTAATACATATCCGGAATCAAAACATTTGTAATTCTTTGGTAAACCTGATGCTGAGCTTGTTTCATTGTCTGGCCCAACCCGACGATAATTAGGGATACACCAGAAGTACCGGTTAGCACCCATTCGCCGTCAACCAATTTTACATCTTCAATATGAACGCCTTCAAAATTCGGTTTTTTGAAAATCACAACTTTTTCGCGGAAATGTTTGTCCAAAATTTTAATATCCGAGCCGTAGGGAAAGGGCGGCGCCACAATCCGGACTCCGATTTGAAAACCGCTTCGGGTTCGAAATTTGGTTAAAGTACCCTCCGCCAGTTTATAAAGGAATTCAGAAATGGGCATTAAAATGCCTTCCTGCTGGATGCTGATGGTGGGGTAGCCGAACCGGGCGGTAAATTCCAAAGGATAAATCCCATTATTATTGACAATACAGCTGAGGTCAATGTAACCAGTATAGCCTTCTTCGGCTAGTTTGGCCTCCATCTTTTTTAGGGTCAGATTAAAGATGCGGTTAGGCATGCTCCAAAACATACTGGTGCCCATTTCGCCGGTGGAAGGCCCGATGTTTCTGGGGAATAGTTTTTTATGTTCAAAATTAACGTTAATGGGGTAAACAAATTCTTTGCCGTTGAAAAAAGCGCCAACCGCCACCTCGACCCCATTGACCCATCTCTGGAGCTGGAATACCTGGATTTCTTTTTTAGCGATCTTTTTGTAGGCAGTTAAAACCTGAATCACATCTTTGCCGTCATCTTCCGCACCGACAAAAAGGAAGAGTTTGATGTTTTGGGCTTCGCCACTGGGTTTGATGACATAGCGGGCCGGATTTTGCTGGACATAGCTGATGGCTTCGTCAAACGAGGTAAAGCTTTGGTAGGGGATGATAGGGATACCAAATCTTTTTAATTCTTCCTGGCCAAATGAGCGATCGTCTTCCAGCATATCGGAATAGGGCGTGCCACCAATGACTAATTTGCCTTTTTTGCGGGCTTTTTGGGCCATTTTACCCATACCTAAAACATCATCAAAAATTACGATATCGGCCCAATCCAATTCTTTTTCCCAGTCATCGGTTTTGGGAACAAATCCGTCGGCAATATCATTTTCCATTTTACTTTCGATATAATATTTGGCTTCATGACCTTCCTTAATTACTTGCCAGGCGATATCACTGATTAAGGCATCATAAGAGACAAAAAGAAATTTTTTCTTTTCGATTGTTTTTTCAGTTGTCTTTAGTTCGATATTATTATTCATACTAGCTAGAATTTTTAAATTCTAATTTTAATTCAATATTCTAATATTTTAATATTGAATCAAAATTCTAAATTCTAAATTAAAAATTAATTTTATTCTTATCTTGTTTTCCACCCGACATTTCTATCTTATACCAAGTTTTTATTTTTTACAATAGCTAATGACGGGGGATATCTCGAATTTGAGTCGGCGGATAGAGCCAAGACCAGAATTTGATTTAAGATTTTAATTCTTGGTCACTTAAAGCCGGAGATGATGATTTGCCTTTTAAAAGCCTTATGCCTAAATAACTCAGGGGAGTATAGATAATGCCCATGCCGACTTTAAACAGCCACCAGGGGATGATGATCATTACAATCATTTTTAGGGAATAGACGCCCAAAAACGCAATTAGGGACCAAATTACGCTATCAATCAGCTGACCCCAGAGGTTGGAGAGGTTAGACCGGAGCCAGAAATGTTTGCCGCCCAGTTTGGCCTTAAGAAAAAAGAAAGAGAAAACGTCTTGGTATTCGCCAACGACAAAGGCGGCAAGCGACGCCAGGGCGAAACGGAAAGAAAGGCCGAAAATTTCATTATAAGACTGCAACATAAAAAAATCTGGGGAGGCCGGCATGACATTGGAAAGCCAGTTTAAGCCTAAGAAAAACAGGGTGCTAAAAAATCCCATTTTAACAAAAAGCCGGGCCAGTGTTTTGCCGTAAACTTCACCAATGACATCAGTCATTAAAAAAACAATGGGAAAAGCAAAAATTGCCGCTGATAGATGAGTACCAAAAATAAAAGGCATCAATTTAATCCCCAAGGTGTTGGAGGCAAAAAGGGCAGTTAAATAAAGAGTCAGGGCAATAAAAATTTTTTTATCCATATTTTTTTATATCCTACCCAAGAGTGGGCAAGTAAAAATCGCCGGATTGGCGATTTTATTTTTATAATTTATTATTTTTTTTCTGTCAGTTTAAGATGCTTGATTGAAAGATATAAAAAGAAACCAAGCAGTGAAGTCGTAGTTAAGGGCGCTAACCAAAAGGGGTATTCGCGGCCAAAACTTTCTAAAATCATAATTGCTCCCAAAACGCCAATGGCATACATGGCGCCGTTTTTCAAAAAGGCAAACTTTGAAATTGTATCAATGCCGCGGATGGTTACTTCCCGGACGACAAAAGCACCCAAGCCATTGCCTAAAATAATTAAGGGGATCGAAATGGTAAAGGCAAAAGCGCCGATGACGCCGTCAATGGAAAAAGAGGCATCCAAAATTTCCAAATATAGAATTTTACTCCAGGCACTGAGTTTATTATTTGGATCAAGTAATTTTCTTTCTTGCTCTTCGGCGTTCTTTTTAAAGCCATCGGTAATAAAAAAAGCTGAAGCGCCAATTGAAGCGGAAAGCGCTAGGATGGGATTTTCTTTCAAGCTTAAATAAATAATTGTTGTTAACATTAGCGAGGCAATGGCATAAAACCAAATGCTTTGGCGGTGCAAAAAATTTTCTACCAAAAAAGCGTATTTTTTTTCTTCCAAAAAAAGCCAGGATAAAAAGACAAAAAACAAGTAAACGCCGCCGCCCAAAAGCAGGATGGGTTTTGACTGCTCGACGTATTCCTCTATTTCTTTATTGGAAGAAAAAACGAAAGTAAAGACTTCTACTACCGATAAAGCTGGATTGGCCAGCCAGACAATCAAAAAAGGTAGAATCCCCCGAACCACAAAGACGGCAAAAATAATTCCCCAAAATAAAAAAATCTTGCGGTATTTCACCGGCATGGTCTTTAAAACATTGGCATTGATGACAGCGTTGTCAACACTGCTGATAACTTCGAACAGGCAGAGGCCTATAATAATAACGATGAAACTGATAATCATAGTTTAATTATATCATAGAGAAAATAAGAAAACAAAAATTAGTAATAAAGACTCTTGACAAAAACTGATAATTTAGGATAATGTAAGGTCAGCCGAAATAGGCTAAACAGGAGGAGTCGTCAATGAAACCGGCGAGAGTTATGTCATTACTGAATGAAGCAGCAAAGACCGGCTGTGGTCAGCAGAGGAGAAGCGAGATCATCAGAGAGCTTGAGCAGGCAATCCCATTGCCTACCAACGACAGCCGCAAGGTAGGTTTTGATAGTCTGTTACCCCACTTGTTTTGGGGTACGATCAGAGTCTGCCCTGCTTTTCTACCGGTATTGTTCCCGGTCTTTGTCGCTGTTTGCGGCGACCGGACGACAGCGAGGGAAGGAGTAGCTCCAATTGATTGGAAGCTATTCGCAAAGATCGGACCATGGAAACTGGTCCGGATACTGTGGGGACTGACCCGACAGATGAAATAACCTAATGCTGATACTGCGGGGACTGACCCGACATGAGGTGAGCTGGTCTCAGTTCCCCTCTTTTTTTTATCTTTTTCTATTGGTTTTTCGAGTAATATGCTATAATACAAAGAATAATCTTTTTATGGCTAAAACTAATCAAAAACAATCTGTAGCTTTGAGCTCGGTTTTTGCCAGCTTATTTTTGACGCTAGGTAAACTGGTTGTTGGGGTAGTGACTGGCAGCTTGGGTATAATTTCTGAAGCGGCTCATTCCGCCATGGATTTAGGCGCGGCGCTTTTGACTTATTTTGCCGTGCGGGTTTCCGATAAACCGGCTGACAGCCGCCACCAGTTTGGCCACGGCAAAACCGAAAGTGTCTCAGCTTTAATTGAAACCGGGCTGCTTTTTTTAACCAGTGCCTGGATTATTTACGAAAGTCTTAAGCGGTTATTTTTTGAACCCGCCAAAGTTGACGCCGCCTGGTATGCCTTTGCCATTATTATCATTTCAATTATTGTTGATTTTTCCCGTTCCCGCGCCTTAGCCAGGGTCGCCAAGCAAACCAAAAGTCAGGCGCTGGAGGCTGATGCCTTGCACTTCAGTTCCGATATTTGGAGTTCGGCCGTTGTCCTTTTAGGTTTAGGGTTGGTTTTATTTGGCATCAATGGCGCCGATTCCATTGCCGCTTTGTTTGTTGCCTTACTAGTGATAATTGCCGGTTGGCGGTTGGGCAAAAGAACTATTGATGTTTTAATTGACGCTGCACCCCAGGGGACAACGGAAAAAATTTCAGCCCTTGTTATCCAGGTTGATGGTGTTTTAAGCATTGAAAAATTAAGAGTCCGGCCGGCTGGGGCTTCCCTTTTTATCGAACTAGTAATTAATGTCAATCGAAAACTGGCGCAGTCTAAAGTTCAGCAAATTATTAAAAATGTTGAAGACGAAGTCAAAAAACATCTACCCGAAGCTGATTTACTGGTCAGTGCCAAAGCGATTGCGATTTCCAGCGAAACAATTGCCGAGAAAGTACAGATGGTGGCGGCTAATTTCGATGTTTCGGTTCATGATATTGCCGTTCAATCATTAAACGGCAAAATGGATGTTAGTTTTGACTTGGAAATTAGTAATGCTTTTTCTGTCCAGCAAGCCCACGATATTGCCAGCCAGCTTGAAGATCAAATTAGAAAAGAATTGGCCGAAGAAGTAACCATTAATACCCATATTGAACCGGTTGACCCAAAGACTCTAGAAGGGGAAGCAGTGAGCGAGGCTGAAACGGAAAAAATAAATCAGGTGTTTGCTAAAATAAAAAAAGATTCGCCTTTGCTTAAAGATATCCATAATATTGCCATCAAAAAATTTGGTAGAAATTATTTTATTACCGTTCATGCCACTTTTGAAAATCAAGTTTCTCTAGAAGACGCTCATAGCAGTTCCAGCCGGATTGAATATTTGGCCCGGCAGCAAATGCCGGCAATTGAGCGCGTGGTTGTTCACAGCGAACCAATCAACCAATAATTTTTAAAATAAAAACAGAGGCTTAATTCTCTGTATTAATTACAAATTATAATATTATAGCAAAAATCGCCAATTGGGCGATTCTTTATTTCTGACGATAACTAGATCAGAACAATTCAATTATGTGTTTGGCGTCTTCAAAGTCTTCTTTACTAAGCTTTCCGGCTAGCACTGATTGCCAGAGTTTTTCCCGCATTGCCAGTTTTGTGGAATAGGATAATTTTCCGCCAAGCGGCAAATTTTTTAAATGGGGTTCAATAACGGAAATGATATAGTCAGCATTTTCTTTGGAAAGATTTTTGCCGGCCACGCCGCTGTAAAGTGTATTCCTAAACTTCTGCATTGAGGAACGCAGGCTGGAAGAGCTATAAGAGCCGCCGAAGTTACCCTGGCTGGTGTAAAGGCTACCCTTTTTCACTTTGCCAAAAATTTTTTCGTAGATGCTGGTCATATAGGTTAGCTTTATTATAGCATAAAGCGGCCTTGACAGGTCAATTGGGCTTTGCTAACCTAAGAATAGTAAAACTTAAGCCAATCAACATAGCGCCAAAAAAGGGCGTTTTTTGTATTAAATAGCGAGTACAGCGAGGTCAGCGAGTTCAGTCAGTACAGTTTATGGGCACTTAATTTCACTCAATAAATATAAACTTATGGCAAATGTCAAAATTTTCAAGGAACTAAAGGTTTGGAATAAAGCTCATAAATTGGTATTGGAAATTTACCGGATGACTAAGAATTTTCCTTTAGACGAAAAATATGCTTTAGTTCAGCAACTGCGCCGGGCAGCGGTTTCTATTGCCTCAAATATTGTTGAAGGTTTTAGTAGATTATCAGTTAAAGAAAGCCTGCACTTTTATAGTATTTCCAGAGGTTCTTTGGAGGAAACCAAATATCAACTATTGATTGCTAAAGATTTAAATTATATATCAGACGAAGCTTATGAAAAAATAATAAGTCTATGTGATGAGGTTGGCAAAATGCTTAACGCTTGGGTTCAATGCCAAATAAAAAATAGCAAAACTTAACTCGCCAAACTCGCTGTATAAACTGTACTCGCTAAACAAACTTTCTAATTTTTAAACTAATCCATGCTTATTCTTAACTAACCATAACCCTATGGCACAAAATCAAAGTTCGAACAGGCTCGGAGCGCTTTGGGTCAATAAGGCCAAGAGCGAAAAAGGGCCGGCTTTAACTGGCGAGATTGATGGCAAGCGGGTTGCCGTTTTTCAAAACAAGAAATGGAATGAAGACGACAACAACAGCAAACAACCGCGTTACCATGTCTTGGAGTCCACCTTTAAGGCCAAAACCCAGAAAGCTTAATTGACTCAGAATTTTCGCGCTATACTGAGCCTAACAAAAAACCGCTCTGAGTTTGTCGTCAGGCGGTTTTTTGGTTTTTGAATTCAAGAAAATTTATTACCGAATCACAAAATGATATTGACGTCAGGGGGTAAACCTTGGCGGATGATTTCAAGATCTTGAGTCGAATAGTTATTACCAGATAGGTCTAAGACTTTTAATTTTTTTAAGTTGCCTAGCTCATATGGTAATCCAGTCAGCTGGTTATTAGCCAGGTTAAGTATTTGTAAGTTCTGCAGTTGGCCAATTTCTGCCGGTACGCCAGTCATTTGATTATTAGAAGCATCAAGTATTTGTAGTTTTTGTAAGTGTCTGATTTCTGCAGGTAAGGCGCCGGTTAACTTATTATTTGAAACATTAAGTTCTTGTAAATTTGTCATTTTGAAAACATCCTGAGAAACTTGCGTTAGGCCTCGATTGCTTAAATCAAGTTTATTTCCGTTTGGTACAGTGTTAGTATTGCTATTGATCTCTGGTTGATTTTGATTGGTGGGAGTAATTGTGGGTATACAACCAGACAAGGCGATAGTAGTTGCTAGTAATGATAATAAAAGTAGTTTTTTCATATGCATTTATTATATCCCTTTTTAAGCTTTAAGACAAAATGATATTAAATAGATAGCCTAAAATAATTATTCCTAAACCCACTATTCCAAAGAATGCCGCTAAAAGCTGCCACTTCATAACTTTTTTTAAAATCAAAGCTTCCGGCAGGGAAAGACCAACGGTTGCCATCATAAAAGCCAAAGCCGTTCCCAGTGGCAAACCTTTGGCTACCAGCGCCTGAATGACCGGAATCACCCCGCTGGCATTGGAATAAAGCGGTATGCCGATGAGAACTGCTAGCGGCACGGCAAATAAATTGTCTTTAGTAATATATTTTTCAAAAAAGCCTTGGGGAATATAGCCATGAATCAAAGCACCGAGTGCAATCCCAGCCAATAGGTAGGGGGTTATTTGTTTGGTAATACCTAATGCCTCTTTGGTGACAATGACTAAGACTTTTTTTAGGGGTAATTTTTTAGCTTGCGGCCCGCGATTATCTGTTTTGATCTGCCAGATAAATTTCTCAACATATTTTTCTAAATTTAACTTTCCCAAAATATAGCCGCCAATCATGCCAATGGCAATTCCTGACGCCGCGTAGATAATTGTGACTTTCCAGCCGAACAGTCCGACAAACAAGGCCAGAGCCACTTCATTAATTAAAGGCGAAGTAATTAAAAAAGCAAAAGTGACCCCCAGTGGAATCCTGGCCTCCAAAAAGCCGATGAATAAAGGAATGGAGGAACAAGAACAAAATGGCGTGAGGGCACCAAATAATGAGGCGAGAAAATAATCCAGACCGTAGAATTTTTTTGCAGTGAGGAAATCCCTGATTTTTTCAATTGGTAGGTAATAACGGACTAAACTCATTAGGTGAGTGATGACCAGTAGCAGTAGCAAGATTTTAATGCTGTCATTAATAAAAAACTCCACACTTTTGCCAAGCGCTGAATTTTGGCCAAGGCCAAAGACCGTAAAAGCTAAATAGTCGCTGAAAGCTTTAATCATTTTTTAGTAATTTTTTTATCTCTTCAACGTCTGGTATCCGCCCGGCGATTTTCAGCTGTTCATTAATTACCAAAGCCGGCATCGCCATGGCGCCGTATTGGGCAATTTTGGCAAAGTCAGTCACTTTTTCCACTTTGGCATCCAAGCCAAGTTCTTCCACGGCTTTTTTGGCATTAGCTTCTAATTTTTGGCAATTGGGACAGCCCAAACCTAGAATTTTTATAATCATAGTAGTTTGATTATAGCAAAAAATCGCCTGTTAGGCGATTTTTTGGTGAGAAAGATATAATATTTAGCCTCTAGAAACTTCCATCCGGATCATTAATACTGGAATTACTAATCATTTCATTACCAGATTCGTCTTCGATGGTGCCACCGGTTTGGCTAGTGCTGTCAAAATTTTTACTAGTGATTTTGATATCACTTCCACTGGTCAAAGTAATGGTCAAGATCTTACCGTTAGAACTGAGGGCAAGTTTAGTGGTAAAAATTCCAGAATTTTCAACTGATCCGACGTCAAAGGTAAAGATTCCTTCGACAAACAATGCGCCGGCGGCAAAAACGTTGACTCCGCCAGTTGATGTATATGGAATACTAGTGACATAGCTTCCGGCTTCAAGATTACTGCTGATTGATTCTGGTTCAATAGCTTCGCTGAAAGTAATTTCAATCGTGTCATTAGTATCAATATACCCGGAATCACCGCCATTAGAAATTTGAATGTCAGTGATATAAGGTGCACTATTATCATCACCACTATTATAAAGTTTTCCGCCAAAAGTCCCAGTCGGATCACCAATACTGGTATCGCTAGGCATTTCATTACCATCCTCATCTTCGATAATCCCACCGGTCTGGCTGGTATCACTAAAATCTTCATCAGTAATTTCAACATCACTGCCGCTAGTCAAAGTTATGGTTAAAACTCTGCCATTGGAATTGAGGGCCAAATTGACAGTGTAAGTTTCTGAACCGTCAACTGAACCCATGTCAAAAGAAGCAATATTGTTGATTGTTATTTTTCCCGATGACGAAACTCTTACTCCGCCGGTTTGGGAATACGAAATACCATTAACGGAATCATCTCTGTCAAGTCCACTATTAATTGATTCCGGCTCAATAGCTTCGCTGAAAGTAATAGCAATTTTGTCGCTGGTATCAATATATCCCGTTTCTCCGCCGTTAGAAACTTTAATTTCGGTTATGTAAGGGTTACTGCCACTACCACTGCTATCATCAAAGTTGCCTCCGAAAGTTCCTGATAAATCACTAATACCAGAATCACTTTCCATTGCATTACCATCTAGATCTTTGACAAAGCCGCCGAGCTGGCTAACAACGTCGAAGTCTTCGTTGGTGATTTCAGCATCGTTTTCGCCGGTCAAAGTTATAGTTAAAACCTTGCTATTAGAATCAAGGGCTAGTTTAGCCGTGAAAGTTTCTGAATAATCAATCGAACCCATGTCGAAAGAAACAATGTTATTAATAATTACTTCCCCTGATGAAGAAACTCTGACTCCGCCATTTGATGTGGACAAAACGCCGGTGATATAGCTTCCGGCCCCAAGAATGCTATTAATTGATTTTGGGTCAATGGCTTCATTAAAAGTAATTTCAATAATGTCACCGGCGTCAATAAATCCTTCTGTGCCGCCGTTGGAAACCTTAATATTAGTTATATAAGGATTGCCACTGCTATTATAAAGGTTTCCGCCAAAAGTCCCGGTCGGATCATTAATACTGGAATCGCTTTCCATTCCATCACCGGCTAAATCCTTAATAGTGCCGCCGGTTTGACTCGCATTATCAAAATCTTCGTTAACGATCTCGACATCACTGCCGCTAGTCAAAGTAATAGTTAAAATTTTGCCATTAGAGCTAAGAGCGAGTTTGGAAGTGAAAGTTTCCGAAAGATCAACTGCTCCCATGTCAAAAGAAGCAATACCGTTAATAGTCACTTTTCCGGATGACGAAATTTTGACTCCTCCGGTTTGTGAATATGAGATGCCGGTAACCTGATTGCCTGCTCCCAAGTTGCTATTAATCGATTTTGGGTCAATAGCTTCACTGAAAGTAATAGTGATAGTGTCATCAATATCAATATATCCCGCTTCTCCGCCATCAACAACTTCTATTTTAGTTATATAAGGATTACTGCTGTTATCCCCGCCAAAAGTCCCGGTCGGATCATTAATACTGGAATCGCTCGGCATTACTTTTCCGGCCAAATCTTTGATAGTACCACCAACCTGAGTAGCGTTATCAAAATTTTCGCTGACGATTTCAACATCACTTCCGTTTGTTAAGGTAATGGTTAAAATTTTTCCGTTAGAACTTAGGTCTAATTTAGCCGTGAAAGTTTCCGAAAGATCAACTGTTCCCATGCTAAAAGAGGCAATGTTATTAACGGTTACTTTCCCTGATGAGGAAATCGTGACTCCACCGGTGTTTGAATAAGTAACGTCATTAACATAGCCGCCTCTTTCGAGATTAGCATTAATTGATTTTGGGTCAATAGCTTCACTGAAAGTAATAGTGATAGTGTCATCAACATCAATATATCCCGCCTCTCCGCTATTAGAAACTTCAATCGCAGTAATATAAGGATCACCATTATTGTTATTATTACTTTCATTACCACTATTATCGTTTGACGCACATACCCGGATAGATCCTGACATAACACATTTTTTGGTCCGGGCGTGTTTGGCATTGCCCAAAGCTAAACCATGATTAGCTTCGATTGTATCCGTATCTTCGACTTCTTCATCAGCATTGAAGTCCGATACCTCATCAATTGATTCTCCAATAGCATAATTAGTAAAAAATGAATCAGACACATCATCAACGAGAAGATTCCAACTGTCGCCATAGAGTGCTTTGGCGATTGCTTCAGTTTCAATCCAACGCAAGATGCCGGTTTTTGTAACGGCATAAATTTTTGGATCAGTATTAATTTTAATCAGGAGTACGCCAGGGCGATAAAGGACATTGCCAACCAAAGGAATATCTGCCAGGTCGCCGGAATCTATGGTGATAACATCACTAAAATCCGGGAACCACGATTTAAAAATTTTTTCACTCGGAAAGACATAGCGTTTTCCGTTTGAAGCAACATAATAAAGACTGGTTAAGCCATTCATTTTAACAATTTTACCGTTATAGTCATTTTCCGCCCGGGCAAAAGTTAGAGAATAAAAACATGTCACTAAAACAAAAAAAGCTACAGTTAAGGAAAAAATGATTGATTTTTTGGTCATATTTTTTGGTAATAATAAATTAATAATATATAAATACACTTAAATTATACCAAATTTTGACAAGATCAACAACACAAAATAGACCTCAGTCTATTATATAATACTGTTTTCTTCCCCAAATTCTTTCTTTGATTACGCTTTGGCTGCTTTTTTAGTTAGATTAAGCGATAATTATCTAGGATAATACTACCCTAGAAAACCGCTTGGCCGGGGCGGTAGCCTTGCGAATAATCTGGTACCAAAAAACCGCCTCTCAACAAGTTTGAGGCGATCGATTTAATGATAAGGACGAAAATGATGACCTGTCTGTTGTCTGCCCCCGATTTAGTAATTGGGAATAATTAGTAAATAACCACGGCTTTTTTTTCAAGCAAATCCCAATTTTTTAAGAAATCTGCAACTTTCAATCTTACTTCGCCATAAAGAGGATCTAAAAGGATCATTAACTCCGGATTATCTGATTGGCCAGTAAAACCAATTAAAGTCCGGGCGTGTTCATCGAGCTGAGCAATAATAATTTTTCCTTCCGGCGTTTTCCAGGAGATATCTTTGCTTCTGCCAACCACTACTCCCCAAACGACAATTGGATTATTGTTGCCTAATTCCGTCGTTAAGTCAGTCAGTGTTCCATTGGTAATAATTTTAGCCTCTCGGTATTTGGCAGCTAAATCATAAATCGGTTGTTCGTAAACGCCGTAGCCAGTATTGGGCATTCGGCCATCAATATTACCGACGAAGCCTAAATTAGGATCACCCCAGGTGTTATTTTTACTCCGTGGGGCTGGGTCAGATATTGGCAGCTGCTGGATTAATTCACTTTCTGTGGCATTAACCCCTCGATATTTCAAGGCCATTAGTAAAGATGCAACTTCACATGAGAGAGCATGCTCCTGGCGGTGGTAGGGGACTGCCAGCTTAATTGCTGGTTTAATCGGTATAATAATGCGCACGGCCTGGTAGTAAACTTTTTTAACCACATTCACTTTTCCTTTGGGATCTTCAAGCGACAATTCAAAAACAATCCAGGCCAGCAATAAAAAAAGAATTACCAAAAGTGACAATAAATGAGATTTTTTTATTTTTTTGACCATAGTAATTATTTCTATCTATCTGTAAATAAGAAAATACCAAAGAATAGCAAAAGCTACTAAAAAAATAAAATTAATAAAAATGCTTATTACTAATGCCTGGAATATGCGTGAATATGTACCGTCTGCTATCTCATTTTCTTCTTGTAATTCCTTTTGGGCGTGGTCAACTTTGGCATCGTCTTCTTTTTCCTGCATTTGATTAAGCAGGTGATGTTCTTGAGCATCTTCTTCTACCTCGTCTAGTATTTGTTTTTTTGTTCTTATACTACTAGAGACAATAAATTTTATCTTTTCTACAATATGTAATTGTTTAATCGGCATAGATTCAATTTAATCGGTAATACGCTTATATATTAAGTATACCCCACTAGCCGCCAGATGGCGAGCCAAGAAGCCTGCCTGCCGGCAGGCCAGGGCAGGTAGACAGAAATCGTCTAGTTTGGCATTGAATTGACAAACTATCATTAAAGTAGTAATTTTTTATTGAATTCCTATTCTTATTGATGGGTCGGTTTCGCCTTTGTTGGGCGAAATTAGGGCAGACTTTTCGTAATTACAGGATAGTTACAACGAGAGGAGGAACGAGAAGTGGCGAATGTATTTTTGGTCGAAGACAGACCCAGCGGCCGCAGAATCGTAAAGCGGGGGCTGGAAGGGGCAGGTCACTCCGTTACCGAAGCGGAAACATTGGAGGCAGCATTGGCAATCGTGGATCAATTGGATTCCCTGAAGATCCATGTTGCGATAGTCGATGGTAACCTCACGCTGGGGGATAGTTCAGGAAACGATGGCGCCAAAATTGCCCAGGCGATCAGGGCGAAAAATCCGGCGATTAAGATCATCACCTGGTCCAGTAGTCGAATCTATCGTTGGGGCGATGTTTCGGTCGAAAAACGGGGCTTGACGCCCGACGAAATGCAAGAAATACTGAGGCAAGTGACGGCGATGTTGCCTTTTCCGCGGACCGTCGGGTCGGACAAGGTCGTTCGGGAAGACGAGTGGTTCCAGGACGATCGCTATGGTTACTGTCCTGCATGTGGCAGTATTGGAATTGAGGAAATAGCTATACCAGGCGACGAAGTTGGCTGTTTCTACTGTTCCGATGCAACTTGTATTACCATTATGGGTGATCGCGAGCAGGCACGCACCAAATGGAATTGCGAAAAACCGCCTGAGGTTTTAGGCAAGGAGGAAGCAGGGGGCTGGTCCTGGAACGAGGAACACTTTCCGGGGCAAACGTTCCCGATGTGCTGTCCGGACTGAAATAAGTCGGGCTAGCATCACTAATAAGACCTGTGGTTTCGTCATGGGTCTCTTTTTTATTCCAAAAAACCGCCTCGAGCGACGTTAAGTATTTAGAAGGGGAAGTCGAGAGGCGATTTTTCTTTTTTGAAAATTAGGATGGATTTGGGGCGGGCGGATAGGAAGTGGGGGTTGCTTTATCGAAGTCTTTTCGCGAGCTCTTCATATGCTGTAATAATAAATGGCATCTGGGGAACAATGGTGCTCATTTGCACATCTACTAGAGGATTATGTGCAGCGGTATCACCAAGAAATTTGAGCCCTCTTATTTCATTTCCCGTTTTAGCTGTTAAAAATGAAATACCATTCAATTTTTCTCGGGTTGCTATTTCAATCATTTCTTTTAAGCCAACCCATCCACCTGGCCGATTTTTATCTTCAAGAAGTTTTTCCTTACCATTCTTAGCAAAGACAATAATAATCAATTTTTCAAGAATTTTTCTCAATAAGAATGCCGTCGAATTTCCATTTCTGCCAAAATTTTCACGTAATTCATCTAAGTCCTGGCCGAAATTTTTTTGTAAGCGATTCACGAGTGCTTTGGAGAAAAGTTCTTCTTGGATTTCCTGTACTTTTATACTCTTGCCAATTTCTCGTAGGGCCATTTCCCTTGTCACGTTTACGAGAACCCAATAATTACATTTTTGTCCTTTGGGCTTTATGGCGTGAATAATGCCGGCCGACATGAATTTTTGCATATATGTCTGCACATAATTGGTTTTCCATTGCTTACCAAATTTTTCTTTTATAGCCAAAACTGTTCGCTCGCTTGAAACTGGTGAATCAAAAAATCCTCCGATAATAAGTTTTTGTATCAGTACATAGCGGCTCTTCGAGTCGATGATAAGATCGCGGGCTTTTTTCTTGAGAGAGTTACCAGACATATGCTACGTATCTCTTTTTCCCGATTAATTTTGAAGTTTTTCTAAGTTGCCTTCGCTTTTGAAGTCGGATTAATTCTACTTTGACCCGACTGAGGTCACAAGGATAGGTGGATTCCAGTTTTTCATGAATTTCTTTTGGCGTTAGCGGCTGTCTAAAAGTACTGCGATCGCGCAATCCGATAATATGATTCGATAGGCTTTTCTCATCGCCCGTAGCAGTTTTTATTTTTTTCTTAGTACCGAAAACTGCATTTTCAAGTTTCTCAACACGTATTAATAAATTTTTTGTAGTTTTGTCCATAGTAGTTATTTATGATTTTTCGACTTTTCACCTCCTTCTTTAACAAAAGGATATTTTTGAATGTATTCGTAATTGCCCCGTTTGCCCCGCCTAGTTAGATGCTTGGCACGTTCTAATGCCATACTTAGTCCGGAGGTAGTAAAATTATAGCCATTATTAGATAAACTTTTAGTAATTTGACCATAATTTTTCCAGGACTTGAAAAATCCTCTTGACCATAAAAGTTTTAAACTATCAGGTGCACTTTTCGCAATTTTACTACTTTCTTTTGACATACATTTTTGGTTTACCCTTGAGAGAAACTAATAGCCCGTTATTTTTAGACATCCGATTAAGAGCTGTTTGAATGGCATCTCGTGAATAATAATAATCATATTTTTCTAATTCCTTCTTTGTTTCATCAACAGCTCTCTTTTTATTAAAAAATCCCTTGGACAAAATTAATTGACATCCACCCTTTGGTCCCCTAAACGATGAATCCTTTTTTATTTTTTTTGATGTCTTACCGTCTCCGAATACAACCGCTTCGAGTTTCTCTAATCTAATTATTATTTTTTTATTTTGTGATTCATTTGAAGCCATAAAATTTTAAATATAATTTTAATTAGTTGGTATATAGCCACAGCTTCTTATCTTTTTTTCTTTTTAATTGCCCTTTTCGTACTAGACGTATTAGGGCAGGGGAAAGGCGATTTACCGGATAATTATGACCTTGTTCTTGCAAAGCAATTTTTATTGCACTAAGTTCCTGAGGTTTTTTAAAAAAACCACCATCTATAAGTCCATCAATTAAATTCATGGGGGTTGCCTTTGCCCGGTTTTTTGAAATTCGTTTTGCCGCGCTAAAATAGTTCTGTTTTGAGCGGCCGGTTTTCATTTTTTTCATTAAGGTGCTTACTTCCTCTGGCGTTCCCTCAATTGTTATTTTTACGCCATTCTCGGTGGTTATGTGTGCTTTTGCCATATTCCAATATTCAATTATTATTTAGGTGGTATTATTTAGTATAATGGAATAGCATTTTTTGTCAAGTGGCTTCCAGGGCGTAGTAAATACATATCGGGATTAACTAAAAACCGCCCTTTTGGGGTGGCTGGGTTGATAGTAATGGCGGTGCAGGCAGGCAGACGCTTTTGGCTAACAAAAAAAATTCCACAGCGGAGACGATGGGGCTCCCCGCCCTAAGTCCGAAAGAGTAAATTTAGTATTCTAACTTAATCTCTCGGAAACGGCTGACGCCTTACTTTAAATGAGTATTTAGTCTTTTGGTTAAAGACTTAGGGCGGGGCAGGCGAACCCTCGATTTTTGGATAATAAAAAATAAAGTGCAAAGCGGAGACGATGGGGCTCCCAGCCAGAGGCTGGTGCGCCTTTTTTATTAATTAAGGTGGCGCAGAACCCACGACCTCCCGCCTATGCTTGCGCTACGGCGGGTAAATCTGCGTGACCCCCCTAATTTTATAATTGGCTTTTGGATAATAAAAAATAAAGTGCAAAGCGGAGACGATGGGGCTCGAACCCACGACCTTCTGCGTGACAGGCAGACGCTCTAACCAACTGAGCTACGCCTCCGTTTTGCACTTTATTTTTTTAAAGAGATAACCAACTGAGCCTTGCCCGAACGCGAAGCGGGCGGGTACGCCTCCGCTGTGGAATTTTTTATTGTAATTTATTTTTTTACTTCAGAAATGATTTTGGCAAAAACTTTCGGTTGCTTGCCGGCAAGTTCGGCTAAGACTTTGCGGTCCAGGTCGATTTTGTTCTTTTTGAGCAGATGGATGAATTTGGAATAGCTTAAATCGTACTGGCGGGTGCCGGCGTTGATTTGAATCTGCCATAAAGCCCGGTTGACTCTTTTTTTCTTTTTGCGGCCAGTATAAGCATGGACACCGGCTTTGTTGATTGCGGTTTTGGCTAAGCGAATGGTGTTTTTGCGGCCCCAGCGATAGCCTTTAGTTTTTTGAAAAAGTCTTTTCCGTTTGGCAACGTGAGTTTTTCCTCTTTTTACTCGTGGCATAAATTTAACAATTGACAGTTAACCTTTAGCAATTAACTTTATGAATAAGGTAATAAACGTTTAATATTTCTTTCATCAACTTTAGACACGGCAATATTTTTCCGTTTGTGGCGGGTCATATTTCCGGATTCGCGGGCATTAAAATGATCCTGACCAGAATGTTTGGTGAATAATTTTTTTTTTCTTTTGCCCCCAGTGATTTTAATTTTTTTTGCCGTTGATTTGTGAGTTTTTAGTTTCATAATTTTAAGTTAATAGAGTTAATATAGTTGATAAAGCGATAAGGTAAAAGAACTTTATTGACTATATCGCTCTATCGCTTTATCCCTTAAATTAAAAAACAGCGATAGGCTGGTTTGATCTTAGCTAACTATTTTTTAGCGATCAGTGCCGATAATTTGCCACCCTGGATATTTAACGGTTGTTCAATATTGATTGGGATTAACCCGTTAATTGAGCTGATAAATTTGTTGATGATTTCGCGGGCTAAATCAGCATGCTGGCGTTCCCGGCCTTTAAGGATTATCTCAATTTTTATTTTATCGTCCTGGTTTAAAAATTTTTCCGCTTGTTTGGCTTTGGTGTCCTTGTCGTGTTCACTAATTCTCAGTGACAATCTAATTCCTTTCACTTCAATTTTTTTCTGCTTAGCTTTTTCTTTGCGCCGTTCTTTTTCTTCCTGATATTTAAGTTTGCTGTAATCAACGATTTTAGCAACCGGTGGCTGGGCGAGAGGGGAGACTTCCACTAAATCTAAGCCTTTTTCTTGTGCCATTGCCAAAGCTTCACTGGTGCTGACCACGCCAAAATTTTGGCCGGTCTCGTCGATTAACCTAACCTGTGGCACCCGAATAAATTGGTTAATCCGGTGTTTTTTAAATTGGCTGGCCTTGTAATTTGGTCGTCTTCTTGAAATTCTCAATGCCTTATAAGTTAATAATTAACTGTTAAATGTTTTTACTTAGTGCCTCTTGCCAAATTCGAGGCACCACGAGCGAGTCCCGATAAATCGGGACGAGTCGAGTGGTGGAGATGAGGGGATTTGCACCCCTGTCTAGAATTAGATTCAAAATAGTTTTACAGGTTTAGTCAATTTTTATTTTCGGCCTTTGGGTCAAAAACTGACAAAACCCCAAAAGCCAAAGCCTCAAGTGCTTATGCAAATCAATGAGGCATTAACTTGCGGCAGCCTAATTATTGACACCAGGGACCGGCTATTAGGCATCACCGGGCTGATGGCTCTGGGTTTTTAGGCCAAAGCGGGAGCTAAGGCTAAAGAGCTGAAAGCACTTTTTACCTTAGCGACAAGTGATTTGGCACTTATTTGTTTGGTCATTGAGATTAGCGAGCCAAGTAGACCAATGCTCGACCTGAGGACTTTAAATCTAGATCCTATCGATTTTAGACATCCCCGTATTTGGCAAATCGCCAATCGCCAATAGCAAATCATTTTACGATTAGCAATAAGCGATTTGCTATTTGCGTTTTATATGGCGCCTGATCTCGCGGTCGATCTCCCGTTTTTTTATGGTCTGGCGCTTGTCATACTGCTTTTTACCTCTGACTAAGCCAACTTCCAGCTTAATTAGATTGCCTTTAGTATACACAGAAATTGGTAAAATTGTCAAGCCTCTTTCCTTTTCCTTACCCCGGAGGTAATTAATCTCTTTTTTATTGAGCAGGAGTTTTCTGGTTCGGCTGGGGTTATAGTTAGTCTGAATGGCACTGGCTGGCTTGTAATGGGCGATATGAACGCCGGTTAACCAAACCTGGCTTTTGTTATCGATACTAATATAGCCACCTTTTAGATTGATTTGACCTGCCTTAACTGATTTAACTTCTGGGCCGGTCAAAATAATTCCGGCTTCAAGCTTTTCTAACACCTGGAAGTCATGGAGAGCTTTTTTATTTGTAGTAATAGTGGGCATAATCTAATAGTAATATTTGATTTGTCTTTTTAGCTCCCAGTTTGATAGTTCTTAGTGAATTATACATTTAGTATAGCATATCTTTTTGATTGACACTGGAGTGCCTATTTAGTATAATTTAAACAAGGAAAGAAGCCAATCATTATTGCATTATTATGGAAAACAGAAATCTAACCATCAATATTTCTACGGGTACGGTTTTGAAAATTGTTGGGATTGTTTTATTTTTAGCTTTTGTTTATTTTATCCGCGATATCATTTTGCTGGTTGTTATTTCGGTGATTCTCGCTATTGTCCTCGAACCCCTGGTTGATGCCTTGGAAAGCTGGTCGGTAAGTATTATTAAAAGAAAGATACCGCGGGCTTTGTTGATTCTTTTTATTTATCTAATCCTATTTGTATTTTTATTTATCGTGGCGAGATTAATTATTCCGCCAATTGCCGAACAGGTTGGAATTTTAACCAGAAATTTTCCCGATCTTTGGAGCAAGATTGTCGAAAATTTTAATAGTCTGCGTCAATATTCAGAAGAGAAGGGCCTGATGGATAATATTCAGGGTGGTCTGAAAAGTTTACAATCGGGATTAGAGAACGCCGCCGGTGGAGTTTATTCGCTTATTCGTTCGATTTTTCAGAGTATCGTGAATTTTTTCCTCGTTCTGATCATTGTTTTTTATCTGGTGATTGAAAAGGATGCAATCAATAAATTATTTAAGGTAATTGCTCCGGCTCAATATCATGATTATTTGACTGATTTATTCCATAGTATCCAAAAAAAGATTACGGCTTGGGCAGCCGGCCAACTCATCTTGGGTTTGATTGTTGGCCTTCTTTCTTTTGTTGGTTTGATTATCCTTTTACCGCGTTATGCTTTAGTTTTGGCTTTGGTGGCGGCAATTACCGAATTTGTTCCATACCTGGGTCCGGTTTTAGGGGCGGTTCCTGCAGTTTTTTTGGGTTTTGTGGTGCCATCTTTTTCTCTGAGCCGGGGGATAATGATTTTACTTTTTTATGTGGCCGTTCAACAAGTGGAAGAGAAGTTTTTGGTGCCAAAAGTAATGCAGAAAAAAGTTGGCCTTAATCCGGTGGTAATTATTATTGTGATGTTGATTGGTTTTCGTCTTGCTGGTATAATTGGGTTAATTTTGGCAATCCCGGTAGCAACCGCCATTGGGGTAATAGTTCAAGATTTTGTCAAAAAGTCAGAATTGCCAAAAATTAAAGCCCGGCTTGATCATGAAAATGAGGATCTCGCCTAGGAGAATTAAAAGATACATAATTTTATATTAATAAATAATTATCTTTAGTTGACTAAGAGTCTAAAAGACTCAGTTACTTAAGGAGGTTTTATGGCTTATCCGATGCCAATTAAGTCTACTAATCCGATGCGGCCTCAAACCAGCATTCCCAGTTCAGTCGGTGGTGGTGATAAAAAAAGAAATAGTGATGGTGGTTCCTGGGTCAAAGGATTGGTTACTTTAATTGTTATCTTAGTGATTATTGGCGGCGGTCTTTATCTGATCGCTGGTTATGCCGGGGTGGTTAGTCTTGATTTTTTGCCTTTACCAGGTGAAGCAATCTCAACTGAAGGCTGGCAGGCAGTTTTTTTGACCAACGGCCAAGTTTATTTTGGCAAAATTGCCGAACAAAATAAAGATTATCTTGTTTTGAAAGAGATTTATTATCTTCAGGTAGTCACTTCGTCAAATACTATTGCTCAGCCTTCAGACGTTCAGACTCAACCTGAACAAAGATTAACTTTGATTAAATTGGGCAGCGAAATCCACGGCCCAAAAGATAGTATGATGATCAATCGCGAGCACGTCGTTATTATCGAAGGCCTGAAAGACGACTCACGGGTAGTACAGGCAATTAATGATTATTTGACGAATAAAACTCCTGATGCCGCTGATACCAATACCAACACTAATATCGATACCACTCAGTAGTTTACAAGCTTCCTTTGGAGTTGATTAGTAAATTTTTAAGCAAAATTGCCCCCAGATACTCGAGGGGGCAATTTTGCTTACTTGCTGGATTTTTAGTATAATTGATAGCAAGGAATGCTTTTTCAAAGCTCTAAATTATGAATAAATCATAATGTATAGTCACCAAATTCAAAATTACAAATTCCAAACAAATTACAATAACCAAAATTACAAATCCAAAAACCCGAGAATTACTATTTTGGATTTTGGAAATTATAATTTGGAATTTGTTTGGAGCTTGGAATTTGTGATTTGTAATTTTAAATAAATGACAAAAAGATTAATTTTTTTATTAATTAGCGCCGGTTTATTGTTTTTTTCTGGTGGTGAAATTTGGGCGAGAATGGAAAGCACCAATTATGTCATTTGGGCCGATGCTTTCAGTTCCGGTGGCAGTGAGGATAGCAGTTCAGCTAATTATGGTATCCAGGACACGATTGGGGAGTCGGTAATTTTGTCTGCTACGGCTACAGCCGCAACTTATGGCATTAAAGCTGGTTTTCGTGAGATGTATCCTGATCAATATTTAAGTTTTTCAATTGCTGATCCGGCCATTGAGTTAGGGGAATTAACCGATTCTACCACCGGTAGAGACAGCCATACTATGGTTATTGATACTAATGCGGTGGGAGGTTTCGTTATCACAGTTTTTGGATCAACTTTAACCAGCGGTACTAATAGTATCGATGCGTTATTAGCGGCTACAGCTTCCAGCCCTGGATTAAAGCAATTTGGCATTAATTTGGTGGCCAATACCAGCCCACTTATTGGTGCTGACCCAAGCGGTACTGCGCCAATTGGTTCAGCCGCTACCGGCTATAATACGGCAAATCAGTTTAAATTTGCCAGCGGCAATACTGTCGCTTCGGCGACTAATGATATCAGTCAAACGACTTTTACGGTTTCTTATATTGCTAATATCTCCACTGATACGGCTGGTGGTACTTATACCACTACTTTGACTTACTCGGCCACGTCTAATTTTTAAATTATGTCATTATTTATCTCTAATCTGAAGCTGGGGCCTAATATTTTGGCGGTTAGTTCATTGGTTATTTTATTTTTCACTTTATTTTTTAGTTGTCCGGTTTTGGCCACCACAGTAATTTCGCCTTTGCTGGAATTAGAGGCTGATCCCGGTCAGACCCAGCCGGCAGTAGTTAAAATATATAATGAAACCGACCAAAATTTGTTTTTGGTTCCAAGCATCGAAAAATTTAAGGCCGGTGATGAAGCGGGCCAGCCAGTTTATTTACCCCCGGAGGAAAAGGATGAATTCTTAAATTGGTTTAATTTAAGTCAAGATTCAATTCTTTTAAAACCAAAACAAGCCGCTATTGTTCCTTTTACTGTGGTTGTGCCGCCCCAAGCGATCCCTGGGGGCTACTATGCTGTAATTTTTTGGGAGAATCAAGTGGAACCGACTCAAGAAAAGCCCGCAGTAACCATTAAAAGCAAAGTTGGTACTTTAATTTTTTTAAAAGTTAAAGGTGAACTGGTGGAACAAGGGCAGTTATTGGAATTTAAAATTCAAGGGGACCAAAATTATTTTTGGCACTTACCCATTAATTTTATTATTCGGTTTAATAATTCCGGCAACATTCATCTGCAGCCGACTGGGACAATTGAATTGAAAAATTGGCTTGGCCAGAAAGAAGTTTTACCAGTGAATAAAGAATTGCGTAATGTTTTGCCGCAAAGCACCAGAAGATTTGAAATTATCTGGGGAAGCCCATTGGTTTATCCAAATATTATTCAACAGTTTTGGGGAAATCTTAAAGAGGAGCTAAATCATTTCACCTTTGGCCGGTATTCAGCAAGCCTGAATTTAACTTATGGCTCAGACAGTCAGCAAGCGGTAACTCAAGAATTGAGTTTCTGGTTTATTCCCGTTTCTTCAATCATTGCTTTGATTATCATATTTTTTGTTTTAATCATCCTAATTAAGATTAACTCGCGGGTGAAAAAATTAAAACAGGAAACAAAAAAATTACCAAATGAAAAAAGAAAGTAAAAAGTTTTTTTTACTGGGTTTTAATTTAACCTTGAGTTTAGGGTTAATTTTTCTTTGTTTATTTTTGCCTCAGGCAGAAGCGGCTAATGTTAATGTTAATGCCCATGTGGTTTCCCCTCGTTGCGGCGATGGCATTATTCAGACAGCTTTAAGTGAAGTCTGTGATGATGGTAATAATAGCGACTGTGATGGTTGTAAAGGGGATTGCACGAGGCCAGATAAAGTTTGTGGTGATAGTATTAAGGAATGTGGTGAAGCCTGTGAATCAGGTTCAGATTGCGGCGAGGATACCGAGTGTAATCTTTGTATTTGTGGCGTGCCGTGTTTTCTGGCTGGGACCCAAATTTCCCTGGCTGGTGGCTCAAGTTTAGCAATTGAAGAAATAAAAGTTGGTGATTTAGTCATTTCCTATAATGAAAAAACTAAAACGCTAGAACCGTCAGTGGTTCTCAAAACTTTTGAACATCAGGCCAGTCAATATTTGGTTATTAATCAGGAAATTAAGGTCACATCTGACCACCCGCTTTATGTTAATAATCAATGGCTTAAGGCCAGCCAGATAAAAATTGGTGATAAGCTTTTGCGTGAGGACGGTCAAGCAATTATTGTTTCAGCAGTTGAGATGCAAACTGGTGATGTTTTAGTTTATAACTTAGAAGTTGACCAAAACCATAATTATTTTGCCCAAGGTTACTTAGCCCATAATAAAGGCCCACCACCCTGTATTCCTGGTCCGATGATTTGTAGTTACGGCCCATGTGTGGCTGGATCACAGGAAGTGTCTTGCGGTAATGGCTGTACTACTAATAAATTTAACCAAGATTGCTATGTTCCGGTCTGCGGCAATAACATCAAAGATCCAGGTGAAGAATGTGATGATGGCAATACTGTTTCTGGTGATGGTTGCTCAGCCACCTGCCAATTAGAAGTTGGTTGTGGCGATGGCAGCCTTGATCCAGTAACTGAAGAATGTGATGACAATAATATTACTTCTGGCGATTGCTGTTCGGCTGACTGCAAAAATGAGTTATTAATTGATAATATCAGTGAATCAGTTACCAACACGACTGCCACTATTGGCTGGCGGACGCGCTGCCAATCAACTTCGTCCTTGCTGGAATGGGGGATGACCACTGATGTTAATGAAGGCTCAGCCAGTTTGTCCGGGCAGAATTACAGCCATAATATTACCAATTTAACCCCCAGCACGGTTTATTATTATCGGATTACCGCTAATGCCGGAAGCCTACAAACAGTTGCCACTGGTTCCTTTCAGACTAGTGGCGGAGTTGAGATTTGTGATAATCAGATTGATGATGATAGTGATGGTTTTTGTGACTATCCAGCTTCAACTTGTACTGACACTTCGCAGCCGGGCGACCCCGAATGTGCTTGTGAGCCGGATTTTTTATGTACCCCCGGAGATTGTAATCCAGTAACCAATAAACAAACCGTAGCTTGCGTTGACCAAACAATCCCGCCTTGCGAAGCCGATTATGACTATGAACAAGATTGTGGTGTCTGTCCGGGAGTGACTTGTGGCGATTGTCAGGAGCTTGATGAAGCCACTTGTACTTGTACAAATACTGTCAATTGTTGTGGTAATGATGTTTGTGAGCCGCCAGCCGAAGATCCCTACACTTGCCATGTGGATTGTCCGGTTGATTGTTTATCAGATTGGGAATGCACTGACTGGCAGCCAGACCCTTGTCCATTAAATGGGATTCAAACCCGAGAATGTTTCGACCGTAATGCCTGCCCCGTGCCCATTAATCCGCCGGCGCTACAACAAAGCTGTGGCCCTAATTGTCCCGGTTTAAGTTGTGGTACTTGTGAACAAATTAATATTGAGCAGTGTGTTTGCCAGGAGTTGATACCTTGTTGCGGTAATGGTCAGTGCGAACAAGGGGAAACTCATGAGCAATGTCCCCAGGATTGTATTTTGCCCTGTACGCCCAATTGGACTTGTTTAAACTGGGGCGCATGTGTTGCTGGTATTCAAAGGCGGGAATGTTATGACATTAACAATTGTAATTTGAACTTGGATCGGCCCCCAGAAACCCGTTCTTGTACTGAAGGTTGTGAAGTGGCTTGCAGCACCTGCCAACTAATTGATTTAGCCGCTTGCCGCTGTTTAGCTACTGTTCCCTGTTGTGGCAATAATATTTGTGAAGAGGCTGAGACAGTCTGGTCTTGCCCAGTTGACTGTGGTTTGCCGCCGAACTTTCGATTTTTGCTGACCCAATGTCTGGATGGTTTGGATAATGATAGAGATGGCTTAATTGATTTTCCGGCTGATCCGGGTTGTACCAAGCCAACTGATAATAGTGAATTAAATTTTGCCGAAGTTATTAAAAATGTTCAAGCATTCTTGCAAGATAAAATATTAGATAACCCCCAGGTTGAACAAACTAATCGGATTGCCGCTCCAATTTTGATTGCTACTGTGGCAATTAATACTTTCGCTACTTTTTCCTTTTTTAATTTCCTTTCCTACTTACAATTTTTTATTACCCAGCCCTTTGCCGCTTTATTTAGGCGTAAACGAAAGAAATGGGGCGTGGTTTATAATTCTTTGACCAAGCAGCCAGTTGATTTAGCAATCGTGAGATTATATCAGAAAGAGAACAATCGCTTGATACAATCGCGAGTCACTGATAAGCTGGGCCGTTATTTAATTTTGGCTGAACCGGGTCGTTATTATTTAAGTGTGACTAAACCAAAATTTGATTTCCCCACGCGATACCTCAAAGATAAAAAAGAAGATGTAAAATTTCTTGATTTATATCATGGTGAAACAATTGAGGTGACGAATCAAAAAGCAGAAATCACGGCCAATATTCCTCTCGATCCCCAAGAAGACACTAAACCAGTTAAAAAAATCATCTTTCAATATTATTTACGCAAAGTCCAATACGCCGCAGCATTTTCAGCAGTTCCTTTAGCTACTGTCTCCATGATAATTAGTCCGGGATTTTTAACCTTTACGATGTTTGGCTTCCATTGTTTACTTTATGTTTTATTCCGCCGGCTGGGTTATCAAAAACCGCCGAAGAACTGGGGTATTATTTATGATCAAAATAATAAAAAGCCATTGGCTCGCGCGATCACCCGGATTTATGACAAGCAGTATAACAAGCTTTTGGAAACCCGTTTAACTGATGCGCGGGGGCGCTATTCCTTCTTGGTTAATAATAATGTCTATTATGTGACTGCTGAAAAATTGGGGTATGAGCCTCATAAGACTGAGGCAATTGATTTAATCGCCAAGGCTAAGGAGGCAATCGTTGGACTCAATATCGGTTTAAAGAAAGGTGGAGTTACAGAAGCGCTGCCAAGTATTACACCGCCAGTAGTAACACCGCCCCTGCCACCGGTTGCGCCGCCAAGTGATAAAATTGGCCTACCAGCTAAAGTGATTGAGGCACATCCAGTGGTTCCTCCGGCAGTACCACCAGTGGAAAAACCAGTCACTGAACCGTCATTGACCGAAAAAGTTGAAGATTTAGAAGTTGGTCGTAAATCACTGGAAGAGTTAATCAAAGCTAAAAAAGAGGTCAAAGAAGTTGAAGAAGAAATTACCGATAAAATTGAAGAGCTAGAAAAACTCGAAGAAAAAGTCAAAGATATTGGCGAAAATATTGAAGAAAAATTAGAAAAAATCGAAGAGATTAAGCCAGAGGCCAAGGTTAGTAAGACTCAAGAAAAACCAGAAGATAAAAAATCTGCTGCTCCGCCGCCAGAAAAAAGTATCTTTGGGTAAAATTCCAAGCACAAAAATAAGCACCAAATTCAGAATTACAAATTCCAAACAAGCACCAATGACCAAAATTCCAAATTCCAAACGCTCAGAATTGTCGTTTTGAATTTTAAAAGTTGTGATTTGTTTGATATTTGGGATTTGGTACTTGGGATTTCGTCATGTAATTTGTAATTTTTACCACTATGTTTCGTGAAGAAAAACGTCAAGGAATCCATGTTTTGCTTTTTTTGTTTGCCTTTCTTTTAAAATACCTGAGCCGTTTCCAAGCGGTCGGGATTCTTTTCTTGTTGCTTTTCTTTACTCTTTTTTTGGTTCCTAAACTCAGGATAAAATCCCACCTTTATCGTCAGTTTGAAAAAAAGTATAGTGAGGGGGCCATTTTATATTTTTTGACCTTGTTAGTTTTGGTGTTGGTTTTCCCTCCGTCAATTGTTGCTGCGGCTTGGGCAATTTTGGCATTGGGTGATGGGATGGCCACCTTAGTGGGTAAAAATTTTCGGGCTAAAGAATTAGCATGGAACCAGAATAAAACTTATGCCGGGAGTTTAGCTTTTGTGTTTTTTGGTACAATTGGTGCCATGATTTTATTAAAGTGGATGATAATTGATCTCAGTCTAATGGCCGCATTCTCTCTGGCTTTTAAGACAGCGATTGTGGCTGCAATTGTGGAAAGCCTGCCGATTAAAATCAATGACAATATTACGGTCACAGTCACTAGCGCTTTGGTATTAAGTCTTTTAATCTAGTCTGGGCTTGAAAAAAAGTCGGAAATTAGGTAATCTATTTTTATGACAAAGAAACAAGAAAGTAATGATTTAATGAGTAAACTCGTTTCGCTTTGTAAGCGCCGAGGCTTTCTTTTTCAGTCTTCTGAGATTTATGGCGGCCTCAATTCTTTCTATGACTATGGTCCGCTAGGGGTGGAGCTGAAGAATAATATCAAGCGGCTTTGGTGGCAAGAAATGGTGCAAAAGCGCGATGACGTGGTTGGTTTGGATGCCTCTATTTTAATGCACCCCAAAACCTGGGAGGCTTCAGGCCATTTAAAAAGTTTTACTGACCCGCTCGTTGACTGTAAAAAATGTAAAAAGCGATTTCGGTCTGATCACTTATTAGCCCCGATTTCGGCCAAGCCAGACTTAGGGACAATGAAAGAAAAGCCTAAAAAAAAGCCGGTTTGTCCGGAGTGTGGCGGGGAATTAACCGAAGAGCGGCAGTTTAATTTAATGTTTAAAACTTTTATGGGCCCTTTGGAAGAAGAAAGCGCAACGGTTTATCTGCGGCCGGAAACGGCGCAAGGGATTTTTGTCAATTTTAAAAATGTTAAAGATTCAATGCGCTTGAAACTGCCGTTTGGCATTGCCCAAATCGGTAAATCGTTTCGCAACGAGGTGACGCCGGGTAATTTTATTTTCCGCACCCGCGAATTTGAGCAGATGGAATGTGAATATTTCTGCCAACCCAAAGAGGCAGATAAATACTATGAATATTGGCTGCAAGAAAGAATAAATTGGTATATTAAAATTTTAGGAATCAAAAAAGAAAATTTGCGTTTACGGCCGCACGAGAAGGATGAACTTGCTCACTATGCCAAGGCCTGCTCTGATGTCGAATATAATTTTCCTTTTGCCGGCTGGTCAGAACTGGAAGGCATTGCTAACCGGCAGGATTTTGATTTGAGCCAGCATGCTAAATTTTCCGGAGAAGACCTGAGCTATACTGAGGAGGATGGCAAAAAATTCATTCCTTATGTCATTGAGCCTTCGGCTGGCGCCGACCGTTCCACGTTGGCAGTTTTAGTTGATGCTTACACGGAAATTTCCGGCGGCCGGACAACCACCACTGAATCAAACAAAGAATTGGAAGTAGTAATGAAATTTGATAAAAGATTAGCGCCGATAAAAATTGCCGTTTTGCCTTTATCCAAAAAACCTGAATTGGCTAAACCAGCGAAAGAAATTTTTAATACTTTGCGGCAAAACTGGGTTTGCCAGTATGATGAAGTGGCTTCAATTGGCCGAAGATACCGCCGCCAAGATGAAATTGGTACGCCGTATTGTGTAACCGTTGATTTCGAAAGTTTAGAAGACAAAGCGGTCACGGTTCGCGATCGGGATACGATGAAGCAGGAAAGAATTAAAGTCGGTGATCTAAAAGATTATTTTGAAGAAAAATTAAGTATATTTTGAGAATCCGATAGCAAGTTAAGCGAGTTCAGCAAGTTAAGCGAGTTCAGCTGATTTCACTGAATTTACTTAACTCGCTTAACTCGCTACTTCTTTATGTATTCAAAAACCAAACTTAAAAATGGCCTAACTCTAATCACTGCGCCGCTTAAAGAAACTAAGGCGGTGACGGTTTTGGTATTACTACCGGTTGGTTCGCGTTATGAAGGTCGAAGTATCAACGGGGCTTCTCATTTTATTGAGCATCTAATGTTCAAAGGCACTAAGCGTCGGCCTACGAGTTTAGATATTAGTAAAGCGCTTGATTCGGTCGGCGCCGAATATAATGCTTTTACCAGCAAAGATCATACTGGTTATTATGTAAAAGTTGCCTCTGAAGAAATTGAGCTGGCTTTTGATTTGCTTTCCGACATGCTTTTTAATTCAACTTTTGCCGTCCAAGAAATTAATAAAGAAAGGGGAGTAATTATTGAGGAGATTAATATGTATCAGGATAACCCCTTAATCTATTTAGGGGCGCTGTTTGAAAAAACTATTTTTGGGGATAATTCTTTAGGTTGGATAATCTCTGGTCCAAAAGAGGTGATTAAAAAAATTTCTCGCCGCGCTATTTTAAATTATAAAAATAAATTTTATCAGCCGGCCAAAATGATTTTAACAGTTTCCGGTAATTTTAATAAAAATAAAGTCAGGGCTTTGGCTAAAGAATACTTTGGTAATAATACGGGTCACAAAAATAAAAATGGTTTTAAAAAGATTAAAATTAGCCAAAATAAGCCAAAAATTGAATTATTTTTTAAAGCGACCGAACAAGTCCAGCTTGGCCTGGGCTTCCCCAGCTATTCTCTGAATGATCCAAAAATTTATCCCCTTTATTTATTAGCCGTTATTTTGGGTGGGAATATGAGTTCGCGTTTATTTACCACGGTCAGGGAAAAATACGGCTTGGCTTATTATATTAAAGCTGATTTTGCTGCCTATCAGGATGTCGGTGCTTTGTTAGTTCAGGCTGGTTTAGACAAAGCTAGGATTAACCAAGCGATCAGTTTAATTTTAGCCGAACTAAAAATAATTCGGGATCAAGGTGTTACTGATAAAGAGCTAGAATCGGCCAAAGAATTTTTGAAAGGTAAATTAGTTCTAGAATTGGAAGATTCAGAAAATGTTGCCGATTGGTACGGTAAGCAAGAATTATTACTGAATAAAATTTCTACGCCAGAAGAAAAGCTAAAAAAAGTTTTTGCAGTTAAAAAAGGACAGATTAAAAAAATTGCTCAAGAATTAATTCAGGAGCAAAATTTGAACTTAGTTTTAATTGGGCCGTTTAAGCAGCCAGGAAAATTTAGAAAATTATTAAAGCTATAGTTAGAAGGATTACAATTAATAATTGGCAGATAAATCCGGTAGTAATTGAAAGCCGGATTTTTATAAAATCGTGAAGGGCAAAATGGTAATAAGAATATTTTTTTAGCCAAGGATGTTTAGTCAGCAAATAAAAACCATTGATAAAATCAGGTGCGATACTCCCAATAATGCCGGCTAAAACTGGTAGGGTTAAAGGGATAATATGTTGCCAATAGAGTATGGCCAAAAAAATTATCATTACCAGACCATCAGCCGAAGCGATTTTGGCAGTCAAAACCAGATCTTGTTTTGCGAGGTTTGATTTTTCTCTAGTCATTAGATCTTGATCACCGTGGGGGATCATATCTAAAATAAAATGGGAAACAAATCCCGCCGCAAAAGCCAGGCCGATGTTGCCGGTATACTCCCCAATTATAGTGCCAAGTGTCGCATGAACTGTGAGAAACATTGCTTAATTAATTAAAGCCGTTAAATTTAACGGCTTAATTTATTAACTAATTTATATTAACTATATCAGTGGATTAATTAGGATTATTAACGTAACTATTTGAATAGTATGGCCCATAACTAAAGAGATAGGGTTTTTGGGAGAATAATGAATAAGGCTATGAAATCCATTAAATTTTTTCAAAACCCGATTTTTGGGCTGCAAAAAGCTAAGCGCCTGCAAAACATCCGGTAGAATCGAGCCGATGATCCCCCAAATAATTGGCCGGGTGATAAAATGGGCATTATTGGTAAACAAAGCCGCTGCCACAATTATTGCCAGGCAGACATCAAGATAAATCAGGCCGATAATTTTATTAAAGTATAATTTTTTTAATGATTTGACGGTGTGGCCTTTGGAATGGATGTCACTATCATCATGGGGGAGCATATCGAGAAAAGAATGGGAAACGAAGCCTACCAAAAAAGCGATTGGTGACTGGTTGATAAAACTGCCAATTAACACCCCGGCGGCAGCATGAACAGTTAGAATCATAAATAATTTTTCACTCTAAAATAATTATTAGTCTATATCTTTAATTTTAACAGAAAATTTTTTATCAAGCAATAAAAAACCCCTGTCTGGAGGGATTTTTGCTAAAATTAACTAAATTTGGTAGCGAGGGTGGGAGTCGAACCCACGACCTAAGGGTTATGATTCCTTCGCTCTAACCAACTGAGCTACCTCGCCTTGGTTGCGGGAGGGGGATTTGTCCCGATTCCTTAATTTATTTCTAAATATCATCGGGATCCCGACTTCTTTATTAATATTACAAATAATGTGCGTCGGGACACCCCCGACCTCCAGGTTATGGGCCTGGTCTCATTGAATTATCTAAAATACTTCTTGGTTGCGGGAGGGGGATTTGCACCCCCGACCTCCAGGTTATGGGCCTGGCGAGCTGCTACTGCTCTATCCCGCGTCGAATATAAGTAATTAACTTCCTTATGATAATCCATTTTTCGCTAGGTGTCAAAGGTGTCAATTTATGCCCGAGGAGAGAATCGAACTCTCATGGACCGAAGTCCACACGATTTTGAGTCGTGCGCGTCTACCAATTCCGCCACCCGGGCTAATAACTCAAATTTTAGTATAATAAAAAAATCTTTAATTGTCAAAGATGAATTTTTTTATTATAATTAAGGTATGTCACGAACAATCGCCATTGTTAATCAAAAAGGAGGAGTCGGCAAGACAACTACAGCGATTAATTTAGGTGCTTATCTGGCTTGGCTGGGTAAGTTTGTTTTATTGGTTGATGCTGATCCGCAGGCTAATGCCACTTCAAGCTTAGGGCTTAATCCTAATCAGCTGGATAAAGGAGTTTATCATGCCTTGATTGAGCCAGTTTCTTTTCGGGAGATTATCAAAGGGACTAATCATCAGGGCTATAAAATCGCGCCGGCGACACCGGATTTAGCCGGGGCGAGGGTGGAACTGGTAAATTTGGATGACCGAGAGTTTAAACTGCATCATTCTTTGCTTGAAGTAACCAATGATTACGATTATATCATTATCGATTGTCCGCCTTCTTTGGATTTACTGACGATAAATGGATTAGTGGCGGCTGATGAAGTTTTAATTCCAGTCCAGGCCGAATATCTAGCTTTAGAGGGCTTGAGCCAATTATTAAATACTATTAGTTTAGTGAAAGAAAACTTAAAGCCAAACCTGGAGATTTTAGGTGCCCTCGTCACTCTTTATGATAAGCGTAACAAGCTTTCCGGCCAGGTTTTGAACGAGTTAAAACAGCATTTCCCGCACCGCTTATTTTCCACGGTAGTGCCGCGTAATGTCCGGTTGACTGAAGCGCCCAGTTTTGGCCAATCAATTTTATCGTACGATGCCCGCTCTGCTGGTGGGAAGGCGTATGAAGATTTAGCGAGAGAGATTATTACTTTAGAGAATCTAATTTAGAATCAAATTTATCAATAAATAATTTCGAATTTTGAATTTTAATTCAATATTTAATATTCTAATATTCGAAATTGATTCGAAATTCAAAATTAAAAATTCAAAATTATGTCAAAGACGACCGGCTTGGGCAAAGGACTCAGCTCCTTAATCCCGCCAAAAATTGATAAAAAAATCATTTCTAAGGATTCCGAAGTTTTACCTGATGAGGAAATGATAGCGAGGGTGCCAATCGCTAAAATTAAAGCTAACCCTCAGCAACCCCGTTCTGACTTTAGTTATGAGAGCATGGAAGAATTGATTAATTCCCTTAAAGAGCATGGGATTTTGCAGCCATTGATTTTAACTGCCACGTCAGATGGTTACGAAGTGATTGCGGGCGAACGTCGTTTGCGGGCCGCTCAATTTTTAGAATTTAAAACCGTGCCGGCGATTATTCGCGATATCAAAGAACAGCAAAAACTGGAATTAGCCTTAGTAGAAAATTTGCAGCGTAAAGATTTAAACTCAATTGAAGAAGCCGTGGCTTTCCAAAGGTTAATTGATGAATTTAATTTAACCCAAGAGGAAGTAGCCAAAAAAGTGGGTAAGAATCGTTCGGTCGTAGCTAATACTTTGCGTTTATTGACTTTGTCTAGTGAAATTCAGAAAGCCTTAATCAATGGGAAGATTAATTATAGTACGGCCCGCATAATTGCCGGTCTGCCGCCGCAGGAAAGGATGAATTTTTTTCAAAAAGTTTTGAAGCAGGATCTAACGGTTCGGGCAGTTGAAGGTCAGGCCAGAAAAGTCGTGGTTAAGCGGCATTTTCGTCAGGCCAAAGATCCAAATATTACTGATCTGGAAGAAAAATTACAAGGGGTATTAGGGACTAAAGTGACAGTTAAAAAATCCGGCGAAGCCGGAACAATTACTATTGAATTTTATTCCAGTGAGGAGTTGGAAGAGGTTATCAGAAAAATTGTAGGTTAACCAGATTAAGAAAATAAAAAAATAAGAAATCAAAAAGCATTTAATTTTTTAATTTCTTATTTTTTTATTTTATCGGCCCCAGACCTGATTTTACCTTTAGCCGCCGAAGTTTTAGCAAATTTTAGCCAGTCATGACTGGGACCTTTACGATTTTTATCGGTGATGATTTCAATGACGTCGCCGTTTTTTAGTTTAGCCTCCAAGCTGACCATCTGATTATTGACTTTGGCACCCGTACAATGATCGCCAATCCAGGTATGAACATGGTAAGCAAAATCAACCGGGGTGGCTTCTTCGGGCAGATCAATAACATCGCCTTGGGGGGTAAAGACAAAAATCCGGTTTTTGAAAAAATCAATGGCCAACGATTGTAAATATTGTTGGTTATCTTGAATCTCTTTTTGCCAATTAACCAGATCTTGGACCCATTGGAATTTTTTAGGTAAAGTGTGGCCTTTATCGCCTAAATTTTTTGGTCCCTTTTCCGTTTCTTTATAATGCCAGTGGGCGGCGATACCATACTCGGCTTGTTCATGCATTTCCGGTGTCCTAATTTGAAACTCAACAATTTTTCCGTCAAGGCAAAAGACAGTTGAATGAAGTGATTGGTAACCATTGGGTTTGGGTTGGGCGATATAATCCTTGATCCGGCCGGGGAGTGGTTTCCAAAGTTTATGAATAATCCCCAGCACTTGATAGCAATCAGAAATGGTGGGGACAATAATTCTTAAAGCGACCAAGTCATAAATTTTTGAAACGTCGCCATCGTAGTGAGGTTTAGCCAGTTTGTGATAAAGACTATAAAGCCGTTTAGCCCGACCATGGAGGGAGATAACTTTAATCTTCTGAATTTCCAATTCTTTTTTTACCACCTTGATTACTTTTTGGATATATTCCATCCGGACTTCAATTTTAGGTAAGATTTCTTTTTTCATCCATTCATATTTTTCCGGGTAGACATAGGGGAAGGCCAGGTCTTCAAACTCGCCCTTGATTTGGCCCATGCCGAGGCGATTGGCAATCGGGGCATAAATTTCCAAACTTTCCTGGGCAATTCTTTTTTGTTTTTCTTTTGGTAGAGACCCAAGAGTTTTCAAGTTATGGAGCCGGTCGGCCATCTTAATCAGAATGATGCGGATATCTTCAGCCATGGAAACAAACATTTTTCTTAAATTCTCAGCATATTTTTCAATTCCGCGATATTTAATGATGCCCAATTTGCTGATGCCGCCTACGAGTTTGGCCACTTCGGGGCCAAAGTTTTTTTCGATATCAACTAAACTATAATTAGTATCTTCCGGAACATCATGAAGCAAGCCGGCAATGATTGTTGCCTGATCCATGCCCATTTCTGCCAATTTAGTCGCTGTGGCCAAAGGGTGCTCGATATAAGGTTCACCGGACTTGCGCGTTTGGCCTTCATGAGCTTTTTGGGCGTAATCATAAGCCAATCTGATCAAATCTAAATCATACTCCGGATTTTTCCGTCGGAAATGAGGAAAAATTGGCGTTTTATTATTTTCTTTGTTGCCTTCTTTGAGAATTTTAATTAAGCTTTCGACTTCAGTCACAATTTTGTTGTTTTATCTTATATTTTATAGTATAATTATTGTAAAGGATTTAGGGTCAAAAATCAATTATTAAATTTTAAGATGGTATCATGACATTTTCGATTTTTAATCTTTCCTCAATTTATTCTTTAATTATTGCCGTTATAATTTTGGCGGCTTTATTTTTTATTTGGAAAAGAAGTAGTTTTAATTTCACTAATTTATCTAATCTTGGCAAAGAAACACCAACTTTAGCCCAATACTCTCGGGACTTAACTCAAATGGCAGCAGCAGGCAAACTTGATCCGGTGATTGGCCGGGAGGAAGAAATTGAGCGGGTCATTCAGGTTTTGTGCCGGCGGACGAAAAATAATCCGGTTTTGGTGGGAAAATCCGGGGTGGGTAAAACTGCCGTGGCCGAAGGGTTGGCTCAGGCAATTACTGATAAAAAAGTTCCTGATATTCTACTGGGAAAAAAAGTTTTAGCTTTAGATTTACCAGCAATTGTGGCCGGGACGAAATATCGCGGTGAGTTTGAACAGCGATTAAAAAAAGTTGCTGATGAAATTACCGCGGCTAAGCGCAATATTATTTTGTTTATTGATGAAATTCATACTTTAGCCGAAGCCGGGGGAGCCGAAGGTTCAATTGATGCTGATGATATTCTAAAGCCAGCTTTAGCGCGTGGTGATTTACAAGTAATTGGTGCCACCACGGCTAAGGAATACAAAGAATTTATTGAAAAAGATGTTACCCTGGACAGGCGGCTTCATCCCATTTTAATCGATGAGCCCGATTCGAAAGAAACCATCCAAATTTTACGTGGGATCAAAAGGAAGTATGAACAGTTCCATAAAGTCAATATTACGGATGAAGCCATTTTGGCAGCAGTCCATTTGTCAGCCCAACATATCAAAAATAAGTCTTTCCCCGACAAGGCTATTGATTTAATGGATGAAGCCGCTTCTAAGGTCAGCATTGAAAATATCGATGATCACTTGGCGGCGAAAGAACGGGGGGAAAAGCCAAAACTTGATGGTGACCAAGCAGCTTGGCCTCAGGTCGGTGTGGCTGATATTCAGACAGTAATGCAGGAATGGCTGGAAAATAAAGCGATTTAAATATTTTGAACTAATTTATTTTTTAAAACTATGGCAGTTTTAACCCAAACTAAAACCCGAGTTTCTAGCAAAGTCGTTTTTGCCACTGTAGCTGTCGTTGCAATTGGTGCAGTAGTGGCTGTCGGTTATGGTATGATTTCTGGCGGGTTAGCCGGAGTTACCCTTGTACCAGTATCATGTAGTGAAACAGACTCGGGGCAAAATTATTTTAAAGTCGGGACGACGACGGTAATTTATAATACCGGCTATGTTAGAGTTGAGAGAGATGTCTGTAATGGCGCTGGAACTTTAAGGCCAGGAACTTTACGGGAGTGGTATTGCGGTAAATTAGGTGATCCGGCTGGCTTATTGCGATCAGTTAATTATTACAAATGTTTAAGTGGCTGTCAGAATGGGGCTTGTATTACCACAACTACGCCAACCAGTACCCCTCCTTTACATTAGAAGTTAATCAGCTAGTTATAAAAAAACCGCCCCACAACTTAGTTCGGGGCGGTTTTGGTAACTAATTAAAAATATCTAAAATAAGCTAAATTGTTGGGTATTTTTTGTTTTAATATTGACAAATTTTTTAAAATATTGTATAATGATAAATTCAGGAATTGTCGGAATTACTGTATTCTACAAGCGGTTTTGAACCGCTAGAGGAGCAAGAAATGAAGCAGATAGCACTTTTAGTAGCACTGACTTGTCTGGCAGGGTGTCAGACAACGACGAAGTTGACGCAAGATCAGTTTCCTAGCGTCTACTCCGAAAGCAACATCTCCCGCGGAGAGATGTTTGTTCATCAGTGTGAGAAGGGCACCCGCGAGCTCGCCGATGCCAAAGAGATCGCCCACGGTCAGATGGTTGTCACGCCGAATATGGGCGAAGACGCTGAGAGCTACTGGTATGCTTTTGCCAGTAATGGCAGGGTGTATCTCCTGATTAACAACGGGTTGGACGACATCCAACTCGATCAGGTCAGAGCCCTTGGCACCGGTTGGCAAGCAATGCGCGTGGACGAGCTTTCGTTCAATGGCATTGTCTGGGCAGGCCGGATGTTCGACCAATATACGGTCGTTTCATTCCGGCCACTGAAGGCCAACCGCGCAGCCCTTGTCACCGGGCTGCAAAGGATGATCACTTCGGGGTGGTTGCACGATGTTGTGATCAACCCGTAGGTTCCTCAGGCGAAAAGACCCCTGCGCTGAAGTAGTTCAGTAAGCGCAGGGGTCTCATTTATTTATTGAGCTAATTGAGATGCTAATAGTAGTTGCCGCAACTTTTTATTTCAGCATCTATTTGAGATTGAGGCGGAAATTTGTAAAATAGTTCGGGATAGCTGCCCTCAACGCATTTGCCAGCCCAAGCAGCGGGATTTGTTTTGGAAGTGACATTATAGAAAACGCAGCCTCTATTTTGGCGGACATCAAGATGAACCATTGGAACTCTTTCTGCTGGAGTTATTGCGCCTAATCCTTTAATCTCGCAGGGCATTAATTCGCTTAAAGCCCTTAGTTTTTTGAAAAATTCAGTCGTGACAGAAGGTCCAATATTATAGAGAAATTGGCGGCCAAGATGAATTTTATCTTGAGCAGTTGTGCCGCTAACATATATATCCACTGCATTGCCGCCAGCATGAGCACCCGATGCTAGACTCATACCTGATGGTAAGAAACATAAGGCATAGCCTAGTTTACATACAAGTTCATCCGAACCGGCAACATTTGCTGCTCCGCACTGGGTATTTTCTTTTTTAAAAATAGGAGCGCAACTAAATCGCGAAGCTTTTATGTACGTAGGGTCTAACCAATTACAATCACACTTTTCAGTGCTTGGACAAGTTGGGGTTATTGGGCAATATATTATCGGGTTTTTAGCTTGGCAATCAGATAGTTTCATTGATTCACTCCAACCACCATCAAAAGTACAAAGTACATATTTATCCCCAGAACAATTACTTTTTACCTTATCACTGGGGCAACTACCGCCACTTGAGCAACTGGCTGCCGCCTGAGCTAGAGCTGTTCCTAAACTTTTGCAGTCATTACAGCTACTATAGCTACAAGCGCCACCTGATTTGGCTCCTCCCAAGCCTAAATTAGCTAGGGCACTATTGATTAAAGTAACATTACTAGTTATTTCAAAGATTGATGAGTCTAGTCCGCCTAAATTCTTTTTACAAAGTGGCCGGTTAGCTCGAGTATAATTTAAGTTTGAAATACAGTATTTTACTATTAAATCATCACCTAAAGGCGGCCAGGGGGCGCCAATACCTTCGGGATCAAGGGCGGCGACATTATTAGCAGCGGCATCATCACCCAAATAAATATTAATAAAGGTTTCGATGCAACTATCTTTTGGTTTTATGGTTTGGCTGGTGCAGGCGCTATCAATTGCCGTATAACATTGGGCAGAATCGATTGGACTGACTGAACATTTATTATTAACCTGGCCAGAAGGATCTAAGGTAGGTATCATTACTTCTTTATAAAGTGATCTGACGTCATCTTCCGATAAAGCTTTTTCGTAAAGTCTGACCTCATTAATCATCCCTTTAAAATATTTATTATATCGCAGACCATCCGCCCCCGTGGCTTGGGAGCCATCACCGATGAAGCCCCAGCGGTCAGCCGTACCTTCTAATGGTTTGCCAGCATGAGCATAGGTTTGGGCATTTTTTTTACCATCAATATAAATTAATTTAGTCCCTTGGTTATAAACCGCACAAGCGAAATGAACTTGGCCATCATTTAAAGCGGGAGCTTCTTCATTAACGGTGCTGTAAAAGTCATTGGTTGAATTATTATTGGAAGCTGAGTGGGTAGAAAAACCAATTTTACCAGTTGGCGTGACAAAAAAACTGAAGTATTGAGTGCGATCAAAATCAATAAAAGCCCAATTATCAAAATTGACGCCAGTTTTTTCCGTTGTGCTGAACCAAGCACAAGTGGTTAAACCATTAATTAAGTGTTTGCCGCCGCAATATTTAAATGTCAGGGCAATATAATCATTGATGCCATCAAACTGACAACCTTGGCCAGGAATGCCTGGGGCGAAAGCCGGAGTGCCTGAAGCAATGCCCCCAAAATTATTCCCCGAATAGTCTTGGGTAACATTATCTACAGCACTATCTAATTTATACCAAGCGATTAAATCATTGGTTCCGTTATGAGCCTTGCAAAGGTCAATTTTTGGTTTAGAGTTGTCGTTAACATTAGTATTGGAGTTAACTAAAGTGACGCCTGTGCTTAAGAGCGATGTTCCAATGAAAGATAAGCCGATTAAGCCAACTAAAATAATAACCCCGGCTAAGACTTTGGGGTTAATTTTGGTTTTAGTGATTGTTTGAAGTTTTTTTGCCATAGGTTTTTTGGAAAAAAGTCGAAGTTTCATAAAGTTTTGGTTAATTATTGGCTAATTTTATTATAGGCTCATTGATTTTTTTTAGCAATTTTCTTTTTAAAAAGTGGCATAACGCTTATGATCCAATAAGTAAACAAAATCATGGCGCCATAAACCAAAAACCATCTTAAGGGATGCCAGCTATCAGTAGGAAAAAACGGGTAGCAAGAAACAAAAACGCAATTGACATTATGTTCGGGATTAGTGAAAAGCCGGCTTAAGACAAAAAACAGGGCGAGTTGCGCCAGACTGAGTTTCCAGGCGCCTTTTTTATTAATCTTAATTAAATAAAGCGCCAGAAGTGTTAGGGGTAATAAAAAAAGATGTTCGAAACTGATGAAGCGGGCAGTCTTTAGCATCTCGCCAAAGAAATAATCGGTAATGCCCCAAAGGTCTTTGCCGGTTGCAAGATAATGAGTAAAGTCGATGTTCCAAAAGAGCAGGGGAATAGTTAAAATATTTATTTGGCTTAAAATGAGATAGCCATTTTTAGTTAAAATGCCAAAGCCGATAATGACCATGCCCCAATAGCAGAGCCAGAGCAACCAGCCGGGTTTGCCGCGGTAAATACCAAAGTCCATGGCAAAAGTGCCAAAGGCAATAAAAAAAATTCCCAAACTAATCAAAATTACCTTTGTGATTTTTTCTTTCATCAAGGCAATTATAGCATTGGAAAATGTGCTTGACAAGAGGATAAATTTATGGTATTGTATAATTTAGGAATAAAACCAGGTTGAAAAGCTAACCCCGTTTTCGGGGTGGAGGACATGAGAATGAAACAGACTACTGCTCTTTGGCTGGTGATATTACTGGTTGTTGGCGCTGGTTGCGCTAGTACTCCTGTGAAGCAGGCTTTGAAAGGCAACCTAGAGTTGCAGCAAGCCTACCAGGGGTGGCGGGAAATTGATCCCAGCAACCTAACTGCTGAGCAGCAGCAGCTGCTCGCGCAGTTCCAGCAAGACAAGGAACACTTTGTGAATCGCTATGATGAGTTGATTCAAGCTTTCCCGTGGATCGATGCCCACGCATTGACCCCGAGAGACGAGGTGTTTCTCATGGCGATCATCGACCAGCTTGCCGAGCTGGATGTTCGATCGAGCGCTATTATGACAGCCGTCAGCAAGTCGTGACGGCTGTTTCTTTTAATTTATATTTTGTTTATTAATCAGCACAGGAAGGTGCACCATTAGGGTGACGATCACCACAAGCCTTACAGCAGATGCTGACTGTTGATGTATGTCCAGCCTCTTCAATTTTGCCGGTACATTTTACTTGACCAGAAGGACAACTTGAAGGTTGGCAAGCTGGTTGATTTTTCCCGTCCACCTGAACACATTTTTGATTTTCTGAGGCTTTACAACAAACAGCCTTGCCATCAGTAGTAGTACCACAATAGCCTTCTGAGGAAGAATTGCAATCACCGGGAGGCACGCAAGTGGGAACAGTGACAGTCATCATCTTAAATGGTGGCAAGGGACTTCGTTTTGTTACTGTAATTTTACCGCAAGGGCTAGAACCATCAGGATTTGGTTTACAACAAATTGCCGCTGCCGCTTCGCCATCGCCATTGCATTTAACGGTGTTCTCTGATGGGTAATTACCGGTCGGGCAACTGATAGGGTCACAAGCCTTAATTTTAGTTCCTAATCCGGCCAGAGGTTTTTCACCGCAAGTTTCTTTTCCTTTTTTGCAGCACCAGTTACCTAGTGTGCCTTCACATTCAATTTCAGTAATTTTATTGCACTTTTTGCATTTAGGATAGGGGGTAACATTTCCATTTTCATCCGTTATACTGCTATCATCGAGATCACTGGTTTTAATACCATCCGGGGATCCGCTGTAGCTACTGCCCCCTGCTGCGCTTTTCTGGGTAGGTTCATCAGGAACACACTTGTAGCCGACATCACGGCCGGTTTTATTGGCGTCAAGCACAACACAATGGGCTGGCGGACATTGCAAACAAGGATCACCACATTCTTCTGCCTTGACGCACTCATTTATATCTATTAGCTGACCATTTTTAAATTCCTGAGTACAAGCAATACATTGGGTGTACGATCTGGTTGAAGCAATTTGACAACAAGAATGGCCACCACAAGGTAAAGCATCTGGGTTATCGGCCGGTGGTGTGAATTCAGAACTTATTTCATTCTCCTCGCAGTGTTGCGATTCTGAAGCGCAATGAGGATCTTTTATGTCACAGCCGCAGTCGGCTTTTAATGTGCAAACAACTGTATAATCAACATAAGGCCAATTCGGGTTAGTGTTATCTGAACATAAAGGTGTAAAATCAGGTTTACATTCATAAGAACAACCAGCCTCTGAACCAAGAGGGCGTATGCCCTGGGCAGTACAAAGCCCGCCACAAGGGAAACCAGTTTCAGCTTTAAAATAGTATTGAGTGCCGGCGCGTCTAGCCAATACGGGGTAACTTAGAATGGTTACTGAGCCTAAAACTAGTAGAATAATGGTTAGATACAAAAGTATTTTTTTATTCATATCTTTTAGGTATTAATAAGTAAAGATTGGAGCAAAAGCTGGATCAGTGAAAGAATTATTCACGTTTTGAATCAAAAATATTTTATCGCAGGCGTTTAAATTATAAGGATTCATCCAGGGATAAGCGCTCAAGATCCCATTTATTTCTGCCGTTGTTAAATTAGCAGGGAAATTTACTATCATATTATGCTGGGCGCCGGTTATGTTACTAGGGTCAATGTTATCTCTTTTACAGCGAGTATTCAGGTAGGCAGCAGAAATTTCATCATCAGTTAGAGTTTTACCGTAGATTTTTACTTCATCAATGCTGCCATTAAAATAATCTGCTCCTGGGTTGCCAATATACAGTTTGTTAGTGGTAATATCAATTGGCTTACTTAGACTTACAATTGCTTTGAGTTGGCCATCAACAAAGAGTTTAATAAATTTTTTGTCATAAGTGCCGACAAGATGATACCAAATATTTTTTTTGAGACTGGAGGCATCCCAAGCTGCATCTTTAAAAGTATTTTCATACAGGATCCTGAAAATTAAATTATTAGAATAAGGTTTATTAAAGACAAGTTGGAAGCCATCTTTACCAGTCCAGTTTGATTTATTGACAATCATGTATTGATAAGTTTGTTCAGCCACAGTTTTGTTCAATTTTATCCAGACTGAAATCGTAATCACATCAGTCAGATTTAAAACATCATGATGAGGAACCTCAACATAATTATTAGCACCAACAAAATTTAAAGCTTTGCCTGAAATAGCATTATCAGTCCATTGAGCCCCGTAAATTGTGCCGTTGTTTTGGATAATTTTATCAGTAGCTGTATTACCTGAGCCTTCATCAAACCGATAATAGGCGACTAAACCGGGTTCGTTGGTGCTGCCGCCCTTGGAACTATCATTAGTATTGGTGATAGCAATATTAAAGGTGCTTAGCAGTGAAGAGCCAACAAAAGATAGGCCGATTAAGCCAATTAAAACAATAACCCCGGCAATAATTTTGGGGCTGACCTTACTTTTAGTTAGAGTTTTTAATCTTCTAGCCATAGATTTTTTAGCCATATTATTTATGTTACTTTGTCTATTTTTAGCCTACTCTTTTTATTAAGCCTTGACAAGTTGATAAATCTGTGCTAAGATGCCGATATTGATGCTAGGAATAATCCTAGAAACCGGAAAACACCCTTGGTTTTACTTGGGGTGTTTTCTTTTTATCTTGAAACTTTATTATCTTAAAATCTGAAATTTATTTAAGTGAAATAGCCACAATATTTTTAGCAAATCCTTGACTTTTTTCGAAAAATGTGTAATATTAATAAGTCAGGTTTGCTCGCTAGACTGCATCAGTAAAGTCAATACGGAACAGCGGCAGAGCTGGCAAGACAAATGTAGTGTAGTTTAACCGCAACCCCAATCGCACGGAGGATCCATCTCATGAAGAAGCTGTCGACTAGCTGAGGGTTGGCCGAAGGGCCCTCGGGGAGAGGTTAATCCTCTCTTAACTACTTCGGCGTGACAATTCGTTTGGTGTACGAGAGGCAACGCCCGGTCACTGTGTCGAAGGAATTAGCTATGGTAGTTTGCTAGCGACTACAACTCGTAGCAATTTTAGTAGATGCATACCGCCACGAACAAAAAGTCCATTATTCGGAAGGCTCTTCGCTGACGCAGAACGAACCTTGTCCACCCCCGGATCTGGTAATTTACAGGTCCGGGTCAAATTATATACATACATATTTTATTGCCAAATAAAGTTAGATTTGCTATCATAATTCTGCGGTCTGAAAGGAGAACCCTAGCATCAACATGGTTTCAGGGTTCATCTCTCTTTCAGCCGCATTTTAGTTAATTTTCAATTTCTAATTTTTAATATTGAATCAATTTTAATATTAAAATATTATAATATTTAATTAAAATTTCGCCCGTTCCGCTTGACTTTTATTGCTAGGTATGCTATACTGGTTATAGATGATACAGATAGGCCCAAGACCTATCTTTTTAAATTGTCCGCCTCCGCCCCTCGACTCCCTTTAGCTTATTTTGAAGCCAGTCGCTCGGGGCTTTTGGTGAGACCATGCCCTAAGACAATTGACGGGCGCAAAAACAAAAAGTCCCGAAAGGTCGGGACAAAAAAACTTTTGTTCCTTAAAAATTTCAGCCCAAGCTTTGTGCGAGGGATATCTAAAAAATAAAAACAAAAAGTATGGAAAAGCAAGAATGTATCCAACCGCAAGTTCGCGAGCAGCCAACAGATTTCGATTTTGACATTTCCCGAACATTTACCGTTTTGACCGCCACGCTAGTACTCCCAGTCTATCTGGCTTTGTCGGTAGTTTCCTATTCGATGGCGGCAATATATTGATTTTTCCTCTTTGCGTAGGTTACAAAAAATCCTCCTAATGGAGGGTTTTTTGTTTGTTAAGTTTTTTTAAATTTAAAATAAATGTCCTAGCAAGATTTTTAAGCCGATTCCAATCAGTACTAGGCCACCGATTGCTTCGGATTTTTTACCCCAAAGTTCACCAAATTTTTTACCAATATAAATTGCCGCTAGAGATAAAATTATGGTAGTAATACCAATCATTATAGCGGCAAACCAGATTTTCACCGGCAGTAGAGCAAAAGTTATACCAACAATCAAGGCATCAATACTAGTAGCTAAAGATAGTAAAATTGATACTTTCCAGTTGTTTATGTCAACCCGGTTTGTTTTGGCAGGGCTAAAAGATTCCATTAACATTTTTAAGCCAATAACAACCAGAAGTAGAAATGCTATCCAATGATCAAATCCAGAGATAAAATCTTTTAAACCAACGCCGGCGATCCAGCCGACTAGTGGCATAAAAAATTGGAAAAAACCAAAAGAGAGAGCAATTTTTAGTGATTGTCTGAAAGTTATATGCCGATCTTGCGTCCCGCTGACTGCCGCCACCGCCATGGCGTCCAAAGATAAAGCAATTGCAATCATGATTATATTAAAAAAAGACATAGATTATATCTTGTTTCTTATATCTTATTTTTTATATTTACAACCTTTAGCACTGCATTTGATTGTGTCATTTGGTCCGTAGACTAGAATTGAGCTGCAGTCCGGGCAAGTCTGGGGTTCATTTTTACCCTCTTCAATCACTGGCTTGCCCCATAAGGCAAAATTACAATCCGGATAGCGGTTGCAGCCATAGAACCAGCCGCGGCGGGAACGTTTGCCTGTGATTTTACCCTGGCCACATTTGGGGCAAGTGCCGAATTCTTGAGCCGGTTGTTTTTTGATATATTTACATTTGGGATAATTAGAGCAGCCAACGAATTCGCCGAAGCGGCCTTTTCTTTTAACTAAAGGACTGCCGCACTCAGGACATTTTTCGCCGGTTTCTTGGGGTGGCGCTGGCGGTTCAAAATCAGAGTTACTAATTGGTTTGGTATTTTTACATTCCGGGTAGCCAGTGCAGGCCAAAAATTTACCGAACCGGCCGATTTTAACCACCATTGGTTTTCCGCACTTCTCACAAATTTCATCGGTTTTGGTTTCGGTCAATTCCTTTTTACTTAATTCTTTATCCTTTTTGTCCAAGTTTTTTTTGAATGGTCCCCAAAATTCGTGAATCACTGGCTGCCATTTGATTTTACCTTCAGCAATTTCATCCAAGTCATCTTCCAGACGAGCGGTAAATTTATAGTCAACAATTTCCGGGAAATGTTCAACCAGCAGATCATTGACTAAAATGCCGATTTCAGTTGGTTTAAGTCTTTTATCTTCTTTAACCACGTAGTTTCTGTCCTGAATGGTGGAAATAGTCGGCGCGTAAGTTGAGGGCCGGCCAATATCATATTCTTCCAAAGCTTTAACTAAAGTTGCTTCGGAATAGCGGGCTGGTGGCTGGGTGAAATGCTGGTTGGGATCAATGGCGATCAAATCAAGTTCATCTTTAATTTTTAATTCAGGCAGGATATTTTCTTTGGTGCTGGTGGGGTAGACTTTCAAAAAGCCGGCAAATTTAATAATTGACCCAGTGGCCCGGAAAGTATAAGGAGTTGCCTGGGCTTTGATATCAACTCGGGTATTATCCATTACTGCTTCGCTCATTTGGCTAGCCAAAGCGCGCTGCCAAATCAATTTATAGAGTTTGTATTGGCGGTCATCCAAATATTGTTTGACTGATTCTGGATCATTAGAGGCAGAGGTCGGCCGGATGGCTTCGTGGGCCTCTTGGGCCATTTTTGATTTGGCTTTGTATAATTTTTTACCGTGGGTGTAATCATCGCCGAATTTATCTTTAATATAACTTTGAGCCTCAGTCAAAAATTTATCAGCCAGGTTAAGCGAGTCAGTTCTCATATAGGTGATTAAACCTACAGCCCCTTGGCTGCCCAGCTCTACCCCTTCATAAAGTTGCTGGGCGAACATCATGGTTTGTTTGGCAGAAAAACCCAAGCGGTTATTGGCGGCTTGCTGCAAGGTGGAAGTGGTAAAAGGAGGTAGGGGATTTTTTTTGGTGGCTTTTTTCTCTAAATCAGTAATAATGTACTGGGCATTTTTTAAATCCGCCAGGATTTTATCGGCTTGTTCTTGATTTTTAATGGCCAGTTTATCAATTGTCTTGTCGTCAATTTGATTTAGCTGAGCGCCAAATTCAATTGGTTTTTCCCCGGTTTTAACTTTTTGGGGACAAAATATAGTTTCAATACTCCAATATTCTTCGGCTTTGAAAGCTTGAATTTCGCGTTCGCGTTCAACAATTAACCGAACAGCAACTGATTGGACCCGGCCAGCCGAAAGCCCCCGGGCCACTTTTTTCCAAAGTAGCGGCGAAAGCTGGTAACCAACCAGGCGGTCCAAAACCCGGCGCGCTTGTTGGGCATCAACCAGATTCAAATCAATAGTCCGGGGATTCTTTAAAGCGTCTTGGATTGCTTCCTCGGTAATTTCATGAAAAACAATACGTTTAATTTTACTTTTTGGCGTTTTTAAAATTTCAACCAAATGCCAAGAAATGGCTTCGCCTTCGCGGTCTTCGTCAGTGGCAAAATAGATCAAGTCGGATTTATCGGCCAATTTTTTTAGTTCGCCGACCCGCTTTTTGGCTTTGGGCGGGATGACGTACTGCGGTTCAAAATTATTATCAACGTCAACACCCAACTTGCTTTTTGGCAAATCGCGGATATGACCAAAAGAGGACTCGATTTTGTAGTCGCGCCCCAGAAATTTTGAGATAGTTTTGGCCTTCGTCGGACTTTCGACGATGACTAAGTTTTTTGGCATTGTTAGACTTTCCTTTCTTTTAATATTTTTTCTTCACTTCGCCAGTTAGTTCGTAGCTCGCCGGCTAAATAGAATGAGCCAGTCACCAGAATTAAATCTTTTTTATTAGCGATTTTTAGCGCTTGGTTTAGAGCTATTTGCGGATCAAGACAAATTTCAACTGGCTTTCTAGAATTTATTCTTTTAGCTAGATCTTTTGGCGGGTAACATTTGTGGTGGATTGACTGAAACCTGGTGACAAATGAATGATTGGCTAGCAATTTTATTTTTTTGAAAATATCTGATCCATTCCTTTCTTTAGTTAGGGCAATAATAATATATAATTTTTGATATGTCAAATTTCTTATAAAATCAACTGTTGTCTTTATTTTAGAAACGTTATGGGCCCCATCCAAAATTATTAGGGGATTTTTTTGAATAATTTCCAGGCGGCAAGGCATTTTAACTTTGGCCAGTCCGGCTTTAATTTTGGCTTCGTTGATGCCAAGTTTTTTGGCTACCGCCGCAGCTAAAGCGGCATTGCCTTGCTGGTGTTTACCCAGTAAATTCAGCCGATATTCTGTTTTTGGCCAGCCTACAATATTAAACTCTGCCTGATTTTTTTTACAGGCTTTTTGAAAAATTGCCAAGACCTTTTTATTATTTTTGGCGGTGGTAAAAAAACTGGTTTTAGGCTTGATGATGCCGGCTTTTTCCGTGGCAATTTTAGTCAAAGTTTTGCCTAATAATTCAACGTGGTCATAGCCGATTAAATTAATTACTGTAATTTTTGGCGGTGGGATGACATTAGTGGCGTCATAGCGGCCGCCTAAGCCAACTTCCAGAACCACCCAATCGCATTTTTTTTGCCGGAAATATAAAAATGCTAAGGCGGTAAAAATTTCAAAATACGACGGCCGGCCATAGGGAGAAGTCAGATAAGCTTTATCAACGGCGGGCTTTAGTTTTTCCACTAAATTAGTAAATTCATCAGGGCTAATCAATAAATCATCAATTTTAATTTTTTCAATCGAAGTAGTTAAAAAAGGTGAGGTAAAAAGCCCGGTTTTAAAACCGGCTTCAGTTAAAATTGATTGAATCATCGTGGCGGTCGATCCTTTACCCGAAGTGCCGCCAATATGGATATAATTTAAGCCCTGCTGAGGGTTACCCAAAATCTTTAGAAAATAATTAAACCGTTTTAAAAATAAAGACCGACCACTAGTTTTTTTAAGGTAGTCGGGTTGTTCCAGATTGGTAATTGATTCAAGATAATTGACTGCCTGGTGATATTTTTTAAGATTCTTGTCCATTGAAGTAATTTGTAATAAATTTTTCATTAAATAAAGGGTAATGTCAAAATCCAAATTTCCAATGTCAAATCAATATCAAAGCTCAAAACTCAAATTATTTTTTCGCCGAATTTAGCAGTCCGTTCGGCCAAATCAAATTGTTTTTTGACATTGGGATTTTGGATTTGATTGGAAATTTGGATTTTGTCATTTGGATTTATCATTGTTAGCGCCATAATTTTGTTAATTGTTATTAATTAATTTGCTTTGGCGCTATGTTGATACGTTGATGTTACTATCTGGCTATTACTAGCTTTTACAAACTCTATCTTGCTTTTACAAACTTTTATTAACTTTTATCTTGCTTTGACATACTTTTGATTACCCAGGTTTTTCACCATTCCCTTCATTTCCATCAAGCTCAAAGTGGAATTAATAATGCTGATATCTAGTCTAGCGCACTGGACTAATTTGTCAACGTGGACTGCCTCAGTGGTGATTAATTCCAAAAGGATTTTTTCGGTTTCATTTTCCGGGATTAGCTCTTTGGTATTTTTAAAATCTTTTGCTTCGCTTAAGTTTAAGACTTCTAAAATGTCAGCGGCACCCGTTACTAATTTGGCACCCAGCCGGACTAAATTATTTGGGCCAATTGAACCAGCACTATAAATATTGCCCGGAACCGCAAAGACCTCTCGATTTTGTTCCAAGGCGTAGGCGGCGGTGATCAGCGCCCCGGATTTTTCGCCGGCTTCAGTCACTAAGACACCTAAACTTAAGCCCGAGATAATTCGGTTTCTTTGAGGAAAATTAGATTTGTAGGGCGGTGTGCCTAAAGGAAATTCAGAAATGATGCTACCGCCGGACTCAATAATTTCTTGGGCAAGTTTACGGTTGGAAGCCGGGTAAATCTGATTTAAGCCTGAGCCCAAAACTGCCACAGTTTTTCCGGAGTTTTGTAGCGTGGCCTGGTGAGCACAAGCATCAATTCCCAAAGCTAAACCCGAGACAATAGTTAAACTGCAATTAGCTAACTCGGAAACAATTTCACTGGTTATTTGTTTACCGTACTGACTGATTTTCCGCCGGCCCACAACCGCCAAAGGGAAATCATTATTCAAATCTAAATTACCAAAATGATAAATCAAGGGTGGGGGAGCATAAATTTCTTTCAGTAGCTTTGGATAGTTAGGGTCAAGGATTGTTGTGATTTGAACTTTAATTTTTTCAACTTTTTCTAATTCTAAAGCGGGATCAATTTCTAATCTTAAGCTGATTAGTTCTTCTGCTACCCCTGGTTCAATCCCGGCTTTAATTAGCTCATGACTTACGGCTTGCCAAGCGGTTTTCAGATCGGGGAAATAATTTAAAAGTTTCTGAAAGCGGACCGGGCCAATCTTTGGGATTTGATTAAAAGCCAGCCAATATTTTAATTCATCTTTTATAATTAAAGTTGTCATTTATTGTAAAATTACTAATAAAATAGCGGATTTTGGCCTTGGGATATGTTGTGTCTTGACATTTTTTAAGAAAAGTGTTAACATACTATATTCTTTAGAGAATAGCTTTCAGAATCCTGTTTGCCAGCGGCGAATACGAGGTTACCCCTCCTAGCCTGGTTAGTAGCCACAAGCTGAGGTCTGTGCCGTTTATTCGGTATATGCCTTACGCTGGTAGGCAGGATTCTGGAGGCTATTTTTTTTGACATTTTGCATCAATAATAAAAGCGCCTCTTGGCGCTATGTTGATAATTATCAGATTTAAAGCCCGGCTCTAATTAAACTCATTCATGGCCTCAGTTACTCCCTGAGCTAAAGCGATTTCCAAAGCAGCCAGGACTTTTTCTATTACTTCATCAATAATTACTTTACTCTCTGAATCGATTTTTTGCAAGACATATTTTTCCGTTGGCATTTTTAAAGGAGTAATCGGCTGGATCCCAAGGCGAAAGCGAATGAATTCCTGCGTCCCCACTTCATCAATAATTGATTGTACCCCTTTATGGCCGGCGGCACTGGCATTTTGGGAGATTCGGATTTTTCCCAAAGGCAAATCAATGTCATCATGAATCACCCACAGGTTTTCCGGCTTAATTTTATAAAATCGTCCAATCGCTTTAACAGCCTGGCCGGAGTTGTTCATAAAGGTTTGGGGTTTAGCTAAAATAATTTTTTCTTCCGGGCTGTTGTTTTCACAAATTTCGGCTTTAAATTTTTTACTTTTATTGCAGCTTAAAAATTCGCCGGCTTGTTTGGTTTTTAGTAAATCAATTACCAAAAAGCCGACATTATGCCAGGTGGTTTCATATTTTTTGCCTGGATTACCCAGGCCGACGATTAGTTTCATATGATTAGTTTATTAGGCGGTAGGAATTAGGAAGTAGGGGGTAGATTGGTAGGACGTTAGGCTAATAGATAGAAAGTAGAAGCACTTTATTACTTCTACTAATCTACCAGCCTACCGATCTACTGTCTAAGATTCTTTACCTTTATTTTAACAGGAACGCCCAAAAACCCAAAATTTTGCCGGAGTTGATTTTCGATAAATCGTAAATAAGAGAAATGAATTGATTGTTTTTGGCCAACTATGATGGTAAATTCTTGGGGATTAGTTTTAGTCTGGACCAGGCTATAAAGATGAGGCCGTAATTGACCTTTGGCTTAGGCCGGATAGTGAATTTTTACAACTTGTTTTAGAATATTTTTTAATTCATCTTCCGGCACTTCCTTTCGTCTTTCTTGGTTAACACTTAAAACTACATCCAAAATTTTGTCGGTATTTTTGCCGGTTTTAGCGGAAGTAAAAATCAGAGGAGCAAAGCTGAGATAGGGAAAATAACGTTGATAATATTTTTTTATTTCGCCGTCGGTTTTTTCATCTTTTTCCGGGACTAAATCCCATTTGTTAGCAACCACGATTACCCCGGCGCCGGCGTCTTTAATCAGACCGGCTAAATGTTCGTCTTGCTTGCCCAGCGGTTGATCAACTTCCGTTAGGAATAAAACAATGTCAGCAATTTTGATGGTGGTCAGAGTTTTTTTGGTGGACATTTTTTCCAACCCGCGTTTGATTTTTGCTTTTTTCCTTAAACCAGCCGTATCGATTAAAATAATTTTTTCGTCTAGATAATCAATTTCCGTATCCTGAGGTTCGCGGGTAGTTTGCGGCGTATCGGCCACGATGACCCGGTTTTCTCCTAGGATTTTATTGACCAGTGATGATTTACCGACATTCGGTTTGCCGATGACGGCGACTTTGATTGGTTTTTTAGCTTCTGGTTTTTTTGGTCGGCCCGGACGGTTTTTTATTTTTTTAATTAATTCGTCCAAAAAATCGCCGGTACCACTGCCGTTGATTGCCGAAACCGGCCAGGGCCGGCCCAGACCGAGAGCAAAAAATTCATTGGGCTGGTGTTGGTATTTGGGGTTATCAATCTTATTGCAAACTAACATGGCCGGTGCCTTTAATTTTTTGACCACTAAAGCTAGCTCTTTATCTTCAGGCATCAGGCCAGCTTGGCCATCAACCACCATCAGGATTAAATCCGCTTTAGCAATAGCTTCTTTAGTTTGTCGGACAATTTCTTTTTCAATAGTGTCAACATTTTTTAGTTGATTATTTTGGTCCGGCAGGAGTGAACGGATGCTATTTTTTAAAGTTTCAATATTGACCCCGCCAGTATCAATTAGGCTAAAACTTTTTTTTTGCCAATTAACCCGACCTAAATTATAATCGCGGGTCGTCCCAGGAATTTTTGAAACCAAAGCCTTGCCTGTTTCGGTTAACCGGTTGAAAAGGGAAGACTTGCCGACATTGATGCGGCCGATGATGACGACGATAGGGAGCTTAGTCATAGTTCTTTCCGATCCTGACCCAAAATAATTAAAATATCGGTGTGGCTGCTGATTTTGGGGCTGGTAGTTGCTTTTACCCAGTCGGGGATAACTTCCGCAATTTCGGCCCCCAGTAATTTGCCCAAATTTTCCGCAGTTTTATCTTTGCTGTCATCAGCTAAATTATAAATTACCGTCTTTTGGTAGTCTTGGGTTGGGGCATTACCAAGATTAATCACCTGGTAGCCCAAGCTTTGGAGATATTGGGAAGTTCGGTAAGCCAAACCAGTAATTTTGGTGCCATTTTGGATTTCGATCCGTTTGGGCATTGCTTCAGCCATCTTGGCTGCGTCAAAAATATGCTGGGTGATCTTTTGCAGTTCCGAAAAATCGCCGGCTTTAGGCTGCAGGACAAAAGCGCCACCTTCGGTAACGTTTGCATACAAGACGCCGTCAGGGCTATCATCAAAAACCCGGCGGATAATATTTTCTTCTTTAACGCTTTTACCCATGTTAAAAAGCCGGATAATTTTCCAGACCTCCAGATCAGTTGCCAGATGTTGACTCAAAGTATCCATCACCTTGCTGATTTTATAGGGATTAGCCAAGGTACCCAAAGACAACCCTTTTTCTTTGACTGCCATCAGAACTTTTTGTTGGCGTTTACTGCGGGCAAAATCAGAGCCTTCAATGCCTTTAGCCTGCCGGGAGCGGACATACTTTAAGGCTAATTCACCATTCAGATGTTGGCGACCGGTTTTAATATAAAGATGCTCATACCTTTCTGAAGTGGTGGCGGTTTCTTTGCCCGGTACCGGGTAAGATTCATCATCCAGAACATTTTCGACTTCAATTGTGATTCCGCCCAGGTCATCAATTATTTTTTTGAAACCAGCAAAATCCAGGCGCACATAATAATGAATTGGTATGTTAAAAACCTGACTGACTACTTTTTTAGCCAATTCGCCGCCGCGGCCCGGATTGGCGTTTTCACCATAAGCATCAGCATGGTTAATTTTTTGCCAGCCATAGCCAGGGATCGGTACTAAGAGGTCGCGGGGGATAGAAATTAAAGCTACTTGATCGGTTGAAGGTTTGAAGCTGGCAATCATCATGGTATCGGTCAAAAATGGACCATCATGGTCCAGACCGCCGATTCCTAAGAGCAAAATATTAATCCGGTCTTCGTCTTCACCCAGTAATTTTTTATCCTCACTGCCGATTAAATGTTTAATCTGGCTCCAAAGGCCGACGTTGCCCAAAGTTTTTGCCAAATTTTCCCCGGAATTAATCACACCGATGCCGAAGGCAACAAAGAGGATAACAAAAATTATCAGTAAATAGATAATTAGTTTACTGATAAATTTCAGTTTTCTTTTTGGCTTTTTGACCAATTTATTTTGTTCGTCGAGAAAATCAACGTCGTTTCTGACCATAGAGTTTTGGTGTTTTAATTTTGCCATAAAAAGTCACTTGTGGCAAATTTCTGAAGGCTAGTTATTAAAAGCCGGGTATTAGTTTTATTAATTAGTTTTACGGTTTACAGGCTTGACATTTTATGTTATGATTGAGGGGCAATTTAATACTAGTAATTGGGCAGACACCAAAAGCGTAAAATTAGGTGTCCCGTGAACCCAACGCTTTCTTTTTATAGCAATTAACAGTAATAGCTTCCCGCCCTGGCCACGGACAATTAGCTCAGCTGGTTAGAGCGTCGCGTTCACATCGCGAAGGTCGCTGGTTCGAGTCCAGCATTGTCCACCAAATAAATTATACATTGTAAATTATGTTAAAAATCGGTCACCGGGGCGCCAAAGCTTATGCTCCGGAAAATACAATTTCTTCTTTTAAGAAAGCCTTGGAAATAGGGGTGGACATGATTGAGTTTGATATTCAAATTACTAAGGATAAATATCCGGTCGTGATTCACGATAAGAATTTAAAACGTTTGACCCAAAAATTTGGCCGGGTTAGAAAATTAACTTTAGCCGAGGTCAAAAAGTTCGTAATTAGAGGCGAAGAAACAGTTCCGACGCTTGGTGAAGTCTTAGAAGTAGTTAATAATCAAGTCGGATTAGATATTGAATTGAAAGTCCGAGGCAGTGCTCAGATTGTTATTCAAACCTTGCGGGATTATAAAATTGATTTTTCCAATGTGATGGTTTCTTCCAATTACGCCGGGGAAATCCGAGCTGCTGAACGCTTGGAACCGGAAATTACCACGGCTTTGGTTTTTCGTTCAGGCAATTTTTTCTCTTTTTGGTTAATTCTCGACTTTTTGGCCATTTTGTTTTTACCCATAACTAAGTACTATATCACCTGGCTGGTTAAAAATTCCCACGCCGACTACCTGAACATCAACTATCATTTATTAAATAAAAATAAGGTGGCGCTATTTAAAAAACACGGGATCAAAATTTGCGCCTGGACGGTTGATAATTATAAAAAAATTGATTATTTGGAAAATTTGGGGATTGATGGCATTATCACGAATTACCCGGATCGTCTTAGTTAGATTGTGGCTTGTGGCTTATAGTTGTAATTACTAAAAGCTACAAGCTAAAAGCTAACGACTAAAATTAGAAGTATGAAACTATTTAGCAAGAAAAAAACCCCCTCCTATCTGGAGGAAGAAAATTTATCTTTTGGTAAGCAGGTTGCTATTTTTGTTTGGGAAGTATTCAAAGTGGTGGTGATTTCTCTAGTTATTATTGTGCCGGTTCGTTATTTTTTAATTAAACCTTTTTATGTCAAAGGGGCTTCGATGGAACCAAATTTTTATGACCATGAGTATCTAATTATCAATGAAATCAGTTATCGCTTTGATGAGCCGGAGCGGGGTGATACGGTGGTTTTTCGCTACCCCTTTGATTTAAGTCAGTATTTTATCAAACGAATTATTGGCTTGCCCGGTGAAAAGATTAAAATTGCTGAAGGTAAAGTGACGATTTTCAATCAAGCTAATCCGCAAGGGGTGGAATTACAGGAAGATTATCTACTGCCGGCCATGAAAACTTTGGGTGATGTTGAAGTTGAACTAAGCCAGACCGAATATTATGTCTTGGGGGATAATCGAATCGCTAGCCTTGATTCGAGGGCTTTTGGTCCAGTGCCGCGCCAAGATATTATTGGTAAAACTTTAGTTCGAGGTTGGCCCTTGAATCGGCTTGGTTTAGTTTTAAATGATTTAAATTATAATTTCTAAATTTATGACTAAAAACGAAGAAAGGTCCGCTTCAATCAGTCGGGGTGACAAACCCAAACCGGCGGGCAAGAAATTTTTATCGAAGTCACCTCAACTTTTACGAGGTTTTAAAGATATTTTGCCAGCCGACCAGCCTTACTGGCAGTTTGTAAAAAAAACCGCTGAAAGTTTTGCCAATGGTTATGGTTTTCCGCAAATTGATCCGCCCATTTTAGAGGAAGCCGCCCTTTTTGTTCGTTCAATTGGTAAACAGACCGACATTGTGGAAAAAGAAATGTTTAGTTTTACCGATCAGGGGCAAGGCTTAGTTGTTCTCCGACCAGAGTTTACCGCTTCAGTCGTGCGGGCCTACATCAATCACGGTATGATTAATCTTCCCCAGCCAGTAAAATTTTATTACTTTGGGCCGGCATTTCGTCGGGAACGGCCGCAATCAGGCCGCCAGCGGCAGTTTTATCAATTTGGTTTTGAAATAATTGGCGATATTAATCCGGTGATTGATGCTCAGGTGATTGGGATTGTAAATAATTTTTTTAAACAGATTGGTTTATCGCAAATTAGCATCCAAATCAATAGCATTGGGCGTCCGGATTGCCGCAAGGCCTATATTCAAGAATTGACTAATTACTATCGGAGTAAGCGGAAGATGCTTTGCGAAGATTGTAAAAAGCGGATAACTAAAAATCCGTTACGTTTGCTGGATTGTAAAAAACCCTCTTGCCAGTTTGTCAAAACCGAAGCACCCCAAATTGTTGATTGGCTTGATGATGAGTGCAAGGAACATTTTATGAAGGTTGTCGAATATTTAGATGAACTAAATATTTCTTATAAACTCAATCCTTATTTAGTTCGTGGTCTTGATTATTATACCAAAACGGTTTTTGAAATTTGGCCAGGGGAAAAAGAAGAAAGTGCCCAAAGTGCCTTGGGGGGCGGGGGACGCTATGACGGTTTAGTGGAACTTTTGGGCGGTCGGCCCACTCCGGCAGTTGGCGTTTCGGTAGGAGTCGAACGAGTCATCAGTCAATTGCGGCAGAAAGAGGCGGCTTTGCCAGCGGATCAGAATCCGGAAATATTTTTAGCGCAAATTGGCGACCAAGCCAAGGTTAAAGCTTTGGTTTTATTTGAGCAATTACGCCAAGAAAATATTAAGGTAGCAGAAAATTTTGCCAAAGACAGTCTAAAATCGCAGCTAGAATTAGCCAATAAGCTTCATGTTCGATATGCTTTAATTTTAGGTCAAAAAGAGGTAATGGATGGTACGATTTTAGTTCGGGATATGGAAAGCGGAGTCCAGGAAGTAATAAATTTTAATAAAACTGTTCAGGAATTGAAGAAGAAATTAGCAAACCAGTTTAGTGGTTAGAATTCTGTTGACTAATTAGTTAGAAAATGGTATTATAAAACCAGAAAATCGATTAAGATTTTCCTTTAAGAATTAATAACTATTCATCACAAAGGAGGTGAATATCGGTGGCTGAAGTAAAAAGAAAGAAAAGTGAAACTTTTGAGAGTTTACTGAGAAGATTCCACAAAAAATTACAACAGAGTGGTAGATTGATTCAATCGAGAAAGATTCGGTTTTATGAACGGCCAAAAAATAAGACGCAAATCAGAAGAGAAGCCCTACGACGCAAAGAAATCCAGGTGAAAAGAGAATACTTAAAAAAAATTGGCAAACTTAAAGAAGATAAAACCCCGAATACTTACCGCTAAAATCAATGGGAGTTTTAAAACAGTTAGAAACTGATTTTAACCAGGCATTTAAAGCAAGGGATGAACTGGCGGTTTTGGTATTAAGGCAGATTAAAACGGCTATTACTAATGCGGAGATTGCTAAAAATCGCGAGCCGCTGACCGAAGAGGAAATAATTAAATTACTGCGGAGCGAAATTAAAAAAAGAAAAGAGGCTGCCGTTTTGTATCAGCAAGGTGGCCGGGCGGAATTAGCGACTAAAGAAGAAAATGAAATCAATATTGTTAATAAATATTTACCCCCTGAGTTAAGTGAAGAAGAATTAAATAAAAAGATTGATGAAGTAATAGCTAAAATCGGGGCAGGGGGCGTGCAAGACTTCGGCAAGGTAATTGGGGTGGTAATGAAGGAATTAGCTGGCCAAGCTGATGGCAGTAAAGTCAGTCAGTTAGTTAAAGAAGCTTTAGCGAAAAAACAAAAATAAAAAGCAGAAAAGATTTTATTGAAAGGGGTTGGTTTTTTAGGAAACAATTTGTTTTATATATTTATTTTATAAGTTTATTAAGGAGTAAATTTATGAGCAGCCAAAAAAGAATTACTCGTTTCCTAAGAATTTTAAGATCTAAAGCTACCATCTTTTTTGTATTGGTAGTTTTATTTTTTATGTTGGCGCCAGTAGTCTTGGCTTTAGAAACCGGACTTAATTATGGTACTTATTCGGGTCTTGGCACCCAAGATATCCGGGTAACCATTATGAAGATTATCCGGGTGATTCTAGGCTTTGTCGGGGTGATCGCCATTGTGATTGTCATTTACGGCGGTTATACCTGGATGACCTCTGGTGGCAATGCTGAAAAGATTGAAAAGGCAAAAAAGATTTTAATCAATGCCGTAATTGGCCTGGTGATAATTTTTTCGGCTTTTGCTATCGTCAGCTTTATCATCCGAGCTTTGGAAGGCGCTTTAGCGCCGCCTGGACCACTACCAGGTGGACCCATTCCTGGCGCCTGCGAAAACTGCAGCCATTTAGGTTCCGGTATTATCCAAAGTGTTTACCCGGAACCGTGGCAGCGTGATGTGCCGAGAAATACCAGTATTATGGTGACTTTCAAGATTGAAATGGATCCAGGCTCAATTATTGACGGCTGTACAACGGCCAGTCTGCCATGTCTTGATGGTAATTTAGCTACTAGTGGTAGCGAGCCTAATGTTAAGATTTTTGGCACCAGTGCCGGAGAAAATACAAGACTGGGGCCAGCCCAAGTCAGAGCTAGCAGTAATGATGGTAAAACCTTTGTCTTTAAACCAGTTAATTATCTTGGCGATGGAGTAAATAATATCTGGTATTCAGTTAAATTACTGGGTGGAAATAATGGCATCAAGAAAGCAAATGGTGATGCCGCTTGGTCAGGCCTAAATGACGGTTTCTTGTGGCGGTTTGAAGTCGGGAGTTTCTTGGATTTAGACCCGGTTGAATTAGCAACCATTTGGCCTCAACCTGACGATGATCCTGATAGTTATGCTTTAGAGGAGGCCGTGGCTGCCTTGGGTTCAATTACTCTAACAGTTAATCCTAAACCGGCGGTTTCGGCTGATGCGGTTGCCACTCCTGATGCGGCAATGCCAGCTGGTCCGCAGTTAAATATTACCGGTACTTATAATGGTACTTATGAAGGTACCTTAACTTTAACTTTAAATTCTGGAGATCCCAAAACCAGTGCTTCGGCCGCTTGGGATCCGGCTCGGCCGGACGCGCCGACAACCTTTGTCATTAATAGTAACTCTCTGACTTTGGGTGATGGTTTAGTTTTAAGTTTTGTTGATCCGACAACGGGCGCTGACCAATGGGATGTGGCTTTGACGCCGGCTCGGGGCGCTGATACCTTACGGGTTGATACGAAAATTTATGTCTTTGTCAATCATGCCGATGTTGGTGCTAATGAGATTTATATTGCGCCGGGTAGTACTTCTGGCACAGCGACTAATATTACTGAGAAAATTAATAATGATAATTTAGCAGTGACTGCTGAGCGGACCGGCAGTATCGTTAATCTGGAAGCTAAAACCGCCGGGACGGCCGGTAATTTGATTACGGTTCAAGCCAGCGAATCCAATGGGTTATGGGCTGATACTGACGATTCAATGAGTGGTGGTGCCGCCGGAAGTTTCTTAGCAACGCCGGAGGGTGCAGCCGATAAGGCGCGAAATGCAGTTTTTGTCATTGATTTTAATGAAGCGGTTGATCCGATTCAGGTTACTAGTTCTAATATCATTATTGAACGCAGTGATCCTTCTGTTCCAAGCGGTTGGTCATCAGTTGCTGGGACTTATTTAATCAGTAATCAATACCGAACTATTGAAATTTTGTCTGATGTGGAATGTTTGGATGCTTTTGGCCAGCCAATGATTAATTCCTGCGGTGATAAGATTTATTGTTGGCCAGTAAAATCCGGGACATGTAGTGGATCGGGGGCTGATTGTGAATCCGATTTAGATTGTCCGGCTGGGCAGTCTTGTAACTATGAACCAACCAATTATCGAATTACCATTAATGCTGGCTTGCTTAAAGATTGTACTGCTGGCAATTGTACTGATCCTAACTTTCCTAATTGTGTAGCCACCGCCAGCGGCTTGGTTTGCCAGGGCAGCAATTTGACTAATCCCACGCCACCGCCAGATCTGATTAATGCTTTCTATCCCGAAGCCAAATCAGTGCCGGCCGGTATAATTGATGCGGCTTTTAATTCATTCAATGGTAATGATGATACTTATATCCTTAATAATAAAACTTACGGTAAAGCTGATGGGCCCCAACTGCAAAGTGGTCTACCCGCTTACAGCTTGAATGACGAAGTAGCTACCGCTCATGGTGATAATTTAGTCTGGTCGTTTTATTTAAATAAGAGTTTGGATTTGACCCCACCTAATTTAACCGGTGTTGGGCCGAACTCTTTGAGTACCGGAGTTAGTTTGACTTTACCAATTGAAGCAACTTTCAATGAGCCAATGATGAGCAGTAGCCTTAAATCTGGCTCTAACTACCGTGACGGCTATTGTGAATGTGATCCGGCAGCCAGTGATTGTGTGGACGGGCAAACTTGTGAAGTCGCCGGTTCCTTATACAGCTTTTGTAAGAATGGCACGGGTGAACAACAATTCTGTTTAGATGATAAAGATTGTAAAAATAATACGGTTTGTCATAATCGCAAATATGTTACTTTGATTAATCGTGCGACTTTCGGTGTGGGCTGGTGGTTAACCAAGCGGGATTTAGATATTAGTCCCCAGGACGGCTATGCTGATCAAACTGCGGCGGTGCTGCGACACACCAAATTCGCCGAGGTCACTGATTATGGCACCGAAGTTGGTTCCGGAGTTAAAGATTTATACCAGAATTGTTATTTACCTTCCAAAGGTCCAGCTAAAGTCTGTCGGTCAAGTGCCTCTCCTTATACTTATGGCGCAAGCTGTAATGATAATAGTGGTTGCTCTGGAGCAACGCCCCAATGTGTGTTTGTTAATCATTGCGCCAACGATCCGTTGACTTCTTGTGACAGTGATTTAGATTGTGAAGTCGGCACCCATTGTAACAGTACCTGTGATCCGGAAACTGGTTTTGGTTGCTGTGGCGTTACTAATGCCAGTCCATTCTGTTGCGACGGTAGGGCCATGAGCCAGAGTGAATGGGAAGCCAGTACCCAGTGCCGAACTGAATATTAATAATTTAAAGGTTAGTTTTATTCATTGGTTACTTAGTGATTTTGGGTGCATGAGCTAAATTATTAATGTTTTCTGAAAAAGGAAAAATAAAAAAATTAATCCTACCAATCTTATTTAGCGTTGTGATTGGGAGCTTTTTGGTCGCTCCGATAGTTTTAGCTTTGGATACCGGGTTGGGGTATGGCACTTATACCGGTTTAGGGACCTCTGATTTACGGGTGTCAATCATGAAGATTGTCCGGTACGCCCTTGGCTTTTTAGGCGTTTTAGCGATTGCTATTATTCTTTATGGTGGTTTTGTTTGGATGACAAGTGGTGGTAATTCTGAGCGGATTGATAAAGCCAAAAAGATTTTAATTAATGCCACGATTGGGCTGGTAATAATCTTAACCGCTTTTGGGATTGCCAGCTTTGTTATTAATTCTTTAATTAAGGCCACCGGGGCTGGGCCATCTCCTTGTGATTATCCAACCGATCCGACGGAATTTTGTTATGAAGAGAATAATTGTAGTTTTTATAATTCTTGTGAAGCTAGTGGCTATTGGAGTGGTTGTAAACCCGATCCAGCTGACCCAGATTGTGAGCCTTACTTGCCTGCCCAAAGTTGTGTGGTCACTACTTTAGTTCCTTCTTCGCCGCCGGCTTTTGTGAGAAATGTTTTAGTCCGGGCTTATTTCAACCGCAGCGGTGTAGCCGAGATTAATGCCAGCACTTTTCAGGTTAAACGAACTGATGGTGCTAGTCAGGCTGCGGGTTCGACTTGTAGTACTAATGCGGATTGTGCTTCGGACCAGTGTGACGCTGGTAGTTGTACCGGCGATTTTGTGGCTGGTACTTTTAGTTTCTCCGGTAAAGTTGTTTCTTTTACTCCCGAAAGAACCTGTGGTTTAGCACCGCCGAATGATGGGCGGAAATGTTTTTCTGCCAACGCCACCTATTCAGTCAGTTTAGCCAATGGCGCAGGAACGATTCGGTGCGGCGGTAAAGATTTAGTCTGTAGCGGGGGTAGCGTTTGTAATTCCAGTTTTCAAACCAATGATTTAGTTGATTTAGCACAACCCAGTATTTCGATTTTAGCAGATCAAATCTGTCAAAGTTCAGCTACCCAAGTTCGAGCCGAGGTTAATGATGATACCGGCATTGGTCAAGTGGAATTTTCTTATCAAGGGACAGTTTTTGATACCGTTGGGCCATTCCTAAGCGTTCCGACAGTAGCGCTTGGAACGTGGGATACCTCAGGTTTCAGCGCTGGCCAAACCGTTACTTTGAGCGCCAAAGCAACTGATTTAGATTCTAATGACAAAACGGATTCTGAAGCCTTTTTAATTCATGCCGCCCATTGCTGTAATGATTTGAAAGACGTTGGTGAAGAAGGGATTGATTGCGGCGGGGCAGACTGTATTGAATGTAGCAACCGGCCGATTATTGATTGGGTGGCACCGGTTGATAATTTGGGTACTCCCACTTACGCTGATGATGTTCCAAATGGTGCCGTGGGTAATATGATTACTATCTCTGGTCGTAATTTTGGCAGTACCCCCGGTAAAGTTTATTTTGCCGATGGTACTAGTCAGCCGGTGGTTGAGGCAGATTCGCCCACTGATCATAATTTAGCTTGTACTGATGTCTGGACTGAAGAGCAAATAATTGTTGTGGTACCAAGTGGTGCCAACCTCGGTCCTTTGATGGTTGAACGAAGTGACAGCACTACTGATCGAACTGATGATATTGCTCCTAATGAAAGATATATTAATAATTTTTCAGTTAATAGCATTGTCCGGCCGGGACTTTGTGGTATTTTTCCTTTGACCTGCGAAGGGGGAACCAATCAGGGCCTCCGTTGTAATTCCGCTGTTGACTGTCCGGGTGGGACTTGTACCGGTATTCCGGCGGGCGAACCCGATGATCTGGAAACATTACAAGGACTCAATTTTGATTTGGTGGGCTCGCAAGATGAAGTTTGGTTTGCTAATTTAAAAGCGGGTGGGACGGTGGCTGTTACTGCCTCCCCGCCCAATGGTACGCAAATTATCGGCGTAAGGATACCTTTACTGGAGCGAGGTTTAATAGGCGCCAGAGTCAGGGATATCAATAGTGGGGAATATAGTAATCCGTTTAATTTTTATATTGGTCGGCCCGGAGCCGTCGGTACCTTTGCCTGTAGCAGCGATCCAACTCATTTAAGTTGTGTTAATCCTAATGATGCTGATTGTGATCCGGATGAATACTGTGATTTAGATTGTACCTGTAAACCTTTAATTGCTTGTGATAATAATAGCGGTGATCCAGCTTGTAACGCGGAACAAAGTTTATGTGACTTAGGTCAGTGTACTAATGGTTCAGTTTGTCGTCTCGCTTGGGGCACCTGTTCCCAGGGTGGCCAGAATTGTCCACTGGCTGGTCCGTTGCCGGCTGGTTGTGGCAGCTGTAACAGTGATTGTGCTACGGGCACTTGCCAGAATATTGGTTTATCTTATTTTTGTTATAATGCTTTGCCAGGCCAGCCTGGTTATGATAATTTTCGGTCCGCCTGTAACTGCTATCCGGCTCAACGCTGTGACGAGGATCCGGCGAGTTTAGGGTGCCAGGTCATTGATAATGATGTTTGCCCAACCAATTATACTTGTGACCCGACTAAAAATTGTACTTGTCAGCTGGCCACTAATCTTGCGACTGAAGCCAATTACACCTGGTTTTTTCAAAGTGGTACGGGCCCAGGCGCTTGCAGTCGCGATGCCGGTCTTTGTGACCCTGATGATTCGTTATGTAGCCCGGGTTTGGCTTGTGATCCAGTCAGTTGTCAGTGCCAACCGATTACCGTCTATCCTTGTACTAGTGATCAAAGCCGTTTAACCTGCTCACCGGATAATAACCTTTGTGATCCTAATGAATATTGCGATCAGACTTGCCAATGCCAAAAATTAATTGCTTGTGATTTTGATCTAGCTGCCCCGGCCTGCCAGGACGAAGCCTCAATGTGTATTATGGGCCGCTGTCCTGACTCAAGTCTTTGTCGTTTAGACTGGGGAACCTGTTCTAATAACAGTGAGCCCTGCTTACTTTCCGGTTCGCCGACACCCGCCTGTGGCACTTGTGTTGACGATTGTTCTGGGCCAGCTGAATGCCATTCGGCCGGGATTGTTCCTTATTATTGTTATAACGCTTTACCGGGTGATCCGGATTATGATTCAAGAAAATTACCTTGTTATTGTTATCCCGGTATTTTATGCGATGGCGATTCTGCAGTTTTGGCTTGCCAACCGCAAAATAGTTTATGTCCCACAGATTATACTTGTAATCCAGCTAATTGTCTCTGCGAGCCAGCCATTGGTTTAGCCACCGAAGCCAATTACACCTGGTTTTTCCAAAGTGGCATAGCGCCGGGTGCTTGCAGTGACGACGCGGGTATTTGTGTTCCTAATGATAATAAATGCGGGGAAAATGAGGTTTGCGATCAGACGACTTGCCAGTGCGTTACTTTGCCCAAAGCTGAATGTACACTTGATGATTTAGCTATTTCTTTTTCCGCCACTCCTGGCAATTATATTGATGTAGCTGATAATGACAGTTTAGATATTGGCACTGGTGATGTTACTGTAGCGAGTTGGTTTAAGCATTCAAGCGCTGATGCGACTGATTGGGGTGATTATTTGGTGAAAAAGATGAATTGGGAAGATTGTACGGTCAATACGCGGCAAGGTTATGCCTTGGTGTTATTTCGTAATCGAAATAATCCTGATGATGGCAATTTAAATAAAATGAGTTTTGTTTTTGGTAGCGGCAGCGGTTGCGGGGCCGGGGTTTATTCGCAAAACACTTATAATGACAATCAATGGCACCAGGCTGTCGGGGTGGCCCACCGAGCGGGGAATAATGTAAATTTAAAATTATATATTGATGGTGTTCTTGATGCTCAGACAAATTTTGCCATGGCAGCATCACTCAATAATAGTAATGATGAATCTTTGTATATTGGCCGAGGATTTGGTAATATCGGCCAACCACAATACTGGAATGGAGCAATTGATGACGTAGCAATTTATAAGCGCGCTTTAAACCAAAGTGAAGTTTTATCTTTATTTCAAAATAGTTCTATTCCGCAAGATAATCTGATTTCTTTGTGGCGCTTTAATCAAGATGTGGCGCCTGTTATTACAGATGAAAAGGGCACTAATAACGGCAATTTGATTGGTACTGGCTATGATTATGTGACTGGACATTTCCCTTGTGAACTAATGGCTTGTGATTTGGTGCCTTCAACTCCGGCTTGTGAAGTTGGTCCCTGTCCGGCTGGCTACTTCTGTTATAATGCCACGGCGGCGACTGATCCGACCTTTGATCCAGAAAAAATACTTTGTCATTGTTATCCAGGAATCCGTTGTGACAGTGATTTAACCACACTGGATTGTGAGCCGGGGACTAATTGTCCGCCAGATTATCTTTGCAATCCCAATACTTGTTTTTGTGAGCCTGGTGTTGGTCTTTCTACGGAATCAACATATAGTTGGTTTTTCAGTACCCTGACTTTTGGCCCGCAAGTGGTTGAGCGGTGCAACCGGGCTTCTGATTGTTCACCTGAGGCCATCAGCAGTCCCACGCCGTTTAACCGGGAAGGAACTGATACTGCCAAGTATCGCGTCAGTCAGGCCCGACCGGATGATGGGGCAGTGCCAATTGACGCTGTTGTGGGTGCTAGGTTTACTCAATTGATGTACAAACCATTCTTGGTTGATCCAACTGATATTACTAATCATCCTAATATCACTTTAGAAGAGTGTGGTGAGGTGAACCCCAGCGGAAAATTTACTTGTACTTCGCCTTCAGCAATTGGTGGCTCAGTGGTGGTCAATGATTGTGATTTTCGTCGGAACCCGGCCCATTGTTTTCATTTGTTGCCCAATCGATTACTGACGAAAAATCATTGGTACCGGTTGATTTTAAATACTGATGGAATTTTGGGTGATAATGGGATAAAACTAGTGGGCAACGATCCCGTTAGCGGCGACTATAAGTGGATTTTCCGAACGCGTAATAGTGATGAACTCAGTCAAATTGGTTGTCTTTATTTAGAACCTTATTATAAAACTTTAAATCATTATAACCAGCGGCAGAATTATGACGCCTGGCCGACTTCTGAAGACTTTTGGTGTGTTGATATTACCCAGGAAAGCTGTAACTTAGGCTTTGCCTGGGCGATTAATGATCCGGCTCCAGCTGAACCTGATGGCGGCCGGCGGGCTGATGTGGTGCCCAGTGCTGACCACCCAGCAATTAATGCAAGCAGTCCTTATGAATCAAGAGCCAGCAGCCAGGGTATCTGCAGCGCTTCGGGCACTAATGATTGCGACGGCAAATTCAGTGCTGCGGCCCATGCGGATTCTTTAGGGGATGATCCATCCTATACCCAGCCGGCAGCAGAATGTCATTTCACAACCGCTGCTGGTAATGAAAGCGTTGGTGGTACTGGTATTTTACCAATTGATTTTTCTTTCCCTTATGTCATTGATCGCTTCCCGGATTGCGGCACGGCTTGCCTTAATGCTCTAATTGGGGCAACCTTCAGCTTACCGATGGAGGATAATAGTGTCATTGACGGTATGGAACTTTATGTTTGTTATGATGATCCGGAATGTGCTCCCGACGCGGGTAATAAAGTATTTAATTTTCACAAACCTACTGGTTCAGCTCCTGAACCGGAAGCACCTAATACTTATACTGGTTATACTGATTGTTATGACCTTAATGACCCCCCCGATGGTCGGTTTGATTATTGTCTATTGCCTAATACCTATTATCGGGTGGTTATCGCGGGTACCGCTCGGAGCTTAAACGAAAATAAACCTTTAGCTGGCTTGAATTATTTTGATGAAACTTGCACTCTTTGTCCCCTCGATCCGTCAGGTAAAAATGTTTATTCTTGGGTTTTCAAGACCCAAAAAGATTATGGTATGTGTCTGCCCGGGCAAATTGACATGGCGCCAGCGGAAAAATATGAACCAGATATTTTAAAAGAAGTGCTTTATTCAGCGCGACCCCGAACTTCGCCGGATCAATGTGACCCAGCGTTCGGCCAACGCTTAAATCCTTATTCTTGGGATTGGAATTTCGATACTGACTTAACTTCAAAACAACATGAGCCTTTATGTACCGGCAAAGACATTGCTGATTTCTTAAGTTCGACTGGTTATTATTGTACGAATAGCGGTAACCTAATTGATAGCTGCGGTAATCGGGTGAAAGAAGAAGGTGAAGATTGTGATGATGGCAATCGAATCAGCGGCGATGGCTGCAGTGATATTTGTTTGAATGAAGGTTCCTTTGAAGTTGGCTATACCGAAGACTTTAATCTTTTTGGAGCGGACACAGCTTTGGCGCCAGATGGCTATTGTGAAGTAACTAATCCGTCTGATTTGAATCCGTTTGCCACAACAGCACTTACTAGCTATAAAAATGTCCGTTTAGGCGGCGGTCCTGTTAATTTGGCTTGTTGGGCCGGCCGGGTTAGTGCCGGCCGAAGCGGCAGCGGAGCAATTTTAGCCGCAAGCGATTCTGGTTTATCGGCTGTCATGAAAGAAAATTTTGCAATTGATTCTGATCATTATCAGATTAAGGCCTTTGTTAAAACTGGCAATACTTCAACTCTAGTTAATAATGTTGGTTTAGTGTTTGGTTATAAAAATGCCAATAGTTATTGGCTTTTCCAGTGGCTTAAAGTTGGTTATCTGTCTTACCCTGATCATGACAAATTAAGTTTAGACCAAAATTCTCCCGATAATTCAATCATTAAAACCACCGCTGCTTATGATAATTCAGGCGATTGGACTGAAATGAAAGTGGAAATAACTAATCAGGCTCATGAGGCGGAAATCAAAGCTTATCTGGACGGCAACTTGGTCTTTACCCAGACGGTAGCTGAGCGGATTGCGGGGAATGTCGGTGTCTTTGCCTATGATCCTGATAATGGCGCTTATTTTGATGATTTCGTGGTGGAGTCGTTGGTCAATAGTAATGTTTCTTGCGGCAACGGCATAATTGAAAAAGACCAAGGTGAGGAATGTGAACCACCAAGCCTAGATTATTGTGATGCCAATTGTCTTTTAGTGGGTAATAATAATTATGATTTAGAAGTTTGCGGCAACGGCATAATTGAAGCGGATGAAGAATGTGATCCGCCTGGTCCGGGCTGTAGTGTCACTTGTTTAATGACTGGTTCAGTGTCTGGCCGCTCAATTTGCGGCGATGGCCAGGTCGGTTTAGGGGAGCAATGTGATACCGGCGAATTAGGCCGCGGCACTAGGCCGGCTAATGGCGATAGTGGTGATTGTAGCGCCAATTGTTTACTTGAATCTCGAGCTGGCAGTTTTTGCCGTTCCACTTTAAATAATAAATTTTTCTTTGAACCCATCGTTGCCGCCGCCCAATGTAGCGGTAATGGTGAATGTATCAGCCGGTATGATAATCCAAATTTTGAATGTGTGACTTTGCCTTCTTCAGCCGGTAATCCAATTTATTGTAATTCAGTTTGTGGTAATGAAACGAAGGAAATTGGTGAGGAATGTGACACTGGCGGCTGGTGTACTAATACCGGCACAGCAATGTGTTCGTTCGCGGCGGTAGCGGCTTGTGCGACTCATGATGATCAGCAAACTAATTGTGTTAATGCCGGCTGTTTCTATCGGACTGATGATGCGTGCGTACCTTTAGGTTGTTGCAGTAATGGGATTAATGATTCTGGTGAATCTTGTGACATTAGTGGCGCTACCTGGCCGGCTAATTGTATTCATGGTCAAGCCGGCAGCGTCAATTGTGTTTATGACCCCGCTACTTATACTAACCCAGTTTTAATCGCTGTTGGGCCAAATCCAGTTCGGGACGTTTATCCAGTTAAATGTAGTACGGTTGGTTTGGAATGTGGCCAAAATCAACTCTGTCGGCCTTATGAAGGTTTCTGCGCTAGCGGTGACACTACTCCTGCCAAAACGACTCGACCTTGTGATACGGCGGCTAATTGTCCCAGCCCTTATGGGGTTGCTTGCTGGCGCGATGGCTGCAGTAATCGTTGTGTTCATAACGGTTCGGTTCAGGATATAGTGGATCCGCCCTATGTTGGTCCTTATCAGATTGCCATGACTTTGGCTGATGGCGAGACTTACATGCAGTCCTGGATTGCTAATTATTCTCCGGCAAGCGGTGGACCGTTGGGTGAAGGCCACTTAACGATTGGTGAAATTGACGACGGCCGTTTCCGTTTGCGAGAATGGTGGCCAAGATGTGACTGGGCTTGTTTAAACGCGGATATGGGCGGGCGGTTCTCGCATCTACTTGATACCAGCACCATTAATACTAATAATATTTTGCTTTATGTTTGCGGTTATGATTCTAGTTGTGATATCACGGGTTTAGATCCAATTTTGATTAGTCTTGAGACTTATTTAATTAATCATGAATTAGGCAGTGGCCATGATTCTTTTCGGGTCAAACTGCCCACTAGTTATAATCCAGTTGATAATGACCAGGATCCTTTAACGCCGATGATTAATGCTTTATTGCCGGATACCTGGTACCGAGTGGTTGTTGGTCGAGAAATCAAAAATACTGTTGGCACCAATTTAGAATATTTGAATTTTAATGATCCAAATAATGGTCCGGCAGTTGATCTGGATTCTTTCTCCTGGCAGTTTAAAACTCAACCTGAAGATGATTTATGCGGCTTAGACCGGGCTGAAGTAATTCCCAATCCTTGGACTTTGCCAGCTGGCAATATTGACTATACTTATTTCTCCCAGCCTTGGTCAGAACCCGATCAATGTGATAGCCGCGGCCAGCGCCTTAATCCTTATTATTTCAACTGGCGGTGGGATGCCATTGGCGTAACGGAAAGAACTTCGTCTCCGCTTACTTTCTTTAACGGCGCGGATATGTTAGGGCCAGATAATAATCCAGCTCATACTAATGACGATCTGGTTGATGGTTGTGGCAACAGCATAGTTGAATTTGGTGAAGAGTGTGACAGCGGACCGAAAGTCTTGATCAATTCCGTGCCGACTTGTTCAGTCAAGTGTCAGAACCGACCAGAGGATCCAGCTAATTGTGGTGATACTATTATTGAAGGGGGCGAAGAATGTGAACCGCCAGGTGAAAATTATTGCGATGCAACTTGTCTTTTGGGAGGTAATACTAATTATAACAGGCCAGTCTGCGGCAATGGTAAAATTGAAAGTGGAGAGCAGTGTGATTTCGGTCATGAGCCAAATGGTGATGATACTGACGGCTGCACTGATATCTGTACGTTCAGCGGGTCAGTCGGTGGCGTTGACTCCCTCTGCGGCGATGGTCAGATTGGTAAAGGTGAAGAATGTGATAAGAATGAGTTAGCTACTGGTAATCAGCCTGTCTCAGGTGACGGTGATGGCTGTACTGGCACTAATGATGTTGCTGGCCATATTTGTAGTAGCTTATCGCAATCCGACTGTAAGTTGCCGGCTAACCAAGGCTGGTGTGTCTGGACAGGCAGGGCCTGCCAAACGCGGCCTTGCTTACCGGAAACTCGATCCGCTAGCGGGAATAGTGACTGGGGTTTACCAGTTTGTGGCAATGGCAAGGTGGAAACTGGTGAAGAATGTGATAATGGCGGTTTTTGCCGTGATCAAGATAATAATTGGTTAAGTTGTAATTCTTTGAAAAATACCGGTTGTGTTGGGACTTGTATTACTTGGGATGGTTATTGTTCTGTTGATAGTCAACCTTGTGATGGGGTGGGCAGCAGCTGTGGTCCGCTTAACAATGGAGAATGTATTTCTGACGGTTGCTCCAAGAGTTGTATTTCTAATGGTTCTATTGCCAAGGATAACCGGATTGATCCTTACCAGGTAGTGGAAACTGTAGCTGCTGTTGAACTTAGTTTGATTGATCAAGTGGAGGAAGAAATTCAGGCCTGGCATAATCTTCAACCAGATCGAGTGGGTGTTGGCCATTTGACAGTCACTAGCGCTGGCAGTGTTCCTTTTAAAGTCATTGGCCACCAGCCGCCTCATAATCCGGGTGATGACCCAGATGATTTACAGTGCCGTAACGTGGCGATTTGGGCAACTTTCTCTCATCAATTAGACTTGAATACCTTGGTTGGTAATTGCCAGACCAGTAAAGTTTGTGATGCTAATCCAACTATTAATTGTCAGGCCAACGGTGATTGTCCGGCCGGGGACGCCTGTAATACGCTTAAGACTTGTTTTTCCAGTTTTGATTGTAAGCAACCAGGTGATTTATGTCAGTTTAATAATTTAGTTTTAGAAGAATGCGGAGTAGCGCCAACGGATGCGGAGGCGCCGCCTACTATTGATACTTGTACCGATTATCCTGATAAAGATAAAAACCGGATTTCCGGCTTAAGCTATCGGGTGGTAAATGGTTCTTGTAATGGTAGTAATCATTGTGAATTCTCTTCGGCTGACCCGGGCTATAATTTTGCTGATAGTTTTTGTGAATCGGATAACGATTGCGTCGGGAGCCAGGTGGCTGTGACGGCTTTAGCCGGGACATGTCAGGCCGGCGCAGTTAAATTTTGTAATGAATCGTCTGATTGTAGTCAGGTGGCCGGGGATGTAGGTGTATGCAGTGATAACGGGGCACTATGTTCAGCTGAGAATAAATCGTCTTGTGCTGATCCGGCCCGAGCCACTTGTAATTATCGCTGTCAAAACGCGGGCTTTTTGGCGCCTTATGCTAATTATCAAATTTATGTCAGTGATCAACTATTGGATATTAGTGGTCAGCCTGTTTTAAGTAAGAGTTGTCGGGTTACAACTAGTGCCGATGAACCTGATTGTTCTTCCTGGTATTTTTCAACAGATAATACTTTCTGTGAATGTGACTATATTGGTGTCTACATTGATCCCACAACAGGTGGTCGCGAAACAACGCAAGATTTATTCACTTGTGCTGGCAATAACTGCGGAGCCAACACACTTTATAGTCCGTTAGATGATGATATTTCGCCGCAATTAGCTTGTAATAGTGGCGAGCGAGCCGATTGGGTTTGTAGCCAAGTAGTTTCTTCTAGCCCTGATTGTCCGCCCAGTACAGCTGGTAATGATTGTGTTGCCGTCAGCCCGACTAACCCCGACGGTAACCAGCATGAGTATGCAGCAATTTGTTACGATATTAATAATCCACAGAATCGAAGAATTCCTTTAGGTACTTATAATAGCATCTTGATTTATAAATGGCATGATTTGGATGTTGATAATTTGATCTTTTTAAGTGATGATGGTGACATTGTTGATCCATTACATCCATGTCCTGATGATGATAATTATTGTTATGTTACTCCGGGCACTGATACTGGTACGCCAGCTGGCAAGAATGGCGAAGCTGATGTCCAAATTAATGCTTTCCAAAAACGTTGTGCTAATACCCGCCAACTTTGTGTTGTTAATACCGACTGCGGTGAAGTCAGTGGCACTACTGAAGGTGCCTGCAGCGATAATGGTGCCTTATGTTCTTCTGCTGATTTGTCAGCTTGTGCCACTCCGGCCGCGGCTGCCTGCTTAGCCAGATGTTTGTCGACTTTTGCCAGTAGTCAGATTGTTAATGTGACTAATTTCATTTGTGATAATCCCTGGGGAGCCTGGGAGGATGATGCTGACTTATCACCCAAACCAAGTGGTAATATTGATACCAATTTTAAACTAATGTATTGCCGGGATGCGGGTTCACAGGGGATAACTGACGATTTACCGGCTTTGAAAAACCAGCCTATTGCCCATGGTGAATCGCCAGTCAATAATCGGGTCAAAGATTTTATCTTTACTTATGGGTCGACCAACATTACTCCGGTTGGTCAAGGGAAAACAAATGACTATGATCAAGGGGCTGGCGCTTGGCCGGGTAGTTTTTCCATTAAACAGTCAGATAATTACATTGTTTATATTGATACTTATAACTATCATGATGTAGGACCAGGTGATGATCTTTCCATGCGAGTTGAAAAAAATGAACTGTTGTATAATCCAGAGGAAAATTATAATGGTCATCAAGTTCAAGTTTGGGTCCGGCGCCAAGGTGACAGTTGGGCCTGTGAAAATCCAAATATCTGTAATTGTGCAGATTATCCCAGCCAATGTAAAGGTACTATTGTTAATCTGCCGACTGGTTCTGATAATCCCCAGCGCGGTGGCCTGAATTTAGGTCAGCTAGAAGGTAGTGATTCGGGTATAAATTATGACATTGAATTTCGTTGGGTCAATGATTGGTGTGCTTGTCAGGATGGCGCCGGGGGCTGTACGGATAAATTTACTGATTTCTGCGATGCCAATCTTTACTTTAAGCAGTGGCTGATTGCCGGAGCTGGCGGTAGTAATGATGCAATCGGCATTCAGGTTTTAGAAAATCCACTTCATCTTTCACCTTCTACGTGGTACCGCTCCGGCCTTTGCGGTGGCGCCCCGGAATTCCGCAATTTGTGCTTTAGCAATGCCGATTGCATTGGCCTGGTTGATTCCAGTTTGGTCGGTTATTGGCGTTTTGATGAAGGCACAGGCACTACAGTTTATGATCAGACGGTGAATAATAATGACGGCACGATTAATGGTGCTCAGTGGGCCGGCGCTGGTAAGATTGGGCAGGCTCTTAGGTTCAGCCAAGATAATTATGTCGCAATTAATGACAATGATCGTTTGAATGTTTCTGGCGGATTGACAGTCACGGCTTGGGTATACCCTCAAGCCCAGCCGGCGGGCGAAGGTCGGACAGTTTTAAGTAAGTATAACTGGGACACCAGTAATCCTGATACTGGTTGGAATTTAGGCAATGAGTGGGGCAGCGGTGATAATTTTAGTTTCAAAGTCTTTGATGGCGTTAATGATGCCAATAGTGCGGCTGCCGTTAAAGCCGGCTTCTTTGCCGAAAATTTAAATAAATGGACGCATGTGGCCGGAGTTTATGAGCCAGGGGGAGCAGTGACTTTATATATCAATGGTCAGCAGGCGACTTTTGATAATACGAATGTGCCGACACAAATCGGTTATACGTCTGGTGATTTACTGACTATTGGCCGGCGGAGTGGCCAAAATCAATCTTATTTTGATGGCTTGATTGATGAAGTCCGCGTTTATAACCGCGCTTTATCGCAATATGAAGTTGAGGCTTTGTACCAAAGTACTAATAATGAATGTGAAATGAATGTGCCCTTGCCTGGTTCGCCATCTTCAATGGTTATTGATGGTTATGAAGCGGTGCAGGATGGCCGGACGGTGTATGTCGGCGCGACTAATCTTGAGTCACCGGAGCTTTTCTCATATGTTTATTTGATTTCATATAACCAAGATGCAGACAGTAATACCCAGGAAATTTTCCGGCGAATTTTGGATCAAAATCAACAATTGGGTTTTTGGAAATTTAATACTGACTTTAGCAACCATCGGGTTTGCAGCCAGTACGGTTATTTTGCTGATACAGAAACTATTTGTGAATTACAGCCAGAAACAATAATTAGATGTGAAGACTATACGATTGATGGTCAAGAAATTTGTGATAGTAATTATGAGCAGGGTTGCTACTGGTCGAGTGAGGTTAATGGCTGCCTTTCAAGAATTTGTCAGTTGATTTACTGCCAAAGTGATTTGGACTGCCCGAATTTGAGCTGTAATGCTGCTAAAGAAAAAGTCGTTCGTGATGCCAAGCGTTACGGTAATTTAGGTGATATTCAAATCAGTCTAGAAAAATATTTGAAAACTAACGGTACTTATCCGCTTTTGGGGGCCGGCACTTATGTTGCCAGTACGACTTTTTCGGTTTGGCCTTCTTGGCAGCAAACCTTTGGCTCAGCATTAGGCGGCAGTTTACCGACTGACCCGGTTAATCGATTCCTTGGTTGTCCGGCGCTTGATCCAGACCAAGAAGAAACCTGCTGGAATGACGTCACGGTTGAATTTAGCTGCCCGACCAGCACCCGGGCCTATGCTTACCGGGCGGCAGAAAAGGGCATAAGTTATGAACTTTATACTTATTTTGAATATGGTGATATTGGCACTTGGCGCTCGCGGCCGACAGCGGCTTTCCCTTATCTTTATCAGTTACCTTTAGAATCAACGAAAGGCGGGGCGTCTCGTTGTATTGGTGGGACTAATAATGATCATCTTTGTTATGACAATGCCGAATGCGACGGCGGTTATTGCAGTTGTAATAAATTGAATTTTGAAACCCATTTGTCCACGGTTGGCGGTGGGGTGGCATCAGTTGAATGTACTGAAGCCCATTGTTGGGGCTCAGCTTGGGCGACTGATCCAAGCAATCCAAATACTATTTGTGAAAATGATTTAACCTGCACTACTAAATATTGTGATACTAATCTTAATAATATAATTGACGTGCCAGACGATTTGGTTAAGACTTGTTTTGTCGATTCGGAATGCAGTGTTGGCAATAAATGTATTGGCGGTGGTTACTGTACCGGTGATGTTGATTCTGACGGCATCTGCGATTACGGTACAACCGATAATTGCCGGCCAGCAGTTGATTGTCCGACCAATCCGGCGGCTTGCTATAATCCTGACCAAAGGAATACTGATGGTGATAGTCTGGGTAATGCCTGTGATCCCAATTGTTCGGGTGATAGCGATTCAGACGGAGTTTGCAATGAAATAGACATTTGTCGGCAGGTGGCCAACTGCAGCGATCCCATTAACGGGGCTTGCAATACTGCTCAGATTGATAATGATGGCGATGGTATTGGTGATGTTTGCGATCCTTGTACTGATGTTGATGGGGATGGCTACTGGGATATCGATGTTGGTGCAACCGAACCTTGGTGTCTGGAAGATAATTGTAAAGCCACGGCTACTTGTTTTGGCGACGTGGCTTTAACCGATGCTTATATTGTGTTTTTAACTGATCTTTCTATTAGTATGGATTGGTGTACGGATGATAGTTGTGACTCTGGACCTTGTACTATTCAGCCTGCCACCTGCTCTTTACCGGCCGAAAGCAGATTAAATCAAATGAAGCCGGCTTTAAAAGATACAGTTGATCGTTTATTTGGTTTAGAAGCAGCTTCGCCTTCGTTGTCTGTTTCTATTGCCTTAATCGGCTATTCTGGCACTGCAGTGAATGATACCCTTAGCTTATGCAGTAGTGGTTTCTGTCGCTCGGACAAAAGTAATGAAATGAAAACTAATATTATTGAAAATTATACTTCATCTCCTACCGGTACTAATACTAATGCGGCAATAGCTTTGGCCCGCAATTTACTTAATTCCGTAGTTGGGCAAAATAAAATTGTTATTATCATGAGCGATGGTGTGCCAAGTGTGGGTAGCCCAATAGATCCAATAGCTAATTTTACAACTGCTAAAGATAATGATCAGATTAAGGTTTATTCAATCGCTTACACAGACTTGGCTGCATTAAGGGATGCAATGGACAGTTGGTCAAGTAATAATGCTACTTGCGATAATTGTGATGATTACACTAACTGTACTTATTGTTACGGTGGTCGTGACATTAATGCTTCTTACGATCGACTGCAAGATTTAATTTCTGTTGACGTTGAAGGGACTCAACCTTGTTATAATCCGTTGCAGGAAAATTTTGACAATGATCAGTACGGCTATATTTGTGACACCTGCCTTGATTTTGACCGTGATGGTTTAGGTGATTACACCTTTTATACTCATGATTTCGATCCGCAAAGCGTGAACCAGGCCAGCTTCTCAACCTATGAGCGACACTTCCAAGCCTGCCAGTCACCCAGTAATCAATTCTATAATTTCACTACGGCCGATCCAGCTAATAATAAGTTTAGTGATTTAGATAATTGTCCGGGCGGGCCATACGGGCCAACTTGTCATGATCAATTCGGCGTGGAAATTAATTGTGCCAATCCGGTAGTCAGTTCTTGGCTGGATGTGACTGGTGCTCAGCATTTAAATTCTCAAGTTGATTTTGACTTAGATTCCTTAGGTTCGATTTGTGACAGTAAAGGTGATTTATATAATGACCCGGATTGCGGGGACGGCATTATTGATTCGTTCCGCGGTGAAGTTTGCGATTGCAGTGACGGCCGGCAAACCCTACCTTTCACACCTGCTGGGCAAAGCTGGGAATGTACAACTAATAATAACGTGGCTTGTGTTCCCGATTATAGTTCCGAGGAAGAATGTAAATGGTGTGACAACTGCCGAACCCAAAGAACCAAAGGAGCTGGTGAATGCGGTGATAATATAGTTCAGTGGGAGGAGGGTGAAGCCTGCGATGGGCCAAGATGTAATGATGACTGCAGTTGTGCCTTAGGTTGTACCAAAAATGCTCTTAGCGTCTGTGAATGTAATATTAGTGGTCCATGTGAAAACGGCGGCTGGCAGACGGCGCAAGCCAATTTTAGTAGTCCTAATCCGGCCGGTGATATTGATATCTCTGCGGATCAGAAAACCGCCACTTTCTCTGATGTTGGTCAAGTTAGTTTAGGTGTGCCGGAGTGCAGTGCCAGTCAAGGGATATCTTTTGATGCTCGGATTACCGGTGGGGAGCCGCTTAATTCTGTAGCTGTGGTTTTGGTGACTGATTTATCAACCAGTATGAATGATCCCGGTATAGATTGTAACCATTGTTGGGGTCTTCTTCCAGGCTGTTGGACTGGTGAACCGCCGGCGCTTTGCATAGTGGAAGATTGTGATGATTATACTAAATGTAATAATGTGGAGCCGATTCCAGAACTTAAGCCGGCCTTAAAAACAGTGATTGATAGTTTTAAGATTGCTGAAGCTGAAGATAAAATTAAAATTGGTTTAGTTACTTTTAGTAACGATGCCGAAGATAATGTTAGTGGCAGTTGTGAGAGTAGCTCTTCTTTTTGCTATGTTGATCAGTTTGATTCAGTCCTCAAGCCAATAATTGATGGCTACCTGACGATTGGTGGTACTTATACTGCCGAAGGAATTAATACGGCCACTGATTTACTTAACAGTTCTGGCGCTGATGAAAAAATTATGATTTTGATGAGTGACGGAAATCCGACATCTGGTGACGTCAGTGGGGCGGCCAGTAACGCTAAGGAGATTTATGGGATCAAGATATATACTGCTGCTTTTGGTTATGATATTAATATCAACGACATGAACAGTTGGTCGTCCAATAATGGTACTATTGCTTGCGGTACGGCTAATGGTTATTGTTTTTCTAACACTAATATTGGCACTTTATACACTGATATCAGCGAAAGTATTATCAGTCGAATCACTGGTAGCTTTAAGGCCCAGGTTGGCACTGGCGCTGAAAGCGATTTCAACCAATTATATGATGATAGCGGAGAAGCAATTTTTGCTGGTCAGAGTCTAACTTTGCCTGACAACCTTTGTGTTGATCCGGCTGCCCGGGTTTGGAAAGTCAATAGTTTGTCAGCTTATGTCGATAATTTACAGATTAGTAATGTTCTTTTGGCTTACTGCCCGTCATGTGATGCCGATAGTGATGGTTATTTGAATTCTTTCTGCAATGGGCCGGACTGTGATGACACTAATCCTTTAGTCGGTCCAGAAAATTATCCTGATTGTTCAGTCAGTCCAACAACTTGTAATAACAATAATACTTGCGATTCCGGAGAAAGCACGTCCAATTGCTCTCATGATTGTTTTTGCGGCAATGATACTTGTGATACCGGTGAAACTGCAGCCAGCTGCTCAACTGATTGTTCCTCGGTCTGTGACGGCGATGGTACTTGTGATCCGGGCGAAACAACTGCCAATTGTCATAGTGATTGTTTTTGCGGTAATGGTACTTGTGATCCGGGCGAAAATACAAGCACTTGTTCGGCAGACTGTTCTGCTGAGAGTTGTAATCCTCCTCCTATGGGTAACTGTGACGATCGTACTGATAATGACGGTGACAATTACATAGACTGCCTGGATAGAGATTGTTTCAGCTGCTGCAATTCGACTGTATATTATTGTTATGATTCTGATCAGATGTTTGATGAATCAGCTGATGATTTGAAGGCCGGCGGTGAAGTCTTGGTGCGGCCGCCTGGTGGCGCCACCATCACTGATGCTGATTGCAGCTTACGCGATCAAGATACGGTTAGTGGTTACAAACTTTATAGTTGTGTTGATACTTGTGCCTCTGCTACTGATTTGCGGGAATGGCAGTGTCTTGGTAGTCCTCAGACGGAAATTCATCAAACGGCTACGCCACCGTCAGGTGTTTCTGTCGACTGTGCCAATGCCGGCACCGGTTTTACCTGCAAAAGTCAGGCTGGAGCAGATGTTTGTAGATTAGAGGTGAATTGTGACAATATTAATGACGGCACTTGGACTTGCCCTTCTCAGCCGCCTTGCAGCAGTAACTGCACTGATGGTGATATCGCTGTGACTTGTACCAAAACCGGCTGCCCGAATACGACAAAAACCTATTCTGGCTGCCAGAATTCTTCTAATGACGGCTGCTGTTTGGGTACAGAGACTATTAATACACCGGAATATGCCTGTCCAATTAAAGACGGCGACGTGGTGACTTTGGTTACGGCTAGTCATACTCTTAGCTGTGATATACCCGAAGGCGGGAATCAATACATTGGTGGAGATGTTGAGGGCGGTATAACCTATGCTAAAGGTGTAACTTCTCTTACTAATGCAATCCAATTTACAATAACTGGTACCGCTGGTGGTACGGGTAGTATATTACCTTCAAGCTCGAATTTTAAGTTCTCTGGCTGGGGCTTTAATACGGATGCTGAGGATTCATATCATCGGTTCCGCCTTGGTGGATCAGAACAAACTTTACAGTTTGAAGTTTTACAAGATGCTTCCACTGCTAAAGCTGGTATCCAGCCTGGTTCATTGGTGGCCATTAAATCCGTTGCTCATTCCGGACAGTATTTTCAAGTTAAGTGGGATGCCAGCAATCAGAGGGTGCGGCGGGTGACGCCTGATCCTTGGCCGGAAAGTGCTACAGACAGAATCACTAATGGCCGCTGGGAAGTTTTTTATGTTTTAAATCAAGATGGTGTGGGAATGCAGTCTAGCGCTTATTATTTGACCCGGCGGTGTGTTAGATGTAACCAAGCTTTTACTCCTTGTACCGAAACTTGCCCATCGCTTGGTACCAGTTGTGGCAGCTGTGCTAACAGTTGTGATTGTGATTTTAATTGTTCACCATAGATAGAGCGAAAATATTATTTAAATTTATGAAGTTTTTTCGGAAAAACTATTTAATTTTTAGCCTAGTAATAATATTTTTTGGTTTAGTTGTTGCCGTTTTTAATATTTATGCTGCTTCTTGTACCCCCGGTACGCCGATGTCCTGCCTTCGCAATGAAGGGGAGTGTACTGGGTTGCAAGAGCAGTGCCCATCCAGTGGCCAATTCGTTGATTGCAGCATGGCTACTTATTATAGCCGACCTTTTTTTGAATTTATTGAATTTAGTTCCAGCGACGGCAAGGATAATGATTGTGATGGTTTAACTGATGGCTTTGACCCTGACTGTCAGTGTGTTCCTAGTGCCAGCCACCCCTGTCCTTTGCAGAGCGGGGTTTGCATTGGCTCTCGAGTTAACCGTTTAGCTGACGGTACTTATCCAGCTTGTAACAATGAGGTTTACACTAACCATAGTGCATATTTTGAATTTGATTCAGTCAGTAATAATCCCAAGGAATTAACTTGTGATGACGGTTTTGATAATGACTGCGATGGTTTAGTTGATTGCAATGATACAACAGATTGCTTGGGTGCTTCTAACTGTGTCCAGGAAATTTGTAATATCAGTGGTGATGAAGATGGCAACGGCTTTGCTGATTGTGCGGATTTCACTTGTGCCGGGAAATTGGGACCAGGCGGGATAACTTGTTGCTGGGAAGGTCCTACCCCTGGCCATGGCAATGATAATTACTGTAATCCTTGCCAGCGTTGTCAGCCAACTAAACAGTGTGGTGCCCAGCCTAATAGTCAGGAAGGTAATCATTGTGAAGGGGAGTGTACTTATTGTTTTGGTGGCAGCTGTATTAATCGGACCCCCAACCCCGCTGGGGCGGGCGATACTGATTTTGGGCTGGAAGCTGAATGCAGCCAGGCTTGCCAGGCCTGCGCGGATGGGGCCGGTGGTGTGTGCGTTAATGCTCATGAATCGGTGGCTGATGATCTTGGTCCGTTTCAATGTCTAGCGCCTGATATCTGTCAAAGCGGCAGTTGTGTGACAGTGACACCAATTAACCAATGTAATAATAGTAGCGATGATGATGGCGATGGCCGAGTTGATTTTCCGTCCGACCCAGGTTGTAGTAGCGCCAGTGATAGTAGCGAGCTTAACTTGGCAATTGAATGTGATGATAATATTGATAATGATAGTGATAGCCGAGTTGATCTAGCTGATATTGGTTGTACTAGCTTAACCGATATTGATGAATCTAATTGCGGCGACGGGGTTTGTGAAGGTAGTGAGACTTCAGCTTCTTGTGCGACTGATTGTGGTGCGGTTACCGCTTGTAATAATGGCCTTGATGATGATTCGGATGGTCAAATTGACTATCCGGCTGACCCAGGGTGTAGTAATTCTAATGATAATAGCGAGCTTAACTCAGCAATTGAATGTGATGATGGTCTTGATAATGATGGCGATGGCCAAAGAGATTTAGCTGATTCCGGCTGCGCCGATTCAATTGACACGGATGAATCGAATTGCGGTGACGGTGCTTGTGAAGGCGGGGAAACGCCATTGAGTTGTGCTTCGGATTGCGGGGCGGCCACAGCCTGTAATAATGGCCTTGATGATGATTCTGATGGCCAAACTGATTTTCCGGCTGACCCGGGTTGCAGCAGTGGTAGCGATACTAGCGAACTTAACCCAGCGGTTCAGTGTGATGATGGTACGGATAATGATGGTGATAGTCAAAGAGATCTAGCTGACTCCGGCTGCACCAATTTAACTGATAACGACGAATCTAATTGCGGTGACGGTGCTTGTGAAGGCGGGGAAACTTGTGATACTGCCAGTTGTCCGGCTGACTGCGGCTGTGGTACTGAACTTTGTTGCAGCGGCGTCTGCCAGCCGCCCGCTTGTGATGCAACTGGCGATTGTAATGACAGCAATAGTTGTACCATTGACAGTTGTAGCAACCCTTCTCAATGTAATGCTGTCTGTTCTTATACAACAATAACTACTTGTACTAATAGTGATAGCTGCTGTCCGGTTAGTTGTAATGCCTTAACCGACAATGATTGCTCGCCGGTTTGTGGTAATGGTGTTTGTGAAACTCCAAGCGAAACGCCAACTAATTGTTCGCTTGACTGTGGTCAATGTGTGGCTGGCGTTGATACGAGGCCTTGTTCCTTAACCCAAGGAGTTTGCAGTGGCGCCCGCGAGACTTGTGCGGATATTGGCGGCGGCCGCGGGGCTTGGCAAGGTTGTACCACTACCACTTATACGAGCTGGGCAACAGCTCATGGTAATGTTTATGAAGTCGGTACCGAACTGACTTGTAATGATAGTGATAATAATGATTGCGATACTTCCACTGATTGTGCTGATTCTGACTGTACTGGCAAGTCAGGTCCGGGTGGTTTTACTTGTTGTTTAAATGCCGGTCATTGTACTGCTTATGGCGGTGATTGCCTTTATCGGGATTGCGATGTGGGTGATACTTATACCTGCCGTTATTGTGATCGCACCAGTCCGACTTGCCTAGATGGTTCAACCAATCCCGCCTATCTGGCTAATTGGTGTGGCGCTTGCGGCCAATGCACGCCGAGTGGCAATAATTATGATTGCCAAACCAAAACCCCTGATTCTTGTTTAACTAGCACGGAATGTGGCGTCTGCAAGGGGAGTGGGTCTAATCCCGTTGTTTATCAATGCGGGGTGCCAGTTTCACCGGCCAATGATCGCTGCTCGGCTGTCTGCAGCGAATGTAATCCGGCCACTTTGGATTGCCAATATATTTATAATAATATTGATTGTAATGGTAGTAATCAGTGCTGTGAGGTTGGCTATAGTTGCCAGGGCTCAACCCCAAATCCGCCAATTTGTGCTACTTGTGATGACGCGGATTTAGACGGGGTCTGTGATGAGAATGATGTTTGCCCTTATGATCCGGATAATGATGATCCGGCTAAAGGTGCTGACGGTGATGGTCTTTGTGCGGTTGGTTGTAACAGTGGTGTCAGTCGGACCGGTACTAAGACTAATGGTTGGATTTGCCGGTATAATAGCAGCGTCACTTATGATACCTGCCAGGGTGGCGCATCTGGTGCTGGTAATAATTGTACCAGTGCCAATAGCTGTCTGTTAGTTTTTGGTGCAGAAGATTATATGAATATTTATATCAATGGTAAAATGATGACAGGTAATTTGTTTTTACCAAAATACAAGATTTGCAATGGTGGCGGTAAAGATGGCAAGGAATGTGATATTGATTCTGATTGTTTGGGCGGTACTTGCGTAGATTTTGCTGCTAATCCGCGGGCAGTGCCTCTGACGCCGACTAATAGTGTTAATCCAAGTGTCACGGGGGCTTACTTTAATGTTAGTAATTATTTAGTTAGTGGAATGAATGTGATCGCTCTGGAAGCTTATGATGAAGAACAAACCACCCCGACAGTTATTCGCAATCGCGCTTTAAGAGGAGCAATTGCCAATTACAATGATACTGGCTTATGTACTCTGATGGGCGGAGTTAACCCGGTTTTAAGAACCTATCGTCTAAGTGCCACTGATCCAGCTTCCCCAGCCTATCAATCATATATGCCTTTAAAATGTTATGTTAAAGATACCGGTGAGCGCTGTGTGGGTGGCAGTAATGAAGGTAACCTTTGTCCCAATGGGGCCTCTGATTGCCCGGGTGGGACTTGCGTTGAAACCTCTAATCCTAATTATCCGCCTGCTGACGCGCAAGGTGACGACTGGAAAAAGATTAGTTATGATTATTCCAGCTGGACTTATGCCAATAGCTCTTGCTACCAAGATACTTTTCCGCTCTGCCAAAGTATCAACGCTAACTCCTCAACTTTAATTGATACCCGGATTTATGTCAGTAAATATTCTCAGACTACGCCAGCGGGAACGCGAATGCCTTGGTCAATTTGGGGTGCCCATTCTCGTTTTGTCAGTCCCGGACCTTCTTATGAAAGCAGTCATATTTATTGTCGCTTTGAATACAATCGTTAATTAGATATAATTAAATATAAATTAAAAACCTATGTTTGAAAAAAAATCAACTAATAACAATTCCGATGCTTACGGTCAGCCGTTAAGTGGGGGACAAACACCCCAAGCTCAGCCACCCCAAAATTTACCCAAAGAACCAGAGGATATTTTGGAAGGATTAGACCGATCTGAAGCCGTTGTTAAAGGCCCGGCCCGACCAGTGGTTAAAGCTTCAGTGCCCCCTGCCCTCACCCCCCCGCCTAAACCGATCACTAAGGAGCCATTTTTTAAACAGCACCAAAAGGCTTTTATTGGCGTGATTGTGGTAATTATTTTGATTGCTGTTTTAGCTGTGGCGGGCTGGTATGCTTATCAGGTTTTTGTGGTTCGACCAAATGGCCAAAAAGTTTTAAATACCAATCAAACGGGCCAAGTTAATACCAATCAGAACAATGCGGTTAATCAAGGGGTTGTCAATCAGAACATTAATACTAATCAAACGCCCCAACAACCTGTTGATTCCGATCGTGACGGTTTAACTGACAATGAAGAAAGTATGTATGGCACTGATCCTAACGAAGTTGATACCGACAAAGATGGTTTAACCGATCGTGATGAAGTTAAAGTTTTTAAAACTGATCCGAATAATGCTGATACTGATGGCGACACTTATACTGATGGTGCCGAAGTCAGATCAGGTTATGATCCTAAAGGTCCTGGCCGTTTATTAAAGATTGAATAAACCCGATATCAATAAATGCTAATGGCATGCGAATGATACTAATGCTATTCGCAACATTCGTATAAATTCGCATTTGTTAGCATTATATTTATTTATGTTTGGAATTCGAAAACAAAAATCAGAAAAAAAATCTAAGGAGGTAGCCAATTTACCCCCGGAGGTTAATTCTAGATTAGATCAACAAATCCATGTTATGCCACAACGTTTTTATATTCAGCCAAAAAAGAAACATTCTGGCTTAATTATTATTATCATTGTTGGTATTTTATTGATTGGTGGTTTAATTGGTGTTGCGATTTATCTTAATCAGAATTTAAGCCAGAACCAAGCGCCAGCACCTGTAATTAATACCAATCAGCCAGTTAACACTAATACTAATTTGAACCAAAATGTAAATACAAATACTAATACCAATACCAATGTAAACCTTAATACTAACGTTAACGTCAATACAAATACTAATACCAATACCAATGTAAACCTTAATACTAACGTTAACGTCAACACTAATCTTAATGTTAATACTAATACAAATACTAATACGAATGCTTCACAACCCTTGCCAATAGCTGCTGATACTGACCGTGATAATTTAACTTTGGCCGAGGAAAGTCTCTATGGTACTAATCCAGAAATAAGCGATAGTGATTCGGATACTTATACCGATGGTGCCGAGTTACTTAATGGTTATGATCCGACCCGACCGGCAGTTTCGTTAGTTGATTCAGGTTTATTTTCTACTTATAATAATTCTTTTTATTCAATTATCTATCCAAAGAATTGGCGGGTTCAGGAAAGTAACAGCGGGAAAACCGAAGTCTTATTTGTTTCTACTACCGGTGAATTTGTTGAAGTGTTGGTGCTGGATAAGGACCAAAATTTATCTTTGGCTGATTGGTACCGGGAGCAATTTTCACAATCTAGTCTTGGCCAACTGACAGCAGTTAAAATTAATGGTATTGCTGGTTACCGTACGCTCGATAATCAAAGTTACTATTTAATGTCGGCAGCCAACCCAAGTAAAATATTTTTACTGCATTATAATGTTGGTAATTATACAATGACTAATTTCATCCTCACTTTTCAAGTGATGGTTAAAAGTTTCAACTTAGTTCCTTAGACTATTAGACTATGATCAGTTTCGCGGTCAACCAACAATCAGGCAAAAAGATTCCTTTGCGGTTTTGGCGCTTAAGGTTAAAAAAGATTAAGCAAACATTAAAATCAAGCGATCATTGGGAAATTTCCCTGGCTTTGGTTGGTGAGGGGGCAATGAAAAAGCTGAATCGAATTTATCGCGGGGAAAATAGAGTAACCGATGTTCTAAGCTTTAGCGAAAAGGATAGCCGAACCAAATTTGGTGTGTCCAGTAGTCGTTATTTGGGGGAAATTATCATTTGTTATCCCCAGGCCAAAAGACAGGCCAAAAAGTTTGGTCATTCGGTTAATCAGGAGCTAGAAATGCTTCTAATTCATGGTTTTTTGCATCTTTTAGGCTATGATCATCAAAAAGCTCGGGATAGGGCTAAAATGCAACGTTTAGAACGGAAGATTTTGGGGTTATCACTCAGGTAAGCAGGTTTGTCTAAAGACTGGTTTTTATGCTAAAATATTATATATATCCGATTAAATTACTAAATTAATTTTATGGCGGAAAAAGAAATAATTGCCGGACTTGATATCGGTTCAACTGCTATTCGATTGGCTGTTGGTCAAAGTGTTGGTGAAGAGGGAAAAATTCATATTATCGGGGCAGCTGAAGTGCCGGCCGAAGGAATTAGTAAAGGTATAATTAGTAGTATTGAAGATGCTGTTTCTTCAATTTCCGCTTGTCTAGAGAAGGCTGAACGGATGGTTGGTGTACCAATCGAAAGGGCTTGGGTGGGAATTTCGGGTGGGCATATCATTTCTCAAGAGAGCCAAGGAGTAGTAGCGGTGGCGCGGTCGGATGGTGAAATCTCCGAAGATGATGTTGAGCGCTCAATTGAAGCCGCCCGGACAGTCGCGACTCCCTTAAATTATGAAATTTTGCATGTTATCCCCAAAGGGTTCACGGTTGATGGCCAAGTCGGGATTAAGGACCCTTTAGGCATGACTGGCGTCCGTTTAGAAGTTGAGACCCAAATTATCCAAGGATTGAGTTCGCAAATAAAAAATTTAACCAAGGCAGTTTATCGGCCCGGAATCAATATTGAAGATCTAGTTTTGTCGATTTTAGCGACTTCGGAGGCGGTTTTAACCAGTCGGCAAAAAGAATTGGGGGTCGCTGTGATTAATATTGGTGGTTCAACCACCAGCCTGGCGGTTTTTGAAGAAGGTGATATTTTGCATACGGCGGTAATGCCAGTTGGCTCTGATCATATTACTTCAGATATTGCCATTGGTCTGCGGATTTCAATTGACGCAGCGGAAAAGATTAAATTGGAATATGGTTCTGCTTTGGCTAATGGAATTAATAAACGCGATGAAATTGATATTGGCGAATTAGAAGGTAAAGAGAGCAATTTTATTTCTAAAAAGTATATCGCCGAAATTACCGAGGCTAGGGTGGAAGAAATTCTGGATAAGATTGATGCTGAGTTGAAAAAGGTTGATAGAAGTGGTAAACTACCGGCAGGAGTAATTTTAACTGGCGGTGGTGCTAAATTGGCTGGCCTAGTTGAGGCAGCCAAAAAGCAGTTGCGCCTACCCGCCACTTTGGGTCGACCCTTAAACATTACCAGTGCGATCGACAAAGTTAATGATCCGGCTTTTTCCACAGCAATTGGTTTAGTAATTTGGGGGAGCCAAATCGAAAATCAGCGGGGTGGAAGTGGCTTTGGTCACTTATTGAATTATTTACCTAATTTTAAAGGTTTAACTAATCAAGCGAGAAAGTGGTTTAAGAAAGTAATTCCGTAAATAACTTAGAGCTATGAACTTGGGACAATGAACTGTTAAGAAAGTTCAAAGTTTCTAGCTCAAAGTTCCCAGTTTAAATACTATGGCAGAAATTAAACCAGAAATCGAGACTTTTGCTAAAATTAAAGTCATTGGTGTTGGCGGTTCCGGCGGTTCAGCTGTTAACCGTATGGTTAATGCTCGGATTAAAGGGGTCGATTTTTTAGCCGTTAATACTGATGTTCAAGCCCTGCATCATTCCCAGGCTAATTCTAAATTGCATATTGGCAAAATGACCACCCGAGGTTTAGGAGCGGGAATGGATCCGGAATTGGGTCAGAAGGCGGCTGAAGAAAGTCAAAATGAAATTCGGGATTTAATTAAAGATGCTGATATGGTATTTGTAACTTGTGGCTTAGGGGGTGGGACAGGAAGCGGGGCCGCACCGATTATTGCTAATATGGCCAAAGAGGCGGGTGCTTTAACTGTGGCTGTAGTGACTAAACCTTTTTCTTTTGAAGGTGCTCAAAGACGGGAGATTGCCGATCGGGGTTTTAATAATTTAAAAGATAAAGTTGATGCGATCGTTACTATTCCTAACGATCGTCTTTTGCAAATCATTGATAAAAAGACTTCACTTTTGGAAGCTTTTAGAATTTGTGACGATGTTTTAAAACAAGGTGTTCAGGGCATTGCTGAATTAATTACCGTGCCGGGTTTAATTAATGTTGATTTTGCCGATGTCCGGACGATTATGAGAGATACTGGCTCGGCTTTGATGGGAATTGGTCAGGGTAGCGGTGACAGTCGGGCGATTGAAGCCGCCCGGGCCGCAATTGCCAGTCCCTTACTCGAACTTTCGATTGAAGGTGCTAAAGGAATTCTTTTCACCGTGGTTGGTGGTCCGGATTTAGGTATGCATGAGGTTAACGAAGCCGCTAAAATTATCACCCAATCAGCTGATCCCGGTGCTAAAATTATTTTTGGCGCTGTCATTGATCAAGACCTTAAAGATGAAGTAAAGGTAACAGTGATTGCTACTGGTTTTAGTGAACGGGAAAACAAAAATGCTTCAGCCAGTAGGGTTTTTGGCCAAGTGGAAACAGCTTATACGCCAACTGATTTTGTCACTGGTGAAAATCAATCTGAACAGGCCAGAGATTTGAAGCGAGTGCCCAAACGAGTTACCGCGAAAAAAATTTTTAATAGAGAATCAGAAAAATCAGCCGAAGAGGAAGAACTGGAAATTCCCGCCTTCATCAGAAAGAAGATGAAATAATGCCTATTTTGTTAGTTTTGTCGATAATTAGTAGACAAAGTTGTCGTTAGGGAGTAAAATAGAAATACTCAAAAGAAAAAATCAAAAGAAAAATAAAAGTGAGGTGGTTTAAAAATTTTAATAAGGCAAAAATTGTCTTATTTTTTTGGTCACTTTTATTAGAATCAAATATTTATGATTTTTGGCGTCGGCGAACCAAAATTGAAGTTAACTAAAAATGCTCTTCAGGTTTTAGAGAGCCGTTATTTGCGTAAAGATGATAAAGGCAAGGTAATCGAAAAACCAATGGAGATGTTTAAGCGGGTAGCGAGTTTTATTGTTAAAGCCGAAGACAAATATAATCTCGATAAAGAAAAAAAAGAGGAACTGGAACGGGCATTTTTAGAAATCATGGTTAATTTGGAATTTTTGCCTAACAGCCCGACTTTTTCCGGAGCCGGGACAAAGCTAGGTCAGCTTTCTGCTTGTTTTGTTTTACCAGTTGGGGACTCAATGGAACAAATTTTTGAAGCGGTAAAAAATACTGCCTTAATTCATAAGTCAGGCGGTGGCACGGGTTTTTCCTTTTCGCGCCTGCGGCCAGCCAAAGATCCGGTTTATTCAACTAGTGGTTTGGCTTCCGGACCGATTTCTTTCATGACGGTTTTTGATGCCGCAACCGAAACGATTAAACAAGGGGGCACGCGGCGTGGTGCCAACATGGGAATTTTACGCATTGATCATCCGGATATTTTAGAGTTTATTACGGCCAAAGAAGATAGCAATAAGTTGAATAATTTTAATATTTCGGTGGCCGTTACCGATAGTTTCATGGCCGCTTTAGAAAAAGATGAGGAATATGAATTAGTTAACCCGCATGATAATAAAGTAACAAAAAAATTGAAGGCCAAGGAAGTCTGGGATAAAATTGTCCAACATGCTTGGCAAAATGGCGATCCGGGTGTGATTTTTATTGATCGGATTAATAAATTTAATCCCACCCCGCATATCGGTCAGATTGAAAGTACCAATCCTTGTGGTGAGCAGCCACTCCTACCCCATGAATCTTGTAATTTGGGTTCAATCAATTTAGCGCAATTTGTTCAAGAGGGCAAAATCGATTTTGAACGCCTCGGTGAAGTCGTCAAAGTTGCAACCCGCTTTTTGGACGATGTCATTGATATGAACCATTATCCCCTAAAAGAAATCGCCAAAATGACCTTGAGTAATCGGAAGATTGGCTTGGGCATAATGGGATTTGCGGACATGCTTGTTCGGCTGGGAATTGCCTATAATTCCCAAGAAGCCATTGATTTAGCCGATAAAGTGATGAAATTTATTAAAGATCGTTCTGATGAGGCTTCAATTGCTTTAGCTAAAGAAAAGGGCGTTTTTCCTAATTTTGAAGGTAGTATTTATGATGCACCGGATAGCGAAGGGATTCGTAATGCCACCAGGACAACTATTGCGCCCACCGGCACCTTAAGTGTCATTGCTTCTTGTTCTTCCGGCATTGAACCGCTTTACGCCTTGGCCTATGTTCGGCGGTCTCATATCGGCAAAAAAGGTGATGATTGGGTTGAATTGGTGGAAGTGAATCCTGATTTTGAAAAAATTGCCAAGGAGAAAGATTTTTATTCCAAGGAATTGATCGAAAAAGTTTCTGAAGCCGGGTCAGTCAAAGATTTTGAAGAAATACCCAATGAAATCAAGAAAATTTTTGTCACCGCTCATGACATCCCGCCGGAATGGCATATTCGGATGCAAGCGGCTTTTCAAAAATACGTTGATAATGCTGTATCAAAAACTATTAATTTCCCAAATAGTGCTACTAAGGATGACGTGGCCAAAGCTTATCTTTTAGCTTACGAAACCGGCTGTAAGGGAGTTACAATTTATCGGGATGGCAGCCGGGAAGTTCAAGTTTTAACAACCGGGAAATCATCCAGTAAGCCCAAAGAAGCAGCCGTGGAAGTGCCAGCCGTACCTTTTTATAAACGAGAAAGGCCAGCAGCCATGAAAGGCACGACTTATAAACAAAAAACTTCTTATGGCGATTTATATGTGACGATTAATGATGACGAAGAAGGCCATCCCTTTGAAGTTTTTGCAACTATTGGTAAGGCTGGCGGCTTCTTCTCGGCGAAATCAGAAGCGGTCTGCCGGCTGCTGTCTTTAGCCTTCCGGGCCGGGATTCCGCCTGAAGAAGTAATCAAACAAATAAAAGGCATCCGGGGGCCAATGCCGTCTTGGGGAGAAAATGGCATGATTCTATCTTTGCCTGATGCCATTGCCCAAACTTTAGAGCGCCATGTCACCCGGGAACAGCCAAAATTGGGCTTAGAATTTCATAACGGCAGCCAGGTGACCAAAGAAGCCATGGCGCGGTCTGCTGTCGTTCCGGCTACTCCAAGCCATAATGGCAATGGCCTGGACCTCAAGCGCGAAATTGCTGACTATGGCACGGCGCCGGAATGTCCGGAGTGCGGCAGTCTTTTGGAAATTTCTGAGGGTTGCTTAAAATGTCGGTCTTGCGGCTATTCCCATTGCGGTTAATAAAATCAGTTTAAATAATTTAAAACAGATCCCTCCTAGGCGGGGGTTTGTTTTTTATAGGTGGATTGGTCTATAATATGGTTATGAAAAATAATTTAGGTAAAATCCATATTTATACTGGCGATGGTAAGGGCAAAACCACGGCGGCCTTTGGTTTGGCTTTGCGAGCCAGTGGCGCCGGCCATAAGGTTTATATTGTCCAATTCCTGAAAGCCCAGCAGTATAGTGAGTTAAACAGCTTAAAGAGGCTGCCACAAGTCACAGTTAAGCGCTTTGGCCAGGAAAGCTACATCTACCAAAAAGGCACGGCTAAAGACAAAATTTTAGCCAAAAAGGCGCTTGGTTGGAGCAAAAAGGTAATAGCCGGCCAAAAGTTTGATCTAGTCATTTTGGACGAGATTTTTTTAGCGAGCTTTTTTAAGCTGATTTACATAGCTGATATTATTAAGCTAATTAGAAATAAGCCAAAAAATGTTGAGTTAGTATTGACTGGCCGCCGAGCGCCAAAAGAAGTAATTAAGCTGGCTGACTATGTGACGGAAATGAGAGAGATTAAGCACCCGTATAGACAAGGGTTAAAAGCGAGGAAAGGAATTGAAGATTAGCAAAAATTTTTAATTTTTAATTTCGAATTTCAATTCAATTTTGAATATTAGAATATTAAATTATTAAAAATTCATTCAAAATTTAAAATTCAAAATTAAAAATTAGACCAAAAATTAAGTTATCCACAAAATTTACTTGACACTGAAAATTAGACAATCTACAATGATAATACTTTGACAAACAGCTTTAATTTTCCGAAGCGAGGTGTGAATCCTCCGCTGATCCGCAACTGTAATCCCCAATATAAAATCGGGGTAAGCCAGGTCGAGAAAATTATGGCTCTATTAAATCACTAAACTCTTCGAGATCAAGAGTCGGTGACCTTTCGTTTTCTAAGAGAACGAATGAAGTAACCACTCCCCCTCGAGGCGGGAGATTTTTTGTTTATGAGGACAAAAATCAAAAATTTCTGGGTTAGTTTGCTGATGCTAGCATTCATCTTTCAGCCGGCTTTTGTATCGGCTGGAGTCCCAGAAGCAGTAACTTATCTGAAAAGCCAAGTTGATGATCCGTGGATCACTTTGGCTTTAAAAGCAGCCGGTGAAACCAGTATTCCAGTTGGCTACTTGCATAGTGTTTCCGGTAATTTAGCCACGGATTACGCCAAAACTATCTTAGCTTTGGCCGCAGTTGGGGAAAACCCCAAAACTTTTGGCACCATTGATTATGTAGCTAAACTGAAAACGTATTTTAGTGATAACCAAATGGGAGACAAAAATTTACTGAATGATGATGCCTGGTCGATTCTAGCCCTAGCTTCAGTGGGTGAAGTTAACTCACCAGAAGCCAGTGCGGCGAAGAATTTTTTGTTAGCTCATCAAAATGTTGATGGCGGCTGGAGCTATTCGGTTGGTGCTGGCAGCGATACCAATGACACGGCCGCGGCGATCATGGCTTTAGTTGAAGCTGGAGTTAGCAACAGTGATGTGGTAATTACTGGGGCTTTAGCCTATATTCAATCCGCCCAAAATGCTGACGGGGGAATTGGGTATGAGGTGGGAAGTGATTCTGATGCTGGGTCAGATTCCTGGGTGATTTCCGCCCTGATTAAAGCGGGGGTTAATCCCAACAGTTGGAATCAGAATGGAAAAAATCCAGTTACTCATTTACAATCTTTGCAGGATGGAGATGGCGGTTTTTGGTGGGTTACGGAAGGCACTTCGGAGTGGAATAATAAGGCGATGACGGCTTTTGCGGTTATTGCTTTAAGTAATAAAACTTATCCGGTTGGCTATTATCAAAACGGTTCAAACCTGGGTACTTATCATCTTCGACTTGAGGGTAGCACCAGCACTATTTGTGATACCCAAGTGGCTGGTACTAACGCTTTAGATTTAGTGAAAAACGCTGCAGCCATCTGCGGTTATACTTATACAATCACTCAAGAAAGTTACGGCCCGTATCTACGGGCAATCAATGATGAGCAAGCGCAAGGAACGTCAGGCTGGCTTTATTTCGTGGATAATATTTCGCCGCCAATCGGCGCTGATAGCTATACTTTGGCAGCCGGCGATGAAGTCCTTTTCTATTATGGTGAATGGGGCTGGAATCCAACGCAACTTAATGCCAGTCCACTTGAGATAGATCCGGGTGAAGTGGTCAATGTTGCCGCCCAATATTTCAATGGCACTGATTGGTTGCCTTTACCTAATGCAGTGATTAAAGTCAACGAAGAAGTTCGGACTGCTGATGCTTCGGGGCATCTGACCTTAACGATCAATCAGAATGGTTTTTATCAAGTTTACATTGATACGCCAGGATTTATTCGTAGTGAAAAATCAAAAATTACTGTTGGTGATACAGTCAGTCAAAAAGTGGGTTTACAAGTTGAGATTAACCAAAGTGGTGGCGGTAATATTGGCGGTGAAGCCATTGCTTTGGTAGTTGATCAGTCCCAGCTTAACTTCGGCACTTTGGCGCCGGGCCAAACTAACAGCCGGGTTGTTAATTTAACTAATGGCGGGACAGTCGGCTTAAACGTCGGTGCTGCGGTTAGCGGTGATGTTGTTTTTGTTTCAGGGATTAAAATCAATGACCAGCTTTGTACTGATTATACCGAAACCCTTCTGCCCAATGAAAGTAAAACTGCCGGGATTTCTTTAACTGTTCCGGGAAATTATTTGGCTTCCGGTGTTAAGTCTGGCGAATTGATTTTTTGGGCTACCAGTCAATAGCTTATGGCCAATCGCCAATCGCCAATCGCCAATCGCAGGAATTTTGGTGGGTTATTGATCTTGATTTTAGTAAGTTTTATGATTGGACAGTCGGTTCAGGCAGTGGGGGTAGGGGTTAAGCCGAAACGAATTGATTTACAAGTTAAAACTGGTAAAGTGACTGTTACTGAATTTTTGGTGATGAATGTCGCTGATCAGCCAGCCTTATATCAGATTTATCCCGATGCTTTAGAAAAGGCAATTGAAATTGCACCAACTGATTTTTTGCTTGATGCCGGAGCAAACCAACTAGTGAAAGTCCAAATCAGAGTTAAGACGCCGGGTTTATTTAGTACTAATATTTCCATTGTGGCTCGGCCCTTAGAGGCTTCAAGCTTTTCTGCAGCATCTGGGGTGAAATTGCCAATTACTATTAATAGCTTGGGCTGGCCAACCTGGTGGTTAATAGTCGGCTTAATTGTCTTAGTGGCTGCTTGTTTAGGATTAGTTTTTGGGGTAAAATTGCTGTATAAGAGGTGGTTAGTAATTAGGCGCACTAGAGCCTAATTCCTAATACCTAATAACTAATTCCTAATCTAATAACTATGAAACTACTGGCTAAAATTATCATTGCCGTCGCTATCTTCGTTGCTGGTTTCTATATTGGGGGTCAGCAAGCTTTATCGCCCTCTGATGGCAATAAAGCAATTAATCAACCTTTGGAGCAAAACCAAAAAGAAACAATCGTTGTTAGTCTGATGCTTGATTTCGGCAATGGCCAAGTCCGGACATTTAACGATGTTAGTTTAGCCAAAGATGCCGCAGTTTTTACTTTATTGGAAAAAGTCACCTCAGAAAATAATTTGAAATTAAGCTCCAAAGATTACGGTGAACTCGGAGTTTTTGTGGAAGGAGTCGGGGACATAAAAAACAGTATTGCTGGTGATAAATATTGGCAGTACTGGGTCAATAATAAATATGCTGAGATTGGGGCCAGCGCCTATAAGCTGAATGATGGTGATTTTGTCGAATGGAAATATATTCGGGGGCAAATTCAATAATAATAAGAAATTAAAAAATTAAGAAATTAAAAAAGTATATGGACAAAAAAACTAAACTTATTATCTCAGCTATCCTCATTATTTTGGGAGTCAGTTGCCGGCTTCTGCCGCATATGTGGAATTTTGCGCCGGTAGCAGCAATTGCCTTATTCGCTGGTGTTTACTTAGGCCGGCGTTACGCTGTTGTTTTACCCGTCATCACGATGCTAATTGGCGATTTATTTATTGGTTTCTACGATTTTAAAGTGATGTTAGCAGTTTATAGCAGTTTTATCATAATTGGTTTATTAGGTAGCCTAATTAAAAGATATAAAAGTTTAGAAACTGTAGTGGCCACCAGTCTGGTTGCTTCAGTTTTATTTTATTTAGTGACTAATTATGCGGTTTGGCAATTTTCCCCCTGGTATACTAAAAGTTTTGCCGGCTTGATTCATTGTTATACCCTCGCCTTACCTTTCTTCCGTAATTCAATGCTTGGTGATCTCTTTTATACTTCGGTTTTATTTGGTGTTTATGAAGGAGCAATGATTTGGGCGAAATCAAGTAAATTGAAGGTTTTGGCTGCAATAAATAACTAAATTTAGCCAACAATTTAAGGCGGGTAAGGTAAGCTACGGTAAGTAATAAATGAAAAGTTATCCACAGTTTTTCTAAATGTCGTTTTTTCTGATTTTGTGGTATAATTGAACTTAAGGAAAGGAGGTATTTTAATTTAATTAATTATTAATATTATTATTTTTGGAATAATATTTTTTTTGGAAAAAACACAAATTAAAATATAAGTTAAAAACTAATAAACTAAATTCAAGGTCTTATGAGAGAAATAAAAAGTAAATTAGCAAAATTTTCTCCGTTTTTCCAGAGCGCGGTAGTAGTATTAATTGCCTCGCTTTTTGTTATGTCAGTTGTTTATGCAGCGACAACAATTGGCAGTGACATCACTACTGCTGGTCTTTTAACCGTCACTGGTCGTGCCACAACCACTTCGGCTACAACTACTAATTACTTAATGGTAGGGGATGGCTTTACTGTTCCTAATGGTTTTGATTATGATGCCGATTTAGCAGTTTCTGATGATGTGTTAGTTGGGGGGACAGTTACAACAACGGCAGCTTTATGGGTTGGTACGGGAGTTGCCAATAGCTTAAATGTGGCTGGTGGTGATTTATATGTTCAGGATGATGTTGAAATTGACGGTGATTTAGTGGTTAGCGGTAGCAATTTTGATTTAGCTTCAGCGACAGCGACAACCACGCCCGGAATATTTTCGCGTGATGAGACAACTGGAACTTCAACTGTTAGTGTTGGTGATATCACGACTGGGGAAGTGAAAAAACAAGTTGGTTGTTTAGAGTTAGCGGGTTTTGATGGCGCTTATTACAACTGCTTCATTAATGGTCTTACTGCTTCAGGTACACCCGCGTTGACTTGTCAGGCAGGGCGTTGTAATTAAACAGAGAATTATTAATTAACCTAAATAATTTTATGCGCAAGATATTTTTGAGAAGCTTTGGGTTAGTAATATTTTCTCTGGCTTTGCTTTTGCCCCTTAGTGCCTTGGCAGCAGCAGTAACTTATGATGCAGCGGTCACAGTTTCTTTGCCTAATACTAAAACTTTGACTATTACTAACGGTTCCCTGGTTGAATCATTGACTATTAATAATGACTCGACTTTAACTGTTGGTTTAGCCTCTGATTCAAATATTACTTTTCAGTCAAGCCAAGGTTATCTATTCTCAGTTTCTGTTAATGACGTGGGTTCTTACGCTTGTGATTCGGTTTCTGCTTCTCACATTACTTTAACCTCGGCTAGCACCCAAAGTGTAACTTTAACCGTAAGTGACACCCTATGTTCAACTATTCTTGGTGGTGGCGGCAGTACCGGTGGTGGTGGTGGCGGCGGCGGGGCAGCAACAGTTATTCCTAGTGCAACTTCGGTTAAGATCAATAATAATGATGCTCAAACTGAGAATACAGCTGTTACCTTAACTTTAGCTGCCACTAATGCGGCAACGATGCTGATTGCCAATAAATCAGATTTTACTGATGCAGGCAGTTGGGTGACTTATGCCACTAGCAAAAGCTGGACATTGACTTCCGGTGTTGGGACTAAAACTGTTTACGTTAAATTCCGGAGTTCAAGCGGCGGTGATTCAACTGCGGTCAGTGACTCGATTGAATTAGTCGCGCCAGCAGAAACGACAACAGGCAATGTCACGGCTGAAGCAGGTGGGACAACCACTCTAAGTGATGGTAAATTATCCGTTGTTGTGCCAAGTGGCGCAGTTTCGGGTAGTGGCAGCGTGACAATTGACCCGACCACTAGCTATACCGCCCCAACAGGTGATAATCAGGTGGTGGGTAGCAAAGTTTATGACCTAGCCCTAACGGTTGGTGGTACAAGCGTTACTACCTTCAGCAAAAAAGTGGCTTTAACTTTTGCTTATACTGATGAAGAGATAAAAAATATTAGTGAGTCAACCCTAGCAGTTTACTACTGGGATACAACCGGTCAGAAATGGTTAAATTTAGGTGGGACACTTGATGCAGCCAATAATAAAATTACCGTGGAAACTGCTCACTTCACCTTATTTGCTTTGATCGGTACCCAAAAAGCAGAAGGCGGCGAATTAGTGAAACTAGCCTGTGCGGCTGGTGCCGGAGTAAATGATCCCTGTAAAGCAGTTTATTATCTTGGCAGCAATGGTAAGCGTTATGTTTTCCCTCATGAAAAGACATATAAAACTTGGTATGCTGACTTTTCAACGGTCAAAACCGTCAGTGCAACTGAATTAGCTAGTTATGCCATTGGTGGCAATGTGACTTATCGGCCAGGCGTTAAATTGGTTAAAATTCAAACCGATCCTAAGGTTTATGCAGTGGCCCAAAATGGAACTTTAATGTGGGTTAAAACTGCTGCTATTGCCGAAGCTTTATATGGGGCCAGTTGGCCAACATTAGTTGAAGATGTACCTGACTCTTTCTTCATTAATTACAAAATTGGTACTGAAATTGCGGCGGCAGCTGATTTTGATAAAACTGCAATTCAAAATGCTTCACCAGACATTAATACTGATAAAGGACTCTAAAGATAAGTAAAACTCATAAATATTAAAAAAGATCCTGCTTTGGTGGGATCTTTTTTAATTTAGCTAAATATAGTATAATTATGGTATGAATGGCGTAAGTAATTCTAAAAGACAAAAGGTAAATTTAAACCTTTCGGACCAAACTAAATCATTCCAGGAGCGAATTGATGAGGTGAGGAGTTTGGTTGAAGAGAATTTACGCTATACTAAAGTTTTACGGCAAGAGAAAATTGAGGGCTCAGCCGAATTAAAATCCCAGCAGGAACTCCAAAAGCTTTTGCAGGAAAACTTAAAAGTTTCTCAGGAGCTTTATGAAATGACCAAAAAGATCAAACACTGGGTTGCCTGGCAGCGAGTTTGGGGAGTGTTTAAGATTTTAATTATTCTTGTTCCTTTAGCGATTGGTATAATTTATGGGCCGGCATTAATTCGTGAAGCCTTTGCTCCTTATGGGGAACTTTTAAATATTGGTAGTGGTCCGGCTAATCAAAATTTACTTCAGCAAATCCAATCATTGACTAATGCTGAAAAGAATGGAAACGAGTCAAGATAAATTTGAAAATTCAACAGATTTTACCAAAGCAGTTTTTTCAGCCGTCAAAAAAATTCCTTTGGGTAAAGTTACAACTTATAAATTGTTAGCCAAAGCGCTTGGTCGGCCCAGAGCCATTCGGGCTGTTGCTAGTGCCTTAAAGAAAAACCCTGATTTGATTACAACCCCTTGTCATCGAGTTATCCGCTCTGATGGTCGAACCGGCGGGTATTGCTTGGGCCCAAAGAAAAAATTATGGCTTTTGAAAAATGAAGGAATCAAATTGACCAAAGATCGAGTCAATTGTTTTGAGAAGTTTATCTATCGATTTTAAATAATTAATTCAAGATTAATTTAAAAATATGTCTAGCCGAACGATTATAATCTTTTCAATATTTATTGCCGTGGCGATGGTTGCTAGTGTTTTTACTTATCTTTATCATAGTCAGACTGATTGGTTGCTGAAGCAATATGTTGATAAACTCGGTATTTGCGGCAATCTTTCAGACGAGAAAACCTGTTTTGCCAAAGATGAGTGTGAAGGAATTTATGGGCCGACTTGTCCTCAGTGTCAGGATTTAGAATTTAAGCGTTGTCAAAAAATTCCCCTTAATGTTTTAGTGGCAACTGAGCAGGAAAAAAAGCTCTGCCAGGATACCGGTGGCTTTTGGTATCGTAATAAACTGGGGAATTTTTGCCTTTGCCAGGAGACTGGGGCCGGGAAAACTTTTGATAAAATTCAAGGCTGCATTAATAAATAGCATGGAACTTAGAACCTAGAGCCTAGAACTGCAAACATTCATTTATTGTTCAAGGTTTGGGGTTCATAGTTCTTAGCTCGAAGTTTAAATATGAGAGAAATAATTCAAAAATTGAAAGAGTTGAAACAAAAGATTTCAGCCACCCGGAGGTTACTTTGACCTTGGTGGTCTTAAGCTTGAAATTAAAAAATTAGAAACTAAAGTAAATCGGCCTGATTTTTGGCATGATCAAGATCAGGCTAAATTAATTTCCCGGCGGCTGGAAAGTTTAAAATCAGTTGTTAAGGATTGGGAAAGTATTACCGCTGAGGTTAATAGCAGTTTAGAATTAGCCCAAGAAGCAGAAATTGAAAATGATAGTTCAATTCAGTCTGAATTAACCAAAGATTTAAATCATTTAAATAAGCGTTTTGGGAAGCTGGAGCTTCTGGTTTTATTTTCGGGTAAGTATGATAGGAATAATGCCATTTTAGCAATTCATGCCGGGACCGGCGGCGTGGAAGCTCAGGACTGGGCGCAGATGTTGCTGCGGATGTATCTGCGCTACTGTGAAAAGAAAAATTTTACTACCAAAATAATTGATGAAAGTCGCGGTCAGGAAGCTGGTATTAAAAGTGTTACCTTTGAAATTTTAGGGCCTTATGCTTACGGTAATTTAAAATCCGAAGCTGGTGTTCACCGCTTGGTGCGGATTTCGCCGTTTGATGCGGAAAAAATGCGCCATACTTCCTTTGCTTTAATTGAGGTCATGCCAATTCTAGAAGACGATGAAGAAGTCAAAATCAAAACCGAAGATTTGAAGATTGACGTATTCCGTTCCGGCGGCCATGGCGGCCAAAGTGTTAATACCACTGATTCGGCAGTTCGCATTACTCATCTGCCGACTGGAATCGTGGTGAAGTGTCAAAGTGAAAGATCACAATTGCAAAACAAAAAAATTGCTTTAAAACTATTACAGGCGAAATTGGCCAAACTCCAGGAAGCGGCCAAAGGTAAAGAGCTAGCCGAAATTAGGGGGGAAGTTTTAGCGGCTGAATGGGGCAATCAAATCCGGTCTTATGTCTTGCAGCCTTACAAAATGGTTAAGGATCATCGAACAGAATTTGAGACGGCCGATGCTAACGCGGTTTTAGGAGGCGAGATTGACAAGTTTGTGGAAAGTTATTTAAGATTTATTAATAAAGCAGGTAAAAGCGAGTAAGAAGTTAATAAAAGCGAGTAAAAGCGGGCTTTATTTACTTTTACTTGCTTTTTATAAGCTGTTTATGAAAATTCTAGTTACTGGTGGGGCGGGCTTTATCGGCTCTCACCTCTGCCAATTTTTATTAGAAAAAGGGAACCAGGTTGTTTGTCTGGATAATTTTTTTACTGGTCAAAAACGCAACATTGCGCCACTTTTGGAAAATGCTAATTTTAAGCTTTTGGAGCACGATATCACTAATCCGTTGGATGTTGAAGTTGACCAAATTTATAACTTAGCCTGTCCGGCTTCACCGGTTCATTATCAAAAAACGCCAATTGAAACCGTGCGGACTAATGTTTTGGGTGCCATTAATTGCCTAGAACTATCTAAAAAGTTAGGCGGCATTAAGGTTTTGCAAGCTTCAACTTCTGAAGTCTATGGCGATCCGCAGATTCATCCGCAACCTGAAAGTTATAACGGCAATGTTAATCCGATTGGGCCGCGGGCTTGCTACGATGAAGGCAAAAGATGCGCCGAAACTTTATTTTTTGACTATCACCGCCAAGCTAAAATTCCGATTAAAGTCGTGCGGATTTTTAATACCTACGGCCCACAAATGTCTTGGGATGATGGGAGGGTAATTTCTAATTTTATTGTTCAAGCCTTAAAGGGTCAAGATATTACAATTTACGGCGACGGCAGTCAGACGCGATCATTTTGTTTTGTTTCTGACATGATCAGTGGACTTTATAAGATGATGGAGTCAGACGGTTGGGCTGGCCCAGTCAACTTAGGTAATCCGGGCGAATTTACCATTAAAGAATTAGCGGAATTGATAATTAGGTTGACCGAGAGTAAAAGTAAGATTATTTATAAACCTCTGCCGCAAGACGATCCTAAACAGCGCAAGCCGGATGTCAGTTTAGCTAAAGAAAAATTGAATTGGCAGCCGACCGTGGAGTTAGAAGAAGGATTAATCAAGACGATTGAATATTTTAAGCAGGTTTTATGAATAGCAAGTTCAGCGAGTACAGTGAATTCAGCGAGTTCAGCTGACTTTACTGAACTTGCTTAACTCGCTGAATTTACTAAATTTATGAAAGCATTAGTTACAGGTGGTGCTGGGTTTATCGGCTCCAATCTCGTTGATGAACTAATTAAGCAGGGTCATGAAGTAGTGATTCTAGATAATCTGTCAACGGGTAAAAAAGAAAACTTAAATCCGCAGGCCAAGTTTGTCGAAGCGGATATTACTAATCTGGAACAAATTAAGCCTCATTTTGCCGGCATTGATTATGTTTTTCATTTGGCCGCTTTGCCGCGGGTGCAATGGTCAATTGAAAATCCAATTGAAACCCACAATGCCAATATCAATGGTACACTAAATGTTTTTTTGGCTGCCCGGGATGCTAAAGTTAAGCGCTTAGTTTATTCCGCTTCTTCTTCGGCTTATGGTGATACTCAGATTTTACCGCTGAAAGAAGATTTGCTTCCGGCACCAATGAGTCCATACGGCTTGCATAAATATGTTGGTGAACATTATGCCCGACTTTTTTCTTTACTTTATGGCTTAGAGACGGTCAGCTTGCGCTATTTTAATGTTTATGGACCAAGAATGGCTTTTGAAGGCGCTTATGTTACTGTTATGGCTATTTTTCTACGTCAGAAAAAAGAGGGCCAGAAAATGACTATTACTGGCGACGGTACTCAAACTCGGGACTTTACTTATGTCGGTGATGTCGTTAATGCCAACATTTTAGCCAGTCTTAGTCCTAAAGTCGGCAAGGGTGAAGTGATAAACATTGGCGCTGGTCAGAATTATTCAGTCAATGAAATTGCCAAGCGGCTGGGTGGGGAAGTTGAACATATCGCGCCAAGAATTGAGCCGCATGATACCTTGGCGGATAATTTAAAGGCCAGAAATTTATTAGACTGGAATCCCCAGATTAATTTAGAAACAGGGTTGAAAAAAACAGCGGAGTGGTTTGAAAGTCTAAAATAAATAAATTTATGCCTAATCAAAGTTCTGACGTCAAAAACAATTTAGCGATTTTGCAGGAAATCATTGATACCATTGGCAATGGTTTTGATCTTAAGGAAATTTTGAATAACATCGCTAAAATTATTGGCAAAGTGACTAAGGCTGATTCTTGTTTTATTTATCTAATTTCCGGCGACGAAGTGATTTTAAAAGCGTCGCAGAATCCGCACCATTCTAACCTAGCCAAAATTAAAATGAAAGTCGGCGAAGGTATTACTGGCTGGGTGGCGGAAACCAAAAAGACGGTAGCCATTGCCAGCAAGGCTTATGATGATAAGCGTTTTAAATTGTTCTCCACTTTGCCGGAAGATAAGTTTGAAGGATTTTTATCCGTGCCGATAATTTTTAAAAACAGCGTGATTGGCGTAATTAATGTTCAGCATAAAAAATCCAAAAAATATCCAAAAAAAGAAATTAATTTTTTGGAAACCATTGCCAAACAAATCGGCGGAATTTTAGAAGTATCGCGATTAATTTCTGAAACCAATGTTCTAAAGGAAGCTTTAGAAACCCAAAAGGTAATTAATAAAGCCAAAGCGATTTTAATGAAAACTGGCGGTTTAACTGAAGAAGAGGCTCATCGACTTTTGGTTAAAAAAAGCATGGATAAACGCCGGTCACTGAAGGAAGTGGCGGAAGCCATTATTTTAGCTCAAGACGTTATAAATTAGTTATCCACAAAACAGCACTTGCCAAATTTTTTATTTGTGCTAAGATATTAATGACACAAAGGCGTGTCACAATTCCGACAAAGACGTCTAATGATTTAGGCGCTTTTTTAGTTTAACAATTAACAATTAACTATGGATAAGGAAACACTTTTAGAAAAAGTCAATAAAGACAACGTTAAATACATTCATTTGCAGTTTACGGATATATTGGGCGTGCCTAAAGACGTAGTTATTCCGACTGAACAATTGCCCGGTGCCTTAGAAAAAGGCGTTTGGTTTGACGGCTCATCAATTGAAGGGTTTGCCAGAATTGCCGAAAGTGATCAGCTTTTAATGCCTGACGCAAAAACTTACTGTACTTTACCTTGGAGCACAAAAGATAATAAAGCGGCCAGGATAATCTGTGATGTCTACGGGCCTGATTTAAAACCATTTAGCGGTGATCCTCGCTACATTTTGCGGCAAGCAATGAAAAGGGCAGAAGAAAAGGGATATGTTTTGAATGTCGGTGCTGAACTGGAATTTTTTCTTTTGCAAAAAGACAGTAATTTAGCTCCCGTGCCTCACGATTATGGCGGTTATTTTGATTTTTCTCCTTTTGATATTGCCTCAAAAATCAGGGAAGACGTTATCAAAGCTTCATCTGAACTAAACATAAAAATTGAAGCCGGACATCACGAAGTTGCCGTTGGCCAGCATGAAATAGATTTTCGTTATGCCGATGCCTTAAATACAGCCGATAACATTATTACCTTAAAAACTACCATCAAAGCCATTGCCCAAAGTTATGGCGTCAACGCGACATTTATGCCAAAGCCGTTTGCTGGTATCAATGGGTCGGGCATGCATGTTCACTTGAGTTTGTTTGATTTGAAAGGTAATAATTTATTTTACGAAGATAATAATGGTTATAAGCTGTCAAAAATCGCTTACCAGTTTATTGCCGGATTGCTAAAACACAGTCGAAGTTTTACGGCCTTAACCAATCCAACTACCAACTCTTTTAAAAGATTGATTCCGGGTTATGAAGCGCCAGTCAATATCTGCTGGGCCCAGATGAACCGTTCGGCGCTTATCCGAATTCCACGGTATACACCCGGCCGTGAGCAATCAACCAGGGTTGAACTTCGATCACCTGATCCGTCATGCAATCCTTATTTAGCCTTTGCGGCAATATTAGCAGCCGGTTTAGATGGAATTGAAAAAGACATGCCATTGTCTAAGGCAGTTGAAGAAGATATTTATCATTTAGATAGCAACAGAAAACAAGAGTTAAAAATATCCAGTCTGCCGGGTTCACTCCCAGAAGCGATTGATGAATTGAATCAAGATGAAGTGATTAAGAGTGCTATCACGCAGCATACTTTGGATAGATTCATTGATGCCAAGCACATAGAAATAGATGAGCAGAAAACCGAAGTAACGCCGAAAGAATTGAAAAGATATTTGGACCTATAGGAAAGGATGAAATAAAGGCGGGGCAGGAATGCTCCGTCTTGTTTTTTTTAATTTTTAAGCATATAATAATGGTGTTATTTAAGCCGAGTTTAAGCTATGGATAAAAATTACTTAGACGCCAAAATCCGCAAAATTCCCAATTTTCCCAAAGAGGGGATTTTATTTTATGATGTGACTACACTTTTTGAGGACGCCGACTGTTTTAAAAAAATGATTGATGAAATTAGTCAAAAATATGTTGGCCAAAAAATTGATAAGGTGGTCGGTATTGATGCTCGCGGATTTTTGCTGGCTTCAACTATGGCTTATAAACTTGGTGCCGGCGTTTCCATTGTTCGGAAAAAAGGAAAATTACCGTATAAATGCAAGCAAGCCAGTTACGAAAAAGAATACGGGCCGGATACGATTGAAATGCATGAGGATACGATTAAGCCGGGGGAAAAAGTATTGATTGCCGATGATTTGCTGGCCACGGGCGGAACAATGTTAGCGACGATTGATTTGGTTAAACAAATGGGCGGAGAAATTATGGGTATTGATTTTGTGATTTATCTGTCGTTTCTGCCGGGGTTGAAAAAGTTGCAAGAGCAGGGCTACCCAGTGAGTTATTTGATTGAGTATGATAGTGAAAAGATAAGCTGATAAAAGCGAGTAAAAGTAAATAAGAAGCAAGAAAAAGCTAGCTTGATTTACTTTTACTCACTCTTACTCACTTTTATTTACTTCACTTATGTCACACCAAGCAAAAATAGGTATCATCGGTGGCACTGGCCTTGATGATCCAAAGCTATTAAAAAATTTTCAGGAATCGGAGGTCGAGACGCCCTTTGGTGGACCATCATCTAAATTAACTAGTGGTGAACTGGCTGGTCAGCAGGTCGTGATTATTGCTCGCCACGGTAAGGATCATTCAATTATGCCGACTAAAGTGCCATATCGCGCTAATATTTGGGCACTTAAACAAGCCGGCTGTACTCATATTTTGGCGACAACTGCCTGCGGCTCACTACGTGAAGAAATAAAACCGGGTGATTTAGTTTTTTTAGACCAGTTTATTGACAACACCAAGCATCGGAACCTGACTTTTTTTGAAGATAAAGTGATTCACACGCCGATGGCTGATCCGTTTTGTGAAAAACTGCGAGAAATTCTTAGCCAGTCAGCTAAAGAACTAAAGATTCCTTTTCATAACCACGGAACAATCGTGACGATTGAAGGCCCGCGGTTTTCCACCCGGGCAGAATCGCACATGTTTCGGGCTTGGGGTGCCGATGCGGTCAATATGTCGACTGTGCCGGAAGTGATTTTGGCCCGCGAAGTCGGGATTTGCTATCAAGCGATTGCCATGTCAACTGATTATGATTGTTGGAAACAAGGGGAGGCGGATGTGACTTGGGAAATGATTGTCGAACGGATGAAACAGAATGCAGATAATGTGAAAAAATTATTAATGTCAGTTATTCCTAAAATTGATTTTTTGGATTGTGAATGTCGGGGAGTAACGACGGAAGTTAAAATTTAATCTTTGAATAATAAGGCCATGAAAATAAAAACGCGGACAATTGTTATTGCAATTATTTTAGTGGCAGTGATTTTACGGCTTTGGGCCTTAAGCAATGATGATATGCTTACGGATGAAGTCTATTATAGCCTCCGCTCAATTGGATTTTTGGATTATGCTGGTATGGATAAGCAATCAACGCCGCTTGACTGGTTTGTGCCTTTGCCCGGCTGGACTCATCTTTCCTTTCATGATCATCCGCCGTTAGTTTTTATTATTCAGCATCTATTTTTTCTTTTATTTGGTATATCAATTTTTATTTCTCGTTTACCCTCGGCTTTAGCCGGTGTAATTTCCGTCTATCTGATTTATTTAATTACTAAAAAGATTTTTGACGAAAAAACTGCTCTAGTGGCTTCAGCGTTATCGGCCATTATGGCTGTTTCAGTTTATATTTCCCGAGTTGCCTTAATGGAATCAATTGTTATTACTTTAATTCTTTTAGCTTGGTATTTATTTCTAAAGGCGCTAGAGGAGGAAAAATATTGGTATTGGTGGGGAGCGGCAGTCGGCTTAAGCTTTTTGGCAAAATATACTGCCTTTCCGATTCTGATGGTATTTTTGATTTATTTGTTGATTTATAAAAGGGAAGTTTTCAAAAATTACCGGTTTTATCTTGGCTTGCTTTTGGTTTTTGTGATTTTTAGTCCGGTAATTGTTTATAATTTGTTGATGTTTAAAAATACTGGGCATTTCGATTTGCAGTTTGCGGCTTTGTTCGGCCAAAATGTTGAAGCTTGGCAGACGATGGCCGCTAAAGTTTCGGGCAGCTTTTTTGATAAATTCTTAGCCATTGGTCCGGCTTTACTCGATGATTTCTCGCCAGTAACGATTACCTTATTAATTTTGGCGGTAATCTTTTCGGTTTTTTCCTGGCTGAAGAAAAAAGAGAGGGCAAGTTTTTTGTTAATTTTGTTTTTATTTTTTTATTTGTTACTTTTTATATTAATTAACCCTTTGTCTCGGTTTGTTACAATTATTTATCCCTTTGTTGTTATCTTGATTGCCCAATTGGTGATGGTAGGTTATCAGGCGGCTTCAAAAAATAAAAAAATTATTTTGACTTCGGCCATAATTATATTTTTTGTATATGAAGGATTTTTTTCGATTAATACGAATCTAACCGTTCTTTCTTTTGGCTGGCCTAATTTGACTTTTTCCTTGCTTCGACCTTACTCAGCAGACTTTGGTGTTAATCGGTTAGATAATTATTTTAATAAGGAATTGAAAGATATTAGGTCAGCTGTCATCCCGCAAAGTGGTAATAGTAATTTGGATGAGTTTATCAAAAATCGTGCTAAAGCCGTGTCGGCAAAAAAATCTTCGGCTTATGTACTCTTAGTCTATAATCCGTTGCTTTATGAAGTCTCTACGCTTTGGCTTTTTGACCGAAGATTCATTTATGACTCAATCCCAACTGCTTATGTTGACAATTTTGTAAAGTTGCTAGACGAGAAAGGTACTGATGTTTTTAAAAATTATAATATCTATTATGTTACTGGTACAGAGAATGCCTTGTGGCGCCGGACTTATAAAATTAAAACCGAAGCCTCCGATTTTGAAGAAAAGCTGGTAAAACAAGGTATCGAGCCGGAGATAATTTATAGTAAATTAAATATTCCAATGTATAAAGTTTATAAATTTAGCTTATGACCAAAAACATTATGCCCGCCAAAGGCGGGTCCGCCTCTGGCGGAAAACAGAAGATTTTAGTTACCGGTACGGTTGCTTATGACCGGATTATGGATTTCCCCGGTTACTTTAAAGACCAAATTTTGCCGGAAAAAATTCATATTTTGAACGTGTCTTTCCTGGTCAAAGAACTGAAAGAAAGTTTTGGCGGTACGGCCGGTAATGTTGCTTATAACTTAAACTTGCTTGGAGTTCAGCCTTCGATCGTGGGTAATGTCGGTGCTAAAGACTTTCTCCTTTACCAAAACTGGTTTAAAAAAAATAGAATTGATCTACATCAAATTAAGATTTTGCCCAATCAACATACTTCTTCCGCTTATATTATTACTGATCAGGCGGATAACCAGATTACCGGTTTTTACCCGGGTGCCTTAAGCGCTCCGATTACTAAAAAGTCTTTTAGTACAAAAGGGGTAAAGATGGCAATTATTTGTGCCCAGAATTTAGTTGATATGGTTAAACTGCCTGAAATTTTTAAACGGAAAGAAATTTCTTATATTTTCGATCCAAGCCAACAGGTCACGTCTTTGACCGGGTCAAAGCTTAAAGCGGCTATTTCTGGCAGCCGGGTTTTAATTGGCAATGACTACGAAATTAGTTTAATTTCAAAAAAAACTGGTTGGTCAACCAAGCAAATACTTGGCAAGACTGAAATCTTAGTTACTACTCTGGGTGCTAAAGGTTCAATTATTAGGCAAGGGGATAAGACTTACAAAATACCGCCAGCTAAACCACGGAACACTTTAGACCCAACTGGCGCTGGCGATGCTTATCGGGCGGGCTTAATTTATGGCTTGCTGCAAAACTGGCCTTTGCCCAAAATCGGCCGACTGGCTGGGTTAGTTTCGGTTTATACGGTGGAAAAGTATGGTACCCAGACGCATAAGTTTACTTGGAAAAAATTGGAAAAAAGGTATTGGCAGAATTTTCGAGAAAAGTTGTAAGAATTATGAAAGTAAAAAAATATTTTTATCAACTTGTTTCGCCAATAAGAAGATTATATTGGTTTATTTTTCGCCCCAAGACCACAGGAGTTAAATGTTTGATACTGCATCAGGAGAAAGTTTTAATGATTAGAAACAGCTATGGAATAGGTCATTGGACTTTACCGGGTGGGAAGATCAAGAGGAAAGAATTGCCTAAATTGGCCGTTAAAAGGGAAATTAACGAAGAAGTGGGGATAAATTTGCATGATGTTGTTGATATTGGACAATATTTTAATATTAAAGAATACAAACAAGATACAGTTCATTGTTTTTTCGCTCGAATAAATAGTTTTGAATTTAAGATTGATTCAAGTGAAATTCGTGAAGCTAATTGGGCTGATCTAAAAAACTTACCAGACTTTCAATCATCGGCGGTTAGAAAAGTGCTTAATCTGGCGAAGCAAAAAGGATTATTACCAGAAAATTAATTAGTTAGAAAAAAGCTACCGACAAAACTTCGAATAGTCATTATGACCCTCAAAAAGACTTTATTAGAACTGAAAAAACTAATGATTAAGTGGGGCCTATCCATTGATGATTGGTCTTTAATTTTGCATTATGCTGATATTTTACAGGGCTATGAGATAAAATATAATCGTCAGGAGCATCTTCACATTATAATTAATGCCGGGAAGATTCCCTGGTCACTTGAAGGAAAGAGCTTTCATAATGAAACACCAGTGCCGCCTCAAACGCAATATGGCAAAGATTTTAATAGTTTTATTAAAAAGACTGGTTGGGATTTTCATCTGATTATTAAAAAACCAAAGTTTTTCAAAAAATTAATCACAAATTATAGCATTCTTTACGCGATTGATAATCAGAAAATTCGGATGTTGACTCCGTTAGGTAATTTGGTTTTCAATAAATCTGAAATGCCAAAATGGCAAAAGATATTTAGTGAGCAGATTTTGGCCCGGCGATTTATTTGGGTTGAAGGTATTTATCAAAAGGCAAAGGATAGAGGTGATAAAGCGGTTGTAAGATTAGCCGGAGAATTGATTAAAAAATATCGGCCTAAAGACAAAAAGTCTTCCAAAATCAAAAATAATAATTTTAAATTTTATAAAGTTAGCCATTCGCTTAAGGGGGAGATAGGCTACGGCGGTAAAACACGTGGTAGAGTTTTTTTAATCAAAAATCCTGATAAAGTCCTAAAGAAGATAAGAAAGAATTTTATCTTGGTGGCGAAATTAACCAGCCCAAAATTAATAATGCAGATAAAAAATTCCAAGGCGGTAGTGACTGATGAGGGCGGTAAATTATCACATGCGGCGATTATCTGCCGAGAATTTAAGATTCCCTGCGTTACCGGCACGCAAATTGCCACCCAAGTTTTTAAGGACGGCGATTTGGTGGAAGTTGATGCTAACAAAGGAATAATACGAAAGTTATGAGTAAAGCCGTAATTACCAAAGACCAAATTTCTATTACTGAATGGTTTGCCGCCATTGGTGAGGTTGGGCAATCAAATGCTTTTCGGATCGAAGATAATCAAAAGGCCGACCGGCTGGAAATACTTTTTCAAGAAATTAGTTTAGCTTATGAGCGGCCGGAGAAATTTTCTGCCCGCGACCTTATTGATAAAACGCCAGAATTTGCCAAAATATTAGCCGAGCGCGGTGATGAACTTTGTGCCATTCGTTTGGTGCCAAAACGTGAAGACTTGCCAAAACTGCGCAATCGGGGATTATCAATCAAGGAATGTTACCAAACCTGGTTTTTAAAACAAGAAATTGATCCAGATGATTATATTGCTTATCTTTGCCCGCATTCCGAAACCCTGCTTTGGTCAGCAACTTTCGTGGTTAATGATCAGGCAATCTTTGGCGAGATTATCCGGGGGCTGCATTCTCAGCTGACTCATGGGGAGACAGAAAGCCAGCTTTACCAGTTTCGTTATGATTTTAAAAATTGGCAGTGGTCAGCTGATGATGTGCAGGCTAAAGAGCAGGTCCAAAAAATGCTAGCGATGATTAAAGTATCTGATTTAAGTAAACAAAAAAGATTAAAAGAAATACTTAAAGCCGAATTTTCCCATGACTATTTAGCTGGCTATTTTGAAACTACGGTTTGGCCGGATAGCAAGGTTCGGTTTGTTGATTATAATCGGATTTTAGCGCTGCACATTTCTACCCCGCCGCCCTTAGCTGTTGGCCAGAAAAAGGGAATCATTCAGGGCATTGGTGCCAGATCAGGTACTGCCAAGGGTAAAGTAGTGATAGTCAATTCTGATAATCTTAACGTGGTTGATTTCCCTCAAGGCTCAATTTTAGTTTGCGACAACACGGATGTGCGTTACTTGCCTTTTATGCGTCAAGCAGCAGCGATAGTCACGAATCGGGGCGGAATTTTAACTCATGCCGCTATCATGGCTAGGGAATTAAGTATTCCTTGCATTGTCGACACCAAGAATGCAACTCAGATTTTAAAAGATGCTGATTTAGTTGAGGTTAATGCCACCGCAGGGGTTGTCAAAAAAATAAATCAGTAGTATAATATTTTAGTATGAAATATGATATCAAAAATATCAAACTAGCCCCTCAAGGCAAAAAACGAATTGAATGGGCCGAGCATGACATGCCGGTTTTGGGCGAGATTAAAAAGCGCTTTGCTAAAACTCAGCCATTAAAAGGCTTGAAAGTTTCTGGTTGCCTGCATGTCACTTGTGAAACGGCAAATTTGGTCAGGACGCTTAAGGCCGGTGGCGCTGATGTTTTGCTTTGTGCTTCTAATCCGCTTTCCACCCAAGACGATGTGGCCGCGGCTTTGGTTAAAGATTATGGCATTAAGGTTTTTGCCAAGTGCGGCGAGGACCGGGCGACTTATTACCGCCATTTGCAGGCAGCGATCAAGCACCAGCCAGAAGTGACAATGGACGACGGTGCGGATTTGTTATCGCTTCTGCATACCAAATATAAAAATCAAGCCAATAAAATCAAAGGCTCAATGGAAGAAACAACAACTGGCGTGATTCGGCTTAAGGCTTTGGAAAAAGCTAGCCGCCTTTTAGTGCCAATCATCGCGGTTAATGATGCTAAAACCAAAAATTTATTTGATAATCGCTATGGCACTGGCCAATCAACTTTGGATGGGATAATTAGGGCAACTGATATTTTAATAGCCGGCAAAAACGTGGTTGTGGCTGGCTATGGCTGGTGCGGCCGGGGTTTTGCTAACCGGGCACGCGGTATGGGCGCAAATGTAATTGTTACCGAAGTTGATCCAATTAAAGCAATCGAAGCAGTGATGGACGGCTTTCGGGTGATGTCAATGAGCCAAGCCTCGAGAATTGGTGATTTGTTCTGTACACTGACTGGTGATATCCACGTTATTCGAAAAGAGCATTTCAAGAAAATGAAAGACGGGGCAATTGTCTGTAACTCAGGACATTTTGATGTAGAAATTGATATTATTGCTTTGAAGAGTTTAGCCAAGAAAATCAGAAAAAATGTCAGAAATTATGTTGATGAGTATACTTTGAGTGGAAATAAAAAGATTTACCTGCTGGGCGAAGGGAGATTAATTAATTTAGCCGCGGCCGAAGGTCATCCGGCTTCAGTGATGGATATGAGTTTTGCTACCCAGGCTTTGGCCACAGAGTATGTCGTGAAAAATTATAAAAAATTACAAAATAAAGTTTATTATATTCCAACCGAGATTGAAAATTGGATTGCTACGGCTAAACTTAAATCGATGAAGACAAATATTGATAAACTAACGCCGGAACAACAAAAGTATTTGGCAAGTTGGGAAATTGGAACGTAGCTAGCAAGATAATATAAAGAGAAATCAAATAGCGCCCTAAACGGCGCTTTTTTGTTTGAAGAAAACGAGGGCTCGTATCACAGCGAGTCCTCGGACTTGACCTGTAAGGCTTCCTCCACAATTGCTGCCATCCTTGGCAGCAGCGAACGATCAAATGGTACCTCAGGATGGTACTCTTGATAATGTCGCCAGAGGGCCTCCTCCATTTCAATTGGTGACAAACCTGTCGGGTCGCAGCCAATTTCTTGGCCGGTACCATACAGATTCAGTTCACTGTGAACTTCGCTCATTTCGACGGCGCGATGACAGCCTTGGGCATAATGCAAGAGAAGCAGAGGCTCCGGTACCTCTTGGCCTTCCGGAACCCCAAATTCTTTTCTGGCACCTTCGATATTCAAAGGTGTTTGCATCTCTGCCGCTTGGGCTGCATTTCGGATCAACAGCGTCAAGCTACGCATATTCAGCTCCTTTCGACAAAGATACATACCTGACAACTATTTCAATCTTCGATTTCTTATTTTAACTATACTCTTTTTTTATGATTTTGTCAAGTAAGTTATACACCAAATCTCAAGTTTTTCGTTATCTGCTGCTAAATTTTGTTATTGGTGTGGCATTGGCATCATTTATTTTTGTTGATTATTTTTTCCTTTATTTATTAGCCTTGATTTCTACTATTGCCGCGATTATATTTTGGCAGAATAAACTTTGGCGCTGGATATTTTTGGGCGGGTTAATTATTGCTTTAGGAATTTTACGTTATCAACTTTCTTTACCCATAACTGATGAAACAAAAATCTGGTTTTATAACGGGAAGCAAATTACTTTTCAGGGTGCAGTCATTGCCGAACCTGATAAGAGGGTTAATCATACAAAGTTAACCGTGGTTAGTAATCAGCCGCTTACTGGAAAAGTTTTAGTCAGTGTTAATTTATATCCTGAATATCAATACGGAGATTTACTTGAGATAAATTGTAAATTAAAAAGTCCAGAACCATTTGATGATTTTGCCTACGACCGCTATTTGGCCCGCAGTAATATTTATTCACTTTGTTACTATCCCAAAGTGAAGCTACTGGCTCATAACCAAGGCGATTGGCTTTTGACAAAAATTTATCGATTGAAAAATAGGTGGCAGCAAATTATTAATTCCACTTTGCCCGAGCCGCAAGCCAGTTTGTTTTCCGCCATCATTTTAGGCGCCAGAAGGGGATTACCCCAAGATTTAACTGATAAATTTAATATCACAGCAACGACACATCTGATTGCGATTTCTGGTCTGAATATCACAATCATTACTGCAGTTTTAATGGAATTATTTTTAGCTTTGATGATTCCGCGCAAAAAAGCATTTTGGCTGATCACAATTTGTTTAATTTTTTACATCGTTTTGATCGGAGCGCCGGCTTCAGCAGTGCGGGCGGCGATCATGGGCTGGCTGGCAATTTTGGCAATCTATTTGGGCCGGCTTAATCAATCCAGCAATGCTTTGTTGTTTGCTGGGAGTTTAATGATTTTGATTAATCCCAGAATTTTGCGGGATGATGTTGGGTTTCAGTTGTCGTTTTTGGCAGTTTTGGGCCTGATTTATTTTGTGCCGTTTTTTGAAGAAAAATTTAAAAATTTACCCGAAGTTTTCGGATTGAAATCGGCTTTAGCCACAACGTTAGCCGCCCAAGTTATTACCTCTCCTTTAATTATTTATAATTTCGGCCGTTTATCTTTAGTGGGTCTATTTGTTAATTTATTAGTTGTGCCGGTGGCTTCGATTTTGACCATAGTTGGTAGTGTGGTTTTAATTTTGGTTCTTTTTTTGCCCGGTTTAGCTTTTCATTTGTTCTTGCTGCCTTGGTTGCTTTTGACTTATTTAATCAAAGTCGTGGAAATTTTTGCTGCTATTCCTTTGGCTGCCATAACTTTGTAAATATTTTTTATGACTAGAATAGAAAAGACAATTTTTAAATTTTATGGTGCTTTAGCCATTGGTTTAATATTACTTTCAGTTTTTTTATATATTGAGTTATTGCCGCAGGATCTGAAATTTTATGTTTTAAATATTGGCCAAGGGGACGCGATTTTCATTCGTACGCCGAGTGGCTACAATATTTTAATCGATGGTGGGCCAGATAATTTTGTAGTCTATAAATTAGGCCAATATTTGCCATTTTATGATCGCCAAATTGATTTGATGATTTTAACTCACCCGGATGCTGATCATTTGGTTGGCTTAGTCGAAGTTTTGCGGCGTTATCAGGTTAAAGCGATATTGCTGACTGGTACTATGAATAATTCACCGCCCTATCAAGAATTTTTAAAAATTATTGAGGATAAAAATCCAAGGATTGTTATTGCCGGACGAGTAAAGGATATTGGCATCGAACCGAATTTAGATTTACAAATTCTTTATCCCTTTGAATCAATCGCCGATAAAACATTGAAGGAAACAAATGATTATTCAGTTGTAGCCAAATTAAATTATGCCAATTTTTCAGTTTTATTGACTGGCGATGCGCCAGAAGGTATTGAAAACAAACTAATGAAAGCCAAGGCAAACATTGATGCTGACGTTTTAAAAATTGCTCATCATGGTAGCAGCGCTTCATCAGGCAATGATTTTTTAGCTGGGGTAAAACCAAAACTAGCTGTTATCTCCGTGGGGCAGAACAAATTTGGTCATCCCAGTCCCGAAGTTTTAGTCAGACTAGATGAACAAAATATCCCTTACTTTACCACTTTAGACAAAGGAGACATTATTGTATATTCTGATGGCCAAAAATTTTGGCTTAAATGAACCCTTGAAAAAATGCCAATATTTTGTTATGCTGGCTGTATATGGTGAATAATGATGCTAAAATTTTAATCGTTGAGGATGATGATACACTCTTAGAGATGTATAACATTAAGTTTAAGGAATCGGAATTGACGGTTATCACTGCCCAAGACGGTTTAGCTGCTTTAGAATTAGCGAAAAAAGAATTACCGGTCGTTATCCTGTTGGATGTGATGATGCCAAAAATGGACGGGTTCGCTGTTTTGACTGAATTGCAAAATGATCCGCAAACTAAGAATATTCCGGTTTTAATGCTTTCGAATTTAGGTCAGCAAGATGATGTCAGTAAAGGCAAAAAGTTGGGAGCAGCTGATTATATTGTCAAAGCTTCGATGACGCCGACGCAGGTAGTGGAAAAAGTTAAGGCGTATTTAGTAAGGGGGTAGGAAGTAGGCAGTAGGATAATAAGTTCCTAATTCCTAATTCCTAATTCCTAATTCCTAATTCCTAAAATATGGACTTACAAAAAGAAAAAACTGTAGTTTTAGTCAAACCCGATGGCGTAAAGCGGGGATTGGTTGGTGAAGTGCTATCTCGCTTTGAAAAAATGGGTTTAAAAATTAAGGCCATGAAAATGGTTTGGGTTGATGCTGATTTAGCAAAAAAACATTACCCCGAGAATCGGACTGAACTGATGAAGGCAATTGGTGAAAAGACTTTACAAACTTACGAAAAATATGGCCGAGACCCTCATGAAGAATTTGCTGATCTTGACCCAGCCGCGATTGGTAAGTTGGTGAACAAATGGAATATCGAATTTATTACTTCCGGTCCTGTGGTTGCAATTTTACTGGAAGGGGTTCATGCCATTGATAATGTCCGGGCCTTGGCCGGCAATACCTTACCGGTTTTTGCCACCCCTGGCACTATCCGCGGTGATTTTTCAATTGATTCTCCAGCCCTGGCTAATGTTAAAAAGCGAGCAGTCCGTAATATCATGCATGCTTCGGGAAATACCGAGGAAGCCAAATATGAAGAACAACTTTGGTTTAAGAAAGGGGACATTGTGGATAACTACAAAAGATCTGATGAGGACGTAATGTTTGAGTAGTAGTATTTATTAGGTAGAATATAAAAAAAATGGCTTTAAAAAGCCATTTTTTTGTATTTTTCAACTAAATTGGTATTGGACAATAAAGGACAATGTTTTACTTATGATTGACAATAGAGGACATTAAATTGTAGAATTAGAGGTGAAGTCGACTATTAGTCGCTAACCCTAATTTGCGTGTCTAACTACGGAATTCTCACCCTCGAAGAAGTCGCTAAGATCATGAAGGTAAGCCAAAAAACGGTTTACCGCTGGGTTGCTGCCCGCAAATTAAGGGCCGCTAAAATAGGCCATAAAACTTACCGGGTTTTTGAAAAAGACCTAATTAAGTTCATCAATGATCATATGCAGTGAACTGATTAGGTCTTTTTAAATTTATGTCGCCATACTTAAGTAAAAACTATCGTTATCCCAGAAAATCCAGGCTGCAAAGTTTGCGGGAGGCAGGTCAATTTTTAGGTTTGTCGATATTGTCCATAATTTTAGTCTTGTTCATTTTGGGCTGGGTGGCCTACGCTTTTCAAGCTTCAGCCGCGGTAATACCCAGTCGGTCATTAAATCAGCCAATAAATTTAAATAATGATGGCAACTTACCAAAATAGCTGAAATTAGCTAGATTATTTTAAAAACTTGACTATTCTTTTGGTTTAGCTTAAGATAACGATATAAAAATTATGACTTCTACGCGGCAAAACATTATTATCGGTATTATCATCATTAGCCAGCCTTTGGGTGGAAGTCTTAAGATGAGAAATCAGAAATAAGAAATCAGAAATAAGTAAAACGATCAGAGAGACTTTCCACCCGGAAGGTTTTTTTGATTGTCTTACTTAGATTGTCTTTGTAAGTCATGGAGGGAGTTGGAACCTTGACATCAACTGGAGTTATAATTCGTGACAAACGGAAGGAGGATACTGATATGCAGTTAGTTCAGAAGTCACTAGCTGACGTAATAGCGAGATTGGCGACTGAGCCTAAGTTGCTGAAATTGCTTGGTCGACCAAAGAAAGTCGATCTGCTCTGCACTACTTGTCGTGACGGTGGTCAGACTCGGAGTCTGACTTGGACGGCCGAGGACAAGATGAGTGTGATTAGCCAGGCGGTTAGAGCCGGCTTGCGCCATATTGAGGTTGGCTGGCCAGTGCCGAGTGACAAAGTCAACCCGGAGGTCTTTCGTCAGCTTCTCGCTCAAAGAAAGCGGTACCATCAGCTTGGCGTGACTTTTTACGCTTTTATGGGAACGGTCAAGCCGAACAAACCTGGTGAGCGAATTCTTATCACCAATCCGATGATCAAGTCGGTCTTGGATACTGGCGTAAGTCACGTGGTGGTTTTCGGCAAGAGCTGGAAGCTTCACGTCCAAAGGGTTTTGGAAATCCGGCTGGCAGAAAATCTGCGGATAATCGAAGAAACGGTAGCGGCGCTGGTATCGGTTGGCAAAACCGTCATTTATGATGCCGAGCATGCGGTTGACGGCTGGCGAGACGACCGAAGATACTTCTTCAAGACTTTGTCAGCTGCAATCAATGGTGGGGCTCGCCGGATAGTTCTATGTGACACCCGCGGCGGGACCTTGCCGGCAGAATGGCTTGCTTTTCTGCTCGACGTCGTGCCTTGGTTAAAGGATCAGGGAGTCGAATGGGGTGTTCATACCCATAATGATTCCGGCATGGGCGATGCCAATTCGCTTTTGGCAGTTGAACTCGGTTGCGATCATGTCCAAGGAACGATTGGTGGTATCGGTGAGCGGACTGGCAATGCTAACCTGACCACGATCATCCCCAGTCTGGTCCTTAAGATGGGCATTGCCGTAGTAACCGCCAAGCAACTTACCCTTTGGACGGCTCTGACCCGCTACGTCTACAATCTGGCGGGAATTGAAATTCCGTTCAACCTGCCGGTGGCCGGACCCAATGCCTTCCATCACGAAGGTGGAACCCACAGTCACGCTTGGCTGAAAGATCCTGATTCAGTTGAGCACATCCGGGCGGCAATGGTTGGCAACCAGACCAGCCTTGGCCTATCCAATCAAGCCGGCCGAACCTTGATGCGCGTTCGATTAGCTGAGTTTATCAGAAACTTGGCACCAAGCGATCCGCGAATTGGCGAGCTGCTTGATAAGGTTCACGGCTTGGAAAGGGATGGTTGGCTGTTTGAAACGGCTGAGGGTAGTTTTCGACTTTTGGCCTTGCGCCAGCTAGACCGATTGCAGCCGTTTTTCACTGTGACGATGTGCGAGTTGACTGAGAGGATTCCGCCCTACACCGGCTTGCCCGGTGAAACTCTTGATCGGCAGCTTCAGAATTTGATGCTGGGCAGTCCCAAGGCAACGGTTCAAGTCGAGTTGGCTGATGGCCGGACTATCGGTCTGAAGACGGCCAAAGGTGATGGCTTGGTCAACGCCTTGGACAAAGCTCTGCGTCAGGCACTGCAGGAACGCGGTGGCCGGTCGCGTGAACCGGTTTTCCCCGAGCTGGTAGGCCTTGAATTGGTTAACTACAACGTGAAAGCGTTGATTAACCATGACGGAACAGCTGCCCGGGTTCGGGTAATACTGTTCTGGCGCATCAAGAATAATGGTGATGAAATTTGGGGAACAGTTGCTGTCTCCGAGTCAGTAACCGAAGCTTCGGCCCGAGCATTAGCGGCCGGCTATCAGTACTTTCTGCACTGTCATCGCCGTTAGTCAAAGCTATCGCCTAAGCGCAAAACTCCAGGTATTATGCGACCGATTACTCTGTCACGGGGTGGTCGGTCTTTTTTTAAAATTTGACAAGATTATTTTTGATTTGCTAAACTAATCGTATGAAATCTATTGCCCGGACAACTGTCGTTTTGACCGTCGTCGTACTAGTCTCGCAGACTGGGTAGTTTGGATTTCCAAAATTAGAACTGGAACCACCTAGTCTGTCAAAGGACTAGTTTTTTGTTTATTACCCTTTGTTTATGTTGCTGATCAGAGGGTAGGAAATAAACCGAGTTTAGGGAGAGGAGGGCAGATTCGTATCTGTTCTTTGCAAACAAGTCGATAAGACTTAGAGGAGTTAGGGCTATGGAAGATGATGATTTGATGCCGGATGCGACTTTTGATCTCAAACCCGGTCAAAGTGTCACCTACGACAGAAGGGTCAGAATTTCTGTCAACGAGGCTGGTCAACTAGTGATCGGTGGTCAGTGTGATCCGCGAATAGTGGAGTTTCATTACTCCGGTGTTGCCTGCGCTTATCATTGTTTTGCCGTCCGGACTAATGGTAGGGTGAAAGTCTTTCGCGGCAACGCAACTGGTTCTGGGATGATCACCAAAGAAGCGGTATATGCTACTTGTGGCTTGTGTTGATTGAATGAATCGATAACATGAAGGAGAAGGAACCATGGTAGACTGTGCTGGAATTGAACAGGATGTTGATGGTGTTGGTGTAGATAGGGTCCCGCGGCGGACCAAGTGTGAAAGGCTGGATGATCCTTCTGATCTCCTTCGGAGACTAAGGGGGAATCTTCAGGAGCTTAAGGTGCTCAACACTAAGCTGAATTTGCCAGGACCTGAACCCAGCAACGGTAAGCCAGGGCACTGGAGAGACAGAAAGGCTCAATTATGCTATGTCTGCGTTCCGTCAACTGTTGAATTCCTGAGTCAGCGGCATGGCGTTGCTGTCGCTCCGGAGCTTTTGGCTCAACTGCGGGAGCTTGGCGCACAGGTCTAGATCTAAGCACTGCTTCAGGGTTTTATCGACCCATCGTTTTCTTCGTCCCGTAGTGACATGGCTTGGCTCTGTCACTACGGGCCTTTTTTTATTTCTTGACATTTTTTTGGACTTGCGCTAACCTAATAATATCCTATGAAATCTTTCGCCAAACAATCTAGCTTACTGTTGTTAGCCTTGTTGTTAAGCCAGCCTTTGGGTGGAAGATTTACTAGTGTTTAGCTAAAAATCGTAGCTAGATAAATACCAGTCAGCCTTCCACCCGGAAGGTTGTTTTGTTTACCCCTACACCTATTTTAAAGCCATTATCTGTTTACTAAAATTTTTTAGTGAAATAGGTGTGGGGGTGAGCGGAGGTTTGCTCATTATAGCTGAAGAATAGTATTGACAACCAAGAAAGGGATAGCAATATGTTTCCACCACTTTGGCACTGGATTGTAGGGGCAATAGTTGCCACTTACATTGTAGGCGGACGTTGGCTGTACATTGAGTTGGTTAACGCCCCAGAAGCCTGCCAGTATTACCACTGGATGCCCAAGGGGGCAAAAGTGTGTCCGGTCTGCAAGGAATTAGGTCGGGTGAAATAGGAAGGAGGCCTGGAAATGCCAGTACAACTGAAAGTCGAAGGAAACGGACGAGATGTTTGGTTTTTTGACCGGCATCTGACAGGTCAAGGTTATGATCAGGCTAAGATCAGTACTGCCTGCAGTCCGGAAATCATTAACCGGACCGATGTGGATGCTGCTATGGCCTGGATTTGCCGAGCCTTGGCCGACTGCAACGGCAATGCTGGCGAGCATTGCGTTTGGGTCAACCCGCGGGTTGGCGCAGCATTGATTTACTTTAGGGTGATTTCCGCCCAGCAGGCGCAAGCAGCCAGTGAAGCCGGCAGCCGGCAACTCAGAGATTTGGTCACCGCAGATCAATGCTTCGTAATTCCCGAAGTATCGTTCATTGTAGGTGGACAACCCATTCTGTTGTCGGTTGTGGTATCTCCCCGCCACGGGGATTCCCAGCTATCGCTGGTGAAAGGAGTAATTCCACCCACCGGCGTAATCGATATGAGTGGGAGAAGTAAGACAAACCTGCTTAATGTTACCATCTAGGATGTCGTAACATCTTAATCACCCAGTCGATTGTCTTGTAGGACCGTGTTTGTGCGACCCGGTCCTTTTTCTTTGACAAAATTTTTAAGTAGTAGTAAGATAATTCTATGATTAAACGTTTCAGTTCAACTCAGCCCGTCCCCCCAACCTTGCCTTAGGGAAGTTGGGTTTATCATTAGCTAAAAACAATTGACAGTTAACATTTAACAGCCCAACTTCCTGGGCTCTTTTATTTTATCAGTTAATTGTTAACTGTTGTTGGTTAAATGTTATTTACGGGGTGTAGCTCAGCCGATGCCAATTAGTACCCACTCTGGCTAAGATGGTCCCGATCATCAAATAAGCTTGGGGAATAGAGGATAAGGCTCCGTAAGGAGGAAGAGCAGTCGCATAAGCGATGACGCAGGTTCAAATCCTGCCACCCCGACCAGAAAATTTCTAGCTTACGCTAGTTTGTCCTTTTTTGCCCCAGGTCCGCGTTGACTTGGGGCCTTTTCTTTGGGGCTAAAAGAGTTTATAATGTATGAGTGATTTAATTTTTTATGATTAAGGTAGATAGTTTAACTAAAAAATTTGGTGATTTTACGGCAGTTGATAATATCTCATTTAGTGTCGCTAAAGGAGATATTTTTGCTTTTTTGGGACCTAACGGTGCGGGCAAAACCACAACAATTAAAATGCTGACCACTTTGCTTTTGCCAACCAGCGGAAAAATTTTGGTTAACGGCCATAATCCTTCAACTGACCAGGATGCAGTGCGCCATTCTTTTGGTATTGTTTTTCAGGATCCCAGTTTAGATGATGAGTTAACCACTTGGGAGAATATGGAATTTCACGGGGTCTTATACGGCGTGGCTAAAAAGATTCGCCGGCAGCGGATTGAAGAAATGCTGAAATTTGTCGAGCTTTGGGACCGCAAAGATGAACTGGTCAAGAAATTTTCCGGTGGGATGAAGCGGCGGCTGGAAATTGCCCGGGGCTTGATTCATCATCCGCAAATTTTATTTTTAGACGAGCCAACTTTGGGTTTGGATCCGCAGACGCGAAATCATATTTGGAATTATATTAAAGATTTGAACCAAAAAGAGGGGATGACGGTATTTTTTACCACTCACTACATGGAAGAAGCCGACCGGGCCGCAAAAAAAGTGGCAATTATCGATCACGGAAAAATTATTGCTTTAGGCAGTCCAAATGAATTAAAACAAAGAACTAATAAAGAATCTTTGGAAGACGCTTTTTTAGTTTTAACGGGTCGGATTATTCGAGACGAGAGTGCTTCCGGTCTTGATCAGTTACGTAGTTATCGTAAGGCTTGGGGCCGGTAAAAGCAAATAAAAATATGAAAGTTATTTATATTTTGTGGTTGAGACAAATTAAAAGATATTTAAGATCAAAAGCCAGAATGATTGGTTCGCTTGGCCAGCCACTTTTGTTTTTATTGGCTTTGGGTTTTGGTTTTGGGCCGATTTACCAAAAGGCCGGGGAAGGCAGCTATTTGCAATTTCTTGGTCCTGGTGTAATTGCCATGGCCATCATTTTTACGGCGATTTTTACCGGAATTGAAATCATTTGGGACCGGCAGTTTGGCTTTTTAAAAGAAACTTTGGTGGCACCAGCTTCGCGTTTTCAAATTATGATTGGCCGAACAATGGGTGGGGCAACCGTTGCCACCCTTCAGGGCATTATTGTTTTTTTGATGACTTTAGTGGTGGGTTTTCGGCCGACTGATTGGCTGCTTTTGCCACTGGCTTTAGTTTTTATGATTTTAATCGCTTTAGTCTTTACGGCTTTTGGTACAGCCATTGCGACAATGCTGCAGGATATGCAAGCTTTTCCCATCATTATGAATTTTTTAATCATGCCAATCTTTTTTCTTTCCGGGGCTTTATTTCCTTTGGAAAGTTTTCCTGCACCAATTGTGACTGCCACCAAAATTAATCCTTTGGTTTATGGCGTGGACGGTTTACGTGGGGCTTTAATTCAAGGGGCCCATCTGGGTTTACTGACTGATTTTATTGTTTTGAGTTTAATTACCCTAGGGCTATTAGCTCTTGGCAGTTATCTTTTTTCTAAAATAGAAGTGTAATATGGTTACAACCATTATCGACATTTTAGCTAGCATCGTTACGGCCACAATTAATTTGATCGGCTACCCCGGCATCTTTTTTTTAATGCTGGTTGAAAGTTGTGGCATTCCGATGCCTTCCGAAGTGATTATGCCGTTTTCCGGATTTTTAGTTGCGGCGGGTAAATTAAATTTTTGGGCAGTAGTTTTAGTTGGGACAATTGGTAATTTAGTTGGGTCACTTTTAGCTTACCTCATTGGTTTTAAAGGCGGTCGGCCGCTGATTGAAAAGTATGGCAAGTACCTGTTAATTTCCAAACACGATTTGGATTTGGCTGACTATTGGTTTTCCCATTATGGTCAATTGACGGTTTTTTTTGGCCGGCTCCTGCCGGTTGTTCGGACTTATATTTCTTTTCCCGCTGGGATTGCTAAAATGGATTTAAAAAAGTTTTCTTTTTACACGTTCATCGGGGCTTTCCCCTGGTGCGTTCTTTTTGCCTGGTTAGGAGTGAAAATGGGGGATAATTGGGAGTTAATTCGGCAAAAACTCCATAATTTTGATCTGGCAATTTTAATTTTGGTTATTTTAGCAATTGCTTTATACATTTGGCGGCATATTCGGCTCTCCCGGAAATTTTCTTGACCCGCCTTCGCGACAGGTCCCATAGTCGGCATCAAGGAAGGGTGAGTGAAAGTTTTTAAAGATATATGAATATTGAAAATTAAGTCTGCTACGGCGGGCGAGATGAAGATTGATTTAGTCAAATTAGGATAAATAAGCCATGATGCTTGTTAGCGGAATATTCCCACAGTTTTCTTGACAATATTCAAACAGTAAGATAAGCTACAAATATCCTATGCAAAAGACACAAGCCGTAAAATGGTTTTTCAGCTTTTTCTTTTATACTGACCGGTAGTCAGGTAGCTTGTATTTTGCTTAAAATAGGCCAAAATCAATAAAAACGGAAAGCTAACTGATCTACTACTGAATGGTCAGTTTTTTTGTTTATTGCCTGATTTTTAACTCTTGGTAGCTAGGGGTTAGCAATTAGGCAGTAGGCCTGATTGGTTTGGAGAGGGCAACCAGAATCGCCCTTTGAAAATTGGACTTGAAATCTTCAGTGAAAGGAAGGAGAGAAGATATGAGTATATGGAGCGTTCAAGTGAGATTTAATCAGCTCAGCTCGGCGGCACTGCAGGCTGAAGCCGGATCTTGCGGTTTGGATTTCGGGTCGCGGGATGATCTGATCGCTCAGCTTTCACGGTACTACCAGTGCCATAGTTGCGATGGCAACGATGCGGCCAATGGCTTGATTTGTCTGGGTGATCTGAGCAAACCAACCATCCTGGTTTTGGCCGAAGAGCGCGGTCTGGTACCGGCTGATGCAAAGTGGAAAGATGTCTACGGTGACATCTATGAGAGATTGGCTGCGGACATGAAGAGCCGCCCTCAGGCGACAAACGTTAGCTTAAGCCAGACGTCGTCAGCAGCAACTTTCCCAGATGGAAGACCAGATCGCCAGATTGAGTCACAACCCAGTCGTTGGCGGGGATTGTTGGAGCTTGTATTGGGTCGGGTAGCTGGTCTTGGCAATTAACCCTAGTGAGGAAAGGAGACATCAGGGTATGTTGAAGTTAGGATACCTAGGACCGCTAGGAACGTTTTCCGCTCAAGCGGCAATCGTCTGGGGTCGTGGCCAATTTGAGCTGGTTGGGTTTGATTCAATTCCTGATTTGCTCGAAGCCTTTACTCAAGGCCGCATTGATCGGGCGATTGTTCCGTTGGAAAATGTCTTGGGCGATGTTGTTCGTGATACCATCGACTTTCTCATGGCCAGGGTTTGGACAACGCCTGGTCTGCGGATTACCCAAGAAGTACTGATTCCAATTCGCCAGATGCTTTTAGCAAAACCCCAAACGGAATTGTCGGCAGTAACCGAAGTCTTGTCGCATCCGCAGGGGTTAGCTCAGTGCTCGGAGTTTTTGCGAGGCCGTGGTTGGAAACAGTCACCAGTGGCTAGCACTGCGCTTGCTGCTGAGTTGGTCTCGCAGGCTGAATCGGCTATGGTTGCGGCGATTAGTTCCGAGCAGGCTGCTGAGCAATTTGGCCTTAAGGTGCTGGCTGCTGACATCGGCGATTCACAACACAACGTGACACGTTTTATTGTCTTGGGAGGACCCAGGACAACAGCCAATGGTAAAAGTAAGACCACTCTCTTCTTCTCTACGAGGAACGAACCGGGGGCGCTGTATCATGCTCTTGGTGTGTTCTACTATCAGGGCCTCAACTTGAGTCGCATTACTTCCTATACAACCAAGCGGGCGTTAGGAGAATGCTACTTTTGGATTGATGTTGATGGCCATGAGAGTGACCCGGTCTTTGCCGCTGCGGTTATGCAGCTCAAAGAACGGTTCGTGAGTGATGTCGTAGTGGTTGGTTCTTACCCTAAAGCAGAGGAGGTCAATCATGTTTGTTCAGATCAAAGGTGACTGTTCGAAAGAACAGATCGGGAAAATCCAAAGTGAGGCGAGACAAGCCGGTTTCGAGCAGACGTTGGTCTCGTGCGGTAAAGAGATCATCGTTATTAACTGCATCGGAGCGGTGGATTATGAGCGCAAGTTGGCGCTCCAGGAATTCTTCCGTGGCCTGCCTTTCGTCATTGATGTGGTGATTGCCACTACCCAGTTTCGTTTGACTGCTCGCCAGGCCCATCCAGAGGATTTCGCTGTTCGCCTCAACGGAGTGTCTATCGGCAGTGCAGAGCCACTGGTGGTGATAGCCGGACCGTGTGCTGTTGAATCCGAACAGCAGCTGATTAGTTGTGCTGAAGCGGTTAAGGCCGCCGGCGCTCGACTGCTGCGTGGAGGTGCTTACAAACCACGTAAGTCAATTTTCGCCTTTCAAGGTCTAGGCGAAGAAGGCCTGCGGCTATTACAGCAGGCTAAACGGCAAGTGGGGTTAGCCACGGTTACGGAGGTGATTTCGCCGGAGCTAGTGGAGTTGGTCGCCCAATATGCTGATGTCTTGCAGATTGGTACAGCCAACATGGGAAACTACCCCTTGTTGGAAGCTGTTGGTCGAACCAATAAGCCAGTGATCCTGAAGCGGGGAATGGCTGCAACCATTAATGAGTGGCTACTAGCCGCTGAGTACATCGTTGCTTCTGGCAACCCGCGAGTAATCCTATGTGCTCGTGGTGTCCGGGGCATTGATAACGGTTACACCCGTTTCAACGCCGATCTCGACGCGATTCCGGTCGTCAAAAAGTTGACTCATCACCCCGTTATCTTTGACCCATCACATCCTTCTGGCAAGCGCGAGCTTGTACCCGACATCGCTTTGGGAGCAGTAGCAGTCGGCGCAGATGGATTACTAATTGAAGTTCATCCTGATCCAGATTCAGCTCTTTGCGATGGCGCTCAGTCGCTATATCCGCAGCAGTTTGCTGAACTAATGATCAAGGTCCGTGCCGTGGCTATCGCTATTGGCCGGACCATCTAAGTTCTGCAAAGCGGGAGGGTTTCTTTTGGGGCCACAAGTTTCTGACTTGTTCGGCCCTCTTTTTTTACAAAATTTTGACAGCGCTTTTTGGGGGTGCTAAAATAAAGGTGAACTTCACTTCCCTCAGTTGGCATAAGTTTTGGGACAACCTTTGAGAGTAGGGATTCTAAATCGGTACTGACTACGGTCGGGAGCCTGCGAGCCCCAAGGTCAAATGCAGACAATCTCACGTTAAGGTGTCTAACCATGCTTTAAAAGTTTGATTGTCTGACACGGCCGGCTTTCATTCAGCCAAAATCTTTGGCCAATTAGAAGTGAAGTTCTGAAGTTGGAAAACAAACCCTAGCTTGCAGGTTTGTTTTTTTGTGTATATGATGAATAACATCGGGCCGTAGCGAAGTTGGCTTGAGCGCATGCATGGCCCCGCCTCAAGCCCGAATGAATATTTTTAAAAATTGAACCTTCGCCCTCGGAATCGCCTTCGGCTCACTTCTGTCAAAGATAAATTTTTACTTGAGGCTTGAGGCGGGGTAAAGGTGCATAATAAGCTAGTGTGTTGAGTCGGGCTGTGGCGTAGTTGGTAGCGCGCATGCATGGGGTGCATGAGGCCGGGAGTTCGAGTCTCCCCAGCCCGACTCAACACACTATAAATAGGGTTCAAGCTTGCCCCGCACCAAACTGATATTTTTTTTTAATTTTAAATTGTCCAGCCGAAGGCGGTGTCTGCGCCAATAAGTCACTGATTAAAATAAACTAATTCGCAAGTTTGGTGCGGGGTCCCGCCGGCCCGACCAAATTTTCTAGATGCGTGCCTGCCAAAACATCTTTATGAAAGATATCTATCTAATTTTAGATCAGCTGAATATTAAGTATCATAAATACAACCACCCAGCAGTTTTTACGGTTGAAGAATCAGAAAGTTTACATTTGGATATTCCCGGTGCTCACTCTAAAAATTTATTTTTGAGAAACAAGAAAAAAACTGCCTATTATCTCGTTACGGTCTTGGCAGACAAAAGAGTTAATCTCAATCAGTTGACAAAAGAATTAGGCGAAGATAAATTAAGCTTTGCCTCACCTGAAGATTTAAAAAAGTATTTAGGTTTAACCCCTGGATCAGTTTCAGTTTTTGGCTTGATTAATAATGAAGAAAAAAACATCACGGTCATTGTTGATCAGGATTTTTTTGGATCTGAAGAAATCGGTTTTCATCCCAATGACAATACGGCTACTTTAGTTATTAAAACCGAAGACCTAAAAAAATTCCTGGATTTTTGTGGTAATCAAATAGTATTTAAAAATATTTAGGTAACAAAAAAACTAAGTAGTTAAAACCACTAAGTTATTAGCTTAGACTACTTAGTTTTTTGTTTACTTAAAGTTCTCAGGCAGCTGGTGCAAATCGTCATTCTTTTGCCGCCAATTTTTTTGGTTTGTAGATTCAGTTTCTGCCGGCGAATCGTTTTGATGTTGGAATGACTCTTCCAGTTGGCCTTCAGTGGTTCGCGGCTGCAGATGTCACAAGTTGGCATAAGAAAAAATTAAAATTAAGATTTAAAATAACTATAGCAGATTGGGTTTAAAAAATCAAGGCTTTATGCTACAATGGAGATATTATGGAAACTTTATCTTTTATCATTTACGTCGTTGCTTTCTTACTGGCGGTAATTTTTCATGAGGTGGCTCATGGATTTGTCGCCAATCATTTTGGTGATGATACAGCCCGGATGTCGGGCCGGCTGTCTTTGAATCCTTTGGTTCACATTGATCCGATTGGTTCAATCGTTGTGCCTTTGCTTTTGTTATTTTCGCAATCCGGCTTTCTTTTTGGCTGGGCCAAACCCGTGCCAATTAACCCTTTTCGCCTGAGGGGAGGTGCGGTTTCTTACCGTTGGGTTGCTATGGCTGGGATTTTAACTAACCTTATTTTAGCGGTACTCGCAGCAATAGTTTTGAAAGTAACCACCCAATATTTGGGCTTTACTTTTAATAATTTGGGGGTAGTGTTTTTTTCCGCTGTTTTACAAATTAATATAGTTTTAGCCGTTTTTAATTTTTTACCTTTGCCGGGCTTTGATGGATTCAATTTTTTGACCACTTTCCGGCCCATTGCCAGTTTTTTAACCAAAACTCCTTTACTCAACCCTGTATTTTTAGCTCAGTATGGTCTAGTTATTTCCATTTTACTTTTGTTTTTATTCATGCCCTTTATCAGTGATATTCTCAACTTTATTTTTGGCTTATTTGTACGACTTTTTGGTTTATAGAATTAAAGCCTTGACTTATCAGGAATTATTAGTTAGTATAGTTTTGTATTAAATCACTGCCTTTAAGGCAGGTTTATTTTCAAGAAATCAGAGGAAAATAAGTATTATGCCAACAATTAATCAATTAGTTAAAAGAAAACGGCAGTCAAAACCTAAAAAGGCTAAGACGCCGGCTTTGCGTCTAGTCGCTAACACTTTAAGGCGGAAAAAGAAAGAAAATCCAAAAGGGGCTGGTTTCAAGCGCGGCGTCTGCGTAAAAGTTACTACAACTACTCCAAAAAAACCAAATTCCGCTTTAAGAAAAATTGCCCGGGTCCGGCTTTCTAATGGTATGGAAGTAACTGCTTACATTCCCGGTGAAGGTCATAATTTACAAGAACACTCTATAGTTTTGATTCGCGGCGGTCGAGTTAAGGATTTGCCAGGGGTAAGATATCATATTGTTCGCGGTGTCTATGATACAACTGGTGTTGAAGCTCGCCGGCAAGGTCGAAGTTTATATGGGGCAAAAAGAAGTACCTAAGTTAAAAATTTATAATTTATGCGTGGAACAACTCCAAAACGAATAATTAGACCAGACGCAAGATATAAAAGTGTTACTATTTCTCGATTCATTAATCACATTATGCGCCGGGGCAAAAAAGCAACTGCTCAAAAAGTAGTCTATGATTGTTTTGCCATTATTAAAGAAAAAACTAAAAAGGATCCACTTGAGATTTTTGATGGTGCGATAAAGAATGTTGGTCCGGAAGTTGAGGTTAAATCTAAGCGAATCGGTGGTGGTAATTACCAAATTCCTGTTGCCGTAATCGGAGAAAGAAGATTAGCTTTGGCTTTTCGTTGGATAATTAATGCAGCTTCAGCGCGCAAAGGAGCGCCAATGAGTCAGAAGTTAGCCGATGAATTAATGGCGGCTTATAATAAAGAAGGTGCAGCTATTAAAAAACGCCAAGATACTTATAGAATGGCTGAAGCCAACCGAGCTTTTGCTCATTTCGCCCGATAAAGTTGAATTTTTAATTTTTAATTTTGAATCAATTTTAAATATTCTAATATTAGAATATTGAATCAAAATTCAAAATTCGAATTTTATATTATGCCCAGAGCCTATACTTTAGAAAAAACTAGAAATATTGGCATTATTGCCCATATCGACGCCGGCAAAACTACAGTAACCGAGCGTATTTTGTTTTACACCGGGAAAAAACATAAGATTGGCGAAGTCCATGAGGGTGAAGCTGAAATGGATTGGATGGAGCAGGAGCAGGAGCGGGGGATTACGATTACTTCCGCTGCCACAACTTGTTTTTGGGCACCGCGCGGCGAAGAAAAAAAACAGTGTCGAATTAATATTATTGATACTCCAGGCCACATCGATTTTACGGCTGAAGTCCAGCGGTCATTGCGGGTTTTGGATGGTGGCGTCGTCGTATTTGATGGCGTCGCTGGCGTGGAACCGCAATCGGAAACTGTTTATCATCAGGCGGAAAAGTTTAAGGTGCCTTTGATGGGTTTTGTTAATAAAATGGATCGGACCGGTGCAAATTTTTATGCTGATTTAGAAAGCATCAGAGAGCGTTTAGCCAAACATGCTTATCCCATCCAGTTACCCATTGGTGCTGAAGATAATTTTAAAGGCGTTATTGACTTATTAACTCAAGAAGCTTTTTTTTATAGAGATGATTTAGGAAAGGAAGTTGAAAAAACGGAAATTCCTGCGGATATGAAAGAAAAAGTTGAGTTTCATCGGAATGAATTAATTGAGGCAATTGCTCAACATGATGAAGAATTAATGAATAAATATTTAGATGGTAAACCGATTGATATTGACGCCTTTAAGCGCGTCTTGCGGCATCTGGTAATCAATAATGAGATTATGCCGATTTTGGTGGGCTCAGCTTTAAAGAATAAAGGTGTTCAGTTACTTTTGGATGCGGTTTGCGATTATTTACCAAATCCTTTGGATATTCCGCCAGTTAAAGGTTTTAATCCGAAAAAACCTGACGTCGAAGAAATCAGAAAAGCCGATGACAGTGAACCGTTTACGGCGCTCGCCTTTAAGATTGCCGCTGATCCCTTTGTTGGTAAACTTTGTTTTTTCCGAGTTTATTCGGGTACCCTTCAGGCTGGTTCTTATGTTTTAAATTCTTCAACGGGCAAAAAGGAAAGAATTGGTCGGATTGTGCAGATGCATGCTAATCATCGTGAAGAAATCAAAGAGGTTTATGCCGGTGATATTGCTGCTGCTGTTGGCTTAAAGGATACTTTTACTGGTCATACTTTGTGTGATGAATCCAAGCCGATTGTTTTAGAATCGATTACTTTCCCCGAACCGGTAATTTCTGTTGCCATTGAACCAAAGACTAAAGCTGATCAAGAAAAAATGGGTATTGCTTTATCAAAACTAGCAGAAGAAGATCCAACTTTTCGGATTCGGGGTGATGAAGAAACAATGCAGACAATTATTTCTGGAATGGGCGAGCTTCATTTGGACGTTATTGTTGACAGGATGAAACGTGAATTTAAAGTTGAAGCCAATATCGGTAAACCCCAAGTTGCCTATAAAGAAACCATTAAGGCGTCAGCCGAAGCTGAAGGTAAATATATTCGCCAATCCGGTGGTCGTGGTCAGTATGGTCATTGTTGGCTGCGGATTGAACCAAAAGGCAGAGGTGAAGGCTTTGAATTTATTGATGAAATTAAAGGCGGTCTAATTCCTCGGGAATATATTCCGGCAATTCAAAAGGGGGTCAAGGAAGCAACGGATAAAGGGGTGATTGCCGGTTATCCCTTGATTGATTTACAAGTCACAGTTTATGATGGTTCGTTTCATGAAGTTGACTCTTCGGAAGCGGCTTTTAAGATTGCCGGTTCAATTGCTTTGCAAGAGGCGGTCAGAAGAGCTAATCCGATTCTTTTGGAGCCAATCATGAAAATTGAAATTATTACGCCGGAAAAATTTATGGGTGATGTAATTGGTAATATAAATTCTAAACGGGGACAAATTGAAGAAATGCGTGATCGGGGTCAATCGAAAGTACTTGATGCAACCGCCCCCTTGGCAGAAATGTTTGGCTATGCGACTGAGCTACGATCAATGACTCAGGGTCGGGCTTCTTATAATATGGAATTTGATCATTATGCTGAGGTACCAACTAATGTCACCGAAGAAATAAAAAGCGGACGCGAAGGCCGATCAAGACGCTAGGTGAAATCATGAAATATCAGGAGGGTTCACCCCAACACCAAAAAATGGTAGTAGAGTTTTTCCCTGACTCCTGGTAGCACTGAACCAAATTTTAAAATAAACAAATAAGTTTTGGTGTCGGGGTAAAGTTGCAAGGTAAAACTTATGCCTCAAAATTTCAAAAAAATTATCGATTTGATAAATCGGACAGGAGATAACTGTATTGTTTTGGATGAAAGTGGAGAGCCCTCTCATGTTATTGTCACTTTTAAAAATTATCAAAATTTGGTTTTGGGTAAGTCAGAATTGGTCGGTTTAAGTGAGGATGAGCTGCTAGAAAAAATTAATCGTGATATTGCGATTTGGAAAATTAATCAGGAGGCAGAAAATTTGGATAATTGGCCGACGATTAAAAGTAAAGTTAAAGAAGACAAAAATCCTAGCAGTAATTCACCTTTAAACTTTGATAAAAATTTGCTCAATCGAGCTAAAAATCAGCCGGAAGAGGGTGAAGAAGAGCAGAATTACTATTTTGAACCCATTGACTAATGTTGACAAATGTCGAGAATTTGTTATATACTCAGAAGTGCTTTGTAATTTAATATTTTTAATTAATAAATAAAACATTAATCGCGATCCGCCTTGACTATCCTTCAACAAGGGCTGGCTCACAAAAGATCGCAAAAGAAGGACAATTATGGCTGAAAAATTTGAACGAACTAAGCCGCATCTTAATGTAGGAACAATTGGTCATGTTGACCATGGTAAAACTACATTAACCGCAGCGATTTTACAGTATTTACACCACAAGGGTTTCAAATCTCAACAAAAGACGGTTGACCAGATTGATAATGCCCCTGAAGAAAAAGAACGTGGTATTACTATTGCCACGGCTCATGTTGAGTATGAAAGTGAAAAAAGACACTATGCCCATATCGATTGTCCCGGTCATGCCGATTACGTCAAAAATATGGTTACCGGGGCAGCTCAGATGGATGGTGCTATTTTGGTTGTTGCTGCAACCGATGGCCCAATGCCGCAAACTCGTGAACATATTCTATTAGCCCGCCAGGTCGGTGTACCCGCCATGGTGGTTTTTCTTAATAAAGTTGATCAAGTTAAAGATCCAGAATTAATTGATTTGGTTGAAGAAGAAGTTAGAGACTTACTTAAGAAATATGAATTTCCTGGTGATGAGATTCCGGTCATTCGTGGTTCAGCTTTAAAAGCTTTGGAAAATCCAACTGATCCGGAAGCCACTAAATGTATAGAAGAATTAATTAAAGCCGTTGATGCCTATATTCCCGAACCAGTTCGCGATATTGATAAGCCATTCTTGATGGAAATTGAAGATATCTTTTCCATTGAAGGCCGAGGTACGGTAGTCACTGGCAGAATTGAACGAGGAATCGTTAAATTGAATGAAGAAATTGAGCTCGTCGGTTTGCGCCCCACGCAAAAGACCGTTGTGACCGGTATTGAAATGTTCAATAAGTCTTTGGATGAAGGCCGAGCCGGGGATAATGCCGGGATATTACTGCGGGGAACCAAAAAGGATGAAGTTGAACGAGGCCAAGTATTGGCTAAACCCGGGACGATTACTCCTCACACTGAATTTGCCGGCAAAACCTACATCTTAACCAAAGAAGAAGGTGGCCGCCATAGCCCATTCTTTAAAGGCTATAAGCCGCAGTTTTATATTGGTACGGCTGATGTCACCGGTGAAGTTGAGCTCCCTGAAGGCGCAGAAATGGTTATGCCTGGTGATACTGTCGATATCAAGATTAAATTAATCAAACCGGTTGCCTTGGAAGAAAAACAACGGTTTGCTATTCGTGAAGGTGGTCGAACTATTGGTGCTGGTTCAGTAACTAAGATTATTAAATAATAAAAAGCGGTGGTGACGGGCAGAGCCCGTCACCACCATTAAATAAGTTCTTTCTAATAACATGGTAGCAATCAAGAAAATTCCGGTTTCTTCTCGCCAACAAGATGAAGAAGCTGAGGAGAGTAAACAAAAAATCAGAATTAAAATCAGAGCCTACGATCATAAAATTATTGATCAGTCGACTAAAACGATTATGGACACGGTTGAAAGAACGGGTGCTAGAATTTTGGGCCCGGTTCCTTTACCAACGGAGAAGAAAAAATATACGGTTTTACGATCTTCTTTTGTCCATAAAGATTCCCGGGAACAGTATGAGATGCGGATCCACAAGCGGTTATTAGATATTTTAGATCCCTCTCCTAAGACGGTTGATTCATTGCAGAATCTTAATTTACCCGCCGGAGTTGATGTCGAAATAAAAATGGTGTAATTAGCTTTTAGCTGATAGCTTGTAGCTTGTAGAACTTTTGGAGAAGCTATAAACTAGCAGCTAAAAGCTGTAAGCTATAAGTTAGCAATTAATCTTTGAAAATATAGAGAAAGTTTCCCTTTAATCAAGACTTGGGAAAAACCTCTATAATTTCAAGGCATTATTTAAGGAGATTAACAATTCTAAAAAATAAAAGCCAAACAACTTGCCAGCAGATTTAATCTGGCTTTTTGAGGCAGATTTTTATTTACCCCCAAATTTAGAATGATATTAATTAATCAATATGGCCAAATTCATACTTGCAGAAAAAAAAGAAATGACCCAGAAGTTCACTGAAGATGGAACAGTAATTCCAGTTACCAAAGTAGTGGCTGGACCTTGTGTTGTGACCCAGGTAAAAACCGACAAGAAAGACGGCTACACAGCAGTTCAGATTGGTTTTGGCTCAAAAAGGAATTTAAACAAGCCAATTTCCGGCCATTTGAAAAATTTAGGGAACTTTCGTTTTTTAAAAGAGTTTAGAATTGCTGACCCAGAAGTAAAAAAATTAACCCTGGGTGATAAAATTACCGCAAAAATTTTCCAAGCTGGCGATTTAGTCAAAGTGACAGGAACCAGTAAGGGTCGCGGTTTCCAGGGGGTAGTAAAGCGACACGGTTTTCATGGCAGTCCGGCGACTCATGGTCATAAAGATCAGTTACGGCACTCTGGTTCAATTGGCGCCGGCGGTGTGCAGCACGTTTTTAAAGGGATGCGAATGGGCGGCCGGATGGGTGGCGGCCAAGTCACGGTAACAAATTTGGAAATTGTTGAAGTTGACCCGGAAAAGAATGAAATTTTTATCCGTGGCGCCGTACCTGGTCCAATAAGTAATTTACTTTTAATTTCCGGAACTGGTGATTTGATTCTTGAGGTCGAAGAAAAAAAATCAGAGACGGATGGAGAAAAGACCGAGGAAAAAGAAGTAAAAGCAGAAATTAAAAATGAAGTTGCCCAAGAAGCTACTGACAAAAATACGAAATAATTATGGCTAAAGCAACGGTTTACAATCAAACAGGAGAAAAAGTCAAAGAAGTGGATTTGAATCCAAAAGTTTTTGGTTTAGAAATTAAGCCAGAATTAATCCAGCAGGCCGTTGTTAGCCAGCAAGCCAATCAAAGACAGAACTTAGCTCACACCAAAGGCCGGGGTGAAATCCGCGGTGGTGGTCGCAAACCTTGGCGTCAGAAAGGAACCGGGCGGGCTCGTCATGGTTCAATCCGTTCACCTTTATGGCGGGGTGGGGGAATTACCTTTGGTCCAACCAAGGATCAGAATTATTCCTTAAAAATTAATAAAAAGGCCAAGCGTAAAGCGATTTTGATGAGTTTATCCGATAAAGCTAATAATCAAAAAATAATTTTGTTAGATAAATTGGAATTAGAAGAAGCTAAAACCAAGAAGTTTTTTAAGATTTTACAAAATTTGAAATTGAGAGAAGCTAAAGCCAAAAAAACCGTTAAAAAAGAAGAAAAGGTTACCAGCAAGAAGATAGAAAAATCAGAGAAGACCAAGAAATCCAGAGAAAAAGGTATTTTGTTAGTCTTGCCAAAAAAAGATGAAAAAGTCCAAAGAGCAGCTCGCAATATTCCTCGGCTTGTTACCATCCAGGCAAATAGTTTAAATGTTTTAGCCGTTTTGCAACAGCAATATTTATTAATGCCCCTTGATTCCTTAGCCGAGATTGAAAAAACTTTTGTTTCCGCTGCTAGCCAGGCTCGCTTGGGCGCCAAAGGATAAAATAATATGGGAATTTTTGATAAATTTAAAAAAGTAAATAAAGAAGAGACCAAAAAACCGAGTTCAAGTGGAGCGGTCGTTAAGGACGAAAAGATTAAGAAAGAAGAGAAAAAAGTTGTTGAACCAAAAGCTAAAGCAGAAGTGTCGGCATTGAAAGAAACTAAAAAACTAGAACCTAAGACCGGTGAGCTCAAAGGCAAAACAACTTTGGCCTATCGAGTTTTGGTTAAACCTTTGATTACGGAAAAAGCCAGTGATTTAGGACCCTTAAATAAATATATTTTTGCCATCAACCCAAAAATGAATAAAGTTGAAGTTAAAAAAGCAATTCGGACGATTTATAACGTTGAACCAATTAAAGTTAATATTTCTAATCTTTCCGGAAAAAATGTCCGTTATGGCCGAATTCAAGGTAAAACAAAGAGTTGGAAGAAAGCAATAGTTACCCTCAAAGCCGGCGATAAGATTGAAGTTTATGAAGGAGTCTAAATAATAGTTAGCCATTAACATTTAACAGTTAACATGCCAATAAGAATTTACAAACCAACTACTCCTGGTCGCCGACAGACATCGGTTGATACTTTTTCTGATATCACTCTTAAAAGACCCGAGAAGAAATTAGTTATGATTAAACGTAAGACTGGTGGCCGGAATGCCAGTGGCAAAATTACTGTCCGCCATCGGGGCGGGGGAGCTAAGAGATTTTACCGTTTAATTGATTATAAGCAGAATAAGTATGATATGCCTTCCACTGTAGAAGCGATTGAATATGACCCAAACCGCAGAGCTAGAATCGCTTTATTAAAATATCAAGATGGCCATAAGTGTTATATTATTGCCCCGGTTGATTTAAAAGTTGGGGATCAGGTTATTTCTTCAACTAAACGCACTGAGATTAAACCAGGCAATCGAATGCCTTTAGAACATTTGCCTTTAGGTTCATTAATTTACAATATTGAAATTAGTCCTGGCCGGGGAGCCCAGTTAGTTCGGACTGCTGGTTCAGTGGCTAAGCTAATGGCAGTTGAAGGTGAATATGCGACAATTAAAATGCCTTCTTCGGAGATCCGATTGATTTCTAAAAAATCTTTAGCGACTTTGGGTCAAGTTTCTAACCCTGATGCCATGCATTTAAGGATTGGTAAGGCTGGTCGGAAAAGACACATGGGAATTAGGCCAACGGTTCGCGGTAAAGTTATGAATCCAGTTGATCATCCTCACGGCGGTGGTGAAGGTCATAATCCGATTGGGATGAAAGCGCCAAAAACTCCCTGGGGTAAAAAAGCTTTAGGAGTAAAAACCCGTAAGAAAAATAAATATTCTAATAAATTTATTGTTAACCGTCGGCGTAGTAAAAGAAAGAAATAATTAAAACTTAAATATTATGTCAAGAAGTTTAAAAAAAGGTCCGTACATTAATGAAAGATTACTGGCGAAATTAAAAAATATCAAACCAGGTGATAAAACAGTAGTTAAAACCTGGGATCGGGCTTGTATGATTACGCCGGAAATGGTTGGCTATACTATTGGCGTCCACAATGGTCGAGAGCATATTGTGGTTAATATTGTTGAAAACATGGTTGGCCATCGCTTAGGTGAATTTTCGCCAACGAGAAAATTTGTTGTTCATGGTGGTAAAATGGCTAAAGAGCAAGAACGGGCGGCAGCGACTAAAGCTGCTGATGAGCGCAAGAAAGCAACTGATTCAGCCGAAAAGAAATAATTTAAAAGTTAAATATGGAAGAAACCAAAGACAAACAATTAGATAATAAAATGGCTAAGGTTAAACCCGAAGAGAAAAAAGACAGCAAGCTGCAACTGCCAAAGAATAAAAAGGACAAAAAAGTGGTAACGGAAGTTAAGGCTTCAGCCCGATTTATTCACGTGGCACCCAGAAAGGTCAGATTAGTCATTGATGAACTAAAAGGTCTGGAAGCAGTCAAAGCTTTGGATTATTTAAAGTTTGTTAATAAGGCTGCGGTTAGACCAGTGACTAAATTAATCAATTCGGCTGTGGCCAATGCGGAAAACAATTTTCAATTAGACAAAAAAGATTTGTATATCAAGACAATAACCGTTAATGGTGGGCCGGTTTTGAAACGCTGGCGGCCGCGAGCCCATGGCCGTTCTGCTCCGATTCGAAAAAGAACTAGTCATATTGAGTTAATTTTAGGTGTTAAGGCCGGGGCTAAACTTAAAGCGGTTAATCAGAAAGAAGCTAAAAAGCCAGAAAAATCAGAAGAAGTAAAGATTGTAAAACCAGAAGAAGTGAAAAAAGAAAGACCCAAGACGCTTAGTAAAGGTCCGCAAGAAAAAGGAAAGACTGACAAAGGTTTTTTCCGAGGAATTTTTCAGCGCAAGACTGGTTAATTTAAGAAGCTAAAATTATGGGACAAAAAGTACATCCAAAAATATTTCGCATCGGCGAACTTTACAGCTGGAATTCCAAATGGTTTTCCCGCCGGGATTATGCCAAACTTTTGCGGCAAGATATTTTAATTAAGAAATTTTTAAAACATGCCCTTAAAGATGCAGCGGTTGCTCAAATCGATATTGAAAGATCGCCGGCAACTACCACGATAATTATTCATTCCGCTAAACCTGGTGTCATTATTGGTCGCGGTGGCCAAGGGGTTGAAGAATTAAAAAAGAAAATACTTAAGCAATTTCTTGATCCGAAGACTAGTTTAAATCTTAATATTAAAGAAGTTTCTAATCCCAATTTATCGGCTGAATTAGTGGCCCAATCAATAATTGCTGATTTAGAGAAGCGAGTCCCTTATCGGCGAGTAATGAAGCAAGTGATTGGTCGGGTTGAAAAAACCGAAGCCAAAGGCGTTAAAGTAATCATTGCCGGTCGACTTAACGGAGCAGAGATTGCACGATCGGAAACTTTATCTTCTGGTAATTTACCTTTACATACTTTACGAGCTGATATTGATTATTCCCGGGGTGTTGCCCAGACAACTTACGGGACAATTGGAGTGAAAGTTTGGATCTATAAAGGGCAAGTGTTTAAAAAAGATAAAGAACCAAATAATAAAAATATTATAACCAAGAAGTAAGATATGTTATCACCAAAAAAAGTAAAACATCGAAAGTGGCATAAAGGTAGACTCAAGGGTACCGCGTCAGCAGGGACCACCGTTAGTTTTGGCAAATATGCTTTGAAAGGATTAGGTAATTGTTGGCTGACGGCGAGGCAAATTGAAGCTGCCCGTCGCGCGATGACTCGTTTTATTAAACGAGGTGGTAAAATTTGGATTAGAGTTTTTCCTGACAAACCGGTGACCCAGAAAGGTGAACAATCTACCATGGGTTCAGGTAAGGGACCGGTTGATCATTATGTCGCCGTAATCAAACCGGGTATGATTTTGTTTGAAATGGACGGCGTAACAGAAGAAAAAGCTAAAGAGGCAATGCGGTTAGCAGCGCATAAATTACCGATTAAGACTAGTTTTATTGTTAAATAAGCTGATTATGAAATTTAAAGAGTTAAAAACTAAATCCGATAAAGAATTACAAAAGCTTTTAGCTGAATGGCGGGAGAAGTCGCGTGAATTGAGATTTAAGGTTTCTTCGGAGCAGTTGAAAAATGTCAGGGAAGTTCGTAAAGTGAAAAAGACTTTGGCCCAGATAATGTTTTTATTAAGTCAAAAGAATAGATCGGGAGTTAAAACCAATAAATAATTTTATGATTCAAGACAAGAAAAAAGTAATTAAAAGAAAATTTGTCGGTACTGTAGTTTCTAATAAAAACGATAAAACCATTGTGGTGGAAGTTAGAGGAACCCGTCTTCACCCCAAGTATTTAAAACGTTATACCGTATCTAAGAAATACAAAGTTCATGATCCCGAGAATAAATATAAAATTGGTGATAAGGTAAATTTTATCGAGTGTCGGCCGATCAGCAAAGATAAAAAGTGGCGAGTAATTAGTTAGCTTGTAGCTGTTAGGATGTAGTGAAAATTCCTATAAGCTATAAGCTATAAGCTAAAAATATGATTCAATTACGTACAATGTTAAAAGTTGCCGATAATACTGGTGCCAAAAAACTCCAGTGTATTAAGGTATTAGGTGGAAACAAAAAACGTTATGCCCGAATCGGTGATATCATCACGGTTTCGGTTAAAGAGGCAGTACCCCATAGCGCCGTTAAGAAAGGCGAAGTTTTGCATGCCGTGATTGTTCGAACCAGAAAAGAAATTCGTCGGAAAGATGGTTCTTATGTCCGCTTTGATGATAATGCTGCAGTGATCATTGATCAAAAAAATAAAGAACCTCAAGGTACCCGGATTTTTGGTCCCGTGGCCCGAGAGTTAAGAAATCAAGGATTTAATAAAATAATTTCATTAGCCCCAGAAGTGGTATAGACAACATTTAACAATTAACAGTTAGCAATTAACATATTATGAAGGTAAAAAAAGGTGACAAAGTAAAAGTTTTAACGGGTAAGGATGAAGGTAAAACGGGTAAAGTTTTACAGATTTTTAATAAACGCAACAAAGTTTCAGTTGAGGGAGTTAATTTACTATTTAAAAATATGCGGCCAAAAAAGCAAGGTGAAAAAGGCCAACGCATCCAGTTTCCCGCCCCTTTGGCAATTAGTAATATCGCCTTAGTTTGCTCTCGTTGTAATAAGGTCACTCATCCTGGTTATAAGATTTTGGTCAATCAGAAAAAAGTTCGAATTTGTAAAAAATGTAAAGAAATAATCTAAAAGTATGAGTCGTTTACAAGAAAAATATAAAAAGGAAGTTGCACCCGCCCTCAAGAAGAAATTTGGTTATAAAAATGATTTAGCAATTCCTCGGATTGAAAAAGTGGTAGTTAATATTGGAACTGGCCCTGGTTTAAAAGACGCCAAGTTTAATGAAGTCGCCGAAGGTACTTTAACGCGGATTACCGGTCAGCGACCAATTAAAACTGCCGCTAAGCAATCAATATCTAATTTTAAAATCAGAAAAGGCTTAATCGTCGGTATGATGGTAACTTTAAGAGGTAAAAGACGGGATGACTTTGTTGATAAATTAATTAATGCTACCTTGCCTCGGGTCAGAGACTTCCGCGGCCTAAATCCTAATTCTGTTGATCAGCGGGGAAATTTAAATATCGGTTTTAAAGAAAATATTGCTTTTCCGGAAATTAAATCTGATGAAGTTGAAAAAATTCACGGTCTGCAAGTTTCCATTGTGACTACCGCTAAAAGTCGAGAAGAAAGTTTAGAATTACTAAGACTTTTAGGTTTTCCTTTTAGTAAAGAATAATTAATTTATGGCAACCCAAGCAAAAATTGCAAAATCAAATAAAACTCCAAAGTATTCTAGTCGGATAGTCAGACGATGCTGGCGTTGTGGTCGCGTTCGAGGTTATATGCGGGATTTTAATCTGTGCCGCATCTGCTTTCGGGAATTAGCTAATAATGGTCAAATTCCGGGGATTAGAAAATCAAGTTGGTAAGATAACTAATGTATAATGAATAATAATCTAAATTAGATTTATATGACTGATCCAATCGCGGATATGTTAACTAGAATTCGTAATGCCTTGGCGGTAAGAAAGCCAGAGGTGGTTTTACCTTTTTCTAAAATAAAGTTCGGAATTGCCGGGATTTTAAAAGAAAAGGGCTATGTTAAAAATGTCGAAAAGATTGAAAAGGGGAGTAATGGCAATAATTATGATGAAATAAAAATTGTTTTAAAATATCAAGGTAGCCAGCCAGCGATTACCAGCATCAAAAGAATCAGTAAGCCAGGCCGGCGCGTTTATGCTGCAAAAGACGAATTGCCAAGAGTTTTAAATAGTTTAGGTATTGCAATTATTTCCACTTCTTCCGGCTTAATGACCAACAAGGAAGCAAGAAAAAATAAGCTCGGTGGTGAAATAATTTGCGAAATATATTAAAAATATGAGTCGAATTGGTAAACAATTAATCGTAATTCCTGAAGGGGTGGAGGTAAAGATTACTGATAATAAAATTTTTGTTAAGGGACCAAAAGGTGAATTAACTCAAGAAATTAATCCTTTGGTTATGGTGGAAAAGAAAGATAATGAAATATCACTTTTGGTTAAGAATCCTCAACTTAAACAGCAAAAATCCCTTTGGGGTTTATTTCGACGCCTGATTGCCAATATGATTATTGGTGTCACCCAAGGTTTTTCTAAACAACTTGAGGTTAATGGTATTGGTTATAAAGCAGCAGTCCAAGGAAGCAATTTGGTTTTGCATTTAGGTTATTCTCACCCGATTGAATATAATATTCCCACTGGAATTGAAATCAAAGTTGAAAAAAATATCATTACTGTTTCTGGCATTGACAAGCAAGTCGTTGGTCAGACCGCCGCGGAGATTAGGTCAATGAGAAAGCCCGAACCTTATAAAGGTAAGGGGATAAAATATACGGACGAGATAATCAGAAGAAAAGTTGGGAAGTCAGCAGTCAAGGGTGAATAGCCCAATTAATTTAATGAATAATAAATTAAATTAAATAAATTTTTAACGGGATATGGCAAAAAAAGAGATTATTAAACAACAAAAGCGATTACGCCGGAAAGGCCGAATTCGGGCAAAAATTTTTGGCACGGCCAAAAAACCCCGCCTGGTAGTTTTTCGGAGTCTTAAACATTTATATGCTCAATTGATTGATGACCAGAAAGGGGCAACATTAGCTTTTGCTAAAGATACCGAAATCAAAGGGAGCAGAATTAAAAAGACGGATATGGCTTTTAAAGTCGGAGAATTAATCGCCAGTAAAGCAATTAAATCGGGAATTAAAAAAGTAGTTTTTGATAAATCAAGCTACCAGTATCATGGCCGAATTAAAGCCGCCGCTGATGGTGCCAGAAAGGGTGGACTTGAGTTCTAATCTATAAATTTTATAATTATGACAACTGGTAATAAAAAATCTAATAGAGGTCCGAGAAACCAAGGGGCGGATAAGGGTGCTGACAGAGAATTTGATCAGGTAATCATTGATATCGCTCGAGTCACTCGGGTGATGGCCGGCGGTAAACGGATGCGATTTCGTGCTTGTGTTGTAATTGGGGATCGGAAGGGCAAGGTTGGTTCAGCCGTGGCTAAAGGGGCGGATGTAACTTTGGCGGTTAATAAAGCCGTGACTAAAGCAAGAAAAAACTTAGTTAGCATTCCGATTATCAATGAAACTATCCCTCATCGGGTTGATGTTAAATTTGGTGCCGCCAGAATTCTTATTAAGCCGGCTCCTAAAGGTACTGGGATTATTGCCGGCGGGGCAGTTCGAATGGTTTTAGATTTGGCCGGAGTTTCTAACGTTGTGGCAAAAATTTTGGGTACTAATAATAAAATTAATAATGTTAAAGCAACCATTAAAGCCTTGCAGATGTTAAAAAAGGTTGAGCCGAAAGTGGAAACGGGTGATAAAAATGCCGATAAGGCGGCTCAAGTAGAAACTAAGAAAGCTGCTAGTTAAATCTATGTCTGAACTAACTTTACACAATTTAAAAGTTAATAAAAAAGCCAGAAAAAAATCCAAGCGAGTTGGTCGCGGGAATGCTTCTGGCCATGGAACTTATAGTACGCGCGGCTTGAAAGGCCAAAAATCCCGTTCGGGCGGTAAAGGTGGTTTAAAGCGCCGAGGTTAAAAGCAACGTCTAAGAAATAAACCGAAAATTGGCGGTTTTAGGAGTTTAAAGCCAAAAATGGTAATAGTCAATTTAGATCAACTGGAAAGTAGTTTTGAAGCAGGAGAACTAATTAACGCTAAAAAATTAATTGCTAAAAATTTAATTAAAACGGCAAAAACTGGCGTGAAAATTTTAGGCGATGGCAAATTAACCAAGAAATTTACCGTTAGTGCTGACAGTTTCTCAGAATCAGCAAAAAAAGCTATAATAGAAGCAGGCGGCCAAGTCCAGCTGGCAAGCCAAGATAAGAAATAAGTCCAGATAAGAATTTAACTTATCTCGGCTTATCTCGGCTTACTCACTTACAACTGATAAAATGTGGTGGAAAAAATTGATTCAAATTTGGAAAATTAAAGATTTAAGAGACAGCATTTTGTTTGTTGCCGCAATGCTGGTTATTTTTCGAATTGCCGCTCATATTCCGATACCTGGTATTAATACAGCAGCAATCAAAGATTTTTTTGCCGCTAATCAACTTTTGGGCATCATGAATATTTTGTCCGGCGGGGGAATGGAAAGTTTTTCCATTGTCGCCATGGGTGTTGCCCCTTACATTACCGCTTCAATTATCTTTCAACTTTTAGTAATGATTGTTCCGCGCCTGGAAGAAATTTCCAAAGATGGTGAAGCCGGTCGGCATAAAATTAACCAATGGACACGAATCTTGACTGTTCCTTTAGGGATGATGCAGGCTTATGGTCTGATTGCTTTGTTGCGACAGTCAAGCGTAGAAATTTTTACTGATTTAACCCCTTGGCGGTTAGTAATGATTTTAGTGACGGCTACGGCTGGAACTGTTTTTTTGATGTGGCTTGGTGAACTAATTTCTGAAAAACATATTGGTAATGGTATTTCTTTATTTATTTTCGCCGGCATTGTGGCCCAGCTGCCGAGTGCTATCCAGCAGACTTTTTTAGTTTTTGATAAATCACAAATTATAACTTTATTTTTGTTTGCCGGGATTGCGCTTTTAACTATTGTTGGGGTGGTAATAATCACTGAGGGTCAACGTAATGTCCCGGTTTCCTATGCTAAGCGGGTCAGGGGAATGAAAATGTATGGCGGTGTCAACACTCACTTGCCATTGCGAGTTAATATGGCCGGAGTCATCCCGATTATTTTTGCCATTTCCATTATTTTGTTCCCACCTATGATTGCTCAATTTTTCTTGAGCGCAAAAACCGCAATTCTAGTCAGTATTGCCGAAAAGACGATTGCCCTTTTTCAAAACCAGCTTTTTTACGGTATTTTATATTTTGTTTTGGTTTTTGGTTTTACCTATTTCTACACAGAAGTGGTATTCAAGCCTGATCAGATTTCGGAAAATCTTCAAAAACAAGGTGGTTTTATTCCCGGGATTAGGCCGGGTAAGCATACGGAAGAATACCTGACTAATACAACTAATCGAATCATTTTAGCGGGGGCTTTATTTTTAGGTATTATTGCTGTTTTACCTTTGATTTTACAGGGTTTCACTGGAATGGCCAGTCTGACTATTGGTGGTACCAGTTTGCTGATTGTTGTGTCTGTAGTGATTGAAACCTATAAACAGATCGAATCCCAGCTAACAATGCGGGATTACGAAGGCCTATAATAACAGTTTACAGTTAACATTTGACAGTTAACTTATGGCTTTATTTTCTGCCAAAAAAGTTTTCAAAAACAGACAGCAGATTAAAGATGCTTTATATCAAATCAAAAGCTTAGATTATCGGGAACAGCCGAATGTCTATGGTGCGTTAGTTAAAGAGCTAATTGATGGGGGAGTGAGTGCAGAAGAGATAAAAAAAGTAGTTGGGGAGTTAAGAGAGAAAGGTGAAATTTCCGAATTTGATGAGGAGAATTTGTTGATGCTGATTAAGTAAATGATTATGAAAATTATAATCTTTGGTCCGCAAGGATCAGGTAAAGGAACACAAGCTGAATTAATCGCCAGAAGGCATGCTTGGCCTTATATTTCCACTGGCGATATTTTTCGTTATCACTTAAAAAATCAAACCGAATTAGGTAAAAAAGTTGCTGAATATATTAATGTCGGTCATTTGGTGCCCGATGAACTGACTAATGAAATTGTCCAAAACCGGATTCATCAGCCTGATTGTGCCACCGGGTTTGTTTTGGATGGCTATCCGAGGAATAAAAGCCAGCTTGAATTCTTGGCTGGGATTACTAAAATTGATTTGGCTATTGCCATTGAATTAACTGATGCCGAAGCAATCGCTAGATTGGCTGACCGTTTAGCCTGCAAATGCGGTTTGAGCTATCATCCTTTGAATAATCCGCCGAAAAGTCCGGGGGTTTGCGACAAATGCGGCGGTGAGTTATTCAAACGTGATGATGATACACCGGACGCAATCCGAAAGCGGCTGGAAATCTACCATACTGAAACTGAACCGCTTTTGGCAATTTATGAAAAGTCTGGTATTTTACACCGGGTTGACGGCTCCAAGTCGATTGAGGAAGTCTATCAGCAGGTTGAAGAAATCATCAAGAAAAAATTCTAAATTCCAAATTACAAATAACAAACAAATTCCAAATTTTAAATCTCAAATTCTAAACGCAAAATCAAAGTGTTTGAAATTTGTAATTTGACATTTATAATTTACTACTATGGTTACTATAAAAACCCCTGAGGAAATTGAAGTTTTGCGCCAAGGCGGCCGGATTTTGGCCGAAGTTTTAGCCGAATTAGTCAGAAAAGCTGAACCCGGCGTTAAGACAATTGATTTAGATCAGTTAGCCGAACACTTGATTACAGAGAAGGGCGGAATCCCTTCTTTTAAGAATTACCGCAGCCGCCAGGGTGAGCCGGCTTTTCCTACCACCATCTGCGCTTCAGTCAATGACCAAATCGTTCATACCCCAGCTTCAAACTATCAGCTTAAAACCGGGGATGTTTTAAATATTGATATCGGGATGAAATACCCAAAGGATGGCGGGTTTTTTACAGATATGGCCGTAACCATTGGGATTGGTAAAGTCAGCCAACTGGCCCGGAAATTAATTAAAGTGACCAAAAGATCATTAGAAATAGGGATTGATCAAGTTAAGCCGGGCAATCACATCTCGGATATTTCCCGTAGTATCCAGCAATATGTTGAAGCCCAGGGTTTTTCCGTCATCAGGCAATTGGTCGGCCACGGCGTGGGTTATCAGGTCCATGAAGATCCAAGAATTCCTAATTATGTTGATAAGAGCCAGAAAGATTGTGAACTGAAAGCCGGTATGGTTTTAGCGATTGAACCAATGGTCAGTGCCGGTGACTATTTAATCAAAACTCTGGAGGATGAATGGAGCGTTGTGGTGGCTGATGGCAGCTTAGGTGCCCATTTTGAGCATACTATTGTCGTGACGAATAATGGACATGAGATAATAACCATCACTAATTAAATTCGAATTTTGAATATTATAATATTGTCCCGATTTCCCCCAAATCTATGATTTGGTGAAAAATTGAGGATCCCGCTGCGGCGGGAAATTGAAATTCAAAATTAAAAATTGAGTTTATGGCAATTTTAGGCATTGATTATGGTGCTAAAAAAATAGGCTTAGCAGTTTCTGATGAGGGGCAAAAGTTCGCTTTGCCTTTGGAAATTTTGCCCAATACCACCAATCCGGAAGTTTTGGCCGGCTTAAAAATGATTTGCCAAAAATATAATATCAAACAGATTGTAATCGGTGTGCCGGTCAGTATGCAAAATGGGCATAAAAGAACTTTTTGGCGGCGGATTGATTTACAGAATAAACAAATGCAGGAAGTTTTAAGTTTTGTTAATTGGCTAAAAGGAAATTTTGATTTGCCAATTGAAGTTGAGGATGAGCGTTTGAGTACAAAAATGGCTAACGGCTTGCGGCGTGATTTGGTCAAAAAAGGTCCGGATGATGCTGTGGCAGCGATGTTAATACTGCAGAGTTACTTAGATAAGAAAATAAGGCACTAGGAAATTAGGAATTTAGGAATTAGAAATAAAAGCGCATCTCCCTAACCTCCTAAATTCCTAACCTCCTAAATTCCTAATATGTCCACCTACCAAACCATTGGCCTAATCCTCAAAAAGACTGATCACGCTGAAGCTGATCAGCTTTTTAGTATCTACACCCAAAACTATGGCAAGGTTATAGCTTTGGGTCGGGGGACAAAAAAAATCCAAAGCAAGCTTAACAGTAGTTTGAAAATGTTTGGCCTGATTGATTTAATGATTGCGCCGGGAAAAAACTATAGCCATATTGCCGGAGCAGTTTTAGTCACAAATTTTCCCCGCCTTGGTATGGATTTAAAAAAAATTGTTTTAGGAAGCTTTGCCTTAGAGCTGGTTGATAAATTGACTGAAACTGATCAGCCGGACAGCAATATTTTTAATTTGTTGGCAAAGTATTTATCTGTAGTCAATGATAATTTATTTAAAGACAAGGAATGGCGAGTGGTTAAGCAGGCTTTTATCATTAAATTATTGTCACTTTTAGGGCTGGCTCCAAATGCCAGTATAGCTGCTGACCCAAAGAAATTAAATCAGTTTTTAAAAAATCAGTTAGAGGCGGAATTACAAACGGAGAAATTTTTAGTTAAAATGAAGATTTGACATGCAGATTAATTTACCTTAGGATAGATAAAAAGGTGTTGTTTAACACCCAAAGACGGTTTCCAGCCGTCAGGCGGCGGCTTTAAAGCCGCATTTTTTGTAAGCACTAATTTGGGTATTTTATCTTTAGATTATTAAGAAATAGCTAAAAATAATGATCTTGACTAAACAACTTGATTCTGATACTATTCTGGGGAGGGGGTTGTCAAGTACCTTGACAATCCATTAGGGAATAGGGGGAAGCCCTATTTTTTTTGTGTCAATTTAGGCATTTTCAACCGAGGTAGGGAGGAGATAGAATGAGCGCAAGTAAGGTAGTTGATATGGCGGTTGTGTCATCGGTCACCCAGATAGCCCAAGGGATTGTAAAGGCTGCTCTGTGTTGTCCGAGAATTGCTGCCAGGGTTAAGCCTGGGCAGTTTGTCACAATCGAACCCGGAATACCTTCGGCGAACTGCCGTCGGCCGTTCACCGTCTACTCACGAAGAGATGATGTTATTGATCTGGTGATTCAGGATGCTGGACCTAACACCCGGGCGTACGCTGGCTGGAAAGCTGGCCAAGATGTGGAAATCCTTGGCCCAATTGGCCAGGGCATAATCATCGATCCAGCGATTGAGTGTTTTCTGATGATCGCTGGCGGCTGCGGTTTGGCCTCGATGCATTTCCCGGCCAGGGAGATCAATGAGCAGACTTCTGCGCGTGTGATTGTCGGTTGTGGTTTTCGGAATCGGGCTCAGGTTTTTGGTCAAGCTGATTTCGAAAGAATCGGTGCGACCTTTAACTATGTCACCCAAGCCGAGGACAGCAAGACGGCAGTCGATCTCCTGCGAGAGATTCTTAGCAGAGACGGTTTGCCGTCGTCGGACAAAGTCCAGATCATCACTTGTGGCCCCAAGCCAATGATGAAGCAGGTGGCTCTCTTAGCCCAAGAAGCCGGAGTAAGCTGTTTGGCGTTCATCGAGCAAGTGATGGGTTGCGGCGGGATTTACGCCTGCAAGTCGTGCGCTGTACCGATGCTAAGTGGTTTCCCAAAATACGTCTGCAAAGACGGCCCGGTATTTCCGGCAGAGGAGGTAAACTGGTATGAACTCACGTAAAGTTGATCTGAGCACTACTCTGGCCGGTGTACTTCTTGGTAACCCGGTCATGAATGCGTCCGGCACTTGGGACGAAGAGGGCGAGCAGCTCTTGGAAGACCCAAAACCTGGCGCAATCGTCAGCAAGACTGTCAAGCTGAAGCCAGTTCCCGGTAATCCGACACCCAGACTGTATGACACCAACCGTGGCGTGATACTGAATGCCATTGGTTTGGCCGGAGATGGGATTGAGGACTTTTTGGCACGTAAGCTGCTGCCAATCAAAGCCTTGGGCCGGCGCGTGGTTGTCAATATCTCGGGTACGACAGTTGAGGAATACGTCGAACTGACGGCAAGACTGGACGGTTCGGGCATTGATATGATCGAGGCTAACATTTCGTGCCCCAACGTGAAGATGGGCATGTCGTTTGGCCAAGATCCTAAACTGACCTATGAGTTAGTTTCGGCTATCAGGTCGCGGGCTAAGGTGCCATTGATTGCCAAACTGACGCCCAACGTCACTGACATCGTGGCTATTGCCAAGGCAGCACAAGCAGGTGGAGCTGATGTCTTATCCCTGATCAACACGCTTTTGGGCATGGACATCAATCCGGAAACTGGTCAGCCGGTTTTGGCTAACATCACCGGCGGCGTCTCAGGTCCTGGAATTCTACGCGTAGCTCTACGTTGTGTTTGGCAGGTCTGTCATTGCCCTGACATCAGAATTCCGGTCATCGGGATGGGTGGCATTACTGAGGCGGCGGATGCAATGAAGTTCTTTTGGGCAGGTGCCCAAGCTGTGGCAGTTGGCACAGCCAACTTCGGCCATCCGGCTTCGGCGATGCCCCGCATCATTTTGGGCATCAGCGAATGGCTGGAGAGACACGGTTTCTCCAGTTTCGAAGAGTGGCGTCGTAGTAAAGAAACCCGGCAGCAACAGCAACATTGAGAAGGAGCGGAAGTCTATGGTAAATGTAGTGAGGAAAGGAGTTTTTTGGGAGAGGATGGAAAGACAGCAGTGGCAGTGTCGTAGTGAAGAAACCCGGCAGCAACATTGAAGGAGAGGAAATCATGGTGAAGAGTGTAAAAAAGGCAAGAGGAGCACGAGGAGTACGGTCAGAGAAGGGAACAGTCGTGTTGCCAAATCGGATCCTAGATCCGTATTCGCGGCAGCTCTTGGAACAAGTCGAGGCTTTGGGCGGGTTCAGCAATTGGCATGCTCATCTAGATCGGGCTGATACGCTTGACCCGATGTATCTGAGTCAGATCAGCTTGAATCCGTTGGATGCAGCGATTATGCCGCTGACCGTGAAGCAGAACCTGGTCGGTTACATTCACCGGGGTCCAGCTTACACTGAGAAGGACCTGCGCGAGCGGGTAAGTCGCGTGCTTCGGCGTTGTATTGCTTTTGGGACAACACGTTTAAGCACCTGCTGCGACGTGTGCCCTGGTATTGCCGAAGGTGGTCTTTTGGCCTGGCGAATTCTGCGCGAGCTTAAGGCTGAATTCGCAGGTCAAATTGATCTGCAGATCGGACCGAGTCCAATCTTCGGTTTCAAACAGGGGAGCGGTCGCTGGGAAACCTATCTCAAAGCGGCCAAGGACTCCGATTTCATTACTGCTTTACCGGAGAAGGATGACTTCGATATCTCGGTGCGAGGTAGCCGAGACGGTAAGATCGGATTTGAACAGCACATCCGGCGGATTCTGGAGCTTGCCTACCGGTTGCGCAAAGAAGTGCATCTCCATCTGGATCAGGCGGATGATCCAAGCGAAGAAGGGACGATCCGACTAATCCGCGTGATAGACGGCATGGAACAGAAAGCGATCGATTGGTTTGCCTCCGGAAAACCGAAGATCTGGGTCGTTCACATGATCAGCCCGTCGTCCTACACGGAAGAGAAGTTTCGGCAACTGCTGAAGGACCTTAAGCGCCTCAATATCGGTGTGATCATCTGTCCGACAGCGGCGATTTCGATGCGCCGGTTACGGCCGATTACGGCGCCGATGCACAATTCGGTAGCACGCCTGCTGGAGTTAATCAAGTGGCGAATTCCGATTCGTATCGGCACCGACAACATCTGCGACGTCTTTGTCCCCGGTAACAGTGGGGATATGTTGACTGAGGTCGCAGTAATGGGTACCAATGTTGTGCGGTTTTACCCTATTACTGTGTGGGCCAAGTTGGCCGCAGGTACACCATTGAACGAAGTCGACATTGACACGGTAGGCCGTGCGCTCTACCAAGATACGAAAGCCTTCATGGGTATTGATCCGGAATGGGAGCCGGCAATCGCCTGAGGTTATCGTATGATGTTTTCACCGCCTCGCTCTTGGGAAGTTTTCCAAGGCGAGGCGATTTTTTTTTAAAAAAAATGAGGCCCAGGCGATATGATCGTTGTCCTGGGCCATCTGGTGGAGGGTGAATATGTTCATGTGCCGAGTCTGTCGGCAGGGGCGAGGAATTCCAAGCGTTGGTCTTCCTCTCCTGGTATCGAAACCACTCGAACATCGTGCTGTCCCTCCTTCCTTTCGGTTATGTGGGCTCCGCCCACTTTGGCGAGTTGCTCGAGTTGGTCTTTGGTCACCCTCAGGGGTGAACGCTGCTGCAGAGCAGCTCGAATCAACTGGGCCACCCCACCCTTACACTGTATGGCTACTGTTATACTCATTCGGAATCACCTCCTTTCCGATTACAGTTAGCCTCTCCGGCAAAAACAAAATACAAAGACACAACTCAAAAAGGTTCAGATTTTTATCCTAACTTATATTTCTTTTTTTGTCAAGTCTTTTTAGACCAAATGGTTTGGTATCAGGGTTGCCAGAAATCGCAAAAAATTATATGATATAAGTACTAATTCATCCTATTTTTTATTATTTTTATGGCAAGAACAGCAATCGCAGAGGTAGTAAATCAAGTTGGGCAGAAGGTTGAAGTCAGAGGTTGGGTCCATACCCGGCGCGATCATGGCAAAATTATTTTTATTGACCTGCGGGACCGCAGCGGCATTTTGCAGGTGGTTTTTGAGCCGACTTTTGCAGGGGCTCATAAATTAGCCAATAGCTTGCGGTCGGAATTTGTAGTCAGAATTAAAGGGACAATCAACCAAAGGCCCAAAAATATGGTCAATGAAAAGATTGCCACTGGCACCGTAGAGATGAGAGGGGAGGAATTGGAAATTCTAAATGAGGCAAAAACTCCACCTTTTGAATTAGATAAAGATACCAGCCAAGTCAGCGAGGAAATTCGGTTGAAATACCGCTATTTGGATTTGCGGTCGGAACGGATGAAAAATAACATGATCATGCGCCATCGGGTGGTCAAATTTATCCGTGATTATTTGGATCAGCAGGGTTTCTTGGAAGTGGAAACGCCAATTTTAACCAAAGGCACGCCGGAAGGGGCCAGAGAATTTTTAGTGCCTGCCCGGCTTTGGCCAGGCCAATTTTATGTCTTGCCCCAGTCACCCCAGCAATTTAAGCAATTACTGATGGTTGGCGGTGCGGAAAAATATTTTCAGATTGCCCGCTGCTTTCGTGATGAAGATACCCGCGGTGACCGCCAGGCGGAATTTACTCAGCTGGACTTAGAAATGAGTTTTGTTGATCAAGAAGATATATTTTCGTTAATGGAACCGATGATGATTAAGCTGGTTGAAACTTTGTATCCGGAAAAGAAAATCACGGCTAAACCGTTCCCGCGCCTGACCCATGCTGAATGTTTGAAAAAATACAAAACCGATAAGCCTGACTTGAGAACTAACAAAGAAGATTCCAATGAAGTGGCTTTCATGTGGCTGATTGATCCGCCCATGTTTAAATATTCCGAAACTGAAAAGAAATTAGTCGCCAGTCATCATCCTTTTACCATGCCAAACTTGGAAGATATGAAAAAATACCCGGATGAGCCAAGAAAATGGCGGGCCTATGGTTATGATTTAGTCTTAAACGGTTTTGAAATTGCCGGCGGCTCAATCAGGATTCATCTGCGGGAAGTCCAGCAAAAAGTTTTTGAACTTTTAGGAGTCGGGGAAAAAGAAATCCAGGCTAGGTTTGGCCATATGCTGGAAGCTTTTACTTACGGGGCGCCGCCGCATGGCGGGATTGCGCCGGGCATTGATCGGATTATGGCGATTTTACAAAATGAACCCAATATTCGCGAAGTCATAGTTTTTCCCAAAACTGGCGACAGCCGCGATTTGATGATGGGTGCACCCAGTCCAGCCAGTAAGAAAGCCTTAAAGGAAGCTAACATTGATTTAGCCAAAGGCGTTGAAGCCGAGGAAGGCTTTGATACAGCTATGGCTGACTAACAATTAACAGTTAACCATTAACATTTAACAGTTAACTATAAACCCATGAAAAAAATTACTTTTTTATTAGCCGTAGTAGGATTATTAATTTTGGCAGGCTGCACCATTAATCCGTTCGTCAAGGTTGAGGAGGACGGAAGAGGGGCATGTACTATGGAAGCAAAGATTTGTTCTGATGGTTCATCTGTCGGGCGACAAGGGCCAAATTGTGAGTTTGCTGAATGTCCGACCGCTCAATGCAAAGGTGTCAAATGCCATCCCGGTACGACCACCGAGCCAACTATTATGCCGCAAACGCCGGTAGGAATAGCTAACCCCGCTTCAGTCAACTGTGAGCAGAAGGGCGGCACAGTGGAAATTAAAACCGCCGATGACGGCAGCCAGTCCGGTATATGTAAGTTTAGCGACGGTTCAGAATGTGATGAATGGGCTTTTTATCGCGGTGAATGCCAGCCAGCGAGTGGTGAAAGTCCAATCAAGGGAAATAACGAATAGCTGAAATAAATATGAAACTTACTTTAGATTTGGTCAAAAAAAATCCCAAAATCAAGGATTTTGTCCAGCAGACACAAATTTATTTAGATTCTCTAGGCTTCACCGACCATGGTTTCCGCCACATTAATATTGCGGCTGACCGGGCGCAAAGCATTGCCAAAAAAATTGGAATGTCGGCCAATATTCAGCAGCTTGCCGCGGTAGCCGGTTATTGCCATGACATGGGGAATTTTTTAGGCCGCCATCAACACCATTACTGGTCGGCTTTGTTGTTTTCCCAAGTTTTTTTAAATGAAGTTGATGATCCTAATGATGTTTCCACCGTGGCTCAGGCTATTGTCAGCCATGATAAAGATGATTTGAAAATTGTCAATAAAGTAACAGCTATTTTGATTTTGGCCGATAAAAGTGATGTTCATCGCTCGAGGGTGAAAAAAACCAAAAGTGGTAATCCGCACAAAGATATCCATGACCGGGTTAATTACGCTATTGTTGATAATGATTTAATTGTTCTGCCCGATAAAAAATTAATTGTCCTGCGTTTAAAACTTGATACCAAATTTTCCGCTCCTTTGGAGTACTTCGAAATTTTTACTGAAAGAATGACTTTCTGTCGGGTGGCGGCAAAATATTTAGGCTATAAATTTGATCTGGAGATTAATAAGTTTAAGCTTTTATAACATGATACCAATCTACGAATGTATGCGAATCTACGAATATTTGTAGATTGGTATCATATTTATGAAACTGTCCACATTACAAAAATATATCTTGAAACAATGCGTCCAAGCCAAAGATAAGGTAATTTCTAAGGCAAATCTGGAGAGATTTTATACTAATTCGAAAGCTAAGCCTAAACCAAAAGATTTGGTTAATACTATTACTAAAAGTGTTGAACGGTTGATTAAAAAAGAACTGGTGATTGGTTACGGCTGGAAAACACCCCACAAGTGGTTTATTAGGCAGGTGAAATTGACGCCGAAAGGAGCAAAAATTGCGCGTCGGTTATTAGGGGTGCAGCAAAAACTACCCCTGAAGAATAAATAATTTTGAATTTTTAATTTTGAATCAATTTTGGACATTAGAATATTATAATATTGAATCAAAATTTGAAATTAAAAATTAAAAATTGATTAAAAAATATGAAAAAATCATCTAAATCCAATCAACTCAAGGGCAAGGGAGCCTTGGACGCTTTTTTGAATTTATTAAGTTTGGCCACTGTTGGCTGGCTGGCAATTTCTTTAGGCATGATTTTATTTCAGCTGATTAATAAATTTGTCCCCGCTAAAGCAATCGACTACGTGGCCCGATTTTCTCAAAGTCCGCTTAAGGTGGGCATTGCTTCGGTCGTGATTATAACGCCAATATTTTTAGCGGTTTCGGCTTGGCTTCATCATAATTACAAACTTGGTAAACTCGATCATAAAAGTGGGATTCACCGCTGGCTGACTTATTTAATGCTTTTTGTTTCCGCCCTGACCATTATTGGCCGGCTGATTTATCAGCTTTTCCGTTTTTTGGACGGCGATTATGCCTTACCGGTAATTTTGAAAACCCTAGTGATTTTAGTAATCGCCGGCAGTATCTTTGGCTATTACCTTTATGATTTAATCAGAAAAGATTTCAGTAAAAGGAGTCTGACTTCTCAGATTTCATTTGGCCTTGTTATTATTATCACTTTAGCGGCAGTAATTGGCGGCTTTGCCGTTGTTGATTCGCCGGCCCACGCCCGGGCGGTCAAACTCGATCAGCAAAGAATCAATGATTTGTACAACATTGATGGTCTGATTGGTGATTATTATTGGCAAAATAAAGAATTGCCCCTTGATTTATCGGCTGCCAAATTTTCCCAATTTAAGGATCCCCAAACTAAAAAGGCCTATGACTACAGAGTGCTTGGGCAAAAAGAGTACGAGCTTTGTGCCACTTTTTCTTTAGCTGTTGACCCCAATGAGTCGGATTATGGCTACTATGGCGGGAACAAAGATTGGTCTTATCATCAGGTTGGCTATCAGTGTTTTAATTCAATGGTGATTGATTCTTTAAATAGTAAGACAGGACCTGAGTTTGTACCTCAGGTGGAAGCGATCAACAATTAACAATTAACATTTAACTTTATGTCTATCCCTAAAAACACCAAAAAGTATTTAGACAAAAAAATGGCTAAATATGATGAGCTGACCCATAAAACCGTTTACACCGCCTATGATGCGGCCCAAACTTTGCGCCGGGAACTTAAGGATATAGCTAAAAGTCTTTTAATTGCTGCGGATAAAGCTTATATTATTGCGGTGGTGCCGGCTCATATGAGAATTGACTTAAAGAAGCTGAAGCAGGCCCTGAAAGTTAAAAAGATTTCTATTCCTAACGAAAAAGTGATGCTGAAAATTTTTAAGGTTAAGCCCGGAACGATGACGGCTTTTGGCGGGCTGCACCAAGTTGAAGTCTGGGTCGATAAAAGCTTGTTGAAAACTAAAGACATAATTTTGTCCGCCGGCAGTTTCACCGATTCAGTCCGGATGAAAGCCAAAGATTTTATTGATTTGGAACAAGCCAAGTTAGCTAATTTTGCCAAGGCGGGCGGATATAAATTGCAGGCCAAGCCAAAGAAAAAAGTGGCCAAGAAAAAACCGAAAAAAGCAGCAAAAAAAAGACCGACCAAGCGGTCAGGTCGTAAGAGAGCAAAAGCAAAGAGGAGATAGTCAGACTTATTCAGTCTTTTCGCCACAGTTCAGGCAGTAGCGATGCTCAGAGCGGCTCGTTTCGTCTCCTTGGAGGAGAACGAGAAAGCTGGTGCCCCGCTGGCAGTGCGGGCAGGGCTCGGCTTTGGCCAACTCTTGGACAGTGGCCCCCGCATCAAGAGCGTCATTGGTTTGGTCCGGAACAATTTTGACCAACCCTTTGACAGTGGCCCCCGCATCAAGAGCGTCATTGATTTGGTCCGGAACAATTACTGGCATTCCGTCCACAATCACCAAGCGATACATTGACACTTTTTGTAACGTTACCACGGCATTTCTCCTTTGTTTGGAATACCCTTGTCCATTTCCAAAACAGTATAGTATCTTAGCACTTAGCTTAATAATCAGTCAATAGTTAGTTTAGTTAATAAAATAAAACGTAGAAAGTTAAAATAAAAAAAGAAAATAATTTAATAATTAATAATTTCTTTATGAAAAAAATTGCGTTATTAATATTTTTTTTGGCTTTGACGATTTTAGTTCCCAGCTTGGTTTTGGCTGACGGGATGATTGTTCCGCCACCTAATTATTACATGTTTGAAACCGACCAAAAGGCGGTTATTTTTTATGAAAATAACCTTGAAGATTTGATTATCTCCATTACTTTCCGCGGCAATGCCAAAGATTTTGCCTGGATTATTCCGACGCCCAGTCGACCTCAGGTAAATAAATCTTCTGATGAATTATTTACTGCCCTGGATGAATTGACAAGTGTAAACTATTATTATGATCAGGCCCGACCCATGGAGTTGGGGCTTGGGGCGACCGGCCAGGTAAAAAGTGGAGTGACGGTAATTGAAACTAAGCAGATTGATTATTATGATGTTACGGTCTTAGCCGCCACTAATGCCAATGATTTATACCAGTGGCTGAATGATCATGGTTATAAATTTCCGGACAACGCCACCTATATTTTGGATGATTATATCAAGGATGATTGGTATTTTACCGCCGTTAAAGTTGATGCTCAGTATTTGTCCAATAATTTGGATGAACAGTTTAGGACCGGTCACGCTATTCCTTTGCAGTTGAGTTTTACAACGGATAAAATTGTTTACCCGCTGAAGATTTCTTCGACTAATGTTCAATACGAGGGAACAAATCAGTATGATGGAACAATCCAAGTTTCACCCGACCAGATAACAAATGTCCAAGTAATGCCGCCAGTATCAAAGACTGCTCGTTATCCTTATCCGCCCGATCAGGTCAATATTTTACTTTATGTTTTTGCCGGTCATAAACAAGAACTTCCCCAATTCAATACTCTCTATGCCGGCTGGGTGGAAAAAGATAAAATTGAAAAGTTGGCCTACGATGATTCGGGTAATCCCTGGAAAAAAATCAGCGGGGATAAATATTATTTAACCAAACTGCAGCGGCAAATGAGGCAGGCGGAAATGACTAGTGATTTATTTTTCCGGCAAGCGGGAAATGACGACACCATCAATGCGCCCCAGTCAGTGAGGCATTCAAAAATAATTTTAGCCGTGACTTTAGCCATTGGCGGGGTTTTAACCCTAGTCTTATTGGTTATAATTATCTATTTAACATTTAAAAAATAATGAAAAATTTATGAATCAGGACATTCTGCAAGCGACTGCCCCTTTGGCGGCGCCAAAACCAAAAAAGAAACACGCCGTTTCGGCGATGGCGGTAGTTTTAGCCATCATCTTAGCGATTGTTTTGATCCTGTTGGGAGAACGGATAATCTTTGATATCAACAAAGTGGCTAATCCGCTGGTTGAAAAAACTGACAGTGTTTCAGATTATAGCTATAGTGGCGTTTACCAAAACTATGCTTCTGAAAAATCAGCTCTTTCGCCGGCCCGGGTTTATTACCCGCAGGAACAAAAGGATAACTATCTGCTTTATAAAATTTTGCTCCACTCGGCGTTTATCATTCCGATATTTCTTCTGACTTTTCTGTTCTATTATTTGGTTTATTTAAAGCACGAAAACAGTCCTTATCGAGTTTTGGTTGGTGGTTATATCGCTTTTGCCTTTTGGATGATTTTACATCTGATTGTTGAAACAGGTTATTTTGTGGTAGTGAAATATAAAAATGCCGCAGTTTATATAATTTTGATCGTTTTAGCCATAATTTTTTCGGCTTTAATCTTTTTTATCCAAAAAAAGATGGCCTATAAAACGGGAGAAGTTTAATTATGTATGAAGTTAAAAAAATTGATTTAACCGGTTTTATCCGTTTTTCAGCTTTGCTGGGTGCCGTTATATCACTTTTGCCTTTTATTTTTGGTATTGTTTTTGCCGTATTAACTTTTAGTCTTAGCGGATACTATGGGAGTATTTTTTCTTTGATCTGGCTTTTAATCGTTCCTTTGATTGGTCTTTTAGTTGGTGCCCTTTTTGGGTTGATTGTTGGTTTTTTGTATAATTTGTTAGCCCCCCTCGTTGGTGGAGTCAAAATTGATTTAGTTTTTCACCCAGAAGAGAAGCAGGAAGTTAAGTAGAGTAATATAGATCAGTAAATCCAGTGGGCTAGCTGGCCGGCTTGATTTACTGGTTTACTGGATTTACTGGATTTATGCATAAAATTAAAGTTGCCCAGTTTGAAGGGCCCTTAGATTTACTTTTACAGCTGATTGAAGAACAAAAGCTGGAAATTACCCAAGTCTCTTTGGCTCAGGTGACGGAACAATATATTCAGACTCTTAATCAGGTAGCCAAAGATCAGATCCAAGCCACCGATCTAGCGGATTTTTTAGTGGTGGCCGCGCGCTTACTTTTAATCAAGTCAAGGGCGCTTTTGCCGTTTTTGGAATGGGGCGAGGAAGAGGAAGGCGAAGAACTAACCAAACAGTTGAAGATTTACAAAGAATACCTGGAAGCGATGAAGGTAATTCAAGGGATGATTTCTAAAAAGCATTTTGGTTTTTCCCGGGAAAAACTTTTGGCAAGCGAGGAGATTGGTTTTGCCCCGCCGCCTAAATTGGTTAAAGATAAATTGCGCGAAGTGTTTGCCGATATTATTTCTGGCCTTGATCCATTTTTGAATTTGCCAACTGAAGTTGTTCGCAAAACTATCAATATTCAGGAAAAAATTGCCCAGCTGCGGGAGCGAATTTTTCAGCAAGCCAGCACCCGGTTTTCTGATATTTTGAAAGAAGCCAAGGATAAAACTGAAGTGATCGTGAGTTTTTTGGCGCTTTTGGAATTAATTAAACAAAGAACGATTGTGGTTAAGCAAAGCAAAATTTTTGACGATATTGAAATTGAAAGACTCCCTTAAAATATATGGCTCGATTCCAAAGCCGAAGATGGGTGCTTTTCATTGATAGCCCGACTTCTTTGCTCAAAAGAGAATTTTTAAAACAATGCTATTTGTATCTTGACGAAACAACGAGTTTGCAAGTCAGCCGCTTACTGATTATTGGCCAAAAGGATCGCAACTGGGTTTTTGTCAGTAGCAAAGAAGACAAAGAAAATGCCGCCTGGATAAAAAAATATTACTCCCAGGGACTAATTGGCGGGCACTTTAAAAAATTTTTTAGTTTGCTGAAAAAATACCGGAAAGTAAACGGTCAGCCAATTGATTCGGTGTTAAAGCTTTGGCGAAAGGCGGGTACTTTCGTGATTTACAGTTATTTTTTGGAGCAGTTTCTGATGAAGAAATATCAGCAGTTTCCTGCTTTCAGTCAGAGAGAACAAAAGTTAATTCAAAAGTTATTGAATCAAAATGCTGAATTAAGAGAGATGATATCAAAAAAGGGTTACCAGGAATACAATAAAATTTATCCTTATTTGAAAAAGAGATTTAAGAAATTCAAAAACTTTGATTATTATTTGTTTGATGAATTGTTCAAAGGCTCTGTGTTGCCAAAAAGCGAGCTAGCCAGGCGGAAAAAATTTTTTGTTGAGTTAACAACCAAGGATAAAACGGTAATTTATACCGGTCAAGCGGCCCGCCGTATTTTGAAAAAAGAAGGTTTTAAAAAAATTCGAGTGGCCAAAAGTCTTAAGATGGTGAAAGGAATAAGCGCTCAGCCCGGCTTGGTTCAAGGGCATGTCCTGATTATCAAAAAATTGGCTGATTTCAAAAAGAAATATCAAGGGAAAATTATTGTTTCGCCAAGAACGGTGCCGGAATACTATCCTTATTTTAAGCAAGTTAAAGCCCTGATTACTGATTTTGGTGGCTTGAATTCTCATGCGGCGGTAGTTGCCAGAGAACTAAAAATTCCTTGTATCGTCGGAGCAAAAGTTGCCACATTGGTTTTTAAAAATGGTGACCGAGTGGAAGTGGATGCTAATCGGGGAATAGTGAGAAAATTAGAATAAAGAAAAGGAACCCAGGTAGCAATGCTACTCCGGGCTCCGACAATTTCATGAGATCGCGGGTGGGTGGGGGTGCTGGTTGCTAGTGGTAGAAGACGATGACGAGGCAGGTGATAGTGATCGCCGCCCAACATACCAGGTGGATGCCAGCCGACCAGGCTTCATATGTCCAGTCGCTGAATTCATATCGTCGGACCCATTCGTCGCCTTCTTTACCTTTCACCTTTTTGCTCATGTGGAAGTAGTGGAAAGACCACATGAGAATAAGAGTGATAACTACCCAGACGGATGTGCCGCCAACGATACCCCAGATTTCGGTGCCTGCCACCTTCCAGATGATCAACCCCATGGTGATCATCCCAACCGGCGTTCTGACGAACTCGTTGACCTCTACGGACAGCTCTTTGCACGTGGCTGCGATGGCTTGGCCAATCTTTGCCCCGAGGTCGACGTAGTTTTCCAACTGTTCCGCCGTTGGCATCTCCGGTTCCGGGTTTTCCGCCGCCTTCTTGAGCTTCATCAGTTCGGCCGCCGCTTCCGGAGTCAGCTTGTCGAGGTCAATGGTGACCTGCTGGGCCGCGTGGGCGGCAGTGCTGATCAACAAGACAGCGACTAGGGCGATTACTACGCTCAGATTTCTCATGGTGTTCCTCCTTGGTGTCTTTATGGGCCTATCCCATTTCGACTAGATATATTACATTATTTTTAAAAAAAAGTCAATGTTAACACTCTTTTATTGATTTGATTATTGAAAATCCTTATAAATTTTAGTATAATTATTCATATTTTTATTATTTCTTATGGCAAGTCTAAAAGCAAAAATTGAAAGTCTGCTTTTCATTTCTAACCAGCCTTTTTCTGTTAAGCGTTTGACTGATTTGACTAAATCCGAAAAAGATAAAGTGGAGACGGCTATTAACGAATTAATGGCCGATTACAATCAAGCTGACAAAGGAATTCAGGTGCAAAAAATTGGCGATAAGGTTCAATTGGTCACTCATCCGGATAATTCGAAGTTAGTCAAAGATTTTATTAAGGAAGAGACAACTGGCGAATTGAGCCGAGCGGCTTTGGAGACTTTGACCATTGTTGCTTATCGGGGGCCGGTGAGCCGGGCCGAGCTGGAACAAATCCGCGGCGTGAATTGCGCCATTATTTTACGCCATCTTTTAATTAGGGGATTAGTTGAAAGCCGGGAAGATCGAAAAAAGATGCAGACAGTTTATAACATTACTTTTGACTTTTTGAAATTTTTAGGCATTAATCAGCCTCAAGAATTGCCCGATTATGATAAGCTTAACTCCAGTGAAAGTCTGGAAAAGATCTTAAGTCCAGAAAACAGTGAACAGAAATCAGATAGCAGTAAATAGAGACATCTGATTTCTTAAAATATGTTAAATTTTCTTACCAGCCTAATTTTGGCCAGCCTCTTAATCCCTGCTGGCTTTAACTTTTTAACCGATAAAGCGGTTGATTATTCTTATCGTCAACCAAATGTTGGCCAAGCCGGTTCACCCCAAAGGCTGGTTAATGAAAGCTTTGGTCTTAAAACTACCGCCAAAAGTATTTTGATCGTTGACGACAACTCTGGTTCTGTTCTTTATAATAAAAACTCGTTAGCTATAACGCCGATTGCCAGTATCACCAAACTAATGACTGCCTTAGTCATTTTGGATACTAAACCTGATTGGGAGCAAGTCGTTAAAATCAGTCCGGGAGATAAGCGGGAAGGGGGAATGATTTATCTAATGTCGGGGGAAGAGGCAACGGTTAAAGATTTATTTTATTTAATGTTGATTGGTTCGGCCAATGAAGCTGCTGTGGCTTTAGCCCGGAATTCCGGAATTACTGAATTTAATGCTGCCATGAATAAAAAGGCAAAAGAACTGGGAATGACCAACAGCTATTTTCTTGAGCCCAGCGGGATTGATCCACTTAACGTTTCCAGTCCGGCTGATTTGCTTAAATTAGCTCAAGCGGCTTTCGCTAAACCAGAAATTACTCAAGCCCTTACCACTGAAATTTATAAATTTCAAGTAATCAATAATCAACGACAAGTTAAAGTTTTTAGTACTGATCGGCTGCTTGATAGCTTTTTGAATGGTCCAAATTACCAAGTGCTTGGTGCCAAGACCGGCTATTTGGATGAAGCGGGTTATTGTTTATTGCTGCGAGTCCAAAAAATTTCTGGGCCCAGTTTAACTTTAGTATTGCTTGGCTCAGAAACGATTGATGACCGCTGGCAGGAAGCCAAAGGATTAGTGGAATGGGTGTTTAGGAATTACAGCTGGCCGGAATAATTTTTAATTTCGCCTCTCGACTCGCTTCGCTTGCTCGAGGCGACCTGAGCGGAGTCGAATGGTCGAATTTCAAAATTATAATTTGTAACTAAGAATTGAAAAATACTACAGATGTTGTATAATAAGATGGCATTAAATATTCGAAATTTTTATTAAAATAGCTAAATATGGACACAAAAAAGCCAATTATTATTGCCAATTGGAAAATGAAACTCGGTCTGGCGCAAAGTCAGGAGTTAGCCGGGGCAATCAAGAAAAAAGTTGCCAAAGACTCAGAAGTCGTAATTTGCCCTTCTTTTCCTTGTCTTTTAGAAGTTGGTAAAATTTTGAAAGGCAGCAACATTAAATTAGGGGCTCAGGACTGTTTTTGGGAAGCCGAAGGCGCCTATACCGGTGAAGTTTCCGCGGGCCAATTGCGGGAAACCGGCTGCGATTTTGTAATTTTAGGCCATTCAGAACGGCGGAAATATTTGCAGGAAACCGATGAAATCGTCCATCGAAAAATCCGGATAGCTTTGGCTTCTGGCTTAACACCGATTGTTTGTGTGGGAGAAACTTTTGAGCAGCGGCAGCAGGGGGCTCAAGATTATGTCTTGATCAGACAAACTACCCGTGCCTTTGAAGGAATTGATATCGGTAAAAAAGAAATAATTATCGCTTATGAGCCGGTTTGGGTCATTGGCACTGGCCAGGCAATCAGTCCGGCGGAGGCGGGCTCAGCTCACCAAGTGATCAGGCAGACTTTATTTGATATTTTCCCTCCTGATCTAGTGAGGAATAATTTTAGAATCGTTTATGGCGGTAGTGTTGATCACAGTAATGTTTCGGCTTTCGTTAATTTAGAAAATACCTCCGGCGTACTGGTCGGCGGCGCCAGTTTAAATACTGAAGAATTCATCTCCCTGATTAATAACAGCTATTAACTAAAAGTTTGAGCGGCCAATTAATTTTGCGCCGTTTAATTTTTACATTTATGCTTTTCTATATTATCCCTTTAATTATCATTTTGATTAGTCTGGTGATTATAATTTTTGTTACCGTCAAAAAGTTTCCCAGCCTGGCAGCGATTAATATTGAGTCGATTGCTCAAGAAAAAGAAACTAAGGTCAAAAATAGGATTATGGTTGAGCGCTTGAATCGGATTCTTTTGAATTTAAAAAATATTTTAAACCAGGTTATTGCACCTTTGCTGGAAGTTTTGTCAGCAGCCGGTAGTGATCTTTATCAAAAAGTAAAAGAATTAGAAAAGCAAAGTGTCCAAAAGCCGCCCTTAAAGGCAATTGATATCACTCAAGAGATAAAGGAAAAATTGGAGTCAGCCGAAAAATATTTAGCCGAAGAAGATTTAATCAAGATTGAAGAGGTTTGTATTTCCGTTTTAGAGTTGGACAGAAAAAACCTGGAAGCCTATGAATTTTTGGCTGAAGTTTACCGAAGAAACAAAGATTATAAAAAATCCCGGGAAACTTTTCGTCATTTAACTAAATTAGTCAGTAAAAGTAAAGTTGATATTGAAACTAGTGGTCTGAAGCACCGATTGGCCAACTACTATGCCGATTTAGGTTATATTTATCAGCTTGAAGGAAGAAATAATTATGCTATCGTTAGTTTTCAGAAAGCCGTGGAGTTGGAACCAAGTAATCCGCGTTTCCTTGACTTATTACTGAAAATCAGTATAATGATAAAGAATAAAAACCTGGCGAAACAGGTTTTTAATGGCTTAAGAAAAGCTGATCCTTTAAACCAAAAATTAGACGAATTAAAAGAGGAAATTGATAATTTGCCCACTTAGCTCAGTTGGTAGAGCAACTCCATGGTAAGGAGTAGGTCCGCGGTTCAAATCCGCGAGTGGGCTCCAGATAAACAATTAACAGTTGACAATTAGCATTTAGCTTTCAACATAGCGCATTTATTACTAATTTTTTGCGCTATGAAAACCTTTCGTTTTTTAGACTTTGAGGTTTACATTAAAGCTAAGGAATTCTATAGAAATATACTTAAAGTCTCCGATAACCTGAAAGATTTCAGTTTAAAGGATCAGATTAGAAGAGCGGCTCTCTCTGTAATCTTAAACATTGCCGAAGGTTCAGCAAAAAAGTCGGATAAGGAATTTTATAGATTCCTGCAGATAGCCTTGGGCTCGGTTAGTGAAGTTTTTGCTTGTTTGGATGTGATGAGAGATAATAACCTTATAAGCATTGAGATGTTTGAAAAGTTAGCAATTGATTGTGAAAATATTGCTAAGCAATTAGGTGGTTTTTCCAAGTCGTTAATTGTTAAATGTTAACTGTCAAATGTTGTATATATGGGTGGATACTCAAGTGGTCAACGAGGGCTGACTGTAAATCAGCTGGCTTTGCCTACGTAGGTTCGAATCCTGCTCCACCCACCAGCCAACGTAGCTCAGTTGGTAGAGCAACAGTTTTGTAAACTGTAGGTCGTCGGTCCGAATCCGACCGTTGGCTCCACTTCAAACAATTAACTATTAACTATTAATAATTAACTATTAATCATAGTTATCAATTATCAGTTTAGCAATTCAAGTTAATTGTTAATTGTTAATTGTTAACCTGTTAAATTTATGTCCCAGGACAACTTGATTCGATTAGAGTGCAAGGAATGTAAAAGAGTCAATTATTTTTCCAAAAAAAATAAAAAAACTCTTAAAACCCGGCTGGAATTAAATAAATTCTGTCGGCACTGCAAAAAACATACCGTGCATAAAGAAACAAAGTAATACTCTTATTGTCATTCTGAACTTGTTTCAGAATCTCTTAAATATTTTATGAGATCCCGAACCGAGTTCGGGATGACTTTTATGGGGGTGTAGTTCAGTGGTAGAACGTCGGTCTCCAAAACCGGATACGAGGGTTCGATTCCTTCCACCCCTGTGGACAAAAAATCGCCGAGTAGGCGGTTTTTTGGTATAATAAAAATAACTAAAGATTAACAAAAAATATGAAAAAAATACTTCCATTCGCCTTCTTGGGTTTAAGTTTGATCTTAGCTGGTTGCGCCCAACAAAGCGCTCAGCCAATCAATCAGGGTCAGCCCGTTACGACAGGCAATAACATTGTCATTCAAAATTTTTCTTTTAACCCGGCGGTTTTGTCTATCGCCAAAGGCACGACTGTAATTTGGACCAATGAGGATTCAGTAGTCCACAAAATCAAATCGGACACATTTAATTCTAACAATTTAAATCGGGGAGATTCCTTTGAGTTTAAATTTGATAATGTGGGCACTTACGACTATGTTTGCGCCATTCATTCAAACATGAAAGGAAAAATAATTGTTAATTAAAAAAAATATGGTAAATGAAAGACTAGGATTATTTACTCTTAAATTATTTTTTTATTCTATCGCTGCCGGATTTTTAGTGGGCATTTTGGAACTATATATCGGGCATAGGTTTATACTGGATCCTTTATTGTATGACAAAGATCCTGGTTTTGTGTACGAATCTTATTTAGCGCCAACCTATTATGGTTTTACTAAAAGTATTGTTGTTTCCCTTGTCTTCTTCTTGGTCTATATTTTTACTTTTAAAAAAAATATAAAATCGATTTTAAAGTCAATTATAATTGGCATACTAGGAACTGTTATTTTCGGAATATATTATTATTTCACTTTTCCGCACTCTACATTTTTTGGCGGTACAATTATAGGAATAGTTCATTTTTTATTTATAAGTGGGACATGTTTTATCTTTGCTAAAATCGCTAAGCTAGAATAAACACATTAAACATTACTCACTTATGAATCAAGAAATCAACAATTATATCAAAAAACAAAAATCACCGCAAAAAGAAATTTGTCAGAAATTGCATAAGATTATAACGAAAGCATTGCCGAAAGTTAAAGAGAAGATTTGGGTAGGTGTGCCCTGGTATGGAAAGAAATATTATGTTGTTGCCTTAAAGGATCATGTTAATATAGGATTTGCTACCCGCGGTTTATCAAAAAAAGAATTAGATTTGTTTGAAGGAAATGGTAAGACAATGCGGCACATAAAAATATATTCATTGAAAGATATCAATGAGGAGCAGATTATTAAATTATTAAAAGTGGCAAGAAAGGCAAAATGTAGTTGTTAGCCCAAAGCGAGCCTTGTCACGCCGTTCGCAAACGACGCGGCTTTGTCCAAAAACAGCTGGTTTACCCGGCTATTTTTTGTTTGATTCAAAATTGACTTTTGTTCCAGGATGTGGGATACTTAAAAAAGTAGATTAAATCAAGGTAAGAAAAAAAATATGAAACTTTTCAACAAAACCAAAGAATTCGACCATAAAGACTCCCAGGCCAAATATCAGGCTACTTGTGCTGCTTGCGGCAATGCCTGCGAAGTGCCTTTTCGACCTTCTGGCGACAAACCAGTTTACTGCAATGATTGCTTCAAAAACCGGCGTCAGCAACAGCAGGGGCCACGGCGGGATTTTAACCGACCGGGTGGCAGAGACAGAGATAAAAGAATGTATCAGGCTACCTGTGCCAAATGCGGCAATAAATGTGAAGTGCCTTTCCGGCCCTCGGGTGATAAGCCAGTATACTGCAGCAACTGTTTTAGCAAAGGGAGCAGTTCTTCTTCCCCTAAAGCCCCGGATCAAACCAGGCAACAGTTTGAAATTTTAAACGCCAAACTTGATAAGATTTTACAAGCTTTAAACCCGACCGCTTCTCTGCCGGCTGCTAAAGAAGTAAAGAAAGCCTTGGCAACAAAAGAGAGCAAAAAAAGCAAACCGGCGGCCAAGAAATTGAAGACTAAAAAAAGAAAATAATCAAGACAATAATATGGAAAAGATAAAGGCGGCCAAGGTAAAACTAAGGGGGGTCAGGAAGTTTATAACCGGGGAATCAAGATATTGCCAAAACTGCGGCAAAGAATCTTATGAGTTGTTTGAAATTACCCAGGAAGGTAAAATAAAAAATAAATTGCAGTATTGTAAAAAATGCTTTAACAGTTTTAACGATAAGTAACCCTGTAATTCTAAGCCATTCATCCAGCCCGCTTCAGGCGGGCTTTTTGTTTGACAAGGTTTACCAGATGTAATACTATAAACTTGTAAATTAAATATAGTAATCAATCCGCCTCCGCCCTTCGACTACGCTTTGGGGCTACGGCGAGATAAACATAGCGCTTTTTGGCGCTTTTTATGTATCAAAAAGAAAACAATTATGCCTTTATTGATGGGGCTAACTTGCATAAGGCTATTAAAGAATCAGGCTGGAAACTTGATTATGTAAAATTTCGGGTCTGGCTTTTTGAAAAATATGGAGTAAAACGAGCCTATATTTTCATCGGCTTGATACCAGAATATAAAGATTTGTATATTTATTTGCAAAAATCAGGATTCACTTTGATTTTTAAGGAAGTAATATATGATGGCTCCGGTAAACCAAAAGGGAATTGTGACGCCGATTTGGTATTGCAAGTGGTATGCGACGCATTTGAGAATAATTTTGAAAAGGCAGTTATTGTGACCAGCGACGGTGATTATTCAAGTTTAATAAAATTTTTATTAATAAAAAATAAAATTTTAACCATATTATCGCCAAGTGTTGAAGAAAAATGTTCCGTCCTTTTAAAAAGAACCGGAGCCAAGATCGCCTATATTAATAATCAGCAGTCAATTTTAGCTGCCAGATATGAAAAAGCCCCCGATAAGGACGGAACCTTATAAGGGTCTTTTTCGTAGTGAATGATTTTATTTTAGCAGATTTGAAATATCTGTCAATATCCGGCCCTAAGCCGGCTTTTTTAGTTTTACTTTGTCATTCTGACCCCGGCAAAGTCGGGGGAAGAATCTCTTTTTTTGACAAATTAGCGAAAAAGAGGGAAAATTAAGGGGTAAAATAATCAACATAGCGTATGAGAAAAATTATCTTTTTGCTTAGTTTTTTGGGAATATTTTGTATTCCTTTTTTGTTTACGCCAGCTGAGGCACACCAGTCAGGTTGCCATCGTTGGCATTCTTGTCCATCCGATTCGGGTTCGTATACCTGTGGAGATGCAGGGCATCCTTGCCAGTACCCAACTTACCCGGCTAGTGGCGGAGTAATTTATCCACCCAGTGGCTATTATAAGGATTGTTACGATTGTCCGCTAAAAAAAGTACCAAATAATGCTTATACTTCAGGAATTACTTTTAGCTGTGACAGCGGTTACAAAAAGATAGGCAATAGTTGCGTTAAAGTTGTAGCACCAGCAAATGCTTATATCGCGGGAAGTAATTGGTACTGTAATAATGGTTTTAAGAAAGTTGGCAATAATTGTGTCAAAGTAGTAGCCCCTGCGAATGCTTATGTCGCTGGAAGTAGTTGGTATTGTAATAATGGGTATAAAAAAGTCAGCAATTCTTGTGTCAAAGTAATTGCACCAGAGAATGCGTATATTGCGGGAAGTAATTGGTACTGTAATAATGGTTTTAAGAAGGTCGGTAGCAATTGCGTTAAAGTAGTAGCTCCCGCTAATGCTTATATCGCCGGAAGCAGTTGGTATTGTAGTACAGGCTTTAAGAAGATTGGTAACGTATGTAAAGCAATAAACAATAAATAATTAGCTAGTTTGGATAAAATAAGCTGGGTGGAATACCATTAACTAATTTCAAATTTTGTAAAATTATAAATGACAATAAACGGCATTCAAAAAATAATTGATAATAGTGGAAATACTTTGCATTCCCAAGTGATAACATTTCTTAGAAGTTTAGGATGGTATATATTGGTTAGTCCGTACTATAATGATAACCAAACCGCTAAACCGCGTGAAATTGATATTATTGCTGAAAAAAGACTGGATGTCATAGAATGGGAACAGCGATATGGATTTTTAATAATTCAATTATTTATAGAATGTAAGTATATTAACAATAGTATTGTTTTTTGGTTTGATAATAAGAACACAAATGCAGCAGAAGATATGATAGTGAACAACACATGTTTACCGCATCACAAAGACAATATAACTATAGATCAGCACCATCATTTTGAAGATAAAAAGGTAGCTAAATTATTTTCATCAAGTGCTAGCTTACAAAAGCTACACGAAAATGAAGAATTTTACAGAGCACTTAATCAAACTTTAAATGGGATGGTTTATTACAAAAATCGTGGTGGATTTTCCATAAATCCAAAACCGATTAGAGAAAGATACAAGCAAGAAGTTATACATTATCCAATCATACTCTGTAATAATTTTGAAAAAATATTCAGAATAAATATTGGAGAAGATAAATATTCTAAGCTTGAGGATAATTATTTTGAGCTAGAGGTTAACTATAGTTATATTACCAATGGGAGCCAAGAGCACAATGAATATTTTCTTATAGATGTGGTTGATTTTACAAAATTTGAAGAATATCTAAAAAAATTAGCTGGTAGCGATTTTAAAATCATACAAAATTACTTAAGAAATGAATGGGGTAGTTAATGGTGCTTCATTTAAGGCGGCTAGCCAGTTCACTTGCTAAATAAAATTAATTAAATAATATGGTTGATCCACAATTACAAGGAATATATAGATTTTTAGGATTACTTTTGGCAGCAGGTTTAGGTATTGGAATAATTGTTGTAATACTGGAAAGAAAAATCGATGACTATAACTGGGGTAAGAGATACGAAAGACGGAAAAAGATTAAAGCAAAGATTGATAATAAGTTTGGTAAAAAATAAAATAAAGCTGCCTGTCCCAAAACTCCCTTTATCCTAAGGGTGTTTTTTGATATACTGAAAATATAATAATTTACTTTTAAGCCTATGAGAAGATTAATTTTGGTCAGTGCAGTTTTAATCTTATTTTTAGCCGGCTGCGGTATCAAACCCGAGGGTGTCAGCCGGACTGAGGATTTTGAAAAACCCGACATCAAAGACGAGTTTTGCGGTATTCAGATTAGTTTTCAGTACTGTAAATGCGCTTTTCACGGCCAGTATTGCGATGAAATCGGCATGAGTAAAAAAGAAGCAGATAAATATGTCCAGGAAGAGTATGATAAATGGTTAAAGACGGCCAGCGCTGATTTTGCCAGCCGTTGCCAGGGTGCTAATGGCTACATGGATGACTACACCTGCAATTATTGTGATAGTGGTTATACTGCAGACAAAGAAGGCTGCTTAGCTGATTCCGATGCTGATACCGACGCCGATGAAGAAGATGAAGTTGATGCGGACTGGAAAAAATATTCTGATATTGATAACGCAATTGAGCCGACTGATCGCAGCTATGAAGCCCAGCAAGCCCTGGCTGCTTATAATTCAATGATTGCCAAGTTAGTAGAAACTTTTGAACTGTCGCGCGATATTGAAATTGAAAATGAGATGCAGGCGGGTTTGAATGAATACCGCCAGGCGATAGTCCAAAACCAAAAAACCAATTTGCTCAAAGCTTTTTGGCGGCTGTCTTGGGTAACTACCTCAACAATTAAAAGTGGAGTCCAGGCCGGCAGCGCTTACAGTAAAATAATGACTTCCGCTGGCAGCGCGGTGCAAAGCATTGCTTCCGGCTTAAAATCTTTTCAAGCTTTAATTCCCGCGAATTCGGATTTAGCCATTGATAAGTCAACATTAACTGGCCAGGCAACCAGTGTTGGCGCCAAAACTGCTTTGACGGCCGTAGAAAGTTTAGGTGATCCGTATAAAGTGGCGACTAAGTTTGTTCAAAGTGCAGCTGAAGCCAGCGTGCCTTCGGCTGATATCAGTGAAGCCGAAATTAATATTTTAAAGCAGCAGCAAATTAATAAAGGCGTGGTTGACCAGGTTCTGGCTAATAGCAAAGCCGCCAATGCTGAACGGCAAGCCAAATTAACCGCTTTGGAAGCCGAGATTAAAACCTTGGAAACCCAGATTACTGAGTGGGAGAATAAAGAAAAAGAGCGGGTCGCTTCGGCTTTGGTGGAGAGTTGTAAAAAACTGACAGAACAACAGCCAGCCGCAGAACAAGAGTAGGTAGGGAAAAAATAATTTTGGCAAAACTTAATTTATGATTACTGAAATCGCCGGGTATTTATCGGGGATAGCAATCCTGTTGTCTTTTGGGCCTTACCTTAAGGATATTTTTTTGCACAAAACAAAACCCCAAAGAGTTTCCTGGTTAATCTGGGCAATTCTGGGATTGATTTCTTTTTTCTCCCAGTTTGCCGAAGGGGCGTCTTATTCTTTGGTTATGACCGGGGCGCAGGCTATAGGGGATTTGTGTATTTTTATTTTGGCAATCAAATACGGCGTTGGCGGTTTGATGAAAAGAGATTTTATTTCTTTGATTGGTGTTGGTGTCAGTTTATTTTTATGGTATTTAACCAAAGAAGCGGTCGTGGCTTTATTTTTAGTTATTTTGGTTGATGCGATTGGGGCAGTGCTAACGGCAATGAAATCTTACCAAAAGCCGGCAACGGAAACGGTCAGCGCCTGGGTTTTGACTTTTGTTGGCGGCTTGCTGGCTTGTATTGCTGTTGGCCAGTTAAATTTTATTCTGTTAGCCTTTCCTTTTTATATTTGTCTGGCCAGTTTAACAATATTAGTGGCAATCAAACTTGGTTTCAGAATTCAAGGAAAAGTGGGCCAAAACCCGGCCATTTAGGGGGTTTAGTTATGGTCCGGGTGATTAGTCTAAAAAGCCCTTATTTTAGGGAAAAAATCTCTTTAGTCAGTCGGCTAAGGTTGACAATTTGAGTCTTTAGGCTGATAAAACCCCGGTTTTTATTGGCTTTTTTTATTCTTTCGAGGTATAATGTGGATAAGTTAGAAAAGCACAATTTATAATAACTTAAATAAAATTAAGTAAAACTATGGCAAAAATGACAAAATCACAAGTGCTTGCCGCTTTAGCTGAAAGCACAGGCATGAGTAAAAAAGACGTCGCTAGCTTTTTAGACAAGTTTGTAGAGCTGGCTTACAAAGAAGTAAAAAGCAGCGGTGAATTTACCATTTCGGGTGTCGGCAAATTAGTTAAAGTCAACCGGAAAGCCAGAATGGGCCGCAACCCAGCCACTGGTGAAGAAATCAAGATCCCGGCCAAAACCGTGGTTAAATTCCGAGTTTCCAAAGTGGCCAAAGAAGCAATATTGTAATTGAGTAACATTGTTTTGCAAAAGAGTTCCGTGGACACACGGTTCTCTTTTGTTATTAGATCAAACTCAGTTCTATCAAGCTATTTTTCTGTCATCATCACCTAGGTTGATTTAGCTTCTAAATCTCTTTTCGTCTTTCGCCTCCGGCCTTTCGGCTTCGCTCAAGGCCGCTTCGAGTTTATCGAGAGGCGGCGAGGGTTACTTTTGTAACCAAAAGTAACCAAAAGTTTTGGGGGTCAACAATTCGCCTTTGGTGCCAATCAAACTATCTTTTGCTCGCGTTGGGCTCACTTCTCGACCTTGCTCGAAGTGACCCTGAGCTTGTCGAAGGGTCAATGTTGACCCCCAAACCCCCGTCCCACATAACATCTTTGGTGATTATCGATATTGAAAAGTAATTCAGTTTCTGCTAAGATACTTTACTAACGGAGGGAGTTTGTAACCAGTGGAGGAAAGCCGATGAATTGGCCTTGGTCTCGAAGAGATAAAGGTGTGCCGGGCGCCGCTCAACCCGCTGCATCAACTGAAGAAACGAAAAGAAGGAAGGCCGGTCTTAGCGCGGCTGACTATTGGCGGTTATACCTTGGGGTTGACCCCCTAAGAGTCAAATTGGCCGAGCAGGTCCTGGGTACCGCCATTGTTCCTGGCCGGTTTCATGACCGGCTGCTGTTGGTCATGCAGGGTCTTTTAGCGCAAGGCTATGACTTTGCGTTTAGCGCCGCTGATATGATCGAAGCTATAATTGTTTTGGCCCCTATCAATCAAGAACGGGCGGACGAAGGCAAGCCACCCTTTGATTTGCTCCAGGGAGCAGTGATTTGGGAGGCTCGGCGCCGCAAGATTTTGGCGGAGAAGTTAGCCGCCGACACCAATGTTCCTTTGGCCTTACTTGAAGGTCAGATCAAAACGATGCAGGAGAAGGCGGCCAAGCGGCGGGGCGGCTAGGACAAACTAGCAATTTTGAGCACATTGGAGTCGAATTGGTGGCGAGGGCGTTTGACTCCTTTTTTTATTGGGAAAAATCAGGTAAAATGAAAGTATGATCAAGTGAATTTTAGTAGTTTTGAGCAGCCTTCTTGCAAGGCTTTATGTATTAACAAATTTTTAGAGAAAAATGATTTGGGTTTGGTTAAAAATAATTTTGGCAATTTGCCTGATTTGGCCGCGCGGCTACCTTTTGATTTATTTAATTGATCGATCAAAAAATTTTAGTTTTGGCTTTAAGTTTTTTACCGGCTGGCTGATTGGCCTGGTTGGCTTTACCCTCGATGTTTTTGCTACTAATGTTTTTGGCGGTTTTGAACTGGCACCTTGGGTCTTTGTCTACTCGGCGGTTGGCCAAATATTTGGTTTTGGCCTGGTGATTTTTATTTTTGAACGTAAAATTCCTTGGCCCAACTTGAAAAGATTAAAGCCATTTTTGACTAAACAAATTAAAAGTTTTTTTCATTGGTCAAAAGGGCAGCAATTGGCCTTAGGCATTTTAATTTTGATAATCTTAGCTCAGCTAGTAGCCAGTGTTTGGCGGATAACTAATATTCCAGTTTATGACCTCGCTGCCTCCGATAATTCGAATCTTAAGGCGGAAGTGATCTATACCGGCAAGACTGCTAGCTTAGAAGAATCCAGTTTTTTTGATTTTGGGGACAGTAAAAACTCTCCGCTTTTTGATCCGATTTTTAAAGTTTGGCTGGCCCAAGCTGCTGGCAGTTTTGAAGATCGCTACATTAATTTAGCCAGCGTCTTTTATTACCTGATGCTGCTGTTAATTTTTTATTTTTCCCTGCCTTTGCAGGTCAATCGTTGGTTAAAATTGCTTGGTTTGTATCTTTTAAGCAGCTTACCTTTGCTTTATTTCTATACCCAAGTTTCTTATATTGATTTGTTTTTCTCGGTATTTCTATTTTTGACCATTGCCAGCTTTTTTTATTATTTGGCCGGGGCCGGCAATTCTTTTTTCTATTTTTCGGGTATTGCGCTAGCTTTTAGTCTTTGGATTAAAAACGATGGTTTGTGGATTATTTTTCCTTTCATTTTAGCCACCACTTTAGTTTTTTGGTTAAAGAAAAAATATCGTCTGAAACAATTATTTTTGTATTGGCTTTGGCCGGTTGTGACAATTTTTCCCTGGCTGGTTTTTCGTCTTGGTAATCGGCTCGATACTTTCAGCGATTTTAATTGGCTTTGGTCAGTGATTTTAGCAATTATTCTTTTTAAGCTTAAGCTTAGTGGACGTAATTTTGCCCTGCGTTATTTGGCTTTAATGATTGGTCTGATATTTCTGGCTTATAATAGTGTTATTTTATTGACCGCTCAAGCTTATGATTTAAGTGCTTTGGCCTGGGTTAATTTGCAATTAGTACCTTTAGGCATTTTATTTTTAATCTTTTGTTTAAGGCAATTTTTTGGTAAAATTAAAGCAGGGTGAAACTAGGAATAAGAAATTAAAAAATTAAAAAATTAAAAAATTAAAGCCATATTTTAGCCTTAATTTCTTAATTTCTTATTTTCTTAATTATTTATACAAAATATGTTGAAGAATAACCGAAAGGCATGGGTAGTTTCTGTTGATATGGGTTATGGCCACCAAAGGGCGGCTTATCCTTTAAAGTATTTGGCTTACAGAAACCGGATCATCACAGCCAATACTTATCCGGGTATTCCCAGCAAAGACCGGAATTTATGGCGGCAAAGCCGAGAGTTTTATGAATTTATGTCCCGGTTCAAAAATTTGCCTCTCGTTGGTCAACCCGCCTGGAGGTTTTATGATAATTTGCAAAAGATTCCAAAATTTTATCCCCGACGTGATCTTTCTAATTTAAGCATGCAGGTTAAGCAAATTTACTATCTGATTGAAAGCCAAGGTTGGGGCAAGCATTTGATTAATACGTTGGCAAAAAAGCCAGTGCCTTTGATTGCCACTTTTTTTATTCCCGCGTTTATGGCCGAAGTTTTTAATTATCCCGGAGAAATTTATTGTTTGGCAACCGACAGTGATATTAATCGGGCCTGGGCGCCGAAAGATCCCAGTGCCAGCCGGATTAATTATTTTGCCCCAAGTTACCGGGTGGTTGAACGGCTTAAACTTTATGGCGTTCGGACAGAAAAAATATTTTTAACCGGCTTTCCCTTACCTTTGGAAAATATCGGTAATTCCAAATTAAGTGTTTTAAAAGATGATCTAATCAAGCGGCTGATCAATTTAGATCCAAAAAAGAGATACTGGGACAAAGATCGGGAAACAATCCAGCGGCATTTGGGGATTAAAAAATTGCCACCTAAAAGCAATCATCCTTTGACTTTAATGTTTTCGGTCGGCGGTGCCGGCGCCCAACGGGAGATTGGCACAACCGCTTTGAATAGTTTGAAAAATGATATTTTGACCAAAAGAATTCGGATGATTTTGGTGGCCGGCATTCATAACAGCTTGAGCCGTTATTTTCGTCAAGCCGCCAAAGCAGCGGGGTTGGCCAAAGAAATTGAGAGAGGAGTAAAAATAATTTTTGCCGAAAACAAAGAAAGTTATTTCAAAAAGTTTAACACCGCTTTACGGACAACTGATATTTTATGGACTAAGCCGTCAGAACTTAGTTTTTACGCCGCCCTAGGTTTGCCGATTATCATTGCCCCGCCGATTGGTTCGCAAGAGGAATTCAACCGGACCTGGCTAAGGACAATTGGTGCCGCGGCCAGCCAAGATGACCCAAGGTATTGTAATGAATGGCTTTTTGACTGGGTTAATTCCGGCTGGTTTGCCGAGGCGGCTATCCAAGGTTTTCTGGAAGCACCTAAATTTGGCACCTATAATATTGAAAAAGTGGTTAAACATCAATTTAAAGAAACCAAAGAACCGAAGATGGTGCTGCAGTATTAAGAAAATAAAAAATTAATAAATTAAGAAATTAAACAGCTTTTTATTTTTTACTCCTTTTAAATTTATAGCCTTTGTGCTAAAATATAAAAGCATGAAAGATAGTAACAACAATATTTTTACCTGGAAAATCGGCGGTATTGCCGGCGGGGGACAGCAAATAGCTGGCCTGATTTTTACTAAGGCCTGTGTTCGCGGCGGCCTTTTTACTTTTGACAGCTCAGAATATCCTTCCCGGATCCGCGGCGGTTTAGTAACCTATCGGGTTAGCGTTGGTCAGGAGCCGGTAATGGCGATTTACCAAAAAACCCAGCTCTTAATTGCCTTAAACCGTGAGGCCTTTGATTATTGTCTGCCCGATATGATGTCTGATGGCGTGATTTTATATGATAGCGATAAATTTGAAATTAAGCCCGGGGAAACCAAAGGCGTCAAGGTTTACCCGTTGCCTTTGGAAAAATTAGCCAGCCAAGCCCAAATTAAGCCAATTGCGGCTAATATCATTATTACCGGCGCCAGTGCGGCTTTACTGGATTTTAACTTAGAAATTTTAAATGAAGTAATTAAAGATGCTTTTGCCGGTAAGGGTGAGGAAGTAGTAGCCATGAATATTACGGCGGCCAAATTTGGCTATGATTACGCCAAAGCTAATTTGGAAGCGGAGAAATTTCCTTATAAACTTAAGGCAGTAGGCAAAAATAAAGATTCCATTATTGTTACTTCCAATGACACGGCCTGTCTGGGTGCGGTTGCAGCGGATTGTAAATTTTTTGCCTCTTATCCGATGACACCAGCTTCATCAATTTTGCATAACCTGGCGGCTTGGCAGCAAAAGACCGGCATGGTAGTCAAACACCCCGAAGACGAGATTTCGGCCATCCATATGGCAATTGGTGCCAACTTTGCCGGAGTCAGAGCGGCAACTGCCACTTCCGGCGGCGGGTTTGCTTTAATGACTGAGGCTTTGGCTTTAGCCGGGATAACGGAAACACCAGTAGTTATTTTTGAATCACAACGGCCCGGTCCGGCCACCGGCCTGCCCACCTGGACAGAACAAGGTGATTTAGCCTATTTAGCTCATGCCGGCCATGGCGAGTTCGTCCGGGTAATTCTGGCTCCGGGCGATCCGATTGAAGCTTTTTATTTAACTACCCAAGCCTTTAATATTGCTGAAAAATGGCAGATTCCCGTTTTTATTCTGCTGGATAAATATATTTCCGAAGGTCACCAATCAATTCTGCCACCGGATTTAGCCAAGGTTGAAATTGACCGCGGGCAGTTATTAACTGATGAGCAACTGAATAAGATGGCTGAATTTAAACGCTATTTAGTCACTAAGTCCGGGGTTTCACCCCGTTCAATTCCCGGCCAAAAAGGCGGAGTTTACTTGGCCAACAGTGACGAGCATGATGAGCTTGGTTTTACGATTGAAGGCTTTACCCCGCAGATTCGTAATCAAATGGTGGAAAAGCGTTCGGCCAAGCTTGGCGGTGTTTTAAAAGATTTGCCGGCCCCGGAATTATTTGGTCCCAAATCAGCCAAACTGACTTTGATCGGCTGGGGTTCGGTTAAAGGTCCGGTTTTGGAAGCGTTGAAAGTTTTGGCTGATGTCAATTATTTGCACTTGGTCGCACCGTGGCCGCTTGGTGTAGAAAAACTGCAGAAGGCTTTGAAAGGCGTAAAGAAGTTAGTTTGTATTGAAAATAATTATGATGGCCAGCTCGCCAACATTTTGCAGGAAGTGGCTGGGATCAAAGTTGACCAAAGACTAAATAAATATAATGGCGCCCAGTTTTTCCCGGAAGAAGTGGTCGAGCTGATTAAAAACTTGAAATAATTTCGAATTTTTAATTTTAAATTTTTAATCAATTTTGAATATTAGAATATTGAATTATTAGAAATTTATTCAAAATTAGAAATTCAAAATTAAAAATTGATAAAGTATGGCCAAAGATATTGATTTTATGACTCAAGTTAAGCCGACCTGGTGTCCAGGCTGCGGTAATTTTGGTATTTGGACCGCCCTGCGTCAGGCTTTGGCTGAGCTGAATTTAGAGCCGCATCAAGTGGTAATGAGTTTTGATATTGGTTGTTGCGGCAATGGCGCCAATTGGCATAAGCTTTATGGTTTTCATAGCCTTCATGGCCGGCCGTTACCGGTGGCTTATGCGGTTAAACTGGCGAACCATGATTTGAAAGTCATTGCCATTTCCGGCGACGGCGGGGGATACGGTGAAGGTGGTAATCATTTTGTTCATACTTGCCGGGGCAATGTTGATCTCACTTATATCATTCATAATAATCATCGCTACAGTTTAACTACCGGTCAGGCCTCGCCGACTACTGAGCATTGTGAAAAAACCAAATCAACGCCGGATGGCTTGATTGAATATCCTTTAAACGGTATGCAAGTGGCCATTACCGCTGGGGCAACTTTTGTGGCCCAAGGTTATGCTGATGAAGTGGTTCATCTCAAAGAACTTTTCAAAAAAGCCATTGCTCATCCGGGCTTTTCTTTGGTTGATGTTTTACAGCCCTGCGTCATCTTCAACGATAAAGATATCCGCGAGCAATATAAAGCTAAAGTTTATAAGCTGGATGATGTTGGTTATAAGCCAGATGATAAATTTTCCGCTTACCAAAAAGCCGGGGAAACAGAAAAACTGCCTATTGGTGTAATTTATCGAAGCATCTGTCCTACCTATGAAAGTCAGTTGCCCCAATTGAGTAAGCTGCCTTTAGCCAAGCAAGAGGTTAAAAAGGGGGAGATTAGCGAGCTCTTGAAAGAATTTAGATAAAAGATGTAAAAATATAAAGCGAAAGCACCTTCCGGAAGCGGAGAGGTGCTTTTATTTTGGTGACCAGGGGTATTGGCCGCAACGGGGGCAGGCTTCGCAGCCTTTGATGTTGTGGCCAAACCAGGAACACCAGAGCAAAAACCACAGCCATTGTTTTACGACATTTTCTTTCACGACCTTTCCTTTTTGAGGCGAGGTCGGTTTGGGCGTATGGCGGTGATGGCTGGAATGCTTGGGTTTATCCATCTTGGTGCCCTCCTTTTCTGTTGAACCTCGGCCAAGGAACGTAGTGATATATTTATTGTATGATTTTAAAGTGATTTTTTCAACCTAACCTAATTTTGATATAAAAGAGGGAGAGAGGGGAGCCTCTCTCCGGAATTCTTGGTCTTCGCGATTTACCGCCTAGACAGGCGTCTTTCGTAGAGACATCTCGATAATCGCGAGAGCAAGAAGTTGACTGATACTGCCACTGTCACCAGATATTGTTCCTCAAGGGGGGTGAACCGCTCCTGACCCAGGAAGCTGATTACTTCCATCAGGAAAGTTGAAGTCCACCAGATCAGCACCCATACAGCGCCAACTCTTTTCTCTCCGTGCCAGCCGACCCACCGGTAAGCTTCTTTGCAGACTACATAGAAAGTCAGAAGACTGTAGTAAACAAAGGAGCGGGTGAGCCCGACGTGATACTTCGGGAAGAGAAATTCGATCCAGAACATTGCCAGAGTGGCAATGGTGACGATTAGAGTTAGCAGATAAATGCTGTTGAGCCCCACAATATTTCTGGCAGCACGCGCGGCAGACAGTCGCTTGATTGCTGAGACAGCATGGCCGTTACTTACGTTCGGTTTCATGACTGCCACCTCCTTTCAAAGAACTACGTTATGTGAATCGACTGGCAGATAAAAATAACCTCGGCTTACCGAGGTATGTGCTAGGTTTGGGGGTTGTTGCTTTGGTGTTAAGTTTAAGTTGGTGATTAGGTATACAAGCTAATAACCTCGGCGCGGGTCCTCCTGAGCTTTCAAGAAGCATTTTTCTTTAAGGCCTTTGGGTTATTTTTGTATTTTTATTTAGTTGTTTTTTGGGGTTTGTTTTCCCCTTTAGCATAACTTAGACGTTGGATTTTGGTAGTTGTTACAGGGAAAAACAAAAAATCGCCTAATTGAGCGAAATGATTTAAAGTTATTTAATTTGGTCGGGCTGGTGGGATTTGTCCCGACCATTTGGTCGGGATTCCGACTTCACGTCGGAAAACCCACGACCTCCCCGCCTGCTTTCGCATTGCTTTTTTAGAAAAACCGTTCTGAGTCGGGGTAGCCGGATTCGAACCGGCGACCTCATCGTCCCGAACGATGCGCGCTAGCCAGCTGCGCTATACCCCGACTCAGAACGGTTTTAGATTTCTAATTTTAACCCCGCAGTGAAAGCAACGCGGGCAGGCCCAACGATGCGCGCTAGCTCCCGACGATTGCCTTTGGCAATGTCGGGATCCCGATTCCGCCAAAGGCGGACATCGGGGCAGCTGCGCTACAGCCCGTATATTTCAGTCTAGATAGTTTCAAACAAAAAATCAACCCGGTAAGTAGTCAGCCAGCAGTTATATTATCTTTAAAGAAAAAGCGACAGAATTGACTTAAGTCATCGCTTTAAGTCAATTTTGTCGCCGGGAAAGCTAGTGGCGCAAGGAACGAACTCGGCGGTAGACCACCGATTTCTTACTTATCGTCAGTTTCCCTAACCACAGAAATCCAAACCGGATTTCAGCTTTGTTGCCGATCAGTATTGCCCGAAGTTGCTCCAGTGTTAACCGCCGTAGCGGGACATCGACTATCAACGTTTTGTTCGGGCCGGTTTTTTCCTGGAGTGAAGGTTCAAAGACGCAAAGCGTCTTCAAATCTTTCAGAGCAGCCTCTAGATCGGCTTGATCTCCTTTGCCATTTCGGTGCCTAGCTACAACATCCTCGATGCAGCTTTGTTTCGGTTCTTTTTCTTTGGCTACACCGCCAAAAGAGTAAGTTGTCATCTGACACCTCCTTTGCCCGATGATGATAATCAGGCCTTTATCAGAGGAGAACAGATGATATGGACTATGAATGACCTCTACTTATATTATAATCTTTTAAAAAAGATAAGTAAATAAAAAAAGGCGAGGCCGCTTTGAGAAGTCACCCGTAAGGAGGGAGGTGACCAAGCAAGCGGCCTCGATGATGTCGGTTGTGGGTACCTAGACTTTGCTGTTTTGCAACAGCTTAGTCCCGAGGAACATCATTGCCAGTCCGACAAGGCCGGCGATGATATTTGGCAGAACACTGTCGTAGTCAGTCTCCGCGCCCCCAAGGCCAGCGGCGATGCCGAAACCAAAGACGACCAGTAGTCCGCCAATGAATTGCGAGTGCCCTTTTATCAGGCGGTGTATCCCAGTAATCATGGAAACCATGAACTGGCGTACAGCCACTATGATGCAGATGGCACTTGGGATCCCGATTCCCAGCCAGCAGACGTACTTGGCAATTAAGCCAGCTCTGCTGCTATCACCCAATCGCGTGGCGATCAGGCCGGCTACAAGAGCCAAAATCAAGGATCCGATACAGCTACGAATGAACAGCTTCCACCACATGTCAAGTCTCCTTTCACATTTGTGTGGTTTGCCAATTCTTTCGCAGCCCTATCTCTTGCGCCAAGAGATACATTACACTATAGCATATTTCTATAATTTTGTCAATGTTTTAACCAGATTTTAAAATAATCACGGTTTTGACCAAAAATGGCTTTAGCGGTAGAATAAGGTAGCCTTTATTCGTTAAAATTTGCCATTTTATGAGGCTTAAAACCCCTATAACCCATATTGGTATAATTATGGACGGTAATCGGCGCTGGGCGAAAAATCGCAGTTTGCCCAGCCTCGAAGGCCACCGCCGTGGTTATAGTAAAATGAAGGAAGCGAGTCGGTGGTGTATTGATAAAGGGATCAAGATTTTGACGGTTTATGCTTTTTCCACCGAGAACTGGAGCCGGAAGAAAACCGAGGTAAATTATCTGATGAATCTTTTCCGTCAGGCTTTAAGCCGGGATATTTCCGAACTTGATCGACAAGGGGTACGCCTCAAGGTCATCGGCCAGCGGGAAAGATTGGCGCCAGATATTCAAAAATTGATTAAGGCGGCAGAAAGCAAAACAAAAAATAATCGGAAGTTATTATTTAATCTGGCGATTTCTTATGGCGGCCGACCAGATATTTTGCAAGCGGTCAAAAAAATAATCAGTAAAAAGACCCCTGCTCAAAAAATTAATGAAAATTTAATTTCTAAAAATCTTTGGACCCAAGGTATCGCCGATCCCGACTTGATTATCAGAACTTCCGGCGAACAGCGTTTGTCTAATTTTTTGACCTGGCAATCGGTTTATTCAGAACTAGTTTTTATCAAAAAACACTGGCCGGATTTTAACCAGAAAGATCTGGATAAAATTATTAAAGACTATAATAAGAGACAGAGGCGATTTGGCAGGTAAAAAGATTAATTTTAAATTTTGAATTTTGAATCAATTTCTAATATTTAAATATTATAGTATTGATTCAAAATTAGAGTTTAAAAATTCAAAATTATTTATGGATGATCTATTCGACCAAAAATTTAAAGCCGATCTAAAAGCCAATGCTCCCTTGGCTGACCGCCTGCGGCCAGAGAGCTTGGCGGATTTTGTTGGTCAAAAAGAAGTGGTCGGTTCGGGCAAGCTCTTGCGTCAAGCCATGGAAAAAGACGAGATTCCTTCCATGATTTTTTGGGGGCCGCCGGGAACGGGCAAAAGCACACTGGCTCGCATCATCGCCAAAATGACAAAATCAATTTTTGTCCAAATGTCAGCGGTTAATTCCGGGGTGAAAGAATTTCGGGAAGTAATCAAAGAGGCTCAGGAGCGGCGCAAGCTTCACGGCCGGCGGACGATTTTATTTATTGACGAAATTCACCGCTGGAATAAAGCCCAACAGGACGGCTTATTGCCTTATGTCGAGCGGGGGATTATTACTTTAATTGGGGCAACCACTGAAAATCCGAGTTTTGAAGTCGTGTCGGCTTTACTGTCGCGCTGCCGAGTTTTTGTTTTAAATCAACTGAGTGATCATGATATTGAAAAAATTTTAGAGCGGGCTTTAAAACTTGGCTTTCCTAATTTAAAAATTAGTCTTAATGATGAGGCCAGCCGCTACTTAGCGTCTTTAGCTAATGGTGATGCCCGGGTTGCTTTGAATGCTTTGGAATTTGCCGTTAAATCGACAAAACCGAATTCTCAAGGTAAAATTGTTTTAGACAATAAAATCATCAAAGAGTCACTCCAGAAATCAAGTTATTTATATGATAAAGACGGCGAGCAGCACTATAACATTATTTCGGCTTTGCATAAGTCAGTTCGTGGCGGTAATGCCGATGCGGCGCTTTATTGGCTGGGGCGAATGCTGGAAGCCGGTGAAGATCCGCTCTATGTTGCCCGGCGCTTAGTGCGGATGGCGGTTGAAGATATTGGTCTGGCTGACCCCAAAGCCTTAGAGCAGGCCGTGGCTTGCTACCAAGGCTGCCACTTCATCGGGATGCCGGAATGTAACATTATTTTGGCTCAATGTGTGGTTTATATGGCCCGGGCCAAGAAATCAGTCGAAGTCTACCAGGCTTATGGTCGAGTCCAAGAAGACGTAAAAAATACTATGGACGAACCAGTGCCTTTGCATTTACGTAATGCCCCGACCAAACTGATGAAAGATTTAAATTATGGCAGAGATTATAAGTATTCACCCAACTACGACTGGAAAGAAGAGCAAGAATACTTACCGGAGAAGTTGAAGGGAAGAAAGTATTTAGGAAAGTAGGGTGGTAGGAATGTAGGACAGTAGGAACCTACCAATCTACCGGTCTACTAACCTACTAATCTAAAACTATGCTACGTGAAAAAACTATTGGCATCATCACTTTTAGAAAAGAAGGCCAGGGCATTCGCTATCTGCTTTTGCATCACGGCGGTGAGTATTGGAATTTTCCCAAAGGCCGCCAAGAGGGTTTAGAGACGGAATTAGAATCAGCACTACGAGAGCTTAAAGAAGAAACCGGAATTACTCAAATTAAAATTGTTGATGGTTTTATCGATGAATATGACTATGATTTTGATACTCAGATTGAGAATGGAGTCAAAGAAAAAGTTTATAAGAAGGCAATTTTTTTTCTCGGCGAGACTAAAGATGATAAAGTGAAAGTTTCTGATGAACATTTGGACTATGGCTGGTTTGATTTTGACACTGCCTTAGAAAGATTATTTTATCAGGAAGGCCAAGATTCTTTAAAGAGAGCCCACCAGTTTCTTTTAAAACAGCAGGATTTTGTGCTATAATTACTAGCGAGGGACAGATGAAAACTTGTTTTCATCGGGACCGAGCGACGTAATTTCATGGTCGCCGTAGGCGAACATATAATATCAGTGAATCAAGTTAATTAAGCGATTTACTGATTAACTAAACTTATGGATATAAAACAATATTTTGCCCTGGCAATAAAAAAGAGTGCTTCTGATCTTCATTTGGTTGCCAATAATAAACCAACTTTAAGAATTGATGGTAACTTGGCAGTTATCACTGAGGATAATTTAGATCCCCATGAGTTAGAAGCAGCCATTTTTTCATTAATGAGTGAAAGTGATGTGGCTGTTTTTAAAAAAGAAAAAGAACTTGATTTTGCTTTGGATATCGCTGGTGGCCACTTCAGAATTAATTTACATCAGCAAGAAGGTTTAATTGGTCTGGCAGCCCGGGTAATCCCAGAGCACATTCCTACACCTAAAGAAATTTATTTTGATGAATCAATCTATAAATTAAGTCACCTCAATCAAGGTCTAATTTTAGTCACCGGTCCATCGGGTTCGGGAAAATCTACCACTTTAGCCGTTTTGATTAATTTAATCAATAAAGAACGGAAAGCTCATATTATTACGATTGAAGATCCAATTGAATTTATTTTTAAAGAAGAACAAAGTATTATTGAACAGCGGGAATTAGGCCGTGATACTCATTCTTTTCATGAAGCCTTAAAAAGAGCCTTGCGCCAGGATCCAAATGTAATTATGGTGGGTGAAATGCGGGATCTGGAAACAATTTCGGCTACATTAACGGCGGCGGAAACCGGTCACTTGGTAATTTCAACTCTCCATACGAATACGGCGGCTGAAACTATTGAAAGAATTGTCGATATGTTTCCTTCCCATCGCCAGCAACAAATTTTGATGCAGTTGGCTTCAGTTTTGCGAGCTGTTATCTGCCAGCAAATGTTGCCGAAAAAAGACGGTGGAGTAGTTGTCAGCCGAGAAGTAATGATTAACACGCCGGCAATTGCTAATTTGATCCGGGAAGATAAAATCACTCATATTACTTCAGCGATGCAAACTGGCAGAAGCGAAGGGATGGTTACTATGCGCTCTTCACTCAAAAGTTTATATGAGCAAGGTTTAATTGATCGGCAAACTTATATTAATCGGACCGGCACTGGCGATACTTTAAGTACTTATTACTAGTTGGTAGGGTTGTAGATCGGTAGATTGGTAGGGGAATAAGGATTTTTACCTACCGTCCTACTAATCTACTGGTCTACTCACTACTTCCTAAACTATGACTGATGAAAAATGGCAAAATACTATCGCTCAAGTTAAAGACAACTTTGAAGTTATTGATCATCGAACCGAAGATTTACCCGAAGAGATTGGTCCGGGCACAGCTGAAATTATTGAGTTTAAAGGACCACTAGGGCGAATGAAGCTGGAGCGAACGACCAAACCTTTAGTTTTGGATAAAAAAACTATTGGTTCACGGCGGATTGGTAGTGATACGAGAGTTGAGTATGTTTATTCCGATACGGAAAAAGTTCATAAATTTAAAGCTTATCGTTATGATCCAGCCGGTGATAATTGGGTAGAGATGGAAATGAGCCGGGGCGAAATGGCGTTTTAGTAATCCCTAATACCTAATTACTAATACCTAAATCTATGTTCAAAAAACAAAAAATTAATGAATCAGAAGTTCTTAGATTTGGTTTTTTGGGCGGGATTGCGGAAGCAATTTATATTTTATTGATTGCTTCCTTGATTACTATTATTGGTAATGCAATGCCCCATGATCCGCCAGGGATAGCTGGTCCATTACTAGTTTTGCTCCTATTCGTTTTTAGCGCTGCGGTTTCGGGAATTCTAGTTCTTGGTTATCCGGTTTATTTAGCTTTTCAGAAGCGTTTTGCCGAGGCTTTAATGACGGCCATAGTTACTCTGGTCACTTTGGCCATCGTCGGAATTTTATCATTTATTTTAATCTCATTTATCTATTAAATTAATAAGCTAATGAGAAAAATTTTTGGCACTAGAAAAGTTTTTATTTTTGTAATTTTAGCTTTTTTTGGTTTTGTTATGGTTGGCTGTTCTAACAAGTCAGAGCCTATAAGCAACCAAAATATGCAAAATCAACCAAAACCAGAGGAACAAAAGGATTTAGTGGCCGATTATGAATCGAATTTGGTTGAAATTTTGAAACCCTATTGGGAAAGTAATAAAATTTTAGGTATTAAGGATAAAATTTTGGCTTTAAAAGCGCCGGCCCAATACCTGGATCTTCATTTCAGTTTGGTTGTTGCCTTTGAATCACTTGAGCAAGGACAACTGGCTTCAGACCAAAATAAGATAGAAGACGGACAAGCAAAGATTCAGGCTTTAAAAACCGAATACCCGTGGCTTGAATAATTAATCATTTTTATGGCTCGGATTGATCTCAAAGAAGAAAATTTATTGCCCTCACAAGATCTTAAGCCCAAGCCAAAGCCGCCGAAAAAAGAAAGAAGGGCTAAAAAACGATCAGTTAAAACCAGTTGCTTACGTCTGGCCGGATTTTTGTTTATTTTCATTTTGATTATTTTAGTTGCTTTAATAGCCAAAGCCGGCATTATTGAAATTCCAGTTCTTTCTCAAATTTTTTACCGAGTGCCTTCGCCAAGCCGGTTAATAGTAATCGACAATCCAGAAGATTTTATTCGAAGACCAGCCAGTTATCAATATGACCAGACGACAAAAATGACCACCATGGAGCTAACGGAAGAAGAATTGACTTTCATTATCCGCCAAAATTTAGCTAAACAAGAAAAACCTAAGTTTGCTCAAAATACCCAAATCGTGATTAATGAGGGTGAAATTGAATTTTTTGGTTTAATGCTTAGACCAATTAAAGTAAACCTCACTTTGAAGGTTAAAATATCCAAACCAGAAGGGGCCCCCTATTCTTATCAGATCACTCAATTTAAAGTTGGTAATTTAAATTTGCCACCCAGTCTGGTTAATTGGTCGGTTCATAAATACTTGGAGAAATCCGGAGATAAACACACCACTCTTTATAATATCGATTTGAATCAAGTCAATTCCGATAAATCCCGCACGCCGGCGCTTGAATTGAAAGATGGTAAATTAATTTTGCGACTTGCCATTGATATTGGACTTATTAGAGATAGCGTCACTAGCCTCATTAAAGTCATTGATCAGCTAGACAATGTAGAAAAAGAGAAGATATCTAATTATGATTTTGATAATTTGGCACCGGACACGATCGAAAAGCTGAAAAGTATTGGGCTTGACGTTGAACAGTTGAAGAAGCTTAAAGAATTAAAGTCAAAGTAAAAAATGAAAGCAGTTAATCGAATTATTCCCGTCTTAATAGCCCTAGTCATTTTTTTTCTATTTGAGCAGCTATTAGTGATGCCAAAACAGATCTATTGGTTAATGCCGTTGGCTTTAGGTTTAATTATTTTAAGTGTTTGGCAGCTAGTTGGCCGGAAACTTTTTAGCCCAAATTTTTGGCAGATTTTATTGACGCCGCTGTTACTTTTTGCCGGGACTTTACTTTTTTTTATTTTTTTAGAAGGTCAATTTTTCAAGCAGGCTTTTTTGGTCTGTGTGGTAATCTTATTCTGGGCTTTTTTTGAAGTAGTATTTTTGAAATTTCATCTTCGGATTAAATATCAGGCTTATTCTCTAGAAAATATCATCATTCATTTGGGTTTAATCACCATTTTTTTAATCGCTAGTGGTTTTTATAGCCTGGCTATTTTTTTAGGTTTTTCTTGGGTAATTTTATTAATTATTTTCATGGTAGTTAATATTTTGCTAAATTACCAATTAGCTTGGACCAGTGGCAAGACTTTTGCGGCCGCTTTGCCTTATATTTTAGTGGTTACCATTTTAATTTCTGAAATTTTTTGGGCGGCCATATTCTTACCAACCAGCGTTTATGTTAGTGGTTTAATTGTCACTATTAGTTATTACCTTGTAGGCGGCTTAGCCCGTAATTGGCTTTTGGAGATTAAGGAAAGTAAAGTAGTCAAACGTTATTTATTAATTAGTGTTTTAGCTTTAATTATTATTTTAGCTACGGCTAAATGGTTTTAAAAATATGAAATTATTTAAAAAGCAAAAAGAGCAATTTATTTCCCAGGTAGTAATTTTATCTATGGTATTTGGTTTTGCCGCCGGTGTCGTTGGTCAGATTGTGGCTGATGTTTATATTGATCCTTGGCGCGATAGTTATACGGTAGATATTTTGAATACGAATGCCGGTGCTTCTTCAGTTATTCCCGAACTAAGACGAGTTACAAGATTTTTAGGTATTCAGCAAGATTTTGAGGTTAATAAATCAATTGAGAAAGTTACTCCGGGATTGGTTGGTATTTATTCTAAAAAATCTTCCAGTAACAATGCTTTAAATCAAATTTATTTACCCCAAGATTTAAAAACTAACGGTTTTATTTTAACCAGTGATGGCTGGCTAGTTAGTTTTGGTGAAATTTTCAAAAATTATAAGCCTGACCAGCTGGTCGTGGTTTATGCTGGAAAAACTTTTACGATTGATAATTTAATAATTGATGCCACTACCAGTGTAGTTTTTTTAAAAATTTCAGCTAGTAATCTACCGGTGGTTGTCTTGGGGGACTCTGATGAAGCCACTTTGGGTCAGTTGGCTATTACTTTGAATAATTTAGGTGAGGCGATGGTGGTTAATATTAAAAACACCGATTACATTAATATTACTTCAGGCGATAACTTTGTTATTTCTTCGGAAGAATATAACCGATCAATTTCGCTAAACGGTGTTTTAGATGATACCTATTTAGGCAGCCCTTTAATTAATCTTGGGGGAGAGGTGATTGGTATAATTAAAGAGATCAGTCAAGACGATAAATTGGTAACCGCTGTACCGATCAATCAGTTTCGGCCAATCGTTTTAGATGTTTTGCGTAGCAGTATAGTTAAGCGACCATTTCTCGGTGTTAGTTATATTGATTTAGCCTGGGTGTTTGGTTTAAATGAAAATTTAACTCAGGGATTAAATCGCGGAGCATTAGTTTATCAAAGTCCAAAGAAGGGGACACCAGCCTCAGATGCCGGCCTCCAAGAAGCCGATATTGTTGTCAGTGTTGATGGTCAGCAAATTGATAAAAATAGTAGCTTAACGGAATTGATTCAACAGTACCAGGGGGGTGATGAGATTGATTTAGAGATATTGAGAGCCGGTAAGACAATAACTAAAACAGTAACTCTAGTAATTTTGCCTGACTAATTTTAGTTTAGAAGTATATTACAAAAAAATCGCCTTGAGTTTATCTAAAAGGCGATTTTTTTTGTTTTATCTTTTGGGTTTATTCTCTCCAACCAGCTCTGGATTGGGGGAGTAGAGCTTGTTTTTAATTTTCCACTTATCCACATATTGGCCAATACCCCGATCAGCCAGTTTATTTTTAGTGGTCATTTTGCCTTGTGACCATTCCAAGAGGCTGCTAAAATTAATCTTATATCGGCCTTGGACAACAATGTATTTGAGTTTTTGGTCCTTGATCGCTCGTCTAACAGTTTTTGGTTCGACCCCAAAAAGCCGGCTGGCTTCTGAGACCGAGACCCGAATTACATTGGGCATAGAAATAGCATTATTTGTCTAGATTAGTCTGGACAATTAGTCCATTTATATAGTAATAAATTAAGAAAAATTAGTCAAATATCTTGAAACCTGTAACCTCAAGCTACAAAACAAGCTTTGAGCCATAAGGTCCAAGCTTCAGGTTTTAGGTCATAATCATTGACTTACTTCAAGAAAATAGTTATAGTATAGTTTATTGCTGTAACATTTATTTATTTATTACGTCTTAATTAATGTATACTTAATGCCCACTTCTAAACTTCAGGAAAAACTGCTATTATTAAGGTTGAAAAAGAAAGATCCCGAGGCTTTTGCCCAAATTTATGATCTGTATGTAACGCCCATCTACAGATTTATTTATTTTAAGGTGGCGACGCGTCAAGATGCCGAAGACTTGACTTCGGAAGTATTTTTGAAAATTTGGCAGTATGTTACCGAGACAGACGAGAAGATTGAAAATTTAAAGGCTTTACTTTATAAAGCTGCCCGGAATTTAGTTATTGATTTTTATCGTCAGAGCGCCCGAAAGGATTTTACTCAAGATCAAGAATCGTTGTTGAATGTTGAAGACTATCGCCAGCAAAGTTTATTGTTTCAGATTGACACTGAATTTGAGATGAAAAATATTGAGAAAGTTCTCAGACAGATGAAAGATGAGTATCGAGAAATCGTTATTCTCCGTTTCATTGAAGAACTTTCAATCAGTGAGATTGCTAATGTCTTAGATAAGTCAAAAGGTTCGGTGAGAGTTTTACTTCATCGAGCCATCAAGGTTTGTCGTGAACTATTAAATAAAAATGAAAGATAGTATCATTCAAGAAATCAAAGGTTTAAAAAAAGAGATTCAGCCCCGATCAGAGTGGTTAACTTTGAGTCGGGATATTTTATTACAGCAAATTAATTCAAAAAACCAATATCAATCAGTAGGCGTGGGACTAAAGGGATACTTTACTGTTTTAGCTCAAACTTTAAGTCAGCGTTTAGTGTTTGAGCCGGCATTTATTATGCTTTTGGTTTTAGGCGTATTTTTAGGAAGCAGCTTAACGATTAATGCTGCTTTTTATAGTTTGCCCGGTGAGACTTTATACCCACTGAAATTAACCTTAGAAAAGACTCACATGGCTTTAGTGACGGGAGATGAAAACAAAGTCGAGTTAAAAATTGAATTTGCTCAAAAGCGAGTGGCTGAACTTGATAAGATTATCGCCCAAGTCAATGTTGATCCGCAGCAAAAAAAGAAAAACATTGAAGCCGTAGTTAAAGAATTTAAAAATAATGTGGTGGCAGTCAATGATCATTTGAATAAAATCAAGGAAGCCGACCAAAACATCGCCACTACTGAAGATAAAGAAACAACTTTAAGGATGGCCCTAACGGTCAGTTCCAAGACTGAAGAGATGGCAAAGAGTGTTGATAAAACTGTTGAAGGGTTATCAGACGCGGAAAAGCTGGGGGTGGAGCAAATGGTAGCTGAAGCCGTTCAATCAGCCCAAGAGACTAGCTTGTCCGCTCAGCAGTTAGTCGCCGAAGCTAATCAGGCGACTGAAGAACAAGAGCCGAATCAAGATAATGGTGTGATTGATGGTGCTGAAACCCCAGTTGAGCCAGATCAAACTAAGACAGATAGTACTGAAGAAGGGGATGCATTAGAAGCTTCAATAATTCAGATTTTGACACCAGAAGAACAAGATGCTGCCGAAATAGAGCCAAGTACTAATAGTAGCGTTAAATAATTTAGTAATTTTGCACCCAACAAGCTTAATATATAAAGTTGGGTAAAATAAAAGTTCATTAGACTTTTTGGAGCAATTAGGGTCTAAATCCCCTTACTTATTTAAGGCAAAGGTCGATCCTGTAAAAGCAGGAACCTTGAATTGAGCAAGGACAGCTGGATTTAGATGTCCCGATGTGAAATCGGGACTCAGCTGATGTTGTTAATTTAGCCTAGGCGTAACAAGATCAAACCTAACTAAAGAGATTAATGAACTAAGAAAGGAAAAATTAAAAATGATTAAAAAAGTATTAACCTACAGTGTTGCCGTTGCGACTATAGTTTGGTCAGTAGGAATACTCGCTATTCCCTTCTCAGTAGGTGCAGCTGTTTCCGGTGATTTGATTAAGCTCCAGTGTGCTGCTGGTGCTGAGGTCAATGACCCTTGTAAAGCTGTTTATTACCTTGGTGCTGATAGCAAGAGATATGTTTTCCCAAATGAGAAAACATATAAAACTTGGTATCCAGACTTTTCTGGTGTCCAGATCGTCTCTTCAACCGAGATGAGCTCTTATGCTATTGGTGGCAATGTTACCTACAGACCAGGAGTCAAATTAGTGAAAATCAATACTGATCCTAAAGTCTATGCGGTTGGAGCTAATGGAACTTTACACTGGGTAACAACCGGCGCTATTGCCGAAACTTTATACGGTGCTAATTGGGCAACAACATCAGTTGATGATATCTCTGATGCTTTCTTTGTCAACTACACCGTTGGTGCTGACATTGATGCTGCTTCTGATTTTGACAAAGCGGCAGAAACTTCAGCAGCTACCTCGATTAATGATGATAAGAACTTAACGAGTGGCGGTGCTGTTTCTACCGGCACAAGTTTAACTGTTGCTTTAGCCTCTGATACTGCAGCCTCTGGCATTGTTGTTGCTAATTCAATCAACAACAAATTTACCAAGGTTAACCTAACTGCTTCAGCTGATGGTGACATTGTTATTGATCAATTAGTTGTTAGACGAGGCGGAACTGTGGCCTCTGATACGCCATTTAGTTCAATTGCCTTAATTGATGCCGCTACTGATGTTAGAATTGGTACAACCAAAACCTTAAATTCCACCCATCAGGCGGTATTCAACAAGGATATTACCGTTACCGCGGGTACGACCAAAACCATTTACCTCGCTGGTAATATGGGGGCGACTGCTTCCTATGCTGGTGAAATCCCATCATTGGATTTATACAGCATTACTTTGAGCGGGACTGCCGCCGTAATTGGCACTTTGCCAATAGTGGGTAATTATCAGACCCTTAACGGTACCGTGACCATTGGTACTTTGACGACTTACAATGGTAGTAATAATCCAAGCGCTTCAACCCAAAAGGTTGGCGTAACCAATTACATCGCTTCCGGTGTTAAATTAACTGCTGGTTCAGTGGAAGACTTTAAAGTCACCCAGATTTCCTTCAAGCAAGGGGGAACCGCCAGTGACAGCGACGTCGCCAATTTAGATTTATTGGTTGATGATGCTGTTGTTAAGACCGTGGCCGAACCTGTGGATGGTGTGGTAACTTTTGATTTATCAGCCAGTCCTGTCTTAATTGCTAAAGGTAGATCAGTCCAGTTTGACCTGCAGTTAGATATTGCTAGTGGTTCTGCTCGAACCATCCGCTTTGACGTCAATGATGAATCTGATATTCGGGCTAAAGGCCAGCTTTATGGTTCAGAAGTCAAAGTGGCTTGCGGCAGCGGTTGTACTGTTGATGCCGAACCTTTCTGGACGGCGCCTCTTACCACCGTTAGTACCGGTTCTCTAAGAATTGGTTCATCCACCTTAAGTAATGCCAATATTCCAGAAGATGATACCCAGATAGTTTTAGGCAAGTTTGAGTTTGAAGCCAAAGGCGAAGCGGTTGAAATTACGTCTTTGCCGATTGCTTTCAAAATAACTACTTCTACTGGCAATTTAGGCACTGACACCACAGTTGACTTAACAAATGTGAGTGTTTATGACGAAAATGGTGTAATTGTTGCTGGTCCAGATGATCCAACATTAAAGTATTATGACGACGGTGGTACTACTAAAACAGCTATATTAGTAGCTACTTCTACTGACACGGTTACTGTTCCTGTCGGGGTCCATATTTACACGGTTAAAGCCGACTTAGATTCAGATTTTGGCACTGGTGATACGATTATTGCTCACATTAAACCTGCCGTTTCAGCCACAGCTGCCACAATCGTAGCGAAGGGTGAAAATACCGGTTTAACTATTTATCCGACCCCATATTCTGAGCAGACTTCGGCAACGATGACTGTTCAAAGTGCAGCTTTAGCCATTTCAGTTTCACCGACTCCGGGTGCAGCAACAGTTGTAGGCGGAACCAAAGGTCATACCTTTGCTAATATTATTATCGGCGCCGAATCTTCTGGTGAAGATATTAAGGTTACTGCCGTTAAAGTAGCAGTCCATTCTTCAACTGCTAATCCGTCACAAGTTTCTAACTGGAGCTTGTGGAATGGTAGTACGGAACTTTCCGTGACCAATGATCCGGATTCCGATACTTCCGGCAAGACTGCAGCTGGTAATTCCGCTACCTCCACCTTTACCTTGTCTACACCCTTAGTCATTACCAAGGGAACAAGTAAAACCTTAACGATAAAAGGTGATATTGCCACTTCAGCGACTTCCGGTTCAATTACCGTTGGTTTACCGGATAAGACTGGTTCTGACCATATCACAGCCAAAGGTAATAGTAGCGCTTTAGATGCAATAATTACTGTTAGCCAAAGCGATGGTCAAGCCCAAACATTTACTACTACTGGGACTTTGACTTTAACCCAATCATCCGCTACACCCAAAGCCGGCTTTATTCCAGGTAATACTGCTGGTGTTAGTGCTGCAGTATTATTGATTCAGGGGACAAAGGAAAACATTAACATTGAAAAGATGTATGTTACCGCCGAACAGGTCAACAGCGGTGGCTTTGATCAGATCGATACATTATACCTGTATAATGGTAGTACTTTAGTTGGCTCAGTAGTGCCAACTGCCACTGATGCGGCCAGTAAAACTGCTTTATTGGATCTCACCAGTAATCCATTAGTAATACCAAAAGACACTACAGTTACCTTAACCTTTAAGGTTGATACGCCGGTAGTAAATTATGAGCTTAATGGTGATACTGCTGGTTTTGCATCTTCTTATCAAGGTTTCTATCTGTCAATCAGCGGTGCTGGTGACATCGTAGCTAAAGGTGCTGAGTCCGGTCAAGAAGTTACAGCTAGCTTAAGTACTGCTAGTGGTAAAAGCTTGACCTTAGTCAGAAGTATTCCTAAGGTTACCTTAACTGAAACCGGTGGAACAATTCCGGCTGGGACTAATACCAAAGTCTTAAGTCAGTTTACCGTGGCGGCTGATAGCGGTGGTGATATTGGTTTAATGAGTGTTAGTTTCTTAATGACTACTACTACTGCTACTGTTACCAACGTCTACTTGTATGCTGGTGGAACAAAAGTCGGGACAGCTTCTTCAACATTCATTGACGCCGGTGGAAGTAAGGGTACTATTGTTCAGAAGTTTTTCTTGACCACTGACGGTGCAATTCCAGCTTTCGCAGTAGGCACAGCTCTGACCAATTTACTGCCCAGCGAATCAATCATTGCTGCTGGTAGTTCCCAGACTTATCAGGTGAAGGGTGATATCGAATGTGCTTCAAGTTTCTGTAGTCATCCGACTACTCCAACTGGTGGTACAGTCAACACTAAATTCATGGCTGATTCGTCTGCTATCACTACGGGTGGCAGTAATCTCGCTCTCTACTTGAAAGATCCAAGCGCTTATAATTATGGTGAACTCTATAATTTCGTTTGGACTGATTGGTGGAGGATGTCGGGTACAAAGAATTCCTCAAGTACTTGTACTTCAACAGCCGAGCAGTGGTATAATGGCTACTTAGTAACGGATGCTGGTTCTCCTCCATCTTATATATCAGCCACGACTAGTGGTACTACTTGGAGTAAATAATTAAGCCAGTTTTCCTCTTGTAAGTAAAAGTTGAAACGATAAAGAAGAGCTCCTCTTTTCCCGCCTCACGGCGGGGGGAGGGGCTCTTTGTTTTACTCCATTAGAAATTTTGTTTCTGATTGGGTAAACCTTGAAAAAAATCAAATTTATTGATAAAATTAGATTATCTATGGAGCATAAAAGTTTTTTAAAAAAGCCTTGGTTGTGGCTATTTTTAATTGTTGTTTTAGCTTCTTTTTTGATTTTTTTCCGTCTTAACCGGGCTGATATTCAAGCTGATGATGCCATTTACTCCTTTCGAGCAATTGGTTATTTTGATTTTGTTGATTCTGTTAATACCCAAACTACCCCAATTGTTTGGTTTAGTAATATCCCTTGGTGGTCAAAATTGTCTTTTCATGATGCGCCGCCTTTAGTTTTTATGATTCAACATTTGTTTTTTAAAGTTTTTGGCATCTCTAATTTTACCGCCAAATTACCTTTTGCTTTGGCTGGAGTTGGCTCAGTTATCTTGCTTTATTTTTTGGTTAAACAACTTTATGGGGAAAAGACGGCATTACTTGCCAGTTTATTTTTGGCGGTTTTTTCCTATTTTAGCTGGATCAGCCGGATTGGTTATTTGGAAGGCATTTCTATATTTTTTATAATTCTGACCTTACTTTTATTTTTGTTGAGTTTAAAAAATAATTTTTATTTTATTTTTTTCGGATTAAGTCTGGGTCTTTGCCTTTTGACTAAGTATGTTACTCTTTTTATAATTCCTGTTGTTTTCTTTTATCTTCTGTTTAAAGAAAGAAAACAATTTATCAGTAGGTATTTAATTGCTGGTATGGTTATTGCTTTTTTGGTTATTTCCCCTGTTGTGTTTTATAATATTGAACTTTACCAGACGAGGCAACATTTTGATCTGCAGTTTTCTCAGTTATTTCGGCAGGATATTTCCAATGATTGGCCGATATTTGCCCAAAATAATTTAACTCAGAATCATTTTAATGAATTAATCAATATTTTTTCAGTAATTTATCAGTCAGCTTCTTTGCCAGTCTGTTTAGCCCTTTTAGCTTGCTTTTTCTATTTTATATTTTTTACTTTTTTAAATTTTAAAAACGATAAAAATTTTTTGGTTTTATTGGCTTTATTTTTTATAATTGTTCAGTTCATGTTCATTGGGGCGGGCGACCGCTACTTATCAATAATTAGTCCATTTTTGGCTATTATTTTGGCTTGGGGAGTTATTCAGATATATCAAGATCCACATTTGTTAAAACGTCTTGGTAAAAAAATAAAAATGGCGGTTTATTTTTTGGTTCTAACTTCTATAATTATTATTGAGTTACTTTATAATTTGAATACCAATATTTTTTTAAAGCCCGTCGGTCAGCCAGTAAAGCATTACTCAAATAGCCGTTTTGAAAACCATGGTTTTAATCAGTTAGAAAACTATTTGTCACAAATTCACAATTTTAATCAGGACAAAATGATTACTATTAATAAATCTGGTGATTTAATGGTTGATACAACCAAAGATTTGGCTGGCAAAGATTTTTTTATCTATGATCCAACGCTTAATTGGTTTGCTTCCCTTTGGTATTTCCGCCGCTGGGCAATTTATTATAAAGTAACTTTTATTTCGGCGGCTGAGCTAGGACGATTTGTCCCCTTTGACCAGTGGTTAGACTTTTTGGGGCAAGCCAAAGTAAAAGATGTCTATTATATTTGGGGACTTAATAAATTTTTGGTAACCGATAATGAACAAAAAATAAATCAGCTTGCTGCGGCCCAGGTTGCGCAAGCCTTTGAACCAATAGCTGTTGAGGTCCATGATATCTATAATATTAACAATGAACTTTCTTTTAAAGTTTATAAATTAAAATTAAATAATTAAAAAACCTATGAACAAAAAAATTCAATCTCTTATCGCCCTTGTTATTTTGCTGGGAGCAGTTGGCTTTTTAGCCTATTATTATTGGCCGAAGAGTGGAGTGCCGGTAGAAGAAAATAATTTATTTGAATTCAAAGTGGTTGATCAAAATTTGGCTGATTGGCAAAAAAAAGAATATCAAGAGCGATTTGATAAAGCTGTCTCATCACTTAATGAAAACCCTGATCAATTGGATGGTTGGCTGGAATTAGGAATGATTAAAAAACACCTGGGTGATTACAAAGGAGCCGAAGCTGCTTGGTTTAAAGCCGGTGAATATCGGCCGAGTAACAGCATTTCCTTTAATAATTTAGCGGATTTATACATTAATTTTACCAAAGAATATGATAAAGTTGAGCCAGTAATACGTAAAGCAATTGAAAATTCAATGGGTGAGGAAAAGAATGCCATGTTCTATCGGAATTTCTTTTCTTTTTACCTGGATAATCTCAAGGACCCCAAAAAAGCCGAAGAAATATTATTGGAAGGCATTAAAAATAATCCGAGAAGCGATTTAATGGCACTCTTGGCAAATTTTTATCAAAGTCAGGGTCGCACAGAAGAGGCTATTGACTATTATCGTCAACACTTAGAAATTTATCCGGATGACGAAATAGTTAAACAGGAAATCCAAAAATTAATCCGTTAATTTTGGTTAGTCAAATAAAATCTGTAATCCCAAACTTTACATTGGGAGAACATTTTGCTGATTAGAGTTGAAACTTATTATGAAAAAAGAGCATTGGCTTATTTTAGGAATTATTATTCTGGCTTTGTTTTTAAGGTTTTATCATCTGACTAGTGCTGATGTAATTACCGATGAAGCTTTAATTGCTTTTCGTTCAGTCGGCTACCTTGATTTTTTTGCCTCACCCTATCAGACCACTCCTTATGAGTGGTTTTCTGATAACCTGCCTTTTTGGGTTAAATTATCTTTCCATGATCATCCGCCTTTGGTTTTTCTGATTCAGCATTTATTTTTTAGTCTATTCGGTCAAAGTTTATTGGTTTTGCGCTTGCCTTTTGTCTTAGCTGGAGTGGGGTCGGTTTTTTTAATTTATTTAATTGGCCGCAAGCTTTTTGGCAAAGAAGTTGGTTTATTCGCGGCCCTACTTTTAGCCGTTTCAGTTAACCATAGCTGGGTCAGCCGGATTGGTTTACAAGAATCATTAGTAATTTTTTTCAGTTTATTAACATTTTATTTATTTTTTAAAAATTTAACTGATAGGCAGCACTGGCAGTGGGGGATTAGTTTGGGTTTAGCAATGCTGACAAAATATACGGCCTTTATTATTTTTCCGATTTTTTTAATTTACTCGTTTTTTACCAATCGAGATCAGCTGAAGAAAAAAGGTTTTTGGCTGGGTTTGGTTTTAGCAGTTTTGATTTTTAGTCCGGTGCTAATCTATAATATTAAATTGTATCAAGCGACTAATCATTTTGACCTGCAATTTTCCTATCTTTTCGGTCAAACGGTAGGGGAATGGCAGTATTTGCCCGGCAAAATGCAAATCGGCAGTTTTTCCAGCCGCCTGCTTGATCTAATACCCAATTTGTTTTTTGGAATTTTGGGGCCGATGTTTTTGTTTACAGTTGTCAGTGTATTTTTTGCTTTGTATTATCTTAAGAAGCATCATGACCAAAAACTGGGTCTTTTGCTTTTAACTATTTTTAGTTATCTATTCTTATTTTTATTGATTGGACCGTTACCCCGTTTTTTAAGTTTGGTTGTTCCCTTCATTGTTTTATTAGTCGCTTGGTTTGTCGCCCAGCAGAAGAAATTAATTGTTGTTATTTTCTTGCTAATTTTAGCGATTTTTGAGTTATTTTTTACAATTAATACTTTACTTGTTTACCATCCATTAGGTTGGGAAAATATCACTTATTCTCAATTAAAAAAGGAAAGTTATAGTTATGGTTATAACCAATTAGACACATATTTAATCCAACTGTTAAATAATAAAAAACCCGCTGTCACTTTCACCGCCAGCTATCCATTTCTAGAAGATATTAAAGCCAAGTCTTTAGTGAGGGCGGAAAAGGAAAAGTTAAAACCAGCCCCTATTTTGCTGATTTACGATGGCAATATGTATGATTTAGCCACCCTTTGGCTTTTCCATCGCCGGATGGTTTATCAAGGTTGGCCAATCATAACAGCTGACGATTACCTAAAAGAAAATCAAAAATTTTGGACTGAACAGGGAGTTGGTGATTTCTACTTTTTTAAGATTATTGATTCCAGCATGTTACAAAAACCTGCTGAGGAAAGAACTACTGGTGCAGCAGCATTAGCCGAGCAGCTAAAAGATATAAAACCAGAAACAATAAAACGGCCTGATGGCCGCAACGTCTTTGCCGTTTATCACTGGCAATAATTTAGCTTTGATAAACTTTTGCTGTTTCAGAAATCATTTTAGCCAAACTAAACTTTTGATTAACGTCGATTTTCGCTTGGTTGCCTAATTGAGTGGCCAAGTCTTTATTTTCTAAAAGTTTAATTATTGCTTGGGCCAATGCATTAGGATCAGCTGGCGGAACTAATAAGCCATTATTGCTGTCAGAAATCATTTCTGGTAGTCCACCAACCAAAGTAGCCACAATCGGTAGGCCGGCTTGCATGGCTTCTAAAATCGTATAAGAAAAGCCTTCCTTGACTGAAGGTAAAACAAAGAGATCAAAAGCTAGCAGATATTCTTTGGCGTTTTCAACTTTTCCCAAATAAATTTTATTTTCTAAGTTTAACTTTTTAATTTCAGTTTTGAGTTGGTTTTCTAGCCGCCCAAAGCCGATTAGTCGGAAAATAACGTCGGGCATAATTTTTATAATTTCTTTGGCCGCCGTAATCAAGTAAGCTAAACCTTTAGTTAAATAGAAATTAGCAATAGTTCCGACAATTATTTTATCTGGCGGTAAGTTTAGTTGTTGTCTGGCAGTTGCTTTATTCAAAAAACTTATTGGTTCAATACCATTATTGATAGTAATTAATTTATCTGCGGAAGTAATTTTATTTTTAATTCCCACCTGTCGGTCATATTCCGAAACGCAAATTAATTTATCTTTATATTTAGCAGAGAATTTTTCTGCCCAAATATAAATTTGTTTTTGCCAACCGGCCATCGGTTCATTGAAAACAAAGCCATGAACGGTATAGATTATTTTTTTTACATTGGCATGTCGGCCAGCAATGGCGCCAATAACTCCGGCTTTACTACTATTGAGGTGTAAAATATCCGGTTTAATTTTTTTTATTAATTTTTTAATTTCAAAGTAAGCTTGGATGTCTTTTGTCAAATTAATCTGGCGGACTAAATTTTTTAATTTGTAATTTTCAACATTTTTTTCGTCTAATTTGGCAAATAACTCATCATTACCACCAGCGGCAACAGCGACTTTATAGTCACTGGCAAGATGCGTTGCTAAATCAAAAATATAGCGCTGGGCGCCGCCCCATTCTGATTGGGTAACAAGATATAAAATTTTGCTTGGTTGAGCCATAAATTAATGATAAAAAATTTTAAATCAGCCTTGACCAAAAACAAATTTTATATAATAATGATAAGGTATTATTGATTAATAATCAAGCTAATAATTTGAATAATGAAAGCACGAGTTCTATTAATTTGTCCTAGTACCGCCATTAAAATTTTTAAGGAATCAAAGATTAGTGTAGCAATCCCTCATATTCCTTATCTCTCTTTAGCCGCTTTAGCGGCAGCCTTATTAGATGACGGTTATCCAACTCAGATTTTGGATTTAAGTATTTCTCAAGAACCTTTGAAGGATTTGGATCTATCCTTAAAGAGGTTCCAACCAAATTTTGTTGGTATTACTTTTACCACTGGCCTATTAAAAGATGCCAGTGATTTAGTTAATCGGATTAAATCATTTGATAATTCAATAAAAGTTATTGCCGGTGGCGTTCATTCCTCGATTTTTCCAGCGGAAGTGGTTGAGAAGCACAATTTTGATTTTGCAGTTTTTGGGGAGGGTGAAATTACTTTGCTTGAATTAGTCTCAGGGAAAGCTTTGGAAACTATTGATGGTTTAGCTTATCGAGATAATCAGAATAAGGTTGTGGTCAATAAACGGCGAGAATTAATTGAGGATTTGGATTCTTTACCTTATCCGGCTTTTTATCTGTATAATTCTAAAAATTATCATTGTCCCAGGATTACTTCCAAAAAAAGTCCAGTGGTGGCAATAGAAACTAGCCGGGGGTGTTGGGGTAACTGTATTTTTTGTAATAAACATGTTTTTCAAAGACGAGTCAGAGCTAAGTCAGCCAAACGAGTTGTTGATGAAATGGAAATGGTATTGAATTTGGGCTACAAGGAGATTCATATTTGGGATGATTGCTTTTCCGCTGCCCTTGATCACCCTAAAAAAATTTGCGATGAAATATTAAGAAGAGAATTAAAAGTTTGTTGGAATATTTATAATGGAATCAGAGTTGATCGAGTCGACGAAGAATTACTAATTAAACTTAAAGCAGCCGGTTGTTATCAAGTGAGTTTTGGTATTGAATCGGGTGATCAGCAAGTTTTAAATCGTTCTCGAAAGGGGATCACCCTTGAGCAGACTAGAAACGCAGTTAAGCTGGCCAAAAAGGTTGGCATTGATGTTTTGGGGTTTTTTATGATTGGTTTACCTGGTGAGACTCCCGAGTCAATTCAAAGGACTATTGAATTTGCTAAGGAGTTAGATGTAGATTTACCAAAGGTTGGGATTGCCACTCCCTTACCGGGCACGGAATTTTTTGATGAATGGAATCAACGCGGCCTCATTCTTTCTTATGATTGGTCAGATTATACTTTTCATACTACTAAGCGGATAGCAAAATATCCTGAGTTGCCGGAAGAAATTTTCGGATATTATAATACTTTCTATCGAAAGCTATACCTGCGGCCAAGTTTTATGTGGAAACGTTTTTGGCGAGGTTTAAAGACTGGTCAGATTTTTTTTGATGTCTATTATTTCATGAAAATCTTTCTTCGGTTTAAATGGTAAACGTATTTTTCTTGGAAAATTTTGTCCTTGACCAAAAACAAATTTTATATAATAATAGTAGGGTCAAATTGATTAAGAATTAAGTTCATTTTTTGCTAAAATAGGATATTTTTAAAACCCCGACCGAGGCTTGGCCTGGGGGTTTTCTTAGCTTTAAAGTGTGACGAATAATTTAAGTTGAATTGGTCAATTAAAACTTATGGAAACAAAAATTTGTATTGTTGGTTTAGGCTATGTTGGGCTACCATTGGCCTGTTTATTTTCTAAAAGATATCAAGTTTTAGGCTTTGATATCAGTGAGAAAAAAATCGATAATTTAAAAAATGGCATTGATGAGACTGGTGAAGTCGATAATCTTAGCCAATACAATATTGCGTATTCGGCCAATCCCGAAGTTATTAAAGAGGCTAATTTTATCATCGTGGCGGTGCCAACGCCGATTACCGATGATCAGGAACCTGATTTAAGTTTAGTTGAAAGTGCTTCAGAAATTGTCGGCAGAAATTTAACTCCCGGGGCAGTTGTAGTTTATGAAAGCACAGTTTATCCTGGTTGTACTGAAGAGATTTGTGTTCCAATTTTGGAAAAAGAATCCGGCCTGAAACTTGGTCCGGATTTTAAAATTGGTTATTCGCCAGAAAGAGTAAACCCGGGTGACAAAGAACACACAATTGATAAAATTTATAAAATTGTTTCTGGCTCTGATCCTGACGCTTTAAAGAGAATCGCTGAAGTCTACGGTTCGATAACTAAAATTCATCAAGCTTCAAGTATTAAAGTCGCCGAAGCGGCCAAAGT
>JBAZSB010000001.1:0-469456 GCA_041662625.1 Patescibacteria group bacterium | reverse complement strand
AAAGTTATTGAAAATGTCCAGCGTGATTTGAATATTGCTTTAATGAATGAGCTGTCTTTAATTTTTGATAAAATCGGGATTGATACAAAAGAGGTGATTGAAGCCGCTGGAACAAAATGGAATTTTCATAAATATCAGCCCGGTTTGGTCGGCGGACATTGTATCGGCGTTGATCCTTATTATCTAACTTATAAAGCGCAAAAGTTAGGTTATCAACCAAAAGTAATTTTAGCTGGCCGTGATACAAATGAGTATATGGCTGAATTTGTTGCCAAAAAGTTGACTGATAAAAAAAAGATTTTGATTATGGGGTTAACTTTTAAAGAAAATGTCCCTGATACCAGAAATAGCAAAGCCAAAGAGTTAATCATTAAGCTGAAAGAACAGGGGAGTGAAATTTTTGGCCATGATCCCTTAATTAAGTTTAAAGAATTTATTGTCGATCATTTTAAAGTGGGAGTTATTGATGATTGGCCGCCTAAGGATAAGTTTGATGCCGTTGTTATTTTCAGTCCGCATCAGGTTTTTAAGACGGAGAATTATTCTTTATCTAGTTTAAAGAGTATTTGTAATGAAGATCCAGTTTTATTTGACATCAAAGGCTTTTATAACAAAGCTGAAGCCGAAAAGTTAGGCTTTAAATACATGACACTCTAATGAAAGTTTTAATCATCTCTTTAGCTTATTTACCTTTTGTTGGCGGGGCGGAGCTGGCAGTTAAAGAAATTACCGATCGAATTAAAGGTATTGAATTTGATTTAATCACCGTTGATCTTGACGGTAAGCAAAAAGAAGTTGAACAAATCGGTAACATTAACGTTCATCGTATTAGTAAGGGTAAATTAGCCAAATACCTTTTTCCTTTTGCTGCCTATAAAAAAGCGGCAGAGCTGCAAAAGCAAAATCATTACGATTTAGTTTGGGCCGTAATGGCTAATCAGGGCGGCTTAGCGGCTCTAAAATTGAAGAAGAATTTTCCTGAAGTTAAGTATCTCCTTACCCTTCAGGAAGGGGATTCCTTGAAAAGGATCTGGAGCCGGACTTGGTTTATGCGGTCGCTTTACAAAAACATTTATCGGCAAGCGGATTTCATTCAGGCAATCAGCAGTTTTCTGGCCAAGCGGGCAAAAAAGTATGGTTATACCGGACAAATTTCAATTGTGCCTAATGGCGTTGATTTAGCCAATTTTAGTCGGGAATTTAGCTCACTTGAATTAGCTAATCTGCGGCAGAAACTTGGTTTAACACCAGAAGACAAAGTGGTGACAACGATTTCCCGTTTAGTTTATAAAAATGGGGTTGATATTTTAATCCGGGCGATTAAAGATTTGCCGGTCAAAGTTTTGATTATTGGTAGTGGTCAGCTGGAAATCAAGCTGAAATCATTGGCCCAAGAAATGGGGGTACGGGATAAAATTTTATTTTTAGGTTATATCGGGCAGAAAGATTTGCCACCTTATTTAAAAATTTCCGATGTTTTTGTCCGTTTGTCGCGATCCGAAGGTTTAGGGTCGGCTTTTTTGGAAGCGATGGCTGCTGGTGTGCCAGTGATTGGCACAAAAGTCGGTGGCATTCCGGATTTTTTAAAGAAAGGAGAAACTGGTTTATTTTGTGAATTAAAGAATCCAACTGATTTAGCCTTGAAGCTGAAAATTTTATTTAATGATGAAACTTTACGGCAGAAATTGATTAGTAATGGTCGGAATTTAGTGTTGCAAGATTATGATTGGCAAGCAATTGCGGTAAAAATGGAAAATATTTTCAAAAATATTTAATTTTAATTCTACTCTTTAATTAACTCAAAAGAATGAAACTTTTAATCACTGGGGCGGCTGGAATGCTTGGCAGTGCAATGGTGCCAGTTTTGCGGGGGGAAGGGCACGAAGTTTACCCAACCGACATTAAAACTGAAGAAGGGATCGACTATCTTGATGTTCGCGACTATAATCAAGTTCTCGCTTACGTTACTAAGCTTAAGCCTGATTTTATTTTACATTTGGCTGCTGAGACTGATTTAGAAATTTGTGAAAATGACCCTAAACATGCTTACCTGACTAATACCGTCAGTACCCAAAATGTCGCTTTAGTTTGTAAAGAGTTTGATATTAAAATGGTTTATATTTGTACCGCCGGTATTTTTGATGGGGAAAAAGATACTTTTTATAATGAGTTTGATAACGTTTTGCCGCTGTCAGTTTATGGTAAATCGAAATACGAAGGGGAAAAGCTTGTTAAAGCAACTTTAGACAAATATTTTGTTTTTCGCCCCGGCTGGATGATTGGTGGTGGTAAAAAAGATAAAAAGTTTGTGGGTAAGGTCTTAAGGCAGGTTCGAGAAGGCACCAAAGAAATTTTTGCCGTTGACGATAAATTTGGCACCCCAACTTATACCAAAGATTTTTCTAAAAATTTAGCCAAAGTCATTGCTACTAATTTTTATGGCGTTTACCATATGGTTTGCCGGGGCTCGGCCAGTCGCTACGATGTTGCTTCAGAAATTGTCAAAATTCTTGCCCGGCCTGATATCAAAGTTACTAGCGTCAATTCCGATTATTTTATGAAAGATTACCCGGTTAATCGGCCAAAATCTGAGATGCTAGATAATTTTATGCTTGAACTGCGGGGCTTGAATTTAATGCGGAATTGGCGGGAAAGTTTAAGGGAATATATTCACGAAAATTTCAGTGAAATGATTGTTCGAACAAGCGATGCCGCCACTAAAGCTGAAGCCCTGGAGGAAAAATTGCCGAAAAAGAAAAAAATAATTATTTTAGGTGCTGGTTTGGCTGGCTTGAGCTGCGCTTATAAATTATTACAAAAAGGCGCGGAAGTAATTGTTGTGGAAAAAGAAAATGATGTCGGTGGTTTGGCCCGTACTATAAAATATAAGAATTTTTATTTTGATTTTTCCGCCCATCGCTTTGTTGGCCGGAATAAAGAATTAATTGATGAAATGAAGATTATTATGGAGGATGATTTTGTTAAATGCTCCAAGCGTTCACGAATTTTAATGTGGGGCCATTGGCTCAATTATCCGTTTGAACTTGGCAATTTATTAATCTATATGCCAAAATTTTTAGCTTTCAGGGCGCTAGTTGATTATTGTTATACTTTGGTTAAAGAAAAAATCAAGCCGACTAAAATTGTCTCATTCAAGGATTGGTTTATTGCCAGCTTCGGTCGTACTCTTTATAAAACCAATTGTGAGCCCTATGCTTCCAAACATTGGCGGATGGATCCGTCGCAAATCGCTTCCGAATGGGGCGAGGCGCGTTCACCGGCAAGTTTTAATTTAAAAACTATAATTAAAGATTTACTTTTAAAAAGTCAGGCTTCAAAGCTGGAAGAAAATAATCCCTATCCGGACGCTGACTCTTTTTATTATCCCAAGCGTGGCGGCGTGGGAGCGATTGCTAATCGTTTTGCCGAAGAGATCAGGAATTTGGGCGGTGAAATTTATCTTGAAGCTGGGGTGAAAAAGGTGGATTTAAACGACGGTCGTGGTGTAATTATTGAATTTATTAAAGAAGGTAAAGTCCATTCGGTTTCAGGCGACTTAGCAATTTCCACTATTCCCGTTAATAAATTGGTAGAAAGCTTATCACCGGCAGTGCCAGAAAAAGTAAAAAATCATCTTTCCAAACTTAGATATTTGAATTCGATTTTTATTAATGTGATTATTAATCGACCTAAAATCTCCGATGATTCATGGCTTTATTTCCCTCAGACTCAGGAAGATATTGTTTTTGTCAGGGCAGTGGAGTTTAAAAATTGGAGTGAAACCATGGCGCCGGAGGATAAAACTTCGCTCTGTCTGGATGTTTCTTGTTTGGCCACTGAGCCGATTTGGCGTGATAATAATGATCGGGAATTGATTGAAAAAGCACGGGCGGGTCTGCTTAAATCAAAAATTATTGATAAAGCGGAAGAGCTAGAAGAGGGATTTGTAATGAAAGTGCCCTATACTTATCCGATTTATGACTTATCATACTCGGAGAATTTGAAGCCGGTAATTGACCACTTAGAAGAGGCCGGCTGTTTAAAATTGCTCGGTCGGACTGGCAAGTTCCGCTATTATAATATGGATGAAGTGGTTCGAGACGGCTTTAAATTAGCTGAAGAAATAACTAATGACAATATTTGAAAGTAAAAAAAATAATCGTCGTACGCCACCTGGGGTCTATGGCCGCGATTATTTTTTAAGCGATTCATTGGAGGGATATCAGGATTTTAAAGACGGAAATTTGAGCGTCCGGCAGAAAAAACTTTTTGAATTATTGGAAGTAAAGCCCGGTTTGAGAGTCTTAGACATTGGTTTTGGCCGGGGCGATTTGCTTTATTATTGTGCCAAGCAGGGCGCGATAATTTCCGGTATCGATTATTCCAAGGATGCGGTCTCTGTTGCCAATGAATTTTTAAAGGGTTTTTCCGGAATTGATATTCAAGAAGCGGATTGCAAATCCCTTCCGTTTCCTGACAATTTTTTCGATCGGGTAGTTTCCGGAGACGTGATAGAACATTTAAATCGCCAGGACGCCTTATTGATGCTTAAGGAAGCTAAACGGGTCTTGAAGCCAGGCGGATTTTTGCTTGTTCATACGGCGCCCAATACTGTTTTTACCAAGATTGTTTATCCTTTAGCCAAACCAATTTTGAAAATAGTCAGCCGGGAGACAATAGGTGTTATTGAAAGTCACTTTAAACTGATGAAAGAGCATCATATTTATGAATATAATCTTTTCTCTTTAAGGAAGGCAGCCGATAAAGCCGGATTGGTGGGGTCAAAAATTTGGTTGGATAGTGATCTTCTGCGTTCAGGTAAGCATCGTTTTACTCAAAAAATATCCGATAATTTTTTAGTTCGTTTTGTTAACGCCGGCCGGAGATTTTCTTTAGTGAAATTTTTTTTCAGTAATGATCTTTTTCTCAAATATTATAAATAATATTTATCGCAGTAATTCTTAGCGGAAATTATTAAAGATTAGAATGACTAAATTTTTAAAAAATCATAAAATTCCTTTAATTATTTTTTTTGTTGCCTTAATTTTTCGTTTATTTATCTTTGGTGCCTTACTAATTAATTATGGCCCTGGTAGTTTTTATCTTGATGATGGTCAAGGTTTAAATGATAACGATGCCCAATATTACGTTTTGATTGCTAAAAATTTAGTGGAGCATCAAGCTTATTCATCTTTTATCGATCCGCCCTTTCAGCCCACGGCTTATCGGACGCCGCTGATGCCTTTTTATTTTGTCCCTTTCATCTACCTGTTTGGCTTTGGTAGCATTTGGTTGGGCGTCTTAATTTTGGATATTATTTTATCGTTAACCCCAGTTATTGCTTATTTTTTGGCTAAATTGTTTCTTGCTAAGAGAAGCGCTGTAATGGTTGGGCTTTTAGTCGCTTTGGAGCCAGCCTTGGCTTTATGTACTAATGATGTCAGGCCTGATGCTTTGTTAGTTCTACTATTTTTGTTAACGCTTTATCATTTAATTTTATTTTGGCAGCAAGGCAAAAGAAAAAATTTATGTTATTCAGCAATTTTTTTGGGCCTGGCGGCTTTAGCTAAGCCAATCGCTGTCTATTTACTATTTCCATTTATCGTTTTTATTTTATTAAGATTATTTTTTGAGAAAATTAAACTTAAAAAATTAGTCATTTCAATTGGGTTGCTGGTCGTTATTTTTATTGCCCTAGTCTTTCCTTGGCTACTGAGAAACTATTTAGTTTTTGGCAGTTGGGATTTTGCTTCTGTTGTTAGTCATGGTTTGTATGGTTATTATACTAACGACTTTAAGCTTGCTAATGAGCCAGAAATTCAATACTCTCCCCAAGATCGTGATCCCACCCAAAGCCTTAAATATCAAAAACAGAAGCTTGATATTGCTTTGGCTAGGATTAAAGCTCAGCCAGTAGCTTATTTTAAAAGTCATCTACTAGGTACAGCCCGTTATTTTTTTGCTAGTGATTTGCCGCTTTTTTATTATTCTGGTCATCAGAAACTATTACCTTTCAAGTATAATCCGGTCAATGATGTTAATGTAACCACAGAGGTCTTGAGCGGTAATTATAAGAATGTTTTAAGTTTTATTTTTAATCCTAAAAATTTTGTTTATTTATTGCGTCACATTCTTTTTGCTCTATTTTATTTAGTGATTTTTTTGGCTTTGTTGAAGTCGTTTTTAAAGGATAAAAGAGTTTTTATTATTTTCAGTCTTTTTTTGGCTTTGACTTTTTATTTTCTTTTTGGTTCCGGGCCTTATGTTGATCCGACCTATCGAATACCGGTAATACCGCTTTTATTAATAATATTTTTTTATAATTTTGAAAAACAAAAGATTACTTGGGACCAGAAAAATTTGATTATTGCTTCCGGTACTTTCTCGCCGGAAGTGTCTGGTCAATCAACTTTTGTTTTCAATTTGGTTAAATTTTTACCCGCTGATTTACAAGTCAAAGTAATTTCTTATGGCAACGATCAATCACATGATAATATTTTTTTGGTCAAGAAAGATTTTTTCCGCCATTTAAGGTATTGGTGGCAACTTAAAAAAATCGCCAAACGCCAGTCAATTATTTATGCCCAAGATTTATTTTCTTCCGGTCTGCCGGCTAGCTTAGCCAAAGGTAAAAATAAATTAATTATTCGAATCGGCGGTGATTTCCTTTGGGAAAAAATGGTTAATTCCGGGAAATGCAGTGTTCCTTTAAGCCAGTATTACCAGCAGCCGAAAAGCCTGAAGGAGAGACTTTATTTACTGATTTATAAATTGATATTGAGTCGCTGTGACCGGATAATTTTTAATAGCGATTGGCAAAGAAATCTTTATTTGGCTGTTTTTAAAATTAATCGGGCCAAAACAGCACTTATTACTAATTCTTTAGTTAATCCTTCTGCTACTAAACAAATAAATAATAATTATCCTACCGATAGTGTAGTTTACGCCGGTCGTTTTATTCCTTTGAAAAACCTTCCGCGCTTAATTAAAGCTTATAAAAAACTTAAAACCCAGAAAAAATTGCTGCTGATAGGTAGTGGACCGCAAAGAACTCAATTGCAAGAGTTAGCTAAAGATGACCAAAGAATTGAAATTATTAGCAGCCTAGATCAGCCAGAATTACGGCAGTTAATCCTTAATTCTTATCTAGTGGTAATTCCTTCTCTTTCAGAAGTCAATCCCAATTTAGCTTTAGAATGCTTAGCCTTAAAAAAACCAGTTTTATTAACCAAGGAAAACGGTTTTGCCCCGGCGTTAAAAAATATTTTTATTTCAATTGATCCGTTGTCCGAGGATGATATCTATCAAAAGATGGAATTTCTGCTCCAAGAGGAAAATTATCAAAATTACCTTAATAAATTAAGCGCCGCTGATTTTAAAAGAGATTTTTCTGATGTGGTCAAAGAACATCTGGAAATTTTTAAAAGTTTATGAATGTTTTAAATATTGGGACGGATAAAACTTTGGTTGGCGGCGAAAAACTCGGTGATGCAATCCAGCGCCATCGCCGGTACGGTGAATTTTTGGATCATTTGGATATTGTCGTTTATACCAATAAAAAAGAAGGGCTAAATAAGTTTGAAATTTCGCAAAATGTCATTGGTTACCCGACTAATTCAATTTCAAAATTATTTTTTATCCCTGATGTTTTGAAAATTTTTAAAAAGATAAATCAAGACCATAAAGTTGATATCATTGTCTGTCAGGACCCGTTTTTACCGGCTGTGGCCGGCTGCTTACTGAAGAAGAAATACAAGGTAAAGCTGCAGATTAATTTCCATGGTGATTTTTGGCAAAACCCAAGTTGGCTAAAAGAACGCTGGCTGAATATTTTCTTTTTATTGATTTCTAAATTCACCGTACCAAAAGCAGATTTGATCCGGGTGATGAGCCACGGACAGAAGGAAAAACTTGGTAAGTACAAAGAAAAGGCAAGAGTGATTTCAACGCCAATTGATATTGAGAAATATAATACGGAGATTGACCCAGAGAGTATTCATGAGTTTTTGATTAGTAATCAATTAAATAATAAAAAAATAATTTTAGGTGTGGGCAGACAAGATCGAGTTAAAAATTATCCTTTATTATTTAAAGCTGTTAAATTAGTTTTTAATGATTGTAAAGATATAGTTTTAGCATTGATTGGTGGTGGGGGCTTTACCCGAGAGTCGAACGATTTGACTTATAATCAGCTACCATACGAGCTAAAGACGTATTTTGCCCCAATAGCAGATAGTAAATTTGTGGATCTTTTTTATCGAATAGCTTATGTAGTAGTTTCTTCATCAAACTCCGAGAGTTTTGGTAAAGTGCTAGTTGAAGCAAATGCTCACGGTAAGCCAGTAGTGTCAACAGCGACTACTGGGGCTAAAGAAATCATTCAGGACGGTTATAATGGCTTTTTAGTGCCAATTGGCGATGCCCAAGCCTTGGCGGATAAAATCGTGTATTTATTGAATAATCCGGATAAAGCCAAAGAAATGGGGGAGAATGGCCGACGCTTAGTCAAAGAAAAATATGGCGATAACACCCAAAAAATAATTAGTGCCTGGCAGGAATTAATGGGTAATAAAAATAATGCTTATTAAATTTAATTTGAATACTTTATGAAAATTTTAATTACCGGGATTACTGGTTTTGCCGGTAGTCATTTAGCTGATTATCTTCTGGCTAATTTTCCCCAAATAGAACTTTTTGGCATCAAAAGATGGCGGAGTAAAACAGAAAATGTTGAGCATTTAAAAGACAAGATTAAATTTTATGAATGTGATATCAAAGACGCTCATAATGTTTCTGAAGTAATTGAGGCAACCCAGCCGGATAAAATTTTTCATCTCGCCGCCCAAAGTTATGTGCCGGCTTCCTGGGATTCACCGGTTGAAACGCTAATGATTAATATGGCCGGCCAAACCAATATTTTGGAAGCCGTCCGTAAGATTAAATCAAAAGAAAAAAACTATGATCCGGTAATTCTTATTGCGGGGTCTTCGGAAGAATATGGTTTGGTTTTCCCTAATGAACTGCCGATCAAAGAAACTAATCTTTTGCGACCTCTTTCGCCTTATGGCGTCAGTAAAGTCTGCCAGGATCTTTTAGGGTTTCAGTACTGGCATTCTTACAAAATAAAAGTAATTCGCAGCCGGGCTTTTAACCATAGTGGGCCGCGGCGCGGTGAAGTTTTTGTGGATAGTAATTTTGCCCAGCAAATTGCCAAAATCGAAAAAGGGCTTTTGCCGCCAGTTATTAAAGTTGGCAACTTGGAAGCTAAAAGAGATTTCACTGATGTCCGCGATATTGTCCAGGCTTATTGGCTGGCAACTGAAAAATGTCAGCCCGGTGAAGCTTATAATATTTGTTCAGGCAAAGATTTTACCATTCAAGAGGTCTTGGATAAACTTTTGTCTTTGGCCAAAAATAAAGATATCAAAGTGGAACAGGACCCGGCCAGAATGAGACCATCAGATGTGCCTCTTTTAAGCGGGGACAGTTCTAGATTCAGAGAGCTGACTGGTTGGGAGCCAAAAATTGATTATCTTAATCAAACCCTTAATGATATGTTGGATTACTGGCGAAAGCAAATTTAATCTATTTGATTAGTAAGAAACATAATGAAAGTTTACATCGTTATTGCCACTTATAATGAAAAAGAAAATATTAGCCAGTTGCTAAAAGAGATTTTAGCTTTAGGCATTTCTGACTTAAAAATTATTGTAGTTGACGATAATTCGCCAGATGGCACAGCTGAAATTGTCAAAATAGATTTCACTGATAAGCCAGTTCAGTTGATTGTTCGAACAACCGAGCGGGGTTATGGCAGTGCTCATCTAGCTGGTTTTAAAGCGGCTCTGAATCAAGGGGCGGAAATAATTATTTCAATGGATGCTGATTTTTCCCACCAGCCTAGTGTCATTTTGGAAATGATTAAACAAATTGAAGCTGGTTATGAAGTCGTAGTCGGTTCCCGGCGGGTGACGGGCGGCAAGATTGTTGGCTGGGGGATAACCAGAAAATTAGCCAGTCAAACTGCAATGATCATCACTCGTTTGATTTTAGGGATTAAAACAAAGGACGTGACCACTGGTTTTCGGGCTTATCAGGCATCAGTTTTGCCAAAGTTAGATTTAGAGACAGTTAAAAGCAACGGCTATTCTTTTCTGGAAGAACTGATTTATCGCTGTGAAAAGAATAATTTGAAAATTAAAGAGATTCCCATTATTTTTAATGACCGCCAGCGGGGCAAATCAAAGTTTTCAATCAAAGAGATAATGAAATTTTTTGTTACGATTTTTAAATTGAAATTTGGTTTAAATAAATGAAAGTTTTGGTCTTAAGTGTAAATCACGACTTGCTCAAAAAGGGTGAAACAATTGAAGCAGTTTTACGTCATAAATTATTGGGTGATCAGGTCGAGCGACTGGATGTTATAATTCCGGCTAAAAGTGGGGAAATAAATCAAGTTTCCGATAAAGTGAAAGTTTACCCCACTAATTCCAGGAGTAAATTTAGTTACTTGTCTGATTGTTATCGGTTGGGCAAAAAATTATTTTTGGAGAATAATTACCAATTAATACTAACACCGGCCCCTTTCATCATCAGTCCGGTTGGATGGTGGCTTGCCAAAAAATTTAAAGCTAAGTTTTTATTACATTTTCATGGTAATTATTTGATTAATCAGAATTGGCTAAAAGAAAATTGGTTTAATCGGTTATTAATTTTAGAATCATTGAGACTAGCCAAAAAAGCCAATGGTATCCAGGTCATGGCTGAAGAGATAAAACAATTTCTAATTAAAAAAAATATTGCCGAGGGTAAAATCAGAGTTATTACCTCAGTAATTGCCAAAAATAAATTTGGCGTTAATCAAGGTAAAAACATCAGTCCGAAAGCAGAAAGTCAAGATTATATTAATGAGGTGATTAAATTTTGGTCTGAACTAATTAATATTTAGAATAACAATATGAAACTTTTAATGATTACCCGCAAAATTGACCGTTATGATCCCTTGGCTGGTTTTGCTTACGGCTGGTTCAAAAAAATCGCCCAAAATTTAGACAATCTTAAGGTCCTATGTTTAGAAAAAGGTGATATTTCGGATTTACCAGCTAATGTTGAAATTCATTCTTTGGGCAAAGAAAAAGGCACAAGCCGTTTTGGCCGGTTTTGGCACTTTCAAATTTTAGCTTTAAAATTAGTGCCATCAGTTGATGGAATCTTTTGCCATATGAATCCGGAATATACCATTGCGATTGCGCCGTATGCCAAAATTTTTAATAAAAAAATTGTTTCCTGGTATACTCACGGAACAGTCACGCCAAAATTAAAAATGATGGAAAAAGTGGCTAATGTCATTTTGACGGCCTCCAAAGAAAGTTTTCGCCTGCCGTCAAAAAAGGTTATTGTGACTGGCCATGGCATTGATACGGCTTTTTTCCACCCGCCCGCCCCGGGTCAGGAGACAATTTCCAAGTTTTATTTAGCCGGTCGTAAGCCAGGAAATTTATCAGCTTTTAAAATTTTAAGTATCGGTCGGATCTCGCCAACCAAGGATTACGAGAGTTTGATTAAAGCAATTGATATTTTAGTTAACGATAAAAAAATTACTGGCTTAAAAGTTAATATTATCGGCGGTCCGGGATTGCCCCAGCATCAAATTTATCTGGATAGTCTGGAAGAGATGGTATCAGTCATGAAATTGCAGGGGATAGTGAGTTTTTTGGGAGCAATTTCTAATATTGAAACTGTTGGTCATTATCAAGATGCGGATTTATTCGTTAATTTAAGCCACACTGGCAGTGTTGATAAAGCCGTTTTGGAAGCTATGTCTTGTGGTAGTTTGGTTTTAACCAGCAACGAAGCCTTTACCCCAATTTTAGGTCCGGACTTTATAGTTTTGTCGAACAACCCACAAAAGTTGGCAGAGAAAATTGAGTGGGTGATAAAACTATCTGCCGAGCAGAAAAAGGCAACCAAAGAGAAATTGAGAGCGGAAGTGGTTAAACACCATGACCTTGATAATTTAGCGATAAAAATCATTGAACAATTTAAGAAATGAAGATTTGTGTTGTTGCATATAAATTTGGCACGGAAAAGGAAATTGGTGAGCATTTAGGCACCTATCATTATTTTATTGAATTACTGAGGCAGCTAGTTGAACTGGGGCATGATGTTTCTGTCATAGCACCCTGGATAGGTTTTTTCAAAAAAGGTAGTAACGAATTTTCCGGTATAAAAATTTTACGCTACTGGCCAAGGGTTTGGAATAAAATTTGGGCCTTCCCGTTAAACCGTTTATTGAGCTGGTTTTATTTACAAGCGACCCAAAGTCAGGTCTTAAGTTTTACCGAGAAATATCAGCCGGAAATAGTATTAGTTTGGCAGGCCAGAGAAACAGCTTATGCTGTATCTAAGATTAGGCATCGCTTCAAAGCGCCGTTTATTTTTCGACAAATTACTACTTGGCAGTGGCATTTTGACCGATCAATCAAAGAAATTTTTGGTAAAAGAAGCTGGTATAAATTTTTTGGATCAATAAAGATAAATTATTTAATTGATCACCTGATTGAATTTTTGCTGGAAAGAAAAAAAGAAAAAAATCATGCCCTGGCTATTTATCAAAAAGCCGATCGAGTGATTTTTGTCAGTCAGATTGCGGCTGCCGAAGCCAAGGATATGGGCTTAGAATCGGAAAAAGTTAGAATAATGCCGGTGGCAATCGAAACTGATTTTTTCAAACCCCTGGATAAGAAATTAGATTTAAGAAAGGAATTAGGATTAAACAGTGATAAGATTATTTTATTTATTGGCCGGATTAACTTTGCCGAAAAAGGAGTCGGTTATTTAGTTGAAGCTTTGCCCAAAGTTTTGAACTCCGGTATTGATGCCAATTTGGTAATAGTTGGTGGTGGCGAAACAGGGAGATTAGAAAAATTAATTGCTGATTTGAAAATCAAAGATAAAGTAGTTTTGGCCGGAAAGCAGCCTTTTGCTGAATTGGTGAAATATATTAATGCTAGCGATGTTTTTGTTGTCCCTTCCGTTTGGCTGGAAACTTTTGGCCAGGTGACAATTGAAGCCATGGCTTGTGGCGTGCCGGTTGTGACGTCAGATGCCGGCGCCAGTCCGGACATTAATATTGATGGCCAAACTGGCTTTGTCGTTCCGGCAAAAGATTCCGAAAGATTAGCTGAAGCGATAGTTAAGTTGTTTAAAGATGATGGCTTACGAGTAAAAATGGGTCAGGCTGCTCGGGAAAGAGTTTTAAATAATTATACTTATCAAGTAACAATCGATACTTTATTAGATATCATCAATGAAACCAAAAAAACCGTTTAATCAAACCAAGACCATATTAATTACCGGCGCCAGTTCAGGCATTGGCCAGGCGATTGCTTATCGTTTTGCCAAGGCTAATCACCGGTTAGTTTTGACTTATCATCAAAATCAGGCTGGTATCCAAGAAACTGCCGCCCAAAGCAAAAATTTGGGGGCTAGTGGCGTGGTAGCAGTCAGTTTGGATCTAGGTGACGATTCCAGCATCCAAAGTTGCTTTCAAGAGATTAAGACTAATTTTCCGCAGATTGATATTTTAATCAATAATTCTGGTTTTTTGGTTGGTAAAAAATTAGTTGATTCAAGCTTTGCAGAGATTGATAATCAATTTAGTACGAACTTGGTGGGCTTGATTAAATTTACCAAAATGATTTTACCCAGCCTGACTGAATCGGTTGTTAACATCGGCAGTAACCTAGGCCTAATTGGTAAAGGTAAACTTGCTGTTTATTCTGCCAGTAAATTTGGCGTTCGCGGTTTCAGCCAATCGTTAGCCAAGGAATATCCGAATTTAAGAGTTTATACGGTTAATCCGCCGCTAACAGCAACAAGAATGGGTAGTCAATCTGGCCTGGCGCCGGCTCAAGTCGCTGAGGTTGTTTTTCGGGCAGGTAGTGGTTTATACCGGGCAAAATCCGGATCCGATATTAATGTCAGCGATTATCTGTTTGGTGAATTTTTGAAATATTTTATTGCCCCGCTCAGAGCGATTAAAAGGAAAATTTTATGAGAGTTTGCTATTTTGGCACCTATGATCCAATTTATACCCGCAATCGCTTAATGATCCAAGGATTAAGGGAAAATGGGGTTGAGGTCGTTGAGTGTCAGACCCGCCAAAAGAAAAATAAGCTTAAAAAATATTGGCAATTGATTAATCAGCACCAAAAGCTTAAAAGTAACTACGATGTTATGATTGTTGGTTTTGCCGGTCATGCCATTATGCCCTTGGCTTGGCTTTTAGCCAAATTAAGTGGCAAGAAAATAATTTTGGATTTATTTGTTTCCGAATATGATTCAGTTGTTTTGGACCGCAAGCAAGTTTCTAAATTTAGCTTCAAAGCTTTTAAATTTTGGCTGCTTGATTGGCTTTCTTGCAGTTTGGCTGATCTTTGTCTGCTTGATGCCGATGAACATATTAATTTTTTCATCAAGCAGTTTAAAATTAGGAAAGAGAAATTTAAAACTATTCTTTTAAGCTGTGACCCAAAGATTTTTTTCCCCCGAGCTAAACCAACAAGTGATAAATTTATTATCCATTACCATGGTAGTTATTCACCGATTCAGGGGGTCAGCTACATTGTTAAAGCCGCCAAAATTTTAGAAAGAGAAAATGTTTATTTTAATATTATTGGTAAATTGAATAATCATGCCAAAGAAATAAGTTTGGCCAAAGAAATCGGAGTGACTAATGTAAATTTTGTCGATTTCATGCCTTATGAAAAATTGGCCGATCAAATTGCTTTGGCCGATATTTGTTTAGGAATGTTTGGCGATACTGATAAAGCAATGCATTGCAGCGCTTTCAAAATAGTTGAGGCAATGGCAATGAGAAAAGCCGTGGTCACTGGTGATACCCCGGCGTTGCAAGAAATTATTACTAGTGGTCAAACTGGCTTATTTTGTCGAATGGCCGATGCCAAAGATTTAGCTGATAAAATTTTGGCGGTGAAAAACCAGCTAGAATTAAAGGAAAAGATTGCCGAAGGTGGCTATCAATTTTATTTAAAAAATTTAACCCCCAAAGCAACCGGTGCAGAATTAGTTAAGATAATTAACGAACTAATAACTAAAAAATAATTTATCAAAATACTATGATTACCATGTTTTGGCCTTATGTACCAGAAGAAGCAATTAAAGCAGTTGCTGAAGTTTTAAGGACGCGTTGGATTGGTCAGGGCCCCAAAGTTGATGAGGTGGAAAAAAAATTCAGTGAAAAGTTTGATATTCCTTACGCCGCTACAGTTTTTTCGGGTACGGCTGCTTTACATTTAGCCTTAAAACTGGCCTTCTTAGAAGAAGGGGACGAGGTAATTACCACGCCAATGACTTGTACTGCCACTAATATCCCAATCCTTTATTCTAAAAGTAAGGCGGTTTTTGCCGATATTCAGCCAAATTCCATGAATATTGATCCATCTGATATTAGGCGGAAAATTACGGCCAAAACTAAAGCCATTATGGTAGTCCACTGGGCTGGTTATCCCTGTGATATGGCGGAAATTTTAGCGATTGCCAAAGAATATAATCTTAAAGTGATTGAAGATGCGGCTCATGCCTTGGGGGCGAAATACCAAAATCAGTATATCGGCCGGGTTGGGGATTATACCTGCTTTTCTTTCCAGGCGATTAAACAGATTACTACCATTGATGGCGGGATGCTGACAATGAAAGAAGAGCAAGATTATAAACGGGCTAAACTTTTGCGCTGGTATGGGATTGACCGGGAATTTAAAGGCGATATCTATTGGAAGTATCAGATCAAAGAAGCTGGTTATAAATATCATATGAATGATGTGGCGGCCACTATGTTAGATGTCCAGTTAGACAATTTAGATGATATTTTAGTTCGTCGCCAAGCGATGGCCAATCAGTATCTTAAGGAATTAAAAAATATTGCCGGCCTAACTTTACTAGAAAGAAAGCCGGATCGGGAAAGTGGTAATTGGCTTTTCACCATTCAAGTGGAAAAACGAAATGATTTTCAAAGAAAATTAGCAGAAAACGAAATAGAATCGCACATGGTTCATGTCCGTAATGACATTTGTCCAATTTTTGGCGGTAAGAGATTAGATTTGCCGGTCATGAATAAAGTTGAGGACAAATACATCTCAATTCCGCTCCATAATCATTTAACCGACGAAGATATCAGTAAAATTATCAGCACAATCAAAAGCGGTTGGTAACTAACAAAATAGATATAATATAAATTTTTTATGAAACCAATCAAAAATAAATTCATCTTGCTTTTTTCACCTCACCCGACAAGGTTTGGCCGGCGCATGATACCACTGGCGCTTGTTGCCGTCTCTACTTTAATTGAGAAAGATTATGACGTTAGAATTTTTCATTCATATGATAAGAAAGATTATTTAGAAGCTTTAGAGCACCTTGATCAGGCAATTTGTGTTGGTATTACTGCCATGACTGGCTATCAAATTACCGATGGGTTGAAGTTTGCCAAGCTAGTGCGGGAAAAAAATAAAAAAGTGCCAATTGTTTGGGGAGGAATTCATCCAACCATTAAACCTTTGCAGACCTTAGAAGACCCAAATGTTGATATTGTAGTCAAAGGTCCGGGTGAAGAAACTTTTGCCGAGTTAGTTTCGGCCCTAGATCAGGGGAAAAGTTTAGATGGTATTTTGGGAATTGCTTATAAAGAAAATGGCAAAATTGTTAACAATCCCGAACGACCCTACCGAAAGATTGATAGTTTGCCGCCCATGCCTTACCATATTTTAGGCGATAATATCGAAGAATATATCAAAATAAATGCGAATGCCGACAGAAATCTACTTTATCTCACTAGTGCTGGCTGTCCGTTGCGATGTCGTTTTTGTTATTTGGGCAATCCTAATTTTGAACGGAAATGGGATTTCTATCCGGCCCAAAGAGTTGTCAGCGAAATAAAGAATTTAGTCAAAGAATACAATATAACTGGTTTAGAAATGAGAGACTCAAACTTTTTTGTTAATAAAAAAAGATGTGAGGATATATTCAAAGGTTTGATTGAGGAAAATATAAAAATCAGTATTTCTTACCTCAATGGGCGAGTCGACGATTTAATTAGTTTTGATGATGATTTCTGGTTGCTAATGAAAAAAGCCGGAATTAGAGAGGTGGTAATCGGTGCGGAGTCAGGTGATCAGGAAATCCTTGATTATATTGATAAAAAAATTAAGGCCGAAGATATACTAGAATGTATAAAAAAAGCTAAAAAATTTGGCATCAAGGTTTTTAGCAGTTTTATGACGGGATTTCCGATTCAAAGGGGTGCTAATCCTGAAAAACAGCTCAAGCAAGAATTAGACAGAACAGTTGATTTAGCCAGCCGCATGTTCGCTGCTGATCCGCTTTCTGAGATATTTATCTATTTTTATAGTCCATATCCCGGCACCTATCTGTATGAGAAAAGTCTGGAATTAGGCTTTAATGAGCCAAAGAGTTTTGCTGAATGGGGTAAAATAGACCATGAAGATCATGTAACGCCTTGGGTAACAAAAAATCATCAAAAAAAGGTTGAACTGGTCAGGAAATTATTTGTTCTGAAAAAGCTTTCTAGCGACGAATATTTTGCCAAAAAAGTGGGCAGTAACCGAAAGATTTACTGGATCGCTAAATTTAGATTAAATAAAGTTTTAAATCGGTTTGTAGATTTTAGATTTAGAACCAAGTTTTTCTTTTTACCGGTCGAAAATGTCTTATTTTCTGGGTCTAGTTTGGCTAAATTTATTAGATAATCATCTAAATTAGCTGAGATGCCAACAAAGTCATCAAAGCATTAAAAGTAGCGGTAATTAAATTATGTCATTTGGACAGGGCCAACAATTTATTTTTAAAGTGATTGAGTCAAAAAGAGTAAAAGCCGATACGGTTTCTCGCTATTTATTTGCCTCTGATTTTGTTAGGGATAAAATAGCACTTGATGCGGCTTCTGGCAGCGGTTTTGGTACTTTTTTCTTAGCCCAGGAAGCCGAAGAAGTTTGGGGAATTGATCAGTCTGATCAAGCCATTGATTATGCTAAAAAAAATTATCAGCGTGATAACATAAAATTTTATTGCGGTGATTTATTGAATTTTGATCTGCCAAAGAATTTTTTTGATGTTATTGTCAGTTTCCATACTATTGAGCAAACCGATAATCCCAAGAAGATTTTGGATATTTTTTCCGCCTCTTTAAAAAATGAGGGAATTCTAATTATCTCTACCCCCAATAAAAAAATAGTTTCTCCTTATCATCAACAACCGATTGGCAAATTTCATAGATTTGAATTTTACAAAAAAGAATTAAAAAATATTCTGTCTGATAAATTTGAAATTAAATGGTATGGTCAACGTTCTACCTCTAAATTTATCGCCAATTATTTTATCCGAAGGTTTATTCGGCTTTCGGAACTTTTGTTAAAAAGAGATTTTGGCTTTTTTGGGCGGCGGGAAAGTTTTGAGGTTAAGCCGCTTAAATTTTGGCAAGAGCCAAAGGATTTTATAATTATTTTAACTAAAAAAAATGAGAATAAATAGGCCTGAAGACATTGCTTTAATTTTTCCACCCCATCGGCTTAAGGAACACCGCTATTCCCTTAGCCTACCTTATATCTCTGGTTATTTGCGCGATCATGGCTATGATAATGTAATTGTCGAAAATAAGTTATTAGGCGGGGAGGCTTATCATTATCGCGGCCGGGAGCAGGCCAAAATTGATATTATTGATAAGGTCATTGAATTACAGCCAAAAATTATTGGTTTTACCTCGTCAACAATTGAAATTCATGAAGTGATTGAGATGAACCAGAAAATTCGTGAAAAAACTAAGGCTATCTCGATTATCGGCGGTCCTCATGTAACCGCCGTCCCCTTTGAAGCTCTCAAGGGGGGCTTTGATATCGCCGTGATGGGGGAGGGTGAGGCAACGGCCTTAGAATTAATTAAAGAATTAGAAAAAGAAAATCCTGATTTTACTTCGATTAAAGGCATCGCTTGGAAGGATAAAAACGGTGAATTAATAATTAATCCTGCGCGGGAGCTAATTGATATTTCCGAGATTTGTTTACCCGCCTATGATAAGATCTACATGAAAAAATATTTATCAGTTTCTGACGAAGTTTTGCGCGGGGTGCCAGTTCGGGCGGCAATTGTCATGGCGTCGCGGGGTTGTCCTTATACGTGTACCTTTTGTGCCTGTAATAAAGTTTTTGGTCACCGGGTTCGCTACCGAAATTTGGAAAATATCAGAAAAGAAGTAAAAATTCTTAAAGAAAAATATAATGCCGAAGCAATTTGGTTTGCTGATGATACTCTGACAGTCAGCTTAGATCATGTAAAAAAGGTATGTCAGTTGATGAGAGAAGAAAAAATGTTTTGGGGGGCGCAATCTCGGGTTGATTTAACTGATGAATCAACAGTTAAGCTGATGAAGGAAAGCGGTTGTCTGCAGCTTGATTTTGGCGTCGAATCCGGTAGCCAGCGAGTGTTAGACCAAATCATTAACAAGAAAATTAAATTGGAACAAGTAGAAAAAGCTTTTGCTCTTTGCCATAAATATGGCATCAGGACTCATGCCGCTTTCATGTTAGGGCTACCAACCGAAACCAAAGAAGAGATGATTCAAACCTTTGAATTTGCTCAAAAGATTAAGCCTAATTGGTATGCGTTTGGGATTTTTACACCCTTACCCGGAACTTATCTTTACGATAATTACTACCAAAAGGGAGAAATTACTTTGGATGATTATAAAGATGTAACTTTTCATAAGCCCAAGGAAAAATTTAATAAGTCCGAAGTTAAAGAGCTTGATCAGCTTTTTTCCGAATGGCGAGTTAAACTTTTCGAAGGAATAAAGTGGCGTAATTTATCTCACCCGGTTTTTTTCTTAAAACTTTTGATTGTTTTACCCAACAAAGTAGAACGAGCTAATTATTTATTTTTTCGGCTTCAAAGACTAATCAAGTATCTTTTAAATAAATTAGGTTTTAATTTTAGTTTGGGTTAATAATGAGATGAAAATAATTTATTTAGCCAATGCCCGAATTCCTACTGAAAAAGCCCATGGTTTTCAGATTATGAAAATGTGTGAAGCTTTTAAAAAGGATGGAGCCGAAATTGAATTAGTGGTAGCAAAAAGGAAAGATAATCAACTTGAGTCAGCTGATCCTTTTCAGTATTATGGCTTACGGGAGCATTTTTCGATTAAAAAGTTACCGCTTATTGACCTTGTTGACCGAAGTTATTCTTTGAAAGGTTTTAGCGTTGTAATTCAAAACACCAGTTTCGCCATTTCTTCTTTCTTTTATTTAATTTTTAGAAAAGTTGATATTATTTATTCTCGCGATGAATTTTCATTATTTTTTCTTGCTTTATTTAGAAAAAATTTGGTTTTAGAACTTCATATTTTTCCTGAAAATAAACTAAATTTGTATAAATTTATTTTTAAAAGAGTAAAAAAGATTATTGTTATTACTCAGGAACTTAAAAAGTTAGTTGTTGCTATAGGCATTGACAAAGATAAAATTTTAGTTTCTCCTGACGGCGTTGATCCGGAACTTTTTAATTTGAAAGAGAATAAAGAAGAGTGTCGGAAAAAATTAAATTTACCGTTAGATAAAAATCTTATTATATATACCGGCCATCTATTTGTTTGGAAAGGAGTTTACACTTTGGCAGCTGCCAGCCAGTTTTTATCTAGTCAGGAATTAATTGTTTTTGTTGGCGGGATGGAGTATGATCGCGAAAAATTAAAAAAATTTATTAAGGATAAAAATTTAAGAAATATTTTATTTGTTAGCCACCAACCGCCGATCAAAATGCCTTATTATCTCAAAGCCGCTGATGTTTTAGTTTTACCAAATTCCGGCAAAAAAAAGATTTCCGTTAGTTATACTTCGCCGATAAAAATGTTTGAATATATGGCTGCCACTCGGCCGATTGTCGCTTCAGATTTACCTTCGATTAGAGAAGTATTGAATAATAATAATTCAATTTTAGTTAAGCCTGATGATCCTAGTTCTTTAGCTGAGGGAATAAAGAAAACCTTGCAAAATAGCGAATTATGTGGTAAAATTACCAGGCAAGCTTTTATTGAAGTTAGCAATTATACTTGGCAAAAGCGGGTACAAAATATAATAAATTTTATTAAATAATAATGATATCAAAATGCTGCTAAAAAGAGATAATCCGACGAAGACTTTTATTTTAGCTTTTCTACAGAAGACAAAAAATAGGATTTATAAAAGAAGAATCCTATTAATTTTTTTATTGTTGATTTTTGGTTTTGGTTTATTATTTTTCCAATTATTCTTCTTTAAAATGAATGGTGCCAAGTTTAGGGCAACCTTACTGCGGGAAAACAGGTTAGTCTCTGGACTATTGCCATTCTATTGGGGAGTCAGAAAGACTACTGACGTTATTTATTTGCCTTATATTTTTAAAAAGAACAGCCTGCCGGTTTATGGATTGTACATTGACTCTGAAGAGAAACAAGAAATGGATGAAAGTTTGCCAGATGCTTTTGGTAATATTACTTATTCTTCTAAACTCTGGGTGCCAGCTAAATTGAAGTATAATGACAAAACTTATGATGTTGAAGTTCGCTATCGAGGCGATAATGCTGTCCATTGGAATGCTCCGAAAAAATCATATTTAATAAAATTTAAGACTGATGAACCGTTAAATGGTGCCAGCAGATTAAGTTTTATAATTCCTGATGACCGCTATTTTGTTGTTGAGCAGTTCAATAATTACCGGGCCGATAAATTGGGTTTAATGTATCCGGCCAGCCATTTTGGCAATTTAAAAATCAATGGTAAGAATAACGGTTTATATTTTATTATTGAAAATTGGAGTAGTGAAATGCTAGCTAAGTGGGGAGTATCTCAAGAAAGCAATTTTTATGGTATTAATGAGCCGATTGAAACCCCAGGGATTAATTCTAAAATAAAAATTTGGGATAACCTATACCGCTGGGGAAAATTAATTGATGATGATCACTTTAGCTACAACCATTATACTGAACTCTATAAATTAATTGATTTATTAAATAATGCTAGTGACAAAGATTTTTTTAGTTCTATCTTTAACTTGATTGACAAAGATAATTTTTATTCTTGGCAGATACATCAGGAGTTAATCAATTCGGGTCATCAAACTTACGATAATGTTAGGCTTTATTTTAATAATGAGCTTAATAAATTTTATTTTATCCCTTGGGACGTGGAAACTGACGATACAATCGCCATTGATTTGTATGGTAGGTTAGCCAAACGGATTTTTTCTAACCCTTTGTATCTTTATGAAAAAAACCAAAAACTTTATGACTATGTCATTGACGATAAGAATTTGAAAGATGATTTGGCTTTCTATGATAAAACCTATCAAGAAATTAAAACTGCCCTTTATCAAGACCGAATGAAAATTTACACTAACCGCTGGGCCGATAAATTAATTGCCCAAAAGCGGCAGGTAATAGTTGATGTTTTTAATCAACTCAAAGATAAATTTAAAGGGTATTTGATTTTTGTTGATTTCGGAGTGATTGATAATGACGGCAAAGATTTTAATGGTCAGGATTTGCTCGCTTTCTTTGACATTAATCTACAGAGTTATGCTGACATTTATTTAAAGGATATCAAAGTTGAATTCAGTGACGGAACTACACTTGGAGATTACAATCTTTATTATGATGTTAATTTTAATGATATTTTAGACCAAAACGATCAGTCAGTTAATGATTATAAAGATATACGTTTATTTACCAAAAGGTCATATGTTGAGAACTCACCGGAAGAGCTGCAACTGTCCAGGCACCGTTTTTATTTAGTAAGCAATGAAAAGACCAGCACTGATTTTTCTGATAGTTTGAAAGGAGTAAATATTAATTTAGAAAATGCGATTACTAGTGAGGCAATTGATAGTAATAATTTTGAAATTAGGATTATTAACCAAAGACTTTTCGATGAGTTATCAAAAAGTCCTAGCCTTGAGTAATTAAATAGTGGGTGACTTTTTATGATCAATAATCCGTTTAAAACAATCTACGCTTATTGGATGAAGTTTGTCCATTATTGGGGGATTGTTAATAGTTATATAATTTTTAGTTTAATTTACTTAGTTTTTATTGGAATTTACGCCATTATAAATTTTTGTTTAAAAATAATTAAAATATTTTTTGGTGCGCGGAAGAAACCGAGCACTTATTGGTTAGCCAAAAAGTATGAAAAGCCAACGGTTGAAATCTTGGAGAGGCAGTTTTAATTTATGAAGAAAGATTTAATTAGCATTGCTCAACTCACTAAACAAGAAATTTTAGAAATAATTTCTTTGGCCGAAAAAATTAAAAAAAATCCGGCCGATTACTCAACCAAATTAAAAGATAAAACTCTTTTAATGATTTTTGAAAAACCGTCTTTAAGAACTAGGATAAGTTTTGAGGTCGGGATGACGCAAATGGGTGGCCACGCGATTTATTATGACTTAGCTAATTCGCCAATGGGAAAAAAAGAATCTGTATCGGACACGGCAAAAACCGCTTCGCGTTACGTTGATATTATTATGGCCCGGCTTTTTTCCCATCAACAAATTGAAGAATTGGCTGAATATGCAACCGTACCAGTAATTAATGCCTTAACCGATTTTTCCCACCCCTGCCAAATTTTGGGCGATTTTTTAACCATCAAAGAAAAGAAAGGCAGATTAGAAAATTTGAAGCTGACTTATCTTGGTGATAGTAATAATAATGTTACTCATTCTTTAATCTTTGGTAGCGCCATTGTTGGTTTAGATATCGCTATTGGCTGTCCGGCTGATTCAAAATATTTGCCGCAAGAATCAGTTTTGGCTAAGAGCAAGGAATTGGATGGTCGGGAAATTAAAATTACTGACGACCCGATCGAAGCAATTAAAGATGCTGATGTTGTTTATACTGATTCCTGGATGTCTTATCATATTCCCGAGTCCGAAAAGGAAAAGCGGCTGGCCGCTTTGAAACATTATCAAGTGACAGCTGAATTAATGAAATCTGCTAAGCCTGATGCGATTTTTATGCATTGCTTGCCGGCGCAGCGCGGCGTAGAGCAAACTGCCGAAGTAATTGACGGACCGCAAAGTGTAGTTTTTGATCAGGCCGAAAATCGGCTTCACATCCAAAAAGCGATAATGCTTAAGTTATTGAAAGCAAGTTAAGGTTATGTATATTTTAGGAGTTAGCTGTTATTATCATGATTCTGCTGCCTGCCTCATAAAGGATGGCAGAGTAGTTGCTGCTGCCCAGGAAGAAAGGTTTACCAGGAAAAAACATGATGAATCCTTACCAGTTAATGCGATTAATTATTGTCTCAAATTTAAGAATTTGACAGTTGATAATTTGGATTACATTGTTTTTTATGATAAGCCTCTTTTGAAATTTGAACGTTTGTTGATTACCTATATTAATACTTGGCCCAAAGGTTTACTTTCTTTTATTAAAGCCATGAACGTTTGGCTTAGCGATAAACTCTGGATAGAACAAAAAATCAGAAAGCATCTAAAGTATAAGAGTAAAATCTATTTTTGCGAGCATCATTATTCTCATGCCGCCAGCGCTTATTATGCTTCTAATTTTAAAGAAGCAGTGGTAGTAACGATGGATGGCGTCGGGGAGTGGGAAACCACCACTTGCGGTTATGGCCAGGATAATAAGTTAGTATTAACTCACAGCATTAATTTTCCTCATTCTTTGGGTTTATTATATTCTGCCCTGACCTATTATTTAGGCTTTAAGGTCAATAGTGCCGAATATAAAGTTATGGGTTTGGCGCCCTACGGTAATCCCGATGTTTATTATGATAAGTTTAAACAACTAGTTGAGGTTAAAGAAGACGGGAGCTTTGTTTTGAACATGAAGTATTTTTCTTATGAGTATGGTTTGAGAATGACTAATAGAAATTTTGATAAGTTATTTGGCGGTCCGCCAAGGCAATCAGAATCAGCCTTGACTCAGAGAGAAAAAGATATTGCTGCGGCTTTACAAAAAATTACAGAAGAAATCGTTTTAAAGATGGTTTCGTTTGCCAAGAATAATCATCCTTCAGAAAATTTATGTTTGGCTGGCGGGGTGGCTTTAAATTGTGTGGCCAACGGCCGGATTTTGAAAGAGGGGATTTTCAAAAATATTTATATTCAGCCAGCTGCCGGTGACGCTGGTGGAGCAGTCGGCGCCGCTTTGTATTTTTATTATGATTGTTTGAATAATTATAAAAAAGAGGGAGTAATGGATAATATTTATCTTGGGCCAGAGTATAGCGATGAAGAGATAAAAAATTTCCTAGAAGTTGGAGCCAAAGAAATTATTGGTGACAAGAAGGTAGTTTATCAAAAATTTAGTTCCCAAGATTTATTTAAGAATGTCGCCCAATTAATCAGTGGCGACAATGCAATTGGTTTATTCCGTGGCCGGATGGAATTTGGCCCGCGGGCTTTAGGCAACCGTTCAATTATTGCTGATGCCCGGAATAAAGAAAATTGGCAAAAGATTAATTTAAAAATCAAATTTCGCGAGAGTTTTCGTCCTTTTGCCCCGACTGTTTTAGAAAAAAAATGTAATGATTACTTTGATTTGTCTTGTCCTAGTCCTTATATGTTGTTGGTTGCTGCGGTAAAAAATAATGAAGTGCCCGCTATTACCCATGTTGATAATTCTGCCCGGATTCAAACAATTAGTTTCCAGCAGAATCAAGACTATTATCAGTTAATTGAAGAATTTTATAAATTGTCTGGTTGTCCGGTTATTATCAATACTTCTTTTAATGTGAGAGGTGAGCCAATCGTTGAAAGTCCGCGTGATGCTTTTAATTGTTTTCTTAATACCGATATGGATTACTTGGTACTTGGCAATTATTTATTATCAAAAAAAGACAATTCACACTTAGTTAATAATAAAGAATCAAATCTTTATCTCAAGAAATTTAAACTGGATTAGTAATTATTAATAATTATAAAAATTATGGCTAACACTAAACTTTATATTTTCAAACAATTCTGGCAATTTTTAAGAGTAAGAAAAAAGTGGTGGCTTTTGCCGATTATTATTGTTCTTCTGGTCCTGGGCACTTTACTCGTTTTTGCCCAAAGTTCAGCTCTTGCTCCTTTTATCTACACGGTTTTTTAAGTTTTATGGAAGAAGTCAAAGAGAATAAAAAAAGATTCAAATTGGTTGGTTTAGGTAAAAATTTATTATTGTTATTATTTACCCTAGTATTTATTTTTGTCTCGTTGGAAATTGGGATTAGATTTATCTCTCCTCAATATAGAAAAATAGTTCATTATGACGCGGTGGTGGGTATGACTCGGATTCCTTCCTCGACCTTTACTTATTCAAGAATTGCTGATGGCCAAAGAATAAAACATCCGGTAAATTCTGATGGTTTCATTGGGCCTGATTATCTAGTGCAAAAGGGTAATAATATTTTTCGAATTGTTATTTTAGGTGATTCTTATACTGAAGGAATCCAAGTTGATGATAAATATGCTTTTCGTAATTTATTGGAAAATAAATTAAGGGAATTCAGTAAGAAAGAAATTGAGGTTATAAATTTAAGCATGAGTGGTTATAGTACTGCTCAAGAGTATTTGGCTTTAAATAAGTTTGGCTTGAAATATCAACCAGATTTGGTAATATTAGTTTTTAACCCTTTGAATGATGTTAGCGATAATAGTTTCAATTTATGGGGCAATTCATCTAAACCATTCTTTGAAGTTAGAGAGGGAAAATTAAATCAAATAGTTTGGCCAAAGCCTTTTTCTAAAAATTATTTTTTTAGTCTGATAACTGATTATTTTGTCTCTCCAAGGTTTATTTATGATCAATATCAACAAGCGAAGGCGAGTTTAAGATACCAGGTAGAAAATTCGATTTTGGAAGTTGATGATTCAGTTTATGATGTTGAATATTTAAAGGAATGGGAAGAGGCTTGGGAAATAACTAAATATTTGATCACAGCGACAGCAGAAGAAGCAATGAATAATAGTAGTAAGTTTTTATTTGTCAGTATACCAGATCGCTCGCAGGTTATAGCTGAATTAAAGCAGAATTTAATTAATTTAAAAAATAATTTTGGTCAAAAGATAGATTTTGAAAAACCGGATAATATTTTGGAGCCGTTTCTGACAGAAAATAAAATTAGTCATTTGTTTATGTTGACTGATTTTACTAATCAGGCCGATAATCAACAATTATATCTGAAAGGGGACGGTCACTTTTCAGAAAAAGGTCACCAGTTGGCCGCTGATTTAATCTATAAGTATTCAATTGATAATAATTTAGTGCCCCAAGAATAATTTATGAAATTAGCCGAGCAGCCAAAATTTAAACTTCATTTTCAAAGGTTTGAATTTAAGTATCAAGCATCTTTGGATTTGGTTGAAGGGATTATTCCTGAACTTTTAAAGTATATGGAATGGGATCCTTATGCGAAAAATTTGCCTGGCAATAACTATGTTGTTTCTAGTCTTTACTATGACTCTGTCGGTTTAGGTTGCTATTATCAAAAAGTTGATGGTGACCGGACCAGAAAAAAACTTCGGGTTCGATTTTATGATTCTGATCTAAAACCAGAAATCCCGGTTTTTTTGGAAATTAAAAGGAAATATGATAATGTGGTGATTAAAGATCGTTTAAAATTAACTAATGAGCAAGCTTATGATTTATTAAATAATAATAAAAAATTGAATTTAAATTTTTCCCAACATGACCAAGAAACCTTGAACGAATTTCTTTGGTTTAAAATTTTTAACGGCATGATGCCGCAAAATATGGTTATGTACAATCGTAAGCCCTTAGTCAGCAAAGTTGACCCTAATTTTCGCGTTACCCTTGATTATAATTTAAGGACTTATTTAGCCGGTTGGATTAGTAATAAAAAAGAAGGCAAGCTAGTTAATCCGGGAGTAGTAATAATTGAAGTTAAATTTAATAACGTTTTGCCTTTTTGGTTTCATTCTATTATTCAAAGATATAATTTGGATAAAAGGCCATTTTCCAAATATTGTAATTCTTTGGAAGTATGCTATCCTGAATTAACCGGTGATATTGCCGGAACCTATCAATTTGATCTAGATTCTAATCAAATCAATAATTAATCTTAATAAATAAAACAAAAAGTATGTTTGAAACATTATTCAATCAGGGCCAAGCGGCAACCATCTTTAATCCTACTACGGTTGTAGTAAATTTAATCATCGCCTTTATCCTCTCCCTAGTGATTGCCTTAGTCTACAAAAAGACTCATAAAGGTCTTTCTTATTCCCAGTCATTTATTATGACTTTAATTATCGCCGGCATAATAATTTGTGCCGTGATGATGGTAATTGGCAATAATATTGCCGCAGCTTTTGGGGCTTTTGGTGCTTTTTCCTTAATTCGTTTCCGAACAGCGGTTAAAGATGCTAAGGATATGGGTTATATCTTTTTGGTTTTAGCTGTGGGTATGGCGGTAGGAACAAATAATTATATTATTGCCGTAGCAACAACCGCCATTGCTTTACTGGTGCTACTCATACTGACCAAAATTAACTTCGGTTCAATCAGGAGATTCAGTTATATTTTGAGCTTTAATCTTGATACCCGGCAGACCGAGGAAAATGTGTATAAACCAGTCTTTGATGAATTTTTAAAAAACAGTAATATCTTGAATATTAAGGCTTTAGAACAAGGCCATGTACTACAGTTGAGTTTCAGTATTAAATTTATCTCAGAGAAAGATTTAGAAAAATTCATTCGAACTGTGGAAGGATTGAATGGGGTAAGTGAAGTGAACTTAATTACCGCCAAGAACGATGTTGAGTACTAAATAAGAGCTAAATAAGCATATCATGATTAAACTGGTAGAGAGAGTTTTTAATTTAAGGAAAAAGAAGTTCATTCAAGATACTGCAATTTTACAAATAGCCTCCTTTTTTTCAACTGGCTTATCAATAATCGGTTCTATTATTTATGCCAGGGTGTTAGGAGTGGAAGGCTATGCCATCTATGCTTTAATTTTTGTTTTTGTTTCTTTTTCGAGCACCTTTACTGATGTTGGCACTGGTCAGACTAGTTTAACGCTACTTTCTGAAGCTTATACAAAAAAAGATAAAAAAACATCATTAGATATTCTAACCTATTATTTTAAGGTTAACTTATTAGTTTCTTTTGTAATCTGTGCCATTGTAATTATTTTATCCCCGTTTTTAACTGCCAAGTTATATGGTAGTCCGGAAATCGGTCAATTGGCTAGAGTAATTATTCTAGCTGAGGTCGTCAAAATCTTTTTTGGCATGTTTGTTGTTGTTTTGCAGGTAATACGACGGATTACTTATTTAGCAATAGTTGAAAATTTAAATAAAGTTCTGTCTGTTATTATTCCCGCCGTTTTGGTATTAATTGGTTATGGTTTGAAAGGGCTGACGTTTGGCTATTTAGCCGTTGCCATATTTTTTGCTTTATTCTCTTATTTTGCTTACTCATTATTAGTTAGGAATGACTCAGTTTTGCCTTCCTGGAAAGAAATTTATGCCAATTTTTTCAAAGTTAAAGTAGGCTATTATTTTAAATTTGGTTTTTTAATAGCGATTGACAAAAATTTAGGTGGTCTTTATGGCATTTTACCAATTTTTCTTTTAGGTATTTTTAGTTTAAAAGACGTCGCTTTTTTGAAAATCGCTATTTCCTATGCCGGCTTACCATCCATCTTTTTGGCGAGTTCTGTTTCTCGATTATTAGCGGTTCAATTGCCTAAATCAAAATCGTATGGTCTATCGACTTTAAAGCGAGATTATATTCGGTCATCAGTCGGTAGCTTAATAATTACCGCATTTTTTTCAATCTTTTTCATGATTCTCTCACCGCTATTGATTCCTTTAATTTATGGGAAAGAATACGTTTCGGTTGTTGCCCTAACTTATCCTTTGCTAGTCGGAACAATTTTCATTAATTTAGGAGTTGGTAGCGGTCCTTTATTTAGGACTTTAAACTTAATGCGTGAATCAATATTGATAAACCTGATCTTTCTTAGTATTGGTGGTGGAATTTTATACTATTTTTTGAAAACTTATCCGATTAATATAACCGTTTATCTGATTGCTTGCTGGTTACCATTAGTAAATTTTACGTCTTTTGTTTATTTGTTCCACCGTTTAGAGAAAAAGATAGAAAAAGAAGCTATTGATTAAAAGATGAAAAATAATTTTTTTAAAACTAGAGACATTATTAATTATTTTTCTCGCCAGTACTTGGGGGGTAAGGTTTTAAATTTTGGTTTGGGGACCTTTAAATATAAAAATGTGATTTTAGAAAAAGCTGATTCCTGTGTAAATTTTAATTCAGTCTCCGGTGATGGTGCAGATTCAGTTGGTGATTTTTATAATTTGCCTTTTGAAAATAATGAGTTTGATGTCGCTATTTCAACTGATACCTTGGAGCACCTGACTGAGCCAGCTTTAGCGGTTGGAGAAATTAGAAGGGTTTTAAAAGTAGATGGAATTTGTTTGATTACCGTACCTTTTTTAATTTCCTATCACCAAAAACCCGATGATTTTTTTCGGTTTACCAAAAGCGGAATAAGATATTTACTGGAAAAAAATAATTTTCAGATTATTGAATTAGGTACCTATGGTCGTATATTTTCTACTTTGACTGAAAGTGTACAAATGGCTTATTTCCCGAATAAAAAATTTAGGGGTCAGGAGTCAATCATTAAGTATGCCCAAAAGTTTGCCTTTTTTTTAGATAAATTTGTTAAAAATGACAAAATCTATAGTAATGTTTACGTTATAGCTAAAAAATATTAATTATATATGAAAATTATTTTTATTAATCCGCCGGTTTGTAATTTTGTTGGCTACCCGATTGCCAATAGTCCGACTTTAGGAATTATCTATTTGGCTACCATTTTAGATAAAGTCGGTCATAGCGTAAAAGTGATTGATGCTGATAGTTTAGAATTATCCTGGGATAAGCTGAAAGCACGACTGGCTCAAGAAAAGCCAGATATTATTGGTTTAACCGCAACTACCTTAGGGATGCCGATTTTGTATAAAACAGCCGAAGTTTGTCGGGAAGCTTTAGGTGAAGCTAAAATTTTAGCTGGTGGTTTTGGTCCCACCCTAGAGCCGGAAAAGACCTTAGATGAGTGTCCAGCAATAGATGTTTTAGGGCTAGGGGAGTGCGAAAGTAATATTGTTGATTTGATTGAATGTCTTGAAAATAAAAAAGACTTAAAAACAGTCAAGGGGATAGCTTTTAGAGGGCAAAATGGTGAATTCTGCAAAACTGAACCCCAAAGTTTAATTGACGATCTTGATTCGATTCCTTTTCCTAATTATCAGATAGTAGAGCCAGATTTTTCCGCTTATCATGGAGTTCATGGCGGTTGGGAGGGTATAGATATGCCTAATGCAGTAATGATGGGTTCGCGTGGTTGCCCCCACCGCTGCATTTTTTGTTGTAACGCTGGGAAAAAGCCTCGTTTTCGCAGTCCCAAAAGCATTGTTGACGAAATAGAATTTTATAAAAAGGAACTGAAAGTTAAATCGGTGCAGCTTTATGATAATGAATTTATTGGTATGTCATCCCAGCAAAATCAGTGGGTAAGAGAAATTTGTGAAGAAATTATCAAAAGGGGAGTTGATGATTTAGGCTATATTTGTCAGGGTCGTTGCAATAGTTTTATTGACTTGGAAACTTTAAAGATGATGCACAAAGCCGGTTTTCGTTGGATTTGGTGGGGGGTTGAATCAGGATCACAAAAAGTTCTGGATCGGATTAAGAAAGATTTAAAATTAGAAAATGTTTATCATTCATTTAAATTAGCAAAAGAAGCAGGAATTCATTCAATGATGTTTGTTATGGTCGGATTTCCTGGTGAAACCAAAGAGGATATAAATAAAACCGGAAAGCTGATCAAAGAGATAAAGCCGGACCGAGTAAGAATTCATATTACTACCCCCTTACCCGGTTCAGAGCTTTGGGATGAGCTTTATAGCAAGGGCCAGATAGATGAATTTGATTATTTTAAATATGATACCAGGCTGACTGTTGTTCATCATACTGATACCATGACCCGTGAAGAGATAAAGAATTATTATCGGTTATTGGTTTTTAGATTTGAAAATGGCTATTGGTATTTTGCCAAATTTTTTATTCAATCATTATTTACCATTGATGGCTGGAAAAAACTTTCCCGGAGATTAAAAATTATATTTAGTCATTTTTTTGGTTGGTTTAGGTTACTGTTAAACAAATGAGAAAGATTGTCACAACCAGTTGGGATGATGGTAATAAGCTGGATTTAAAGCTGCTTAACCTTTTAAACAAATATAATTTAAAAGGGACTTTTTATATCCCTAAAAATTTGGAGTTAAAATCTTTAACTGGTCAAGAAATTAAATTAATTGCCGAAACTCAAGAGATTGGTGCTCATACTTTAAACCATCCCAATTTAACCAGTTTAGTATCTGATGAAGAAATTAAACGAGAAATTAAGGGGTCAAAGGATTTTTTGGAGCAATTTTTGGGCCGGGAGATAAAGATGTTTGCCTATCCGGGCGGGAAATTTGATTTCAGAACAAAGCAGGCCGTTAAGGAGGCCGGTTTTATTGCTGCCCGGACTACCAGGGAATTTGAATTTGGTATCAGCCAAGACAAATTTGAATTTGCTACTACGATTCATGTTTATCCGTTTCCTTTTAGAAAAAGAGATAAAGATCATTATTATTTTTCTAGATTTTTGTTTCAGCCATTGCAGAATAGCTTTTTTCAGATTTTAAAACTTAAGCTGCCGAAAAGATCATTTTTTAGTTGGCATAATTTAAGTCAAGCCCTTTTTGATTGTTTTTTAAAAGAAGGCGGCGTTTACCATCTCTGGGGGCATTCTTGGGAAATCGAAAAGTATGACATGTGGGATGATTTAGAGACAGTTTTTAAATATATGGCTAATCGGTCTGAGTGTCAGTATCTAACCAATGGCCAGAGTTTAGAACAAACTAATTTATGAGGATATTATTTATTGCGGACTGGTTTCCGCCTTATAGCACCGGGGGAGCCGAGCAGATTGTTTTTAATCTGGTAAATGGTTTTAAGGCTAAAGGCTATGAAGTTTTTGTCATTTCCACGGTTCAGGATCAATCTTTGGCAGAAAACGGTAATAATGGAGTCTACCGCATTTATGTCCCCGATTATCACCCGCGCTGGAAAGCTTATCGCAGCCTTTATAACCCAGTAGCCGTGCGGGAGATTAAGAAGCTAGTGAAAGAAATAAGGCCTGATATAATCCATACCCATAACCTTCACTACTATTCTTCCTACGGTGTTTTAAAGATTGCCAAAAAATATTGTCCAAAAGTCTTTTTGACCGCTCATGATGTCCAATTATTTCATTACGGCAAGCTAGTCGAATTTATTGATCAAGGCAATTTAGCTGTACCACAGACTTTTAATTATCAGGTTAGTATCTGGCAGCAGTTAAAAAGATATAAGAAGAGATATAATCCGTTTCGTAACGCAATTATTAATCATTACTTAAAGTATGTCGATAAGATTTTTGCCGTTAGTGATGCATTAGCCGATGCTTTAAAGCAAAATGGTATTAAAAATGTAGCCGTGGTTCATAATGGTATAGACCAAAGAGAGTGGGAAATAACTGATTTAGAAATAAGCCAATTTAAAAAAAAGTTTAATCTTTTAGATAAAAGAGTAGTTTTTTTTGGCGGTCGGCTTAGCGCCTTAAAGGGGGGCAGAGAATTAATATTAGCCACCGCCGAAGTCAAGAAATCAGTTCCCAATGTAGTTTTGTTAGTCGTTGGCCGGAATGATCAATATTTAAATGAGATTTCGGATTTCGCCAAAAGCCAAGGCGTTATTTTGCTGAAGACTGGTTGGCTTAAGGGGAAAGAATTAGCCGCTGCTTATGGGAGCAGCAGTGTCGTTGTTGTCCCTTCAGTTTGTTTTGATTCTTTCCCAACAGTAAATTTAGAAGCTATGGCTTGTCAAAGGCCGGTGATTGCTACCTGCTTTGGCGGCAGTCGGGAATTAGTTGAAGATAATAAAACCGGTTTTATTATCAATCCTTTAGATATTAAGACAATGGCTGAAAAAATAAAGCTAATTTTAAATGACGATAATTTAGCCAAAAACTTTGGTGATAATGGTTATGATAAAATAAAAAATCATTTTACAGTTGAACATCAAATTAATAATCTCTTGAAGTTTTATTTATGATAAATAAAATTATCATCCTTGTTATTATAGCAGCTATCTTAGTTATTGGTTTTGAATTTTATTTAAACTGGAGCCATTACAACACGGAAGTTTTATTACAGTATCAGCCAGAATTCGGTTGGTCGCATCTAGCCAACCATAATTTTTGGTATGAAGGAAATTTATTTTCCATCAATAAAGACGGTTTTAGGGACGTTAATCATTTGCAAGAGAAACCAAATGATGTTACTCGCCTTGCCTTTGTTGGTTCTCATTATTTGCGAGGAACTAATTCCGCCTTGGAAAATATTGCTACCACTATTTTAGAAAAAGAGTGGAATAAAAATTATCCCAATAAAAAAATAGAAGTCTTTAATTTTTGTATCCCAAAATATAATATTGAGATGGCTTATTTTTTGATAAAAAAATTCAGCCAAGAATATAATATTGATTATTTTATTTATGTCTTTGATCCGCAAAAGGATCCGTCACTGGTAGCAGGAAACGATCAGACCGTTAATCACGCCCCGGCTTTGGTTTTTGACGAAAATGGAACTGTTAAAGAAAAAAAAGATTTTACCCCAATTAATGGTTCAGCTACCGGTATTAGATCCTTTAAAACTTATCAGTTTTTAAGATCAAGCTATAATTTTTTGAAAAAAATAAATCAAAATGATAATTTTTCAGAAAGTGGGATAGCTCCTGATCTTTTTAAACCTTATCCCGAGGTTTACTTTGATGATATCTCTACTTCTACTTCGGAGGTAATTGATAGAATGGCTAAGGTGATTGATTATACAATTGATAATAGTCAGTCTAAGGTTTACATTTTAATGTTACCGCCGCAGCAATCGCAATTTTTTCAAGAGTATGAAAAATCCGGTAATTTAGACTCTTTTTATCAAAATCAGGGATTCGTTGCTTTTATTAAACGAGTCCAGCATATGACAATCGAGGACTTTATGACTGAAGTTTTATCTTTTGTTAAGCAAGTTGATAATAATCATTTTGCCCCAGGAAATTTATTTATTCGGTTAAAAAGTTTAGTGAAAAATCCAAATCGTTTGATTGAGATTGATGATGAATTTTTGGTTTATCTTGAACAACCAAAAGCGCAGGGTTTTTTGGAAAATTGGCACCGCCGTGACAGCGGTCAATCTTATTTAGCAAAAGTTTTAGGGGAAAAAGTTTTGCCAGAAATTTTATTTGACAATAATTAAAAAATATTGGATAATAAATTATTGTCAGTTGAATAAGTAAAAAATAGATGAAACAAAAGATAATTTTAATTGCATCGTTAGGAGTAATTGCTTTATTGGCAGTTTTGGTTTGGTATTCACCAATAATTTTTAAAGGTTACAATGTTTCAATTTTAGACGTAAATGCTTTAGTCAGAGCTAGGAATTTAGCAAACGCTGAAATCAATGGTGCGGAAAATGATTTGAACGTTGTTCTGTCTACTGATTTATTAAAAGAGCAAGGTAATCAATCTTTACAGGGGAATAATTTAAGTGTTTTCCTAATGGCAAAAATAATTAAGATTTTTGGCAGTTTTAATGTTTTGTCAGTTATTTTATTTAATTGCGTAGTTTTAGCTTTAGCTTTAATTATTTTTGGTTTAGCAGTTTATTATTTGTTTGGTTATAAAGTATTTTTATTTTTTTCTTTGATTTATATCTTTTTACCTTCAAACTGGTTTATCACCCAATCACTTTTGAGTTATCAATTTGCCGTTTTATTTTTAGCCATTTTCTTTTTGTTGTTTACTTTGGGAACCAGGGGATTAGGGAAAGAAATAAAAAGTAATTTTTTTAGTCTTTCAACAATTTATTTAATTTTTTCTGGTATTTTTTTGGCCTTAGCTGGTTTAAGCAAGGAGGCATTTTTGATTTTTTTCCCGATTTTATTTATTTTTCTCTTGTTTTCTCAAAACAAGAAGCGTCTGCTGTATATTTTTATACCTTTAACCTTGATATTAATAATTTTTTGGTTGCCAAATTTTATTTCAGGAAACAATGTTTATTCCTTCATTTTTAAAACCCCATCCGAAGTTGAGAATTCAAAAGCCATAGATTATAGTTATTACGCTGAATTTTTTCCTGATCCCTATACTTATCATTTTGCTCAGGAATCTTACTTACAGGAGCAACTCAGTCAGGGAGAAAATTCTGATTTTACCAAGCAACAGGCGATTAATAAACAAGCCTCCAGTGTTGGGGCCATGCCCCTTGATTTTATTGGGCGTTTAAAAATTAGTTCAATTTTGACCGTCCGGCATTTATTTAGATTTATGTCGATTTCCGAAACGGGTGGCCCATTAATTACGTTGCTATTAATTATTGGTTTAATTGCCCTTAAAATTAAAAGAAAGCCTTGGTTTATTTTATTTACATCTTGGTTTTTAGGGAGTATCATTCTATGGGGCGGGGTGGCATTAGTTGGGCGTAATCATATGATGGATTTAGGTTTTGGTTTAGCTGTCTGCTCGAGTTTAGGCATTATTTTATTAACCGATTCTTTGTCTAATCAATTATCTTACCAAAAAAATAAAAATCTCATTACCTTTTTTATTTTGATTTTAGTCATTTATAATCTAATCCTTTCTAACCATGTGATGTGGAGCCAGAAATATAATAATAACCCCATACCATTACTAGACAGCTATATAGAAAAAATTAAGGAAAATAATATTGTCAGCAATGATGTTATTGCTACCCCTACTAGTGCCAATGAAGTTTATTACCTTAATTATCGGAGTAACAAATCTTTTGTGGTCTTCCAAAAGGAAACAATAGAAAAGTTAATCTCTGAAAATAAACTCGGTCAAGTTTTTGATGAGTTCAAGGTAAAATATATTTTAGGCTATGATCCGGAGTTATCTAAAAAAATTGTTGAAAATTATAACATTAAAAATATTGCCGATAATCAAATCCCGATTAATTCTTTTAACGTTAAATTACCTAATCAGAGTTGGTTTTTAAATCTTATTAAATAAATTAAATTATGAAAATCTTAAATTTTTTAAATTATTTTGGTAGAAAATTTAGTGTTAGGATTTTCCGGAAAAGATTTTTGTTTTTATCAATACTATTGGCGCTAATATTTTTATTTTCTGGCTTTCTTTTTTGGTCTGAATTCAACGGTCGAATTGACGGTTTAGTTAATAATCATCCTTCCCTGAGTTTTTTAAGTCGTGTGCCAAAAATTTTAGATATTTATTATCTACCCTTAATGATTAAAGGACCAGATTTACCCCGGTATAAATTAACAATCAACAAAGATGATTTAAAAGATCTAGAAAGAGTACTAGCCTCGATTAATGGCCTTTGTTGTAACTGTCTGCCCAAAGAAGCAACAAAATATACATCGGCCACCTTTGAATTTCAAAATAAAAGCTATCCGGTAGAAGTAAGAGTGAGGGGCGATTGTGCAAATCATTGGTCGAATACGAAGAAATCATGGCGTATTAGATTTAAAGACGGTGACTTTTTTGGCTTAGCGGAATTTGATCTAATTTTGCCTGATGATCGGGAATATATTGCTGAATATTTGAATAATTATCGAGCAAAAAAATTGGGTCTGGCCGTGCCAGAATTTAAGCTAGTTACTTTGAAGATTAATGGGGCGTTTTATGGACCTTATATCCAGCAGGAACCAACTGACGGTAAGATGTTAGAGAAAAATCGACAGGCAGCTGACGTTAACGTTTATAGTGATCAAAAGATTACTGATCAGCTATTTAAGGATCCTAATGCTTGGCAAAAAGATAATCAAGATAAAATTTCCCTTATTGACAATTATGCCGAAATTAATCTGCTTTTGGATCTAATCAATAATGCCAGTGATGAAGAATTTTTTGCTAAAATTCCATATTTGGTTGATCTAGACAATTTTTATAAGTGGAGTGCTTTAAATATGCTAGCTGGCAGTTATCATCAAGATTTTGCTCATAATATGAGGATTTACTTTGATAGCACTATTGGCAAATTTAAATTTATCCCATCTGATGTTGGTTTATCAAATTCTTCCGTTATTGATATCGTCTATAATCCCTTAGTAACAAGAATTATTAAAAATTCAGAATTTCTTGATCAAAGGAACCAAGTCTTATGGGATTATGTCAAAAATGAACAGAATTTAACTGATGATTTAGCTTTTTTCGATCAGGCTTATGACGATATACGCTTTGCGGTTTATCGGGATCGCAAGACAAATTACAGTAGCTTTTATTTTGACCGAAAATTGAAAATCAGGCGCCAAAGATTCAATGATCTTTTCCATGAGGCGCAGGACCTTTTAAACGATGGTAAGGTTTCGGTTGCAATTGATTTTTCGGAAAATTTAGAAAGCCAAATCAATTCCTTAGCTGTTTTAGCTCGGATCGAATTTTTAGTGAACAATTTCAGCGGGGTTGAATTAAATGAATTAAAAATAAATTTAAATCAGGACCAAAAAATACAAGGAACATTAAGTTTATATTTTGATCGCAATAAAAATGGCAAATTTGATAATGATGACTCAAAACTTGGCAATTTTACTAGTGATAATCAGGCATTAATTATAGATAATTTTAACCAGCGGATGTTGGCCGATCGAGAAATTAGTCAAAATATTGATTATAATGTACAAGATTACGAAGCTGGTGTTGGGCCTTTGATGAAGCCAATTCAAATTATTAATACTAAATATAATTTTTTTATCGTAGCTAATAATCATTCGAATTTATCATCAGTGGAAGTATTTAATAATCTTGAATTTGACATAAATAACGCCGTTACGGGTAAAAAAATGAGTGATGATAAAGTTTATATTGACAGTACGACTTTCAACAATTTTAATGATTTACTTCTAAGCCAATCAGAATTTTTAAGAAAATTTCCCCAATTCAAAATGGTCGGTCAAAGTTTGGTTTTGCCATCCGGGGTCTATCGCTTTGATAAGAATATAATTATCCCTAAATGTTTTGATCAATGGATAATTAGTGCTGGAGCAGTTTTGGAAGTGGGGCCTGAAGTTTCTATTTTCAGTTATATACCGCTTAAAGCAGCAGGGACTGCTCAAAATCCGATTGTAATTCATCGTTTAGATAATACTAAGCCTTGGGGCGTTGTGGCAGTCATTGGTCAAGAAGATAAAACAAGCCAGCTTGAGAATGTCAGTATCGGTGGTGGGAGCCAGGCTTATGTGAATGGCATTTTTGTTTCCGGCCAAATATCTTTTTACCATTCTGATGTCATAATAAAAAATAGCGTTTTTTATCAAGCTTCGGGCGATGATAGTTTGAATATTAAAGATGCTATTGGTGAAGTTTATAGTTCAATTTTCCATAGTAATGGTTTTGATGCTTTTGATTTTGATTTTGCCGCTAAAGGTAGCCTGATTGAAGGTAATCAATTTTATGATAATGGTAATGATGGAATTGATATTTCTGGTTCTTCTGTATTGATTAAAGATAATAAAATCCTGAGCTCGGGGGATAAATGTATTAGTGTTGGTGAAAATTCCACTCCGAAAATACTTAGCAATTTATTGAAGGGTTGTAATATTGGTATTGCGGTCAAGGATCTATCTGAATCAGAAATCATTCAAAATACCATAATTGACAATAAGGATTCCGGGGTATTTTTGTATCAAAAAAAGGAAATTTTTGGTAAATCTTCAGCCAGACTTGATAAAAATATTATTTGGAACAATTTGGTCCAAATAAAAACCGAAGATAATTCTTCAGTTGATATTACTAATAGTGATATTCAAGGTGGTTTTGCTGGAGAAGGTAATTTTTCCCTTGAGCCAGAATTTGATAGTAATTTTGTTGCTAAGAATTTGGAGATTGGTTTTGGCAAGTAACCTTTATCTAAGGATGATTTAAAACAAAACAATGTTTTTAGGTTTTAGGATTTATTTTGCAACTTTTCGCAAATAATCAAATTATCTATACCTATAAGAGGTATTTTTTTGTCAAACAGATTTAAAACTGGTGCTAGGAACTTTGGCATTTTATTTGGCGCAATTATGCCATGGGAAATAGCTAATAATATTTTTAGGTTGTTATTCCTAATTTTTTTTGTTAAATATTTTAAAGAGAAGTTCAAAGATTTTCTTTCTTCTTTTTTAATTAGTCCAAAAAGAAAAATTAAAGGATTACTGCGATTGGGCTCTAAAAAAATTAAATATTTTTTAGAAACCCTTTTCATTTCCGAAATAATTTTATCTTCATTTTCAACATGGTGTAAGAGGCAAGATTCAAAAACTATGTCAAAATAATTATCAGCAAATTTTAAATTATTGGCATCCATGACCATTTTGTTTTTAACCGGATTTAACTCGATCATTTTTTCCGAGTAGTCCACAGCTGTTACTTGGCAAATTTTATCAAAGTAATAAGAAAAAAAGCCATTGCCTGCTCCTACGTCCAAGAGTTTTTGTTGATTATCAAAATTGATGTACTTTCGGATCTCTTGAATCTTTGATTCGGCAAATAATTTAATAATCGGATGGTCCGGTTGCCTCCTTTTGTCTAGTTCGTCTCTTTCCCAATATTTTTTTTGAAATTCTTCAGCCATTTTATCTAAGATTAAATTTTATAGGTTTTTTTAGCCAGTAAAGAAAACCGATAGCCGCAACCGATAAAACAATAAAGAGTTGGCAAATTCCCAAAGCTACTGCTTTCTCGGCTGGTAAATTTATGATTTTGAAAAAAAAGATAAAGATTGCTTCGCGAGTGCCTAACCCGTTAAAACTTATTGGTAATAGATCGGCAGTATTGGCTAAGGCAACCATGGGAATAATAAATAAAAAATTTAGATTTAAGCCTAGTGATAGCCCTAAAAGATAGATTTGACCTATATAGATCAGCCAGCTTCCGAATGTCAGAAAAAAAATAAACAAGTACTCATTAAAATTATATTTTTTAAAGTCGCCAATGATTCCTTGGGAATTTTTGATAATTAGTTCTCTGTATTTATTTGGGACAATAAACTCTAATATCTTTAGATAGTTTTTGTTTTTGTTTATCAAGTACAAAAAGATCAGGCTGATGATCATTAATAGGGTTAAGTAAAGAATTTCTTGGGAAAAATACTGGCTGAAAATAAAAAAACCAACGTAAGTCGTTAGAATTAAGAAGATCAGATCGGCTAATCGGTCAAAAATAATAGTAATTAATGAAGACCTTAAAGGGTAATTATCCTGATGAAGATAAAATATTTTTGCTGCTTCCCCGATTTTCCCTGGTGTAACCAGGCTTAATAATGTCCCGACTGAATACATGGCAAAACAGCCTATGAATGAATAATTAATGCTTTGTTTCCTCATTATTATCTGCCAGCGCCAGGCTTTAAAGCCAATCAGGGGAAAGCAAAGAAAAAATATAGGAATAAAATAAAGGTAGTTTGTTCTTTTAATAGTTAATAATAAACTCTTTAGGTCAATAACATAAACAATAATGAAGATAAAAAAGCCAATGCCAATTAAGGACAAAAAATTTTTATAATTAAATCTTTTTTTCATTTTTTATAGCTAGTTTGGTCAAATTCAATATTTTAGATTCGGGTATTTACAGCAACCCTTTCCAAATATCGCCGGTATAAATTCCGCTAACGGCTGATTCGCAGCTGAACCAGCAACCTTGGCAATTTTTCACCCAGGTGCGATATTTTTTTAAATCTTTGCCAAACCAAATATCCTTGAAAGGTGTTCTTTTTAGATTGCCGACAATATTACCGTTGTATAAACAAACTGGAATATCACCATTAGGGAGTATCCTGAGATGATTGTTTAAAGCGACACATTTAGGATTAGGTTTATTCTTATTATTGACTAGTCTATTATACAAACCCTTAAGGTGATATCGATCTACTATTCTTTCTTCAAGATTGTTCATTTTTTTACTGTCTTTTAGCATCTCGTTAATGAATCTTTTTAGCCCATCTTTGGAAAAGGGAGTAAAAGTCTTAGTGGCATTATTAGGGTTAGCAGTATCTTCGTCATTATATAAACTGCCAGTGGTATCGGTGGCGATGACTGGATAGACGGGCACTTTCAGCGGTTCTAGTATTTTTTTTAGTTTGGAATAAGAATCAATTTCTTTTTCTTCAACAATTGTTTGATTTACCCCTACATGGAGATGAGTTTTTCCTCTGAGCTCAACTAATCTTTTTACAGTTTCCATCGCTTTATCATAAGCATTTGTTATGCCTCTAATCTCATCATGTTTTTTGCCGATGCTGTCAATTGAAATTTTTATATGAATTTTTTCTGGGCACTCTATTTTTTTAACAATCTCGATAATTTGTTCAGTCAAAATACCGTTACTGGTGATATGGATCAATTCCGGCGAATTTATTTTTTCTATTTTATTAATTATTTCCGCCAAATCTTGACGCAAAAACGGTTCACCGCCAGTAATTCTCAAGACATTTATTTTTTTAAGTTGCTTAAATATCCCTTCTATTTCTGGGAGGGTTAATTCTTCAGCTATTTTTTGTTCTTTTTTCCAAACATTGCACATAATGCAACGTGCGTTGCATCGCCAGGTGACTAGATAAGTGACAAAAGCTGGGTATTGGGGGATTCCAAGTTTATTTTTAAGTATTGAGTGTATGATATTTAGTTTGCTCATATTTTATAACGTTTAGGGATTGAATTGATAATTTTTATCGTTTTTTCTAAATCAAGTCCGAGTTGATCAGCATACCATTGAAGTGACTCCGGCCGCGGTTCATTTTCCTCCTTCACAAACTTTAATGCTTCTTCTCGAGAAATTAATCCTTCTCTGATTTGGTTACTGCGAAAAGTATCATTTTCAGAAAAGCCGGCAACGGTATAATAAATATAATTATAGAAAGGGGCAGTGCCATCGCCGATCCGCCAAGTGGTTTTAGTGTCTTTGGCTGTTTCCCAATTGTAATTATTAATTAAGGTGGAAGTTAATTTTTGTTCTTCCCAATCAATATAACGGTATAAAAATAGATAATCGTGGGAAAGTAAATAAGTTGAAAGGTAGGCAAATAAAGTATCAAGTAACGAGGCATTCAAATAGGAGGGGTTTTTAATGAATTGTTTAGCATAATAAAACGCCAATTTGATTTTTTGCCGCCCTGGCATATTGGCCCAGCGGTTATTACCTTCATAGACACCGCAAAAGCCGGTTTTAAATTTGGTATTTTCCAACTTTTCATTTTCACACCAAACCATCAATTTTAGATTATTTTGTTTCATCAGTTTATTGGCATAATAGAAGAACTGCTTGTCACCAGCCATAAAGAGGGGAACCATCCCTAAATCAGGTTTTTTCAGCCAAGCCTCGATATTTTTTCTGATATTTTCTCTTTTTTTCTTGATATCAGCTGATACTATTATATGTTCAATTCCTAATTTAGCGCATATTCTGGCTTGATTTCTTCGAGCCAAATCGGTGACCATCCCCCAATCGTAGGTGAAAGCAATTGGGTTCATTTTCAGAATATTTTTTATATAATGAAGGCCATAAGAGCTGTCTCGGCCGCCGCTGAAAGCAACCAAACAATCAGGTTTTCCCGAATTATTTTTATATTTACTAGTAAATATTTGTAGAGCGTCTTCACCTTTAACTTGATTTTTTTGATGATTGCGACAGAGATTGCAAACTCCCTGCTCATCAAAATTTATACCCGGAAAAGTTTCTGGTAAGATGCATTTAGTGCATCGTTTTAGATTAGGGATCTCATATTGAACTATACCTTTGATTGATTTTTGTTGGGTGATTGTGTCTATTTTTTCTGGTGAGCCATTAGGCAAAGAAAGATCAATTATTTCTAAGTTTTTTGCCGGTTCAATAGGCATTTTAGAAATTTGAAGCTCAGTCAATTTAAATTCTTCAATTTTTAAATCATTTAGGTTGATTAAATAGCCGATGCCTGGGGGTAAATGTTTGACTTCTTCCTGATCAAAAGTTTCTTTAGATTTTTCAGCAAATTTTTTTAAAATATAATTTTCCGAGGCAAAAACAAATGCATCCTTATTTTTACTCAGGCAGGTATAAAGTGAACCTGTATTGGTAGTTAAGATTAAATAGGGGGCATCAGCAAGTAAAACTGCAATTGAGGCCGCTCCTTCGAGATGACCGAAAGTAGTTTGCACGGCTTGAATAATTGATCCTTTTTCCCGAATAAATTTTCTGATAAGACTCAAAATAACTTCCGTATCGACTTCGTATTTTCTTGCTAAATCAGAAAATTGTTGCCATAAATTATCAACATTGACAATAATGCCATTATGAACGCCGACTAGATTGTCTTTAATTACCGGCTGATTATTATTATGTAATGTTTGCAAGCCATTTGTCACCAGTCGAGAATGACCGATAATTGCCGAATGATTGCCGGTCACATATTGCTGGATTATTTTTTTATATTCCGGGGAACCAATCATTTCCGAAGCCGCCGTTGGTTTTTTAAAGACAGCAATACTTTCCACGGTTTTAATTGCCAAGCCAGCTGCTTCTTTACCGCGAGATTCAGATAATTTAAATAAAACATCTAGCCACCCTTGTTTGAGAGCTGGCGAAAATTTTGAATCTTCTTTAGTAATGACACCAAATATACCGCACATATTATTTTATTTCTCGCCTGATTGAAGCAATTTGGTCAGCCAAAAGGCCAAAGAAAAATATTAGAATAGTGCTGACAAGTAATAAAACCGTAGCATCAGTAATATTTCCCTGACTTAAATCGAATATGCCAAAAGCTAAAGTTAATGTGCCTAAAACAATGGTTATCGGCAGAAAAATTCTTAGCGGCGAAAAAAGCATAATTATTCTCAAGATTAGCATTAAGGTCTTAAAAGCATCACTGATCTTTACGGTGCTTTTGCCGCCTTGTCTTTTTTTAATTTCAATTGGCAGATAATTAACATTTAGCCCGTTTTTGAAGAATGCTAAGGTGATTGTCGTTGTCCAGGAGAAAGCATTTGGCAGCAAGTGAGCGTATTTATTAAAATACTCTCTTTTTATTAATCTTAAGCCAGAATTTAAATCAGGGATTTTGTGTTCCACTAAATATTCGGCTACCCAGTGTAGGACTTTTTTCCCTGGTTGCCTGACCAGTGGTCCTTTATAGCCCTGTCTAGAGCCAACCACCATATCAAATCCATCGCTAGCTTGAATGAGGCGGCCAATATCTTCTATTTTGTGCTGACCATCGGCGTCAAAGACTAAAATCCAGTCCATCAAGCTTGCCGCCACTGCTGTTTTGACGGAGGCGCCGTAGCCTTTGTTGTAAGGATGATTGATTACTTTAATCTCGTTTTCATTTATCTGACCAAGAATTTCTGCTGTTTTATCATTTGAACCATCGTTGACTACTATTATTTCATAGTGATTGGCAAAATTGAGCCGAAGGTAATCTTTTAGTGCATTGATGGTAGTTAAAATAGTAGCTTGTTCGTTATAGGCCGGGATAATTACTGAAAATTTTATGTTTTCCATATTATTATCTTAATTTTAATTTTTTTAGTTTATTATAAATTCTAATATTTCTTTTGAACCGGTTGCAAGTTTGGCAGACGGGGAAATAAGTATCGCCTTTACTGAATGAGGCGCGAATATGTTGGTATTTTTTACTATTCCAAACATTTCTGAATCCTTGTTCAAAGATGTTGCCAACATCATATTTTTTGCTATAAAATTCGCAGCAAAGTCTGACGCCGCCATAATATTGAATATACACTTCATACCAAGGAGAAAAGCAGGGGAGCTTTTGCGGCGGACGGTAATAATTTTTAAACTCGTCAATTAATTTATCCAAGTTATGCTTTATTTTTAGGTTTTTGCATTCCTTTTGGGTTGCTTCTAGTGTTTCCAACAGTTTATTATTATCTACCAGCAAGTCATTTTTCTGGTATAGATCAAAAGTATCAATTGGTTTAAACCTTACCTGATCAATACCCAATTCTTCTCCCAGTTTTATAATTTTTGATAACTCGTCAATATTTTGTTTTAAAATTATTGAGTTAAACCAAATACTTGGCTTGCTTAAACCCAATTCTTTTTTGGCTTTGACTAAATTTTTTATGCCATTGATAGCATTTTCGAAGTTGCCTTTTCTGATAGATTGATAAACTTTTGGATCAGTAGTGTCCACTGATACTTTTAGCAGTCCAAGGCCGGAGCTAACTAATTTCTTGGCCATTTCTTCGTTGACAACAGTAACATTGGAATTCATGGCGACACTGATGCCTCGGTTGGCGGCATATTTGATCATCGTCAAGATATCCTTATTAAGCAGCGGCTCACCCAAACCGTTAATTTGAATATCAGTCAAAGTCGGAATTTGCTTAAGTATACTTTTAAATTGGTCAAAACTCATGTCACCAAGCGGGACGTCATAATTGGCTTCATTGCGGGGGCAAAAGACGCATTTTTCATTGCAGCGATTGGTGGGCTCAATCTGAGCATATCTAGGCAGGGAAATCAGTTTAGTCCGACCCAGGCTTGTTTCAATTTTGTTAATAAAATTATTCAATTTTTTAATCATGTTGTTTTTTATTAATTATGCTTAGGAAGTAATTTTCATACTTCAAGACATTATTTTTTGGTAAATGATTTTTTAGGGCGAACTCCCGGGCATGTTTGCCCATCTCGGCTCTGGTATTTTCATTAGTAATTAAAAATTTAGTATCTTTAGCCAATTGTTCATAGGAGGCGGAATGAAAACCGATTTTATTGTTTTTGATAATATCATCGGGGTCAAAATCTAAAGTGATTGTTGGGCATTCATTTAGCCAGGCTTGGATGAAATTATTGCCAAAGCCTTCTGGCAGGCAGGTATTAACAAAAATTTTTGCTTTGGCTAAAATTTCATCAACTTTTTCAACTGCTTGTCCGCCTAAGTATTTGAAATTGGGATTAAAATTTTGTGTTTCTTCAATTAACTTTTTGTATAAATCAATATTATTCTGCAGGTAACCGATCATTAAAAATTTAAAATTAGTTTCTTTTAGCTCTTGAGCTAGCTGTAAGAAAATTTCTGGTCTTTTTCTACCTTTCAAATTTGCCACCCAAACAATAATATCTTCTTTTTCAGCGACTTTAAATTTTTGGTAATTATCTTCCATGCTGTTATAAATTGGGGTAGCCGTTATATTGTATTTAGTTTTAAGGATTTCAGCATGGAGTCTATTGATGGTTATAACGTGGACTTTTTTTAAAGTTTTAAAGTTCAAGAAATGGATTAGTGCTGCTTTGGCCGAAATTAAGGTTGCCAGGATATTTATACTGAATTTTATTTTTTTAGGATAAGGCAAACAATTATTAATATGGGTGGTATTGTAAATTACCGGAATTTTTAAGAAGCGGCAGGTAAGATAAAAAATAAATAAATAGCGAAAATCGCGGATAAAAAATAAATCTGGCTTTTCTTTTTTGTTGATCTGATAAAAATTAATGATTGCTTTTAAGTCGCTTTCTTGTTGACTACTAAGAGAAAATAATTTAAATCCTTCAATTTCTGTTTGGGCTAATCCTTTTTTTCCCTTTAAGACCAAATATTTAATTTGATGATTTTTTAAAGTGAGATATTTTGCTAAAAGATAAGCCTGGATTTCCGCCCCGCCGATAAAATTTTTTTTAGGAAAATCTTTTGTAAAAATAAAAATTTTCACATCAGTTATTATTTTTTTCCATAGAAGTAAAAACCGCCAGCTAAATTTATACTGTCTTCTTTTTTTATGAGCCAATTATCTATATATTTTAATGGAGAAACTATAATTTTAATTATATTCTTTGATATTTTTTTAAGTAGTCTATTTTTGAAGAATAGCTGGCCATATTCAACTAATATCCAGGCAACACCTGATCCAGGTCCATTAACAATGCCCGAATCAATTTTTTTGAATTGTTGACACAGTTTTTCTATTCCCGGCAGGGTAAATCTTATAAAATCTTCTGGCGCAGCATGATATGGTTGAATAAAAGGGATTTCAATATAAATTTGTCCATTTACTTTTAAAACTCGATATATTTCTTTAATTATTAATTCCGGTGATTTTGTATGTTCTAAAACAGCCATGCAAATTGCTAAATCAATTGAATTGTCTTCTAGAGGTAGGTTTTCACCAAAAGCTTTAATAGTATTAGGACCCTGGCGATAGGGATCAATATTAATAGCACCAGGTATAGGATCATAACCCCCTGAACCAATATTAATTATCTTTTTATCTTTAATCTTAGAAAATTTTTCTAGATAATGAGAATGATTTTTTGTGGGGTGGAAGATACCACTACGATTAAATAGCTTATTTATTAATTTTTTCATATTAAGCTTAAGTAAAGTACTTTTTTAGCCAAATTTCCAGTGTCAGTATTCGCCAAAGTAATCGGCCATGGTTTTTCCCGCTTAAGTGTTGCTGGAAAATATTTTGGACTTTTTTGGTATCCAGTAAGCCGTTTTGGTTGAAATTTGGTGAATAGAATAACTCTTGCAGCTTATTTTTTAGTTCATTTTTAAACCAGTGATCATTTGGTGTCGGAAAACCCTTTTTATCCTTTCGATCGTAAATTTCTGGCGGCAAAATATCTTTGAATGCTTCCCTTAAGATTACTTTATTTCTATAGCCATCAATTTTGTATTTAATTGGCAGACCGAAGCAAAATTCTACTAAGCGGTAATCAAGAAAGGGGACTCTGGCTTCCAGAGAGAAAGCCATGCTAATCCGGTCTTCGTTACTAAGCAAAACCGGCAGATTGGTGGTGCTGAATGCTTCAAAAAGAGCTTGATTCAGGTAGCCGGAAAAAAATTTAGGTATTTTATTTGGTCCGCTTTTAAATTTTAGCATTTCTCCGCTTAGAATTTGGTCCTGCCAGCGGCGCTGCGGTTTGAATAGCCGTTTGATTTTAAGGATAAATTTTGGCGTTAAAATTTTAATTACCTCTTTATCGTAGCTTTGGTTGAGGTAATGTTTTATTTCTTTTCTGGTTTGAACAAATTTTTTTAATTTTAACCCCCTTAGTAAATCAGCCAGATAAAAAGGGTAATAGGCAGGATAGCCGCCTAAAATTTCGTCGGCTCCCTGGCCATCTAAAGTGACAATGACTTTTTGGGCGGCACATTCCATCACATGCCAATGGGAAAAAGTGCTGGGCATCCTGACCGGTAAGTCATGATGTTTGACTATTTTTTCCGTTATCTCAAATAATTTATTCGGATCAGGTTTGAGATAATGAGCGGTAGTGCCATAATAATTATTGGCAATTTCAATAAACTTTTTTTCGTTATAATCTGGTTGGTCGTAGACCGAAGAAAATGTATCAATTTTTTGGCCTAAAATTTTAGTAATGATTCCAGTTATTACTGTTGAGTCAATTCCACCAGACAAGCAGACACCAACCGGTACATCACTTCTTAATCTTAATTTAACAGCGTCAATCAGCAATTCACGAAAAGTTTTTTCCGGCTTGGTATAATCGTATTTGGTTTTTATTTTTTCCAAATCAAGCTGCCAATATTGATCAAATGTCATTTTATTTCCCGTTATTTTCAGGCTGTGGCCGGGTGGGAGTTCATTGATATTTTCAAATATCGTTTCGGAACAGCCATAGGACATATTTCTATCAATAAAGTTATACAGCTGCTTGTAGTTAATTTTTTTTGGTAATGGTGAGACGGCAAGGATAGTTTTAATCTCCGATCCAAAAATAAAGTAGTCGTCTGTTTTTTGGTAAAAGAATGGCTTGATGCCAAAGCGATCCCGGCTAGCAAATAATTCTTCTTTTTGTTTATCCCAAATAACGAAAGACCACATGCCGTTGAATCTTTTAACGCAGTCTTGACCCCATTCCTTGTAGGAATAGATGATTACTTCTGTATCGGTCTCTGTTTGGAATTTATAGCCCTTGTTTTTTAATTCTTCTCTGATTTCAAGATAATTAAATACTTCGCCGTTATAGATAATTGCTAATGATTTTTCCGAATCAAACATCGGCTGATGCCCGGCTGAGCTCAAATCAAGAATACTTAACCGGCGGTGGCCCAGGCCAATTTTTTTGTCAATAAAAATACCTTGGTCATTGGGTCCCCGGTATTCAATAGTTTTTAACATTTTAGCCAGGTGTTCCTGGTCAAAATCGGTAGAATTATTAAATTTTAAATAGCCAGCAATGCCACACATGGATTTATTGTCCTTGTCGACTCAAAACAATCCTGATGGTTTTAAGGAGAATACTTAAATCTAAAGTCAGGGAGCGATTTTTGATATAAAATAGATCATACTGGAGTTTTTCCAGGCTTTCCTCTTTGGAGCCGCCATAGGACGGTCCGGCTACCTGAGCCCAACCAGTTAAACCCGGTTTGATTAAAAGCCTTTCTTTATAAAAGGGGATTTGATTTTGCAATTGTTCAATAAATTCCGGCCTTTCGGGGCGGGGACCGATTATACTCATTTCATTTTTAATTATGTTTAGCAGCTGAGGGATTTCATCAATTCTGGTTTTGCGGAGTAATCTGCCAACTTTAGTTATGCGGGAATCATTTGTTGTGGCCCATTGGGGGCCGTTAGTTTCGGCATTTTCAAACATTGTTCGAAATTTAATCACCTTGAAAGTTTGGCCATTTTTTCCAACTCTGATTTGGGTAAAAAATACTTTTCCCTTACTACTTAATTTTATAATCAAAGCAATCAGCGGAATGAAGGGGAGTGATAAAGTAAAAAGGATAAACGACAAAATAAGATCAAAAACCCTTTTTGTTCTTTCGTAGAATTTTTTGTTGCTTTCCTCTAAATTTTCCAGAAACCAAATTTGTTCGATCGTTGTTACAGGAATTTTGCCAGTGATTTTTTCGTAAAAATTAGCAATATCGAAAAAGTTTATTTGTAGGGGCAAACAATCAAATAAGCTTTTTGACAAACTATTGTTGTCTCTCGGATGAATGTTAGAAACGATGGTATTAATTTTATTGTTGAGGCAGATATTTTTTAAATTTTCGAAGTGGTCATAGATAGTGACACTTTTTAAGTTGTCAGGAATATTTATATTATTATCCTCGATAATTATATGTTTGAGCTGGAAGCCAAGTTGCGGTCGTTTTTTAATTTCCTCAATAACTTCTTGAATTAGTGGATTAAAGCCGATAATCACTAAACTATTAGTCTTTGATAATTTAATGAAAGAGTCGAAAGCAATATGCCAAAGATAAATTGAAATAACAGCAATACCGCCATTAATTAAGAGTACTGTTTGCGGTTTGATGGCAAAGAGGCGATTTTCGCCTAAATAGAAGAAGATAATAGCTAGGATGCCACCAATTAAGATATCTCTGATTATCCGGCTTAAAATATTAGCTCGCCCTTGGCGGAGGTTCAGTTCATATAAATCATCAATATAAAAAATTACTAACCAGACTAGAAAGACAAGAGTGAACGGCCAAAGATGCCTGAGCCAAAGTTCATTGTCATATTTGTCCCCATATCTAATTATGAGAGTTAACCAAAGAGAAAAATAAAGGATAAATATATCCCCTAAAATCAAGAAGTACTTTTTAGCACCAAGCACTGAATTTTTGGCCACAAGTGACAATAATTAGTTTTAATGATAGCTAGATTATACGATATCTGGCGAGTTTAGTCAATTGGTTCAGATTTGCCAAATTTTTGGAATTTTGTTAAAATTAATCCATTATTAATAAAAATTATTTATGTTAGACCGCGAGAGGCTATCTTATATTTTGTTAAAATTTATCAAAATCGGCGTCTTTTTTATTTTATTTCTGCCGATAGTAATGCAGAACACTTTTTTCTTTCCTTTTATTGTACCGAAGAATATTTTTTTCCGAATTGCCACCGAAGTTATCTTTGCCGCTTATTTAATTTTGGCTCATCTCAAACCAGAATTCCGGCCATCATTTAACAAAATTGTTTGGTCGGTTTTGTTGTTTTTTGGTGTTTCGACCCTCGCCACTTTTGCTGGCATCGGGATCTATAGCAGTTTTTGGGGCAATTATGAAAGAATGAGTGGACTTTTTCATCTGGGGCATTTAGTGATGTATTTTTTAGTTCTGGTTGGTGTCTTTAAAGAAAAGAAAGATTGGCATTCATTTTTAACCTTTTCGGTTGTTGTTAGTTCTTTTATGTGCATTTTAGGTCTAGCTCAGTGGTTAGGCGTGCCATTTTTATTAAGGTCGTCTGGTGGTGTTCGGTTAACCGGGACAGTTGGCAATCCAACATTTTTTGCCGCTTATTTGATATTTAATCTTTTCTTTATTTTATATTTTATTGCTAAACCCGGTAGGTTTAATTTAAAGGTGTTTTCTTACAGCTTTTTCTTTTTTGACGGCTACCTAATTATATCTTCGTTGCTCTATAAAATTTTTCCGACATTTGACTGGCAGGGTCTTAATTTTTTGAAGGCGCCGGTTTTGATTGAAGCGTTCAAATATCCGTCTTTTTTCTATGCATTTTTATTCCTGCAAATTTTAATTTTGGCAGTCTGGTTTTTCCGTTCTAAAAAATGTATTACTGTCTTATTAGCTATTATTTTTCTTTTTGAATTTATTATCTTTTTTAATACCCAAACTAGAGGAGCCGTTGTTGGTTTTGTTGCCGGGATAGCTTTTTTAGCTTTTGCTACTTTATTTTTGAAAAAAATTGATAAAAAAATTAGACTTTTTAGTTTAATTCTTCTGCTTTTGATTCTAGTTTCCCCTTTGGCCTTATTTTTTGCCAAGGATACGCCTTTTGTTCAGAATATTGGTACATTGAAACGTTTGGCTAATATTTCAATGACAAATATTACCACTCAGTCACGGTTATTGACTTGGCAGGCCAGTTGGAAAGGTTGGACGGAAAGTCCCAAGTCATTTCTTGTAGGTTTTGGTCCGGAGAATTATTATTATGCCTTTAACAAAAATTTTCCCGTTCCTATCTACAAAGACGCTGGTTCACAAATTTGGTTTGACCGGGCACATAATATAATTTTTGATGTGGGGGTAACAACTGGTATCATCGGTCTGATTGTTTATCTAAGCATTTTATTCTTTGCCTCTTGGTCGTTATTTAAAGATTATCAAAAAAGTAAAGTATTCAGTTCCAGCTTTTTACTTATTGCTTTAATTATTGCCTATTTTATTCAGAATTTTTTTGTTTTTGATACCTTAAATACGGAGATTCCTTTCTATCTCCTTTTGGCTTTTGTAGTTTATTTATCTTCAATAAGAAATCAAGAAAGCGAAAAGCCAGCCGAAGGCCAAGTCAAGGATCCTAATTATATTTATCTGGTCATTATAATCATTGCTTTATTGTTTGGTGTCTTGGGTATTAACATCAGGACTTTACGGGCTAATGGTTATCTTTATCAGGGCTTAGTCTCTAAAGCGATCACCGGCCAGTTCAGCGATGCTGCTTTTGAGCTTATTAAAAAGTCGATTAATGAAGCGGTTGTAGGTAAATTTGAAGCTCGCCAGCAGTTGGCTGATTATGTTAATAATTTTGCTAAAAGTAAAGACGCTTCCTTAGCCAAAGCGCAGACTATGATCAATTATGCCAGTGACGAGCTAAATAAAAGTGTCAAAGAAGAGCCACTCAACGTCCGCCATTATTTGTATTTAGCCACATTCTATAATGCCACCACAAAATTTAATACAACTAATCCTCAAAAAGTCCTTGAATTAATGGAAACCGGAACTAAACTTAGCCCGACTCGGCCCCAGGCTTATTATGAAGCCGGCCAAGCCTATCTTTATTTAGGGAAGTTTGATCTCGCCGACGAATATTTCAAAAAAGGTTTGAAATTAGCGCCCTTGGTATTGGAGGATAATTTGTCATTATTATCGATTTATATAGTTTCGAAAAACTATGAATCAGCCGATAATCAATTTAAACTGATGCTTGATGAACTGAAATGGCAGCCAACTGTTGCTGATTACCAAAGACTGGTTGAGTTGTATGGCCGAAATAATTTTTATCCCAAAATGATCGAATTTCAAAATAAGGTTGTTGAATTACAGCCGACGGCAGCCGAATATGCTAGATTAGCGGCGATTTACGCTAAAATCGGTGAGAACCAAAAAGCGAAAGAGGCAACCCAAAAAGCAGTAGAATTAGATCCGGCTTTTTCTAAAGAAGCCGAACAATTTTTGCAGCTGCTGGAAGCCGGGGAATTATTAGAACAAACCAAATAATGAAGATCAAAAAAATTAAAATCCATATTTTTTCTTTTTTAGTTTTGGCACTTTTAAACCCAGGATCATTTTTTTCTTTGCCAGTTTTTGCTAATACGCCAGCTAACTATAAAGCTGGTGAATTTTTGGTTAAGTTTAAGAATAACCCCCAAATTTATAAATTTCAATTTACTAGTGAAGTTGATCCGATCGCGGCGATTGAAAAATATCAAAATGAATCAGCAATTGAATATTTAGAACCAAACTATACTTTTCAGACCACGGCTTTTCCCAATGATCCTAATTATCCTTTGCAGCTATATTTAAAAACAGTCGATGCACAAACCGCTTGGTCAAAAGAATTAGTAATTAGAGAACAAGAAAATATCACTCGTCGTTCAGTTATTGCCATTTTAGATACTGGTGTTGATTTAATGCATCCTGATCTAAAAGATAAGATTTGGGTTAATAAAGATGAGGCAGCCAATATGGATAATGACAAAAATGGTTATATTGGTGATCTCCATGGTTGGGATTTTGTTAATAATGACGCCGATCCAAGCCCTTCTTTGAGTGGTGATTATATCGCTGATGCAGTTAAACATGGAACAATTGTGGCTGGGATCGCGGCGGCAACCACTAATAATCAGGAAGGAATTGCCGGCATCAGTTGGTTTAGTCAAATTATGCCGCTAAGGGTTTTAGATAGCACTGGATCCGGTGACGTTTATTCGGTCGTTAAAGCGATTGATTATGCAGTTGCCAATGGCGCTGATGTGATAAATATGAGCTTTGTTGGTACGGGTTTCAGTCAAAGTCTCTTTGATGCTATTCAAAATGCTTATAATCGTGGTGTTTTAATCGTTGCGGCCGCTGGCAATACCGACCCGACAGTTAATGGTATTGATTTAGATTTGGTTAAATCGTACCCGGTTTGTTATGACGGTTTGAACGGTGAAAATATGGTTATCGGTGTTGCTTCAGTCAGCCCAAGTCTGACTAAATCAAGTTTTTCTAGTTATGGCGGCTGTATTGATATTGTGGCGCCGGGAGAAAATTTTTATTCAACCCAATTTTACCAGTCCGATCTTGCTGATTTCAATAAATACTATGATGGCTATTGGTCTGGTACTTCTTTATCAGCGCCGTTAGTCAGTGGAACCTTGGCTTCTATTAAGGCTTTAAGACCCGCTTATAATGCCGGGATAATCCGAGATTTTGTTTTGGGTAATACTGATGATATCTCCAGCTATAACCCCGGGTATGAGAATAAATTAGGTTCTGGCTTGCTTGATCCGGCCCAGGCTTTAGAGGCGGCAATAAATCCAAAAATTTCCCCCACTAAAGTTGGCAATGCCAGTTATATTATTGCCGGTCTGGGTTTTGGTTCTTTTCCCCAGGTTAAGATTTTAGAAGCTGATGGTTCAATTTTTAAATCATTTTACGCTTATAGTCCTCATTTCAACGGGCCAATTAACGTTGCTGCTGCTGATGTTAATAGTGATGGTAAAGATGAAATTATTACTGGTGCTGGCGCTGGCGGTGGCCCCCATGTCCGGGTTTTCAATATTGAAGGCCAGGTGGTTTCCCAATTTTTTGCCTATGATAAAAATTCCCGAGGTGGAGTTAACGTTCTTGCAAAAGATATTAATAATGACAATAAAGCCGAAATCATTACTGGTCCAGGTAGAGGTTTAGCCCCGGAAGTTAGAATATTTGATTATCAGGGTAATCTTTTAGTCAAATTTTTAGCCTATCAAGAAAGTTTTTTAGGCGGAGTTAAGGTGGCCGCTGGCGACATTAACAAGGATGGTAAAATTGAAATTATTACTGGTGCTGGCGCTGGCGGTGGCCCCCATGTCCGGGTTTTCAATATTGACGGCCAGGTGGTTTCCCAATTTTTTGCCTACAATAAAAATTATAAGGGTGGTATTAATGTTGCTTGTGGTAACCTTCATGGTGATGGTCAAGAGGAGATTATTGTCAGCGTGGAAAAAGATTCAGTGCCAACGGTTCGAGTTTTTGATTATCGGGGCACGATTCTGGGTGATTTTTTTGCTTACGAACCTAATTATTTGAAGGGTGTTTATGTCGCCAGTGGTGATCTAGAAAACGACGGAGTAGATGAAATTATTACCGGCACCGGTATTGGCGGGGCGGCCAAAATAAAAGTTTTTGATCTCCATGGTAAAATGCGGTTAGAAATTTTAGCCAATGGGGGAAATTATCAAGGGGGAGTGCGACCCGCATTAATAAGGTATTAGCTATGGATTTTATTAGTTTTTTAAATCGCTATCCATTTTTGAAGCAGTTTTGTAAATTTTGTCTGGTTGGGGGGACGGCGGCATTAATCAGTTTTTCCATTTATTATTCTTTTACTGAATACTTGAAGATGTGGTATATCTATTCATCCGTTTGTTCTTTTATAATCTCAGCTGTCTTCAATTTTTTAGCTAACAAGTTTTGGACATTTGCCAATCAAGAGCGGGGTAAACAAGCTATAACTCAGATGGTAAAATTTTTTGTGGTCGTGTTTTTGGGGTTAGTTATTAACACCCTTATTATCTATGTTTTAACCGATTGGCAGGGGATTGACTATCGGTTATCCTGGGTTTTTGCCACTGGCACCGTGACCTTTTGGAATTTTGGCTTCAATCGTTTTTGGACTTTTAAACATCATCATTCTGTTTTATGAAGACGAAAGATTATAAGTATTGGGAAAAGAAGATTAGTCAAAAAATTAATCAACTTTGGCAGAAAAGCAATAAATTTTTGCCTTGTCATGGTCCGTCACATCACTGGCGGGTTTGGAAAAACGCTGAAAAGTTTGGTAAGAAAAAAGGGGCTGATCTAGAAATTTTAGTGGCCAGTTGTTTACTGCATGATTTGGCTGCTTTTAATAAAAGTCCTATCAATGGCCATAATTTGCAATCGGCCAAAATCGCCAAGTCGGTTTTGGAAAGTATCAATTTTCCTAAGGAAAAAATTAAGGTAGTTTGTGGGATAATCTCTACTCATCGTAGCGGTAAAAAGCAAGCTGGTGGTTTAGAAGGGGATATTATGAAAGCATTTGATAAGGTTGATACTTTGGGGCCAATGGGTGTTTATCGGATAATCACCCCGATGTCAATTCGGGGTTATGATTTAACCACGATTGTTAAATGGTTTTTGACTGACGGTAAAGTTAAAAGAAAATGGCAAGCCATTAAGTTTCCCGAAATTAAAAGGCAATACCGCAGTGATTACCTGTATACCCTTAATTTTTTTAAGAAATTAGCCAAATTTAAGTGATTTAGGTGGTTTGCTTAGAGGATATTTTTGAGCTATAATATAATTAGTCTGTAACCTAGCAAATCTTAAAAAACGTTACCGGCTGTAGCTATAAGTTCCGGAATAAATATATGCCTATAAATACCAAAGCAATTTTTGAGAAGAAAAATGTCTTAATCACCGGTGGGGCCGGATTTATCGGTTCCTATCTTTGTGATGATTTGATTGAAAAAAATAAAATTATCTGTATTGATAATTTTATTTCAGGCGATGAAGCCAATATCGATCATTTGCTCCAAAACCCCAATTTTCGTTTTATTAAACATGACATCAACCAACCAATTGACCTAGAGAGTTTGCCCGAGCTGGAAGAATTCAGAATTAAATTCCAGGGGATTCAAGAAATTTATCATTTGGCTTGTCCGACTTCACCCAAGGACTTTGAAAAGACCAGAATTGAAACTGTCTTAGCTAATTCAGTTGGCACCAGAAACATTTTAGATTTAGCCGTAAAATATAAAGCTAAATTTTTGTTTGCCTCTTCTTCGGTAGTCTATGGTTCGCGTGATCCGCAAAGTCCTTATTTTAAAGAAAGTTATTCCGGCGTAGTTGATCAAATTAGCCCCAGGGCTTGTTATGATGAAGGCAAAAGATTTGCTGAGACTTTAACTAACACTTACGGCCAAGTTTATAACTTAGATACTAAGATTGTCCGAATTTTTCGGACCTACGGACCGCGGATGAAACTTAATATTGGGCAGATGATACCTGATTTTGTCTCCAGCGCTTTGGTGGGTGAAGACCTGGTAATTTTTGGTGATGAAGGTTTTTCCACCTCGCTTTGTTACGTTTCTGATATTGTTCAGGGCTTAACCAAAATGATGAAAAGCGGCGAGAGTGGTCCAATTAATTTAGGGAGTGATTTAGAATATAAAATTGTTGATGTAGCCAATAAGATCATTGCCATGACTAGTTCTAAATCAAAAGTTGTTTTCCAAAAACCTTTACTCTTTATGACCCCGCTTGGTTTACCCGATATCACTTTAGCCAAGGAGCGACTGACTTGGTTTCCCATAGTTTTATTAGAAGATGGCATCCAAGGAGCAATCGATTACTTTAAAGCCTATAAGTCTATTTTGGGCCCAACTAGTGGTTTGAGAAGATTATGATGACTAGTATTGTGATTCCGGCTTTTAACGAGGCAACCATGGTTGCCAGCGTGGTTAGGGCAGTCAAAAATAAAGCTAATCAGGTAATAGTAGTTGACGACGGTTCAAGTGATGATACTGGCCAGCAGGCCAAGCGAGCCGGAGCTATTGTCCTAACTCATTTTTTAAATCGTGGCCAGGGTGCAGCTTTGCAAACTGGCATTAATTTTGCCCTGAAGTCCAACGCAGATATCATTGTTACTTTTGATGCCGATGGTCAGTTGAACGCTGAGGAAATTGATAAAGTAGTTGAGCCGTTAATTTTGGGTGGGGTTGATATTGTTTTAGGTTCCCGTTTTCTCAAGCCAAACAGTCAGATCCCAGTTGCCAAAAGGGTAGTTTTAAAATTAGCCGTTTGGGTGACTAATCTATATACTGGTTTAAAATTGACCGATACTCATAATGGTTTTCGGGCCATGTCGCGCTTAGCAGCGGAAAAAATCAGAATTAGGCAAGATGGTATGGCCCATGCTTCAGAAATTCTTGAGCAGGTTAAAAAATACAGGCTGAAATTCATTGAAGTGCCAATCACAATGTATTATACTGATTATTCAATTCGCAAAGGCCAAAAACTATCCAATGCTTTTAGAATAATTTGGGCTTTAATTATTGATCGAGTCGGCCGATGATTATAAAAATTATTATAATTTTGTTTATTGTGTTTGTTTTTTGGCGGACGTTTTTACGTTTCCGTAAAGGTGATATTACTAGTCGGGAATTGGTGATTTGGCTGATTTTTTGGTTTCTGGTTGCTGCTGCCACGTTAGTGCCAAAAAAGACCGATGCTGTTTCGCAATGGCTTGGCGTGGAACGCGGTGCCGATTTATTGGTTTATCTTTCCGTCATTGTCTTGTTCTTTCTGGTTTTCAAAATTATTGTCAGGCTAGAAAAAATTGACCGGGATATAACGAAGGTCGTGCGCCGAACAGCCTTGGAAGATAAAGAAGACCCAGAATCATGAATTAGGAATTATGAATCAGGGTAGAATTCCTAATTCCTAATTCCTAATTCCTAATTCCTTCATGGTCAAAAAAGTTCTAATTGTTATTTTAGTTTACAACGGCGCGGATTTCCTCCGCGATTGTTTATCTAGTTTAGCCAAAATTACTTATCCTAAAGATAGTTTTGAGATTTTAGTTATTGACAACGCTTCAACTGATGCTTCGGTTCAATATTTAAAGAACAACTGGGCAGATATTAAGTTGATTGAAAATAAAGAAAATAGTGGCTTTGCGGCTGGTAATAACATTGGTTTGCAATATGGCATTGATAATGGTTTTGATTACGTATATTTATTAAATCAAGATACCGTGGTTAGCCCCAATTTTTTAGACGAAGTTATGGCTATTGCCCAAACTGATGAGAAAATTGGTGCGGTGCAGTCAAAATTATTACTTTATCAAGATCAGGGTAAAATTAACAGTATTGGCAATGAAATTCATTACTTAGGCTTTGCTTTTGCGGGCGGCTATCAGATGGTTGATCAGGAATTGGCGGTCAAAGAAATTACTTATCCTTCTGGTGCTTGTGCCCTGTTTAGAACTAGCGTTTTAAAACAAGTCGGTTTGTTTAATGCCGATTTTTTTATGTACCACGAAGATGCAGATTTAGGCTGGCGACTTTGGCTGGCTGGCTGGAAAGTAATGTTAGCACCCAACTCGGTAGTTTATCACAAATACGAATTTTCCCGAAGCATCAAAAAATATTATTATATGGAGCGCAACCGCTATTTGGTAATGCTTCAGAATTATAAAATGGCAACGATTTTTTTAATCAGTCCGGCTTGGCTGATAATGGATATTGCCATGTTTTTCTATTCTTTTATCGGCGGCTGGTGGCAAGAGGAGTTTAACGTCTATGCTTATTTTTTTAATCCCCGCAATTGGGGTAAATTCATTAAAACCAGAAAAGAGGTCCAGAGTAAACGAATAGTCAAAGACAAAGAAATTATTAAACGTTTTGTCGGCAAAATTGAATTTCAAGATTTACAAAACCCATTATTGAAGTATATCGCTAATCCAATTTTTAACTGCTATTGGCAAGTTATAAAAAAAATAGTTTGGTGGTAAAAAAGCCGAGGCGGGGATGCCTCGGCAGTAAATCTGATGAATATTATTTTGTTACTTTTTTGATCCAATCCTCATAATCAATATTAGCCGCAAACTCAGTTTTTTCAATGCACGGTACTTTGTAAGAGTGCATTTTTTTTATTTCAGCTCTAACTTTTGCCCAATTTTCTTTTTTGGTAGTTAGCAATGTCACCACTTCGTTTGCCTGTTGGATTTTCCCTTGCCACCAAAATTTACTTTTGATTGGGAAGAAAGTAACACAAGCCACCAGTTTTTGGGCCAGCAGCTTGTCGGTTATTTTTTTGGCTTCAGTTAGACTCGGGTAGGTGACGTAGATGGTAATGCCCATACTTTATTTACGACTTCCAAAGCCCGTGCAAGTTGCAGTATTCCCGAGCAATGACCTCGCCGGCCTTGGGGACACAGAATTCGGCCTCAGGCGCGTCGCCAGGCTTGAGATAGCGGTGATAGGCCATATTGCCGACAATTAGCTGAATCCACTCAATATAATGCTTTTCTTCCATCGGATGGGGGACTGAGCCGACTTTGACCTTATAGCCATTGGCGGTTTTTTCAATGACTGGCACGTGCTTTTCCCGGCTGGCGTCAACGGTGTTTTCTTTGAGCAATTCCATCGGTTGACCGCAACAGACCAATTGTCCGACGCCATCATGTAAGACCTGGACAATATTGCCGCAGATATTACATCTGTAGATTTGATTTACTTCAGTCATAAATTTAAGTTAATAAAGTTAATAAAGCGATAAAGCTAATTATCTTTTTTGACAAACAAGCCACACCAGCAACGGCCTTGGCTCTGCCAGATATCTTGGGCTTTGAAATTGCAGGGGCACATTAGTTCCAAATCACGCTTTCGGGAGCCATCACGCAGACGGCAAGGGCAAAGCCTTAAGCCGTACTTTTGTTCCATAACTATTAGTCCGGTAGCGACTTCCTCGACGTGATCAGGGTCCGGATTCAAAATAAAGTCTTTGTTTTGGGTAAATCTATCCCAAACTTTTTTTAATTCGTCTTTAGTCATAATTCGATTATCCTTTTGTTCCCTCCTGAATATCCTTAATATTAAATTTTTTAATCGTTTTCGTCCTGGTATTTTTCGGTTAGAGAGGGGATTTCTTCAATTTTTTTAATAATAAATTGTTTCTGTGACTCATTTAATTCTGCATCCAACTTCGGATATAGAATTCCTTCCTCAATCATTCGATGCTTACCTATATATGTTTTGAATTCTGAGATGCTAAAACTTTTTTTTGTGGCTAGTTGGTTTTTTATATTATTAATCATTTCCAGCATAATTCCATGCTGCTGGATCAGATTTGGAATACCATTGTATTTATCATTTCCTTGCTGGCTAAAGGCAAAAATAGCTTTTTCTTCTGTTAGAAAATGTTGTTCTAGGCCAATTCTCAATTCTAGAAATGATTTGTCCGCTAATTTAGAGTCCCGCCCTAAACTTTTTTCAAACTGATTAATTAGTTGTTCAATTTGTTGATGACTTTTGATCATCAAGCTGGTAATTTTAGTATCAGATTTCATATTTTTAAAGATTAAAATAAAGTGCTAAACCTAAAATGCCATGGATTAACGCCAAAGCAATGGTGATTTTGGCCAACAATAAATGATGTTTGAAATTAGCTTTACCTTTCATGACCAAAAAACCCATGGTGGCAGTAAGCAGCAAAAGGATAAGGGTGATACTGCCTAAATAGAGAACCAGAGGCTTACCTAATATTAAAAAATAGGCAATATTTTTTAGCATATTTATTGAACAGTTATCGTTCCAGTCATTGAAGGATGAATAGAACAGTGATAATTAAAGGTACCTGCTTCATTAAAGGTATGACTGAAAGATTGCCCTTGATTTAAATTTCCGGAATCAAAAGTCCCTGAGGCAGTGATGGCGTGGATAGTAGAGTCTTGATTAGTCCAAGTCACGGTTGATCCTTTGGTGACCACCAAATTTGTGGGTGCAAAGGCAAAATTTTGGATGGTGATGTTATTCTGACTGGTATTAATGTTTTCGTTGATATTAGCGACAGGCTGATTGGTGGCTGGTTGATTTTGACTAGTTTTTGGGCTGCAGCCGACTAAGATTAGAGCTAACCCGATAACGATAAATAAGAAGGTTTTTTTCATAATTTTATTGCCTTTTAAGATTAAATAAGTTAGAATTATTATATCTTTTTTTTATGAAAATTGCCATAGTTACTCCTACTTTTCCCCCTTACGCCGGCGGCATTGGTAATGTCGCTGCTTTTAATGCCAAAGAACTGGTCCGGCTTGGCTACCAGGTAACCATCTTTACTCCTTTTTATCAGGCAGTTGAGGAAGAATTCAGTGATCTAGATATTAAACGGGTTAAGCCTTTATTCAAATACGGCAATGCTGCCTTTGTTCCGGCTTTAGGCTGGATGCTGAAAGGCTACGATATTATTCATCTGCATTATCCTTTTTTTGGCGGGGCGGAAGTGATTTGGTTTTATTGGCGGAGGTTTAAAAAGCAAAAAACAAAGATTATTTTGCATTACCATATGGATGTTGTCGGGGAGGGAATTTTCAAATTGATTTTTAAAATTCATAATTGGTTCGTTCTGCCACGGATTGTCAAAAAAGCGGATAAAGTCATTTTTACTTCCCTGGATTACGGCCAGCATTCTAACCTGGCCAAAAAAATCGGGAAAAACCCGGCTAAATTTGTCGAGTTACCCAACGGTGTTGATACCCAGAACTTTTCCCCCCAAGCTAAGGATAGTGAACTGCTGAGAAAACATGAAATCAATTTTAATGATAAAGTAGTTTTATTTGTTGGCGGGCTGGACAAAGCCCATTATTTCAAGGGTGTGGAATATCTGATTGAAGGGGCCAGTCGGCTGCGCCAGGAAAACTATGAATGGAAATTAGTTATTGTCGGCGAAGGTGAACTGAAGCAAACCTATGTGGATTTGGTCCATCAGTTAAAAATTCATCTGCGGACAGTTTTCACCGGTTATGTGCCTAACGAGGATTTGCCAAAATATTATAATTTAGCCGATGTGGTTGTTCTACCCTCAGTTGATAAATCGGAAGCTTTTGGTTTAGCTTTGATTGAAGGGATGAGCTGTGCTAAGCCTGTCGTTGCCTCTAATTTAGTTGGGGTGCGTAGCGTCATCACCGAAAAAATGGATGGGTTATTGGCTGAACCAAAAAATCCCGACGACTTGGCCGCTAAAATTAATTATTTTTTGGATAATCCCAGTCAAGCCTTGGAATTTGGCCGGGCGGGGAGAAGGAAAGTTTTGCTTAAATATGACTGGCGGATTATCGGTCAGCAGTTGGATGAGCTTTATAAGAAATTATAATTTTTAATTTTAAATTTTGAATCAAAATTCTAATTTCAAAATTCAAAATTATCTTAAGTATGTCAAAGAAAATCTTTAATTGGCTTGCTGTCATCGCTTGGATGGGAGTAATTTACTATTTTTCGGCTCAGCCTGACCTCAAATCAAGCCTGGAACCGTTCTGGGACTATATCTTCCGAAAGATTGCCCACATGGCAGAATTTTTTATTTTGGCCTATTTATTTTTTCGGGCTTTGGGGCAGTCTAAAATCAATTCAAAAACCTCATTAATTTTTGCTTTTATCCTATCGTTGGCCTATGCTGGTTTTGATGAATGGCACCAAAGCTATGTGGCGGGCCGGGTGGCAAGCCTTAAAGATATCGGAATCGATGGGATGGGAATTTTATTTTTTGCAATTTTATGTTTCTTCCAAAAAAAGCCAAATAATAGTTAGGACTTATATTATTAAAAAACCGCCTTGAGTTCAGTCAAAAGGCGATTTTTATTTAAATCTACTTTTTCAGATACTGGTTAACTTCCTTTATTGTCTGTGCCAGCGGTCGATTGGTATTGATTTTTTTATGTTTGATTTTAATTGGTTCAAAGCGGGCTTTAACTTCAAAATAAAGTTTTGGGGTGCGGTCAGTCGCAATATGATGTTTTGCTTTTTTAATCCTTTTGATTGCAATTTCATCCGGGCACTGGCAGTAAATTAATTTAAATTTAGTTTTAGCTTTTTTGGCAGTTGCCCTTGCCAAATTTACCGCCCATTTTTGGCTGAAGGAAGGGCAATCCAGTGCCACATTTTTATTATGCTTTAAATAATATTCAGCTACTGCTAGCATTATCTTGAAGGCAAGATCTTTTTGGGCTCGGGAACTATAATCAACTGGGTTAAACAAAAAAGTAATGAAATCATCACGATGTAAACCTTTGAAGCCTTGCTTTTCTAAAGCCCAAGTGATTTTTGTTTTGCCTGAGCCAGGCAAGCCGGCAATTCCAACTAGCATGCTTTTATTTGTTTGATTTTATTTCTATTTGATGAGCAGCCATGGCATTGATAATGACGCCATTCCAATCAAAGATAACTGCTTTTATTATGCTTCTAACTTTTTTAATATAAGGTTTATCCTAATCTATTAACTCTTAATTTTCCCTTATCAGTTTCTATTACCCCTGGTCCACCTTTAAGTCCTGAAACAATTCTGCCTTCCACTAAGCCGCCATCAGTAGGAATTATTCTTTGTTCAGCATATAAGTCATCTTCTGGATCGGTTTCTCCTTCTCCTTCAGGATAAATACTTGCCGACGGCTTTGGTCTATCATCAATATTTGGTTTATCAATTAATCTCAAATCCTTCATATCAAAAGAGTGCCTTGAGTCAGGCATGCCGACAAATTCAACCATTACCTGGTCGCCGCTTATTATATACGGAGTCGCATCTCCAAGTGGCGTGTCAAGATATACATTGCCATAATTTCCTTCAGCTTTTTTTATCGCTTCAGCCAATTGTTCAGGTGTAATACCTGATTCTGATTTTTTTTCTTCAGGTATTTGGGGAAGCTCAGTTGATTCATCTTGGTCTGGTTCAATCCCCATTTCTTGGAGTGTAGGATCTCCTTTTTCAAGACTTATCATAGTATTATTCAATTATTTATTAATTCATTATTAATAATACCATAATTTTTGTAAAAAGTCAAGAGTAAAGGATGATCTAACTATTTTTATCTTCTCGGGCACCCATGATCAAGGCTATTATTACCGCCAAAACAATTAAAATTATAATTCCTAGACCTAACATGCATTTATTATGTAAAATTTTGATTAAACAGCTTTAATTATGTCGGCTTTTCTTAATCCAGTTAATCAAAAATAGAATTCCTACCAGAAATGCCGGTCCAGAAATTGTTAGAGCCCAGGATAGCATATACCATTCAAATGTTTGGTTCATCATTAGCATTATAATATATGCTAGTCCGGCCAGAATAAATACGATTCCTCCGACTATTTCATATTTCCAAGAAATTATGAGAACTGCTAGCAAGATCAAGGCTGGGATATTATGCATAAATAATCCCACAATTGTTCCCCAGAATCCGTAGTTGCCGTCAAAAATATCCAACGAAAACATAGCCAGAAATAGTATAAATAAAATCGCTAGTATTCTCGGTGCCCAATAAACAAATTTATTAACTTTTTTTCCCATATTTTTTGCGTTAACTATTAATATTTGAAATGTCCGCGAGCCGAACTACTTAGTAATGGGTGAGCCTTATAAAACGCGTTAGATTTAGTCGAGAAAGGGCTTTCTATTTATATATTTTAACCCCTCGGATTCCAGATGATTCACCATGCTCATATTCAATCTTTTTACCTTGCTTTTTTTGTTTTTTAATTTTAGATCCAGCTATTACACCCTCGATTGCCATCCACATTCCAAAAAACCAAAATAGCAACAGTAAAAGTGCTATAGCTATAGCTAAGGCACCTGACCTGAAAATAGAATAAATGATTGGGAACAAAACAAAGTAACATATTGCCGGAATAAACGCCAATTGTAATGTAAATTTTTTTCTTCTAAAATAGATATATTCTCCTTTATCTTTTGTTTCAAAAAATAGCATATAGGTAATATTTATTTAATTATGTTTATCCTTTCTCGATTAAATACAACATTACCGTTTTATCTGAAGTTCTACACATATTTCTGTGGTAAAATTGACCGGAGGTCACCGCAGAAATATGTGCAGAATTTGGGTGGAGCAAAAGAGATATAATCTGTTTTTTGGATAAATTTAGTATTTTTTGACTATTTCTTATTGACAAAAATATATAAATATGCTATTGTTATTTATCTAACTTCAGATACCTTATCTAACCATAATTGGTAATAATTTCACGATAGTTGTAGCTAGTTATGGTCAAGTAAGGCAAAAAATGAATCTACGGTAAAGGAGACGACGATGTTTAGAAGAGTATTGAAGGCACTTGGCCGAAAACTAGCTGAGCACAGCTTGATATTTCGGCACGCGCTCGTTGCCAAACAAGCCGAAACTGTTCGCAGGTTATGCTCTTATGAGGGAGCAACACCAGAGGCCCTCTACGACATTATGCGAACGGTGCAAGGGTTACCCGAAGAACTGGTTAACGAAATCAGACAGGAAGTTGCCCGCATGGGTGGACCTTTGACGGAAAGCCGGCTTGCACTAGATAATGCCCTGCGGCATGATCCACACAACTCCTAACCCCTGGACGCGTTTCTTGTAAAGACTCGCTTGTTCAGGGGTCTTTGCTTTGTACAGATTATATCTCTTTTGCGAAACCAGATAAAACGTGTTGTTGGATGTATTGTTATCCTTTTTAACAAAATACTTTGGGGAAGTGGGGAAAACGACTTAGTTCTCCGTTCTCCCCAACAAAGGTACCATAGAAAAGCTATGGACAACAGTGTACATGATGAGCTCTGCACCATACTTCTTCGTATACTTCTTTTCTTACTCTCTCGCAAATCCTACGCAATCGATCCAGTCGGTCGGCTTTTTTTTGTTCTTCTTCTAACAGCATGTTTTATCTCCTTTTGATCCATTGACCCATTAAGCAGAGTAACTTCCCCAAAGTATTTTATTTTTAAGAACAATATTTCCGACAACTTCTTTTATGCGAACTTGTTGACTTTTTTATTTAAAATAAGCTAATATTAACTTGCCAACATAGCGCCTATAACCTAGTTATATCCTAACAAATAACTTAAAAAAACGCTATGTTTTTTGATACTTATATTACCAAAAGATTTTCCAGAAAGTCTTAAAAAATGCTAAAATTAAAAAGCAGGGTACTAGCCATAGTTTATGGTATAGTTTTCAATCATTTACTGGAAATATGAAGATTTGCCTAATTCATAGCCTATACAAGCCCTATAAGCGGGGTGGGGCGGAAGTGGTAGTGGAAATCATTGTCCGCGGCCTTTTGAGTTTGGGCCATGAGGTAGTTTTGATTACTTTAGGCCGGCAAAAGGCAGTGACCAAAGAGGGTAAATTGACGATTTACCGGATCAAGCCTAAAAATGTTTTTTCTTTTTTGGATATTGATAAACGGCCGGTTTGGTTGCGCTTGTTGTGGCATCCAATCGATGTTTTTAATCTGAGCAGTTATTCTCAGGTGAAAAAGATTTTGGAGCAGGAAAAACCCGCTGTGGTTATGACTCATAATTTAAAAGGTGTGGGTTATTTAATTCCCAAAGCGATTCGTAAAGTCGGCATCCGCCATTTTCATACGGTTCATGATGTCCAGCTTTCCCGGCCGTCAGGTTTGATAATTTTTGGAGCGGAAAAACCTTTTTTGGTTTTGGATAAAGTTTATGAAAAAACGGTTAAGCGACTTTTTAGTAATCCTGATGTGGTAATTTCGCCCTCGCGCTGGTTGCTGGGTTATTATCAGGCCCGGGGGTTTTTCTATGAATCAAAAAAATTAATTATGCCTAATCCTTTGGAATTTAAAAAAGTTGAAAAGATTGAACTGGGTGATATCAGAAATCGAAAAATTAATTTATTGTTTGTCGGGCAGCTGGAAAGATTCAAAGGTGTTTTACTTTTGATTGAGGCTTTGAAAAAAGTAAAACCGCAAAATTGGCAGCTGACTGTTGTTGGTGGCGGGGGAGTGATGGAAGAAGCGAAAAGATTAGCCCAAGATGATAATCGTTTTCAGTTGATTGGCCGCGTTGAGCAGGACAAATTAGCGGATTATTATCGCCAGGCTGATTTGACGATTGTGCCTTCACTTTGTTATGAAAATTCACCCAAAGTGATTGATGAAAGTTTGGTGGCCAACGTTCCGGTGATTGCTGCTGATATCGGTGGTGTTTCGGAAATTGTCAAAGATGATTACAACGGTTTTACTTTTGCCCCGGGTAATGAAAAAAATTTGATTGAGGTTTTAGAATATTTTTTGAATCATCCGGAAAAAATTGAAGAGCTGAAAAAGAATTGTTTTGTTTCAGTTCGGAATTTTTCGGTCAGTAACTATTTAAAGCAGCTGATTAAATTATTATAGCTATGAAGGTAGCAGGCAAAGATTATCAAACAGTCTGGATGGCGGGTTCATCCGTTTTTTTGATTGAGCAAAATTTATTACCTTTTGAATTCAAGATTTTTGAAGCCAAAAATTATTTGGCAAGTTGTCAGGCGATTAATACTATGATTGTCAGGGGAGCCGGAGCCATCGGCGCAACCGCTGGCTATGCCTTGGCTCAAGCATTTCTGGAAGCACCAGCTGATAATTTTTGGCAATTTATAGAAAAAGCAAAAGCGGATATTGAAGCCACCCGGCCCACGGCTCATGATTTGTTTTATGCGACTAAAATGGTTTACCAAGCCGGAAAAAATTCCGCTCAGCCGACTGAAGCGGCTTTGAATGAAGCGCAAAGGCTGGCTTTAGAAAATGCTGAAAATGGCAGAAAAATAGGGGAGTATGGCAATGAATTAATTAAAGACGGCTTTCAGATTGAAACCCATTGTAATGCCGGCTGGCTGGCCTTTGTGGACTGGGGCAGTGCTTTGGCACCAATTTACACGGCTCACCGGGCAGGCAAAAAAATCTTTGTCTACACTGACGAAACCCGGCCGCGCAGCCAGGGGGCACGATTGACAGCCTGGGAATTAAAAAATGAAGGCGTGCCTCATAAGATTATTCCGGATAATGCCGGGGCTTATCTGATGAGCCAGCATAAAGTGGACTTAATGATTGTTGGTGCTGACCGGATTGCCCGAAATGGCGACGTGGCCAATAAAATCGGGACTTTGGAAAAAGCGATTGTAGCTAAAGTTTATGACGTGCCATTTTATGTTGCCGCGCCAACTTCAACGATTGATCGGAATTGCCCAAGTGGGACAGAAATTCCCATTGAACAACGCAGTGAAGACGAAGTTTTATACCAGACCGGACCAAACTCGGCCGGAAAAATTGAAAGAATTTTAGTTTGTTCACCGGGGTCAGAGGCAATTAATCCGGCTTTTGATGTTACCCCGGCAAAATATATCACTGGTATCATTACCGAGAAAGGAATAATCAAAGCGAATGAAAAAGCAATCAGCAAATTATTCTAACTGCTACAACCTACTACCTACAACCTAATTTCTATGGTGTATCCCGGTGTAAAATTTAAAACCGAATTTATAAAAAAGCAAGCGCCCCAAGATCCAAGAATTATTGAACTAATCAAATGGTGCCAGGATTTTCACCAGTCTAATTTGGCGCCGGTTTACGATGGTTGCTCAGCCGGGAATCTCAGTTTTCGCCTAAAAGAAGGAGAAAACATTTTTATTATTACCGGCGCAGGCCTAAAAGCCAAAGAAGATTTAACTAATCAATCTTTTGTCAAAATCTTTAATTGTGATTTTGAAAGAAAAATTATTCAAGCTGAAGGGGTAATGGAGCCATCTTCGGAAACGATGCTTCATTTTGCCCTTTATCAGAAGCGAGTGGAAGTTAATGCCATCTTTCATGGCCACTGTCAGCAAATTTTAGCCCAGGCGAAAAAATTAAATATCCCGCAAACCAAAAAAGAAGCCCCTTATGGCAGCCTCGAATTAGTCAGACAAGCTTTGTCTATTTTAGAAAATAATAATTTTTTAGTTTTGAAAAATCACGGTTTTATTGCTTTGGGTAAGGATATGACCGAAGCCGGCCAGTTAGCTTTGGCTTTTCAGAAAAAATGTTGCTAAAGAAAATGACGACCACGCGAGTGCATGGTCGTCCCCTTAGGCAGTAGTGCCAAGGGAGGGCAGGGGGCTGTCTCAGCCGACGAGAACGACGGTAGTCTCCTCAGGTTCTGCATCGGCAGCCGCATCAGCACATCTGGCTGCCATAGCCTTGATGTAGCTGAGTTTTTCTTCCAGTGCGCCTACCAGGCCGAGGAAATTGATGTCGTCGCCGGCGGGGAACTGTCGATGTAACTCATTCCAGAGATCATCCCCGACCAAATGGTCTTGGGGGTCTTCGCTGGTCAGAGCAACAATTCCGTCGCAGAGGATTTCTTCGCTTTCCCGGGTAAAGGCTCCTGGCAGGTCATGGAGGAGACTGGGTAGCCAGGGGCAACCTGCCGCTAATCCGTCGAATGTGCGCTTTAGCTTTTGCATAGGGTGCCTCCTTTTAGCCGATGACGAATCAGCCGGTGACGAAGTTGATGTTGAGTCCGGGTTTACCCGCTGCATTCGTGTCATCCACGCGCGGCGTGAGGTGGAGTTCTTCGAGCGCGGCCCGAATAACCGGTTCGAGTTTGCCTCGCATCGCCTCAAGTTGCTCCGGTGTTACATCAACTACCAAATACCAACCTTGCATTGGAACCTCCTTCGCTTTGTTGCTTGCCGGGTTTGGAACTACCAGCAAATCATTGCTGGGTCAAGACGATGGGTCTTGATTTTTTATTATAGCTTAATTATAGGAAATTGTCAACTTAAAGATAGAACCAGAATTCAAACCAGAATAAAAAAGAGCCACCAAGATCAATGTCTTGGTGGAATCACTAGAAGCATTATCAGCAGATTGGCTTTGATCGCTTTCGATTGATGTGGATCAAGGCGCCAATCATTGGTAGCCACCGGTTGAGTAGGGCGCTGATATCGAGTTCAGGCGAGTTGGTGGCGTGGCTGGGATAGATTTCGACTAGCAAAGCCCAAAGGTTTTGGCCTTTGACTAGCGGTCGATCTTTTTCACTTTGGCCCGGTTTCGCTTCTTCCCGAGGGAGAATGGCCCTGATGGCCCAGGCTAATTCTGGCGAATTTGGACACCTATCCTTGAGACCTTCTTGTACCGTCGTAAAGACTTGCCTGAATCTTTTAGCAAGCCCTGGTTGTGACTCGCCGATTTCCTGCAGCAACTCATTTATGTCCATGATTTTCTTGTACCTCCCTTTGTTACGAAAGTGCCCTTGATAAGGGGCTAGTGAATATTCATTGTAGGATTATTTTTGGCTTTGTCAAGGGTAAAAGGCATATTTTTAGCTAAAATAAGACAAAATGAAAAAAAGTATGGCTTATATCATACTTTTTTTGTAATACACAATAAAGTGTGTAATATTCTCTTTTATTTTACATATTTAAAGATATAAATTTTGCCATTATCAATATCGTAAATTTTATCGGCTGATTCTGTTGCTTGCTTGGCAATTTTAGTTGAATTATTCCAGTATTGATTCAAAACAAAATAAGCTTCCGTGACCCCGGCTTCATTCATCGCTTTTTCCATAGTTTCTCTTTTGGCACCTTGGTAAATCATTTCCAAGTAGTATTCATAAAAAGTGCGCGGACTACCCATGGGCATGGAATAATAAAATTGATTATTATAATATTTTTTAAATCCAAATTCTTTGATTGCCGTTACCCCAATCATCTGATTAGCCAAAACCAGATGGTTTGGTGCGGCGCTTTTTTCGATGAAATCAACAGCTTTGATATCAGAAGCCGAAACACTAAAGAATTTGGCTGGTTCATATTGATTTAGGCGGGGATAAGAAAGATACAAAGAAATGGTTAGGCTGCCGGCTAAAACTAAAATAAGCAACAGGCGGGTGTAAAAATCATGCTGATATAATTTTTTGCTAATGAAATAAAGGCCAAGCAGAAAGAAAGGCAGCAATATATAGAAAGCAATAATTGCTAGCCGGGCGACAAAGAAATTTTTGTCATAATCTTGGAGGTCGGGGAAGGCCAGAAAGTATTTGGTAATGACAAAATCTACAACGATAATCAAAGCTGCCATCAGGTAGCCGGCGTTGTTTTTTAGCAGTTTATTTTTAGCAAGATAAACTAGACCGATTATAATAATTAGGCTGGCAAGAATTATTTTATTTGCATTGACCAAATAAACCAAATTTAGCGGCAAATCAAATTTATCAATCCAGCCAAACCATTTAAAATCAGAAAGCTTGAAAACCGGTTTTAGATTCAGGGTGGAACCATTGCTGATAAAAGCCAAAGGCAAAAAGATGACAAAGACCAGGGCGGAAAAAAAGTAAAGACTTAAATATTTAATGTAGCTGGTGTAAAGGAATTTGAATAAATTCAGCAAAAATACGGCAATCAATAGGGGAATGCCAGCCATGGGATGAATGGCAATGGTAGCTAAGGTCAGAAGGTATAAAATGATGGGGCTGATTTGGTTTTTGTAATAAAGCAGCGACAAAATAATAGTGAGAATGAAAATCAGATTGGCTAAATTTTGGGGGGCGGTCATAATAAAACCGGAGTAGGGAATAACCAAAACCGCCAAGGCCAAGATTAAGGCAAACTTTTTTTCCACCCAGTGGCTGAAGGTATAAAAAATAATCGTTGGCAGGAATAAAGAAAAAAGACTCGGCACTAAGATCCGATCAATTAAAGCAATGTCTAAAGTGGTTAATTTATGAAAAAAGACTACTATGGCATATTGGCCAAGATAATAAAGAGGTTTAGGCCAGATGGTTCCGGTTTGGGCAATAATCCTTTCGGTAGCCTGATGAATAAAAGGATCAAAACCGTAGCCAATTTTATAGACCAGCAAAGCCACCGTGCTGCTCAAAAATGTGTGAATAACTAATAAAATCAAAGGCAGCTTGGTCCGGCGGGAACGAAAAAGGTAAGTTAAAAGAACAAAGCTGGATAGAAAATAAACCGGCAGGAATTTGGAAGAAACCACTTGCCAGGGTGCCTGAATTGACTCGGTGGTCTGGCCTTTAATTAAAAAAGCAAAAGCCAAAGAGATCAAAGCCAGGTAGGCAATCACTAAAATAAAATTAGTTTTTGGCTCCCGCCGCTGGTCAAATTTATCCAAGTATTTTTTGATGGTTTTTTTCAAAGAAAATTTTTCTTTGGGTTGGACCAAATAATAGGGAGTAACTAAGATCAGGGGAATTAAAAGGATTAAAAGAATAAATAAATAATCATTGAGTTCATAAAAATAAATTGCTACGGCGCCCAAAACGGCAATCAGGGCGAATAAAAAAAGCAGGCCAAAAATAATTTGCCAGCCCTTTTTGTTGATGAAGATTGAGCCAAAAATAAAACTATAAAATAAAAGGTAGATTAGGCCAAAACCCAGGCCAATAATTTGGTTGCTCCAATTGAGAAAATTAAAAATCAATACCAGACAAAGTATGACACTTATCACTAAATATTTAAGTTGACCGATTTTTTCCTCCATCCTTACATTTTAGCACAAAAGGGTGATTTTTTGCTATAATGAGGTTAGAATCACCAAGTAAGAATTATGAATCACATATTTACTAAACCAACCTTTATTTTAATCGTTATAGCCATTATTTTTGGCGGGGTTTATTTATATCTAGCAACGCCGCTTACAATTAACACTAATCTTGACCCGCGGTTTGATTGGCCGGATGAAACTGCCAATTATTTTTGGGTGAAAGAATATGCCCAGACTGGCCAGCTTTTTTTGGCTGAACCCTTAAATACAGTGGCTAAAAATCAAATCACCCCCGGAGTTTCAATGTCCGAACTGACGGTTCTTTAGTACCGGGCAGTTTTTTAGGTTTAATTCTGCTTTACGGGACTTTAGCCAAAATTTTTAGTCTTAAAGCAATCATCTATTTTACCCCGCTTTTTTCCATTTTGGGAGTTTTAGCTTTTTTTGGTATATGCAAACGGATTTTTAATGAAAAAATTGCTTTAATTTCGGCAATTTTAATGTTGGCTCATCCAGCCTGGTGGTATTATTCGGTTGCCTCAATGTTGCCCAATGTCACCTTCATTTCTTTGATCCTGCTAAGTATTTATTTTCTATTCCAAGGGCAGAAATTGAAAATCAGCCAGACTTTACTGGCGGCTTTTTTTGCGGGTTTAGCTTTATCAATTCGGCCATCAGAAATTATTTGGTTAATCGTGGTTTATTTAGTAGTTATAATTTATTTGCAGGGGAAATTAAAACTTAGACACTTAATTTTATTTTTGGCTATTGCTTTTTTAGTCTTTTTGCCCAGCCTTTATCAGCAGCGGATTTTGTTTGGCGATTTTTTAACCTCTGGTTATAGCCAACTTCAGGATAATCAATCAGGAGTTTGCCAAAGTTGTCAGATGGTTAAATCAGTGATTCTGCCTTTTGGCTTTCATCCCGCTTTGGCCGCTTATAATTTTTGGACTCATTATCTAAGCCGGCTTTGGTGGTTTTCACTTTTGGCTATTTTGGGTTTAGTGGCTTTCTTGACCCAAAAAGGCCGACAGAAAATTGAAATCTTTGGCTATATTTTATTCAGTTTGTTTTCATTTGGCTGGCTAATCATTTACTACGGGAGCTGGCAATTCTCGGATTTACTGACGGTTCATCTTAACACCCTTGGTTTGTCTTATGTCCGTTATTGGTTGCCGCTTTATCTTTTAGCTTTGCCGTTTGTCGCTTTGAGCTTACTCGTTTTGACTAATTTTTTAAAAAACCGCTGGCAGAATTTAGTTTTGGCTTTGTTGCTGGTAGCTTTATTTTATCCTTCGGCCTGCTTGGTTTTAGCCGCTAAGCCAGATAGTATTTTGCCGGTGCGCGAGCGGATTTACACTTATAAACAAACGGCTCAGGAAGTGATTAATCTAACTGAGCCGGGTTCGGTTATTGTCACTGTCCGCAAAGACAAAGTGTTTTTTCCGGAGCGTAAAGTCATTCATACTTTTGACGCTTTGTCATTAAATCAAGAGCTGCTGACAATTTTGCCCGATTTGACAAAGGTAGTGCCTCTTTATTATTATGCTTTGGGCCCGGAGCCAACGCTGGAATTTGATAATGGTTTGAAGTTAGAGCCGATTAAGAATATTGGCCAGGAAGTGCTGTACCGAGTTGAGAATCAAGGGGCTGGAATCAAGAATTAAGGGAACCCTTAATTCTTGATTATTAATTTTTGATTTTTCTATGTTTAAAAAAATAACTTTTATTTTACTAATTTTGGCTTCCGGTGGTCTTTTGCTTTGGCTAGTCAATACAAATATTCCTTCTAGCGGAGAATTGGTCGTTGAAATGAAGTTAGGTAAAGATCAGACAATGATTACTCAATTGGGTCCGGCAGTGCGAGTTAAATTAAATGCTGATTACCAAACAGTTTTGGAATCTCCGGTCTATTTTGATTTGAGGTCAATGCCTTGGTTTACCAAAGCTCAGGTCCGTTTGGTTTACCAAGAGGCGGGTTTGGAACTGACTGGCCTGGGCGGTCAAACCGGACCAGGCTGGGGTTATGATCCACAAAAGCCTTTGGTTATTAGTGATTTGGCTGAAAGTGAAGAAGGTTTCCAGGAAGCGGTTTTTACTTTTGATTTAACTAAAATTTATCAGCAAAAAAATGTCCGGCGATTTTTGATTGCCACCGATCCGACCGGTGGTGGGGGAGAGCTAAGGATTAAAAGCTTGAAAATAATTTTAAGTCGATGAAATTTAAATTATTTAAAAGAGAAGATAGCCATTTTCGGGAAATAGCGGAAATCATTTTTCATTTTAGTCTTATAATTTTTTTGATTTTATTACTGATTGAATATTTAGTTCCTGGTTTTGCGACTAACTGGTTTAATCCCATTTGGTTCTTGATCGTTGCCATATTAAGCGGTATTATAACAACAATTAACAATTAACAGTTAACCAGTATGATTGATGGATCCAAAATAAAAAAATTGAAAGTCATTCCGGATGAAAGGGGATTTTTAATGGAGATGCTAAGAAACGACGATGAAGTCTTTGAAAAATTTGGCCAGGTATATCTGACTGGTGTCAAACGCGGCGTGGCCAAAGGTTGGCATTATCATCAAAAACAAACCGACCATTTCATCTGTGTGGCAGGTAAGGCCTTAGTCGTTCTCTATGATCCGCGACCGGATTCACCCACTAAAGGTAAAATTCAGGAATTTATCTTAAGTGAACCAGAAATGGCTGGTGAACACATCTTATTAAAAATTCCTGTCGGCGTTTACCATGGCTTTACTGCCATTGATTGTGAACAAGCCAAAATCATTAATCTCCCCACCGAAAAGTATGATTATGAAAAACCTGATGAATATCGGGTTGCCTGGAATTCAACGGAAGTACCATATCAGTGGCCAAAAGAAGTAACTACGGGTGGTTAAAAAAAATGTATATTATTGCTACAATTTCCAAAAGTTCTTACCCGGCCAATAAAATTGAAGAAATTATAACGGCTGGCGCTACGGTTTTGCGTTACAATTTTGCTCACGGCTCTCCTCAAGAATTAAAGACGAAAATTGATATTGCCCGTCCAGTAATTGCTAAACTTGGTTTGGAAAATAAAATTAAGATTTTGGCTGACCTGCCGGGCAGTAAAGTCAGGCTGGGTGATTTTGCCGCCAAAGAATATCCAGTAGTTAAAGATCAGGAGCTGACATTTGCCAGCAAAGATTTTTCTCCCGATCTGGCGGAGTATGTGCCAGTGGCTTTTCCCGCCGTTGGTACTTTGGTCAAAAAGGGACAAATTTTTACTTTAGCGGACGGGGAGATTGCTTTTGTTGTAACTTCAATAGTCGATCAGGACAGTTTTAAGGCGCGGGCTTTAAACACCAATGCCATCCTTAATATGAAGGGGATTAACATTGGTGAAAAAATCGACCAACTTGACCATTTCAATGAAAAAACCTTGAATCATATTAAAAATTTAGCTCAGATTAAGCCGGACTGGGTGGCTTTTTCCTTTGTGAATAGCCGTGATTATCTAATAAAAGCCAAAAAATTACTGGCTGAAGTCACGACGAAAGATTGGCAGCCTTTGATCGTTTCCAAAATTGAATCACCGCTAGGGCTCAAAAATATTAAAGAAATTATTAAGGAGACTGATATTATAATGGTAGCGCGGGGTGATTTAGGTTTAACCATGCCTTTTGAAAATTTGGGCATAAGTCAGAAGGAAATTGTCCGGCAAACTAAAGCTGCTGGCAAACCAGTCATTGTCGCGACGCAAATTTTAGCCAGCATTGTCAGCTCTTATGTTCCAACCCGGGCAGAAATTTTGGACTTAACCAACCTAGTTTTGGATGGTGTTGATGGTATGATGCTCAGTCGGGAAACGGGAATTAGTCTAACGCCTGGCCATTCCATACAGGTAGCCAAAAAAATTATTGCCGCCGCCGAAAATTTCAAAAATCTAAATTAGTCTTATGGATATTATTTTAAGTCCAACTGAGGTTTGGCAGATAGCAGTAATAAAACTGCTTTTTTATTTATTTATTGGCCTAGGTTTAATTTTCTTTTTTAAACTAAAAAAACCGATTCTATTGGTAACTTTAATTTCTGTTTTTTTGGCTACGACTTATCTAGTTTTAATTTACCAGGCAAAAGTAACTTGGTGGGGACTGCAAGGGGATGAAATTTTTGTTACCGCTTTTTTGGAAAAAGTCGCTTCCGGCCAACCATTTTCTGATTTCTTTTATAGTGGCTTGCCGCCTTTTTATCCGCCGCTTTATTTTTGGCTAATTGGTGGTTTAGCTTTTTTATTTAAATTAAACGGCGTTGGTGCCGCCCAATTGGGAGTAGCCATAGTTTTACTTATCCTACCTTTTTTAGTCTATTTTTGGTTCAGTTACACCTTTAAGACTTTGGCCGATCAGCAGAATTCAGATAAGGCAAGCAGCAATAAGTGGAAATTAGTTTTAGCGCCGGCTCTAGTTTTTGTCGTTGCCGATTGGACTACAGTGATTACTAAGCCTTATGAGTTTATTTCCGCTGTTCTAATTGTTTTTTGGTTAGCTTTTTTACTTTGTGATTTGCACTTCAAATCATTAAATGTTAAAAAGATTTTATTTTATGGCATTAGTGGCGGTTTGTTATTTTTAACTTTTTACTTTTGGTTTTTTCCTCTAGTTTTAGCGGTTGCCTTATTTAAATTATTGACGCCAACCAAGATTTGGTATTATTATAGCCGCTTGTTTTTAGTCGGAGCTTTAGTAATTTTAATTTCTTTGCCTTATACTTTGCCACTTTTAATTTCTTCTTTGAAGTTTGGTTTGGAAAATTGGCAGCCTGCCTTTTTTACCATTCAAAGTTTAGATTTATTCTTGCCCTTTTTTCAATTTTCAATTTTTGGTTTAGTTTCTCTAATCGGTTTATTATCGATCATCTTTTATTGGTCAAAGCCCCATTTCAAAGCGCTGGGGGCAATATTAGTTTCTCTTTACCTTTGGCAATTTATTAGTTTAATTACCGTTGCTTTTCGGCAAGCGCCATTTTTGCCGGATAAACCGTTTGTATTTTTTGGTGGCGCTGTTTTGGCTATTAGCGCTGCCTATGGTCTCAGTGAATTTTTAGAAACTAAGCTGAATTATAAAAATTGGCATTCAGCAATTTTTGTTTTGGCTTGGCTAATTTTAGCCACCCAACTTTTAGGCGGTAGTTTTATTGATAGCCCAATGGTGCGAAATCAATTGATAACCACAAAGCAACCTTTAAGGGAAGAGCTTGTTAATTTAATTGAAGAACTGAAAAATGTCCCTGATCTTGAAAAACTGACAATACTGTCCAGCGGCGTGCCCCAACTTTCCGCCTATCTACCGTTTGATTATTATATTAGTTATAATATTCATTTTTCTCACCCGGCGGCTAATTTTTCGCAGCGCTATTATTTTATTTCTGGATTGGCCGTCAGTAAAAGTCCGCAAGATTTTGCCAAAAATCTCCGAAATTCACCTTTTGAACCAATTGATGCCTTGTTGCTATACAAGAGTAATCAAAATTATCCGATTTTTTTCTGGCTTGACGATTATCCTTTGGGTGGTAAGGAAGGGACAATCGAGATTCCTTCTAGCTTAATCAGTGAGCAATATTATACTAAAATTTTTGAAGATAAAAACTTTGTATTTTATATGGTAAAAACCTAGTTGCCATTTTTTAATCTAATAGGCGAGCCTGTGATTTGCTGGATAAACTATGTTAAATACCTCGTTATTTCTCAAAAAAAATCTACTATATTTAGTGCTCCTGTTTATTATTTTGTTGCTAACTTTATTTATTTCTTTTAACAACCTCAGAAATTATAATACCTGGTGGGCAGATGACGGCGGGGCGCATATCGCCTATACTAAAACAATTTTAGAAAAGCAACGGTTACCGACTTTTGAAGAGACATATTTATCCTGGCATGAGCCGCTTTATTACCTAATTCTTGCTGGCTGGTCTAAAATTGGTGAGTTTTTTCAAAATGATAGCCTGAATTGGTGGGAAAGCTTAAATGTATTTTTTTATTTTATTTTTTTATTTCTGGTCTGGCTGCTGGCTTATGATTACAGTCAGAAAAATAAATGGTTAGCGTTGTTGAATGTTTTTTTATTCTCCATTTTTTTTGTTGGAATAAAATTATCAGTTTATGTAAATAATGAAATTTTGGTTCATGTTTTGATCATTTTGTTAGTTATCTTATTTTGTCGTTGGCAGTTATTGGCAAAAAATAAGCAGAAACTTGTGATTTGGTGGTCTATCATTTTAGGTTTAGCAACCCTAGTCAAATTGACTGCCTTTATCATCTTATTAGTTGCTATTATTATTTGGCTTTTTAATTTTGTTGCTAATAAAAAAAGATATTTTTTGCTTTATATCTTTTTTGTAATTTTTATAGTAGGAGCAATTAATATTCCTTGGTTTATATATAAACAAAATAAATTTGGTGAGGCTTTTTCCATTAATTTGTATGAAAGACAAAACAAGCAAAATATATTAAAGAGTGATGGCTGGCAATATTTAAGGAAGATCAACTATAAGATTTTTTTTGATTACCCTTACTGGTATAGCCAGCCGCAATCATTTTTTTCCATTTTGCTGGGTGATTCTTTTGGTGATTATTATAATTTATTTAATAATGTCGATAAGATAAATTCAATACCAGTCGAACAAAAAATTTTAGTCAATAATGGACGCTATACAACAGCCAATCTATGGCAATCAATGCTGCTAATCAATCGGGTGGGCTTTTTTATTACCTTAATTTGGTTTGTTGGATTTTTTGGCGAGGCTTTATTAGTGATAAGAAATAAAGAAATTGATTATTATAAATTTTTTCTAATGATTTTGTTTTTTGCTGGTTTAGCTGCGCTTATTTATAACAATTTGCGGTTTCCTTATCTTGAGAGGGGAGTAGCTAAGGCTGCTTTTATTTATTTTACCTTTCCGCTGTTAACGGCCATATCTTATAGTTGGTGGTGGCAAAGATTTAAAAATAAAATTATTGCTGTAATTTTTATTCTTATACCGTTATTAATTTATTTAGGAGTCGCTTGGCCAATTTTACTGGTTTCTTAGCCTTTTTAGTCTAATCAATCGTCAATTATGCCCCCAGGATTAAATAAGCAAAAAAACATTGCTGCAATATTGATTTCTTTACTCCTTGGCTTAATATTTTTTTTGATTTTGTATTCTGAAGTTTTAAATCCGAAATACTACGCATGGTTATTGGCGACCGATGAGCCAGATTTAGTCCAGTATTATGTTGGTTGGGAAATGTATCGTTACTCTGATTGGTCTTTTCCAATTGGTGTGGCAAATAATTATGGCTATCCGGTGGGTGTCCCAGTAATATTTACTGACTCAATACCAATACTGGCAATGCCATTAAAGTTACTCAGCAGCGTTTTGCCTGGGCAATTTCAGTACTTTGGTATTTGGATGCTCATTTGTTTTATCCTGCAGGCGATATTTGGCTATTTGCTTATAGAAAATTTTATTAAGAAAAAGACGTTGGCTATTTTGGGGTCAGTCCTTTTTTTATTGAGTCCAATTATGTTGTTTAGAATTGGCGGTCATCTTGCCTTGGGCGGCCAATGGTTGATTTTATCGGCCCTCTGGTTATTATTAAGACCTCACGAAAAGATTCAGTGGTTTTATTGGAGTTTATTATTGGTGGTATCTTTGTTAGTTCATCCCTATTTGTTTTTTATGAATGTTTTTTTGGTGTTTGCCGATATCATTATGCTTTTATTGGTTTATAAAAAAATTAAACTATCGAAGGCTTTTATTTTTTTTGCTAGCCAAATAATTTTAATATCATTAATTGCATACGCCCTAGGTTATTTTATGGGTGATTTTGCCCTTGGAGGCGGTTATGGTCAGTTTTCGATGAATCTTAATGCCTTAGTTAATCCGTTGGTTTTTTCCCGCATAATTCATAGTCTGCCAATCACTGAATATCAGGCTGAAGGCTTTAACTATTTAGGAGTTGGTATTATATTTTTGTTAGTTTTATCGTTTCTGGCGGCGGTTAAAAGAAAGATATTACTTAAAGTTATTCAAAGAAATTGGCCGATCATCGTAGTCGCTTTAATTCTGACTTTGTTGGCAATCAGCAATGTCGTTACGTTTAATTCAAAGGTAATAATCAATGTTCAACTACCTGAGTTTTTTGCCAATAATATTTTAGGCGCTGTGCGTTCTTCGGGCAGATTATTTTGGCCGGTTTTTTATCTGCTGTTATTATTATCTTTTTATATTTTGAAAGTGACTAAGTATAAGATAGCTTTGGCCATATTGCTTTTAGCAGTATTTTTTCAATTATTTGATTTAAGTAATATGCTGGTGGAAAGGGGCAAAGTATTTGAAGGAAAAAAATGGTCAAACCACATAATTTCTCGTGACTGGGAAGGTCTAGCTAAAGATTATAAGCACATTTCATTTATACCGGTTATCCATCACCGAAATTACATGGATTTTGCCTTGTATGCCGCCCAAAATCATCTGACTGTAAATAATGGATATTTTGCTCGGCCGATCAAGGGACTTAATAATGTTATTGAAAAAGAAACTGAAGATGCGAAAAGGGGTTTATATAAAAAAGATACTATTTATATTTTGTCTAGTGATATGGAGTTTTTTATTGATAATTTAAATTTAGAAAGAAATCTTCTGGTTAACATTGATGACACTTTTATTTTATTACCTGATTATAAAATTCATCATTCCCAGACCGAGTATGAGAAATTGGAGTATAAATTAACCAATTTGTTAAAAATGATGGGCCGGGATGAGTAGAAGATAAAATTATGGTCGTAGGGGGGACTTGATTGATGAGCAATATTTTGTTAAAGTTTTGGAAGACGAGTACTTTGTCTTTCTAAAGATTAAGACCTAAAATATGGCAGCGGATTGCATTTTTTGTAAAATTATCGCTGGGGAAATTCCGGCGGCAAAAGTATATGAAGATGATAAAGTCCTGGCTTTTTTGGATATTAATCCGGTGAATTATGGCCATGTTTTGCTTATTCCCAAAGAACACTATCGGATGATGGCTGATACGCCTGATGAACTAGTGGCTTATATCTTCACTAAAGCTAAGGAATTAATGAAAGTCATAAAAATAGCGCTTAAAGCTGATTTTGTGGTTGTGTCTGTCGTTGGAGTTGACGTGCCTCATTTTCATGTCCATTTAGTCCCTCGTTTTAAAGATGATGGTTTAGCTGGCTTTGGGCCAACGAAGAAATATGGTGAGAATGAAATGGCTGAGTATGCTGAGAAGATTAAGGGGAGTTTATAATAATTTTTTAGCAAGTTCAGCGAGTTCAGTAAACTAAGTGAGTTAAGAAACTTAACTTGCCGAACTCGCTTAACTCGCTTAATTTACTGAAAATATGAAAGTATTAGTAACAGGCGGAGCTGGGTTTATCGGCTCCAATTTCATCCATTACTGGTTAAAAAATCATCCTCAAGATGAGATTATTAATCTTGATAAGCTGACTTATGCCGGTAATTTAGAAAATTTAAAAGCAGTAGAAAATAACCCCAATTACAAATTTGTTTTAGGTGACATTTGTAATATTGATGTGGTGGGACCTTTAGTCCGGGATTGTGATATAGTGGTTCATTTTGCGGCTGAGTCGCATGTTGACCGCTCAATTATTGACTGCGCCGAGTTTGTCAGAACCAATGTAATGGGTACTCAGATTTTACTTGATGCCGCTAAAGAGCATGACAAACGTTTTCATCATGTTTCTACCGATGAAGTTTTTGGCGCTTTAAGCCTGGACTCCAAAGAAAAGTTTAATGAGAGTACATCTTATAATCCTCATAGTCCGTATTCGGCCAGTAAGGCCGGTTCTGACCATTTAGTCAGGGCTTATTTTGATACGCATAAGTTAGCGATTACTATTTCTAATTGCTCAAATAATTTTGGGCCTTATCAATTTCCGGAGAAATTTATTCCGCTGGCTATTACTAACCTTTTGACCGAAAAAAAAGTGCCAATTTATGGTGATGGCTTGTATGTCCGTGACTGGATTTATGTTACTGACCATTGCCGGGCGATTGATTTAATTTTGCAAAAAGGCAAAATCGGCGAGACTTACTGTATTGGCGGGATGGCTAGCGATATTAATAATCTGCAAATCATTGAAAAAATTCTGAAAATTTTAGGCAAAGACAAAACCATGATTGAATTTGTCAAAGACCGGCCAGCTCATGACCGGCGATATGCGGTTGACTGGTCAAAAGCTAAAATTGAATTGGGTTACAAGCCAGAGCACGACTTTGACGAGTATTTAACGCAAACAGTTAAATGGTATCAAGAGAATCAAGATTGGTGGCAAAAAGTTAAGTCCGGCGAGTATCAGAAGTATTACAAAAAGCAATATGGGGGAGAAAGCTGCTAATGACTGAAGCGGAAATTTTAAAAAGAATTTATCCATCAGTTGTGACTTATGCCGGTGATTGGCGAAAAATGATGGCTGAAGTCAGAAATCTCGGGTTAAAGGAAATTTCTTTATTTTTGACTGCAGCTGGATACTTGGAAAGGAAAGAAATTTATCAGTCATTGTCTCAAACCAAAGTAAAAAAAATTTATCATGTTCATCTTCGTCAAGACATGAGAGAATCAGAAATTAATTTTTTTGTTAATCAGTATGGGACAAAAGTTTTTACCACTCATTATCAGTACTTTTTAAAATATTTTAAAAATTCAAAACACCGGGCTAAAATTTTTATCGAGAATAATAATGGTAAAGCCAGAATCAAGAACTTTAAAATTTTTGAGAATGCCGGTGGTGTTTGTATCGATTTATCCCATTTGGAGTATTTTCGCCGCCGCTGCCCAAAAGATTACAAATTAAGCCAGCAATTGGCAACTCAATATAAAGTTGGCTGTAATCATCTCAGTGCCGTTTTACCTAATGGTTTAAGCTGGCATGCAGTCAAAAAATTATCTGATCTGGATTACGTTAAAAATATTCCTCAATTTTATTTTTCATCTTATATTAATTTAGAATTAGTTAATAGCATCGCGCAGCAGCTTCGGTTTAAGAAATACCTGGCCAAAATTTTAGCCCAAGCTTGGAAAAAGTAATATGTCTGTAAATAGGCCGAAAACACCAATTTTAACCGTTGACAGCTTGATTATTAATAAAAAAGGTGAAGTCTTAATGATCAAAAGAAATTATTTTCCTTTTGTTGGTTTTTGGGTTCTGCCCGGTGGCCATGTTAAATATGGTGAAAGGGTTGAGACGGCCTTAAAGCGTGAAATTTTTGAAGAAACTAATCTTAAAATAAAAAGTTATACACTATTTGGTGTTTATTCTGATCCGAAGCGTGATCCGCGCTATCATACTGTCTCTTTAGCCTATTTCTGTCAGTCGATAAATAGTAGACTGAAAGGCAATCGGGAATCAACAGCGCACAATTTTTTTCCTTTAAATAAGCTGCCTAAAGATATTGGCTTTGATCATCGGAAGATTATTAATGATTTCAAAAAATGGAACAACAAATCTTAATTTTAGGTGCCAACGGAATGCTCGGTCATGCTCTGGCCGAAGTTTTTGCCGACCAAAATCCAATTCTTTGGGATTCGGCTGATTTGGATATCACTAATGAAAATCAAGTAAGTAATAAATTAGCCAAGCTTAAGCCAACTTTAATTTTAAACGCCGCGGCTTACACTGATGTTGACTGTGCCGAGAAAAATAAGGAGCTGGCTAACTCGGTTAATGGTTATGGCGTTGGCTACTTGGCCAAAGCGGCCAAAGAGCTTGGTGCAATTTTGGTCCATTACAGCACTGATTATGTTTTTAGTGGTGAAAATCAAAATGGCTATAAAGAGGAGGATTTGCCTAATCCCATTAGTGCTTATGGCGCTTCGAAGATGTTGGGCGAGCAGCAGTTACAGCAAAATTGCGAAATGTATTATTTGATTCGTTCTTCTTGGCTTTTTGGCGAATATGGTGGCAAAAATTTTGTTAAAAGAATTTTGACAAAAGCTCAAAATCAGCGTAAATTGAAAGTAGTAAATGACCATTTTGGTCGGCCAACTTATGCCAAGGATTTGGCAAAAAGAACGCGAGAAATTATTGACCGCCAAAAACCTTGTGGCATTTATCATGTAACCAATGAAACGCCAGTTGAAGGAATCAGCTGGTATGATTTAGCAAAAAAAGCAGTTGAGTTAAAAGGTCTGAAAACCAAAGTCGTGCCTTGCAGTTCCTCCGAATTTCCCCAGCCCGCCAAGCGACCCAAGTATGCGATGCTGGTCAACACCAAATTGGAACCGATGAGGGAGTGGCAGGAGGCGCTAGAAGATTATTTAAAAAATATTTAATTCCTTTAAATAAATTATGTATATTCCTGGTTGGATTTTTGTTATCGGCATTTTGGCTTTTCTAGTTTATTATATTAGCCGTTCGGAAGATGAGTTAATTCCCGAAACAATCCGTGGCTATATCGTAATTTTTCTTTGGTTGGTTGCTTTAATCACTTTGCCCTTATCATTATATTTATTTTACAGTGAAGAATGGCTTTGGGCTTTTATTCTTCTTTTGCCCACAATTATTGCCAGTATTTTTTCTCGGATTAAAAGTGAATCTAATATCGTTATTCCGGAGCTAGGGTTATTTCGCAAAAATACCCAAGAAATCATTGGAAGATTAATTGGAAAACATAATCAGTATGTTGAGACTATCCGGGATGATATTGAAAAAGTTAAAAAAGAAAGGCTAAAACTGGAAAATCAACTTGGTTTTCATAATAAATTAAAACAATTTTTTCAGGATATTAAAGACTATCCTTTGGCTACGGGAAGTTGGCCCAGTGGAGTAATTAAGTCTAGTGAACTTTTGGCCGAAAAACTAAGTCAATCATTTCTAAGCCAGTTAATCAATGGTTATTATTTGACCGAAGGAACTGATATTTTGAATTATTGTTTTCAATTTGATGGTAAAGAATATAATTTAGTTTTTATCAAGACTTTTGAAAATTATAGTTCAGTTCTGATTTATGAAAATAAAACTGACTTGGTTTATAAATTTAGCCTGGAGATTGAGGCTTTTAAGCCCGGATTTTGGCTGGTTTATTTGATGGCGGTAATGAATGCTGTACGTTTGGAGCAAAGCAAGCAAAGCCGAGCCTCAAAAGAAGTGATTCGTCAGGCTAAAGAAAGCGATTTAAAGAAAAATTTCTTAACTTAAAAGGAAAATAGGAAAATTTATGAAAGGTATAATTCTTGCTGGTGGGACTGGCTCACGCTTAGACCCACTGACCAAAGTGACAAATAAGCATCTTTTGCCGGTTTACAATAAACCGATGATTTATTATCCGATTCAGACTTTAGTTAAAGCTGGAATTAAAGATATTATGATTGTTTCCGGCAAAGGCCATGCGGGTCAATTTTTGGAATTACTGAAATCGGGCCAGGAATTTGGGGCTAATTTTTCTTATGCCGTTCAGGAAGAAGCCGGTGGGATTGCTCAGGCTTTAGGTCTGTGTGAAGATTTTGCCGATGATAAGAAAATTGTTGTTATGCTGGGTGATAATATTTTGGAAGATGATATCAGTCAGGCGGCTAAAGATTTTGAATCCCAGCCAAAAGGAGCGAAGATTTTTCTTAAAGAAGTAACTAACCCGGAGTCCTTTGGCATTGCGGAACTGGCAGGCGATAAAATTAAAAGTATTGAAGAAAAACCCCAAAATCCCAAAAGTAATTTAGCGGTAATTGGAGTTTATATGTATGATAATTCTGTTTGGCAAGCCATTAAAACTCTAAAGCCTTCTGGCCGTGGTGAACTGGAAATTACCGATGTGAATAATTTTTACGTGGCCAAAAATTCAATGACTTTTGAAATATTGTCCGGCTGGTGGGGTGATGGGGGAGAGTCGTTTGCTAGTTTATTAGAAGCTGGTAATTTGGTGGCGGGAAGAGAGAAGTAATAGAGTTAATAAAGCGATATAGTTAATAAAGTTAATAAAGTTTAGAATTTTAGATTAACCAGGTAATTCAAAAAGCCCATTTTGGTGGGTTTTTTGTTAAAGTAAGATTAACTATTGGATTGCTAGCTGGTAGATGCCACTTTGATTGCCAGCTTTACCTTTGAAATAAAGATTGGTGCCGGTGTTATCAAGTGTCACTGAGTCAATTTCCGAAAAGTCCGTTAATTGAATGTCATTTTTGGCTTCGTCAAGAGAGTCCTCAATCACTTTAATCTGGTTATTGATTTGGTAAATGATATAATTTTCACCAGTATACCAGAAGGCTTGTTTAATAGTTTCACCATAGCGAGTGATTAGATTTTTTTGCCTCGTCACGAAATCAAAAGTCCAAATTTCAAAGTCAGTGTAATATAGGAGTCGTTTTAAGTTTTTTGACCAAATAATTTTTTTTGCCCGATCCTGCAGAATTACATTTTGGTTGATATCTTGATCGGTAAAAGATTTTGGACTAATGACAAATAGGTCATTATTTTTTTTGTCCAACAAGACGATATAATTTTGGCTTGATGGTTGAAGAGTATATTGGGAAGGAGAAGGGAGTTTGATTTTTTCCGATTTGCTTACTGTTTGATTTTCCAAAATACTTCTATTGAGGAATGATTCATTAATGACCCGCGTAATATAATAAATTTCTTCTCTTTTGATTTGAAAATCCTCAATGTTAGCAGAAACCAGGGTTTTAGTTGAGTTGTTCACTAAATCAATTTGGTATAAAATGGCATTTCTTAAGCCATAAAGATAGGTGCCATTAAGAGTGTCCCAGTTAACTTTGGTGAAGTTAAGACGAGTAATATCAAATAATTCATTGACTTTTAAAGTCTCAGTATCAATAATTAAATACTTGTTGAAATCACCAATTGTTTCTTTTAGTAAAACTTTGCTTTGATCCGGTGACCATTCAATCGGTTCAAGCTGGTCATAATTTCGGCTATTAAGTTTTTCGATTGAAAGATCTAGTTGGTTTTTTAAGTTTCTTAGCCTTAATTCCTCGGTATTTTGCTCAAGCAACGAATAGACCATTTTTTCTTGATTTGGGGAAACACTTAAAATATTAATTTGACCTTCAATGATGTTGATTGGCAGATTTTTTTTAAATAAAACAATGTTTTTACTAAAGGTAGTTGAATTACTTTTTACCTCAAGTTTTTTTTGCCAAGGATAATAACCGGTTTTTTCGACGTCAACTTGGTAGTTGTCAGGCAAAAGCCGGCTAAAACGTTTAGGAGTATTGGCTTGATATTTACCGTTGATATAAATTTGGGCATCTTTTGGTTTTGATTCGATATAAAGAATACCGGTTTTTTCAATTTTATTTTTTTTGAAATTGTAACTATAGCCGGCAGCGTATAAGGTAATAACCGGTACAATAATTATAAAAAACGTAATAAAGGTTAAATAGATGAATCGCCTAAGCCTTAGCTTCATAGGGGGCTTGTAAAAATAAGCTTAAAATAGTAAAATTACTGAGTCCAAGTTAATTAAATTTTAGCAGAATTTTTAATTATTTACCACCAAGATGAGTAATTATTTAATCACTGGTCAACAAAAATTAAGTGGCACACTGGTGACCAATACCTCAAAAAATGCCGCAGTAGTAATGCTTAATGCGGCACTTTTAAATCAGGGAAAAACCACTTTAAAAGATGTGCCCAAAATTGAAGAAGTAAATCGGATTATTGAAGTATTGCAGAGTATCGGCGTGACTGTCAAGTGGGTTAATAATCGGGATGTGGTTATTCTGCCGCCAAAAAAATTCAATTTAGGGGCAATCAACTATGAATCAGCGATTAAGACTCGAAGTGTTTTATTTTTGTTGGGCGTAATGGTTCATTATGAAAAATCATTTTTAGTGCCGCAACCGGGTGGCTGCCGGTTGGGCAAACGGACCGTTAAGCCTCATCTTTGGGCGTTGGAGAATTTTGGTATTAATATTGAAACTTTACGTAAACATTATCAAGTTAAAGCAAATAATTTAAAGCCCGGCGGGGAAATTGTTTTGTATGAATCTGGTGACACCGTGACTGAAAACGCTATAATGGCGGCTGCTAAAATTCCGGGTAAAACTATAATTAAGTTTGCCTCCGCTAATTATCAGGTTCAGGACCTTTGTTATTTTTTGGAAAAACTGGGTATTAAAATTAAAGGGATTGGTACTACTACTCTTGAAGTTGAAGGCAAAAAAAATATTAATAAAAATATTAGTTATTTTTTAAGTGAAGACCCGATTGAGTCAATGCTTTTTTTAGCTATTGCGGCAACGACTAATTCTGGCCTGAAAATTTTACGCTGCCCAATTGAATTTTTAGAGCTTGAACTTTTGAAACTGGAAAAAATGGGTTTCAAATTCAAAATAACTAAAAGATACAAAGCAAGAAACGGAAAAACCAAGTTGGTTGATATTCAGACTTCCCCAAGTAAACTAGTGGCCCTTGATGAAAAGATTTATGCCCGGCCGTACCCGGGAATTAATATTGATAATTTGCCGTTTTTTGTGCCAATTGCTACCCAAGCTAGAGGCAGAACTTTAATTTTTGACTGGGTTTATGAAAATCGGGCAATTTATTATACCGAGCTTAATAAATTAGGCGCTAAAGTTGAGTTAGCCGATCCTCACCGGGTTTATGTTGTCGGACCGACTAAATTGAAAGGAAACGAGATTGTCTGTCCGCCGGCCTTACGGCCTTCAACTATAATTTTAGTGGCTCTTTTAGCAGCCACGGGCCAGTCGATTTTAAGAAACGTCTATTCAATTGAGCGAGGTTACGAGGATTTATGCGGTCGGTTGGCCAAGGTGGGGGCGAAGATTAGGAAGATTGAGTAGGTGCTAGGATATTTAGGCTTTAGGCTTTAGGCAATTAGGTATTGAATCCTAGCGCCTAGAGCCTAAATCCTAATTTCTAAAAATAAATGGAACTAAATCAAAATCAAACCGAAAAAACAAAATCTAAATTTAATTCTAGATTGATCAAAGTTTATTCTTTGATTGTTCTTATTGTCTTAATTTTCAGTGCCGGTTTTATTTTTGGCCGGTTTCAGCTAAGCCAGAAGGCTAAAGTCGAAGGCGGTACAGTTAAACATACTCAAGAAATACCGGATTTTTTGACCAAGGACGTCAATTTCAGTGAATTTTGGCAGGTCTGGAATTATGTCAAAGATAATTACGTTAAGTCTGACGTGCCTGAAAGCCAGCTTTTTTACGGGGCCATGGCTGGTATTGTTGCTTCACTTGGGGATCCTTACTCGGTATTTTTAAATCCGGAAATTTCCAATAAATTTGAAGAAGAGCTAGCCGGCAGTTTTGAAGGAATTGGCGCCGAGATTGGTATTAAACAAGACCGTCTGACCATCATTGCGCCTTTACCCGGGACACCGGCAGATAAAGCCGGCTTGCGGGCTGGTGATAAAATTTTAGCCATTGATGGTGCTGATACTGCCGGTATTGCCTTGGATTATGCCGTCAGCATCATCCGGGGCAATAAAGGGACGCAAGTTAAACTGACAGTTTTAAGCAATGGTGATGAAGAGCCAAAGGAAGTTTCTATTACCCGGGAAAAAATTGAAATTGATAGTGTAAAATTTTCCCGAAAAAGTACGGAACCAACACCAGCAGGTGAGGATAAAAGTTTTGAGCTTAAAGAAGGGAACATCGCCTATATTGAGTTACTTTATTTTAATGAAAATACTTTAGCTGATTGGAATAAAACCATTCAGGAAGTTTTAGCGGCTGGTCCCAAAGGGATAATTTTGGATTTAAGGAATAATCCCGGTGGCTTTTTAAATACCGCAATTGAAGTTGCCGGTGAATGGGTTGACAGTGAAGTAGTAGTTTATGAACAACTGCGCAATGGAACAAAAATTGCCCATCAGGCCAATCGGCTGGCGAGGCTTAAGGATATCCCAACGGTAGTTTTGGTTAATAAAGGTAGTGCTTCAGGTTCGGAAATCGTCGCTGGTGCTTTGCAGGACTATAAAGTAGCCACTTTAGTTGGGGAAACAACTTTTGGTAAAGGTTCAGTTCAGGATCTAAAAAAGTTTTCTGACGGTTCATCGGTTAAGTTAACGATTGCTGAATGGTTGACACCAAATGGCCGTAATATCAACGAGGAGGGAATTAAGCCTGATATTGAAATTGAATTAACCACTGAAGATTATAACAGTGATAAAGATCCTCAATTAGATAAGGCGCTCCAGATTTTGAAAACAACGGAATAAGAATAGTGCCGTTATTACAAATTTAATATGAAGATAGATATTGATCCCTTGGGTGAATTATTCAAATGGGGGCCGATTGATGGTAAGTTAATTTACCCCGATTTTTTTAATATTGCCTTTATCAAATTTCAAAAGGACGGATTTTTCAGTTGGCCAGATCTTTTATTATTGGCGGGAAAAGAAAAAATACTTTTTGTGCTTAATAGTAATGCTTTGTACAACTGTGGCCGGAAAAATTTCAAAAAATTTATAATGGTTGACAATAACTTTAAGTATTATTATCGCCTTTGGCAAAAAAATTTAAGCCGCTGGCTAGATTTTCAAAAAACTATATCTTTTTCTGCGGCCAAAGACCTTAGTAATAAAGAGTTATATTTAATTTTTAAGACGTGGGCTGATTCTTATATTAATTTTTGGGTCCTGGGTTTATTGCCGGAAGTGGCAAACTGGGGTGGCGAAATCACCCTTAAGGAGAAGTTAGAAAAATTAGTGCCGGCCAAAGACTTTATTTATATCTATGAAAGGCTATCAGCGCCAATTAATTTATCTTTTTACCAACAAGCTGAATTAGATTTATTGAAACTTAAGAAATTTAGTAAAAAGCCAAAATTATTTAAGCAAAAGTTAGCCAATCACCAGAAAAAATATTTTTGGATTTTGAATAGTTATCACCACACCCGGATTTTGGCTGAAAATTATTTCAGAATGGAACTGGCAAATTATAGTTTAAAGAAAGCCCAAACTAAAATTAAAGAGCTGGAAAATCACAGTAAGAGGGTAAAAAAAGAAAAGGATCAGATTATTAAAAAGTACCACCTCAAGCCAGAAATTAGAAAGATTGCTGACCGGTTAGCTTTCTGTATTTGGTGGCAGGATTTGCGCAAATATTACATTTTTTTAGCTAATCATTATATTGATTTATTTATCAAAGAATTTTGCCGGCGTTATAACTTGGATTTTTCCAGCCTGCATTATTATAGTGGTTTTGAGATTTTAAAGTTAGCCAAGGACCAAAAGATAATCTTTAAAAAAGAAATTGCTTCTCGTTATAAAAATCTTGTTGTTTTTTATTCAGAAAAAAAGAACAAATTGGAATATATTTCCGGCCCATTGGCAAAAAAAATCAGTAGTCGTTATACTGCCGTTAAAGTTGACAAAACAACTAAGAAATTTAAAGGTTTAGTTGTCAGTCGGGGTAAGATAGTTAGAGCCAAAGTTAGAATTTTAACCAGCGTTGCTAATTTTGGCCAAATGAAAAAAGGTGAAGTTTTAGTGGCGGCAATGACTTCGCCTGACTACATTGTGGCGATTAAAAAGGCCAGTGCCATTGTTACTGACGAAGGTGGAATGACTAGTCATGCGGCGATTGTTTCTCGCGAATTAAAAATTCCTTGCATTGTTAATACGAAAATTGCCACCAAAGTTTTGCACGATGGTGATTTGGTTGAAGTTAATACTAATCAAGGCGTAGTGACTATTTTGAAGAAATAATTAATTTTATGTGGATCCAAGGTTACTCCCGGATAACTTATCCCCTGACGATTTGGCCGACTTTTTTGGGTAATCTAAAAAATAAGAAAAAAGCTTTTGGGAAAACTGACCAAAGAGTTATTGCTCATTTTTATCAGGGCAAGATGGATTGCTATTTAGACCGGGAAAGTGAAGATTATTATTCGGCTATTGCTTTTGGGAAAATTTTTAATAATCAAAGTTTCATGAATCAAGTGGAAAAAGAAGTCAAAAAGGCAGCAAGTAATTTATTAATTTTTGCTGCTAGTTTCTATCATAGTGATCTTAATAGCTATTCGAACCAAAAATTAATATATTTATTAAAAAAATTCAATGAGTTGTATGCAGAAATTTTTGCCTTTGGGCTAGTTAATACTTATGACCAGAAATTAGTCGCTCAAACAAAAAAATATTTTTTAAGTAATTGGCCGCAATCAAAAGCCAATTATTTTTTTACTATTTTAACTTCAAGTACAAAAGATACTTATTATCTTAAAGAAGAAAAGGATCTGTTACGTGCAGCCATTAAAATAAAAAATGACAAAAAGACTGAAGGGAAAGTTTTAGATCAGTTGGTAAAGGATTACAGTTGGCTTTTAATAAATTATGAGGGTAAATTGAGAACCAAAAATGATTTTAAAAAAATAGTCAGAAAAATTATAAAGGAGAATAAAAATCCCAACAAGACTTTAAGAGATTTAGAAATCAAAAAAAAGAAGTTAATTGCCGAGCAGAAAAAATTAGAGCAAAAATTAAAGATTAGCCCTTTATATCATCGTTTAATCAAAGCCATCAGAAAAAATGCTTATCTGCGTGAATATCGCAAGCCTTTAGCAGTTAAAGCAATTTTTTATGAAAGAAAATTACTGAATGAAATCGCCAAGCGGCTTAGTTTAACCGAAAAAGAACTTAAATTTTTATTGACTCCAGAAATCGAAAAAGCTCTTAGAACCGACCGGGTCGATCGGAAGCTGATTAAAAAAAGGATTAACGGTTCAGTCTACAATTTTAGAAGAAATAGCTACCAAGTTTTCACCGGTCTTGCGGCAAAAAAGCTCCTTCAGCAAATAACTACTAAGCAAAAGACAGACCTTGAGGAAGTTAGTGGACTCAGTGCCTATCCAGGCAAAGTGAAAGGCAAGGTACGGGTAATTTTAGATCTAAGTAGCCTGAAAGGCTTTAAAACTGGGGAGATTTTGGTTACTCCGGCCACCAGTCCGGAGATGGTTTCGATATTCAAAAAAGCTAAGGCTGTCGTAACCGATGAAGGGGGATTGACTTCGCATGCCGCCATTATCTCTCGGGAAATGGGAGTGCCTTGCATTGTTGGTACAAAATTGGCTACATTAGTTTTAAAAAATGGTGACTTGGTCGAAGTTGATGCGGAGCGGGGTGAAGTGAGGAAAATTAAAAAATAAGATATGTCTAAAACACAAGTCCGTTGGCGGGTTTATGAACGGGATCAGCTCTACCCACAAGGTGTCTCGGCTTATTTGGATTTGATTAAACTTTCGCCGGGTAAAAAATATCCTTATTTGGCCAATTACTCCGACGTTATGACTTTTTATCATGACTATTTTTGGTGGTCGCGCGATGCTGATTTATTAGAAAAGACTATGAGATGCTGGCTTAAGTCTTGGCTTAGCAGCAAAAATAATTTAAATGGAATTTTTTCTTTGTATAAGAAATCTCATTTTGAAGTCAATAAGATTTTGTTGCCTTTAAAAAATATTGCCGTAAAAAATATTTCTAATAAAGAATTATACAATTTATATCATCAAGCCCAAATGGTATGTTTGGCCAGTATTAGCTTTTCCGAGTATTCAATGGATTCATTTGATGATTTTTTTGGTAAAATCTTTGGGGAAGAACTGAGGCGTTTAACTAGAGATAAAATAAATGAAACTGATCTACACCAGTTGATGGAGCCCGCCTATGCTTCCGAGAGTTTGATTTACAAAAAGACTACATTAGATTTTTCTTTCAAAAAGGTTGTTAGTCAAACGGCTTTGCAAAAAACGGTTAAACGTTTCGGCTGGGTTATGATGAGTTGGGATGGCAGTAATGAATTAACTGTCAATCATATCAAACAAGAGATTAAGAAACTAAAGAAAAAAAGTCTTAATTTAAGAAAGAAAGAATTAAAACAAATTAATAATTTTGTTAAATCGGCCAAAGCCAGGAGAAACAACCTAATCAAGAAATATAAATTGTCATTTAGTAGTCTAAGGCCGTATTTTCAGCTCCTGGATACTTTTTCCATGTTCCATGATTGGCGCAAGGAAACTCAGATGCGTTCCAACCAAATTATTTTCCCTGCTCTAAACGAAATGGCCAAAAGATTTGAAATTAAATATCAAGACTTATTGTTTTATAGCAATTCAGAAGTTAAAAATTTGTGTTTGAAAAACATCAAAGTTAATCAGTCAGTTATTGCCAAACGCCGGCAGGGTTTAACTTGGGTAATTAAAAAAGGCAAAGTTAAGGAATATTTAGGCAGTGATGCCAAAAAAGTTTTAGATAAACTTGTTCTCTCGGTTATTAAAACTGGTAAGACTTCGCAGGTTACCGGTGTGCCAGCTAGCCGGGGTAAAGTGATTGGAAAAGCATATATTGTTAAAGGAGCCAAAGAGGCGATTAAAATTGTCAAAAAGGGTGGTATTTTAGTAACTTCTATGACTACAATTGATTATTTGCCAGCTATGCGTAAGGCTGGTGCCATTGTTACTGACGATGGCGGAATTACTTGCCACGCCGCCATTGTTTCGCGGGAGCTAGGAATTCCTGGTGTGGTTGGGACTAAAGTTGCTACTCAGGTTTTCAAGACCGGAGATATGGTTGAGGTCGATGCCAACAAAGGAGTGGTAAGAAAAATATGAGTCAGGCTATGCTAAAAAAGATTAAGCCAGAGAGTTATGTTAGAATTTGTTCGATCAAAGAAAGTGTTTTACTTTCTTATTTTGAGCTTAATCAACGCCGTTTGTTAAAGCAAGAAGGATTCCCTAATGTTGAACTGATTTATATTAATGGCCAGTGGTTTTTAAATAAGAAAGATATTGCTGCCTATGATTTTCCCGACGGTAAAATTTTATCAGCAGTAAGTTTAGTCGAAGAAAGAGCGGCTGATTATGTCAAATTTTCAGAACAGCTCCGGCAAAAAGATTTTTCCAAAATTTTATGGAAAGAATTAATAGTTGATTACCAAAAGATGTGTGATCAGTGGGGTCGGTATATGAGAGTGATAGATATTCCGATTTATTTTCCCTCTCATTTTGAGAAAAAAATGATAAAAACTTTGCAGCAGCACGGTTTTAGCGAAAAAGATTTTGATATCTTAAGCTACCCTTTATATAACACTTATCACCTGAGAAGAAGTAAAGATTTTTTACTTTTGAAACTGGGTCGAATTTCTTTAGCGACTTTCAAAAAAAAATGGGAGTGGAGCAATCTGGAATTATCACGTTATAAAGCTTTGACGAATAAATTTATTACCGGCCAACTCAGGACAATGAAAAATCCCACTCAGCAACTCGCCACTTTACTCAAAAATCATAAGAAAGGGGAAAGAGAATTTAAAAGATTATACCAGCGCTTGCCTAAAGAACTTAAGAAAAAAGCCGATATTAGTCAAAAACTTTTGTATATCAGAGATTACCGTTTCGAGCAGTTTATCCGCGGCAGTTTTAATTTTTGCCGTCTTTTAAACGAGGTAGCAAAACGACTTAACTTAAGCTATGGTGAATTGATTCATTTAACCCCAGAGGAGGTCAAAACAAAGAAGATTCCGGCCGAACTGCAATTGCGCCGTCAGAAATATGTCTACATCGGCAATAAAATCTATACTGGCAAAAAGGCTGATTTAATCATTCAACTTTTTAATCAAGTTCCAAAAAAGAAAAATCAAGTTTCTGGCAAAGGTGTTTCAGCTGGTGTCGTCCGAGGGAGAGCTAAAGTTGTACTTACCACCAAAGAATTCAGTAAAGTTGAAAAAGGCGATATTATTGTTTGTGAAATTACCACCCCGGATTATATGCCGGTTTTACACAAAGTCTCAGCGATTGTGGCAGATATCGGCGGTTTCACCTCACATTCGGCAATTGTGGCCCGGGAGATGAAAATTCCTTGCGTGGTTGGCACTGAAATTGCGACTAAAGTTTTTAAGGATGATGATTTAATTGAGGTTGATGCTGATAAAGGCACAGTAAAAAAATTATGAATTACATGAAATTTAAAAAAGGCTTGATCAAGAGTGATCTAAAGAAATTAAGAAAAAAGGAATGGTATCACCAAAGATTTGATGGCTGCCCAAATCTTTTGTATTTAACAGGAGAAATGGAGCTAAAACCAGAGCCTCGAAAAATGAAAGGCGGCGAAGAAAGGAAACATGTCGTCATATTTAGTGATGATAAAACTGATTATTATGCTGATCAAGCCGATTTTAAACGAATCACTAACCTATTTGTTAAGCGTTGTAATCGCGAATCAGATATTGGTAAGAGGACAATGATTAAATGGGACAAAGATAAAATAAAGTTCATTGAATTTTGTCAGGACTTGGAAAATATTAAATTAGCTACTCTTTCAGATCAAAAATTGTATTGTTTATATAAGAAGTTTATTGACTGTTATTTCCGGTGGGTAACAATGAGTTCAGTTATAGACGGTTTTGCCTTAGGCAGTGACGCCATTATCCAAGAAAGAATTAAAAATTTTTTGGATAGAAAGAGAATTAAAAAGGGACAAGGTAAAATATTTTCTCAATTGACGGCGCCGGCGAGTTTATCATTTATTAATGAAAGTGAATTATCATTATTGAGAGTCGCGCGATTAGTTTCCAAAAATAAAAAGTTAAGGCAGATTTTTATTGAAAAGAAAGTAAGTGAAATTTGGCAAAAGTTAAAAGATTTTCCCAAAGAATATGAGTTACTTTTAGGTCATCAAAAAAATTATTTTTGGAGTAAAAATAATTATGTGAATAATTACATTTTAACTCCCAAATACTTTATCAAAGAAATTAAAGCTTTACTTGGAAGTTCAATTGATATCGCTAGCCAGATTAAACGGATTGAATCAGCCCCAGCGATTAACCGCCGGATTAAAAAGCAAATATTGAAACGATTAAAGCCCCCGAAAGACATCAAAAATTTAATTGAGATATCAGAAACCTTTACTTATTGGCAAGACGAGAGGAAAAAATACACGCTTTGGACAACGCATTACGGATCAATCTTTTTGCAAGAAATTGGTAAGCGTTTTGGCTACTCACTCAACGAAATGAAGTATATGTTTGCAGTTGAAGTATTGGCGTTATTTTCGAAAAATAGTCATAGGGTTTCAAAACAAGAAGCTCGGGCTCGTCGTATTTTTAGTTTAATCTATCATTGCCGAAATCATTATGAAATGGTCTTTGGGCGTAAATCAAAAGAAATTGCCAAGATGTTATTTACATCAAATATCAAAAAGAATATCAATGATTTTCGTGGTTTAAGTGCTTCCAGCGGCAAAGTGCGCGGCATTGTTAAAGTTGTTCGGAGTGCTCATGAAGTTGGTAAAATTAATCAGGGTGATATTTTAGTGGCGGTGATGACCCGGCCGGATTATATTATGGGCATTAAGAAAGCCGCGGCGATTGTCACCGATGAAGGCGGTGTAACCTCCCATGCCGCGATTGTGGCCAGAGAATTTGGCATTCCTTGCGTCATTGGTACTAAAATCGCTACCGTAGTTCTGAAAGATGGGGATTTGGTGGAAGTTAACGGTAATCATGGTGTTATAACTATTTTAAAAAGGAAATAACTTAATAATGACTATGAATTATTCATACATTTTTGGATTATTGGCCGGTATAACGGCATTGATTGCCTATGGGCTTTATTTTAAACAGATATTTAAAGGTCAATCAACGCCCAACCCGTCAACTTGGGGAATTTGGTTTTTAATCGGGATTATTAATGCAATCACTTATTTTTCTGTAACCAATGATAATTTATGGCAAAGTTTTATTGTAATTGCTGTAACTTTATCAGTCTTTATCATCTTAGTATATGCCCGAATTAAGGGGCGGTTTGCAAGGGTGTCTAATATCGAAATTATTATTTTTGTCTTAGCTCTGGTGATAGGATTCTTTTGGCAAATTACATCAAATGACAGAGTCGCTAATCTCCTTTTGCAGGGAACCTATATCATTTCTTATATCCCTACCATTTTTGGAATAATAAAAGGAACTGGAAAAGAACATTATGTGGCCTGGAGTACTGTTATTGTAGCGTATCTATTTTCAACAATTTCTTTATTATTTGATCCTGGTGTAGATTGGATCGCATATGTTCACCCGATTGTGAATGGCTTATTAGGTAATGGAGTTATTGTGGCTTTAATATTATTAAAAAAAACTAAAAAGATATGACAAAAACACTTTATCTTTGGGATATGGCGGGCACGATTTTTCATGAAGAGTGGGATGTGAAAGAAACAAAATATCCAAGTATTGAGGCTTGGATCGAAGCGCAACTGGGTAAAAAAATTAAAGATGTTCCTGATCGAAAGTTTGAACAAATGTATGAAATTCCTTATAAAGAGGGTTGGTATTTTCAGCTGGCTTTGCAGCCTGGTGCCAAAGAAGTTTTATCTTGGACCAAATATAATGAGACTTTCAGTACCGGGATGCAGGAGCAGATGGATTGGCGGGCGGAATACTTAGTTCCGAAAACTGGCTTTGATTTTCGGTCCTGTTTTCAAAAACTCAATTCAACTTTTGATTATGGTGAGACTAACAAAAAAACCAAAGAGATGCTGGTTGACTACCTAGAGAAGAAATATCAGCAGGGCTATAAAACTGTTATTTATACTGATGATAAAGAAACAAATTGTCAATTTTTCCTGGAAGCAGTAAAATCAGTAAAGGACAAGTACCCTGATTTTTCCGCCCGCCTGTATCATATTTTAAATAATAATTCGGGCATAAAAGATAAAAAGACTTATTGGGAAATTGGCAGTTTATATGATTTTTTAGCTAATGAGAAAAAAGTAAGTAATTAATTATGACCAAAAATTTACCTAATCTAAAAGTTGTTAGTCTGTCAAAATTAGTTCTACACGAATTTGTTGATCCTAGCCGGGTCAAAAGGCTAAGTAACAAAATAAAAAGAGACAAAATTTTTACTAATCCACCGTTAGTCGCACCAATCGGTCAATCCGGAAAGTTCGTGGTTTTGGATGGGGCGAACCGAACTACGGTTTTCAAAAAATTAGGCTTTAAAGATATTGTTGTTCAAATTGTTACTTCTGATAACCCCGGCTTAGAATTAAAAACCTGGAATCATTTGGTTTTGGGGATTACGGCTAAAGACTTTTTTCTACAGCTCAAAAAGACGGTTGGTAAGCCAATGATTAAAAAATTCAAATTGCGGAGGAACAAGATTATCTGTCGCCCGATTAAAAAAGGGGATTTCTTTAAGCAAATTGAAGCTTTAAATAAAATGGTTGATTTGTATAATAAGCATTATAAATTCCATCGTTTAGATAATGCCAGTGATTTTTCTAAAAATGAGCAAGGCAAGACCTTAGTTGTTTTTCCAAAATTCACACCTCAAGACATAATTTTAGTGGCGGAAAAAAATTTAAAGGTGCCTTCAGGTATCACCCGCCATTTAATTTCAGGGCGAGCTTTAAGGCTGGATTTACCAATGACGATTTTGCGGCAAAATAAGTCACTGGTTTGGAAAAACGAGCAGCTGAAAAAACTAATCAGGCAAAGATTTGAAGAAAATAAAATCCGGCATTATCAAGAGCCAATTTTTATCTTTAATGATTAATTAAAATATATGGATTTTTCTAAATTATTTTTGGAGCAAGCCAAAAAGCAGAAAAGAAAAATCGGCATTGCCATTATGCGGCCGGTTCCGGAAACTATCAAAAGCTTAAAGAAGGCTTCAAAGTACGCTGATTTAGTGGTGGTTGGGGCAAAAGTAAAGGGTTTTGAAAATATTGTTGAGCCAGATCAGGACAAAGCCAGTGAAATTTTAATCCAATTACTTAAAGAAAAAAAAGTCGAAGGTATCGTCCGCGGCCAGGTCAAGGATTCTTACACTTTGGAGGTGTTTTTTAAGCAGTTTCAGATGACGCCAATTCCCAGTAGCCACAAAGTTTATGTTGGCATTATGCAAAAGGCCGATTACAGCTTTTTTATTACAACTTCTTCTGTCTACCAAGGCTTAACTTTAGAAGATAAAATTTTTGAAGTGGAAAGGATTATCCGGCATATGAAAGAAGATTTAGGGGTAGAGCCAAAGATTGCCGTGATGGGAATTTTGCGGCCATCCAGTAACCGTGGTAAATATAAGTTGATTGATGATATTACTGAACAGTGCACTAAATTTTATGAATATTTAGTCAGCAAGGGCTATGATGCCAAAGAATATTACATGGAATATGAAACCGCGGTCTGGGACAGGCGCAATCTGATTGTGCCTTCGATTGGCTTTGTCGGCAACTCCTGGATTAAATCGCTGCTTTATCTGGGTGACTGGCGATTACTGACGACTAATTACCTCGATTTGGGCGTCGTCTATGAAGACGGCTCAAGGAATGAAAAAGACTTTTTTTGGCACATCATTCATGCCGTGGCGTTGTGTAACAACCAAGTTAAATAGGCCTTATAGACATATGGAAAAACTCAGTGAAATTGAACAACGATTTTTAACCGAAGCTAAACAAAAACGTCGGAAAATTGGCATTGGTATTATTGATCCCCAACCTGAAGTCGTCAAAAGTTTGATTCAAGCCAGTGACTACGCCGATTTAGTCGTGGTTGGTTCAAAAATTGATGGTTTAAATTGTATTCCGACTCAAAGTGAAGAGGAAGCTAGCCAAGTACTTGTTGATCTAGTTAAATCGGGTAAAGTTGAAGGCTTAATGCGTGCTCAGCTCAAAGATTCTTACACTCATAAATTATTTTTGCAAGCCTATGGCCGGCCCGAAGACCAAGAAAAAATCTCGGTTTCTTTTTTTGCCAAAGACGGTCAATGGTTTGCTACGCCCAGTATCTCTAATTATTCCGGCCTGACTTTGGAATCAAAACGAAATGAAATTTCCCAAGCCATTGCCTGGTTAGAAAATAATTTAGGCATTAAACCAACCATTGCCATTACCAGCACCCGTCGGCTGACTGGCCGGGTGGGGGAGTTTGCCCTGGTTGAAGAAATTGCTAAACGTTGTGAAATTATTGCCAATGAACTTCGAGAAAAAGGTTATGATGTCAAAGAATATTATATTGAATACGAAAAAGCAATCTGGGAAGGCCGGAATCTGATTTGTCCTTCAATTGGTATGATTGGCAATACCTGGACTAAAGGTTTGGCTTATTTGGGCGGTTGGCGCTGGCTAGGGATTGCTTATTTGAATCAAGGTGTCTATTACAATAATGCGCCAAAAAATAATAAAAACTGGTTTTGGCCAGTCATTTTTTCGGTAGCTTGGATTAATCGGGGTAAACTTTAAAATAATAAAATACAGTCTAAACGGAAAGAGGCGCACCAAGAGTAAAACTCGAGGTACGCCTCTTTGTCGTCTTACGATGGGGCTCTTACCAGCCCGTAGTCGCGTCTGCGACTAACTGGGCAACGAGAGCCTGAACGACTTTTGCGCCAACTTCCAGGTTGGCTTCGCGGGGATCGCCCTTGCCACCGCGGCAAGGTGCCATCTTCGCTTTCCACTCCTGGGGATCGCGTACGCCGGTCACCGCCGACAAATCCGGTAGTTTCGGCATTTCGGCGAGGTCGGCGTCCAGATATTGCTGGAGTGTGGGGAACATGGCGAACAAGAGGGAAAACTCCGGTGCATCGGCATGCGAGAGTTCTTGCTGGCCGACTGCCGCGCAGAGTTCGAGCATCTGCTCGCGAATCGGGTTCTCGTACTTCTCCTCGACCTGGACGTAGATCATCAGGCGGTTCTGCACCTGCAGATCTTTGTGGAAGGTCCGGACGGACTTGATGGCCATCTCGATCGGCTCGTGATTGCCCCCGTGTCCGTTGATGATAACCACCCGCCGAAACCCGCTCCGGTAGAGCTCCTCCAATACGTTGGCGACCAATCCCTGGAAGAGTTCCCACGGCAGCGAAATCGTGCCGCTGGCCCACGTGTGGTGCTTGCTCATGCCGTAGGCAATCGAGGGTACGAGCACGGTGTTCTCGACGCCTTCTGTCACACGATGCGACAGATACTTGGCAATCAGGTGGTCGGTGCCGCACGGACCAAAGCCATGCTGTTCCGTACTGCCAACCGCCAATACCGCGACCGCGTTGGGGTGTTCTCGCAGGTGCGTTTCTACCTGTGTGTGGGACATCTGCTGTAGTCTCAGCATTTCTCCAATTCCTTTCCTTATCTGTGTTATGCCACGTAATGTGGCGCCTCTTCTTCCTTATTCCACTGGTTGATTCAAGTAAGCGGTAAACCAGAAAACCAATTTACCGCTTATCTGAATCAACCAGGCGCGAATTTAACCAATTTTATTTTAGAGAGCAATATATAATAATAGCATATTTTACTAGTTTTGTCAATTACTTTTGGTTAATTTTGGCTAAAATTAGTATTTTATTGAAATAATTTATTTGATAAATAAGGAAATTCTGATATTATTAAGTTAAAGAACAAACAATAGTGAAGAATTATGAATCGTGAATCAAGAATCAAGGGTGCTAAGTTACTGCTTGATTCTTGATTCTTGATTCTTGATTCTAAAAAATGTCAAAATTTATCAAACCATTAGCGCAAATTTCTAAAAAAGATATTAGCATTGCCGGGGGCAAAGGTGCGTCGCTTGGTGAAATGATTCAGACTAAAATTTCAGTGCCACCTGGCTTTGTTATTTTAGCCTCAGCTTTTGAACAATTTTTGGCTGAAACCGATCTGCAGGTAGAGATTAAGACGCAGTTGAAAAAAATAAATTATAAAGATATTAATTCAGTTGACCAGGCTTCTAATGTCATCCGCGACTTAATTCATGACACTAGAATGCCAAAAGATTTGGGCCAGGAAATTTTAATTGAATTCAAGAAACTAAAAACTAAGTTTGTCGCTGTCCGCTCATCAGCCACGGCTGAGGATTCAACGCAAGCCAGTTGGGCAGGGGAACTGGAGACCTATTTGAATACGACAGAAAAGAATCTATTAGGCCGAGTTAAGGAGTGTTGGTCATCTCTTTTTACTCCCAGAGCAATTTTTTACCGTTTTGAAAAAGGTTTACGCAATTCCAAAGTTTCGGTCGCGGTGGTTATTCAGCAAATGGTGGAATCGGAAATCTCCGGCATTACCTTCACTGTCCATCCAGTGACCAGGAATAAAAATCAAATGATTATTGAAGCCAGTTTTGGCTTGGGTGAAGCCATTGTCTCAGGTCAGATTACGCCGGACAGTTACGTTTTAGATAAAAGGAATTTTCAGATTTTAGACATTAACCTGGCGACTAAAACTAGAATGTTAGTCCGAAAGAGCAGCGGCGGTAATGTTTGGCAAATCGTAGCAAAAAATAAAAAAGAAGCTCAAGTGCTTAGTAATAATCAAATTATTGCTTTAGCCAAAATTTGTCTTCAGATTGAAAGACATTATACTAAGCCCCAGGACATCGAATGGGCATATGCTAAGGGTAAATTTTATATTACCCAGTCTCGTCCGATTACTACTCTGTAGGGAAATTTCAAAGAAAGTATGAATATCCAAGCGGTTGAAAAATATTTAACCAAAAATAGAATTGACATTCAGAATGCCAACGCCAATCTTTCCGTGGCCAGTGTTCCTTATGACGCTTACGTTAATTCTTCAATTGTGCACGGGGTAAATTTCAGCCCGCTATTCTTTTTTTTCATGTTTAACCAAAAGATTCATCATTTTCAAATTGTCAGCCAGAATCTTGTTGATGTGTTAGCCAAAAAAGTTTACTCCAATTATTTAAAAGACAAGCTAAGTTTGAATAAAATGATAGCCAAGCATTTGACGTCAATTAGGGGAATAGACATGGTCTGGGCCCGGTACAAGAAAGAGAAAAAAATAACTTCAAATATAATACTTTATCATTTTGAGAATTTTCTTAAAGCGAGCAGAATATTTTGGTATTACTCTTCTGTTGGTGAAGACAAGGGAGAAATAATTAATTCTGAAATAATTCCCGCTTTTGCTAAAAGGCATAATTTTGATTCAAACAAGGCAAGAGAAATTTTTGGCGATCTTTGCGAGCCAAAAGAACTGTCTTTTTTAAACGCGGAAAGAAAGGATTTTTTGCAGCTTTGCTTGCTATTTTATAAAAACAGCGGTGATACTAAAATTAAAAATGAAATTCAATCTTATATCAAACGTCATTTTTGGATTAAATCTGATTTTTATTCCGCTACACACTTGTCAGTCAATTCAGTTATTAATGATATTAAAAAAGAATTGTTGCAAAAAAATATAAACCAAGTCCAGAGAGAACTCAACTCTATTATTAGTAAAGCTAAAGATATTAATTTTGCCAGGAGAAAAATTCTAGCAAGGCTGCAATTGTTAAAAAAAGATAAAGATGACATCTATTTCTCTTCCCGAACAATTTATTGGATTGATCAGAGAAAATTGGGCCAGGCAAAATTTTTTTACTATTATGCAAGTTTCATTGAGGATATATCAAAATTATATGGGCTCACTTATCAAGAACTCGTCAGCTATGATTTTTATGATGTTTTAAATCTACTCAAAAGAAACAAAAAGTTGAAAAAGTCAGATGTCTTGGGGCGTCATAAAAATTATCTTGCAGTTTTTCAAAAGAATAAGCCGATCAAATATTTCTACGGCAAAGAAATTAATAAAATTTTTAAATTAGCTAGTCAGTCAAATGCCAAAGAAGTGAAAGGTTTTGTCGCCTATCAAGGTAATAAAAAAATAGTTCGCGGTATTGCCAGAATAATTTTTAATCCGACCAAAGAAAGATTTAAAAAAAATGAAATTCTCGTTACCAGTATGACCAGAATAGAATTTGTGCCATTGATGCGTAAAGCTTTGGCTATTATAACTAATGAAGGTGGAATTGCCAGTCATGCCGCGATTGTCGCCCGGGAGTTAAAAATTCCCTGTTTTGTTGGGACAAAAATTGCTACCAAAGTCTTAAAAGACGGTGATAAAGTCGAGATTGACACTATCCAAGGAGTAGTGAGAAAATTATAAGATAAATTTGGATTAACCGATATTTCTATAAAAATATGGCTAAGCGCGTGACTTTAAAAATCCACGGACTGGTTCAGGGGGTTGGTTATCGCTATGTGGGCCGTAATGAAGCTAAAAAACGGAGATTTACCGGTTATGTTAGGAACTTAGAAGGTGGAATAGTGGAAATAGTTGCCGAAGGCGAGGAAAAAGACTTGAAAGATTTTATTCAATGGTGCTATAATGGAGTTGGACCAGCAATGGTCCAAAAGATTGAACAAAGCTGGTCAGAAGCGACTAGCGAGTTTTCTGATTTTGAGATAAAATGAGTTACTAAGATGAAAAAATCCATGCAGGTAATTCTATTAAAAGACGTCCCAACTTTAGGGACAAAAGATGATGTTAAAGAGGTGGCCTTAGGCTATGCCCGTAATTTTTTATTTCCCAAGAATTTAGCGGTTGAAGCCACGCCGGACATGATTGCCGAACTGGAAGCTAGAAAGGCTAAAGAAGAAAAAATGGCGGAAGCGGATTTAGAAAAAACCGAACAGCTAATTCAGCAATTGGAAGGTCAGGTAGTAGAAATTGCCGCCAAGGCTAGTGATGAAGGCACACTTTACGCCGCGGTTTCGCCAGCTAAAATTGCCGCTGCCCTAAAAGCTAAGGGTTTTGATATTGCCAAGGACCAGATCGGAGCTTCTCATATTAAGGAATTAGGTGAACATGAAGTTAAAATTAATCTCGATCATGGACTGGAAGCAGTCATCACTTTAATTATTAATGCTGAACAGAAGTGATGCTTAAATTTAATAAAATTTATTTTTTATAATCTATGCCCACCGCCAGGTGGGTTTGTCGCTTTAAATAGGAATAACGAATTATGAATTATGAGTTAGGAATGAGCAATTCCTAATTCCTAATTCCTAATTCCTAATTCAAAAATATGTCTAAATTTATCTTTGTCATGGGCGGGGTGATGTCCGGCGTGGGCAAAGGCGTTACCACTGCCTCAATTGGAAAAATCTTGCAAGCTCGGGGTTACAAAGTAACCGCCTTAAAAATTGACCCTTATGTTAATATTGACGCCGGTACGATGAACCCGGTCGAGCACGGCGAGGTTTTTGTTACCGAAGATGGTGATGAAACCGATCAGGATATTGGCAACTACGAGAGATTTTTAGGTGTCAATATTTTAAGGGACAATTACATGACCACGGGCCGGGTTTACCAGTCAGTAATTTGCCGCGAAAGAAATCTAGAGTACGGCGGAAAATGTGTTGAGGTGGTACCGCATATTCCCGAAGAAGTAATCAGACGAATAAAAAAAGCAACAGTTAAATCTAAAGCTGATATTGCTATTATTGAAGTCGGTGGCACGGTCGGCGAATATCAAAATATTCTATTTTTGGAAGCAGCCAGAATTATGCATTATCAAAATCCTCACGATGTCTTATTCGTTTTGGTCAGTTATCTGCCAATTCCCGGGACTTTAGGCGAGATGAAGACTAAGCCGACTCAATATGCCGTCCAACAGATTAATGCCGCTGGAATTCAACCGGATTTTATCGTTTGTCGTTCGGCCAAGCCGGTTGACGAACCGAGGAAACATAAAATTTCTACTTTCTGTAATGTCGCCAAGCAGGATGTCATTTCCAATCCGGATGTAGAATCAATTTATGAAATCCCTTTAATTTTAGAAAAAGAAAGGCTTAGCGAAAAGATTTTAAATAAATTGCATCTTAGACCGAAGAAAAGGAATATGCAGGATTGGCAGAAGATGGTGCTAGCAGCTAGGCGGGCGATTAAAGCTGTTAAAATCGGTATTATTGGTAAATATTTTGCTTCTGGTGATTTTATTTTGCCTGATGCCTATATTTCAGTAATTGAGGCAATCAAGCATGCCAGCGGTGCAAACAAGGTTAAGGCAGAAATAAGCTGGATTAATTCTGATGTTTATGAAAAAAAGCCCGGCCTAGTTAAAGAACTAAAAAATTATGACGGCATTGTTGTTCCCGGTGGCTTTGGTAGTCGGGGAATTGAGGGAAAAATTTTAGCCATTAAATATGCCCGGGAAAATAAAATTCCTTTTTTAGGGCTTTGTTATGGCATGCAACTGGCCACAATTGAATTTGCCCGGAATGTCGTTAAACTTAAAGGCGCTCACACAACTGAGATTAATCCCAAGACTAAGTATCCAGTAATTCATATTATGCCCGACCAAGCAGAAAAGTTAGCCAAGAAACAATATGGTAATACGATGCGGCTTGGGGCTTATCCTTGTATTTTGGATAAGGATTCACTGAGTTTTAAACTTTACGGCCAAAGAAAGATTAGTGAACGCCACCGCCATCGCTATGAATTCAATAATGATTATCGGGCGAAGTTAATCAAAAAGGGCTTAAGATTAGCTGGGTTGTCCCCGGATAAAAAATTAGTTGAAATAATTGAAGTGGCTAATCATCCTTTCTTTGTTGGTACCCAGTTTCATCCAGAGTTAAAGTCAAGGCCGTTAAATCCGCACCCTTTGTTTAAAGGATTAATCGCTGCGGCAGCAAGAAATAAGAGACAAGAAATAAGAGACAAGAAATAAGAATAAATTTTTCAATAAAAAAAGAGGCAATACAATTGCCCTTTTTTTATTATTGATGAATGCTATTTTTTAGCAATGACGTTGACAAACTGCGCCCACTCTAATTTACCGGTAAACTTTTTGATTTTTTTGCGGTTAAATTTAACCAGTCCCGAAATTGCCGCATATAAAGTATCATCTTCGCCTCTTTTGACATTTTGGCCTGGCCTAATTTTTGTGCCTCTTTGGCGGATCAAAATACTGCCTGCTTGGGCAAACTGGCCTTCATAGAGTTTAGTGCCTAATCTTTTCGCTTGTGAATCCCGGCCTAAACTAGTTGAGCCGCCGGCTTTTTTATGTGCCATATTTTTTAGGAAGTAGGAATTAGAAATTAGGGATGGAAGTATAATAGCTTATGGCGGCCGAATTGTCAAGAAAGGCTGGTTAGGATATACTTGGAGAGTATGAAAATAAAACATTTTTTGCTAATTGCATCAATTTTTACGTTAGTCGCCTGCCAAAATCAGACAGAGGTTGCTTTACTAAATCAGAACAATTCTTTACCGGAAGTTCAAGCCACAACGACGCCAAGTTCGACCAATAAGACAGTTGAGCCAATCAAACCAACTACAACGGTGAAAACCGAGCCTAAACCAGTTGAACCGGTTAAACCCGTTACGCCGATTATTGAGAATAATGAGATTCCTAAATTTTTAGATTATCCTGTGGCGTTTGCCAGTCAGGCGCCTTTTTCTAACTGGGATGCGTTGCATGAAGAAGCCTGCGAAGAAGCGGCCATGATTATGGCGGTAAAATATTTTAAAAAAGAGCCGTTAAGTCCGCACCTTATGGAACAGGGGATTTTGAATTTAGTTAAATGGGAAGAGGAAAACGGCTATCAGGTTGATGTTACGGCCGATGAAGCCACATCAATTTTAAAAAATTATTTTGCGGTTTCGGCTAAAACGACAACCGATGTTTCGGTGGAAAATATCAAGAAACAACTTTTAGCCGGTCAGCTGATTATTGTTCCGGCCGCCGGTCGGCAACTAGGCAATCCAAATTTTACCGGAGCCGGTCCGATTTACCACATGCTGGTAATCCGTGGTTATGACGATAACAAAGGCGAGTTTATTACTAATGACCCAGGAACTAGAAAAGGTGAAGGTTACCGTTATAAATATCAAAAATTAATTGCTGCCATCCATGATTGGGATCACACTTTAGCGGCAGGGGGTATGACTGATCAAGAAATGGAGCAGGGGAGAAAAGTAGTCATTATTGTCAATGAATAGAATATGGAAGGCCAAGATCCAAAAAATCTTTCCGATAATAAGCTGAAAGATTTATTAGTTGTTTATGAAAAAAAATTAATTGTACCAAAGAAGAAATTAAGCAAACAAATTATAATTTGTCCAGTTGGACTAGTTGGTGCGGGTAAAACCACTGTTATTAAACCGTTAAGTCATAAGTTATCATTATTACGGATAAGTGCCGATGAAATCAGGCAACTGCTTAAGGAAAATGGTTATAATTACAATCGGAATAAAGAAATGGTTTTTACCGTTGCACTAAAGTATTTAAAGCAAGGATTTAGCATTGCTTTAGATACTAATTGCGCCTCAGAAGAGGCACAAGTTTATTTGAAAAAAATTAAAAATCGATTTAAAGTAAAAATTATTTGGCTCCATGTAAATCCACCCGAGCAATTTATTATCAAAAAATTACGAAACTACAAACATACCTGGCTTTTTGAAAATAGTGACCAAGCAGTCAGAAATTATTATCGGACAAAATCGCTTTATAAAAATTTAAATCGGCCTTTTTTGTATACCTTTGATCCGTCAAAAAATTTAGCTAGGCAGCTTAAAGAAGCTATTACTTTAATTAAAAATTTCGATTAATCTTTAGCTATATCCTCTGGGGTCTTGACAGACTTTTTTTATTTGCTAAAATTAATAAATACCGACTAAAATGGTTGGTATTAATAATTAAGCGCTCAATATATGGACAATTGTTCGTGCTGTAGTAACTGCGGCCCCGGCTGCGGTTGCTAATAAGTGTGGCGAGAGGAGGGTGGGAATCTAATCTAGTTAATTCAGTCCACCCTCTGGTCTTGCCCGATTTTAGCCAATTTAATATATGAAATTTTCCACCAGATCATCTTATGGCTTAAGGGCAATAATCCATTTAGCTAAAAATTACGCCCAGGGACCTTATTCTTTAGCTAAAATGGCTAAAGCCGAAAAGATCTCCCAGGCCTATTTGGAACGACTTTTTTCTCGTTTAAAAAAGGCCGATTTAGTGCTTAGCTCGAAAGGAATGGCTGGTGGCTATCAATTGGCCAGAAACCCTTCAAAAATCAGCGTTTTTAGCGTTATAGAGGCTTTAGAAGGACAAATCTCGGTCTTTCATTGTCTGGGCGTGAATGGTCGGGTTTTTTGCGGGGTTAAGGCTTGTCCGTCAGCTAAAGTCTATCAAAAAGTCCAAAAAGCGATTACTGACAGTTTAAAATCAATGACTTTGAAAGATTTGATTTAATTTTTAATTATGAATTTCTAATTTAAGCTTATGCCATATTCTAAAAAAGTAATGGATCATTTCCAAAATCCCCATAACCAGGGTCAAATTGCTGACGCTGACGCGATTGGTGAAGTCGGTAACCCTTTATGCGGGGATATGATGAAAATTTATTTAAAGGTTGATCACCCGTCGTCAACTGTCAACCGATTGGAAGACGTGATTTCAGACGTTAAGTTTGAAACCTTAGGTTGTGCCGCAGCGATTGCCTGTTCTTCAATTTCAACCGATATGGTCAAAGGTAAAACTTTAAAAGAAGCTTGGATTTTGGAAAAAAAAGATATTGTCAAAGGCCTTGGTGAATTGCCGCCAGTTAAACTACATTGTTCAGTTTTAGCTTCCGATGCTTTGAAAGTGGCAATCAGGAATTATCTAGAAAAAGAGAGGGTGCTGGATCAATATCCGGAAATTAAGGATTATAAGATTACCGAAGATTGAATCAAGAAGTAAGAATCAAGAATCAAGGAAGTACTACCAAGCAACCTTAATTCTTGATTCATGATTCTTAATTCTATAACTAACTATGAAAGACGAAGTAAAAAAAATTCTAGATGAAATAAGGCCTACCCTTCAAGCCGATGGCGGCGATGTAGAACTAATTGATGTTGATGAAAAGAAAGGTATAGTCAAGCTTAAACTCCAAGGGGCTTGCGCTGGTTGTCCAATGTCACAGATGACTTTGCAAGATGGTATTGGCCGGGTTTTAAAGAGTAAGGTTAAGGGTGTTAAAGATATTGAGGCCGTTTAAATTAAGAGATAAAGCGATAAAGTTAATAAAGTAATGAAGTTTTCGGCACCTTATCGCTTTATTGCTCTATTAACTTTATTAACTTAAATTGTTATGTCTAACCAAAAAATCTACTTTGACCATTCAGCCACTACTCCGGTGGCCCCCCAGGTTCTTAAAGAAATGTTGCCTTATTTTTCTGAAACTTTTGGTAATGCTTCGTCAATTCATATTCACGGCCAAACAGCTATGGCAAAAGTGGATGAAGCCAGAGAAATCGTTGCTGATTTTTTAGGGAGTAAGACTAGTGAAGTCTTTTTCACTTCTGGAGCGACTGAAAGTGATAATCTTGTGATTTTGGGTTTAGCCAAGCCAGGCGAACATATTATTACTACTAGAATTGAACATCCGGCCATTTTGGAGCCCTGCCGGGAGATGGAAAAAAGAGGCGTGGAAGTTACTTATATTGGCGTGAGCAATAAAGGTTTAGTTTCCGTTGATGATATCAAACAGGCGATTAAAGAGAATACCCGTTTGATTTCAGTTATGTATGTTAATAATGAGATCGGAACTATTCAGTCAATTGTTGAAATTGGAGAATTGGTAAAGGAAGAAAACAGAAAACGGAAATCAGAAAACAGAATTTATTTTCATACTGACGCGGTCCAAGCTGCTAATTATTGTGAGATGAATGTTGACAAATTGGGGGTTGATTTATTATCTTTGTCCGGTCATAAAATTTATGGACCAAAAGGTATCGGGGTTTTGTATAAAAGGGCTGGTACGCCACTTAGCCCAATTCAATTTGGCGGCCATCAGGAAAAAGGTTTGCGCCCTGGCACTTTAAATGTGCCCGGTATCATTGGCCTAGGGAAGGCAGTCGAACTTATCACTCAAGATCAAGAAAGTAATAAGAAAATAAAAAAATTAAGTGATAAATTAATTGCTGGCGTTTTGAAAAATATTCCTAATACCCAAGTTAATGGTGATTTAGAAAAACGAGTCCCAAGCAATGCCCACTTTAGTTTTAAGGGGGTAGAAGGTGAAAGTATGCTTTTACTTTTAGACCAAGAAGGGATTGCCGTTTCTACCGGTTCGGCCTGCTCTTCTGGCTCATTGGAGCCATCTCATGTCCTTATGAGTCTAGGCATGGATCCGCTGTTGGCTCATGGCAGTTTAAGGATAACTTTGGGTAAATTCAATACAGAAAAAGATGTTGATTATTTATTGGAGGTTTTACCGAGGATTGTGGCTAAATTAAGGATGATATCGCCAATAAAATAATTAGTGATAAAAATTCGTACTTAAAACCGAGGTATAGACCTCGGTTTTAAGTAAGTAAGCTAGAAGAGCTTTATAGACTTTTTTTAATCTATTCCGCCGGTCGTTGGCCGATTAATTGAAGTAAAACCAAAAGGGTTCCTCATCTCTTGCCAAGCGGGAGTATTTGTAGCGGTACTTTTTTTGTCAATTGCTGTTAAGATATCATTAAATTTTTCGATGTTAATTGCATAGGGGGAAACTTCTGCCCTCATAACGATAATTTCCTGGGATTGAGTAATGGTTTGATAAATATTTTTATATAAAAATCCGCCGAAATACCCTAAAATAATAATAAAAATCAAGGTTACTATCAGGGTGATAGTTTTTGAAGAGGTGGCTATTTTTGCAAGTTTTAATTTCATGTTGTTTATTTTATTTCCTCTTTACCCTGGCTGAAAATTTTACCATCTAAAGTAGCAATAATTAAATCTTTTTCCGTTCCTATTCTGACTGAATAAATATTAAAATAATAATTGAGTTGTTCCAAATCAGTTAGGTATTTCATTATTGATACAAAATTACCCTGGGTTGTTATTTTTAAAGGTAATATCTTTATTCCTTCCTGAATCTCAGAATTTTTTGTATCTAGCTCAATAGTTTGGCGGACATTATTTAAACTGGCAATTTCTTCCAGCCTAGAAACAAATTTTAGTTCCTCACCTTCAATAATAAAAATAGCATTCAATCTGTCTTTTTGAGGTTTTATTTTTTCAAAATCGCTGACTGTTTTTTTCAATAATTGGCCTCTTAAATATTTTTTTTCCAAATCAACTCTTTCTTTGTAGATTGCATCACCAATTTTTTTAATATCTCGAGTGATTGGTAAAATAATAACCAAAGAAATTACTATAATAAGTAGGATATTTAGTGATACAATAATAGCAGTTTTCAGTTTTAGGCTCATAGTTTTTTCAATTCTTCTAAGTTGATTTTTGCTTCAATTTCGAATTCAATACTTTCTTTTTTTAGGAGGTTTCCCATTGGTACATTTATTTCCGATAGAAGTGGCAGGTTTTCTAGATTACCTTTGAATTTTAAGAGGTCATCCCGATTTTGGGCAAAGCCATTAATTTTCATTTGGCTATCTGTCTTTCCCAAATCAACACTATAGAGATTAATTTCTGGTGGGACAGAATTGATAAAACTGGCAATAAAATTAGTCCAGGGGATGTAGTCATTTTGAACATTTACTATAAAGTTCAGTTGCTTATCAAAATTTTCCATTTCATAATTAACAATTCGACTGTATCTTGTAGTCAAAGAATAATCATTAACAACTTTATTGAAATTATTCTGGATAATCATTTTAGCAATTAACATGATAATTGCTAAAATGGTAGTAAAAAGTAAGAAAATAATAGTTAAGTTTTTGATCAAAATATAAAACCGGCGTAGTCCGAGTTCTTTTTTTTGTTCAGGTGAAATTAAATTCAAAGTAATCATTTCTATTTTTGCCAATTTCTTAAAGCTAGACCAATAGCCGTCGCATAAGACAGCAATTTGTCAGCTGGCATATTTAATCCTTTTTGTTTACCGAGGTTGATTAAGGGATTAGCAATTGCGGTTGGGATTTGAAGTGCCTCCGTTAATATTTTATCAATTTGGGACAAGTTTGCCCCGCCGCCGCAAATTATAATTCCAGCTATGTCATTGCTATCGACAAAGTTTGTTTTGTAAAAAATAATTGATTTTTTAATTTGGTCAGCCAGATTATTAATTGAGGCTACAAGTATTTTGAATATTGCCCCTTCACATTTTTTTTGGTCTAAACCGCAGACAATTTTTGCTTCTTCCGCCTTTTGGGCATCAAGGCTAAGAGTGTTAGAAATTGTTTCGGTAATTTTATCACCGGAAATTGGTAAACTGACAGTGAATTGAACTGCTTTGTGGTCGTAGATAATTAAGCTGGTTCTCGTTGCCCCAAAATCAATGATAATTTTAGCTTTTTTGGGGTCCTCTTCTTTTTCTTTGATCAAAGCTCGGGCAATGGCGATGGCTTCAACTTCTAAAGCGATTGGAATAAAACCGGCCTTGGTTAAAGTATCAAAGTAAGAGTCTGATATTACTTTTGGGATTGCCGCCACTATAATTTTTGTCTGATTGTTATTTTGGCTTAAAATCTGCCAATCGAAGTAGATATCCTCAGCCTCTAAAGGAATATGATTTTTTATTTCTTCCTGAACCAACTTCGTTATGTTATCTTTTTCATTTTTAATTACTATTTCTATTACTTTAATGAAAGTTTTTGGTTCAGGTAAAACGGCGACAAGATTTTTAGTTTTTATCTTGTCTCCTTGGACAGTTTTAACCAATTTTTTAACGGCCTCTGTCATTTTATCCTGATTTTTTATTTCGCCATTAACAATGGTTCCATCAGCCAGCCTTACCTCATTAAAAGATTTAATGGAAAAATCTTTATTTTTCCTTTTTAACTGGATCAGGCGCACACAATTTTGGCTGATATCTAGGCCGAAGATATTTTTTGATGACTCAATTTCCATAAAAATATTTTTTAGTATGTTTCTCCTTCTAAAACTTCTTCCCAGAGGATAAATTCGTATTCACCGCTGGTTGGGAAAAAGGGCGGGGGAGCATAAAGCGTATTAGGGTCATAGATATAACTGCGATTTTCATACCCGCTTGAGCCGCTGTTCATGTAGGGAGTTAAATAGCTAATTGTTGATCCGTACAAAAGGAATTCATCTCTTAAGACACTTGACCCGCATTGCATAGTGGAACCGTAATCAGGCCTAAAGCGCTTGCCATTTTTAGCGATACAAACGGCGTCAATTTCTAAATCATCTTCGCTATACAAGCCAATAACTACATTCCTTTGGGCAATTAAACCGATAACATCCAAACCATTTTTATCAGTATATAATAGATCGTTATTCAGAAAAATATCTGCTTCGCCGGTATCTAGGGGATCTTCGGCGGCTACTAAAGTTACCCGACTGCCATTAACCGTGCCGTCAACCCATAAATTATCTTTAGCAAAGATTAAGCCATTGTCCGGTATAGCAACGGTTTGCCAATCACCGTAATAGGTGGCAATGCCCCCGGTGTCTTCATCATTGCAAGTCGAAGTTTTGCTTTCAACTATTCGGTACTGGAAATTACCATCACCCAAAAATTGAATATGATACCCTTGATATCCGGATGGTTCTAATAATACACCATCTGAAGTGGCATAAGTTTCCATCGTATTTAAACTTTGGGTGAAACTGCCGAAGTCAACCGTTGGCGCCGGGAATTCTTTGCCGGCTAAAAATACCTCATCTTCATTGGCTAGTGATGTCCAAACTCCATCGCGCCAGCCATAGCTGCCGCCATACCAATATTCTTCCAAGGCACTACTGACAATATTATGGGCAATGCCATCAAATCTAATGCCGCCATTGGAATGAACCGGGCCGAAGGTTTCCGAACCGACGCCGTAATTTAGATTGTTATGGACAACAGTGGTAAATCTGGCTAGCGACGGTAAGCCCAGCCTTACTGCCACTTCTCTTTTTGAATTGGGATATTTTGTGGTCCAGCCAACTGATTTGATTTTGACGATTGTTGAGCCAGGGTAAGTGGGGGCAGGTGGGGTGATAGTTAAACTAAAATAACCAACTAAGCCGCTAGAGGGGTCGTAGTACTCATGAGTATAAGGTCCGCAGGGGTAGCAGCCGGTTTGGCCGGTATCATCAGCATAATCCTCTAAATCATGCGCTAGGTGCCAACGGTAATAATTTACGCCGGCTTCAGCAATCTGGATGGCCTCCGATAAGGCTTGGCGTTGCTCGCCTAATTTTGTCTGCTGATTAATCAAACTCAGAAGACCAATTGCAATAATTAAAAAAACAGTTACAAAAACTAACGTCATTATTAGTATACCACCTCTTTCCTTACTAACCAAATTAATTTTTGGCGTTTGTTTAGAATTTTTCATCTATAGATTATCTTTAAGATTTCTTAGCTGGCTGTTGGAAATTAAAACAAAATCGGCCGGGGCATAGGCAGGGTCAACATTTATTTTTAAAAAAATTCTGATCAATCTTACCTCGTTTATCGCTATGGGCTGAGGCAACGGATTATTTTCAGTGTCAGTTGGAAAATCCTTATTATAATAATAAAAAATTGGGTCAGTATCGTTTCGGACGTATTCCGATAGAGTGCTTATCTGTTCTTCAATGGAATAGACCGGAGGAAACCCACTAGGTTTTGAAACGGCTTTTTTTAAATTAACCCCGTCCAAGAAATATCTTACTCTTTCTACTAATTCGTCTTGGTCAATATCGCTATAAAAAGTAAGGGTCTGATTTTGGGCGGTAACAATCGGATAGCTGCCATTTTCTGCGGGTGAGGCTTCTCTAATTTCTTTGATCATAATGTCAATTCCTTTACGAGCATAGTTAATGGCGTCACTCTGTTGAATCGCAAACCGGTTAACTTTGAAACCCTGGGTGACAAAAAGGGTTACAGCGCTTAAGCTGACTAGAAATATTCCGATTGTTACCATCGCTTCTATTAAAGTGAAGCCGTGGCTTTGGTTTTTTTCTTTGGCTCGAAACATTTTTTTATTCTGCCCTTATTCTAAATTTATAGTAATATCGATAGTAGCTCCTGGAGAAACAGAAATCGGCATTGGTGGTTCCGTACTGATGATAGTATAAACAGACCCGGCCTGAAGGCTGATATTATAACCCTCGGTATCCCATTCAATATTATTTAGGATTAGCTGACCTGAGGCATCCGTAGTGTGATTTTCATTATATTTATAGAGATCGGGACTTGTCCCTATTTTTTTACTGCCCACGATTATTAAGGGAACGTTAGGGGTAGAAGTGTAAGCACTGGGGTCATTTGGGTATTCGGCCGCCATAATATCGTAATTGCCATCTTTATTGTCCTGCCAAGTTATTACCAGATTGCCTGATTGGTTAATGATGACATCAGGATTTTTTTGTTCACCAGTGGTGTCAGAATTAATCCGAACATCATTGGGCCAGATGATATTACCCATTGAGTCAATCTTTTGACTATAAATATCATTATTGCCGTTACGATAGTCTTGCCACACAATATAAAGATTATTACTCGCATCAATAACTGCCTTAGGATTTTCTTGATTGCTGGTTGTCACCACGCTCATTACCAAATCGCCAGTTGGCCATAGATTATTACCCGCCGAATCGTATTTTTGGCCGTAGATGTCGTTGTTGCCGTTGCGATCATCCTGCCAGACAATATAAACATCATTATTGCTGTCAACGTTGAGATTGGGATTGGTTTGATTACCACTGCCGGCAGTATTTGCCCTAATATCATTAGTCCAGACAACACTACCAAGGTAATCAACTTTTTGGATGAAAATATCATAATTATCAATCTGGTAGTCTTCCCAGGCAACATAAACGTTTTCATCTTGATCCATTGCTAAATCAACCGATTGAGAGTAGCCGCCGCCATCAGTGGTATAAGAATAACCGATGTCGATTTGGTCTAATTGAATTTGCTGGCTCCCGTTACTGACAAAAAAGGCTTTGAACATTATTTTTCCTTTGGCAATAGGAAATAAAGCGATATGATCATTAATTTCTCCGGCGGTATTATAATCAGAGGCTCCGGCTGTTGACCAGCCGCTGCCGTCAAAATATTTCCAGTTTCCGCCATTGTTATCAGAAAGCTGGTAATAGATCTCGCCGCCGTTTTTTACTGCCGTTTCTGTGAAAGAATCCCAGGCAGTCAGATTGGCTACAGACAACGATTCAGCAATATAAATATCCGGCTTATCAGTAGGATAACCAGATCCCGAGTCTTCCCAAGAACAGCCGGTTTGATCCTGACAAGTTTCTAAATCAGTAAAACTGCCGCAAGCCACAGCCGTGCCTGAACAGGGTCCGGCCGGATCCCAATCACAGCTTGATTGGGTACAAATTGATTCAGTGGTTAAATCTGAGCAGCTGCAGCTTCCAGAACAACTGCCGCCAGAAGAACCCCATGAGCAGTCGGCATCTAGACAAGTGGTCTGATTAGTAATATCCTGGCAGCTACAACTGCTGCCGCCGTTGCAAAAGAAAAACCACCAGCTGCATTGAGGTACGGAATTACACCGACCGCGATTACCGATTGACCAACAGTGGCAACTACCCGAGCAGCTTTCAGCGCCAGCCTGCCACAAGCAGCTTGATGCCAAATCACAATCAGCTTCTTCAGTCAGTAAATTACAGCTGCAACTTAGGCCACTGCAGGGGCCGGCCTGGTCCCAACTGCAGCCGCTTTGGTTGCCACAACTGGCTTCAGTTAAAAGAGTATCGCAGTTATCGGGAGTTCCTTGGCAGGTTTTTAAGGGGACTAGCTGGGAAAAGCCGCCGCTTACTTCAATATCATTACTGCCATCGCAGCTACCGCTGTTGCAGACATAATCTAGCAAATTATCAAAAGTCCAGCTGGCAGAATCACTAGCTTGGTAAGCTGAAGATGAGTTTAAATTGACTTTCAATTCCGCCGACCATAAGGCATTACCACTAGTGTCAAATTTCTGTAAATAAATATCTGATTTTCCTCCACCCGCCCGCTCGTCTTTCCAGGCGATATAAAAAGCCGGTGCAGTGCTTGAGGCGTTATAAATTATTTTTGGATATTGCTGGTCGGCTGAACCAGAATCGGTATTAATTTTTTTGGCTCCAGTCCAAAGGTCATTACCCAAAGAATCATATTTATCCAGGTAAATATCTTGATTACCGGTTCTATCATCATGCCAGGTGAAATAAATATTATTGTCACCATCCAAAGCCAGTTGAGGAGCGCCTTGATTATTAGAAGTTGTTACTGGTAAATCAGAAGTCCATTGGTTAACTTGTTGGTCATAACTCTGACTGTAAATTCTTGCGGCGTAACTACGAAAGTCCTGCCAAACGAAATAATAATTGCCATTTGTTCCTAAAGCCAGAGCAGGGGAGAACTGGTCTTCAGAACTGGAATCAGTATTAACCTGCCATTCATTAGGAATAGTTTGAGAAATAGTATGAATATTTAAAGTTGCCACTTGGTCAATGGCAAAAGTAATTGAAGTCAGACGACCTTCAATTACCGTTGCATGCGGTTTGACTGGATTAGGATTACCTTCGGCGGCACTGCAGCCAGCACCAATTGGATCAATGGCGCACGTATAATCGCTGCTGTAGCCGTCTTTAGTAACGGTAATCTGATAAGAGCTATTGGCTGATGGAGCACTAGAATAATAGTAGCCTTCATCATTAGTTTTATGTGAAGAATCATCAATTTCTGGATTGGTACTGTGATTGACAATATGGATAGAGGCATCAGACACGGGGTCGCCATTGGCATTAATGACATTAATCCACAAAATACCCGATCCTTCATTTGATTCTATTCCTTGGGGAGCAATCGTTGTGACTGAAACTATTTCTTTTTGACCAAAATGGCTGGTCCAGGCTACGGCCACTCGGATTTTTTTATAATCATTGCCTAATTCGTCAGTGCCTAATGCTACCGTGCCGTCAAAAGGGTCATCAATATAATCGACGCTAGTGCTGACTGCATATTCAACTCCGTTTAAGTTGATCGTATCTTCTTGTGGTACCGGTCCGGAAATAAGGCCGCCGACAGTGCCGACCTGATTGTAAGGAAGATTATGGATCATTTCTATAATTTCATTAGCAACAGTTATAGCTCCGGTCTTAGACTTGATCTCGGCGATTACTTTCAGACCAAATCCAAACATACTTAAAACTCCCACTCCGGCCGTGGCTAGAATTAGAGTGGCAAAAACAACCTCAATTAGTGAGAATCCTTTAGGATTTTTTAAAATTTTAGCCATTTTTCTGGTTAGATTTGTTGGCTCAAAGAGTACATCGGCATAATAACAGCGACGGCCATTCCCGCCACTGCAATGCCGAGGATAATCATTAAGACTGGTTCTAAAATTGAAGGTAAATTTTCCATAGTTTGGGCAACGTCTTCTTCATAGAAAACAGCTGATTCTTCCAAAATATTATCCAAGGCTCCGGTTTCTTCACCAACCATAATCATCTGCAAGACAACTGGCGGAAATAGTTTAATGTGCGGTCTTAATGACTCTTCAATACTGACGCCTTTTTTAATTTTTTCTTTAGCTTCAGTTAGCGCATCTTTATATTTGACATTGCCGAGAATTTTGGCAGTGATTTCAAATGATTGGACGATTGGGATGTCAGTTTTAAGCAGTGAGCTTAAAGCTCGACAAAAACGGGCCAAATTAATCTTTCTGATTATCCGGCCCAAAATCGGAGTTTTTAAAAGCAGCTGGTGGAATTGTCTCTTTCCTTGTGGCAGGCTAATTACTCGGCCAATTATGACTGCCAAAATTGCTAAACCGATTGAAACAAAAATTCCGTAGTTCAGAGCGAATTGGCTAGAGTAGATCAAGATTCTGGTCGCTAGCGGTAATTCAATATTCATTTCAGTAAAGATGCCCGACATAGTTGGAATGACATAGATTAGAACCAAAATTCCAATAGCAATCATCATTAGAATCACAATCATCGGATAAATCATCGCCCCCTTGACCTTTGAGATGATGTCGTGATCCTTTTTCAGCTGGACAAAAAGTTGTTTTAAAACATCCTCGAGCTTGCCGGAAACTTCACCAGCTTTAATCATATTGATGAATAATTCGCCAAATATTTTTGAGTATCTCTCCAGACCTTTAGAAAGTAAATTGCCTTTTTCTACGTCTTGTTGAAGGTCAACTAAAATTGTTTTGAAACTTTTGGAAGTTGTCTGCTGGGCCAGAGTTTTTAAAGCAGTCGACAAAGAAATTCCGGCTTTAAGCATTACCCCCAGCTGTTGGACAAAGAATATTTTTTGGGAAAGGGAAACTTTTCTTGGCTTTCGCAGCCAGCCTACTATTTGAGCCAATTTTTCTTTTAGGTTCATCGCGATTAATATTTTTATTTTTTAAATCAACTAATTATCGGTTAATCTTTTGTTACCCTGAGCACTTCTTCAATCGTAGTAATTCCGGTTTTAGCTTTAATGAAGCCATCTTCCAGAATGGTTAGCATTTCTTGTTTTTTGGCAGTTTCCAGAATTTCTTTGGCCGGTGAGCCCTTAAGAATCAATTCATTAATCTCTGGGGTGATTTCCAACACTTCATAAAGGCCAATTCGGCCTTTATAGCCGGTTTTATTGCATTTCTTGCAGCCTTTGCCGCGGTAGAAAAGCAGAGATTCCTTACTTTGTTTTTTGGTTATTAGATTTTCTTTTTCCAAGGTGCTGAGAATTGATTCTAGATTAATTTGCTTTTCTAATTTTGCGATTTCTTCTTTAGTTAAATTGTAGCTTTCAATGCAGTCTTGGCAGATTTTTCTTACCAGCCTTTGGGCAATAATGACATTACAGGTGGAGGCAACCAAAAAGGCCGGTACTCCCATTTCGCTTAAGCGAGGCAAGGTTGTTGGGGCGTCATTAGTATGAAGAGTGGAAAGTACTAGATGGCCGGTTAAAGCCGCATGAATGGCGATTTCCGCAGTTTCCTGATCCCGGATTTCGCCGACCATAATAATATTAGGATCTTGCCTTAGAAATGCCCGTAAGCCGCCGGCAAAAGTATAACCGATTTTTGGGTTAACCTGAGTTTGATTGATGCCGGGCATTCGATATTCAATTGGGTCCTCAATGGTGGTAATATTCACTTCCGGTCGGTTTAGGATGTTTAAGACGGCATAAAGAGTTGTGGTTTTTCCCGAACCAGTCGGTCCGGTTACCAGAATTAGGCCGTGGGGTTTAGCGATATTTCTTTTAATTCTATCCAATGATTTTTTCTGAAAGCCGAGCTGCTCCAGAGTGATTACACTGGTTTGTTCATTTAAAGCCCGCAAGACTATTTTTTCTCCGTCATAGGCCGGAATAATGGAAACACGAAATGATACTTTATATTCATTGGTGACAATTTTGAAACGGCCATCCTGGGGTAAGCGATGTTCATCTAATTTTAAATTTGCCAAAATTTTGATTCGGGCAATAATACCGGCATGAATCGATTTAGGCAGAGTCATGACATTCCGTAAGATCCCATCAATTCGGTAGCGAACAACCACCTCTTTCTCCGTTGGTTCAATATGAATATCCGACGCACTTTCAAAGATTGCATATTCCAGTAAAGTATCGACTATTCTGATTACCGGCAAATCATGGGCTAATTCTTTTAATTTAGTATCGCCGGAAATTTCAATATTTTCCTTGCCATTGGTAAGTTCTTGAAATTCTGCTTTTAATCCTTTGTGATAATTTTTTATTCCCTCATTAATGCCTTCCGGTGTGGTTAGATAGATTTTTACTTCGAGGCCGGTTTTTTTACCTAAAAATTCAAAGATTTGTAAATCGGCTGGATTCAGGGCGGCAAGTTTTAATTCCGTATCGGTTTTGTCGAAAGCGAGAATCCGATGAGTGGTCGCTATTGGTTCGGGGATTAAAAAAAGAATATCCTTGCGGATAGTTTCGTTTTTGAGGTTAATAAAGGGGAGATTAAAATATTGGGCGGCAGTCTGGTAGAGTTGTTCCTCGTTGATAATTTTCTGGCTGATAAGGTATTCTTCCAGCTTTTGGTTCCTTTTTTTTGACTCCTCAAGGTATAAATTTAGTTCTTTTTGGCCTAAAATTTTGGTTTCCAGAATAATTTTTTCAATTTCTTGCTCAGTAAACATAAAAATTTGTTTTTATCTTAGCGATTTAGTTAGTTTTATTATACCATAAAATCGAAATTTTAAAAAAGGGCAGGTGGACAAAATCGTAAATAATCATTATTATAGAAATAGCCTTATCTTATCATTTTTTATGGCCGCTCAACCTTTCCAACAAACTTTTTTGGGTTCTTACTACCGTAACCGGTTTATTAAAATTAATCTGGTTTTTAGTTTGATTGCCAATATTATTTTATGGCTTTTTTTGGTCTGGCAAGCCAGAAATTTTTCTGATTTAATATTTCTTCATTATAATATTTATTTTGGTATTGATCTGCTTGGCCCTTGGCACCAGATATTTTTTCTGCCACTGTTTGGATTGGGATTTCTCGTAATTAATCTTCTAATCAGTTTGATATTTTATCAAAGAGAAAGAATCCTCAGTTATTTTTTGGTTGGTACCGCTAGTCTGCTCCAGTTTATTTTTATTTTAGCCGGGGTTTTCATAACTTTAGTTAATTAAATTGAGATGACTAATTTTTTTATTACCAAAATTTTCTTTTTAACAACGGTTTCTTTTGTTTTAACTTTGCTTTGGACGCCGTTTTTAACCCATTTTTTGTATAAGTATCGTTTAGGCAAGGGAATTCGTGATGCCCAAGCTGCCCCGGTTTTTGCGGCCATGCATAAAAAGAAAGCCGGAACGCCGACAATGGGTGGGATTTTGATTTGGGGCACCACTTTATTTCTAATCCTTTTATTTTTTTATTTAAGTAAATTTTTTGATGGGTGGTTTTCAAAATTAGATTTTTTATCACGTAAAGAAACATTGCTGCCTCTTGGCGCTTTACTTGCTTCAGCTGCCGTTGGTTTGATTGATGATTTGTTTGATGTTTGGCGAATGGGCAAAGGCGGCGGCGGGTTGCGGATGCGCCACCGCTTCCTGATATATGGTTTAATTGCTATTGTTGGCGCCTGGTGGTTTTATTTTAAATTGGAATGGACCACTCTTTATGTTCCTTTTTTTGGCTACTTGGATATTGGCTTATGGTATATTCCATTTTTTATTCTTGTAATTATTGCTACGGCTCATGCCGTCAATTTGACTGATGGCCTCGATGGTTTGGCCGGTGGAACTTTACTGATTGCCTTTGGCGCTTATGGGGCAATTTCTTTTGCCCAAGGCCGTTATGATCTGGCCACTTTTTGCGGTGTCATCATTGGCGCGCTTTCAGCTTTCCTCTGGTTTAATATTAATCCGGCCAGGTTTTTTATGGGTGATACCGGCTCAATGTCTTTGGGAGTCACTTTAGGAATTATTGCGATGCTGACTAATGCCGCTTTGCTTTTGCCAATTATCGGTTTTATTTTTGTCATTGAGACTATCTCCGTTATTATCCAGATGATTTCTAAAAAGTTTTTTGGCCATAAATTTTTTATTTCTTCGCCGCTGCATCATCACCTTGAAGCCAAAGGTTGGCCTGAGCCAAAAATCGTCATGCGTTTTTGGGTAATTTCGGGAATTTCTGCGGTAGTTGGCTTAATTCTATTTTTAGTGGATAAAACTTAAAGCAAAAATGAGAAATTTATTTAGTGGTAAAAAAGTCACAGTAATGGGACTAGGGCTCCACGGCGGTGGAGTCGCTTGTGTTAAATGGCTAACAAAGCATGGGGCCAGCGTTACGGTGACGGATTTGAAGACAGCCAAAGAGCTAAGCGTATCTTTAAAGAGAATCAAGAAAACAAAAAATCAAAAAATCAAGTTAATACTTGGGCAGCACCGGGCAGGTGATTTCAAAAATGCAGATTTAATTATTCAAAACCCGGGCGTGAGGCGGGAATCAAAATACTTAAAGCTTGCCAGAAAAGCCGGTATTCCAATTGAAAATGAGGCCAGTCTATTTTTTAAAAATTGTCCGGCCCAAATCATTGGCGTGACCGGAACGCGGGGAAAGTCAACGACGGCTAGTTTAGTTTATGAAATATTAAGGCATGGAACACGGAACATGAAACACGGAACAGTTTGGCTGGCCGGTCTTCCTCAGCAACCGATGCTGGAAATTTTAGATCAAGTTAAACCAAATGATCTGGTGGTTTTGGAATTATCTTCCTGGCAATTAGAAATTTTAGGGGAGCAGAACTTAAGCCCGCATATTGCTGTTTTCACTAATATTTATCCGGATCACCTCAATCGTTACTTTGGGATGGCCTCTTATATTTCCGCCAAAAAAAATATTTTCACCTGGCAAAATCAAAATGATTTTGTCATTTTAAATTTAGATAATCCCCAAACCAAGAAATTGGGTCAGGTAGTAGTTTCACAACGATTTTGGTTTTCAAAAAAATATTTTACTGAGGAGAATGGTTGCTTTGTCAGAAGTGGTCAAATTTTCTTACGGCGGAACGGCGGGGAAAAAAGATTAGCCAAGGTAAGTGATATTAAGCTTTTTGGTTGGCATAACTTAGAAAATGTTTTAGCCGCTTTGGCCGCTACCGCTTCTTTTAATATTTCGCCCTTGGCTATTAAATCAGCTTTGAAACAATTTAAGGGTTTGCCCGGTCGGTTAGAATTAATTAAAGAAAAAAAAGGCATTAAATATATCAATGATACAACAGCAACGACACCGGACGCGACAATTGCCGCTCTGAGACTGGCCAAAAAAAGAAATGTAATTTTGTTGGCAGGCGGCGACACCAAAAATATTCCTGATGCCAAATATCAAGAATTAGCCAAAATTATCAAACAAAAATGCAAAGCGGTAATTTTGTTTTCCGGTCCGGGCAGCGAGCAGTTAAAAAAACAATTTAAGTCGTTGAAATTCCGGCCATTTATTGCCGAATTAAACAAGATGACTGAGGCCGTGAGTCTGGCTCAAAGTTTTGGGAAAAGCGGGGATACAATTTTACTTTCACCCGCCTCCGCATCTTTTAACCTATTCATTAATGAGTTTGATCGAGGCGATCAATTTAAAACAATTGTTTTTCAGTTATGAGAAAGTTTAATTTTAGAAAAAAAAGCTATTTAGCAAAGTTTATTAAACCGAAAAAACAAATCACGGGTCGCAGTGACATTTTTTTGTTAACCCTGATTTTTATCATCGCTGCCTTTGGTTTAATTATGCTTTCTTCGGCATCAAGCGTTGTGTCTTTTCAACAAAAGGGCTATACTTATTATTTTTTTTGGCATCAGGTTTCGCGGGGGATTGTGCCGGGCCTGATTTTATTTTTTATTTTGTCGAAAATTGATTATCAGCGCTGGGAAAAATATACGGTAGGTTTTTTTGTTCTTTCTATCATTTTATTAATTTCGGTTTTTATCCCTGGCCTTGGTGCCAGCTACGGCAAAGCTAAAAGCTGGCTTAATTTTGCCGGTTTGTCGATCCAACCGACAGAAATTTTTAAGCTGCTTTTAATTTTATCTTTAGCGGGTTGGTTTTCTTATCGCGGGAGGGAAAAAAATGCTGATTTCTGGAACGGACTGGTACCTTTTTCAGTTCTGCTTGGTCTAGTTTCCCTGTTGATAGTTTTAGAGCCTGACTTAGGCACGTTACTAGTGATTATTACTATCGCTTTTGCAGTTTACTTTGTAGCCGGGGCGCGCTTCACCCATATTTTGGGTTTGATGACTCTTGGTTTAGGTGCTTTTGGTATTTTAATGACTCAGATGCCGACAAAAGTAGCGCGCTTAATGACTTTTTTGCATCCGGAATTGGATCCCCAGGGAGTGGGCTATCATATTAATCAAGCACTACTAGCCATTGGTTCGGGTGGCTGGTTTGGTTTTGGTTTTGGCCAGTCCCGCCAAAAATTTGCTTATTTACCGGAAGTGATGGGGGATTCAATTTTTGCTATTATTGCCGAAGAACTTGGTTTTATTTTTGCTACGGCTTTGATTATTTTATTTTTACTTTTGGCTTGGCGTGGTTTTAAGCTAGCTCAAGGGATTGAAGATGATTATGGCCGGTTTATTGTGGTTGGGATAATTTCCTGGTTTACTTTTCAAGCTTTTCTGAATATCGGTGCCATGGTTGGTTTATTGCCGTTAACTGGTATTCCTTTACCATTTGTCAGTTATGGTGGTACGGCTTTAGCGGTTTCTTTGGCCGCCTCAGGCATTTTAATTAATATTTCTAAGACTAGTAAATAAAATTAAATTTAATTTTTTAAAACTCTATTTTAGAGTTTTTTTAATTAAAAAAAGAGCCGTCCGGAGACGGTCTCAAGGGTACGATTGATTAGTGCTAACCAGGAGGAGTGGTTACCCCAGACAGGGGTAGCCAAATACTTCGGCCTGAATAGCCCGGATCACCCGCCTGAGCCAAAGTCCCGGCCGGCCATAGATGTCTTCCTCGAAAAACACTCCTTGCCGGCAGCTTTGGGGGCAGCCTTGCCGTTTGGTTGGCTCCTTACCGCAGTGGCGGCAAGCAATCAACGTATGGAGCCGGACGCCGCGGGTAAAACAGAACCACAGTTCGTAGAACAGGTACAGTCGGTAGCCGAGAGCATTTTTTATGCCCATTTCATTCCCTCCTCTTCGTCGTTGGGACAAAGTTGCCTTCAAGCTTACTAAATTTTTTAATTAATGTCAATCATTAGAAATAACATCGGTAGTTATTGATTTTTTGTCAGAAATCTGTTATTTTTTAGCTATACCCGGTAGTGATCCCACTCCTTTAATTGATAGGATTACTATTGGGATAAATATAAAATTAATAAAATTCCCCGTTATTTTTCAAAAAAAGAAAAAGGGCGGGACTACTACCGGGTATGCGAGTCATTCTTTCCGGGGGTGGAACCTTGGGTTCGGTCAGCCCCCTAATTGCTATTTATGAAGAAATCAAAAAAAATCAGCCGCAGGCTGAATTTTTATGGTTGGCAACATCGGATGGACCGGAAGAAAATTTAATCAGCAGTTACCAGATTCCTTTGAAAAAAATATTTTCTGGGAAGCTCCGGCGTTATTTCAGCTTCAAGAATTTTTTAGATCCTTTTTTAATCTTTTTTGGCTTTTGGCAGTCATTATTTATTATTTTAAAATTTAAGCCTCAGGCCGTGCTTTCGGCTGGCGGCTTTGTTTCAGTGCCGGTGGCCTGGGCGGCTTGGTTTTTGCGCCGGCCTTTGATTATTCATCAGCAGGATGTCCGGCCAGGTTTAGCCAATAAACTAATGGCCCCCTTTGCCAACATGATCACGGTTACTTTTGAAAAATCATTGAAAGATTTCCCAGCCAAAAAAACTCATTTGGTTGGTAATCCCGTGCGAGCGGATATTTTAACCGGCAGTAAAGAAGCCGGTTACAAATTTTTTGGTTTTAAGTCTGACTTGCCGACAATTTTAATTTTAGGTGGTGGCACTGGTGCCTTAAATTTAAATAGTTTGGTAATTGAAAGTCTTGAGGAATTAGTTCAATTCTGTCAGGTGATTCATTTAACCGGCGGCCGGCAGCAAAAAACCGCTGAGCATCCCCGTTATCGCTCCTATGACTTTTTAACTGATCAAATGAAGAATGCCTATGCTATTGCTGATTTAGTTGTTGCCCGAGCCGGCTTAGGCACTTTGACTGAGTTGGCGGCCTTGGCAAAGCCCGCTATTATCATTCCAATCCCAGCCAGCCATCAGCAGGATAATGCCGTTGAATTTTTTCGTAATAATGCCATTGCTGTACTGGATGAAAATGATTTGTCCAGTCAGAAATTTTTCCAAGCAATTAAAACACTTTTGTTTGACCAGGCAGAGTTAGCCAACCTGAGCCGGAATATCGCCAAGATGATGCCAAAAGACGCGGCGGAAAAAATTACAGCGATGATTTTATAAAAATATGGATTTATCAAATCAACCAGCCAGAAAAAAAGTCGGTCTAGCTATCAGCGGTGGTTTTATCCGGGCCACTGCGGCTATTGGTGTGATTGAAGTTTTGGAAGAAAACAATATTCCGATTGATATAATTTCTGGTTGTAGCTCTGGTGCGGCCATTGCCGCTGTTTATGCCGCCGGGACTTTACCGGAATTGAAAAAACGAATGATTGCCGGCAACCGGCGTGATTATTGGCGAATAATTTTCGAACCAACACTGCCCAAAGAAGGTTTTTTGAAAGGAGAGAAAAACCAAAAGTTTTTTGAGGAATTTGTCGGTGACAAAGAATTTTGTGACTTAAATAAGAGATTAATGGTTGCCTTGACCGATTTAGTCAGTATGGAAGAAGTAATTGTTGAGCAAGGAAAGATAAGTGAGGTCATGCGGGCGGCGGTAACAGTGCCAGGAATATTTGTGCCAATCAAAAAAGATGGAAAAATTTTGATTGATGGCGGTAATTTTAACATGATTCCTTCAAAGACCTTATACCAAAACGGGGCAGATTATGTGATGGCGGTTTACGTGGCAAAAGATCCCGGTTTGATTACCCGTTTTCTGGCCAACTTTAAAAAGCTCAGTAAGCGCGATAAATTAATCGAGCAGAAAAAAATCGTGGGACAAAAAGATTTAAATATATTTCAGTTAGTCGGGCGGGCGATTAGTTTATCAATCAACCAAGTCAATAATTTTTATCATCATGCTTACCCTTATGATATTTTGATTCGGCCCCAAATTGAACAAGTCAAACGCTATCAGACTAATTCAGTGGCTTATTGTGTTGAGGAGGGACGGAAAGCGGCCTTGAAAGCGTTACCGCAAATTAAAAGGGATCTGGGACTGTAGCTTGAAATTTGTAATTTAATACTATGGCTATTAATCTAGCTAAAATCAAAAGAGTTTATTTCATCGGCATTAAAGGCGTGGCGATGTCAGGCTTGGCGGTAATTTGTAAACAAAAAGGGCTGGAAGTTTTTGGTTCCGATGTTGAAGAAAAATTTATTACTGATAAAATTTTAATTGATCATGAGATTGAAATTTTTGAAGATTTTTCGGCAGCAAATCTGGATTGTAATCCGGATTTAGTGGTAATTGGCACTTCCTGGGGAGATGATAATATTGAAGTAGCCGAAACTAAAAAAAGGAAATTGCCTAATATTACTGATTCAGAAATGCGGGGTTTATTAAGCCAAGAGAAAAAAACTATTGCCATTACCGGTGTCCATGGCAAAACGACAACAACTGCGCTAATGGCCTATTTGTTTTCTCAGGCCGGCCTTGACCCCAGTTTTTTGATTGGTACAGGGATGGTGCCGGATTTAGGCAGCAATTCCAAGTGGGCCTCAGGCGTCCACTTTATTGTCGAAGGTGATGAATATGTCCGCAGTAAAGAAGATAAAACGCCAAAATTTTTAGATTTAGATCCGGCAATTTCGGTAATTACCAGTTTAGAATGGGAACATGTTGATATCTATCCTGATTTAGAATCAATGGAGGTTGCATTCCAAAAATTAGTCCAGAAAACCAAAGAGCTATTGGTAGTTTGTGGCGATTGGCCCGCCATTAAAAAAATTATTAAAGGTAATGAAAGCAAAACCGTCACTTATGGCTTTGAGGTAAGTAATACTTGGCAAGCTTATGATGTTAGAGTGGAATTCGATCGTACTATTTTTAAAGTTAAAAAAGCCGGCCAGGACTTTGGTGAATTTGAAATCGGACTTTTTGGCGAGCATAATGCCTTAAATGCTTTGGCGGTAATAATTATTGGTTTAAATGAGGGACTAAAAATCGGCGAAATCCAAAATATTTTGAAACAATTTAAAGGTAGCGAAAGGCGTTTTGATATTTCTGAAAGAAATGGTATCACTTTTGTTGATGATTACGCCCATCATCCCACCGAAATCAAAACTACCCTGAAAGCCATTCGTCAGCGTTTCCCCAATAATTTGATTTGGTGTGTTTTTCAGCCGCATATGGCTTCCCGGACCAAGGCTTTGTTAAATGATTTTGCCCAAAGTTTCAATGATGTGGATATGGTGCTATTCGCTGATATTTTTGCTTCCGCCCGGGAACAAGCCGAAGATATCACTTCCAAAGATTTGGCCAAAGAAGCCAAAATCTACCATCAGAATGTTATTTATGCTGGCGATTTAAATCACGCAGTTAATTGTTTGAAAGATAAAATTAAACCCGGCATAGTTTTAGTAACAATGGGGGCAGGAGATGTGTATCGGGTTAGGGATAAGCTAATTAATTAGAATCAAGAAGTAAGAAGTAAGAATCAAGGGAGAATTGCTAAGCAACCTTAATTCTTGATTCGTGATTCTAAATTCTTTTATGTTAAGTCAGCTACAGCAAAAACTTGGCACCGTTAAAGAAAACGAGCCAATGGCTAATCACACCACTTTTAAGATTGGTGGACCGGCTAAGTATTTTTATGTTGCCAAAAATAGCGATGAATTACTTTTGGCGGTTAAAACAGCCCAAGATTTAAACCTGCCTTATTTTATTTTGGGTTGGGGCAGCAACTTGGTGGTTGCTGATAATGGTTTTGCTGGCTTAGTAATAAAAACCCTCAGCGAAAATTTTGAAGTCAGAGGTGAAGAAATTTTTGCCGAAGCCGGAGTCAATCTGAGCCGGCTAGTTGGGGAGGCCGCCCGGGCTGGCTTAACTGGTTTAGAATTTGCTTCAGGAATTCCGGGAACCGTTGGTGGCGCTGCGCGAGGCAATGCCGGCGCTTATGGCAAGGGATTTGGCGATGTTATAAAAAAAGTTAAAGTTTATCAAAATGGGCAAGTCCAAGAGTTGACTAAAGAAGAAATGAAATATAGTTACCGGCAAAGTCTGGTTAAACAAACCGGCGGCATTATTCTATCGGTTGTTGTCGGTTTAAAAAATGGTGACTCCCAAGCAATTCATGCCGAAGTGCTTAAAATAATCAAAGATCGCAATGATAAATTGCCCTATGAACCCAGCGCTGGCTGCATTTTTCAAAACATTGAACTGGATAAAGTTGCAATCGATCCCCAAAAAGCCATTAAGGAATTAGATATCACTGAAAAAGAATGGCAGGAAGCAACGGCGTTTGGCAAATTGCCGATTGGCTTTGTGATTGACCATTTAGGTTTGAAAAATAAAACAATTGGCGGCTGCAAAATTTCTGATAAACATTGTGCCTTTTTTATTAATACTGGTGAGGCCAAAGCCGAACACGTCATGATGCTAATTTCTGATGTTAAAATGCGGGTCAGGAACCAATTGGGCGCCCAGATTCAGGAAGAAGTCCAATATTTAGGTTTTTAGAAAAACGACTCCCGGAGGAGTCGTGATCAACACAAGAGTTGTCGAAGAAGGACGTGGCTGTTCAGCCGATGACTGAAGCCACAATCGTCCCCAATTCGGATAGAGTGACCGTCTTTCGCCAGACGCCGGCAAACCCAGCCGCCATCATGCTCGCTACTTCCTCGTCCTTAGTACTGACACTGCTGCCGAGGATTATCGCGGGTACATGGCCGTTATGCCTTTTTAGAGCGGTGAGAAATTCCACCCCGCCGTCGACAAGAACTTCTCCGCTCTCGGTGATGACGAGGCTGAATCCTCCAGCCTTGAACGCTGCCAGCGCCTCCTTGGTGGTAGCAACGGCAGTCACAGGGTGCCCAAGAGCTTGGAGCATTTCTGTCACAGCTTCCCTTGCCAGTTGGTCTTCGTCAACGAGCAGTATCTTTTTGGTGACGGCAACGATCGTTCGCAGGATGTCCTTGGTGGTCGGTTTATGGTGTACGGCAAACCCAGCTGCCGTCAGGATCTGTGTATCTAGATCCCCGACACTGCCGCCCAGGATTACCACCGGTACCTTGCTGGCCTGTTTCAGGGTGGGAAGAAATGTCGCCCCACCACCTCCGACCCAATCGCCGGTTTCGGTTATGACCAGGTCAATTTCGTCAGACTGAAGTGCTCTTAGCGCTCCTTCAGCGGTAGTACTAACCAACACGTTACACTTGAGAGCCACCAGTAATCGGGTGGTTACGCTCAGTGTCAGTTCGCTGCTATCAACTAGCAGTATGCTCGGCATCATGTTATGCCCTCCTGTCCCTATCACTAAGGGACAAATTTGTGCCGTACTTCTGCCAATGCCAAACTTCTACTTCCTCTCCCTTGTTGATTTTGTACTTTAACTCAATTTTTTACTCTTGTCAAATATATTATAATCTAGTATAATACAGAGGCATTTCTATGTCTTTTTTAAATATCATCTTGGGTGATCCTAACGAGAAGTTTCTGGAAAAGCTGAAACCACTTGTTGATCAAATCAACCAACTCGAAAAAAAATTCGAGTCTTTTTCTAATGACCAGCTGAAAGAGCAAACTGCCAAATTCAAAGATGAACTAGCCAAAGGAAAAACTCTGGATGACATTTTACCCCAAGCTTTTGCCTGTGTCCGCGAAGCAGCCAAGCGAACCATTAAGCAGCGGCATTACGATGTTCAGCTTTTAGCCGGCATTTGTCTGCATCAGGGCCAGATTGCCGAACAAAAAACCGGTGAAGGTAAAACTTTGGCCGCAACACTGTCCCTTTATCTGAATGCTTTGGAAGGCAAGGGGACGCATCTGGTGACAGTTAACGATTATTTGTCACGGCGCGATTGCGGCTGGATGGGCCCAATTTATTATTCACTGGGATTATCAGTTGGCGTCATTGTTCATGAGGCCGCTTTTTTGTATGATCCAAATTATATTGATGAAAATACCACCGATGAAAAGTTGGTTCACCTGCGGCCGATTTCGCGAAAAGATGCTTATTTAGCTGATATCACTTATGGCACCAATAATGAATTTGGTTTTGATTATTTGCGTGACAACATGGTCCAGGAGTTGGTGCAAATGGTGCAGCGGGATTTACACTATGCCATTGTTGATGAAGTCGACAGTATTTTGATTGATGAAGCCCGGACCCCTTTGATTATTTCAGCACCAGATATGGAGTCAACGGATAAATATTACCAGTTTGCCAAGTTAGTTACTCAACTTAAGGAAAATGAAGATTATAATGTTGATGAAAAGATGCGTTCAGCCACTCTGACTGAAGGGGGAGTCACCAGAATGGAAAAGTGGCTTGGGGTTGATAATATTTATACTGAGCGGGGAATTTCCGAAGTTCATCATATTGAGCAGGCTTTAAGAGCCCATGCTTTGTTTAAGCGTGATCGAGATTACGTCGTGCAAGACGGTGAAGTAATTATTGTTGATGAATTCACTGGTCGGATGATGTTTGGCCGGCGTTACAGCGAAGGCCTGCACCAGGCAATTGAAGCCCAGGAAGGCGTGGAAGTCCAGCGTGAATCACGGACTTTAGCTACCGTTACTTTTCAGAATTATTTCCGGCTTTACAAAAAATTATCCGGTATGACCGGAACGGCGGCAACTGAAGCCGAAGAATTTTCCAAAATTTATAAACTTGATGTCACGGAAATTCCGACCAACCAGCCGATGATCAGGCGGGACTTGTCGGACCGGATTTATAAAAATGAAGAATGTAAATTTCAGGCTGTGGTCAAAGAAGTCAAAGAGCGGAGCCAAAAAGGCCAGCCGGTTTTAATTGGTACAATTTCCATTGAAAAAAATGAGCTTTTGGGCCAACTTTTGCAGCGCGAAGGAATCCAAGCCCAAATTTTAAATGCCAAGCAACACGAAAAAGAAGCCCAGATTATTACTCAGGCTGGGAGGTTAGGTGCAGTGACAGTAGCCACTAACATGGCTGGCCGAGGGGTTGATATTAAATTAGGCGGTGATCCCGTTGATCCGGAAGAAGAACAGAAAGTCAAAGAAGCTGGTGGTTTGTTTATTTTGGGTACTGAACGCCACGAGTCACGCCGGATTGATAATCAGCTGCGTGGCCGCGGTGGCCGCCAGGGCGATCCGGGTGCCTCGCAATTTTATGTTTCACTCGACGACGATTTAATGCGGATTTTTGGTTCCGACCGGATCAAAAAGCTGATGGAAACTTTGAAAGTGCCTGATGACATGCCGATTGAAAACCGGATGATTTCCAAGTCCCTAGAAGCGGCCCAGAAGAAAGTTGAAGGCTACCATTTTGACACCCGAAAACATTTGGTTGAATATGATGATGTTTTAAACAAGCACCGGGAAACTATTTATAAAAAGCGCCGGGAAGTTCTGGCGGCTGAAGGTTTAAAAGATCAGGTCTTGGATTTGGTCAAGCAGGAAATTACCGAGGTTTTGAATTTTCATACGGCTGCAGATAATGAAAAGACTTGGAATCTGGAAGAAATTTATGAAGTAATTAATACCATCTTTCCGGTGCCACCCATAACGCGGCTGAAACTGGAAGATATCGCCCTGGAGGCGGGCAGTAATCTTGAAGACAAAAGTGCCAGGGGAAAACTCTTGGGTTATCTGTTTAAATTAGCTGTGGAAAATTATAACCGGCTGGAAACAGAAATTACCGCTGTAGTCGGTAAACCCGATGCGATGCGCCAGGTGGAAAAGGGGATAATGCTGCGCAGTATTGATACTTTGTGGATTGAGCATTTGGAAGCTGTCGATCATCTGCGCACCGGCATTGGTCTGCGCGGTTATGGCCAGCGCGATCCTTTGGTTGAATATAAAAGAGAAGCTTTTGGCCTTTTCAAAGAATTGTTGGCAATAATTCGAAAACAAATTGTTTATAGTATTTACAAAGTCGGCGTGGCCACTAAAATTGCACCATCTGCCATGCAGCAGGCCCAAGGCTTAACTTTCCGTGCTCCGGCCAAAACCGGGGACGGCAGCAGCTCAGCCATTGCCCAAGCCGCTGGTGCAGTTGGCAAGACTCCGCAGCAGAAAGAAGTGGAAAGCCGGGAATCGCAGGCGCCTGTTGATGACGCCACTCATTACTTTCAAGGCCAAAAAGTCGGCCGCAACGATCCCTGCCCGTGTGGTTCGGGGAAAAAGTTTAAGAAGTGCCATGGGGCTTAGAACTAATAATGACTATGAAAAATAACAGCAAAAGGGTATTGATTTTGACTGGCCCCGGAGGTTCAGGTAAAACCACAATTGCTGATTTGTTAGTTAAGAGGTGTGGTTTTATCAAAGTTGATGGGGACCGGCTGGATAGTGAATTTTTTCCCGAGGGACTTCACTGGCTGCCGGAAAATTTTGAAAAATTAAAACAAGCGCATGATAAGATTTTTGCTGAAGTGAAAAAAATATATAACCACAGCAAAGATAAGATTGTTATTGATTATTTAATTTTTGGTCATTATTTAGAATTTTTTGAAAGGTTTAAAAAAGAATTCGGCAATGATTTAGAAATTAAAGTTTTGTTTCCAACCAAAGAAGAGATGATAAAAAGAGACAAGGAGCGCGAATGTTGGACCACTGGGGTTGATCGCATAACAGCGGTTCGGGCTGAATTTGAGGCGATAAAAGACGTGATTGGTAAGGAGAATTTTATTGATACAACCGGGCAAACAGCAGACGCTACGTTCGATAAATATTTTAGTCATTATTCTTTATGAAGTCCAAGATTATAATTGTTGATGAAAATGATAATGTAATTGGATATAAAGACAGAGACGCTGTTAAGCAAGAAGATATTTATCGGGTGTCGGCGCTATGGGTTGCAAACAGTCAAGGCGAGATAATGCTTGCACGCCGAGCTTTGACAAAATCCCATGATCCGGGAAAGTGGGGCCCGGCAGTAGCCGGGACAGTTGAGGAAGGGGAAGACTACAGAACAAATATCATTAAAGAAGCTGAAGAAGAATTGGGATTAAAAAATATTGCTTTGCAAGAAGGGTCAAAAGAAAGAGTATCAGGAAAATATAATTATTTTGTAAAGCGATATCTGGTTAAAATCGATAAGCCCGAAACAGAGTTTGTTATTAATAAGGACGAAGTGGAAGAGATTAAATGGTTTAAAAGAGAAGAACTAAAGCAGGAAATACAGACAAACCCTGATAATTTTTTAAAAACTACAAAAAAATGGATCGAAACATTATAGAAGAATTAATACAAACACAGGAATAAAATTAAAAGACGCTCTAGAGCTTAATCTGTTTTGTCATTCCGAATTCATTTCGGAATCTCACTAAAAATTGACTAGATCCTGAAATAAATTCAGGATGACAAGGCTGCCGAAACAAGTTTAGGGTGACAAGACGGAAAATAGATTTATGACCATAAAGAAAATCATCAATAAACTGGAAGCCAAGGTTAAAAAGCGATTTCCGCATCCGAGTGGGGAACATGATATTTATCATTTGAAAAGAACTTTAAATTTAGCTTTGAAAATTCAGAAACAAGAAGGCGGTGATAAGTTAGTGATTGCAGTGGCGGCTTTTTTGCATGACATCCACCGAATGATGAGAAAGGCAGGTAAAAAGTATGTCTCACCTAAGGCATCGCTGCCTGTAGTCAAAGAGATTTTAAAAGGTATTAATATTCCCAAAGAAAAATTGTCCAGAATTATTTATTGTATTGAAAATCATGAGGAATATTCTTTTTCCAAACAAGGCAGAAAGAGCACTGATCTTGAAACCAAAATTGTTCAGGACGCTGATAATTTAGATGCAGTTGGCGCGATTGCCATTGCCCGGGTTTTCCATTGGGGTGGGGTGCATGATACGCCGATTTGGCTCCCGGGAAGGCCTTTAGGTCGGAAATACTATGATGAAGATGACGAGACTGACCAATCGCAAATTGAGCATTTTTATTCCAAAATTTTAAGGCTGAAAGACGATTTTAATACTAAAACTGCCAAAAAGATTGCAGTTAGAAGGCACAAGTTCATCGAGGCTTACTTAAAGCAGTTCTTCGCCGAGTGGGATGGCAGATTATAGTTTAAAATATGGATAACCTAGAGCAAAAAATTCAACAAATTGAACAAAGAAATCAGCGGGTGGAAGCGGATAAGGCCTGGGAAAAAAGCTGGACCAGAAGGCTTTTGCTGCTGTTATTCACTTATCTGGCTGTTGGTGTGTATATGCAGGCAATAAATCTGCCTGACCCCTGGCTAAACGCGATTGTGCCTTCGGTGGCTTTCATGATTTCTACGCTTACTATGCCATTTTTCAAAAAAGTTTGGCTTAAACATTTTAATAAAGAATAATTAAAATCATATGATTGAACGACATTCAAAACAATTTAAAGGAGCTGCTGATGCTGAAACTGCACCAGACGACGAAATGGTTACTGATCTATCTGGAGGAGAAACGGCAGACGGAGGTGTTGTAGTTGTGGGTGCAGATAAGCGAGACCTAGCTGGGCCGGCAAAGAATGTGGCCGAGCTTATGAATAATTGGCAGACAGAATACGATGAGACAAAAGATCTCAGCATTAAGCAGGAGCTGGCTTACAAAATGTTAAGAATGACAATGGCTCTGGAGCAAGCAAGGCTATCGGCTAAAAATGTTCAAATTGAAGCGTTTGAGGGTGCCTTAGGGGTTTATTTCCCAGATGGTACTATTGGCATAACTCCTGAAGGCTTAGATAGCCCCCCAGAGCACTGGGAGGATATTATGGTTCATGAAGCCGCTCATGCCGGAAAAGTCAGCGGCGGCCGAAGACTAATGGATGAAAGTATAGCAGAATATTTTACCGTGACTCATGTTGCTGGTGCAGAAAAAGGAGTTTATGAAGCCGAACAGGCTGCTGCAAAAAGAGCATTCGGCGATAAAATGAAAGAAGCAGTGGAACTCTATGATTTTGATAACCCAGTGAGACTGGCTCGAATGTATTTAGTGGCTAAAATGGAAGAAATGTGGGCAAATGAGTTAGAAGATAAGCTAAGAGGCGATGAAGAAATAGCTGATCCTAAACACGCCGAAAAAATAATGAGGCAGGCAGTTGAAAGCAGCAAAGAAATCGAGAAGCTATTCGAGGAAGCGGTGCCTGATCTTCATGATCAACTAACGGCCGGAGGCTATAATTTTACCGAAGTCGAGCTGGAAATATTAAAAGCACTTTATACTAAAGAATTTTAATAAAAAATTAAATTGACCTTATGACGGAAAAAGATTTAAAGAAGTTTATTTTACACATTGCTCAAGAATCAGCCAAAATTACCAGAAAAGGTTTTTTTGGTAAACGAGAAGTCACTTGGAAACCGGATAATAGCCCGCTGACTAAAACCGACTTACGGGTTAATAAATATTTGTATAACCAAATCAGACGCTATTTTCCCGATCACGGCATTATTTCTGAAGAATTGCCATTCAAAAAAAGTACTTCTAGCTATACCTGGCACATTGACCCAATTGACGGCACCATTCCTTTTTCTCGCGGTATTGCTTTTTTTACCAATTCCATCGGCTTAGCTAAAGGTAAAGAAATGATTTTAGCAACAGTTTGTGATCCGATCAGAAATGAACTGTTTTTTGCGCAGAAAGGCAAAGGCGCTTATTTGAACGGTAAAAAAATTAAATCCACGGCCTGCCAGAATATGAGTCAGGCTTATGTTGATTTGGAACTTTGGCCAACGGCAAAATATGACCTTTATCAGCTGGCAAAAGATTTAACAAAAAAAGTCTATATCCAATCCCGGCATGCCAGCATGGCGATTTGTTTCTGCTATGTAGCCGTTGGTCGGATGGATGCGGCGTTTTTCGCCGGTGATAATAGCTGGGATATTGCCGCTAGCAGTTTAATTTGCCAGGAAGCCGGAGTTAAATGCACTAATTTGGATGGTACTGTATGGCATGCCAATGAAAAGCCTAGGGGTATACTGGTAGCGCGGCCAAAATTACACCGGGAATTAGTAAAGCAGGTCAAAAAGTATTGTAAAATATAACAATAAAAACAGTTTTTTTAAGATAATTTTTAATTTCGAATTTTTAATTTTGATTCAATATTATAATATTCGAATATTCGAAATTGATTAAAAATTTAAAATTAAAAATTCTTAACTTATGCCAGAATTACCTGAAGTGGAGACTTTGCGCCGGGAGTTGGCTTCAGTTGTCCGTGGTAAGACTATAAAATCAGCCAGCGTGGACTGGCCAAAAATGGTTAAGCCCCTGACTCCTAAGCAGTTTTCCCAGCAACTTAAAGGCAGGAAAATCATTGATGTTAAGCGCCGGGCAAAGATTTTAATTATTGAATTGTCAAGTGACAATTTTTTATTAATCCATTTAAAATTGACTGGGCAGTTGATTTTCAGAAATAAGAAATCAGATATCAGAAATCAGAAGCTTATTGTTGGGGGCCACCCGCAAAAGGGTGGGGTAGTGGGTTTACCCAATAAATTCACGCATATTATTTTTGATTTTACTGACGGTTCAAAACTTTATTTTAATGACTTGCGCAAGTTTGGCTGGATAAGGTTAGTCAATAAACAGCAAGTTGATAAGCTAATCAGCGAATTCGGTGTAGAGCCGTTTGACAAAGAATATACTTTAGTGAATTTTCAAACAATTTTAAAACGCTATCCCAATCGTAAAATAAAACAGATTTTAATGGATCAGACTTTGCTTGCTGGCGTCGGTAATATCTATGCTGATGAGAGCTGCTTTTGTGCTAAAATTTTGCCAACCAGAGTAGTAAAGACTTTGAAGCCTGAAGAAATTAAGAGATTATTTAATTGTATTCCAAAAATATTAAAGTTTGCCATTGCTAAAAAAGGAACTTCAGCCGATGATTATGTTCAGTTAGATGGCAGCCAAGGCGGAATGCTACCTTATTTGAAAGTTTATGGTCGGAAAGGGGAGAAATGTGCCAGGTGCAGTGGTGTTGTCCAAAAAATTAAACTCAATGGGCGGGGCACGCATTTTTGTAAAAAGTGTCAGAAATAAACTCACACACCAAAATTTTGGTGTGGGAGTAAAAAAAGTCCCTGCTCTTCCAGATGCACGAACGCACCAGGGAGCAGGGAACTAGCAATTTCGAGTTCCTCCGCTATATCAGGCTTCGGCCCTGATCTGTTTGATGAGGTCCATCAATTTTCTGCCGTACTCGACATACGAGTCGTACAAAGCTTGTGGTTCGGCCTTTTGACCGGTGTGAATGACTGCGGCCAGATGGGGTTCAGTGGAAACGAACCCGGTCCAGTTGCGTCTGACGAGGTCAGCGAGCACCCGGCGCACGCAGCCGTCGCCTTCACCCGCGTAGGTGTAGACGTCTTGTTCTGGGTCGTGGGATAAGTTGAGACGGGCGTCCTTGATATGGACGTAGATGATCCGGTCGCGGACCTTGAGGTACCATTCCCAGGTATCCTTGCCATAGGTCGGCGGGTTACCTGTATCGAACAGTACCCCGAAGTTCGGGCTGTCGATTGCCTCGATCAGAGCAAGGTTGTTTTCCCACGATATCCCGCCCCAGCCGGAGCAATTCTCGTGAGCCAGAACGACGTTGTATTCCTCGGCAATTCTGACCATCCGTTTGACTCGGCGAATGGCTTCCCGCCGCCACTCGGCTTCCGGTACCGGATGCTTCTCATCGTTGGGGTAGCTCATGATTCGGATGTACCGAGTGCCGCAGAGGCGCATGTGAGCAATGGCGCGTCTCAGCTCATCGGTATCCGGTCTGAGCTTGCCCGTGATGGGGTGTGCCCAGTTGGCGATGCCGCTAGAAAAGCACGACACTTTGAGGCCGGCTGCAGTCACAGCGGCGTAAATGGGGTCGAATTCCCGGTTGTTCATCCGGGTGACAAGTTTGCCGTCAACGGCGCGTAACTCCAGATAACCCCAACCTAATTCCTGGTGGGCTTTGATTTGGGCCATTAGGTCCTGGCCCGCCTCGTCGCTTATTCCCGTAAGAGTGATCAATTTGGGTTCCTCCTCTTCATAACCTACACCATCGTAGGTCGTTTCGACTATCTCTTTCTTATCCTATTTAAACTAAATTGTCAATAAATAAAAAAGAGGTCTTTAAACCTCAGTAATGATTTTTTGCAGACTATAATAAACTCAAAAGATAGGTCAAACCAATTCCCCAAATAATGCCGCCAGTTACTTCCAGCGTGCTGTGTCCCATCTGTTCCCGAAACAAGGGCAGATCTTTTTTTTCTGCCTCGGGAAATCTTTTAATCAAAGTATTAAAGACTTTCGCTTGTTTGCCCAAAAGACCGCGGAACGCCACGGCGTCGCGCATGACTAGCAATGTAAAAACTAAGGCCAAGGCAAAGAGAGCGGAATCATAGCCTTCTCTCAGGCCAATTAGTGTGGTGATAGAAACAGCGAAAGCCGTGTGCGAAGAAGGCATGCCGCCGTAGCTGATAAAAAGATTTCGCAGATCAAAATTGCCTTTAATGCCATCAGTCAGTAATTTTAAAACCTGGCTGGTAATTAGGACAATTATTGGTATAATGATATAGGATAAATCCATGTTTTCAGGAATTAGGAATTAGGAATTAGGAATTAGGGAAACCACATAATTCATAATTCATAATTCATAATTCGCTTCCATGGAAATACTGTATTCAATTCTAGCCGGGATTATCCAGGGTTTGACTGAGTTTTTGCCAATTTCCAGCTCTGGACATCTGGTGCTTTTTCATGATTTTTTGAGTTTTGATTTTCCCGATAATTTGGCTTTTGATGTAGTTTTGCATTTGGGTACCCTGGTTGCTTTATTACTTTTTTTCCGTTTTGATGTGATCAACTATCTTCTGGCCTGGTTTCAGAGTTTTAGCCGATGGGAATTAAAGAGTAATAACAACCAGCGCCTAGCCTGGTATTTATTTTTAGCCACTTTGCCAGCGGCAGTGATTGGCTATTTTTTGGGAGATCAGATCGAAATACTTTTTCGTCAGCCAGGAGTGGTTGCCTTAATGCTCATTATATTCGGTATTATTCTTTATCTGGCTGATAAATTTTTTGTTCAACTGCGGACAATCACCGAGTTGAATCTGGGAAGTTCGTTAGTAATTGGCTTATTTCAGGCACTGGCTTTAATTCCTGGAGTCTCGCGGTCTGGTATTACTATTATAGCAGGTTTGAGCCAGAAATTAAAACGGCAGGACGCTGCCCGGTTTGGTTTTTTGCTTTCGCTGCCTGTTATTTTTGGTGCTGGGCTTAAAGAATTTTTGAGTCTACTTAGTGATAATTTGCTGGTTGGTGCTGATTTTTTTATTTTGATTTTAGGCTTTTTGGTGTCAGCTGTAACCGGCTATTTGTGCATCAAGTATTTTTTGAAATTTTTAGAAAATCATTCGTTAAAAGTTTTTGCTTATTATCGGATTGTTTTGGGGGCGGTAATTTTGGTGATGTTGTATTTTAATAAATTTTGAATGAATTTTTAATAATTCAATATTATAATATTTAAAATTGAATCAAAATTCAAAATTATAATTTGTTATGGATGAGTTAATTCAACAATTGATCAGTGAAGGTTATCTAAAAACGCCGGCAATCATCAACGCTTTCCGTAAAATCAAGCGGGCAGATTTTTTGCCAGCTGATTTGATTTTGGAAGAATCCGTTAATGCCCCCTTACTCATTGGCCATGGTCAAACGATTTCGCAGCCTTTGACAGTCGCTTTTATGTTTGAGCTGCTGCAACCAAAAATGGGGCAAAAGGTTTTAGATATTGGTTCTGGCTCCGGTTGGACTGCAGCCATGCTGGCAGAAATTGTTGGGGCTAAAGGAAATATTTTTGCTATTGAACGAATTGCTGGATTAAAAGAATTTGGTCAAAGAAACGTTGCTAAATATAATTTTTCCAATGTCGAGTTTTTCTGCCGCGACGGGACAAAAGGGTTGCCCAATCACGCACCTTTTGCTAGGATAATTGTGTCAGCAGCTGCTTTTGAAATTCCTTCTGAATTAAAAGAACAATTGGCAATTGGCGGCCGAATGGTGATTCCAACCGAAGCTCAAGACATCAGATTGATTGAAAAAATAACGGAGGCTAAATATAAAGAAATAATTTATCCGGGATTTGTTTTTGTCCCGTTGATTGAAGGATAAAATTTATGTGTTCAATTGCTGCTGCTGAGCAAGAAGCAATCTCTGATGCAATCGAAGGCTGGGCAATGAGTCCGTCCGAGCGAGAGGATGACTATCTTGCCCAAATTCTTAAAGAAAATCCTGATATGGCCCAAAGAATGATGGAACTGGCTGAGCGAGAAAAAGATATAGTTGCAAAACAAAATATCGAAAGTACCCATAAGCATTGTTTTGATTTGGCAATTTTAGCTAAATCTTTAGCGGAAAGCGGCGATATTAAAGAGTTGGCCAAGCCATCGCCTCAGGGAAAGAAAATATTTGTCATGTCGGCTTTGTTTCATGATATTGGTAAAAAAGAAATTGATCCGGAATTACTTACTAAACCAGGCCATTTGACTGATGGGGAGTATGAAATTTTTAAAGGCCATCCGCAGGCTGGTTATGAACTTTGTTTAAATAATCTTAGCAATCCGGCTGAAGCGGCCATAGTGGCCGAGACTGTTTTAAGGCATCATACTTATAAACAAAAGCAACCCTATCCGCCCCAGTCTGAGCTGCATCGATTTGATGAACCAGAAACCGAAGAAATGATCCATAATTATTCTAAGATTCTCGCGGTTATTGATGCTTTTGATTCTTTACGCTCCGCCCGCTCGTATCGAGGTGCCGCTCCTCGAGAAGACGTTATTGGGATGTTGGAGGCTGATTTTCCTGATCAAAAAGAATTAATTAATTTTTTAGTCGTTAATTTTATTCCACCAGCAGAACTAGAAAAAGAAAAAGAATGAAAGCAATAATTTTGGCCGGGGGTGAAGGAACACGCCTTCGGCCGTTAACTTATGAAATTCCCAAGGCTTTAATTCCGATTCAAGGTAAAACTTTGACGGAGCAGGTTTTTGCTATTTATCAAAAAGTCGGTGTGACTGAAATTTATCTTTCAGTTGCCTATCTGGCCGATAAAATGATTGAATATTTTGGTGATGGCAGTAAATTCGGTTTAAAGATTGAATATTTGGAAGAGCATGAAAGAATGGGGACTGCCGGACCGTTATTGATTTTACGGCAGCAGAACAAAATTCCAGCAAAAGATTTTTTTATGTCTAATGGTGATAATCTATTTGCCCTGGACCTGAAACAAATGATTAAATTTCATAAAAAAAATCAGGCCATTGCCACCATTGCCCTGACTGAAGTGACTGATCCGACCCAGTTTGGTATTGCAATGCTAGCCGGCGATAAAATTTTGCAATTCATTGAGAAGCCAAGCAAAGAGCTGGCACCGTCTAATTATGCCAGCTCCGGCTATTATTTATTATCGCCAGAAGTTTTCAATTATTTGCCGGATAAAAATTTTGCCATGGTCGAAACCGATCTTTGGCCGGCCATTGCCAAAGCCGGAGGATTGTTTGGCTTTAAATCTTCGGCCCAATGGTTTGATACCGGCACACCGCAGCGTCATCAGCAAGTTGAAAAGGAATGGCGAGGAGTATAATCAGAAATATGTTTTTACGAAAAAAAAGAAAAAAATCTGGAAAACTATTAATTATTTTACTAGTTTTAATTTTAGCCGGCTGGCTTTATTATTCCTATAATCTTAATCAGCCAGTTACTAATAATCCACAGCAAAAGGAATTTAAAGTGGAAAAAGGCTGGGGGAGTACGGAGATCAGTTGGGAATTGCAAAAAGCTGGCTTGATTCGCAGCGCTTGGCTCTTTCAATTTTATACCTGGCAGCAAGGCATCAATAGCCGCCTGCAAGATGGTGAATACTTTTTAGCTCAGAATTTAAGCCTGAAAGAGATTGCTCAGATTTTAAGCCGGGGTGCCGGCGTGACTAAAGAGATCACTTTAACTTTTATTGAAGGTTGGAATAATCAGGAAATTGCTGATTATTTAGCCAAAAATGGTTTAGCTCAGCCAGCGGATTTTTTCAATATTGTTCAAAAGAAAGCAGCCTGGTGGGATGAATATGATTTTTTAGATAGTCGACCAAAAACCGCTGATTTAGAAGGCTATCTTTTTCCCGATACTTACCGCGTTTACCGGGATGCTTCGCTTACTGACATTGTGAAAAAAATGCTTAATAACTTTGGCAAGAAATTAACTCCGGAATTACGGTCTGAAATTACTCGCCAAGGCAAAACCATCCATGAGGTTTTAACTTTAGCTTCAATTTTAGAAAAGGAAGTTTCAACGGAAAATGACCGTAAGCTGGTGGCTGACATTTTTTATAAACGTCTTTTGGCGGGCATGCCGTTGCAAGCTGACTCCACAGTAAACTATGTTACTGGTAAAGGGGCGGCGCGTTCCTCAGCCGTTGATATCCAAGTTGACAGTCCGTATAATACTTATGAATATAAAGGTTTGCCGCCAGGGCCAATTTGTAACCCGGGTCTTGTTGCAATTAAATCAGCAATTTATCCGCAAGCTAATCCTTATTGGTATTTTCTGACCACGCCTGATGGTAAAGTAATTTACAGCAAGACTCATGATGAACATGTGGCAGCAAAGGCTAGGTATTACAAATAGAAGTAAGAATTAAGAATTAAGAATTAAGGTTGCTTAGTTTCCTTGATTCTTGATTCTTACTCCTTGATTCTAAAAATATGGCTAAAACTTTAGTTATGTCTTTGGGCGGTTCATTAATTGCCCCGGATGGCATTGATATTAATTTTTTGAAAAAATTTAAAAAGTTGATTTTAGATTACACCAAAAAAGGCAATCGAGTAGTTTTGATTTGTGGCGGGGGAAATACTTGCCGTAGTTACCAAAAAGCCGCCAAGATTATAAATCCAAAAGTCAAAGCTAGAGATTTGGACTGGATTGGTATTGCCACCACCAAATTAAACGCTGAGTTGGTCAGTGCCATTTTCGGCGATGCTGCTTATGAGAGCATTTTAATAGTGCCAAATAAAAAAGTTACCACAAATCGTAAAATAACAGTCGGAGCTGGCTATAAACCTGGTTCTTCTTCGGATAAAGACGCCGTCTTGGCCGCCAGGGCTTTTGGCGCCAAAACCGTGATTAATCTTTCTAATATTACTTATGTCTATGATAAAAATCCGCTCAAACATAAAGATGCCAAACCCCAGAAGCAAATGAGCTGGAAAAAGTTTTTTCCGTTAGTTGGGACCAAGTGGGTGCCAGGTGCTCATGTACCTTTTGACCCGGTGGCCAGCCGCTTGGCAGCTAAATGGCAAATGAAACTGGTGGTGATGAAAGGGAGTGATTTGGCTAATCTTAGGGGATTTTTGCTTGGTAAGAATTTCAAAGGTACGATTATTAACTAAAATAGCAATAATAGTGTTGACAAATAAAGGTATTCTTGTTAAATATAAGTTATCGAGAACCGCAAGTGGCCAAGGCCACATAACCCCGGTTAGGAGGAACGAAACATGGTACCGGAAGCGGAATTGACACTCGGAAGTGTGGCAGTTGTCCAACAAGATGGAAGCGAGAGGAGAATCCAAATCGTCGGCCTGCCAAAACTTGGCCGTAATGGATTTCGAGGTTTTGTCCTCGAGCCCGGCGACCCGCCACGAGATCCGCAATGCGGAGGCAATGAATTTGTTGACTTTCCTGTCGACAGTTGCCTTCGGGTCGAAGGACAGAGGTGGGAGAATCACAAGCCAGAGGTGCCGGCTCAATTGTCGGCAGCATTGGCGTAATCTCGCCTATCAGTCATTCTTCGCACGTAGTACCCAGCGAGAGGATAGTGCGCCGGTCTGGCGTTTGTCCTCTCTTTTTCTTGACAAATTTTGGTAGCTTGCTATACTAAAAAAGTCCAATTAAATAAACCGCAGACCGTGGGGGCAAGAAATTGCTCAAATTAGACAAAAGTCAGCCCTACGCAGGTAAATAACTTAAGACATTAGTCTTATGAAGTCTGTGGTTTAGCCACAGTTTTTTTATGGCGATGCTAATAAATGCGAATTCATGCGAATGATACGAATGGCTATTAGTAACATTCGCATTAATTCGTAGATTAGTATTATATTTTATGGCAAAGACTAAACAACAAAAAGAAGAAATCATCAAAATTTTAACCGAAGATTTAAAAAAGGCTAAATCTTTAGTTTTTGTTAATTTTGACGGTCTCAAAGTCAAAGAAGTCGAAGAGTTAAGAAAGAAGTGCCGGGCGGAAAACGTCGGCTATTTAGTGGCAAAAAAAACCTTGATGAAAAAAGCTTTTAAGGATGCCGGTTTAGAAGGGGTTGATCCTAAGAGTTTTGACAAGGAAGTCGCCACTGTTTTTGGTTATGATGATGAAGTGGCCCCGGCCCGCATTATTCAAAATTTCAGCAAAGGCCACGAAGCTTTACAAGCTATCGGTGGAATTTTGGAAGGCAAATTTGTGGCGAAAGAAAAAATTATTGAACTAGCTAAATTACCTTCACGCGATGAATTATTAGCCAAGGTTGTTGGGTCAATTCAAGCGCCAGTTTCAGGGTTTATTAATGTTTTGGCCGGCAATTTAAGAAATCTAGTTTACGTTTTAAGTGCTATTAAAGATAATAAAAATAATTAATATAGCTTAGAACCATGAACTAAGAACTGAGAACAATAAATAAAGTTCAAAGTTCAAAGCCCAATGTTCGTAGCTAAATATAAGGAGAATATAATTATGTCCGAAGAAAAAAAAGTTTCCGCCCAAGGCGGATCCGCCTCTGGCGGAGAAGTACCGGCTAAATTTAAATCTTTAGTTGAAGAGATTGAAAAAATGTCGGTTCTGGATTTGGCCGAGCTGGTCAAAATCCTTGAAGATAAATTTGGCGTTTCGGCTGCTGCCCCGGTTATGGCAGTTGCCGCTGCTTCTGCCGCTCCGGTTGAAGAAAAAACTGAGTTCACCGTGGAATTGACTGCTTCAGGTGATAATAAAATCGGGGTAATTAAAGCTGTCCGCAGCGTCATCGAATTGGGCTTAAAAGAAGCCAAAGATTTAGTTGATGGTGCACCCAAGGTAGTTAAAGAAGGAATTAAGAAAGATGAAGCGGAAAAAATCAAAAAGACACTCGAAGAAGCTGGTGCAAAAGTTACCTTAAAATAAGAAGTTTAAAAAAAACAGAAGGTCCAACTCAGGTTTTACCTTCTGTTTTTTTATTGATTTTACTTCAAATGCTCGGTAGGAATGCCAAAAATTGAGCTGCCATTAAGGAGATAGATTTCTTTTTGATTTTCCACCACAATAAAATCTTTCAAATCATCAAAACTATTTGAAGTATATTGATTAATCAAATTGCCCGTTTTATCCAAAACAACCAATCGCTTAGTCGGGGGATCTAAAATGTAAAGATATTTGGAGCTCTCGGTGGTTTTAATTTTAGTTGGCGATTTAAACGGGGGATCAATAACTTTATTTTGCCATTCAGCCGATTTACCGTTTTCCAGTTTAATGACTTGGCCATCGGCTTTGAGAATATAAATTGAGCCATCAATGGTTAGGGCTTTGGCACTAGCTAAATCAAGGCCTTGTTCAGTAATCCAACTCGTACCATTACCATAACTCCCATTTGTTTTCGTATAGCGGTAGATTTGGTTAGCGCTAGCATCCAGCAAATAAATCCGATTATTAAAAGTGGTAACATCAATAATGTTGGCATTGCTATTGATATTCAGGGGGATTTTTTGGATTGCCTCATTAAGCGGGTTTAGCTGAAAAGCTACGCCAGCCTCATTAAAGAATAGTAATTCATTATTATTAATTGCTAGCCCTAGCTTTAAATTGCCAGTGTTTGCCGTTGGTGAATAAATCGCCGCCAAAACTCTAGTATCCAAATTAGCTTTATAGATTGATTGATTATTATAATTTTGGGTGTAGACACTTTTTTGGCTGGCCAAAAGTATAGGGGCAATTTTAGCCTGGCTGTCCAAATTTTGAAAATTAACAACTTGAATTGGATCAGTAATTTCAACCAAATGGCGCAGCTTTTGGAGTTGTTCCTCAATACCGCCCAGTAGAAGCGTAATTTGTTCTTTTTGTGCCTTACTTGACGGCTCCAGACCATTAAGCAGATTTTTTGCTTCGATTAACAATTGCCGGGCCTGATTTTCATCCCGATAAATTAAACTCGATTCAGCATTATTTTTTTTGGTTTCGACATTAACAATAGTTTGGTTGAACTGTTCAACTTTTTGTTCTCGTCGATTTTTAATTCCCAGCCAAATCAGACTTTGGGAAAATAAAATTACTAAAATAATTGTGACTACCAGCAGAATCCGGCTTGAGCGAGGCAATTTTTTAAACCTTAGCCATAAATTACCAAGTAGTCTTTGGCTAATTTGGAGTAGTTTTTTCCAAATTGGTTGATTAGCAATATTAGTGAAGATTTTTTGGGTTGAAATTATTGTTGGTTGAGTGACTTTTTTTGCCGTTTCACCAATTTTATTCAAGCTTTTAATTTTTGGTTTTAAATTAAATTGCTGTGGTAGGCTAATATTTTTTGGGAGAGTAATCTTTCTTTTTTGATAAAAAGTTACAGTTGTTGTTTTAACTTTATCTAGGTAATTATTGAAGGCAGTTTTAAAGGAACTAGTATATTTTTTGATTTCTGGCATTAGTGAGGGAGTTAAAAGTTTTTCAGTTTCCTTTTCGGTTCTGATTAATTCTTTAATCGAATCTTGCGAAGCAGCTTTGCGGTAATCAAAATCATCAACGTCAGCTTCTCTTTTGACTGGCAAGTTAATTCTTTCTAATTCTAAGGTCAGCGAACCAAAATTTTCTTTAATTTCCATTTCTTCTAACAGTTTTTTTAGCTCATTAACCCCTTCAATTGATGGTTGTTTAGTAATAATATTTTTTATTCTTTCCAAAGAAAAATAATCAAAAACGTTAGCGGTAGTAATAAATAAAATGTCGTGAGGTCTAATTCGGCCGCTGATGATCTGTGAAAATAATTTTAAAGGATCGGGCTCGGTACTAAATGAATGAGTACTTTCTAAAACATTGATTATTCGGTAATTATCTAAAGAGAGATTATAAAAAAGAATTACCCCGATATTACCCACTAAGGTAAAATGGAGTTCTTGTTGGCAGGATAAAGCAATGATAATATTGACCTTTTTTAAGTCCAAAGAGATTTGCTCACTTTCCAAAAAGGCAGTGATCGCTAAATTGGTTTTTTTTAAAGCCGTTTCAAAACGACTGCTAATATCCGGTAGTTTTTCTATTGAGACTTGTTCTTTTTGACGGTAATAGCTATTTTTTATTTCTTCAATAATTAAATCAATTAGTTCCGGTATTTTCGGATTTTTTGATTCAATTTCAATTAACCCGAATATTTTGCCGATTTTTTCACCCAATAGTTTCACTGGCCGGGTAGCAAATGACCGGACGAATTTTGTCTGTTTACCAGGTTTTTCGACAATCAGTTGGTTAATTTTGTTTTCTAAATATTCCATCGCTATTCATTTGTCAGGAATTAGTGTTTATATTATACTATAAAGAGACGGGAGAGTAAATCCCAATTAAATTAAGTTTATATGCTTGAACAACTATTTGGTTCAACCACCAGAGTCAACCTTTTGCGGCTTTTTTTGAATAATCCAAGTCAACCTTACTACTTGAGAGAATTAGCCAGGAAATTAAAAACGCAGCTTAACTCAGTTAGACGAGAAATTAATAATTTGGAAAAAATTGGCATCGTGAAAACAGTCCAATTGGTTGACTCAGAGACGGGAAAAAATAAGCAGAAAAAGAAAAAAGAAAAAATTAAAGGCACTAAAAAGTATTTTTTGGCCAACACTGATTTTATTCTCTATCCTGAATTGAAAGCCCTGCTGCTAAAAGCCCAATTGCTCTTGGAAAGAAGTTTTGTCGGCAAAATTGAAGTTATGGCTAAAGTTAAGCTTTTTATTTTGACCGGAGTTTTTGTCGGGGTGGATGGCTTTGCCACTGATATTTTATTGGTTGGCACCATCAATCGGAAAAGATTAAATAAAATTGTTCATGATTTTGAAAAAGAATGGGGCCACAGTATTAATTATACGGTGATGACTCAACAAGAGTTTAAATATCGTCAAGATATTACGGATCGATTTTTGTATGATATTTTGGAAGGCAGAAAAATTACTATTGTTGATAAAATCAATAATCCTTAATTTATCATGCAAAAAAGAGTCGTTTTCAAAAGTAAGGTCGGGCAGAAGTTAGTTGGTATTTTTGATATCCCCAAAGGTAAACCGCCATTTCCAGCCGTTATTATCTGTCACGGGTTTAAAGGTTATAAAGAGCAAATGCATCTGAAGAGTTTGGCCAGCTTGCTTGCTAAAAAAGGAATTTTGGCTTTTCGCTTTGATTTTGGCAATGGCGCCGGGCAAAGTTACGGCAAATTAGAAGATATAATGTTTAGCCAATATTTGCGTGACTTAAAAACGGCAGTTGATTATCTATCTCATAATAAGTTAGTTGATAAAAAAAGGATTGGTTTAGCTGGCCATAGTCTAGGCGGGCAATTAATTTTACATTATGCGCCCATCGACAAAAGGATAACGGTATTAGCTGATCTGGCCGGCGTAGTTTTTAGAGGAGCAGGGAAAACCAATTTGGAAAAGAATACTAAAGAGCAATTGGCTGAAGCAAAAAAGACAGGGTATTTCTTCGTATATAGTAAAAGAACGGGTAAGAAATATAGAATAAAAGTAGGCTATTATTTTGAGTTGTTAAAGTACAATACACCGGAAAGGATTAAAAAGATAAAAATCCCGATTTTGATTATCCATGGTTCAAAAGATGAATCAGTTGCTTTAAGCCATCCTTACTTGGCTTATAAATTATTAAAGTCAACAAAAAAATTAGTTATTATCAAAGGAGCGCCTCATACCTGGCGAGGCAAAAATGACCCGGGAAATAAATTTCAAAAGAAGATTAATCCGATTGTAGTTGAGTGGTTTAAAAAATATCTTTAATTTAGGTTTATGATTTTAGTTATTCATACCGCTGACCAAAAACAAGTCTTTGTTGGTTTAATCAAGTCAGGCAAATTGATAGCGAAGAAAGAATTTTTGGCACCATACCAACAAGCGGAAAAGCTATTATCAGCCATTGGCAACCTCCTAAAAGCTAAAAGCTACCAGCTACAAGCTATTAATGGTATTGCCGTAGTTTCTGGTCCTGGCCCATTTACCGCTTTGCGTATTGGTGTTACTACAGCTAATACCTTGGCTTGGGCTTTAGGTATTCCTATCGTTGGGATTAAACTGAATGAATTTCATAATTTAAGCCAACTAGTGGCAGTAATTGAAAAAAAAATAAAAAAGGCATCAGTCGGAAAAATTATTGAACCATTTTACGATAAAGAGCCAAATATCACTAAGCGCCATTCTAAATAGCTTATAATTACCATGTCTGTTGAGCCAAAAACAATTTTACTGGTTGAAGATGACAGGGATCTATTATACTTAATGAATAAAAAACTCACTGACGTAGGCTTTAAAGTTAAAGCAGTAGAAACGGGTCAGGAGGCTTTAAATTATTTAAAAACAAATAAGCCTGATTTGGCTTTGCTAGATATTCTGTTGCCTGATATTGACGGGCTGACTATCCTGAATGAAATTGCCACTCATCCAGAGACCCAAGATTTGCCGGTGATTATTCTAAGCAATTTAGCTGACCAGGGTTCTTTTGAACAGGCTTCAGCAATCGGGAAATATGATTATTTAGTCAAAGCCAATACTGATTTAAATGATTTAGTGAAAAAAATTAAAGAAAAGTTAGGTCTCATTTAATATTTTAGAGTAATCATTCAAAAAAAGAGTCTTGCGTTGACCACGCAGGACCCTTGTTGTAATTCCTCCAATCCCTCCGGATTCCTCCTTGCTACGCGCAGAGGCCGAATTCTTTGGCGATCGCTTGAGCGGCCGCGTCAACCTTGTCCTTAGCAATGAGCAAAAGGATGACGTCCCCGGCTGTTGGGTGGATTTCAATGTTGACCTTGGCGGCGGCTAGGGTATCGTCGATTCGGGCAAGCCAACCGCTTTCTCTCTCCATCCTCGGATCGATAATTCTCAAGCAGCCAATGTCGTCGCGCCTTTCGATCTTGATTGAGCCCAAAGAGGCTTCTTTCAAAATTCGTTCAGTTTGATCGCCAGTTTCTGCCTTGACCCAAAAGGTTATGGCCGCCTTTTTGCCCTTGGGTGCCAAACCTTGGGCGATGTCCAACACAACGATTTTGTGGTCACGGCAGAGGCCGAATATCTTGGCTGACCAGCCTGGCTCATTGGGCACATCAGTGAGGTTGAAGATGGTGAGGTCAGTGATAATTGCCAAGATCGTTTGATCAAGGTCACCACCCTGCATATCTTCCAAAGTCGCCCCTTTCGAGATCCAAGTTCCAGCTTGGACATCAAGACTGCGTTCGAGCCACGGTTGGCTGTCAAAGCTTGGACTGAGCAGAACTTGGATTGGCATACCAAGTCCATCGGCGACTGCCAAGGATTCCTTCTTGACTACTTCGATGCCAGCGCTGGCCCACTTCAGTGCTTGCCGGAAAGTGATTTGGTGCAGCAGTTTTGCACCCGGAACATGACGGGGATCAACCGCAAAGAATCCGGGCACATCAGTGTAGATCTGACAAACCTTTGCTCCGATGGCAGCTGCCACAACGACAGCAAAGGTATCAGTTCCGCTGCGGCCTAAGTCGATCGTCCGTCCGTCTGTAGTTACACCCGTGTAACCCGCCAGAACGACAATCTTGCCTTCCTCCAATGCCTTGATGATGATTTCCGGCTTCCTGACGGTTTTGGCTTGGCCGCGGCCGAATTCACCCGTAGCCACAAGGCCGATATCGGCGCCATCAGCCAAAAAGGTTTGGACTCCTAATGACTCGATGGCCGCCGCCATGCAGGCCGCAGATTCGCGTTCTCCGGCCAAGCCGCCAAAAGCGAGTACCCGTTCCGAAGTACCGTCACCACCACAGCCCTTGATGCGAGCCCTGATTTGGTTGGTTGTTTTTCCTCGAGCTGAGACCACAACAACTACGCTTGTTCGTTGTTGGTGGTCCGCAACTATTGCCCGAGCGGCAGCCATTACCTGCTCGTCTGTTGTCAGCGACGATCCGCCGAATTTCTTTACTATCGTTGCCATGTCGCATCCCTCCAATTGTAAACCTTGTTGACCTACCAAATGACTTCTTTCCTCTCATTAACAATTAACAGAATTATAGTGTGTTGTCAATCTTATTTAGATAAAAATTATGAGTTAGCAGTTGATTATCCCAAGATGAAGTAGGGAAGTGATGGCAGGTATATTTTTAGCTTAATTTTTTCTAAATCCGGAGGGTGATTTTGATTTATCCACATATTACAGCTGTGAATTGACAAGATCGTCAAATTTTATTTAAAAAATAGCAAAATATGTCATTTTTTTGTTAAGTTGTGAAGTGGTTGACAGGGGTGCTTAGGTGGTGTAAAATGATAATAGAGTGGTGAAAGGTGGATAAAAGTGGGGATAAGATAAATCGATTGTGGATAAAGTCTAAATTAAGACACAAAAGTCAAAATATGTTTATCGGTGAATACCAACACAATATTGATCAAAAGGGCCGCTTGGCTGTACCCGCCAAGTTTCGGGCGATTTTAACCAAAGGGGCAGTAGTCACAAAAGGTTTAGACGACTGTCTTTCTTTATATACCAAAGAAGAATGGGGTAAGCTGGCACCAAAATTGGCAGGTTTACCTATTGCCAAGGCTAATGCCAGGGCTTTTGCCCGCCTAATGCTGGCTGGTGCCATGGATGTGGAAATCGACAAACAAGGCCGGTTACTCGTTCCTGATTATCTGCGAAAGTATGCCGGGATGAAAAAGAAAGTAGTAATTACTGGTTTATACAACCGTTTAGAAATTTGGGATGAAACCAAGTGGAATAAATATAAACAGGGGACAGAAAACAAGAGCAGTGATATTGCTGAGGCTTTGGGTGAACTAGGAGTCTAACTCCTTACCTTAAAATTTATGACTTTTTTTCATCAGCCGGTGATGCTTGAGGAAGTGCTTCATTATCTTAATCCTCAGTTGGGCGATAATTTCATTGATTGTACTTTGGGCGGTGGTGGTCATGCTTCGGCAATTCTGGAAAGAATCAGCCCGCAAGGAAAATTATTAGGCATTGATTTAGATCCATTGGCAATCCAAGCCACCAAAGAAACAACAAAAAATTCTAAAAATCTAATTTTAGTCCAAGATAACTTTCGAAACTTAAACAAAATCGCCGATGTATACAAATTTGATAAAATTGATGGTATCCTACTTGACCTTGGCTTATCCAGTGGTCAGCTTCAGGATCACCAGAGAGGCTTCAGTTTTCTGGCCGAAGGCAGACTCGACATGCGATTCGGACAGCAAACAGACTTAACAGCAGAAAAAATTCTAAATACCTATAGTCAAAAAGAATTATCAGAGATATTTAAAAATTTTGGTGAAGAACATTTAGCCTGGCCGATTGCCAAAAAAATAGTTGAGATGCGGCGGATTGAATCAATCAATTCACCAAACCAATTAGTTGAAATTGTTGCCGCAGTTTACAAAAAATATTATCGGGGAAAATCAAAAGTTAACCCCGCAACCAAAATTTTTCAAGCTTTGCGGATGAGTGTTAATGAGGAAATTGAAAATTTAAAACAAGTTTTACCCCAGGCAGTCGGACGGCTTAAAACCGGTGGTCGAATAGCGGTAATCAGTTTTCATTCGCTTGAAGATAAAATTGTTAAAGGATTTTTCAAGCAGGAAAGTCGCGATTGTATTTGTCCGCCCCAGCTGCCAATCTGCGGATGTAAACACCAAAAGACTTTAAAGATTATTACCAGAAAACCGCTTGTCCCAAGCGAAGAGGAAGTGGCGGTTAATCCGAGGGCGCGCAGTGCCAAATTAAGATTAGCCGAAAAAATTTAATTTCCAATCAACTCTTAAAATAAATAAAAACAAAAACAAAAATATGTCCAAATTTTTTCATCTCTCTAAAAAAACAAATCAAAGAATTAGACCAAGCAGAAAATTTTTTCCAGCCATGAAAATTGATGTTCAAAAAATTAATATCTGCTTAGCAGTTTTAATTGCGGTTTGCGGAGTCAGTTACCTAGTCCAAATTAATAGTTTGGCTACTCGTGGCTATCAAATTAAAGAACTGGAAAACAAAATTACGGATTTGAATCAAGAAAAAGCCGATTTGGAGCTTCAGACTTTAAGTTTACAATCAATGGGAACAGTCCAGGAAAAGGTAAGTCAGCTTGGGTTAGTCGCAGCGGGTGAGCCAGCTTATTTAATGCCCACACCGGTTGCTTTGGCCCGTTAAAATTTTCAATTTAACTTCATATTTAAACCCCGTTTTATTAACGGGGTTTAATAGTGTATAATTACTAGTGATTATGGCAATTTTACTGCGGCAAAAACCAGACGTTTTACCATCAGTTTTTGAAAAACGGCTATTAATTTTAGTCGGTTTTATTTTTGTCTTTGGTCTGATTATAATTTTACGCTTATTTAGTCTTCAAGTATTACAAAATTCCTTTTATTTGGCTTTGGCTTCAGACAAACAGGAAGTTTATAAAAATTTATTTCCGGTCCGGGGATCAATTTATACTAATGAGCAAGGCGAACTTTACCCCCTAGTCACCAATCGGGATTATTATCTGGTTTTTGCCGAACCGGTCAAGATTGAAAGCCCCAAAAAAATTGTTGATTCAATTACGCCAATTTTAGATTTAAAGGAAGAAGAATGGAAGGATTTACTCGGCCGTTTAGCTAAAACTAATGACCCCTATGAACCAATTAAACATAAAGTAACTAAACAGCAGATGGAACAAATTAAAGCTTTGAATTTAACCGGCATTGGTTTTTCCCCCGAATCATATCGGTTTTATCCGGAGACGGGGATTGGCGGCCATATTTTTGGGTTTGTCAGTGTTGAAAATGATAAAAGAATTGGTCAGTATGGTCTGGAAGGTTATTTTAATAAAGAACTTTCCGGCAAATCGGGTTTACTTAAGTCAGTCAAAGATGCCCTGGGTTCTTTGATTACCATTGGTCCGCGTTCAGTTCAAAAAGCAGAAAACGGTGTGGATTTAGTTACAACCATTGACCGCCACGTTCAATTCACTGCCTGCCAGAAACTTAAACACTTTTATGAGTATTTCAAAGCGGAGAGTGCCACAGTAATTATTATGGAACCAAGGGGGGCAATTTTAGCGATGTGTAATTTTCCTGATTTTGACCCGGATAATTATAATGCCGTTGAAGATATCAATTATTTAAACAACCCGGCGATTTTTTCTGATTACGAACCTGGTTCAGTCTTTAAACCAATCACGATGGCCGCCGCCTTGGATACAGGGAAGGTTTCTCCGGACACTACTTATGAGGATACGGGTGAAGTCAAAGTTGGCCCTTTTAAAATTAGAAATTTTGACAATAAAGCCCATGGGGTTAAAACCATGACTGAAGTCCTGGAAGAGTCACTTAATACCGGTGCCATGTTTGCCGCGGAAAAAGTTGGTAAGGAAACTCTCAGAAAGTATGTTAATGATTTTGGATTCGGCAAAAATACCGGCATTACTTTAGATAAAGAAGTGCCGGGTGATATTTCCCAATTAGATAAGAAAGGCGATGTTTATTATTTAACTGCTTCTTTTGGTCAAGGGATTACCATAACGCCTTTACAGTTAGTCGCGGCTTATGGCGCCATGGCTAATAATGGCATTTTAAGCAAACCTTATATTGTTTCCGAAATTATCAAGCTTGATGGTACCAAAGAAGTGATTCAACCTCAGACAATCAGACAAGTGATGGCGCCAAAGTCAGCCGCTTTACTGACCGGGATGCTGGTTTCAGTGACGGAAAAAGGTTATGATAAAAAAGCCAAAGTCGCCGGGTATTATTTAGCGGCAAAGACTGGTACCGCCCAGGTGGCTGGGAAAAACGGCGGTTATAGCGGAAAAACTATCCATACTTTTATCGGCTATGGGCCGGTAAGTAAACCGAAATTTGTCATGCTACTGAAACTCAATAATCCGCAAGGGATTGGTTTTGCTTCAGATAGCCTAGGGCCGTTGTTTAGGCAAATTGCTGAATTTCTGTTAAACTATTATCAGATACCGCCGGATTATTAGCTATAAGCTATGAAAAATATTTTTAAGAAAATTCTTGAGCTAAAACTTAGATTTCTGGCTAAGGCGATTTTGAATAAATATAAGCCCGAAGTTGTAGCCATTACTGGCAGCGTTGGCAAAACTTCAACTAAAGAAGCAATTTATACCGTACTAGCCTCGGCTTTCAATTGCCGGCGGAACCAAAAAAATTATAATAATGAGATTGGCATTCCTTTAACAATTATTGGCGCTGAAGCTGGTGGTAAGAATCCATTTAAGTGGTTTGGTGTATTTATAAAAGCTGCAGGTTTATTAATCAAAAAGGACAATAACTATCCAAAAATTTTAGTTTTGGAAATGGGGGCAGACCGAGTTGGCGATATCAAATATTTAACCAGCTTTGTTCCGGTCAAAGTCGGAGTGATAACGACAATTGCCCCAGTCCATTTAGAATTTTTTGGCACTTTAGAGATGATTGCTAAAGAAAAAGGAATGTTAATCCAAAATTTGGCCAAAGACGGTTATGCGGTTTTAAATTATGACGATAAGTTAGTTCAGCCGATGAGGGAAAGAACCAAAGCTAAAGTGATAACTTTTGGCAATTTGCCCCAGGCCGATGTTTCGGCCTCAGACATTGCCATCAGTCATGACGTTAGTTATAAAGATGTTTCTACCATTCAAGGAATCAGTTTTAAAGTCGTTTATCAAGGTAAAACCGTTCCAGTACTTTTACCCAAAGTTTTAGGCCGGCATTTGGTTCCCACAGCTTTAGCAGCGATTGCGGTTGGTATAATTTATAATTTAAATTTACACAATATTGTTGCGGCCCTAAAAAACTTCCAACCACCTCTTGGCCGGATGCGGATAATTCCAGGCATTAAAAATACTTTGATTATTGACGATACTTATAATTCTTCGCCTTTAGCAGTGCGCCAGGCTTTGTATCAGCTCAGCCAGATCAATTTAAACTCGCACCATAAAAAGTATGCCGTTTTAGGGGATATGCTGGAGCTAGGGGTAATTGCCGAACAAGCCCATCAGGAAATTGGCGAAGCTGTGGTTGAATATGGGATTGACTATTTAATCACGGTTGGTGAAATTTCGCGTGATACGGTCCGGGGGGCAATCAAAAAAGGAATGTCTAAAGATCACTGTTTCAATTTCCCAAATAGTTTAGAAGCTGGTAAATTTTTACAGCAGCGAATTAATGAAGGTGACTTGCTTTTAATTAAAGGTTCGCAAGGTATGCGGATGGAAAAGGCAGTCAAAGAATTAATGGCTGAACCGCAGAAAGCAGCAGAATTGCTGGTTAGACAGGATAAAGAGTGGGTGAGATAAGAAAGTAAGAAAGTAAATTAGCTTGGTACAAAACGCCGGGCTTTTTTCTTGCCTAAAAGCTTAAAAACAGCTAAAATTTAATTATGGAAAAATTATTTTTATATAATACCCTGGCTCGTAAAAAAGAAGAATTTAAGCCGCTTAAAGATAAAGTGGTCACTTTTTATCAGTGCGGGCCTACGGTTTACTGGACCCAGCATATCGGCAATATGCGGGCCATGGTTTTAGCGGATTTGATGGTGCGGTCATTGGATTACTTAGGCTATAAAGTAAAATTTGTCAGGAATTACACGGATGTCGGCCATTTAACCAGTGATCAAGATTTAGGCGAAGATAAATTGGAAAAAGGGGCAAGGCGTGAAGGCAAAACGCCAGAAGAAATCGCCGCCAAGTACACAAAAGTTTTTGAGCAAGATGTTAAAGATTTAAATGTTTTAGAACCCTGGAAAAAACCAGTGGCTACCAAGCATATTAAAGAAATGATAAAAATGGTGCAGATGCTTCTAGATAATGGCTATGCTTATCAGACCGATTTAGCAGTTTATTTTGACGTCAGTAAGGCAAAAAATTATAACCAGCTTTCCGGCCAGGATTTGGAAAAAAATATCAGCGATGCCGGTAAAGGCGAAGTCAGCGATCCAGCCAAGAAGCACCCGGCGGATTTTGCTTTGTGGTTTTTTAAAGCCGGCGTGCATAAAAACGCTTTGCAGACTTGGCCCAGTCCGTTTAATTCTGCTTTGGTTAAAGACGGTGAAGGTTTTCCCGGCTGGCATATTGAATGCTCAGCCATGTCGCAGAAATACTTGGGCGACACTTTAGATATTCATATGGGCGGCATTGAGCATATTCCGGTTCACCACACTAACGAAATCGCTCAAAGCGAAGCGGCAAGTGGCAAAAAATTCGTTAACTACTGGTTACACAATGAGCACTTGACTGTTGATGGCGGTAAGATGTCAAAATCTGCCGGCACCAGTTATTCTTTGCAGGAAATTAGAGATAAAGATTTTGACCCGTTGGTGCTGCGTTACTTTTTTTTGCAGGCCCATTATCGGTCAAAACAGAATTTTACTTGGCCGGCTTTACAGTCAGCGAGTAATGCTTTAGTTCAGCTGCAAAATGAAATCAGACTTTTAGATGGTAAGGGCAAAGTAGCTAAAGAATATCAAGATAAGTTTATTGCTGCTCTGAGTGATGATTTTAATATTCCAAAAGCCTTATCAGTTGTTTGGGATCTACTAAGAAGCAGCGAAAAGTCTGGTGACAAAAAAGCAACGTTGCTGGATTTTGATCAAGTGCTTGGCCTAAATTTAGCTGAAGTCAAAGAAGTACCTAAAGAAGTCATCAATCTTGCCGAGCAGCGGCAAAAAGCTCGGCTGTCAAAAGACTGGCAGAAAGCTGATGATCTACGCAAACAAATTGAGTTAGAAGGTTATTTAGTTGAGGATGCTAATGATAGTTTTGTTATCAAGACAAGGAAGTGAATAAGGAATTAAGAATTAGGAAGTTAGGAAATTGGTCCTAATTCCTAATTCCTAATTCCTAATTCCTAAATATAATGCCAAAAAAAGTCTTAATCGTATATGCCACTGGTGGCATGGGCCATGTCACCGCGGCGAAAGCCGTTGAAGAGGCTTTCAAAAATAAATATCCGGAAGTGGAAGTTAAGCGAGTTGATGTGATTGATTATGCTGCCAAGCTCTACAAGAAAGTTTTTGTTGATGGTTATAATTATGTCAGCGCCAAAAAGCCGGAGCTTTGGGGTTGGTTGTACCGGACTTTTAATAAAAAATCCAGCCAAAAATTGCCCACTGCCTTGTCTAAGCTGGCCATTGAAGGCAATTTTATTCCGTTTATCAAGGAATTTAACCCCGATTTCATTGTTTCCACCCATCCTTTACCAATGATATTGGTTTCCAGCTCTAAAAGAAAAGATATAATTGATATTTTGTCCTCGATGGTCGTGACTGATTTTGGCTGCCACAGTTTTTGGGTTGATCCCGAGGTAAATTATTATTTTGTGGCCACCCAAGACGTTGCCAAATGTCTGCAAAATTATGATGCCGTGCCAAATAAAATGGTGGTGACTGGAATTCCAATTGAGCTTAAATTCAGCCAAAATTTCTCTAAACCCGAGTTAATGAAAAAATTCGGTCTGGATCCCAATTTATTTACCATGTTGATTGTCGGCGGCCAGTTCACTTTTGCCGCCTTACAAAAGGTAATTGGCGGAGTCCAAAAAGCGAATAAAGATAAGGTCCAATTTTTAGTGGTGGCTGGCCGAGATAAGGAATTAAAAACCGCGATTGAAAATTCAAACTTAGACGGTGATTCCAATACTAAGGTTTTTGGTTTTATTGATAACATGCATGAATTAATGACGGTTTCTGATGTTATTTTTTCCAAAGCCGGCGGCCTGACCGTTTCGGAATGCATGGCCAAAGGCCTGCCAATGATAATTAACAAAGTGATCCCGGGTCAGGAGGAAGATAACGTTAATTATTTAGTCAGCAAAGGCGCGGCGGTAAAAGTCAGTAATTTTTCCGAAGTGGCCGGTGTCGTTAATGAATTGCTTAACAATCCAGAAAAGATTTCGGCCATGAAAGAAGCGGCAAAAAAGATTGGTAAACCAAATTCTGCTACTGATTTAGCTGATTTTGTTTATAATAAGATTAATGAAAAATAGTCTTACTATTGTCATTCCGGATTTAATCCGGAATCTCATTATATTAATGAGACCCTGAATTAAATTTAGGGTGACAAAGAAAAAGTAAGAATATGAATAACTTCTGGTTAAAACTTCATAAGCCAATTTTAGCGCTCGCCCCAATGGCGGGTGTTTCTGACTCAGCTTTCCGTCAGCTTTGCAAGTCTTTTGGCGCGGATGTAGTTTACACTGAAATGATTTCCGCTGACGGTTTGCATTATGATGCTAAAAAAACTTTAGAATTACTAAAGTTTAAAAAGGCAGAAAAACCTATTGTCTGCCAGCTTTTTGGTAAGCGGCCAGAAATGTTTGCTAAAGCGGCAAAGATTGTCCAAAAAGCCGGCTTTGATGGGATTGATTTGAATTTCGGCTGTCCGGCCAGAAAAGTTGTGGCGCACGGCGGTGGCGTAACCATGATGCGTGATTTAAAGCATTGCCGCAAACTAATCCAAGTAGTGCTAGAGAATACCAGCTTGCCAGTTTCAGTTAAGATTCGTTCGGGATATGATAAAGTTACTGCCTTGGATTTTATTAAAGCGATTAGCGATCTGCGATTAGCCGCCGTTATGATTCACGGCCGGCCTTTCAAAAATCCTTACTCGGCGCCGATTGATTATGAAATGATTAGAAAAGTAAAAGTTAATTTTTCCGGCATTGTTTTAGGCAATGGCGGGATTAATAGGCCTGAAGACGCTAAACTGATGCTGGAAAAAACTGGCGTTGATGGAGTGGGTTTGGCCCGCGGGCTTTATGGCAAGCCTTGGCTGTTTAAACAAATCAAGGATTTTTTAAAAAAAGGTAATTATCACGAATTAGACTTCAAAGATATAAAAAAAGTGGCCATTAAACATGCGAGGTTGGCCGAAAAAACCAAAGGGAAGTGGGGGATTATTGAAACCAGAAAACATCTGGCTTACTATGCCAAGGGTTTCCCCGGTGCGGCGGATTTGCGCCAAAGGTTGGTTAGAGTCGAAAGCATTAAAGACATTAAAGAGATTTTAAAGTGAATGTTTCTTTAATGATTATAAGCTCTAATAAGTTATTTTTCTCTTTCTATCACCCAGGCCAATCAAATCTCTAACCTACTTTTTAGCTTTTGCCTCCGGCAGGGGTTACTTTTGTAACCAAAAGTAACCAAAAGTTTTGGGGGTCAACTATTCGCCTTTAACGCCAATCAAATCTCTTCCGGCTCGCAGTGGGCTCAAAGTTGACCCCCAAACCCCCATCCCTTGAACCATCATTATTGATTTAAATTTAAAAATTTTTGGGTTGGTTGCGGTAGTTAGTTCCAATTTTTTAATAAAAAAATGCGAGCCCCGGTCCGAACCATTACAGTTCAGACGCGGGGCTCTTCGCAGTGAGGAGGGGGAGGGACTATGGCTGCTTTTCGCTCAGAGCCTTGGCGTCGTTGGCTGCATCAGCTCCGCTCCAGGAAGTGTGAACGATTTGTTCAGCCGTGACCTCGCCACTTTCGTGTGTGTCGAGGAATTCGACGCTTATGGCCACCTTGGTCACCCTGACCGGACGTTTCTGTCCGTCGCAGTCTGCTACTCCGAATTCTGGGATCTGCATCGTTTGCTTTCCTTCCTGTCTATCGTTGTGGCGGGAGTAGTCCGCGCTGGCTTGCGGTTTGGCCATCGATAACTTCGTGTGTAAAGCCCAAGGTGTCGGTGGACAACCCCAGGGCCTTTTTGATGTCATCAAGGCCATGATTGCCAACGATCACGATGACGTTGGCAGTAGACCCGCCAAATACTTCTGCCGCACAAGCAGCAGTAAGAACGGGTACTGCGTCCTCCATCCACGCTCCCGGCGCGGCCATTGTCAGAATCGTGTAGACCAAACTCGTCAGATCTGTGGTAGGGGCTAGTGTCGACATGCGCACCTCCTTGCTCGTCTCCGAGCAGTGTGTGTTTCAGGTTCTCCGGGTTGACCGCAGGAACGATTGCCGCGGCTATTGACCCGCATACTGGCCAGACATTCTGGGCTATGCGGATTTTCATTTGTCTCTCGCCTGCAGCCACAAGCGTATCGTCTGACCCGGTCAGTGCCTCGACATCCTGTTGTACGTCTACAGACTATGTCTTTATCAGACAATAACTTCGCCATGACTTGCTCCTTCCTTCCTTCCTAATGGAAGAATGTGATTCCCTTGCTTCTCTCCTCAATCACTATAACAAAATGAACATCATTTGAAAGTATCATAATATCCTATTTTTGTCAATATAAAAACCCCATGACACTTTAGTGTTGGGGTAAAACTATTTGGAAAATATATAGGGGATTACAGCCAGCCCTTTTTTTTGAATATAGTTAACATTCCGAAAACTATAATAACCATTAAACTGATTACCATCCAAAAACCAAAAGGATGTCCCATGAAAGGCATGGCATTAATGGTATTCATCCCAAAAATTGTGGCTAAAAGTGTGACAGGGAAAGTGGTGACTGAAATAATTGTCAAAATTCGCATGATGTCGGAGAGCTTAAAGGAAATCTGGGATTCGTTAGTCTGTTGGAGGGCTTCAATCCTTTCTTTAAGATTTTCTAGATTGTCCCAGATTTCTTTGGCATAATCGATCAGACTTTCAAAATACAGATCGGCCTTTTTCATCACATAGATTGGGTTTTCTTTAAAATGGATGATGGCTTTTTTCAAAACGTTTTTATGAACCTGCATAATCCGGCGAAAATCAGTAATATTACGTCTGATAACTAAAATCTCGGAAACCATATGCCTTTCCCGGCCGGAGAAGATGGCTTTTTCAATGGCGTCACAATCATCACTTAAATGATCCATCATCGGGAAACAATACAAGAAAAGCTTATTTAAGATTTCATAAAGCAGCTTTTCGGGGGATTTGTCCTGGTATCTTTGTCGTAAATCTGAGCTCAGACGAAAAAGGTCAAAAAAATCACTGAAAACCTTCAAATCACCGCGGTGGATGCTGATTAAATAATCCTTGCCGATGAAAAGGTTAAGTTCTGAGGCAACAATCTCACGAGTTGCTTCACGGTAAACAGGAAAAAGAAAGACTAAAAAAGTATATTTAGAATAAATGTCAATTTTACTGCGATGGCTTAGGGTCAGACAGTCATTCAGATCTAGGGGATGGAATTTGTATTTTTCGCCTAGTTGCCTGATATCTGATTCTGTTGGGTTACCAATATTAATCCAAGTAAAATTAGGGAATTCCACTTTTTGGGTTGTCGCCATAGAGATTTAATTAATAATATTGAGTATCTAAATTACTTATATAATACCATAATTAGCCTTGCTAGGAAAGAAGAGCTGGTAATTTTTGGTTTTTTGTATTATAATTAGGATATATGAGCCCTCAATTTTTTCAAAAACAAACTGAACCAACCCCTAGGCGCGAGATAATTCCGCCAAAAGAATTTGAGCCGGAGTCAAAAGAAAAGCTGGTAAAGCCGGAAAGTGAACCAGTAGAAGAAGGAGTGGCTGAAGTTGCCCAAGAAAAGGAAGCGGGGTTTAAACCAACCCCTATCCCGCCGCCAGCAATGGCAGCAAAAATTGTGCCTTTGGATAAAAGTGAGGCGTTGATTAAAATTGAAGGTATTTTGGAAGAAGAATTAGAAGATGCCTATTTTAAGATGGACCCGGCGCTGAGGCAACAATTCAAAGCTAAAGGCGAAGATACAGCTAAGCAAATTGAAAAAATTTTAGCTAAGACTAAAGTAAAAACTAAAAAAATTTTTAAGCTGATTTTGGCTTGGCTAAAGATTATCCCCGGAGTCAGCAAATTCTTTATTCGCCAAGAAGCTAAAATAAAAACCGATAAAATAATCCACTTAAAATAAAATAAATGAGTTTACTGGCAACTCAATTTGGTGTTCCTAGCCCCCAATATCCGACCATTGATCCGACAGTGACAATTAACCAGGCATACCTTTTTATCGCCATTGATATATTAACCTTGATAATACTTTTGGTTATCTTGGTTTTTTTGATTAGGGCATTATTACGATTGAGGAATTTTTTGCCGGCGGCATTCCAAAAAGTAATTTTTTTAGTCACCGTCCCCAAGGAATCGGCTGAATCGGCTGATCAAGAAAAAACTATTGAGCAAATTCGCAGCCAGATTTCTTTGGCCGAAAGCTGGCTTTCAACTATCGGTGGCCTAAAAGCCCAGCGCGGACTACGGGCCTGGTTTTGGGGCAGGACTGATGTTTTTTCTTTTGAGATTGTTGCCCGGGATGGTTTAATTTCTTTTTATGTCGCCGCTCCTAAATATCTACAAAACCATCTGGAACAGCAAATTTTGGCCCAACATCCCGAAGCGAATTTGTCTGAAGTCCAGGATTATAATATTTTTTCGCCCCAAGAGGAGGTAATAACCGGTTATTTAAAATTTACCCGCAGTTATATTTTTCCCATCAAAACTTACCAAAAATTGGGCACTGACCCCTTGAATGCCGTTACTAATTCCTTGAGCAAAATTAATAAGACCGACGGCGTTGCGATTCAAATTATCGCCCGGTCGGCTAAAAAAGGCTGGCACGCCAAAGGTTCAAGAGTGGCCACTGAAGTTCAGAAAGGAAAAACCGTTAATGAAGCAATGTCCAAATTGAGTTTTAGTAGTGTTTTTAATTTATTTAATACTAAGACCGCAAAGCAAATTGAGGCGGAAAAAGTTAAAGCCCCAAGGACTCTTTCGCCGATGGAGCAAGAATTAGTTAAAGGTTTAGAAGAAAAAACCTCTAAAGCCGGCCTGGATTGCAATATTAGAATTGTTGCCTCAGCGCCGGATAAAGCCAGGGCTGAAGCGCATCTCAATAGCGTCGTTGATTCCTTTGCTCAGTTCAATTTTTACCAATATGGCAACAGCTTTAAATTAGTTAAAGAATCAGCCAACAAGCTTGTGAGTAGCTTCATTTATCGGACTTTTCATCATAACCAAAAATTGATTTTAAACACGGAAGAATTGGCCAGTCTCTTTCATTTTCCCACCCCTTATTTGGAAACGCCAAATGTCCGGTGGCTTTTGGCCAAAAGATTACCCCCGCCGTCTAATTTAGGCGAGGAAGGAATATTACTGGGGGAAAATATTTATCGCGGCGTAACGAGTAATATTTATTTAAAAACTAACGACCGACGGCGTCATCTTTATATCATCGGGATGACCGGAACTGGTAAATCTAATTTATTGATTAATTTAGCGGTTCAGGATATTAAAAATGGTAAAGGTGTCTGTATCATTGATCCGCACGGTAGTTTTGTTGAAGATATTTTACCCCATGTCCCTAAAGAAAGAGTAGAAGATGTAATTTATTTCAATCCTTCTGATATGGAGCGGCCAATTGGTTTGAATATGTTGGAAGCAGAAACCATTGACCAGCAGGATTTTGCGATTCAAGAAATGATTTCGATTTTTTATAAATTGGTCACCGATCCTTCAATGATTGGCCCAATGTTTGAGCATAACATGAGAAATGCTATGCTGACTTTGATGGCGGATCGGGAATATCCAGGCACGATTGCCGAAATCCCTCGGATGTTTACGGACAAAGATTTCCAAAAATATAAATTGACTAAAGTTACTGATCCGATGGTCCGGTCGTTTTGGGAACAGGAAATGGCCAAAACTTCCGACTTCCATAAATCAGAAATGCTTGGCTATTTAATTTCCAAGGTTGGCCGGTTTGTGGAAAATCAAATGATCAGAAATATCATCGGCCAACCAAAATCCGGCTTTAATTTTCGTGAAGTGATGGATCAGCAAAAAATATTATTAGTTAATTTGGCTAAAGGTACAACGGGCGAAGTTAACAGTAATTTGCTGGGGCTAATTATTGTGGCTAAACTTCAAATGGCGGCTTTGTCACGAACAGATATTTCTGAAGAAAAGCGTCATGATTTTTATTTATATATTGATGAGTTCCAAAACTTTATTACTGATAGTATCGCTACAATTTTAGCCGAAGCCAGAAAATATAAACTTAATTTAATTTTAGCCCATCAGTATATCGGGCAATTAACTGAAAGTAGCGGACCGGAAGGCAAAAACCAGGGGAATAAAGTTAAAGACGCTATCTTTGGTAATGTCGGTACGATTGCTGCTTTTCGGATTGGCCCGGAAGATGCCGAGGAAATCGCCAAACAAATGGCGCCAGTCGTTGATGAGTATGATTTGATGAATATTGAAAAATTTAATGCTTATGTGAGATTATTGATTGATAATCAGCCGGCGCGGGCTTTCAATTTTCATGCTTTTCCCCCTAAAATTGGCAACAAGGATATTGCTTCGGAAATTAAAGAATTTTCCCGCTGGAAATACGGGGCTGACCGGAAAAAAGTCGAAGCTGATGTTTCGCGGCGTAGTCAGCTTGGTTTAAGAAAGGCCGATGAATTTAATCCGCCGCTGGAGCGGTCCTTATGACGGTTTTAATCTTTATTTTTTGGGTGTTATTCATTATTTTTTTGTTTTTGATACTCGGCACCTTTGTTTTGGGTGGAATTTCTGCTGCTCCCTGGGTACCGCTTTGGAAAGACGACATCCGGCGAATGATGAAAATTGCTGAGGTTAAACCCGGAGAAATTGTTTATGACTTGGGCGCCGGCGATGGCCGAATTATCATCATTGCGGCAACAGAATTTGGCGCTAAAGCGACCGGATTTGAAATTGCTACCTTGCCATATCTGCTAGGGTATACTAAAATAATATTAAGGGGCTTAGCGGGGAAAGTTAAGCTCAAATATGCCAATTTTTTCAGTCAGGATCTAAGCCAGGCTGATGTCATTTGCATGTTTTTGACCCCGCCAGCCATGAAAAAAATAAAACCAAAATTAGAAAAAGAAACTAAACCCGGCTGCCGGATTGTTTCTTATGCCTTCAGCCTGCCCGGTTGGCCGCCCAAAATCGTTGATAAACCAAACCCAAAAAAAGCCACAATCTATCTTTACCAAAAATAAAATTAATAAAAATAAAAATGGTGGGAAAAAAGAAAAAAAATCAAAAAGACGAAAACTTTGAAACTCCAGAATTAGATGACGAAGATACCAAACGTCATTTGGATTTATTGAAGGATATTTTAGAAAATACTCAAGCTAATATCAAGAAAGCTTTGAAGTTATTGAATGAAAAAGATGTTAATCCGGCTGCTTTACTTGATAGCCTTAAAGATACTAAAGAAGCCAGTGAAGGCTTTATTAATTTAAGCGAAGGCAGTGAACGGATTATCGAAGGCGTTTTTACCGGTGAAAAGATGGTTGGGGGTGACGGGATTGAATATAACGTGCCGGCCAATTATGCCTCGAAATCAAAACTAGTTGAAGGTGATATTTTGAAATTAACCATCCGCAAAGATGGTTCTTTTATTTATAAACAAATTGGTCCGGTGGAAAGAAAACAATTGGTGGCCACTTTAGTCCAGGACGAAAAAGCCGGCGAGTGGTATGCGGTTGACGGCAAAAAGAAATGGAAATTGCTGACGGCGTCAGTCACTTATTTCCATGGGGCGCCAGGTGATGAAGTGGTAATTTTGACGCCTGATGACGGCGAGAGTAAATGGGCGGCGGTGGAAAATATTATTAGAAACGGGAATAGATAGCTTTTAACAATTAACACTTAACAATTAACAAACGATTTAGCCCGGCTAAGTCTTTTTTTATTTGCCAAAATTATATTATCTTGTTAGATTATTTATAAGGATAAACCCGTGTCTAATAGGAGGACAGGTTATGGACGAGTTCGCAGAAGCGGCTGCAACCATACAGGCGATAATGGACTCTATCCCGGCGTATCGGCCTGAGCCAGACCCGGACTTTTGGGGTCGTTATCAGGGCGATAGAGTTCGTCCGATTCATCGTCTCACCTGATAGTTCGTACCTTGCTTCATAAGAAGCCTTGGTTTGGTAAGCTTGACTGACTAAGGTCTCTTTTTTTAAATCTTAGTAATCAATAAACGATTTAGTCCGGCTAAGTCTTTTTTTGTTTCTGTTTTACTTTTAGGCAGGTATTTTTTTGTTAGCCTTTTCATTTTTTCCGCCTGCGTTGGTCCAATTTCGCAGATGATTATTTTCGGTTTATGTTTTAGGCCGGCAATTTGTTTGAAGAGTTTTTCATAGACTGCCAAACCTTGTTGGTAACCTTCTAAAGCGGTTTTTGGCTCAAATTTTAAACCAGGATTTTTTGAAGATTTATAGTAATTATCCAAATAGGGAAGATTGGCAACGATAATGTCAATTCTTTTATTTTTTAGTGGTTCCAGTAAATCACCATGATAAAATTTTATCTTAGCCTGATGTTTTTTAGCGTTTTTTCTAGCCACATCTAGAGCTAACTTAGAGATGTCAGTTGCTAAAATCTTAGCTTTTGGCAGATGTTTAGCCAAGGTAATTGCAATACATCCAGATCCCGTGCCAATATCAGCAATAGCTCTGAACTCTGAACTCTGAACTCTGAACTGCTTAAGCACTTCTTCAACCAATACTTCTGTTTCCGGACGGGGGATTAAGACACGTTTATCAACATAAAAATCCAGGTCATAAAATTCTTTAGTATTTCTTAAGTAAGCCACTGGTTCACCCTTGCCTCGCCGATTCACCATTTGTTTCAACTGAGCTAGTTGCTGTTTATTTAGCTTATATTCAGGGTGAGTATATAAAAATTCTTTCGGCTTTTTCAAAACAAAGGCTAGCAATACTTCAGCATCAAGTAGGGCAGTTGTAATTTTAGCTGATTTTAAAGACCTGGTAACTAAAACCAAGGTTTTTTTAATTTCATTCCTTGTATTATTGTTATTTTTTATCCTTGACATAAATAAAAATACCTGCTTTGCTGATAGTATAGGAAGGGAGGGTCCTTTGTATGATGCCCAAACTAACCGGCATATTCAGTAAGACATGTTGCGTCTGTCAGGGTATCACTTGGTGGCCTTTTTGGCCACTAACAGCGACTTCACTAAGGAGTCACTACAACCCGGCTGGAGAAGTAAAGTCTGTCCATCAGGGCCGGTGTCGCCACCGGCACGAACAATCAGCTTTATGGCTGCCAGAGGGAGAGGAGGCCCGACAGGCAGTAAGGCGCCGGATTGCCTACGAGAATCATCTTTGCTGCGTCTGTGGTAAAGATGGGGGGTGTTTGATTCGAAGACCACTCCATATGACAGACACACTCCCAAGTGCGTACAATCCCGAATGTTTGCCTTCTTGGATTCACCGTGGCGACTGCAATTCTCGCCACCTGACATCTCATCGTGAGATATCACACCAACAAGAAGTCGCGACTTTCAGAAAGCAGTTGGCAGACCTTCGTCGCCCCTAAAATCGTTCTTTGTGAAAGGGTAGCACCCCTTTTTTTATTACTCAACTTCTTTAAGTTTATCAATAATTGGCTGGATTTTGCCATCCATAATCACCATAATATTATGCCAATTTTCTTTGAGCCGATGGTCAGTCACTCGGTCTTGAGGAAAATTATAAGTCCTGATTTTTTCCGAACGGTCGCCGGAACCGATTTGCGATTTTCTTTGCTCACCTCGTTCCTTGGCTAATCTTTCCTGTTCAGCGGCCAGAAGCCGGGAACGTAGAATTTGCATCGCTTTAACTTTATTTTTTTGCTGTGATTTTTCATCTTGGCAAGTCACAACGGTATTAGTGGGCAGGTAAGTGATCCGGACCGCTGAATCAGTAGTGTTAACACTTTGCCCGCCATGGCCGCCGGAGCGAAATACATCAATTCTTAGATCTTCTGGTTTAATGGCAATATCAACTTCTTCGGCTTCGGGCAAAACGGCAACTGTTGCCGCAGATGTATGAACCCGGCCGCTTTTTTCGGTTTCCGGTACTCTTTGGACCCGGTGGACGCCGCTTTCATATTTAAGATTGGAATAAACATTTTTACCGGTAATTTCAAAAATTATTTCCTTAAAACCGCCAATTCCAGTCCGATTAGAACTCAAAATTTTTGCCTGCCAACCCTGTGTTTCGGCGTAACGAGAATACATCCTAAATAAATTAGCAGCAAATAAAGCCGCTTCATCACCACCCGTTCCCGCCCGGATTTCCACGATGATATTTTTTTGATTCATCGGATCAAATGGCTTTAAAGCGTCATTGATATCTTTTTCCAATTCATTTTTAAGTTCACTAAGGCTAGTCAGTTCTTCCTGGGCAATAGTCAATAAATCATTATCAGTCTCTTCACTGAGTGTGGCTTGAGAAGCAGCGATTTGCCGTTCCGTTTTTTCTAATTCTTCAATTTTTTTGAGGATTGGCTCCAAATGATTAAACTCTTGGGAAATTTTCTTCAGTTTTTCTTTATCACCAATAACTTTAGGATCACTTAAATCCTGCTCTAATTTTTGGTACTGTTTTTTAATTTGGTCAAATTCTTTTTTCATATTTTGATTATAACAAAAAACCCCTTGAGGGAGTTTTAAGTTTAGCTTAGTTATTTTTCTTTCTCGGCTCTTTTTTTCGTCTTCGTTTTAGTTGCTCGTTTGGCTTTTTTGCCTTTACGGGTGGCAGAAATTTCTGCCTTTTTAGCCAGTCTTTCCTGGAATTTTTCTACCCGTCTGGCACTATCCACTAATTTTTGTTTACCCGTATAAAAAGGGTGACACATTGAGCAAATTTCCACATGGATTTCCGGCATCGTTGAACCAACCTTAAACTGGTTACCGCAAGCGCAGATAACCTTGGCCTCAGGATAATATTTGGGATGAATATCTTTTTTCATAGGTAAATGTAGTAATTTAATCTGTTATTGGCATATATTAGCATTATCTTATTTTTTTGGCAAGCCCTTGGTTGTTTTTTGCTGGTAAAGGTTTTTTGAATGCTGGCTGATGGCATAAGCACCAACTACGCTAGTATAAACCATGGCAAATTCGGCTGGCAGACGAAAACGGCCAAAGGAAAGGGGAGCACCGATAACAAACATCACCATGATCACGGTCCAGGCAATAATAAAGCCTTCGCCGAGAAAATAAGAGATGAATTTGCTTCGCCAGCGGATATATTCTTTTTCACTGACATAAATCCCTAAAATTGCCAGGTAAATGATACCAATGACGCTTGCAGAGCTATCAAATTTATTGCCAGAAATAAAATCAATAACGAAAAGAGCCATCGTCAGGATGGTCCAAAGGTTTAAGATAGTCTTCAAAACCCAGCGGTCAGCCGTATCTTTTTGATTTTTGTTTCTATTGCTGATTGTTGTCATATTATTATTTTACCATAAAAATTGACATTAAGGGAAGAAATGGGGTAATTTAGAGCTAGTTTAGTGAGTGTCGTGTTTAACCTTGTGTCCCTAAATTGGAGGAGCGAACGATGAAACCAGTAAGTTTGATTATCTCAGGAGTAGGGGGAAGAATGGGCCAGTTGGTTGAGGCATTAGCCATAAAAGAACCTGGTATCGGTCCGGTTTCTGGAATCGATACCCGCTTGGTCACGACCAGCACGATTCAAGTCAAACCAGGCGAACCATTACCCGCCCAAGCTACTGCAGGCATTGACGTTCTGTTGATCTTCAACAACGATCCGGATTCTGTGGTGGTGCAAGCCGAGTCCGCCGCCAAAACCAAGACCGCTGTGGTCGTGGCCACGACAGGCTTGGGCGAAACCCGCTTGGCTTCGTTGAGAGTGCTCAGCGGAAGCGTGCCCGTGCTGGTGTCGAATAACTTCAGCCTGGGCGTCAACGTGATGAATGCAGTGTTGGCTAAAATGGCCAAGGCTCTGCCGCCGTATTTTCAGATCGAGATTGTTGAGGCTCACCATGGCCGAAAGCTGGATGCGCCCAGCGGCACCGCCAGGATGTTGGCTCAGACCGTCTGTCAATCCCGGGAATGGAATCCTGAATTAGCGATCAGCGTCGGTCGTCAAGCTGGGCGTAGCGAGAGCCCCAGACTTGACGAGCAGGTCGTCATTCATTCCCTCAGGGCTGGCAGTATCGCCGGTGACCACGCAGTGCTCTTCGCCGGCCCAAGCGAAACCCTGTGCCTTGAGCACCATGCTCAGAGTCCCCAGGTTTTTGCCGAAGGGGCGTTGGCAACGGTTAAGTGGATTGCCGGTAAACCCGCTGGGTGGTACACGATGGACCAAATGCTGGGACTTTGACGAAACGCAGTCAACCACCTGATGATCAGGAGAAGGAGAGCGTATGGCTAGTAAGAAAGACAAAGTCGGTTACGGTATAATCGGCTGCGGCAACATCGCGCCGAAGCACGCCGATGCTATCGCCAGTATTCCCGGTGCCCATTTGGTTGCTGTTTCGGACGTAGTTTATGCAGCGGCCTCACGGTTGGGTTTGAAGTATGGCGTGGACCGTTATGTTGACTTTCGGGAAATGCTGGAGCGGCCGGAGATAGATGCCGTTTGCCTGTGCGTGCCAAGCGGCATGCGACTGGAAATTGGCCTGGACTGTATTCAGGCAGGTAAACACATCATGTGCGAGAAACCAATTGAGGTTAATATCGCACGGGCGGACGATTTGATCGCTGCGGCGGAGCAGGCCGATGTCTTACTCGGCTGTATCTTCCAGAGTCGTTTTCTGCGCGGGCCGCAGTTGACAAAACAGGCCATTGACCAGGGCCGCTTTGGGCAGTTTGTTTCCTGCTTAGTCCACATTCCCTGGTGGCGGGAACCTGATTACTACACATCAGTCTCTTGGCGCGGTACGCTGAAGTTCGATGGTGGAGGAGCGCTCATCAACCAAGGTATCCACCAACTCGATTTGGCCCAGTGGTTTTTGGGACCGATCAGCCGGGTTTTTGGGCAGACGAGAAAGAGATTCCATCAGGGGATAGAGATGGAAGATCTCGCCGGTGCTCTTCTTGAATTCGAGAACGGGGCATTGGGTACCGTCATGTCCACGACCGCTACTTGGCCGGGTGGCGCGGTGCGGTTTGGAATCTACGGCACCAAGGGTACAGTGGTTCTCGAAGACGGCAAAATCATACTCTGGGAATTTGCCGATTACGCCGAACACAAGGATGCAGATGACAGAGTCAAAGCTGAGATTGGCGGGGAATCGGGAACCGGTTCCGCAGCCAAAGACCCGATTGCGGCTTTGAAGGGTGAGGGCCATCTGCTTCAACTGCGCGATTTCACCGAGGCGATTCAGTCGGGCCGTCAGCCAGTGGTTGATGGTAAAGAGGCCCGAAAAGCCGTGGCTCTTGCCCAGGCTATCTATGTCTCGGCTGAATCAGGACAGCCAGTCGGCGTGTAGCCGCAACAATAGTGGGGGGTAAATTACTCGTGGAGGAATCTTATGGAGAGTGGCATGTACACTCTCTTTTTTTAATCTAAAAATAAGCAACAAAAAAAGTCTGGGACCTAAACTTACTGTCCCAGACTGATGATTCCGGTTTACCCTCCAGTTATTGCTGGCTGCATTCTCTTTCGAAAGGCGCGATTGCTTCAGCGATATGCTGTTGCATACCAACTAAGGAAACCCTGGCTTCCTCGGCAGCCGTCATAAAGTCGCCACTCTTCTCGGGCTTGAAAGAAAACGAAATTCTGATAGTCCTTTTGGTGCGAACGATCCCTTTATCCCAGACTAGCAGATTGGCCGGCAGTTTGACTGCACGACTTTCGAGGCGGCTGTAGAGCCAATCGAAGAACCTGTCGTTACCTCCTGCCGCAGCCGGCAATTCGTTGATCAGGACCAATACGCCATAGCATTGTTTCTCGCCTTTGCGGCATCTGACTTCCACCCGGAAAACCAGCCGGCACCCTGATATCAGGGGTTTAAGGTGGCCGTCTCGGGAAAAAGGGTGACGGAAACTAAATCGATAAGGGGCCATGCCATTCTCCTCCAGTGTATTCTGTATCCTCCTGACAAATGAGCGGTAAATGTCTTCTAATTTTATCGTATCGTAACTTGACTGTCAATGAATTAACTAAAACCTTTTGATATAGGGTATGCCAATAGTCTTGACAGCTATTTTCTAACCAGTTAGAATAAAATTAGCACTCTAAGTAAGAGAGTGCTAATAAGCTAAGATTGCTAAATTTAGCAAAAATGAACCCACGCCAGCAAAATTTGCTTAAAATTATTACTTCCCAATATATTAAAACCGCCCAGCCGGTAAGCTCCAAATTCATTACCGAAGCGGGGAATTTTGATTTGAGTTCGGCCACCATCAGAAACGAAATGGCCGAGCTCGAAGACCAGGGCTATATCTCTCACCCGCATACTTCTGCCGGGAGGGTGCCGACCGAACTTGGCTATCAATTTTTTGTCGATAATTTTTTGCAGGATTTGAAGCTAGCCAAAAAGCAGCAGGAGCTGATTGACAAGACTTTTAAAAGCCTCAAGAATTTTGAACCCAGAACTTTAAAAGAATTGGCTAAAAGTCTGGCTGAGCTTTCGGACAATGCCGTTTTTATTGCTTTTGCCGATAACGATTTTTATTACACCGGCCTTTCTAATCTTTTTGAGCAGCCAGAATTTACCCAGCATCAAGTGGTTTATCATTTAAGCCGGGTAATTGACCATTTGGATAAAGTAGTTAATAAAATTTTTAATAAAATTGACTCTGAAGTCGAAGTGGTAATCGGCAGCAAAAATCCCTTTGGCCAGGATTGCAGTTCGGTTTTAGCTAAGTATCAGGTGAAAAACAGTCAGGGTATTTTGGGGATTTTAGGTCCAACCAGAATGGACTACCAAACTAATTTTAGTTTAGTTAAGTATAGCCAGCAGATAATTAACAGCCTAGATCGGTAGGTCGGTAGGAAAGTAGATTGGTAGGCAAGCACCTACCGTTCTACCAATCTACCGTTCTACTTACTAAATACTAATTTATGCAAAACAAAACTCAACAACAAGACAACGACTTTGATATCGATGAACTAAAATCAGAACTTGAGCTAGCCCAAAGAAAAGCCGAGGAACATTTAGACGGCTGGAAACGGGCTAAGGCGGATTATTTGAATTTAAAGAAAGATACCGAAAAAAGACAAGGAGAATTAATCCAATTTGCCAATGCCGCTTTGGTGGCCCAGCTTTTGCCGGTTTTCGACCATTTTAAACTGGCTTTGCAGCATGTGCCGCCCGAACAAAAAAAAGCCGATTGGGTAATTGGGTTTTTCCATATTAAAAAACAGTTTGAAGACTTTTTGAAACAGCTTGGCATTGAAGAAATCAAAACAGTTGGTGAAAAGTTTGACCCCCAGTTTCATGAAGCAGCCAGTCATGAAGAAAAAGAAGGTTTTGAAACAGATGTTATCTTTGAAGAAGTCAAAGCCGGCTATACTTTGCATGGTAAAGTGATTTATCCGGCCAAGGTGAAAGTGGCGAAGTAGGAAGTTAGGCTTTAGGAATTTAGGAAATTAGGAATTAGACTTAGACAATGTGCTAACTCCTAAATTCTTAACTTCCTAATTCCTAATAAAAATTAATCAAGCTAACTCGGATTTTCCGAGAAGCTGTAAAAGGAAATAAATTTATGGCTATTATAAAATGGACCCCATTTCTTGAACCATTCGAGGAAATGGAAAAGTTTATGACCGAGCACGGCAATCAGGGCTTTGCCCCGGCAATTGATGTTTATGAAACTAAAAATGATGTGGTGGTGGAAACGCCGCTGGCTGGCATTGACCCCAAAGACGTTGAGATTTCGGTAGAAAATGACGTTTTAACAATCAAAGGTGAAGCCAAGAAAGAGTCAGAAGTGGAAGAAAAGAATTATTACCGCAAAGAAATTCGCTCGGGCAGTTTTTTCCGGTCGGTCGCTTTGCCAACCCACGTTATGCCTAATGATGCCAAAGCCGAATACAATGATGGCGTGCTAAAAATCAGCATTCCCAAGTCCCCAGAAGTCAAACCTAAGACTATTCCGATTTCGGTAAATAAAAAATAATAATTAATTACAAAATACTATGAGTAAAATTTTAGGTATTGATCTAGGAACCACTAATTCCTGCATGGCAATTATTGAAGGCGGCGAGCCGAAGGTGTTGGAAAACGCCGAAGGTGCCCGTACCACGCCTTCAGTGGTAGCCATTAATAAAACTGGTGAACGCTTAGTCGGCCAACTGGCCAAGCGGCAAGCCGTGACCAATCCGCAGAATACTTTATTTTCCATCAAACGCTTAATCGGCCGCCGCTGGGAAGAAGACGAAGTCCAGCGCGATGTTAAGCTAATGCCGTTTAAAATGGTTAAAGCGGGCGATGGCATTAAAATCGTGATGTCGGGCAAAGAATACACGCCGCAAGAAATTTCGGCGATGATTTTAGCTAAACTGAAAGCTGATGCCGAAGCCAGACTCGGTGAAAAAATCACTGAAGCCATTATTACCGTGCCGGCTTACTTCAATGACTCACAACGCCGAGCGACTAAAGATGCCGGAGAAATTGCCGGTTTGAAAGTTAAGCAGATTATCAATGAACCAACCGCCGCAGCTTTGGCTTATGGCTTTGAGAAAAAGAAAGGCCAAAAAATTGCAGTTTATGACCTCGGTGGCGGTACCTTTGATATCTCGGTTTTAGATATTTCTCAAGATACCGTGGAAGTCAAATCAACCAATGGTGACACTCATTTGGGCGGTGATGATTTTGATCAGCGCCTGATTGAATGGGTTATCGCAGAATTTAAAAAGGATCAGGGGATTGATCTGTCCAAAGATCCTTTAGCCTTACAAAGGATTAAGGAAGCAGCGGAAAAAGCCAAAATTGAACTTTCGACGGCTCAAGAAACTGAAATTAACCAGCCGTTTATCACAACTGATGCTTCCGGACCAAAGCACCTGGTTATGAAACTGACCCGGGCCAAACTCGAAGAATTAGTCGGAGATTTAGTTCAAAAGACTTTAGAGCCTTGTAAAAAAGCCTTGGCTGATGCCGGTGTGCAAACTAAAGATATTGAAGAAGTGGTTATGGTCGGCGGTATGACCCGCATGCCTTTGGTTTTAAAAACGGTTGAGCAATTCTTCGGTAAAAAACCAAATATCTCAGTTAATCCTGATGAAGTGGTCGCTTTGGGTGCGGCAGTGCAAGCTGGAGTTCTGCAGGGTGATGTCAAAGATGTATTATTGCTTGACGTGACGCCGTTAACTTTAGGTATTGAAACCTTGGGCAGTGTCGCCACACCTTTGATTGAAAGAAACACTACGATCCCGACCACCAAGTCACAGGTTTTCTCTACAGCAGCGGATAACCAGCCATCGGTTGAAATTCATGTCCTCCAGGGCGAACGGCCAATGGCTCATGACAATAAAACTTTAGGCCGCTTTATCTTGGATGGTATTCCGCCGTCACCCCGAGGTTTACCTCAAATTGAAGTCACTTTTGACATTGATGCCAATGGCATTTTGAATGTCAGTGCCAAAGACCGGGGGACTGGCCGGGAACAAAAAATCACTATTACTGCTTCATCTGGGCTTTCCAAAGAAGAAGTGGAAAAGATGAAACGCGAAGCCGAAACTCATGCGGCGGAAGATTTGAAGAAAAAGGAACTGATTGAAGCCAGAAACATGGCTGATACTTTGGTTTACTCTACAGAAAAGGCTTTGCGCGATGCCGGTGACAAAGTCGGGGAAGCTGACAAAAAAGAAATTGAAGCTAAGGTTGATGAACTAAAGAAAGTCAAAGATGGCGAAGATTTAGAAGCAATAAAGCGGCACAGCCAGGAATTAAGCCAGGTGGCCCAAAAAATTGGCCAGGCCATGTATCAACAACAGCAGCAACAGCAAGCTAGTCAGCAGGCTAATGGGCAAGCCGGAGAACAGAAATCCGCCGAAGGTGAATCCGCCTCTAGCGGAAAGCCAGAAGAAGGCGAAGTCGTTGAAGGCGAAGTTGAGGATTCTAAGAAATAACTTAAGAGTAAGAAAATAATAAATTAAAAAATTAAGAAAATAAAGGCGGGGCAGTCCTGCTCCGCCTTGTCGTGTCATGCCGGACTTGATCCGGCATCCAATAATCATATGGACAAACAACAACCAACACCAAATCAAATTCAAATCCGTGACACTTTTGCTGGCGGCGAATATGCTAATGCCATGTCAGTCGGCCACACTAAAGAAGAATTCTTGCTGACTTTTCTAAACATTGTTGCACCCTCTGGCCGCGTTGTCGGCAAAATCATCACCAGTCCCGGTCATCTTAAGCGGATTATCCGGGCTTTGGACGAAAATTTAAAAAAATACGAAGCCACTTTTGGCAAAGTTGAAGAAGCCGAAGCACCAAAAAGTGAGATTGGGTTTAAAGCAGAATAGATTAGTAGGTTGGTAGAGCGGCAGATCGGTAGGAATAATTTCAATATCCTACCGTCCTACCAACCTACCGCCCTACTTACTAACCTATGGCAAAAGACTACTATCAAACTTTAGGCATTTCTAAGGGTGCCAGCCCGGAAGAAGTTAAAAAAGCCTATTACAAAATGGCCCATCAGCATCATCCGCACAAAGGCGGCGATGAAGCCAAGATGAAAGAAATCAATGAGGCTTATAGCGTTTTAGGTAACGCTGAAAAGAAAGCCCAGTATGACCAGTACGGCCAAACTTTTGAACAAGCCCGCTCACAAGGCGGTTTTTCTGGTGCCGGTGGCTTTCGTGATTTTTCCGATTTTGCTTCAGCTTTTGGCCAGCAAGGCGGCCAGGGCGGCAATAATTTCTCTTTTGAATTTGGCGACTTAGGCGATATCTTTGGTGATTTGTTTGGTATGGGCTCAAGCCGCAGCAAGTCACGCCGGGCTAGTAAATTTCAGGGTGCCGATATTGAAGCCGAGCTGACCTTGGATTTTCAGGAAGCGGTTTTTGGTACGGAAAAAGAACTCAGCCTAAATAAAAATAGTGTCTGTCAAAAATGCAAAGGCGAAGGCGCTGAACCAGGCGCAAAAGTCATGACTTGCTCAACTTGCCGGGGAACCGGCCAAGTGGTGAGAAATATGGGTTTTGGCATTGGCTTTCCCAGTGTCTGCCCCACTTGTGAAGGTACGGGCAAAAAAGCGGAAAAGGAATGCAGCCAGTGCCGCGGTCAGGGTGTCACCAAAGAAACTGAACATATTAAAGTTAAAATTCCGGCCGGAATTGATAACGGCCAGACTGTCCGTTTAGCCGGCAAAGGCCAGGCGGGCAATAAAGGCGGGCAAGCCGGTGATCTTTATTTGCGCATCAAAGTTTTGCCCGACTTGCGGTTTAAGCGAGCTGGTTTTGACTTGAAAACTAAAAAAGAAATTTCTTTTACTCAGGCGGCTTTAGGTGCTAAAATTGATATTGAGACTCTTGACGGCACGGTTCGGTTGAAAATTCCCGAAGCCACCCAAAGCGGCAAAATCTTTCAGCTCAAAGGCAGAGGTGTACCCATTCTTCATGGCCGCGGCCGGGGTGACCAGTTGGTTGAAATAATTGTCAAAACGCCTTCCCGATTATCCCGCCGCCAGAAAGAGCTTTTAAAAGAGTTAGAACAAAATGATTAAGAGTTAAAGAAAATTGAACGGCCCCTTAATTCTTGATTCTAAATGTATGACCCTAGAAACCGCTACCACTACCCTAATGGACTTAGCCAATTCGCTTCAGGAGCAGGTCACGCCAGTTGCAAACCAAGCTGCCGCTGGCGGCAAAGACATCTGGTTTAGTTTTTTAGGAATTGACTGGTCAACGCCAACCTGGGATATAGTGATCCTACTTTTTTTCATTGTCAGCGTTTTAATTTATAGTTTCACTTTAGGCCGTAATCGGATCGTCTCAATTTTAATCAGCACCTATTTAGCTTTGGCTGTTACCACCAATCTGCCTTATATGGATAAGCTGACAACAATGATAAACAGTATTTCGGTTTTCTCTTTCCAAATTTCTGCTTTTCTGATTGTCTTTGCCCTCCTCTTTGTCTTTTTATCTCGTAGTGTTTTGGTTCAAGGTTTCAGCAGTCTTTCCGGCGGCTGGTGGCAGGTAATCATCTTTTCGCTTTTACAAGTCGGGCTTTTGGCTAGTATCATCCTTTCATTTTTGCCCAGTGTTGCAGTTGAGCATTTATCGCATTTTACCCAAATAGTTTTTTTAAGCGATTTAGGCAAGTTTTGCTGGATTGTTCTGCCGATTTTGGCCTTAGTCTTTTTCAAAGGCCGCGGCTCCCGGTTTGACTTCCGTTAGTAAGTAGGGAGTAGAACGGTAGGCGCCTACCTACCAACCTACCGGTCTACCAATCTAATCAAAATACGTGGCCCGTTCGTCTAGCGGCTAGGACGCATGGTTCTCATCCATGTAACGGGAGTTCGATTCTCCCACGGGCTAAATTGCCAATATTTGGGGTTCTGCGCCACCTTAATTAATAAAAAAAGGCGCATCCGCCATCGGCGGAGATTCCCCGTGGCGGTAAAAATGAGATGAATAAATAAGCATGCGGCGACGTCGGGAGACGCCAGGTTCTTCGCCCTTTCGGGCGACCACCCAATAGGGTGGCATCCATGTAACAGCGGTTCGATTCCGCTTGGGGCTACCAATTAAATTATGGACGGAACTATCCGAGAAAATATTAAACCTGGCTTGCGGGTTGAGATTGTGCAAAAGCAAGACCAGCCGACGGAAAAATTAACCTCAGGCATTGTGGCTGATATTTTAACTAATTCTTCAAATCATCCCCATGGGATAAAGGTACGTTTAGTTAGCGGGGAAGTGGGCCGGGTGAAAAATATCATTAATTAACAAAATAATGGCTGAGCAAAAAGAAGAAATAATTACGCAAAAGGCAGTTATTATCAAAAGCACTCAGCTTTTGATTTTAAAAAGAAGTCAAACTGAAAAGGCGTTTGCGGGACTATGGGATTTTGCCGGGGGCAAAGCGGAAATCGGGGAAAATGATGAGCAAAGCTTAATCAGGGAAGTTAAAGAAGAGACCGCCTTGGATATCAAACCGAAAGAGATTCTTGGGACATATTTTGGCGAACTGAACAAAAAATCAGTTAAATTTATTATATTTATGGCCGAGGTTATTGCCGGCGAAGTAAGGATAAATTTTGAGCATGATGATTATAAGTGGGCTGATGTTGATGAAATAAAAAAGCTTCCGGCAATGTCATATATGGCAGATTTTTTGGCTGATTTCAAAATTAATAATTAAAAAATAATTTATGAAAAAATTAGTTATTCTAGTAGTTTTCAGTCTTACCTTGGCTGGTTGTCAGCAAAATGCTGCTAATACCGAGTCAAGCAATTTAAATCAGCCTGCCCAAAATCTTAATCAGGCAGTTAACCAAAACCAAACTATGCCCAGCCAAAATGATACTACTGCTAGTGATTTAGAAAACATCACCCAGGCAGTTGTTAAAACCAATTTAGGCAGTTTTACCGTAAAATTTTACAAAGAAGATGCACCAAAAACCGTTGCTAATTTTGTTAAATTGGCAAAAGCCGGCTTTTACGATGGCACCAGATTTCACCGGATAATTTCAGACTTTATGATTCAGGGCGGCGATCCGTTGTCCAAAGACGACAGCCTAAAAGCCAGATGGGGAACCGGCGGGCCGGGCTATAAATTTGCCGATGAAATTAATAGCCATAAATTAGTCCAGGGATCATTAGCTATGGCTAATTCCGGAGCTAACACCAACGGCAGCCAGTTTTTTATCGTGGTAATTCCTGAAACGCCTTGGCTTGACGGCAAACATACTAATTTTGGTGAGGTAATTTCTGGTATGGATGTTATCGATAAAATCAAAAATGTGCCAACTGACAGTTCTGCGCGGCCAACTACAGCTGTGACAATTGAGAGTGTAGAGGTAAAATAGTAGAGTAGTACTAAAATTAGGAGATAATGCGTTATGGTGATAAAAGTATTTATTGAACAAACTGGTGAATTAAACAAGAAAAATGTCTTTGATGAAAAGACCGGGAAATTTTTAGATACTGTCATAATTCCGTTGAGTTATCCATATCCATACGGCTATATTTTAGATACTAAAGCGTCTGACGGTGGCAGCTTAGATTGTTACGTCATTTCAGACAGAAAGCTGGCAATAAGCAGTATTGTCGAGTGTGAACCGGTTGGAATGGTGGAATGGTTTGAAGATGGGCAAGCAGACCATAAGATTTTAGCAAGGCTTATGGATGAACAGAGGGAAGTAGATGGTGCAGTCCAACGAAAAATTACTGATTTTGCCGTGCAGTTTATTGCTAATCGGACAGATAAGCAATATCAGTTAGGCAAATTTTTAGATAAAAATAAGGCTGAAGAATTAATAAACGCCAGTCGAGTAAAAAGTTTTAACTGCGCCAATGAGCTCCAGCAAGACGTTATAGATGAATTTAGTTCTGAGCTGACCAAAGACATGTATTTGGCGCAGGCGGAGAAAGGCTTATGGCAAAGCGAGGAAATTGTAATTGACAAGTATTTTCCAAAAAATTCCAGTGTTTTGGATATTGGCTGCGGCACCGGTCGCACTACTATTCCTTTGCATCTTAAAGGCTATCAAGTTCTTGGCGTTGATATTACGCCCATGATGATTGAGTCGGCCAAAAAAATCATCACTGCTAAAAAGTTGGATATTCATTACCAGATAGGAGACGCGACCAAATTGGAATTTGAAAATAATTTTTTTGACAACGCGATTTTTGCCAATAACGGCTGGACGCAAATTCCCGGCTCGACTAAAAGGCAGAAAGCCCTGGATGAAATTTATCGAGTCTTAAAGCCTGGTGGCTATTTTATTTTTACCGCCCATCAAAGATACTATTCGCCGTACCATATATTTTTTTGGCTAAAGCAATGGTTAAAACTTTATCTTCTCAAACCGTTAGGCTTTAAGGTTAAAGAACTTGAATTTGGCGACCGCTTTTTCCAAAGAAACGTCAACGGTAAAAAAACAAACCAATGGCAATATATCCATATCCCCAACGTTTCTGAAGTCAAAAAGCAAATCCAAAATTCCGGGTTTAAACTGGTTGAAACTGTCGTGATGGCTAAACTTTCAGAATCCGACGCTGCCAACCGCCGAAGCACACTGACAAAAAAGGATCAGGCTGATAAGTCGCCCGTATTTTATATTTGCCAAAAATAAAAAATATTATTACCAAAGCATGTATTATCTTTATATCCTCAAGTGCGCTGATAAAACACTTTATACTGGTATTGCCATTGATTTACAAAAGAGACTGAAAGAACATAATTTGTCAAAACTTGGGGCAAAATATACCAGATCGCGGCGGCCCCTTAAACTGGTTTACTCAAAAAAGTTTCGCACCCGGTCAAGTGCCCAAAAAGAAGAATTTAGAATCAAAGCTTTGTCGCGACAAGAGAAAATAAAACTAATAAAGAATTAAAAGTAATTAGATGCAAGTACCAATAAGAAAACCGGGTAAATATACCCATGACAAACCTGACCCTCACTTGACTGAGGATAAATTTATTGAATTTAAAGATAAGCTGGCCAAATTAAAAGCCAGCCAGCCGGAGGCAGCCCGGGAAGTGAAGCGTTTGTCCGAGATGGGTGATTTATCCGAAAATGCCGCTTATCAAATGGCCAAAGGACACCTGCGGAGTATTAACCAAAGAATTTTAGAGCTTGAAGACTATCTGCACCACGCTGTAATTATTAAGCCGAACAAAAACACGGATACGGTTCAGCTGGGGCACAAGGTAACTATTGAAACTGCTGGCAAGCAAAAAACTTATCTGATCCTGGGATCTTCGGAAACTGATCCAAGCCAAGGCATTATCTCGCGCAATTCACCGATTGGCTCGGCCATTTTAGGACATAAAGTTGGGGATACAATAAGGATTAAGGCCAAAGATGCAGTGATAGAATACAAAGTAATTAAGATTGAATAAGTTAGTTTAAAAAACACTGGTTTAATCGCCAAGTGTTTTTTGTTTTAGATTGACTTTTGTATTCAGGCGTGGTAAAAAATTAGCAAGTTCAAGGAGGGTGTTCCTCCGTTTTTTGTCTTCCACGTTTAGGAGGGAGAATCATGAAACTGGCAATCAACGGTGGCAAGCCAGTAGCTGCTCCTGGTAAGAAATGGCCCCGCTGGCCAAGAGGCTACGAAGCTGATGTCAGACGATTAGCGGCAATAACCAGATCGGGGAAATGGTCGTATGACGGCCCCTATGAATGGGAGTTTGCCCGGCGGTTCGCTGCCTTCCTTGGCGCCAAATACGGTGCCTGTTGTGCCAACGGAACCGTCGCGATCCAGTTGGCGCTGGAAGCTCTCGACATCGGCGCGTTCGATGAAGTGATTGTGCCAGGCATGACCTGGCAAGCCACGGCTGCGGCCTGCATCGACGTCAATGCCGTTCCCATCCTGGTTGACGTGGAACCAAGCACTTGGTGCATCGACGTCGACAAGGTCAAGGCGGCAATTACGCCAAAGACTAAAGCCGTCATCGCCGTGCATCTCTACGGCTGCATGCCTGATATGGCAAGCCTGCAACGACTGTGCAAGAAGCGCCATCTGCGTCTCATTGAGGATTGCGCCCACCAGCACGGCTCGTTATGGGAAGGCAAGGGTGTTGGTACCCTTAGCGATGTTGGCTGCTTCAGCTTCCAGGAATCCAAAGTCCTGAGCAGTGGTGAAGGCGGGTACAACACTTGCCAAACCAGGAAGATGTTCGAGCGGCTATACTCGCTGCGTAACTGCGGCCGGCCGTTTGCCGAATCAGGCGTCAAAGCCTTTGGCCTTGAAGGATCCGGCAAACCAAGAAATACCGTGCAATCAGGTAACTGCCGGCTGACGGAATGGCAAGCAGCAATCCTGCTTGGCGGACTGAGCCGCTTACCGGCACAAGTCGCCCAGCGCGATGACAATGCCCAGTATCTGAACGGCCTGTTGGAGCAGATTCCCGGCGTTCTGACGATGTATCGTCGGCCGCAAGTCACCCGGCAGAGCTACTTCAACTATGCGTTTCGTCTGGCCACAGAGGATCTCGGAATCGGCAATCGGAAATTCTGCCGGGCCCTGAACGCCGAACTCGGTTTCGAAGAAGGCCAAGACGGTTCCTTCGAGCCGCCATACGATTCATTGAACAAGTGCGACCTTTACAAGCCGTGGACCAAGCGGCGTCACCACCTCGACAATGAATACTGGGACGCGATTAACCCCAAGCGCTTCGATCTGTCGGTCTGTAAGGAAGCCAACGAGCACAGTGGCGTGGTCGTCCACCATGCCATTTTGATGGGTCCCAGAAGCAACATGGACCTCATCGCCAAGGCGGTACAGAAGGTGGTCGATAACATCGGCGAAGTCCAGCGACTGGCTGACTGAGGGACAGTCCAGCGTTTTCTATTTTGACAGTGGTTGACAGCAACGACCCAAAAGGGTTACCGCTGCCAACCGCTTTTTTTATCTCATTTAATTCCGTACTAACATAATTTTTGACATTAAAGCGAAAAACTGTTATCATATTGGAATGATACCCGAGAATTACGCTGATTCGTAATTCTTTTAATTTTTTGCCAATGGAAATTAGAAACATCGCAATTATTGCCCACGTTGATCACGGTAAGACCACTCTGACCGATGCTTTGATGCGCCAAACGGGGATGTCGGACGAAAGCAGCAGCATGGACAGCAATGATTTGGAGAAAGAGCGGGGGATTACGATTTACTCCAAAAACACCTCAGTCTTTTATAAAGGCACTAAAATCAATATTGTTGATACCCCCGGACACGCTGATTTCAGTTCGGAAGTCGAGCGGATTTTGCGCTCAATTGACTGCGTTTTGCTTTTGGTTGACGCCCAGGAAGGCCCCATGCCCCAGACCAAATTTGTCCTGAAAAAGTCATTAGAATTAGGGCTTGATCCGATTGTGGTGATTAATAAAATCGACAAGCCAACGGCCCGGCCCAAGCACGTTGTGGACCTGGTTTATGAATTATTTTTCGACCTTGGCGCCAGTGATGAGCAATTAAATTTTCCGGTAATTTACACTTCGTCCAAGCAGGGGATTGCCAAGCTCAATTTGAATGACGAGACAAAAGATTTAACGCCACTGCTTGATTTCATTTTAGAAAAAGTAAAACCCGCTGACAGTAATTTGGTTAATCTGCCTTTGGCGGCTCAGCCGTTTAATCTGGCTTATGATAATTTTTTGGGCCGCTGTGCCATTTGCCGAATTTATGCCGGAACTGTTAAAGCAGCACAGGAAGTTTATGTTATAAATTCAATCGGTGAAAAGCACAAGGGTAAAATCACCAAATTATTTACTTTCGAAGGTTTAAAGCGCCAGGAAATTAATCAGGCCAGTGCCGGTGATATCGTTATGATTGCCGGTTTACCAGATATTGATATTGGTGAAACTATTGCCGCTAACCCTGATCAAGAGCCACTACCAGCAATTAAAATTGATGAGCCGACAATTTCTTTGGATTTTTTGGTTAATAATTCGCCGTTTGCCGGCCGGGAAGGAAAATTTGTCACTAACCGCCAGCTTCGGGAACGCCTCGAAAAAGAATTGGAGATAAACGTTGGTTTGAAAATCGATTTTTCTGATCCGGCTTTTTACAAAGTTTGCGGCCGGGGGGAATTACACATTGCAATTCTGCTGGAAAATTTGCGGCGCGAAGGTTATGAACTGCAAGTTTCGCAACCCCAGGTAATTATCAAAGAAATAGCGGGCAAAAAGTATGAACCGTTTGAAGAAGTGGTAGTTGATGTCCCGGAAAAAATGTCTGGCGTAGTAATTGAAAAACTAGCCAAAAGAAAAGGGCAAATGATGGATTTAAAAAATCATCACGGTCAGGTTAAATTGCTTTTTGAATTGCCAACCCGCGGCTTGCTGGGTTATCAAAACGAATTTATGATGGATACGCGCGGCGAAGGGATCTTATGCTCCCATTTCTTAGAATTCCGGCCTTTAGCCGGTGAAATTGAGCATAGTTCACTGGGGGCAATGGTCTCAATGGTAACTGGGAAAACTTTGGCTTATTCTTTGGCCAACCTGCAGAATCGGGGCGATTTGTATATCGGACCAAATACCGAAGTTTATGAAGGCATGGTTATTGGCAATGCGGCCAAAGGCAAGGACTTGAGCGTTAATCCGATTAAAGGCAAACAATTGACCAATATGCGCTCCAAAGCCTCAGACGAAGCAATCATTTTGACTCCACCTTTAGCCCTGACTTTGGAAATTGGCTTAAGTATTATGAATAATGATGAATATTTAGAAGTGACCCCAAAAAATATTCGTTTACGGAAAAGATATTTAACCGAAATAGACCGCACTCGGGTTAAACGCAAAAAGAGTAAGGCCTAAAAAGAAAACTAGATGATGATTGACCCAAAAAATCGCTGAAAAGGCGATTTTTCTTGTCTAGTTATAATTTATTGGAGTATAATTAAGATAGATATAACTTAGCGTTAATAAACGAAATTGACCGGGGGATTTTTTAGTTTTTAAAAGTATGCCTTATCTAAGCCACCTCTTAAACAGTAAGGTCCAAGACAGCGCCGATGAAGTGATTGGCCGTCTGAAGGATATTTTGATTATCCCAAAAGCCGGGGAATATGACCCTTTGGAATTTTTAGTAGTCAAGACTAAGAGGCCGAAGAAGATAATTTATATTCCTTACCGCTACGTGGAAAATTTAAGCCGGCAGGAAATTTCTTTAAAAAATGTTTTTAGCAATGTCAATCAGTTGGAAGAAGTCGGGGAAGACTATACCTTTTTGAAAAAAGACATTTTAGACCAACAAATTGTTGATATGGCCGGCGCCAGAGTGGTCCGAGTTAATGATTTAAGATTAGGTATTTTTGGCGAAAAAATGTGTGTCATCGGCGTTGATATTTCTAGCCGGGGTTTAATGCGACGGCTTGGTATTGAGCGATTAAAAATTTTTAATCTGCGTGCAGTCCATCTAATTGACTGGCGCTCTGCCCAGCCAGTCAGAGGAACATTAAAGCTGGATATTGTTTCCAAAGACCTGAATAAACTTCATCCGGCTGATTTAGCTAATATCATTGAAGACCTAAACATTAAACAGGGCAGCCAGCTGGTCACTTCTTTGGATGATTTGAAAGCGGCAAAAGTTTTGGAAGAAGTTGACCCTCGTTTGCAGAAAATTTTAGTAAAATTTTTAGGTCCGAATAGGGCCGGTAAAATTTTGTCCCAGATGTCAACTGATGAAGTCGTCGACTTAATAAAAACTTTAAGCAAAGAAGAGGCAAAAGTTTATTTAGGCCAACTTCAAGCCGGCGTGGTGGAAAAGGTTGAAAATTTAATTACTTATCCCGATGATACCGCTGGCGGTTTAATGAGTCTGGATTACATGATGGTCCGGCCGGAATGGACAGTTCAGCAAACAATTGAAGAAATTAAGGCCAGTTCGCCCAAGTTTCGGTCAATCATTTATATCTACGTTACTGACGAAAAAAGATATTTTTACGGGGCAGTGTCGTTACGGCGACTCATAATTTCTGAACCAAACCAAAAATTACAAGAACTGCTTAAACCCTACCCGAGCACTTCGATTTTAAAACCCGCGCAAAAATTCAGTGACATTATTAAAATCATGACTAAATATAATTTGTTTACGGCTGTAGTTTTGGACCGTAAAAGACGGTTGCTCGGCATAGTCAATGTTGATGATATCATGCGAAATATTGTGCCTGATGCCTAAAGTTTTGTTTTATGAAAGAGAAATTACGCCGCCATTGGTATAAAATTTTATTTTTCTTCAGCGTGGTTGGACCCGGCATAATCTCGGCTAATGCTGATAATGATGCCGGCGGAATCACGACTTATTCAGTTGTCGGTGCCCATTTTGGCACCAAAATGCTGTGGGTATTGCTTTTGATCACTTTTTCTTTAGCTGTAACTCAGGAAATGGGCATTAGAATTGGCTTAGTCACGCGGCAGGGCTTAGGGGGCATTATCCGGGAAAATTTTGGCGTGCGCTGGACAGCTTTTGCCATGATTACTATGCTGATTGCCAATCTCGGCACCATGACGGCAGAGTTTGCCGGCATCGGCGCTTCATTATCAATCATTGGCATTTCTAAATATCTGGCCGTGCCCATTGCTGCTTTGGCTATTTGGTTTATTCTTTATAAAGGTTCTTTTAAGACCACCCAAAAAATCTTTTTGATTTTTTCGGCTTTCTATATAGTTTATATTATTAATGGTTTTATCATTAAACCGGATTTTGGCGACGCTTTGTCCAGCATGGTCAGGCCAACTTTAGAATGGAGTACCCCGTTTTTTCTGGCAATGATTGCTTTGATTGGTACAACGATTACCCCTTGGGGCCAATTTTTCATCCAGTCTTACGTGGTTGATAAAGGTTTAGAAATTAAACATTACAAAGCGGAAAAAGCCGAAGTCTATCTGGGCGCTTTTATCACTAATATTGTCAGCTTTTTCATTATCATTGGTACCGCCGCCACCCTTTACCAGCACGGCATCCAAATTACTGACGCCAAGGATGCCGCCATTGCTCTTGAACCGCTGGCTGGCCACCTGGCAGAAATTTTATTTGCTTTTGGTTTATTTAGCGCCTCAGTTTTAGGAGCTTTTATTTTACCAACGGCTACCGCTTACGCCATTTGTGAAGCCGCCGGCTGGGAATACGGCTTTGATACCAAATGGAAAGATGGAAAAGCTTTTTATACCATTATTGCTTTAAGCATCATTATTCCGGCACTCATTGTCATTTTGCCAAAAATTTCTTTGATTAATCTCATGATTTTATCCCAGGATGTCAATGGAATTTTACTGCCGTTCATTTTAATTTTTGTGATGCTGATTATTAATAATAAACGGATAATGGGGGATCAAACCAATAAACTATTTGATAATATAATTGCCTGGGTGACGATTGCTGGCATCATTTTGGCCACCTTCGTTTTAGTTTTTTCTTCAATTTTTGGGTTTAACTAATTCTTAATTTTAAAAATATGAAATTTTTGTTAAGTTGGTTGGTGGCTACTTTAGCCATTCTGATTACGGCTTATTTACTACCCGGAATCGCCATTAATGGGCTCTTTGCCGCTTTAGTGGCAGCCTTAGTTTTGGGCTTAATTAATGCTTTCCTAAAACCGATTCTGATTATTATCACCCTACCGATTAATATTCTGACCCTGGGTTTATTCACGCTGGTGATTAATGCCCTTTTGGTGTTGCTAGCCAGTATTATTGTTCCGGGATTTGAAGTGACTAATTTTTGGTGGGCTTTGCTGTTCAGTTTGGTTTTGTCGATTGTTAGTTTTGTTTTAAATCAAATTACCGCTGAAACTAAATAAATTTAGCTTGATTGAGACAAAAATAACGGATAGAATTTACCTATTTTTCTTAGTATTTTCTTGACATACCGACCGTCGGTATGTTATCTTAAAAGAAGAGAGAAAAATATGGTATATGCCTCAACTGAACAATCGACCAAACAAAAACTACAAAATACGGCTTTAGATTTATTTTCCCGTGAGGGCTATGACAAAACGTCAATTGACGCTATCGTCAAAAAAGCCGGGGTATCAAAAGGCGCTTTTTATCATTATTTTACCACTAAAGAAGAAGTCCTAGAGGGGATTCTTACTAACTTTGCCGAAGAAATAAACGTTTTAACTGAGCGAATTGTCCAAAACCCCAAACTCAATGCTCAAGAAAAACTTAATCAGGCAATAGTGACGATCCAGGACTACAAATTTGCCAATTTAGAAGAATTACTTAAGGTTGATAAATTTTTAAGACAAGGCAATATTTTGGATTGGAAACTAACCCACGAATTATTTGAAAAAATTGTTGAATCAGTCAGTCAAACCTTTGAAAAAATTATTAAGCAAGGAGTAAAGGAAGGTAATTTTAAAACTGATTATCCCAAAGAAATTTTCGAGCTCATTATTTTGCTTGCCTTTTATACCCGTTCAGCAATTGTTAAACTTTCTTTGGATTTCAAAAAATATCCGGAAAATTTAAATGTTATTGAAGAAAGATTAAATTTTATCGAAGAAGTCATCACCCGAGTTTTAGGAGCAAAGCCCGGCTCAGTCAACATTGGCCGACAAAAAATTAGCGGGCTTTATAAAAAATATGGGGAAAAACTTAAATAACTTAAGAATGAATATTTATTATGAAAAAAATTATCAAATCTAAAATCGTTTGGGTAATCATTATAATTTTAGTGATTGCCGTTGGCGCTTATCTTAAATTCGGCCCGAAAGCAAAAAGTGTCGAATACGTCACCACCGAAGTAAAGAGTGGCGACATTAAACAAACAGTTTCGGCGACCGGTAAAATTAAATCGGCTTCGGAAATCGAACTGAATTTTAAAAATACCGGCAAACTGGCAATTTTGAATGTAAAAGTAGGCGATACTGTCACCGCTAATCAAATATTGGCTCAGCTCAAAGCGACTGATTTATCTATTCAGGTCAGCAGTGCTCAAGCCGATCTTAAGGAAGCTCAAGCAAATTTAGATAAGCTGAAGGCTGGCGCAACGACCCAAGATGTTACAGTGAGTGAGGCCGCAGTCGAAAAAGCCCAAACCGATTTAGCCAACGCTCAAAATGACTTGGTGAGTACCGAAGACACTTACAAACAAGCTTTAGTTAATGAGCGGGGCAGCATTTTAGTTGATATTGATAGTGCTTTAACTAAGTCTAGTATTGCTTTGCAAGAAGTTTATGATACCCTCCATTTCAAGGGCACTAGTGATAATTTCAGCGCGACTAATATGGGATTGGAAATAAAAGTCAATACGGGATACGATTTGGCATCAGAAAAATTAGATCAAACTGAATCAGTCTATAATCAGACTAAACTTGATCCCAACAATGACGACGCCATTGATAGCCTAATTGAAGAAAGTCTAGTGACGGTCCATAATGTTTCGGCTCTTTTAAATGATTTAAGTGACCTTTTAAATTATGTTCTGGTTAACACAGTTTTGACTCAAACCGAACTTGATACTTTAAAGACCACAATTAACACTCAAAGGACAACCATTGATTCAAGCAGCTCGGCGGTCCAGACGTCTAAAGAAGATTTAGCTGATGCCCGGTTGAATTATCAAACAAAAGTTGATGCGGCTCAAGATGCCATTAGCGTCGCGGAAAAAAATTTAGCTAAAGCCCAGGCTGATTTGAACTTTAAAGAAGCTCCGGCCCGACCGGAAGACATTACTCTGTATGAAGCGCGATTGAATAGGGCCCGGGCCGAGTTAAATTTAGCTCAAGACAAATACGAAGAAACTATTATTCGGGCGCCAATTAATGGGGTAATTACTGACATTAATTTTAATGTTGGTGAACAAACTAATTTAAGTGAGCCGGTAATCAAGATGCTAGCTGTAGAAAATTATGAAATTGAAGTGGATATTCCTGAATCAGATATTGTAAAAATTAGTGCTGGTGATAAAGTCGAAATAACTCTTGATGCCTTTAGTAGTAATGATATTTTCCAAGGGGTAATAACAACTATTAACCCGGCCCAAACTGAAATTCAGGATGTTATCTATTATCGGGTTACTGTGACTTTTCAGGAAGATCAGCCCGAACCGGTCAGCGCTTTGATGGATAAAATTAAACCCGGTATGACAGCTAATGTTACAGTTAATACGGCTTTTGTTAAGGATGTTTTAATCATTCCCCAACGAGCGGTTAAAGACGAAGGTGATAAAGCAGTAGTCCAAATCTTAGAAAATAACCAACCAAAATCAGTTGAGGTAATTTTAGGTCTAAAAGGCGATGAGGGATTAGTTGAAGTAAAATCCGGACTAAAGATTGGTGATCAGGTAATTACTTTTATCCGCGAAGTAAAGAAGTAAAATAGATTTTCTATGGTCTTCCGTAGGCTTTTCAATAGCCTAAAAAACTTTGATTGGGTATTATTTGGGGCAATATCTTTGCTAATTTGTTTTGGCCTAAGTGGCATTTATAGCATCACCATCAGCTCAGAAAATCCTGATTTTTTGAATTTCAAAAAACAAATTATTGCCGCTTTGATTGGTTTAGTTTTGCTTTTCTTGATTAGCTTTTTGGATTATCGCCTCTGGCAAGATTATAGTTATCTCTTATATATCGCCGTAGGTTTAGTTTTAGTGGCGGTTTTACTTTTTGGCCAGACAATTCGCGGCACGACCGGATGGTTTTCTATTTTTGGTTTTAATTTTCAACCGGTTGAATTAGCTAAAATTGCTTTAATTATTTTTTCGGCTTGGTTTATAAATAAGCAGGCCCGTCTGATCAGAGAATTTAAGATTTTTCTCTTGAGCGCTTCGGCTGTCGGTTTATTTTTTCTATTAGTTGTTTTACAACCTGATTTTGGTTCTGGCCTGATTTTATTTTTTGTCTGGTTAGTGATGATATTTTTTGCCGGCGCTGATAAAAAGCATCTGGCCTTTCTAGGTTTAACTTTAATCATTCTATCGGCTCTGGCCTGGATTTTTCTTTTCCATGATTATCAAAAAGATCGAATTTTAACATTTTTTGATCCCCAGGCTGATCCTTACGGTCGATCTTACCATGTCCGGCAGGCTTTAACAGCGGTTGGGGCAGGCGGTTTTTTGGGCCGTGGTCTTGGTTTTGGCTCACAAAGCCAGTTAAAATTTATTCCGGCCAGCCAGACTGATTTCATTTTTGCTGTCATTGCCGAAGAATTAGGCTTTCTGGGAATTGGCTTAGTTTTCTTTTTGTGGGGGGTAATTTTTTACCGGCTGATTAAAGCCGCAAAAATGATGCGGGACAACTTCTCTCTTTTAGTAATACTAGGTATCTCGGCTTTATTTTTTAGTCAAATTATCATTAATATTGGAATGAATCTTGGCTTAGTACCGGTGACCGGCATTGCTTTGCCTTTTTTAAGCTATGGCGGCAGTTTTTTGTTGATTAGTCTGATGGCAATTGGCATAGTTGAAAGTATGATAATTAGGAACCAAACTTCCTAAGCTTGACGAAATCAAAGATTTTAGCTACACTCTATTTATTAATATGGACGACAGACTGTTTAATTTATTTGGCGATAATCCTAGCCTAATTACCCACTGTCCGATTTGCAATCTGCGTTACGATCCTTTAGAAGCCAAGATTTTGGAAGAGGGGAAAAACGCTCATCTGGTTTATATCCATTGCCGCCATTGTCAATCGGCAATTCTGGCTGTTATTGTCACTAATAACCTGGGGGTGAGCTCGGTAGGTTTAATCACTGACTTAAACGGTGAAGATGTTTTACGATTTAAAAAGGCTAAACCGATTAGCTGTGATGATGTAATTGAAGTCCATCAATTTCTTAGCAAGGAAAAAGTAATGATTGATAATTTTGATTAATTATTAAGAAAGGATAAAAAACAGTAATGACCAATTTAAATTTAAGCCTGAAAGCTAAAACCCGCAAAGAAACAGGTAAACAAGTCAATCAATTAAGAAAGCAGGGTGAAATCCCGGCTGTTTTGTATGGTCATAAAATTAAACCATTAAACCTGACTTTAGATTACTCGACTTTTGAGAAGATTTTTACGGAAGCTGGCGAAAGTACTCTAATTGATTTAACAATTGATGATCAAAAACCGGTAAAAGTTTTGGTTCAGGATTACCAGCTTGATCCGAAAACCAATCAAATTATCCATACTGATTTTCACCAAGTGAGAATGGATGAAAAGCTTCATGCCGAAATTGCTTTGAATTTTATCAATGAACCGCCGGCAGTCAAAGAATTGAGTGGCATTTTAGTCACCACTATTGATTCTTTGGAAGTGGAATGTTTACCTCAAGATTTAGTCCATGAAATTAATGTTGATTTGTCAGTTCTAAAAACTTTTGAGGATGTCATCCATATTGCGGATATAAAAATACCCTCGGGTTTAACCATTACTAATAATCCTCATGACGTGGTGGCTTTAATCCAACAGCCCAGAACTGACAAGGAATTAGAAGGCCTGGAAGTTAAGCCAAAAGAACCCGAAGTTGCAGCTGAAGCCGAAACTGAAGAAACCACTCCGGCTGACAAAAAAGCTGAAGGTAAAGAAAAATAATAAAGTCTTCAACCCCCCCCCAAGTTGGAGGGATAATAATCAAATGAAAATTGAACTTAAAAAGATAATCAGTGATTATCGCTTCTTGATTATTTTAATTATTATTTTTTTAGTTGCTTTTGGGCTCATTGCCAGCTATTTAGTAACTGACCAAAAGTTTAATTGGCAATCACAAATTAATCATCAAGCCAACCCCCGAACCCATCGTTTGCTTGATGGTCGGCTAATTCCAACCGAAAAATCAGCTCTAAGACCAATTGCCGTAATGCTGGAAAACCACGTTGATAGTCGCCCCCTTGCCGGTTTAGAAAGTGCCAGTATTATTTATGAAAGTATTGTCGAAGGAGACATCACCCGATTTTTAGCAATCTTTGATCCCCAAATTAAGGCCACCCGAATTGGGCCAGTCAGATCAGTCAGGCCTTTTTTTGTTGAACTCGCGGAAGAATGGCAAGTGGTTTTGTTTCATGCCGGCGGAAGTTCGGACGCCATGTATAAATTAACCTATAGTCCTGTTTACAGTATCAATGAAATTTCCGCTGACGGTATTTATTTCTGGCGTGATCCAAAACGTAATGAGCCCCATAATCTTTTTACTTCAGCTGATTTAATGAAGCGGGCCATTACCGCTAAAGAAATAGAAGCCCGGGCTGATTTTTCTCCTTGGCTGTTTAAAAAAGAAAATGCCGCTTCAGCAAATATTGTCTCACCAGTCAAAGTTGAGTTTGCCAGTAATCCTGATTATCAAGTGGAATACCAATATAATCCTATCAATAATGACTACACCCGCTATTTAGCCGGAGAATTTCATAAAACCGAATCAGGCATTATTCTTAAAGCCAAAAATATCATTGTTCAGTATGTCGATTATAGAATTATCGATGATTATGGTCGTTTAGAAGTCAACGTTAAAAGCGGTGGGGTGGCCGAAATCTATCAAGATGGCCGAAAAATTGAAGGGGAGTGGAAGAAAAGTGGTGGCCGAACTAGATTTTACAATCAGACTGGTGAAGAAGTCGAATTTAACCCCGGAACGATCTGGATAGAATTAGTGTTTAATTAGCAAAAATTTGTTTTCGGTAACCTAAAAATTTGAGGTTATTTTTATTTTTGTTTAGCTTGCTTAAAAATTCAAAAAGAGTTAGAATTTTTATGCTATATCCTTTATGTCATCAACCCTCTATCGAAAATATCGGCCCCAGAAATTTAAAGAACTGGTTGGCCAAAACCACATCCGAACAACGATTCAAAGTGAGCTGGAAAACGGAAAAGTCGCTCACGCTTATTTGTTTTCCGGTCCCCGCGGGTTAGGTAAAACTACCACCGCCCGACTTTTAGCTAAAGCTGTCAATTGCCTCAAGCGGAAAGAAGGCGAAAGTGAACCTTGTGACAGTTGCGATTCTTGCCTTGAATTAATCGCCAATAAATCTTTAGATGTGATTGAAATTGATGCGGCTTCGCATACCGGCGTTGATAATGTACGGGAAAATATCATTAATAATTCTCGTTTTACTCCGACCAGCCGGAAATTCAAGGTCTTCATTATTGATGAAGTCCATATGCTTTCTACTGCTGCTTTTAATGCTTTACTGAAAACCTTGGAAGAACCACCCAGCCATGTCATTTTTGTTTTGGCCACTACCGAAATTCATAAAGTCCCCCAAACGATTATTTCCCGCTGCCAGCATTTTGATTTTCATAAAGTGCCGGAAAAAGATATTATCCAGCGTCTCGCCCAACTTGTAAGTAAAGAAGGCAAAAAGGTTGATCAAGCCATTTTAGAAAATATTGCTTATCATTCTGAAGGTTGCATTCGCGATGCCGAAAGTCTGCTGGGTCAGGTTCTTTCTTTGGGTGAAAAAGAAATAACTCTTGAACAGGCTGAATTAGTTTTACCCCATTCCCATTTTGATTTAGTCCTTGAATTAATTGACTATTTAATTAAATCAGATTCAATATCGGCAATAGCCTTAATCAATCGGCTGGTGGAAAATGGAATTGATTTGGAAAGATTTACCAACGACTTAATTGAAGTCTTGCGGAAAATCTTACTAGTCAAGGTCAGCACTAAATTAAATGAATTCACTGCCTCTTTTAGTAAAGACTTAGAAAAAAGGATAGTTGATACCGCCGAAAAGATCTCTTTAGAATTATTGGTTAAAGTCATTGAAATTTTTGTTGCCAAACGCTATGAAATCAAATTTGCCGACATCCCGCAATTGCCTTTGGAACTAGCAGTTTTAGAAATTATTACTAGCCACCAAGACTCAAATGACAGCCCAAAAAATAAAAATGATGATAGCAATTTTTCGGGCGGTTTAAATCAAGGTGAAAATAAAAAAGCTGAGGTGCCGATTATAAATCCTTTACCAAAACCGAGACCAGAAAAAAATTTAAGCAAAGTCAAACTAAGCCTGGAACAAATCAAAGAAAAATGGGAAGAAGTGCTGATTTGTTTAAAAAAGTATAATCAAAGCTTGGCCTCAACTTTAAGAATTGGCCGACCATCGACGGTTAAAGAAGATGGCACTTTGGAACTTTGCTTTAAGCATAAATTCCATCAGCAACGGGTTAATGATTTAAAAAACAAACAAACTTTGGAAAAAGTTTTAGAAGAAATTTTTGGGGTTAAGCTAATTGTTAAAACCGTAATTGTCAAAGATTTAGCAGATGACAAAGTGGAAGTTGAAGCTTTGGCGGAAAGCCCAACTGATGAATCATTAAAAAATGTTTTAGAAACCTTCGGCGGTCAGATTGTCAACTAGAATTTCTGAATTTGCAAACTCTCCAAGACATAACTCGGGGATCGCCCGCTTACGTCCCTCCTTGAGGTCGGGACTTCGGCGGGTGAATCTAACTTGTCCTGCCTACGGCGGGATGAAGGTGAAACATTTAAAAGGTTTTTAATCCAAGTGTTCACTTCTCGGGGATCGTCTAATGGTAGGACGGCAGATTCTGGCTCTGCTAATCCAGGTCCGATTCCTGGTCCCCGAGAAGTGAACATTGTTGACTAAGTAGTGCCGACGTAAGGTCGGCATCCCGACTCGCCATAAAAATAAAGCAATGGGCGACGTCGGGAGACGCCAGATTCTGCCTGCCCGCCGTAGTCCCGAAGGGACGTAGGCGGGTCCCCGAGAAGTGGATATTTGAATTAACTAGGTGAATCATTTCACAACCTTATGCTCGATAAACTCAAACAACTCGGCCAACTCAAAGCTTTACAAGATTCAATGAAAAGCGAAAAATTTATTGTTGAAAAAGAAGGCTTTAAAATCGTAATGAATGGTAACCTCCAGGTCGAAGAAGTAATCATAAATCCGGAGTTACCGGCTGAACAACAAAACCAAATAATCAAAGACTGTATAAACGAAGCAATCACTAAAGCCCAAAAAGGCATGGCCCAAAAACTTCAAGGAATGAACCTAGGGTTTTAATGAATTGGTAAAAACAGATTAAATAAGCTGCCTAAACCAGGCAGCGTTTTAAAAAATAGGGCTATTTCTTTTTAAAGCCGTTTTTTGCTAAACCCCTTCACCTTGCCCACAATAGATTAAGTTTTAAAAAATGTAATTATTTGTTATAGTTTTATGTATGACCCCCTAGAGTTTATTGTTAAGGTGAAGGGGTAAAATTAAACTAATGTTTTTACCTTTAGTCAACTTATTAGTGATTATCCCAGTAATTCTTTTTTCTTTGGTTTTTACCTTTAATCAGCAACCAACCTACCAGGTTTTGAAAAAACCAGAAAAAATCGAAAATAAAGGGATTTATCTGACCGCTTATACGGCCGGCGCCAAGACAAGGCGAGCGGAATTGGTTGATTTAATCAAAAGTACTGAACTAAATTCCATTGTTATTGACCTTAAAGATTATAGCGGCAAGGTCTTTTTTGATACTTCTAACCCTTTGGCCGAAGAAATTGATGCCGAAGAAATTCGCATCCCGGACCTGGCTAGTTGGCTAAAAGAATTAAAAAAGCAGGAGATTTACCCGATTGCCCGAATTGTCGTCTTCCAGGATCCTTATTTGGCCGAAAAGCAGCCAGACATTGCCCTGAAAGCCAAGGGCGGGGGAATCTGGCGGGATTACAAAGGTTTAGCCTGGGTTGACCCAACCCAAAAGCAGGTTTGGGAATATAACTTGGATTTAGCTAAAGAAGCAATTAAACTCGGATTTGCTGAAGTCAATTTTGACTACATCCGTTTTCCTTCAGACGGCAACATTAAACAAATTGTCTACGCTAATCTAGACAATGCCACTTTCGAGGGCAAGGCTAAGGTGATGGCTGAGTTTTATCAGTATGTTAAAAAGACCTTAGTTTTTTATCCGGCCTTAACTTCGGCTGATCTTTTCGGCATGGTTTTATGGCGGTCCGATGGCTTAAATATTGGCCAAAGACTGGAAGACGCCGTGGGCAATTTCGACTATATCTGCCCGATGGTTTACCCCTCCCACTACCCAGCCGGGTTTGAAGACTTCAATAATCCAGCTGAACATCCTTATGAAATAATTTATCGCAGCTTAATTAAGGCAAAAGATAAATTAGGCTCCAGCCAGACCAAAATTCGGCCTTGGCTGCAAGCCTTTGATTTAGGCGCGGTTTATACGCCGGAAATGATTAAAACCCAAATTCAGGCCAATAATGACTCTGGCGGTTATGGCTGGCTTTTATGGAATGCCTCCAACCGCTATACTAGTGGTGGATTAGAATTGACAAATTAATAGTTTTGTTTTAAAAATTAGGGTGACCAAATAGTTTTTAAAGTGTGGATAAATCAGGCTCGATAGCTATTGCTAATAAAAAATATTTTTGATAAGCTAAGGGGGAGATTTTACTTTCATTAAGCTAAAATCGACAAAAAAGAAAAAACCAAAAACCAAATTTAACCTGCCAAAGACGGGCATAAAAGCTTCAAAAAGCAAAGGGGGTGAAAAATAGGGGGTTAGAAATTGGTTTTTTATTTTAATTTAAGAATTAAGACATGGGTAATAAAAGCACAAAAGAATATCTTTATTGGCAAATTGGGAAGCATTGCTGTAATTGCCAGATTTCAACAATAAAAAATTTATATATATTAAGTCTCTGCTCGATTGGTAGAGATTTTTTTGTTCCTTGAGAAATTAAATAACAAGTTGTAACTTACCTAATAAAATAATTAATCCGCCAAAATTTAGGCGGATAAAGGTCGACGTTCTCGGGTCGTAACCGAGATTAGATTAAGTGGCTTGCCCCATCAAAAAAGGGCAAGGCCCTGTCTTAAATGATAGGGTAAGTTACTTAATAAACTCTCTCACTACTTTCGTTTAATAATAAAAAGTGGTGGGGGATAAGAAAGAATAATAAAAAACTATGAAAAAAATTCTAATTAGCGTAAGCGCGATTGCCATTGTGGCCGCGATTGCCATTGGCGCAACCGTTGCTTACTTCAGCGACACCGAAACTTCAGCTGGTAATACTTTTACTGCTGGAGCAATTGATTTAACAGTTGATAGTACCCAGCATTACAACGGAAATGTTTGTGCTCTTAATGACCAAGAGGTATATGTATGGCAAGGAACTGATATTTACCCAGTACCAGGAACTCTTTGCGATGGCACTTGGACAGCAACTGATTTAGGCGTTCAGAAATTCTTTAATTTCTCCGATCTTAAGCCAGGTGATTCTGGAGAAAACACTATAAGCTTACACGTCAATAATAATGATGCCTGGTTGAGATTAGTTATTGATGATGTTACCGATAATGACAATACGCTTACCGAACCGGAAGCAAGCGTAGATACTGATGGCTTAACGTCCGGTGAGTTAAGAGAAAATCTCATATTTACCGTTTTTGCAGATGGTAATTGTGATAACATTCTAAATGAAAGCGATGTTGAATTGATTTCTGCTGGAACCATTGATGCTAACGGTGAAACTTGGACCTTGCCAACTCCTGTATTAGGTGATCAAACCGTCTGTTTTGGGATTACCTGGAATTTACCAACCACAGTTGGCAATGAAGTCCAGAATGATAGCATGAGTGCAACAATGGAATTCCAAGTTGAACAGTACAGAAATAATCCAAATCCTTTCCAATCCTAATTAACCCGCAATAATCATTAAACCGATATGAAAAGAATAATACTCGGCTTGAGTGTTATCGGAATAGTTGCGGCAGTAGCAATTGGAGCAACTGTGGCTTTGTTCAATGATACGGAGACTTCAGCTGGCAATATCTTAGTTGCCGGCACCATGGATTTGAAAGTGGATCACTTGCGGCAGACTTATAATGATGTTGATTGCAATACTTGCAACCTCACCTTAATAAGCAACCCGAGCAACATCGTGGTTAAAAGAAACGGAGTTTCAGTTACTCCATATCCCGCGGTGTTTGTTGGCAGCCTTACGCCTTTCTTCATCCATTCAGCCTGGACAGCGCAAAATGACCCCGACTTAGTAGCCGCGGGCGCTAAATGGATCTGGGAATCAGACCCAACCAGACAAGAAGATACCACTTCGGATGTCACTTACACTTTTGAAAAGACATTTGAGTGGTATGGTCCGATTCTTTCATCTGACCTCTGGTTTGGCGTCGGTTCTGATAACAGCATCAAAATTTGGCTAAACGGTACACTAATTGCCGAAAATACCATGGAGTTTGGTTATCGGCAGGGAAACATGCTTCATATTCCCGGAGCATTGGTCAACAGCTATATCGTGCAAGGCACAAATGTTCTCACCTTTGAAGTTAAAAACTGGGCTTTGTTAAATCCGCCCGGTACGCCGTTCAACAATCCCGGCGGACTTATTTATAAGTTCTTCATTAGCGGGAATTGCCAGGATAACTACTACAAAGCTCATTGTCAGCTTTGGGGCGAAAAAGATTTGACCAATGAAAAATTCTTCAGCTTTGACGATGTCAAACCTGGTGACCGAGGAACGAATCTTATCAGCCTGCACGTGTACAACAATGACGCTTATGCTTGTTTAATCACCAGCGACATTGTTGACGTAGAAGAAACCGTTGTTGATCCGGAAATTACCGCGGGTGATAATATCAATTCCGTAGTCGGAGAGCTTTCGCAGTTTATCAAGGTTTTTGCCTGGGTAGACGACGGTAATGGCGTATACGAAGGTGAAACAGTAATCACCGGACCAAACGCCTCCTTCAATACGGCAATAGGTAATATATCGCTTGTGGCATCCAATACCCAATATATTGGCTTTGCCTGGTGTGCCGGAACGCAGAGTTTGAGCGGTAATAATATTCTTTGCGATGGTTCCAGTATGGGTGATATTGCCCAAACTGACATTCTGTCTGCTTCCTTTACCGCTTATGCAGAACAGCAAAGAAACAACGAGAATTTCAGTTGTGCCAGCACAACTCTACTACTGAACTAAAACCGATAATACTAGAAATCTTTTAGGTTGCCTTAGCCTCGCTAAGGCAACCGATAAAGGTTTTAAATAATTATTTTAAAAATTAATAAATCAACAAAAACTATGAAGAAAATCGTACTAAGCTTGAGTGTCATCGCGGTCGTCGCCGCTTTGGCAATCGGGGCAACCGTGGCTTATTTCAGCGACACGGAAATTTCCAGCGGTAATACCTTTACCGCCGGTTCGATTGACTTAAAAGTCGATCACACCAAACAGACCTATAATGGCCATAATTGTGTGGGCATTTGTGTAGAGACTGGCAGTAATCTTATTTTAAATGGCGGCTTTGAGACGCCAAACGTGCCATCAGGCGGTTGGGCAATTTATCCTGATGCCAGCCTAACTTCTTGGACAGTGGAATCTGGCGCGGGTCTAGAAATCCAGGACAACGCCGCGGGTGCGCCACATGGCGGCAGCCAGTTAGCGGAATTAGACAGTAATAATTCATCTGCTATTTCCCAAACTTTAACAACAGTTGCCGGCCAGCAGTACCGCCTGACCTTTTGGTATTCGCCCCGCCCGAATCGTCCGGCTGGCGATAACACCATTGGCGCCATAGTCAAAGTCGTGAGCGACAGCACCATTTTGGTAAATGACACCATTGGCGCAGCTTCTGCCGGCGGTTCAAATACGGTTTGGACAGCATATACCTATAACTTTATTGCCACCGATGCTGCCACAAAAGTGATGTTTTCCGATTTAGGGACCAATAATTCCTACGGCGGATATTTGGATGATATCAGCGTTATGGAACTTAACTGCACCAGCCAGTTCGAAGGCGGCGGCATTTGTACGCTTTGGGGTGAGAGAGATCTCGGCTTAGGCGACACTTTCTGGAATTTCGGTGATGTTAAACCGGGCGACTGGGGAACTAATGTAATTTCTCTGCATGTTGAAAGCAATGACGCTTATGTTTGTATGCTGGTAAATAATGAGCAGAATTTAGAGAACAGCTTAGCTGAACCGGAAACAGCTTCAGGAGATACCGGTGAACCAGGAGAATTGTCTCAATACCTTAATCTAGTTGTTTGGGAAGATGATGGCGATGGAGTATATGAACCGGGTACAGAGTCACCACTCCTATATAATGGGCCGTTTGATACTCTTCCAGCAATTGGCAGATTACCGATTTTGGCAAATGGCTCTGGTAATTTGGGAATTGCCTGGTGTGTTGGAACTCAAACAGTTGCTTTGGACGGAACTATTTCATGCTCGGGTAGCGGTAATCAAAACAACGCGCAAACAGATCAACTGCTTGCTGACATTGTTTTGTATGCCACTCAGCAAAGAAACAACGAAAACTTCAGTTGTGATAGTGTAGCTCTGCCTCCGATTCAAGACTTAGACTACTAATACTTGAAATATTTACCCCCACACCAATTATTTTTGGTGAAAGGGGGAGTGCTTAGGGGATTTTCCCCTACACTAAATAAGTTTAAAATGCACTAGACTTATTTGGTGTGGGGGTAAAGGCTGCCCTAGTGAGACTAAGGCAGCCACCAAATATTTTAATTTAAATTTTCAATCAGCAAAAATCTATGAAGAAAAAAATCGTAATCAGTCTCGGTGTCATCGCAATTGTGGCTGCCATTGCCATTGGCGGAACCATTGCCTATTTTTCCGACACCGAAAGCTCAGTCGGAAATACTTTTAAAGCCGGAAAATTCAATTTACAAATTGATAACACCTGCCATTACAACGGCAAAGTTTGCATTTTAGATCCGAGCGGATCAGGAAAGTATTTCTGGCAGGGGACACAAGAGGAATGTTTCTGTACCTGGTCAGCCAAAGATTTGAATGGTGAACTTTATTTTAATCTTTTGGATGTTAAGCCCGGGGATAGTGGTGAAGACACTATCAGCTTGCACGTGGATAATAATGACGCCTGGATGTGCGCCGAAATTGCCAATTTAGTTAAAGATGACAACGGTTGCGACAGTCCGGAAAACAAGGTTGACTCCACCTGCGGCGCGGGCGAAGGTGAACTGCAAAATAATTTATTTTTCACAATTTGGAACGATAACGGAGCCGGTGAGCATAATTGTAATAATATCAAAGATGAAGACGAAACTTATGTAATTCAAAACCAGACCGTCCAGGCGGGTTACTGGCCGATTGCCGATTCATCTTTAGGCGCGCCAATGCAAGGCGGCACTACTCATTGTTTGGGCGTTAAATGGAATGTGCCTTTGGCCACCGGCAATGAAATCCAAACTGACAGTTTACTAGCGGATATTATCTTTACCGCGGTTCAAGCCAGAAATTTGCCCCAATTTGTTTGTAACGCTACCGGCGGCTGCTCTCCGACAACCGAAATCTGCGGCAATGATATTGATGAAGATTGTAACGGCAGCGATTTAGCATGCGAGCCCACTTGCACGCCAACCACAGAAGTCTGTAATGGCCTAGATGATGATTGCGACCAAGTTGTTGATGAAGGAAATCCAGGCGGCGGAAGCGTGTGCAACACGGGCTTATCGGGTGTTTGTTCAGCTGGAACTTTAACTTGTACTGGCGGGGCGCTTCAATGTACGCAAAATAATCAAGCCGGAACTGAAATCTGTGACAATGGCTTAGACGATGATTGCGACGGTAGTACTGATAATAATTGCAGTGATTGCACCCCGACAAACAACGGTGTGGAAGCTTGTGATTCATTTGATAATGACTGTGATGGCGCAACTGATGAAGATGGCGTTTGCAGCCCGGAAACTAACTGCCATGACGGTATAGACAATGAAGGTGATGGCCAAATCGATTGCGCTGATTATGGTTGTTTTCTAAATAGTTTAGATTGTAACCCGGTCTGTCCGGATGGCACTTGCTCGCCTTCGGAAACGACTGCCACCTGTGCGGCCGATTGTCTGCCACCAGCGCCTGAATGTACAAGTAATAACGATTGTAATAATGATGGCGTAGCTTGCACTGTTGATACTTGCGTGAATGGCAGCTGCGTTCATACGCCGAGTAATAATATATGCGCTAGCCAGGCGATGAATTCCTGTCTATTATCGACTTGCATCGGCGCGGGCGGAGACATGTGGGGCTGTGTTTACGAGGCAAGTCCCAATGTGGGCGCATCGTGCTCAAATTTAACCTGTATGTTAGGCGGCGGTTGCAACGGATATACCTGCAGCGCAATTGGAGCATGCATTGCGCCACTAATTCCTCCGGGCGGCTGCACTTCCAGTGCCGATTGTAATGACAATAACAGCTGTACTGCTGATTCCTGCTCGGCAACCATTTGCCAGCATGTGAGCTTAGTTTCTTTACAATGCACATTTAGCGGTACTTGCAGCGCCGGCGTAGTCAGCTGCAACCTCAATCCAAATTGTCCGAATAATTGCGATGACAGTAACGCCTGTACAGCCGACATTTGCGGCATAGCTGGTTGTGCGCATAATCCTACAATCCTGCCTACTTGCACAAGTTCATCGTATGGATATTGTGATCCCAATACCGGTCAAACCGGCTGTATTTGCTATATGCCGGGACTAAATTATCCGACTTGTACAATTGATTGGCCACCAGATTTACCAGATTTTGGCTGGTAAGAATAAAATAATCCATGAAAATCCATGAAAATCTTTAAAGTTGTTTATTACATATTTATTGCGCTGATTGCGGCGATCGCCTTGCTTTTGGTGATTTCGATTTTGCCCCTGACCGGTAATTTCAAGGTTCTGACTGTGCTTTCCGGTTCAATGGAGCCGGCAATTCATACCGGCAGTATTGTAATGGTAAAGCCGGCAACTAATTATCAGATCGGCGACATCATTACTTTCGGCAAAATCGGTAAAACCCAAACGCCGATTACCCACCGGATTAATGACATTCGCGTTCAGGAAGGTAAGCCGATTTATATCACCAAGGGCGACGCTAATAACGCGCCAGATACCAGAGAGGTTACGCCAGCCGAGATTCACGGCAAAGTTCTGTTTTCCGTTCCCTTTGCCGGTTATGCCGTTGATTTTGCCAGAAAACCGCTGGGATTCCTGCTAATAATCATCGTGCCGGCCTTAGCTATAATTTTCGACGAAGCCAGAAAAATTTATGCGGAAATCAAGAAAAAGAAAAATCCAGAAAAAACAAACTAATTTTGATTTGGTAAAAAAACCATTATTAAAAGTAGTAGCGATTTTGTTATTGTTTGGCCTTAATTGGACCGGACTTTCGGCAATTGGTCAGACCATTGCCTATTATAACGATTTGGAAACTTCAGATGGTAATTTTACCGCCAGTACCCTGGATTTTTCTTTGGATTTTACCCGCTCAGACGGCTTTCGCACCCAAACCCAAGGCGGTTGGGGAGCCTCTGCTCATGGTGATAACCCAGCCGTTTACCGCGACGCTAATTTTGATCTGGCCTTTCCCACTGGTTTGACTATCGGCGGGGGGTTTGGCTATTCTGCCCATTTTGCAACCAGCGCGGATATAGAAAATTTTTTGCCAAGCGGGGGACCACCGGCGCCATTTTCGCAAAACCATGAAAACCCGACTGATACCGAAGCCGGAGTCTTGGCCGGCCAAGTTGTTGCCCTAACGCTTAACCTCGGCTTTGACGTTTATGATCCCAATTTTAGCGTCAACACCAGCACGCTGGAAAATTATTATGCCAACGAACCAGCCAGTCCGTGCGAAGACATGACGGCCGGCGAAGTTTTGACTGAAGCCAATAATATATTAGCCGGACAACTAAGCGTTTTCAGTCCGTCGGTTATCAATGGCTGCATTGATGAAATTAATAACAAATTTGATGACGGCCTAACCCGAAAAATAACACCTGACGAATCTGTCGGGCGGTGGATTGATATTATTAATATCGGCCTTTTGAATTTTCAATATCAGATGAATATCGAACAAACATCAGGCGACACTGATTTTTGCCAAGCCCTTGATGTTGATGCTTACCTTAACGGAACTTTAGTATACTCGGGAAATTTACTGGATTTTACTTACACGCCAAGCATCTTTTCAATTTTAACCAATGAATGGCAGCTAGATATCGGCTTGCCAGCTGATGCGCCTTCTTCACTGCAAAATAAAACCTGCGAATTCAAATATACTGTTTTTGGTTGGCAGACGGATTTTACCAACGAAAGCCAAGGTTTTACCGATGAAGAAACAATTGCTGATACGGTTTCCTCCGGTGACTGGAGTTATGTGGCCATAAATAAAGTTTATTATGATGTGGATTCAAGCCACGGTGATGAAGCTGACAACGAGTGGATTGAACTTTATAATCCGGCCTCTGGTTCTGTTGATTTATCAAATTGGAAAATTTGCGACAATAACGCTTGCGATATTTTACCAGATTCTACTCTAATTCCCGCCGGCGGCTTTGCCATTATTACTAATCAAGATACTACCTGGAATTATTGGGAAATTCCCACTGGTGTTACCAGAATTGTTTTAAGTAGCCCAATCGGCAATAGCCTCAACAACACCGCCGACATGCTTATTTTAAAAAATCCCGCCGGCAAAATTATTGATCAGATGAACTGGGGCGCGCCTGATTCAGATTGGCCAAACTACAATTTAAACGTTTGGGATCCTGGCTGCACGGATGTGACAGAAGGCCATATGCTGGGCCGAGTGCCTTTGGGTCTTGATACGGATCAGCCGTCGGATTTCATCGATTTAGGTTTGCCCCAAGTTACGGTTTTATCGCCTAATGGCGGCGAAATTTGGTGGGTGGGCCGAACCCATAATATAAGCTGGACCGCAACCAATCCTAACGGCCCTGATTCCGCTTTAACTATTGACCTTTGGTATTCCAAAGATAGTGGTGCCACTTGGGGTAATGTCGTGAGAGGAATCAATAATAGCGGAACTTATGATTTCCGGGTGCCGCTTTGCTTTGATGACGGTAATGGCGGTTGTTATTATGCGCCTTCGCATACAGCCAGAGTTAAGGTGGTGGCCCATGGGCCGGAAAACTTTATGGTTCAGGCCTGGGATCAATCAGACCAAGATTTTTGTCCGCCCATTGATTACGGTTTGCTTTTGCCCGAAGAAATAGAAATGCTGAGATTTTTGGGCTTGCTGCCAGAAGGGATGGAGTTGTTCCCGATTGAAGAGCCATCGATTTTTGAAACGCCTATAATAACACAAGATGAAGCAACAACTACCCCGGAAAATACTGATCCGCCGGCCGATACCGGTAATACCGAGCCAGCCATTGAGATCCCGGCCGATTCGGGAAATACTGGTGATAATTCCGGTCAGGAGGCGGCTGAAACAGTAGCTGAACCACCAACTGATACACCTTTGGAAACAACCGTGCCGGAAGAAGAAACTACTATTACTGATCCAGCTGATCATACCGGTTTGGTGACTGAACCTGAGCTGCCCGCTGATAATCCCGCAGACAATTTTAGCAATGAAACCGGCGATTCTAACGACCAGCCGGCTGATACTACGGAAAATATTCCGGATACCCCGGCGGAATTAAGCGAACAAAATCCGGCCCTTGAGCCGGAGCCGGCGATTACGGTTGAGCCGCCCGCGCCAGTAGAGTCCGCTCCCGGTCCTGATCCAGCGCCACCAGCGCCGACTGACGCTGCTCCTGCCGCTTAAAAATAATCAATATGCTTAGAATAAAAAAATTAGAATTTATCGGAATTACCGCTATTGCCCTGATAGCCGGATTTATGTTTGCCGGCCCAGTTTTAGCGACCGAAAGTAATATAGTTGTCATCTTTAATCCCAATCCGCTTTTTGGCGCGGTGAATTTTTTGCCCGGCCAAGCAGTAACCGCTCACATTGAAATTAAAAACAAAAGCGGCGTATCAAAGCCCTTGGCTATTGAAGCGATTAATGTCAATGACCCAAATCATTTTGGCAATGCTTTAAATTTAGAAATAAAAGAGGGGAGCCAAACGATTCTAAATAAAAGTTTAACTGAATTTTTCAATCAAGGCGAGACATTTTTATCCAATTTGGCAAACAACGCGAGTACAACTTATGATTTAATAGTGACTTTTAATTCCAGCGCCGGCAATGATTACAAAAATAAAATTTTGAATAATTTCGATATCTTAGTCGGTTTTCAAGGCGAGCAGACACCCGTTACTCCGCCCGGCCAAGGCGGCGGTGGAGGAGCTGGTGGCGGTAGCGGTGGTGGTGGCAGTGTGCCAGCCGGTCTGACGATTTTCAATGAAGCGGAAATTAATGTTATGACTGTTACGGCGACACTCACTTGGCAGACTAATTATTTATCTACCAGCCGGGTGATTTGGGGCGCGGAAAATGAAGCGCACACTTTTGATTTCAGCAGTCCACCGAATTACGGTTATGCCCATTCAACGATTGATGATTTAACCAAAGTTACTTTTCATTCCGTGACTTTGACCGGCTTAACGCCCGGCACAACTTATTATTATCGCGTAATTTCCCACGCTTCGCCTGATACGGTCAGCCGCAGTTTAACTTTCAAAACTACAGGCGAATCAGCTGGATTACCAGTTCCACCGGCAGAAGAAACCCTGCCGCCGGCTGAAACTCCGCCAATATCTGGCAACCCAACTGCGCCAACCAATCCGGCTGGTACAGTAGCTGGGGTTGGCTTTCAAGAAGAAATAACGCCGACTTCCACAGTAGTTACCGGAAAGGAGCAGCCGACTGAAGAAGAAGGGAAAGTTCTTGCCGAAACTACCGAAGAAGAGCCAGCCGCTACGCCAAAAAATTGCATTAATTACATCTGGCTTTTACTTGTTCTGAATTTAGTGACAGCGGCAATTATTGCCCTTAAAGGTAAAAATGGTAATAAGCTAGTCAAATACTCTGGGTTAGTTCCGGCGCTAATTGCTATTGTTTCAGTAATAATCTGGTATCCTCAATGCTGGCTGGTTACTTGGTTAGCAATAGTTTTAGTCCTAGCGGTTGTCTATTTAATTATTCTTTTTACTAGCCCCAATACTCTTTTGGGTAAAAAATAATTTTAATTATTACTAGCTTTGGCTATTATTCATCATTATTATTTTTAAGCCATTTTTGAGAAATGGTTTTTCAGGTTAAAAACTAATTTTTCAAATTTTGTTTCAAATTAATCAGTTTTTAGCTATAAAAATACTCTCTATTGACAAATTATGAGTAAATATGGTAGAAAGAGAAACAAGCTATTTATTATATATTTTTACTAATTTTACCTAAATTATCTCAAAAACCTATGCAAACTATGGGAAAACCCACTTATTCAAAGCCTAGAAAACACAAAATGTTTTCTATTTTTGTTTCTTTGGTTACCATTCTCTGGTCGGTTAATGGTGCCGCCTTTATACCAACAGCAGTTTCCGCTACGCCGTTGCCGCCAAGCATGTGCGATGCTGACCTTGACGTTGTATTGATTATTGACCGGTCAGGCAGTATGGACGAAGGTGGTAGTTCGGGTAGCCAAAGTAAATGTGAATATTATAAAAATAAAAGTGATTTATGGGGTTGCTGGAATAAACACACCAAAAATGGATTAACTCAGACTGAATGTAACAATCAAGGTGTAGCTAGCTGTCCTCATAATTACACGCCAGCAGTACCACCTACGCCAAATAAATTAGCCGCCGCTAAAAGCGCTGCCGATACCTTTCTAAGTTTGCTGGGACTCAACGACCAGTCTGGTTTAGTTTCTTTTGCTACCACAGCAAATTTGGATAAAGGTTTATCAACTGATCATCCGGCAACACAAATCGCCGTTGATGCTTTAGCGGCTAATGGTGCAACCAATATTGGTGACGGTATTGATTTGTCTAACGATGAGCTAGGTTCAGTTCGGGCTAATCCGCAAGCGGTTAAGGTTGCAATTCTTTTGACTGACGGCAAAGCCAATAAACCTTATGGCAGTGGCTCCGGTGAAAATCAAGCTGATGTTAATTACGCCAAAGCCAAAGCTGACGAAGCCGCCGGTTTAGGTTACAAAATATTTACCATTGGTTTAGGCAGCGATGTTAACACCACCATGCTGCAATATATTGCTAACGCTACTGGTGGCAGTTATTATTTTGCCCCCAGTCAAACTGATCTAGAAAGTATTTACAATTCAATCTCTGAAGAGATCTGTCAGTATGGTTCAATCTCTGGCTGTAAATATTCTGATGTAGCCAAAGACAGCAGCATTACCGGCGACAGCACCTTAGTTGGTTGGCCAATTGTTTTAAGCGGCGATACCTCGGATAACCAAGTGACTGACAGTAATGGTTGTTATCAGTTCTCTGGTTTATTGCCGGGCAATTATACTGTCTCTGAAGGAGCTGAACCGAGCAGTCAGCCTTACCAACAAACCTATCCGGTAAGCGGATCATACAGTGTTACCCTGAGCGAAGGCCAGAATTTAACCAATAAAGATTTTGGTAACTATTTACCAATTTGTAATAATAATATTTTAGATCAGGGTTACCCAGGTTACAGTGAAGTTTGCGAAGTTGGCCAAACTGACACTTGTTCTGTTGGTGCTTACGCCGGTCAGAAAACCTGCCAATCAGATTGTCTGGACTGGAGCAATTGTGTTGCCCAGGAAGGCTGTAACGATGGAACCAAAAACGGCGATGAAGAATGCGATACCCTTGATGGCGTACCCCCGCATTATATTTGTACCCAAAGCTGTACTTTAGAATATGTACCATATTGCGGTGATAATATTGTTAATCAACAATCAGAAAATTGTGACCAACAAACCCCAGATGAATGTCTTACCGAAACTGGTTATAATGGCAGTAAAGCCTGCAATGAATGTCAGTGGGGAAGTTGTATAACAACGCAAAGTTGCGGTGATGGGGCAGTTAATGGTCGGGAAATCTGTGATGATGGCAGTCAATATAACGGCGTCTATGGCCATTGTAATTCTGATTGTACTGGTCCGACTCCAAGCGTTTGCGGTAATGATGCCCTTGAAGGCAATGAAGCCTGCGATGACGGCAATACTGTTAACGGCGACGGCTGTTCCGAAAATTGCACCATTGAACCAGAACAAAATTGTACTGATACCATAGATAATGACGGCGATACTTTTGTTGATTGTGCTGATTCAGATTGTGCTAACGATCCGACCTGTCAGCCAACCGGACCAGTTTGCAGTAATAATGAAATTGAAGGTGATGAAACTTGCGATGATGGCAATATTGCTGATGGTGATGGTTGTTCTGCCAGTTGCAGCCTTGAACAATTAACTTGTGAAGAGCTAACTGAAGGCAGCGGCTGGTATGGCCAATATTATAATTATTCAAGAGATCACCAGGATATGAACTTGCCTGGCAATGAATGGCCGGATGACGGTCATGGCGATCCGCTGGGTAGCTGGGATACCGATGATTGGTATGATTCACAATATTTAAAATTTACAAGAATTGATAATGCTATAACTTTTGGTGAAAATTTCTTTCCTTTTGATATAGCAGTCGAAGAAATCGATAATGGCCATGAATATCATTTCGGTGCTCACTGGAGCGGCTTAGTTTCAGTTGAGACTGAAGGAGATTATAATTATACTCTGACTTCCGATGATGATGCCTGGGTTTATCTAGACGGCGTTTTAGTCGTTGATAATGGCGGCATTCATGCCCCAACCACTAAAACCGGCAGTTTACATTTGACTGGCCATAATGTAGTGGACATCTTTTTTGCCGAACGCCATACAGTCCAATCTCATTTCTCCTTTAATTTTACAAGCGAAGGTGTGGCCATATCTCCTTATTCCGAAGAATGCCCAGAATGCGGCAATTATATTAAAGAAGGCGATGAAGACTGCGATGACGGGCCAAACGGTTCGTTTGAATGTTCGCCCGAATGTGGCTTACCGCCAACCTGTGATCCGGATGTTGAGTTAGTGCTTAACCGTAGTTTTGAAAACCCAATTGTTACTAACCCCAACAAATGGGATATATTTCTTCCATCTTTAACCAGTTGGATTACCGATTGGGTTTCTTCTGATTCTTATCCAGGCCAGACCAGACCAACTGAAGCGACTTTAGAATTACATCGATCAGGTTTATTCTCCGGTTTGATTCCTGATGGCAGCCAATATGTTGAATTAGACGGCGATTGGGCCGGCCCTAATGGTTCTGGCGATGGCGAACCGGCTTCAGTGAAAATTTCTCAGGAATTAAACACTTGGCCCGGTTATAACTATTTAGTCAGTTTCAATTTTTCACCGCGACCAAATACTGGCAGCAGTGATAACGTCTTGAATTTTAACTGGGATGGTAACCTAGTTTCTACGCTTACCGGTGCTGGCGGCAGTAGTCTGAACTGGTCACCTTATCAATATAATTTAACCGCCAGTGGCTATACAACTTTGCTGGAATTTGCTGACGGCGGTACTTCTAATTCTTTAGGCACATTTTTAGATAATGTCAGCGTCCGCTGTATTCCCACTCCGCCGGAGTGTACCACTGAAGTCTGCGATGGCGTTGATAATGACTGTGATGACTTAATTGATGAAGGCTGGAACGTCGGCAGTGAATGTATTGCCGGCCAAGGCATTTGCCAACAAAGTGGTACTTACGCTTGCGACCCGCAAGATCCAGCTGGTCCGGCAGTTTGTTCCGCCGTGCCAACTGAAGGCGAAAAAGAATTTTGTGGCGACGAGCTTGACAATGATTGCGACGGATATGTTGACGAGGATTGCGAAAGCTCAATTTGCGGTTATAAATGGCATGACCAGAATGAAAACGGACAGCGTGATGAAGAACCCGGATTGGCAAATTGGACTATAAATTTAATCGAGTTTTCTTTCTGTACTGAAGGTGAACAATGGGCCGATGGCGTGGTTAGCTATAATCCCGGCACACGAAAAAATGGTACACCAATTATCACTGAACGAACCGATCCTTCTAAAGCATTAGGAGCGGCTCAATATTCCAATAGCGATCCGGTTGAATTTGTTGCTTTGGGCTTTGGCGGTGAACTGGTTTTAAGCTTTGATAATTTAATTCTTAATGAAGCAGGGGATGACATTGATGTAGTTGAAACTTCATATGGCAGTCCCAGCTGCGCCAGCTATCCGGAAAAAGTCAAAGTTTCCGCTTCTCAAGACGGTAGTAGCTGGGTTGAACTAGCTGGTGAAGGTTGCCAAGACAGCACTTTTGATTTAGGTAGTCTGGCTTGGGCTAAATACTTAAAGTTAACTGACACTTCCAATAAGTTTGCCACAATATTCGGAGCCGAGACTGATGGTTTTGATGTCGACGGTGTCCAAGCTTTACATTGCGCTACCGACCAAACCATTATTGACTACCGGGTAACTGACGAAGGTGGAAATTACTGCTTTGAAGATGTCACGCCAGGTAATTACCGAGTTCAGGAAGAGATGCAGCCGGGTTGGAAGAATATCACTGATTTATTTCAGGATGTAACCGCTGTTCCAGAACAAACCGTTTATGTTAATTTCGGCAATGATTGGCTAGGGGATATTGAACCCAATAGTATCTGCGGTTATAAATATAATGATTATGATCGAGATGGAATATTTAATAATAATGATGTAGTCATCCCAGCCTGGACAATTTGGGCGTCTAAAGATACCACCTTAAGCTCGACTCAAACTAACGATAGCGGGTTATATTGCTTTAATGCCTTGACTGCCGGTATCTGGACGATTTATGAAGAATTAGTTACTGGCTGGCTTAATACCACCCCGTTATCTCAGGATGTCACTTTGGCTGATGGCCAAGGAATTGGTGGAATAAACTTCTTTAATTACCAAACTTTCTGCGGTGATGGCATTAAGCAAACACCCAATGGTGTTGGCACCGGCGGACCGCAAGATAATGGCAATGAAGAGTGCGATGGACAAGATGGAGTACCAAATGAAAATTATTCTTGCACATCCGCTTGCGTGTTAGTCCAAAACCAGACAGGCAATTGCATTGAATTCCAAGCCTGCGTTGATGGTAGCGATTGGCTAACAGTAACTGGCGGGCAGTTATCATTAAGTCACGGAACCTATAGTCCAATCGGCTCTCATGATAATTGTTCGCAAGATTGGTGGGATATTATAAAAATTGATGGCGTTTCTTATCCAATCAGCTTATTACAGGATTCAAATTATTTAATTAATGGCCAAAGTTCTCTTACGGTTGCTATCAATCAGCTTGATTCATTCACTAAATTAGCTGGTCGGGGAACAGTTAATTGGGATGGCTCTTATAAGATCGATATCCGGGACGATGGTGCTGGCCAGGGTGGTGGTGACATTTATACTATCAGCTTATGTACTGAATCGATTGGTCCGGAATGTAATACTGATGAGGATTGCAGCACGGGTCAATATTGTGAAAACAATGAATGCCATGATATCCAATGTGTTGATGCTGATGAAGATACTTATTCCGTCTATAATGAAGCTTACTGCCCGAACGGTAACGACTGCAATGACTCTGATAGAGGTATAAACCCGGGCGCTACTGAAGTTTGTGGCGACGGCATTGATAATGATTGCGACAGTAACATTGACGAAGGCTGCAATCAAACCGAACCATATTGTGAAGATGGCTCTTGCAACGGCAATGAAACCTGCTCTGCCTGTCCTGCCGACTGTGGTGCTTGCGGTGGCAGCGGCGGTGGCGGAGGTGGCGGTGGCGGTAGTACTCCTTATAGCTTGCTTATTCATACCATTAGATTAACCAGAGGAGCTGAAGTTGGCTCAGTAACCGTAACTTGGATGACTAACCGCGAAGCTACCAGTCGGGTAATCTATGATTTAGTTTCCCATCCCGCTATTGGCTATGCACCAAATTATGGCTATGCCTGGTCAACTGCCACAACTGATACTGATCCCAAAGTTCTCAATCATTCAGTTACAATTACCGGTTTATTACCAGCTACAGTCTATTATTTCCGGCCACTTTCAGCCGCTTCGCCTGAAGTCTATGGCGATGAATTAACCTTCACTTTAGAGGAAGTGCCACCGGCAATTCCGCCAACAGAAGAAGTCCCACCAACCGAAGAGACAACTCCTCCTCCACCAGCTGAAGGAACGCCTGCTAATCCAAGTGGTAATGTTGCTGGAGTTGAATATCAAGAAGAAACAACTCCAACCGACACAGAAACTCCACCCACTCCGCCAGCTGAACAGCCAGCTGAAGAAGGGACCGTACTGGGCGAAACTACTGATGAAACCACACCCCCAGCGGCTACAACGCAAAACTGCAGTAATTATATCTGGCTCTTACTTATTCTGGATTTAATTGCCTCAGCAATCATTGCCTTCAAGGGCAAAAATGGTACTAAATCAGTCAAATACTCCGGGTTAGTTCCGGCGCTAATTGCTATTGTTTCCGTAATAATCTGGTATCCTCAATGCTGGTTGATTACCTGGCTAGCAGTCATTCTAGTTTTGGCGGTTATCTACTTAATCGTTTTACTGGTCAGCCCAAATACTCTTTCTGGTAAAAAATAATCTTCTATTGGTTGCGAGGGAGAAGCCTTATACTGACAATGAACTGGCCAATTAATAGCTACTCTAAAAAGTTAATAATAATACTTCAAGTTGGACTACCTTTCCTCTTGATTAGCTTTTCTTTACTTTGTGTCCAACCTCTACAAGCCCAGACCGCCGGTGCGGTTTCTGGGCTTGTTTTTGAAGATCTAAATTTTAATAACAATTTGGATCTTTATGAAACAAAGCTAGCTGATTGGCGGGTTTCTCTGTACCAAAAAGAAAAATTAATTAAAACCCAATTGACTAATAGTGCAGGTGAATATGATTTTACTAATCTTGTCCCCGATGATTATCAAGTAAAAGTTGAGGTACCAAATTCTTGGGCGGCAATAAACGGCAGCAGCAGTTTCGTTAGTTTATCAGCTGAAGAAAAAGCAATCATTAATTTTGCTAATTACCAAGTAATTCGTGAAGAGAGGGGAATGGGCCCAATGATGAATATTTCCAATTATTCAATTGAAACTATTTCTCCGACCGCAGTCAAAGTTACTTGGTTTACTAATTACCTGGCTACAAGCCAAATCGTTTTTGACCAAACCTCAATTTTGGGTCTTAAATTAATCGCTTACGATATTAATTTTGGTTATGCTAGTTCTACGCCACTAGATTTTGGGCTAAAGACTTACCACACCCTTACCCTGACTAATCTGGAGCCGGAAACTACTTATTACTTTCGGATTATTGCCCTGGCTGATCCAAAACAATGGCGAGGTGCTCCTCGGATTTTCAGTTCGGAATTAAGTTTTACTACCACCTCTTTAACCGACGGTACGGGTGGTCCAATGGCAGGGGATGAATTTGAAGGAAAAATTTCATCAATCTCTAGCCCGGAATGGAAAACCGGAACAACTGGCAAAGTAGCCGCGGGGGAATTAGGGGAATTACAAGAAGAATTACAAAATAAACCATTGAATGAAACAACCTCCACTGATCAATTGTCTTTCCTTTCAAAAAATTGCCTCATCTATATCTGGCTGCTTTTGGTTTTAAATTTATTAATGATTATCGCCATCTGGTCACGGGGCAAAAGGACTAAGAATCCTTTGGCTAAAAATTTATGGTGGATTACCTTAATTTTAGTTTTGGGACCGACTATTTTGGGTTATCCCCAATGTTGGCTAACTGTCTGGTTAATTTTTACTTTAGTTATAGCTCTGGTTCTTTTTTCCGGCTTTAAAAAGAAATCGTCACCGCCTTTATCCGGTGATGATGATCAGTCGACCGAACCTTTCCCTTTAGATTAAAATTTTTTGATCTAGATAATTTCATTAAATTAGCGGTTTTCCTGCTAAAAGTAGAGGGATTTGACAAAAAGTTAATCTTATGATATAATTAAATAATCAAGATTAACTGAACTTCTCATGTTTGGTCAAACGAACAAAAAATCTCAAGAAAAGAACCTAAAGTGGTTAAAAACCCTGGGGATTTTTAGTATTATTTTCAACGCCATTTGCTTTTTAATTTTTTATGTTAACCCTAAAAGATGGAAGATATTTGTTAGGGGTCAAAAAAAAGAGATCAATGAGTTATCTCAGGGTCAAGAGGATTTTGGCCGCTTTTGCAAAGATTCAGCTTGTTTGATTAAAGACTTTTTCATCCCTTATGATGGCAATGACAATAAACCTAGAGCTTTAAGGCCAAAAAGTCTTCTCAGCTATGCCTTGATTGTAATTTCAGTAAAACTCCTAGTGACAGGTTTTCTGTTTATTACCTATCCGACTCCGGCTGAATTATCCACCATTATTTCGTCTAACATGATTAATCTGGTTAATGAGTCAAGGAAAGAAGCTGGCATTGAACCTTTAGTATCAGATACTTTTTTAGAAAAATTCGCCCAAGCTAAAGGACAGGATATGATCAATCGTGACTACTTTGCTCATGATACCCCGGAAGGGAAAAAGCCTTGGCAGTGGATTGATCGGGGCGAATATGATTATGTTTATGCCGGAGAAAATTTGGCCATGGATTTCAAAACTGCTGAAACCGTCCATGAAGCTTTTATGAAAAGTCCATCTCACCGCCGAAATATTTTAAACCCCAAGTACAAAGAAGTTGGTATGGCAGTTATAGAAGGCCAGATTGGTGGCCACCAAACAATTCTTTTGGTAGAATTTTTTGGCACCCAAAGAAAAGATCTTTCGACTTTAGCTAAAACACCGGAACCGGTAAAACAAAATGCTGAAGTGGCTTTAACTAATCAAAATCCCGAGAATGCCAATGTCGCCGGTGAACAAGTCACGCCGACTGAAGAAGAAATACAAATTACTAATCAAAACCCAACGGAATATCCTAATGAAGGTTTAATTGTGGTAGCAACTGAAGAAAAATCCGGCAAGGCATTAGTTGATTTAGTAATTGAATATTCAAATATATTCTTTCTTGCTTTTCTGATTTTTATTCTGATTTCTTTAGCTTTGAATATCTTTATCAAAATCAAAGTTCAACATGCTTCCATCATTCTCCAGAGCGTTGTGGTAATCGCTTTACTTTTAGCCATGATTTTGGTAAAATTTCATTTTGTCGAACAAGTCTCCCATCAACTTTTAATTCTTTAATCTCAAATACTAATGCCAGATATATTAATGCAGGACTATCTCACTGGTTTAGACCGACTTAAGGCGGAAGTTACTGGAATGTCAAAAGAACAGCAATTTGACCGACTAGCTGAACTTACCGTCCAGCTCCGATTAACTAAGGAAAAATGGCAACAGATTTTCGATCAAAGCCAAACTGATAGAGCCAATGATTATTCCGGTGAACTGGCAAAGCTTTTAGACCAAGTTCACGATTTTGAACAACAGATTGATAACCTACGAACCTGCATTGAAGAAGATGGTAAGCTGGGTCTAAGAGATCCTCAGTTATATCAGGATTTGGACCAGACCGTGGCTGAACGACTAGAGGAAATAGCTAAATCTAATTAAAGTCTAAAAATTATTATAGTGCTAACATACCCCCGAAAGGGGGTTTTATTATAATTAATTTTATGTTATAATATTTAGTATATGGGAAAAAATAAAAAAAATAATAAGGTGGCAGAATTACTTGCTGCCGACAAGCTAAAATTAGAAGACATCAAAAGTGATTTTATTACTGTAGCCTCACACCAATTGAGAACGCCGATTTCAGCCATTCGTTGGTCACTGGACACCCTGCTAAGCGGCCAAGTTGGTAATCTTTTAGAAAAGCAAAGGGAAATAATTAGAGAGGCTTACCAAAATAATAACTTCATGGTTAAAGTAGTTGGTGATCTTTTGCGTGTCTCGCGGCTTGAAGAAAAAGGCTTAGATTTAATGCCAAAATTTATTGACCTAAAAAAAATAATCAAGAATCTAATTGCTAAACATAAAAATTTTGCCCAAGCTTCTAATTGTACTATTGATTTTGATGCCGAACCGCACTTACCAAAAGTTTATGTTGATCCTTTGTACCTTGAACCGGTGCTCAATGCTTTGATTGATAACGCGATTCGTTACACCAAACAAAAAGGCAGGGTAAAAATCGGTTTAAAAAAATCAAAAAAATATGTGCTAATCAAAATAAAAGATAATGGAATTGGCATCCCGGAAAATCAAAAACATTTAGTTTTTTCTAAATTTTTTCGAGGTCTTAATGCCATAAAAACCCAAACTGAAGGCTTGGGTTTGAATCTTTACTTAGCAAAAAAAGTTATTGAAGCTTCAGGGGGAAAAATCGGATTTATCAGCCAAGAAAATAAAATGACTATTTTTTTCATTTACCTGCCAACTTTTAAAGCTAGTCCGATTGAAATGACAAAACGAGAAACGGAAAAACCGGAAGATATACTTAGAAAAGAACGAGAATTTGTTTCAATTACTGTTCATGAGCTTAAAGCGCCTTTAGGTACAACCAAATGGAGTCTAGAAATGCTGAAAAGCCAAAGGCCGGGAAAATTAAACGGGGAACAAATAGAATTAATTAATCAGATTTATCGCGGCAATGAAAGACTGCTTGTCTTGGTACGAGATCTTTTAAATTTAGCAAAACTTCAAGAAGGTAAATTCGAGGTCGAACCTAAAATGATTATATTGGAAGAAGTAGTCTCAGATGTGATTAATGGCTTTAAGGCACAAGCCAAGGAAAAGAAAATTAAAATTCAATGGCCAAGTAAAAAGACAAATTTGCCTAAAATTATCGCCGATCCTAATCGAATTGCCCAAGTTATTACTAATTTACTTTCTAATGCAATCAAATATACTCCCCGAGGTGGAAAAGTTTCTATTAATCTAGATCAAAAAACCGGTAAAAAATTAAAAAAAATTAGTAACACTTTGGTATCTAGCCAAATCAATTTTATTGACAATAAAAAAGGCTATTTAATTTTAGCGGTTAAAGATACGGGCATTGGAATTTCCCCCGAGGAACAGAATAAACTTTTCACTCGGTTTTTTCGGAGTAAAAAAGTTTTAAGTTCAGAGTCTGAAGGGACCGGCTTAGGCCTTTATATTACCAAATCAATTATTAATTTACATCAAGGTGATATCTGGTTTACCAGTAAATTGGGCAAAGGATCAACCTTCTATATTAGCCTGCCAATAGCTTAAATAATCTAAATAAATCATATGGCCAAGACCAAAATTTTAGTGATTGAAGATGATAAATCACTGGTCAAACTTATTGAAGCGGCCCTGGATCAAAAAAAATTTAAGGTAATTTTAGCCCTTGAGGCTGATGAAGGGGTAGAAAAAGCCAGAATTGAAAAACCAGCCATTATTATTTTAGACATTCTTTTACCTGGCAAAAGTGGTTTCGAGTGTCTAAGCAATTTGAAACAACAAAAAGAAACCAGGGAAATTCCCGTGATCATTTTGTCTAATTTGGGCCAAAGCGAAGAAATCAGGAAAGGGCTAGAACTGGGAGCGATAGACTACCTGGTCAAAGCAGATTTGTCTATTGATGAATTGGTTAAAAAGATTAGTCAGGCAGCCATCAAAAAAAGTTAATTTAAAAAAATAATTGTTATTGTGCCGACTTTATGAATCATTTTAATATAGTAACAATCGGTGGGGCAGTAAGAGACATTACTTTTTACACTAAGGAAGGCCGAATTTTTTCTACTCCGGAAAATCTCACCGCCCAAAAGATGCTGGCTTTTGAATGGGGCGGAAAAATTAATATTAAAGAGGCCTATTTTAATTCTGGTGGCGGTGCAGCCAATACCGCTGTTTGTTTAGCTCGCTTAAATTTGAAAACCGCTATTATCGCTGCCGTTGGAAAAGACGAAATGGGAAAAGAAGTTTTAGCTAACCTAAAAAAAGAAAAAGTTGACACTGGCCTAATTCAGCTAGATCAGAGAAACCAAACTGGTTTTTCTGTAATTTTAACCACTGAAAAAAAAGAGAAAGAACATATAGTTTTTTCTTATCGCGGCGCCGCTAATTTTCTAGATTTTGATCAAAGGAATAATAATAAATTAAACAGTGACTGGTTTTATATTACGTCGCTCGCCGGGCTCGGTTGGCAAAGAAATTTAAAATCAATTTTTAAACTTGCTAAACAAAAAAAGATTAAAATCGTTTGGAACCCCGGTAGCCGCCAATTGCGAGAAGGCAAAAGAGTCTTAAATGATTTTCTTAAACAAACTGACATTTTGATCTTAAATAAGGATGAAGCAATCGAATTAGTCTTATCGGGAGTCAAACTAGGCAAAAAAAATCCTAACTATCTCAATCGACCATTATACCTTTTAAATATTCTTCAGGAATGGGGGCCAAAGATAATAGTAATTACCGAAGGGAATAAGGGAGCCTGGGCTTATAATGGCCAAAAAATCTATAGACAAAAAGCTCTAAAACCAAAGGTTATTGATACGACCGGAGTTGGGGATGCCTTTGGTGCCAGTTTTCTGGCTGGCTTAATTTCAGAAAATAATAATATTCAAAAAGCATTAAGGTGGGGGATAATTAATAGTGCTTCGGTAATAACAAAAATTGGTGCTCACAATGGTCTGCTGAACCTAAAAGAACTAAAAAAACGATTACAAAAGTAATTAATATTAAAAATTAAATAAGTATGGATAAAAATAAGATAATGACCGCTAAAGGCGGGTCCACCTATGGCGGAAAAGCTATAATTGAGGTCTCGGGTCACCATTGCCATATTTCCCGTAAAGATTTAGATGTAATTTACGGCAAAAATTATCAACTGACACCACTTAAAACCTTATCACAAAATAAACAATTTGCTGCTAAAGAAACAGTAACTGTTGCAGTAGGCGATAAAAAAATTGAGGATGTCAGAATTTTAGGCCCAGAAAGAAAAAATACACAAGTAGAAGTTTCTCTAACCGAAGCCTATCATTTAAAAATTAAACCACCTGTGGCCGAATGTACTTGTCCGGACAAAATCGATGGCTGCGTGATTGCTGAAATTTCTGGCCCCAAAGGAAAAATTAAACGTTGTTCTATAATTATTGCTTATCGTCATTTTCATACCGATCCAAAAACCGCGCAAAAAATTGGTCTTAAAAACGGGCAATTAATTTCTTTAAAAACAACCGGTCAAAGAAGTGTTACCTTCCATAACATTTTAGTGAGGGTTAATGAAAATTTTAAGCCAAGAGTTCACCTCGATACGGATGAAGCTAATGCCGCTGGTCTGAAAGATGGCCAAACCGGAGAAATTATTATCTAATTATTAATTAAATATCTTATGTCTAGTGGCCCAATGTGGATGGTTTTATTTCTTGTTTTTGTCGGTGTAGTGGCAGCTTTAATTATTAAGTCAAAACTTGAATAAAAGACAAAATCACCCTTTTTAGAAGTGATGACAATGATTTTTTTTATTTATGGCAAAATTTAAAGAATATATTTTAGTAATTAATTCCGGCTCAGCGACTCTAAAGTTTAAAGTTTTTCACCAAGATGATTTTTCGGTTGCAGTTTCAGGAATTGTGGAAAAAATTGGCCTTGAAGGCTCCTTTATTAAAATTGAAGAGACTTTGTCAAAAAGAATGATCATGAAAACTTATCCAGAAGGCATCCCTAACCATCATCAGGCCCTCCAAATTGTTTTAGCCCACCTCAAACACTGGAAAAGAAGAATTAGAATTGTCGGCCACCGGGTAGTCCATGGCGGGCAAGACTTCGTGAAACCAACAGTTATTACTAAAAAAAATTTAAGTAAACTAGAAAAATATAACGAATTGGCTCCGCTTCATAACCCCATTAATCTTACTTGTATTACTACTTGCTTGAAAGATTTGCCGAGTATTAAAAATGTTGCTGTTTTTGACACCGCTTTTTATAAAACTATTCCCGATTATGCTTACCTTTATGCCATTCCTTTTCAGTACTATTTAGATTTTGAAATCCGCCGTTATGGCTTTCACGGTACCTCTCATAATTATGTCACTTTAAAAACTGCAGAAAAACTAAAAAAACCTTTAAATAAACTCAAACTTATTACTTGCCATCTGGGTTCTGGCTGTTCAATCACCGCAGTTAAATTTGGTAAAGCGATTGCCACTTCCATGGGCTTTACGCCCTTAGAGGGTGTAACAATGGGAACCAGAAGCGGCGATATTGATCCATCGGTTGCTTTTTTTCTGATGAAAAAATTGAATCTTAATGTGGAAGAGATTTCAGACATTCTAAATAAAAAATCAGGGTTGTTGGGTATTTTTGGTTATAGCAACGACATGCGTGATATTATGATTGCCTCAGGCTATAAAATTCCTGGCTATAAAGCAAAAAGAAGATTTACTCAAAAAGAAAAAAAACAAGGCCAGCTAGCCTTAAAAATATTTATTTATAATATTGTCCGATACATCGGCAGCTATGCCACTTTAATGGGCGGCACTAATTATATTGTTTTCACCGCTGGTATTGGCGAAAGAAATCAAATAATCAGAAATTTGATCATGAGAGAAGTGAGAAAAGCCTGGCCCAAAGTTAAAAGTATAGTTATTCCCACCGACGAAGAATTAATGATTGCTCAGCAAACCAAAAATTTTAGCTAGATTAAGCTAAATTTATGCTAAAAAAATTATTTAATGGCGAATCAAAAACCATTACTTCGGCTGCTGTAATTTTGGGAGCAACTTCTTTAGTTTCTCGTCTTTTAGGTATCCTGCGGGATCGAGTTTTGGCGGGTGAATTTGGCGCGGGAACAGAACTAGATATTTATTATGCCGCTTTTCGAATCCCAGATCTGATTTTCAATTTATTAATCTTAGGAGCACTTTCGGCCGGCTTCATCCCGGTCTTTACTACTTATCTAGCAAAAAAGGATAGGGCGTGGGAATTGCTTAATGACGTTTTGAACGTGATGCTTTTCAGCCTGATTCTAATTTCTGGGTTATTAATAATTTTGGCTCCTTGGCTGGTAAAATTGATTACACCTGGCTTTAGTCCGGCCCAATTAGAAACTACGGCGTTAATGACCCAAATAATGTTTTTAAGCCCGCTGCTTTTGGGTATCTCGGGAATTTTTGGTAGTGTTTTACAATCATTCAAGAGATTTTTTATCTATTCTCTTGCCCCAATCCTTTATAATATTGGCATTATTATTGGCGCTTTATTTTTTGTTCCATCTCTTGGAATCTTTGGGTTGGCCTGGGGAGTAGTTTTTGGTGCTTTCTTTCACATGATCATTCAAATTATTGCTGTTTTCGCCCTCGGCTACCACTACCAATGGGTATTTAATTTGACCCACCCGGGATTAATTAAAATTATAAAAATGATGATACCCAGGACCCTGGGGTTAGTTGCCAGTCAAATAAATTTTTTAGTCGTAACAATTATCGGTTCCACCTTAGCTGTTGGTAGTATTACTATTTTTAATTTGGCCAATAACATTCAAAGTTTTCCTTTAGGTATTTTCGGCGTTTCTTTTGCAATTGCCGCTTTTCCGACTTTATCCGAACTTGCCAAAAAGAAAAAGGAATTTATTCAAACACTTTCTTTGGCGATCAGACAAATTCTGTTTCTCATTATCCCGGCTTCAGCCTTACTGGTCATTTTACGCGCTCAAATTGTCCGGGTAATCTTAGGGAGCGGTAAATTTGATTGGGAAGATACTGTGTTAACTCTGGAGACTTTGTCATTATTTGCCTTAAGCTTATTTGCCCAGTCTCTAATTTTAGTTCTAGCCCGGGCTTTCTATGCCCAGCAGGATAGTAAAACGCCATTTTATGCTGGTTTATTTTCGGCTTTAGCTAATGTTATTTTGGCAGTTATGCTGGTTGAACCCTTAGGTGTGAGTGGATTAGCCTTAGCCTTTTCTTTATCTAGTATTTTAAATTTTATTCTTTTAGTCCTTCTACTGCATTACCGTTTGGGCAACTTAGACGGCGAAAAAATCAGCATTTCTTTTGTTAAAATTTCGGTTGCTACTTTTATGCTGGCTCTAACTGCTCAGGCAATCAAATATCCGATTGAAAAGATAATGGGACTCCAAACTTTTATTGGCGTTGCCACTCAGACAATTGCTGCCAGTCTGGGCGGTCTAGCTATATATTTTCTGATTTGTTGGGTTTTGAAAAATGAGGAATTAAATATGTTTATGGCGGTTTTTAAAAAGCGATTTTTCCGCCGGCCAGTGATTGCTGAAGAAATAGTGGAAAAAGAAAAATTGACCTAAATAGAATTAGGAATCAGGAATTATGAATAATCTGGCAAATCCTAATTCACGATCCATAATTCATAATTCCTGATTTTTTGTTTCCTTGCAAAAATTCAAGTTTTACCCTAATCTTTATCTATGCAAAACGTTCGTAATTTCTGTATTATCGCTCATATTGACCATGGTAAATCAACTTTGGCCGATCGTCTTTTAGAATTAACTGGTACTGTTTCTAAACGAGAAATGAAGGAGCAAATTTTGGATCAAATGGATATTGAAAGAGAAAGGGGAATTACCATCAAATTACAGCCGGTAAGAATGAGCTGGAAAAATTATGAATTGAATCTAATTGACACCCCCGGCCATGTTGATTTCAGTTATGAAGTTTCTCGCAGTCTGGCGGCAGTTGAAGGCGCAATCCTTTTGGTTGATGCCACTCAAGGAGTTCAAGCCCAAACCGTAGCCAACCTTTATTTAGCTTTAGAACAAGACTTGTCCATTATCCCAGTCATTAATAAAATTGATTTACCTAATGCTGAAGTCGAAAAGGTCAAGCATGAAATTTGTCAGTTACTGAGTTGCCAATCCCAAGAAATCTTGCTAGTTTCTGCCAAAACCGGCCAAGGAGTAGAAGAGGTTATTCAAGCGGTAATTGCTAGAGTAAACCCACCCAAACAAAGTCAGCATAAACCACTCAGAGCGCTTATCTTTGACTCAAAATTTGACGAATACCGCGGTATTATTGCCGAAGTTCGGGTAGTTGATGGCGAAGTCAAAGCTGGTGATAAAATTAATTTTTTATCAACGACTAAAACTACAGAAGTCTTGGAAGTCGGCTATTTTAACCCCAAATTAAAAAAAACTGCTAATTTACAGTCAGGCGAAATTGGCTATATTGTCACCGGCCTAAAAGAAATAAAGTACTGCCGCGTGGGTGATACGATTACTTTAGAGGGGGCTAAAATTGAGCCTTTACCAGGCTATAAAGAAGTTAAACCAATGGTTTTTGCCGGCCTTTTTTGTAAGGTGGGGGACCAATATCCACGCTTGCGCGAAGCAATTGAAAAATTAAAGCTTAATGATGCGGCTTTAAGTTATGACCCGGAGAATTCAGCGGCTTTAGGTTTTGGTTTTCGCTGTGGATTTTTGGGTCTTTTGCATCTGGAAGTAGTCCAGGAAAGATTAAAAAGGGAATACGACTTAGATTTAGTGGTCACTGTCCCCAGTGTTGCTTATCAAATCAAACTGAAAAACGGCAAAGAAATAGTGATTCATAGCCCGGAAGAGCTGCCTAATCAGGAAACAATTGATAAAATTCTGGAACCAATCATGCTAGTTGATATTTTTTCCCCAAAGGAATATTTGGGGCCTTTAATGCAATTGGCGTCAGGTAAAAGAGGTATTTATTTAAATACGGAATACCTAGACGAAAATATTGCTGTTTTACATTATCATATGCCTTTGACGGCATTACTGGTTGACTTTTATGATAAATTGAAAAGCGCTTCCTCTGGTTATGCTTCTTTAAATTATGATTTTTTTAGCTACCAATCAACTGAAATTATTCGACTGGATATCTTGGTCGCCGAAGAAAAAGTTGAAGCCCTCGGCTCATTAGTCTATAAAGATGAAGCATATTATGCTGGCCGAAAAATTGTCGAGTCTTTGAAAAAAAATTTACCAAAACAAATGTTTGCTGTTAAAATCCAAGCCGCAGTCGGCGGTAAAGTGATTGCTGCCGAAAGACTTTCAGCTTTCCGCAAAGATGTCACAGCTAAACTTTATGGCGGGGATTATACCCGCAAAAGAAAACTACTAGAAAAGCAGAAAAAAGGTAAAAAGAAAATGATGGAACACGGCCACGGTAAAGTCGATATTCCCCCTGAAGCCTTTTTAGCAGTTTTGAGAAAATAAAAGTAGTATTAAAATTATACAAAAAATAACCCTGCCTTTGGGGTTATTTTAAAAATATCCAGTAAAAGCGAACGATTTATTTCAGTTTCAAATACTTTTTAAATAAAGTTTTATAAATACAGCCCCGCGTTACCACCCCAACCAATCTTTCTTTCTCATCAACAACAGGAATACGGTGGATATTTTTGGCCAGCATGATGGCACCGATTTTCATTACCTGCTCAGTCGGTTTAACCGAAATAGCAGGAGTAGTCATCACTGACTGGACTTGATTTAACAATTTATTTTTAATATCTTGCTCCTGGCTTTCAAAATCAGTAAATGATTCGGGGTTACTATAAAAATCACTATAAGAAGGATAAAAGGAGCGGTAAATATCTTTTTCTGAAAGAATTCCCAAGAGATTTTTGTCTTTATCAACCACCACTAAACCACTGATCTTTTTTTTGATCATTAATTTCATTGCCGTTTTTAAATCCGCACTAGGCAAAATAGTATGAACTTTTTTATACATTACTTGCTTAATTTGCATAAAAATAGATGACAGTTAATAAAACATTGGCCCAACGGTCCAAATAACCATCGAAATTATGGTGGCAATGGCTAAGAATAGCCAAACCAACTTTTTCCATTTTTTTTGTTTTTTAGCCATAAAAATGTAATAAGATTTAGATTTAAATATAGTTTAACATCTTTCTGATTTTTTGGGAAATTGGACATTTTTTTGCTCATTTACCAGAAAAATGTTACAATAATATCCTGTATCTAATTTTGGGAGGAGAAAGAACTATTAAGTTAGAATATGCCTGAAAAAAAATGGGAGGTAAGACCAGCGCTAACAAAGTTGGATTTTGACCATTTCCCCGAAATTAATCCGATTGTTTTACAGCTGTTATTTAATCGGGGTGTTGATTCACAACAAAAAATCGATGAGTTTTTAAATCCTGATTATGGTGAAAATCTCCATGATCCTTTTTTATTTTCTGAAATGACTAAAGCCGTCGAAAGAATTTTGCTGGCGGTGGAAAATAAAGAAAAAATTGTTGTTTATGGTGATTATGACGCTGACGGCGTAACCGCCTGCGCCTTGATGGTTGAACTTTTAAAAAATCTGGGCAATGAAGCTGACATTTATATTCCTTTTCGGGAAACCGAAGGCTATGGTCTGAATGAAGAAGCAACCACAGAATTAGCTAGGAAGGGAACAAAATTATTAATTACTGTTGACTGTGGCATCTCCAACAAAAAAGAAATTGATTTATTAAATCAAAAAGGCGTTGACGTGATTGTAACGGACCATCATCATGAACCTTTAGAAATTCCAACTGCCTTAGCGGTCATTAATCCCAATTTAGAAAAAGAAAAATATCCGTTTAAAGGTTTAACCGGGGTAGGCGTTGCTTTCAAAATCGCCCAAGCCATTATCCAAAAACATAAAGATTTCAAAGTTAACCAGTTGGAAGAAGGTTTTGAAAAATGGCTTTTAGATTTAGTGGCTATTGGCACCATCGCTGATCTTCAGCCAATCCTGGGAGAAAATCGAGTCTTAGTCAAATACGGTTTAATTGTCCTCCAAAAAACTAAAAGATTAGGATTATTGAAATTGATTGAATTAATGAGCAGCAATTTGACTCAAGTCGATGAAAGGGTAGTCGGCTGGCAAATCGCCCCCCGGCTTAATGCGGCGGGCCGACTCAACCATGCTAGTTCGGCTTATCAGCTTTTAATTATCGACGATCTTAAAGAAGCCGAGAGATTAGCCAAAGAGCTTAACCAAACTAATATTGAGCGCCAGCAACTAACTGAGAAGATTAACGGGGAAGCTAAAACTTTGATCGGGGAGGTCAAAGAACAAAAAATAATAATAGTTGTTGGACAAAATTGGCCGACCGGAATTGTTGGTTTAGTTGCCGGTCGTATCACTGATGAATTTCACCGGCCCAGTTTGGTCATCAGCAAGTATAACGGCGAAATAATTGGCTCTGGCCGCAGCATTCCGGAATTTAATATTATTGAAGCGATTGAAAAAGCTAATAAATACTTAAGTCGTTATGGCGGTCATGCCCAAGCTTGCGGCTTTACCATTAAAAATGAGGAAAGTTTAGAAGAATTTATCGCCAAAATGAATGAATTGGCTAAAGCGGAATTGACCGGAAAAGATATTACCCCTCTACTTAAAGTAGATCTGACGATAAAATTAGAAGACGTTAATTGGGAATTATTTGATGAATTAGAAAAATTCATTCCTTATGGCGAAGGCAACCCTAAACCCATATTTTTAGCTTCTGATTTAACGGTGGTTGAAGCCCAAACTGTGGGCCAAGATCGAAAGCATATGCGCTTAATGGTAAAACACACAACGCCAATAATCCGTAAAACTATTGGTTTCTGCTTCGGCGATTGGTGTGCTAAGCTAAAGACAGGGGATAAAGTTGATATGGTTTTTGAAGTTGATGTCAATGAATGGAATGGAAACAGAGAATTGCAGTTGAAGATAGTGGATTTGAAAATTCATTAAAACATTAAAGCACAAAAACATGAAAACAATCTCATCTTAAATTTTGTTTTAATGTTTTAGTGTTTTAATAAAAAGTTTTACTATGATAAATAAAGTCACAATCCAAACCGACGGCGGTGCGCGCCGACTGGCATTGTCGTCGTTCTAAAATACGCTAGCAACCAAAAAAATCATTGGTTTTTGTTTTGACTCTTGGTGTGAAAACTGATTGACAAAACTAAAAGAAGGGGATAAGGTTGATATGGAATGGTAACAGAGAATTGTGATTCAAAATTGTGGATTCGTGGCTTAGCCAGTAAGGAGGATGTTATGTCCAAGTCTAAGGGACAACGTAGTGTGTCATCGATAAGGCCTAGAGAATCGGCTACGAGTTCTTCGGCGGCGGATGCTGCTGAACGCAGTTTAGGTTGGTATTATCCACGTTCTTTTCGTGTAAGGTGGGTGTTTGATCGCCTTATGGATATGTGGTATCCCAATGGGGTCGATGGAGCAGTCGTTCGCCGTTAGCTCGCTAACGGCTTTTTTTATCTTGAAATTTTTGCTATAATTATTAAATGGAAAAAGTAACACTATATACAGATGGAGGAGCAAGAGGCAATCCCGGGCCAGCCGGAATCGGCGTGGTTTTAAAATATGACGATAAACAGCTGACTTTCAAAAAGTATATCGGCAAAGCTACCAACAACCAAGCTGAATACCAGGCGGTAATTTTAGGTCTGGAAAAGGCCAAAGAATTAGGGGCACAAGAAGTTGACGTTTTTCTAGACAGCGAATTAGTCCAGCAGCAATTATCCGGAAAATATAAAGTCAAAAATCAGGACTTGGGCAGTTTATTTGTTAAAGTCTGGAATTTAGCTATGGGTTTTAAAAAAGTAAAATATATTCACATTTACCGAACAGATAATAAGCTAGCGGACAAGCTAGTCAATCAAGCAATTGATGAGACATCCTAAAACTGGCTGCAGCTAGTTAACTAAAAAATGCCTCGTTCAGAGGTATTTTTTATTGTCCAAATAAACCTATAAGCCGAATTCTGTCCCGGTTTGCACCGAGGATGATCATCTATCTAGGTCTAATGTTGCCATTAGACTCAAGCTGCCTACCTAATTTGGCATTGCACCAGGTAGAGTTTACCACAAGCATCCTGTCACCAGGAGCCGAGTGGCGAAGCATTACGCTGAAGGGATATCCCGTATTCAGCATATTACACCACCACACTTTTCACGTTTGACCACTGCTCCGCAGTGGAAATTACAAATATCAAATTACAAGTTCCAAATGCTAAACTTAAGCTGTTTGAAATTTGAAATTTTTAATTTGGTGCTTCCATCGCGAAGCAATGGTTTGTATAGTCTCTGTGGAACTGGTCCTCTTTTACTGTTACCAGTAAAAGGGTGGGTGTTACCCACTACCATTTTTATGGTGTTCGGACTTTCCTCCCCCCACTTTCTATGTTTCATGAACATCAGTGCTACTAAACATTCTAACTTGATAACACAACCATAAAACATAGAAAGTAGGGGGCGACCATCTGGTTTACTCAGACAAAGTATAGATTAGCATAAAAACAAAATATTGTCAATATCGAGTTGATTTTTGGCCTAATTTTTGTTATGATAATTCAAGCATTAAACTTAAATATTATTATAAAAATTCTAAGAGATGAAACGTTCTGAGCTGCTTTTCACTGCCGTTAAACCACCACTTGATTATCTGGCTTTGGTTTTTGCCGCGCTAGGAGCTTATTCTATCCGTTATTTACCAATGGTGCAAAATATCCGCCCGGTCGTTTTTGATTTACCCTTTAAAAACTACATAAGCTTAGTAGTCGGAATTGCTTTGCTTTGGCTGGGAATTTTTGCCCTGGCCGGGCTTTATACCATTGGTGGTACTAAAAGACTGCGGGAAGAACTTGGACGAATTTTTGTGGCTTGTTCGGCCGGATTGGCTTTAGTTTTAGCGGTGATGGTATTTTCCCGCTTTTTATTTGATTCCCGGTTTATTATTTTAGCCACCTGGTTTTTGGCTATTATATTTGTCAGTATTGAAAGAATCTTTATTCGGACGGGTCAAAAATTTTCCTACAAATTTGGTTTTGGCGTTCACCGGGTTGCCATTATCGGTAATAGCCAGGTAGCCAAGGATCTGACTGAAGAATTTACCAAACACAAATCTTTAGGCTATAAAATAGTGGCCCAATTTTTAAATTTTGATAACCAAACAGCTAGTCAGCTCCAACAAATGGCTGAAACTAATGCTATTGATGAAATTATCGAGATTAATCCTAATGCCAATACGGAACAAACAATTGATTTAATAAACTTTATCAACGAATATCACTTGGATTTTAAATACACCGCCGACTTACTTGGAACTCAGTTAACTAATATTGAGGTGACAAGCTATGCCGGCATGCCAATTGTAGAAGTAAAAAAAACCCGGCTTGATGGCTGGGGTCGAATTAATAAAAGAATTTTTGATATTTTTGGTTCAATTATTTTAATTATTATAGTTAGTCCAATAATGTTAATTACCGCTTTAGCCATTAAAATAGATTCGAGTGGACCGACACTTTTCCGCTATAAAAGAATGGGCCAATTTGGCAAACCTTTTAATTATTTTAAATTCCGTTCAATGATCAAAGATGCTCACCATTATCGCTTTGATCCCGAATTTTTGGCCAAGCAAAGAAATCTAAGGGAAGGTTCACCAATGATAAAATTCAAAAATGATCCACGAGTAACTAGGGTGGGGAAATTTCTCCGACGTTTCAGTATCGATGAGCTACCTGAGTTATTTTTGGTTTTAATTGGTAAAATGAGTTTAGTCGGGCCAAGGCCTCACGAAATCGAAGAAGTCAAAAAGTACCAACGCCATCACAAAAAAGTCCTAACGATCAAACCAGGCATTACTGGCTTGGCTCAAATTTCCGGCCGGTCTGATTTGAATTTTGAGGAAGAAATTAAATTAGATACTTTTTATATTGAAAACTGGTCTTTAGGTTTAGATTTACAAATTTTATTCAAAACCCCTTTAGCAGTATTAAAAAGGAGAAAAGCGGAATGAAAATTGCCTTAATTCACGATCATCTTATTCAAGAAGGCGGCGCGGAAAGAGTGCTTCAAATTTTTCAAAAAATTTGGCCAGAAGCGCCAACTTATACCTTACTTTATGACCAGGCAAAACTCGGCCAGATTTTTAAAGATAAAAATATTCAAACTTCTTTTTTACAGAATTGGCCGGGCGCCTTAAAACATTATCAATGGTTTTTACCCGTTATGCCGACAGCAACCGAAAGTTACGATTTAATGGAGTATGATATTGTTTTATCGAGCTGCTCGGCGATGGCCAAAGGGGTAATTACTCGCTCTAATACATTACATTTCTGCTATTGCCATACCCCCACCCGCTATCTCTGGTCAGATACTCACCGCTATCTGGAAGAATTAAAATACAATCGGCTAATCAAAAAACTGATTCCGCCAATTTTAACCCGCTTAAGAAGTTGGGATCAATTAGCGGCCCAACGAGTTGACTATTTTATTGCTAATTCAAAAAATGTTTCTGACCGCATTAAAAAGTATTACCGCCGGGAAAGTATTATTATTCATCCGCCGGTTGAGACCGGGCAATTTAAAATCGCCGAAAAAGTTGGTAAATATTTCTTAACCGGCGGCCGCCTTGTCGCTTATAAAAAATTTGATTTAACCATCCAAGCTTTCAACCGCTTGGGAATTCCGCTTAAAATTTTTGGCACCGGACCAGAAGAAAAAAAACTAAAGGAGCTAGCCAAAACTAACATTGAATTTTTAGGTAAAATAAGCCAAAAAGAACTAAACCAACTTTATAGCCAAGCCATTGCCTTCATTCATCCTCAAATTGAGGATTTTGGCCTGACCGCTGTAGAATCAATGGCTGCCGGGCGGCCGGTGATTGCCTATGCGGCGGGGGGGGCTTGTGAAACCGTAGTTGAGAAAAAAACTGGAAAATTTTTTGACGAGCAAACTTGGGAAGCATTAGCTGATACTATCGTAAGATTTAAGCCAGAAGACTACAACCCAATCACTATAAAAAATTATGCCGAACAATTTGGGGTTGAAAGATTTGAAAAGGAAATCATTGATTTAATTGAAGCTGAATGGGAAAAACTCAAAAGTTCGCAGATTAAATGCCAGGCCTAAAAATAATTTACCATTGATTACTAACTCATGAAGATTGGCATTGATATCCGCTGTTTAACTGAAGCTTATTATTCCGGTATCGGCGAATATACTTATAATTTAATCTATCATCTTTTGAAGATTGATCACCAAAATCAATATTTTTTATTTTATAATACCGCCAAGGCAACAAAGGTTCCTAAATTCGATTTCCCGAATGTAAATTATAAAGGGTTCAGATATCCAAATAAAATTTTTAACCTCGGGATTCGTTTCTTGAAATTCAAAACTATTGATAAAATGATCGGCGGCGTTGATATATTTCTGACCCCGAGTTTTTTGTTTACTAATCTTTCTTCTGATTGCAAAAAAATTCTGGTTGTTCATGATTTATCATTTGAGCTTTATCCCGAGTTCTTTACTTTCAAAAAACGGCTTTGGCACCATCTGATTAATCCCAAAAAACTTTGCCAACAAGCTGACGTAATAATTGCGATTTCAGAAAATACCAAAAATGATATCATAAAAATTTACCGAACTGATCCGAATAAAATTAAAGTTATCTATCAGGGAATTAATGAAATGTTTTATCAGTCGATAACAGAAGGAGAAAAACAAAAGGTGAGAGACAAATATAATGTCCCAGATGATTTCATTTTCTATCTAGGTAATTTGGAACCAAGAAAAAATATAGAAACTTTGATTTTAGCTTTCCAAAATTTGAAAAATGACTCTTTAAAATTAGTAATTGCTGGCGGTCAAGCCTGGAAATATAAAAGAATTTATAAACTCTGGCAGCAATCACCAGCGAAAAAAAGAATTAAATTTCTTGGTTATGTTGAGGCGGCCGATAAACCAGCTTTATATTCTTTAGCCAAAATATTTATTTACCCTTCTATCTACGAAGGTTTCGGTCTGCCTCCGCTTGAGGCAATGGCTTGCGGTACCCCGGTTATTACCAGCTTTAATTCTTCTTTAGTGGAAGCAGTCGACAAAGCCGGCCTACTGATTGACCAAAATAATTGGAATGAACTGACCGAAACGATAAACCAACTCTTGGCTGATGAAAAATTACAGAATTTATTAAAAGAAAGGGGATTAAAACATTGCCAAAAATTTACCTGGCAAAAAGCGGCCGGGGAAATCTTAGAAATAATCAATAATCTTTAATATGCGAATTGGAATTGACGCTCGAATGTATGGCGCCGAAGCGACTACTGGTATTGGGGCCTATATTAAAAATTTAACTGATCAACTTTTTAAAATTGACCAAAAAAATGAGTATATTCTACTAATGCTGGATCCGGCTTATTCAAAATTTCAGGTGCCAAATGACCGGGTCAAAAAAATCAAGGTTAAATCAGGCTGGTATAGCTGGTCAGAGCAATTCGAATTACCTAAAGTTTTATTGAGCCAAAAGTTAGATTTGGTCCATTTTCCCCAGTTTAATATTCCAATTTTTTATCCTAAAAAATTCATTCTGACAATCCATGATATTACCCCTAAATTTTATCCCGGACCACGTGTTAAAGATTCGATAATTAGAAAATGGGGCTATGAAATAGTTTTTCGTACTGGTTTAAAAAAAGCTAAAAAGATTATCAGCAATTCAAACCATACCAAAAAAAACCTGGTTGATTTTTTTAAGGCTCCAGCCCAAAAGATCGAAACAATCTATCTAGGCGTTGACCAAACTTTTAAAGTTACGTCAGACTCAGAATCCTTAAAAAAAATAAAAAATAAATTCCGAATTTCTAAACCATTCATTTTTTATGTTGGCGTCTGGCGCGACCATAAAAATTTGCCAAACTTAATCAAAGCTTTCGAAATTATAAAATCTGAATATCAGCTGGACTATCAATTGGTTTTAGCTGGTCAACCTGATCCCTGCTACCCAGAGGCTAAAGAGTTGATTGAAAAATCAAATTTTAAATCAGATATCATTCTCCCGGGTTTTATTGCGGATAATGACTTACCTTTAGTTTATAGTGCCGCCAGTCTCTTTATTTTGCCTTCCTTCTGCGAGGGCTTTGGTCTGGTTGCCTTAGAGTCGCTGGCTTGCGGGACACCAGTAATTGCTTCTGGTTCAACCAGCCTCCCTGAGATATTGGCTGATTCAGCAATTTACTTTGATCCGCACAATCCCCAAGAAATTGCCAAGGTAGCAAACCAAGTCCTAACTGATCAAATACTATATCAAAAGTTAAAAACTCGTGGTTTAGAGCAGATAAAAAAATATAGCTGGCAAAAATGTGCCCAGGAAACACTTGCAATTTACCAATCTCAGTAATTTATGGTATAATTAACTAGCGTTTTATCCTAAAATTTCACTAATAAAATGCCACCGGCAAAAAATAAAAAAGGCTTAAGCGAAACAAAAAAAATAACTAAAACTAAAAAAACAGCCGCCCAGGCTGAAATTTTGGTTAATGCCGAATTAAAAAATTGTAACTTCAAAAATGAAATATCAGAATCAACGATAACCATAAAAAATGAGGCAAAACAAAAATCACCATTTGTTATTAATCTAAAAAACCCTCATCGTGAGTTATTTAGCGACCAAAATAACCAAGTGAATCAGCTTCTAGCCACTAAACCAAAAATTCAACCTAAAATTCCAACTAAAACTCCCAAGCCGATTATAACTAATACTAAAAAGATGGGAGTTAATTTTATTTCTAGTAACGATTCATTGATCAACATTCCTTATCCCAAGGTATCTTCGCCGGAAAAAAAAGAAGCTTCCAACAAAAAAACAGAACCAAAAAATACCGAAACAGAAACAGAAGAAGAAATCGAAGATATTTTTGCGCCAACGCCACAAAAACAACTTCTAAATCTTTCTCTCCCCAAATATTGGTACAAAAAATTGGCAGTTTTTGCCGTTTTAACAATACTCTTAGTTTTACCACTGCAGGCTTTCACTTACTACCAAAATCTACAAGACACCAGGGATAAAATTCTCCTAATTACTAACGAAGCAATCGAAAGCCTTAAATCCGGCCAGCAAGCGGCAGTTAACCTCGATTTAGCCGGAGCAAATTTAAAATTCAATCAAGCCAAAGAAGAATTTGCTTTAGCCCAAAAAGAAATTAATGCCTTAAGTGTTTTAACTAGCGAAATCCTGAAGCTTTTACCGGGTCAGAGTCAATCGGTGGCAGCCGGAATGAATTTATTGGCCGCCGGAGAAATCGTCGCTGATACTGGTCAAATTTTAATTAATAGCGGCCAAAAATTTGTTACCAGCAGCAGCATTAAAGATTATTACAATTCTTTATCTGAATTTAGACTGGATTTGAATAAAATTATCACCCAATTTAATGAGGCTGAAGAGAAAATAAAAAGCATTCAAGTTAGTGATTTACCTCCCGAACACCGCGAGTCATTTGAAAAAGTTCTGAGTTATCTACCAACTATTAAAGAAGGCTTAATCGAACTTTATGATATTAATAATACCTTACTAAAAGTCCTTGGCGCCAATCAATGGCAACGTTATCTTGTAATATTTCTTAATAACAATGAACTGCGGGGTGGCGGCGGTTTTATGGGTAGCTTTGCCTTACTGGATATTGATCGCGGAGAAATTAAAAAAATAGAAATACCGGGAGGCGGCACTTACGCCATTCAAGGTCAATTAATACCAAAGGTGATTTCACCGGAGCCTCTTCATCTGATTAACTCGCGCTGGGAATTTCAGGATGCCAATTGGTGGCCAGACTATCCAGCGACGGCGGAAAAAATAGAATGGTTTTACCAGAATGCTGGCGGTCCAAGCGTTGACGGAGTAATCACTATCACTTCGACTTTTATGGAAAAACTCCTGGAAATCTTTGGGCCGATTAGCATGCCGGAATACGGCCGGGATATTACCAGCGCCAACTTTGTTGAAGAAACCCAAAAAATTGTTGAGCTGGAATATGACAAAGAAGAGAATCGACCAAAACAATTTATTGCTGACCTAGCCCCCAAGCTCTTAGAAAGAGTTTTCAATGCCAATAGCGAAGAAATTGGAAAATTGGTTGATGCTTTAAAGCAAGAATTAAACGAAAAACAATTTTTAGTTTACTTTAATGATCAAAAAACAGAAGAACTAATCAAGCAATTTGGCTGGGCAGGTGAGCTTAGACAAACTGAGGGTGATTATTTATCAGTAGTTCAAAGTAATATTGCCGGAGCAAAAACCGATCGGGTGATTAAAGAAACTATTGAGCACCAGGCCGAAATTCAAGAGGATGGCTCAATCATTAATACGGTCAAACTAATCCGTCGCCATACCGGAATAAAGGGGGATAATATTTTTACCGGTGTTCAAAATAATAGTTATGTCCGATTCTATGTACCCTTAGGCAGCACGCTTATGAGTGCTGAGGGATTTAAGTCTCCGCCAGCTGAACTTTTTGAAAAACCCGCCCCTGATTATCAAAAGGACTTAGATTTAATTAGTATTGAAACTGAACATACGAAAGATGAAAAAAGTGACACCGATATTTACAAAGAAAAAGGCAAAACCGTATTTGGCAACTGGCTCCAGCTTAAACCGGGTGAAGTTCAAGAGACCACTATCAAATACCGCCTGCCCTTCAAATTAGCTCTGGAAGGCCAAAATACCTTTTATTATAGTCTGCTAGCCCAAAAACAATTGGGTAGTATCGGCAGTGAATTTAAAAGCTATTTAAGATTAAATGATAAATTGCAACCTTTAGCGAAATTCCCGGCCGATTTGCCAGGCAATGAAAGTGGAACTATTTTTAGTGCTATCCTTACTACTGATCAATTTTATGGGGTAGTTTTAATTAATAAATAATATGAAACCAGAAAGATTAAAAGATCTCCAAAGAGAAGACAAAGCTAGAAAAGATGATTTAATTATCCGCAAAGGATTGATGAATATTTATAGCAATAGAGATGGTAGTCTGCCTGATATTTCCCATTTGGAAGTAAAAAGAAAGGGCCGCCTCAAAATATTTCTCATCAGTTTTTTGGGCATAATTTTATTACTGGCAGCCATTAGCTGGCTAGGATTTATTATTTTTAATCCAGGTGAAGTTTTCTCAAATAAAAGTATTAAGCTTGAAATAAAAAGCCAACAAAGCATTGCTTCCGGTGATGAGGTAACCTATGTTTTAGAATATAAAAATATAGAGAAAACTAATTTAAACAATTTAGAAATTATTTTTCGTTACCCGGATGGCTTTGAATTCATTTCAGCAACACCGGAGCCAAATGATGATTCAAAGTCATCATGGAAATTAGGTAACCTGGCACGAGGGGATAACGGTAAAATTGAAATCAAAGGAAAATTAATCGGCGAAGTTGGTTCAATTAAAACGATCAATGCGACTGCCACCTTCCAGCCCGAAAATTTTAGTTCCTCTTTTAAAGAAACCACTTCTTTCAGCTGCCAAATTACTTCTTCAATTTTAGAAATTAATATTTCTGGGCCAGAGCAAATTTTACCGGAAAAAAAGGCAACTTACAAAATTTCTTACCGCAATAATTCTGAACAAGATTTAACAAAAATTAAAATCTTTGCTGTTTATCCAGCCAATTTTATTTTTCAAGAATCAAAACCGGAACCTTTTCATCAAGAAGAAGATGCTCGTAATTTAAATAATCAATGGCTGATTGAAAATTTAGAAAAAAAACAAGAAGGGGAAATCGAAATCACTGGTGGTTATCTGGCTGATGACCAAGCGCCGGAAGCTAATTTTAAAGTCCAAATCGGCTTTCTGGGGGAAACGGATGAAGAATTTTCCCTCCAACAAGAGAAATCAATCATTACCCAGATTATTAAACCAAATTTAGATCTTAATCTTATTATTAATGCCTCAAACCAGGATCAACCGATTAATTTTGGCCAAATTCTAACTTATTCCGTTGTCTATAAAAATTTAGGTCAAAAAGACCTCGACGATGTTTCTTTTTCTGTAACTTTGGATTCCGATATCTTAGATTGGGAAACTTTAGACGATAAACATTCGGGAACAATTGATGGTAATAAAATTACTTGGAGTAAAGACCAAATTTCGGAATTGGATTTGGTCAGGCCGCTAGACGAAGGAACAATCGATTTTTCAATTCAGGTCAAGGAAGCCCAAGATATTGATATGGATAATGCTTCACTCCAAGTTATCAGTAAGGCCACAGCCACGATGACAAAAATCGGCGACCTGACCGTTGAAGATTTAACAATTTCGGGTGATGAAATTACTAATAATATTAATACTGATATTCAATTAAAAATTGAGGGCCGTTACTTTGATGACGATAATATTGCTGTTGGCACTGGCCCCTTACCACCGGTTGTTGGCCAAAAAACTACTTTTCGCATCTATTGGTATTTAGCCAACAGTCTTCATGAAGTAAAAGATGTCGAAGTCAGTACGGTCCTGCCAGCAGGAGTTGAATGGGCCAATAAATTTTTGGCTAAAGCCGGAGAAATCAGTTACAGCGCCAAAGATCGCAAAATCAGCTGGCAGATCAATCGGATCCCGCCGGACAAAGGTTTTAATGAAATAAATGCCTGGTTTGATGTTTCCGTTACGCCAACCCAGCAACAAGTTAGAAAATTATTAATTCTAACGGATCAAACTTACTTTAAGGCAACCGACCAAAGCACTGATTCGGAGATTAACAAAACCGGCAAATCGGTCACTTCCAACCTCGAGGATGACCCAATCGGCGGCGGCCGAGGGTTAGTCATCGATATCACTGAGTAAAATTGCAGAATTAAGAATCAAGAATCATGAATCAAGGAATACTAACCTTGATTCTTAATTCTTAAACCTTGATTCTTTTTATGTTTAAAATATTAAAAAAATCTAGCCACACTAAAGCTCGACTAACTAAAATTGCAACCTCACACGGGGACATTATGGGTCCTTTTTTTATGCCGATTGCCACCAAAGGTGCAGTTAAAAATCTTGATTCTGCTGAACTGCACAGTCTTGGTGCCCAGATTATTTTGGCCAATACTTATCATTTGTTACTAGCACCAGGAGAAAAATTGGTTAAAAAAAGCGGGGGATTACATCAGTTTATGAACTGGCCCAGACCAATTCTAACTGATTCCGGCGGTTTTCAGGTATTCTCCCTGGCTAACCTCAGAAAAGTTACCGAGAAAGGAGTAGAGTTCGCCGATCCGCAAAGTGGCAAAAAATATTTTTTAACACCAGAAAAATCAATTCAGATTCAAAAAGATTTAGGCGTTGATATTGCCATGGTTTTAGATGAAGTCATTGGCTACCCAGCAACAAAAAACAAAGTTAAAGAAGCAATGGAAAGAACTACTCGCTGGGCCAAACGATGCAAAGAAAGCTCACAGCCCAAAGCTCACAGCCCAAAGCTCTTCGGCATCATCCAAGGCGGAATCTACAAAGATCTACGTTTACAATCAGTAAAAGAAATTACCGCCCTTAACTTTGATGGTTATGCCATTGGAGGGGTAGCGGTTGGTGAACCGCGCGAGAAAATGAAACAGATTTTAAACTGGGTAATGCCACATTTGCCCGAAAATAAACCCCGTTACTTAATGGGGCTAGGAAAACCGGAAGAAATTGTTGCCGCGGTCAAGCAGGGGATCGACATGTTTGACTGCGTTATTCCGACCAGGGAAGCCAGACACGGACGGCTGTATCTTTGGAAAACTAAGAACTTAGAACTTGGAACTAAGAACAAGCAAGTTCAAAGTTCATTGTTCAAGGTTCAAAGCTTTTATAAAACCATCAACATCACCAACGCCAAATACAAGTCTGATTTATCGCCAATCAACAACACCAATCTGAAACAATACTCTAAGGCCTACTTGCATCATTTATTAAAAACTAATGAGCCGCTGGGAATGAGGCTGGCAACACTGAATAATTTGAATTTTTACTTATCCTTAATGTCTGAGATTCGTCAGGCAATTAAAAGGGGAAGACTATGAAAAAAACACTTTTACTCTCCACACTAATTTTAAGCGCGGTTTTTATCTTAGCCGGCTGTGCTAAAACTCCAGTCATTCCTCCTAACAATAATACCAATGATCAACTTATTGGCGGCCAAAAGGATGAACATGACTGCTTGACTGCCGCTGGCTATTCCTGGTGCCCATCTCAGCAAAAATGTATGCGAATGTGGGAAGAATATTGCCCAGACTATGCTGACCAATACCGCGGTGATAATAAAGCTACTCGTAACACCACTAATCTTGGCGGTTTTTGTGGTAGGTCTACTAAAGTTGAATGCCAAACCGATGCTGATTGTAAGGTCGGCGGTTGTTCTGGCCAGATTTGCCACGGTAAAAGTGAAAGTATTACCAGCACCTGTGAATGGAAGGATTGTTATGATGAGACTAAATACAACTTAAGCTGCGGTTGTGTCACTGGAGTTTGTCAGTGGTATAAATAATTAATAAAAAGAAAACTCGGCAAAAGCCGAGTTGCGGAAACGGAAGCGGAAAATGGGCTGGCCAACTAGGGTTTGCCTTGACCCATCAAAATCATCTGGTAGAAGACCCAGGCCGCAGCGGTGACAATTATTGCCGCCACTAAAACCTTAGCCAAGAAGCTACCTTCGGAATCATTGTTCATTATTGCTACCCCTCTCTGGTTAGCACCACAAAGACCTATTTCATCATTACTCTGTTATACCTTAATTTTAAAAAATTGTCAAAGGTTTAAACAAAAATTCTATGCGATTAACTTTACCACATCAGACTACCCAACAAGAAGCAATTAAAAAAATAGACACTTACCTGAGCGAGATGATGAAACAAAAATTTCCTGGCATTACAGTGATTGACCCGGAAAAAACCTGGGAAAATAATATCATGCGTTTTTCTTTTGGGGTCTCCAAGATGTTTCTTGATTTGGAATTTTCCGGCCTGGTGATTGTCACTGACCAGGAAGTAATCGGCGAAGCTGAAGTGCCCGGGATTGTGACTACCTTTGTTTCTGAAGAAAAAATCAAATCAGTAATCAAGCAGCGCTTTAATGAGCTTTTTAATATCAAATAAATATCCGTTGACAAATAATAAAGCTTACTATAAGATATTCTCGTGTGGGTGAACGTCTGGTCACGACTAAGGGACAAGCAAGAGGCGACAAGTGAGTGCCACGGCCGATATGAATCCGCCTATAGGATGGCGGAAAATGCTAGCTAGCGATCTCACGCGGCCCAACAAGATCCCTTAACGGACCAAATCGCGCCCAATGCACATACGCCTGGGCAGGAAACCAGCTTCGCACCGCGAGGTAAAGGTTTCCTGCTCGGCGACCCTTCTCTTAAATGAAAAACACTTAAATGAGCCGAAACTAATCTGAAGTCTTCGGTTTTTTGTTTCGCCAATTTTATGGTATAATATAAAACAAATATGCCAAAGAATATTGCTTATACTTCAATTCGCTACATCATTATTGATTTAATTGGTGATATTTTATATTGGCCTGTGTGGTGGTATTCCAAAGGGTTAGCTAAAGTCGGCTTAGGCTGCTTACAGGAAATCAAAAATCAAGCCGAAGTCTTGGGAATCGCTGTCTGGATAAAAAATCTTTTTACGCCGATGTTTGGCCAGTATGATATTGAGGGGCGAATCATCAGCTTTTTTGCCCGTCTTATTCAAATTATTGTCCGGTCAATTTTGCTTTTATTTTGGATAATTTTAATCCTGATTTTATTTTTAGCCTGGATATTCCTACCCGTTTTAGTAGGCTATGAAATAGTTGTTAATTTTTTATGGTTTTTTAGCTAAAATGGAAAAAGATTCTAAAAAAAATCAGATTCAATTATTAACTTGCCCTACCTGCCAGGGCCAAGGAAAATTAGAACGAAAAACTTGTTCTGAATGCCAAGGCTTAGGGATGATGGCCTGGACCGGCAATGAACTTCTTTATTGGGACAAACAAATTAGTTTTTTGCAAATTGCCCAAGATGAAACTAAACAATTAGTTAAAAACCTGATCAATCTTTCCTTGTTTCTCTTTGGCGCCTTGGGACTAATAATGCTGGGCTGGGTAATTGTGGCTTTTATTAATGTCAGAACACCAATTTGGTATTTATACCAGATCAGAAACTGGCAGCTTTTTATTTTTTGGCTCTCACTTTTAACTGACGGCTATTTAGTCTACCGCTTCAATCGAGAATTGGAAAAAATCAAATATATCCCAAAAAAAGAATACCATGCCCAAACTTTAGATTTTCGGCCTTTAGGCTGGATTGAGGCAAAAAATTTACCAAAAAATAAAAAAATAAATATTACTGAATATTTTACCTTTGAAGCCGAGCAAGCAATTACTAAATCTTGGCAATTGACCAATCGGTACAAAGACTTCCAGACTAACCCAATCCATTTATTCATCTCGCTTTTGACTTTCGACCAAACCCAGATTATCTTCAGCCGCCTCGGGGTTTCTTTTACCACTTTAAAAAATAAAATTAGAAATACTTTAGCCGCCCAATATGAACAAGAGGGTGCGGCCGTAATTTTAAGCCATCAGGTCAAAGAAATTATTTTCCAAGCATACTTTTTGGCCTTCCAATTACGGCAAAAAAAAGTTGAGCTCACTGAATTACTAGAAGCTTTAGTCTCACCAGACAATGAAGTCAAAGAGTTACTTTATGACTTAAATGTTACTTCAGATAAAATTACTAATGTCATCGCCTGGCTGAGAATCAGAAAACAATTAAAAGCTAACTGGCAGCATTTTCGCAAAAGAGCAAGCCTGCGGCCGCGGTCAACGATGAATCGCTCTATGACTGCTATTGCCACACCGACTTTAGATGCCTTCAGCCAAGATTTGACGATTTTAGCCCAATACGGCTATCTTTTGCCCTGCGTTGGCCGCGAAAAGGAAATTGAAAGTATTTTTAATATCATGCGCGGGGGGGGAACTCGTAGTAGCGCAATTTTAGTCGGCAACCCTGGAGTCGGAAAAAATACCATTATTGAAGGCATTGCCCAAAGAATGGTTGAAGAAAATGTCCCGGGATTTCTGAAAGACAAAAGATTAGTCAGTTTGAGTGTTGCCAAATTAGTTAGTGGCGCCTCCCCGGAAGAAGCCCAGCAAAGATTAATGCTAGTAATCAATGAAATTCGTCGCTCAGGCAATATTATTCTATATGTTAGTGATATTCATAATATGATCGGCATTACGCCGGGTCGAAAAGGCAGTATTGATCTGGCTGATGTCTTATCACAAACCCTGGCTAATAATAGTCTAATGTGTTTGGCCACAACTACGCCACCTGATTATCGCCGCTACATCGAGGGCAAAAGTTCTTTGGATAATGTCTTGGAAAAAGTCGACATTAATGAAGTTTCGGGCAATGAAGCGATTCAAATTTTAGAATCCAAAGTTGGCACCTTTGAATATCAAAGCCAAATATTCTTTTCTTATGATGCTATTGCCCAAATAGTTGAACTTTCTGACCGCTATTTGCATGATCGTTTCTTGCCCGAAAAGGCCATTGAAATTCTACAGGAAGTAGCTGGCCACACTCGTGAGCAAAAGGGAAAAAATAGCGTGGTCACCGCTAACGACGTGGCTTTAATAATTTCGGCAAAAACTAATATTCCCTTGTCCGAAATTACCAAAGAAGAATCCGAGAAACTGCTGAACTTAGAGCAAAAAATTCATGAACGAGTAGTTGATCAACAAGAAGCAGTTGATATGGTCGCATCCAGCCTCCGTCGGGCGCGGGCGGAAATGCGCGATAAAGCCCGACCAATTGTTAATTTACTATTTCTTGGACCAACTGGTGTGGGTAAAACGGAACTAGCCAAAACTGTAGCGGCAGTTTATTTCGGCGCTGAGGAAAATATGATTCGTTTAGATATGTCCGAATACCAAGAAAAACCCAGTATCAGTCGCCTGATTGGCGCCCCGGCCGGCTCTGGCAGCGATAACGAGGGCGGCTACCTTTCTGAAGCCGTAAGAAAAAATCCTTTCTCCTTAATTTTGTTGGACGAAATCGAAAAAGCTCATCCTGATATCTTAAATATCTTTTTACAAATTATGGACGATGGCCGCTTAACCGATAATTCGGGCCGAACTATTGATTTCACTAATACCATTATTATTGCAACCTCCAACGCTAATACTAAATTTATTCAGGAAAAAGTTAAACAAAATATCCCAATCGAAGAAATCAAAAAACAATTAATGGATCAGGAATTAAATCAGTACTTCCGGCCGGAATTTTTAAACCGGTTTGACGGAATTATTGTATTTAAACCACTATCAATGGATGACGTTAAAACTATTGCCCAATTAATGATTAATAAGGTGGCAAAAAATTTAGCCGAAAAGGGAGTTGGGCTTAAAGTCACTGACCAAGCCATCGCCGAATTGGCTGAGGCCGGCTTTGACCCCCAATTCGGCGCCCGACCCCTGCGCCGGGTGATCCAACAAAGAATTCAAGATCCTTTAGCCAATTCGTTTTTGGCCGGGCAAATTGGCCGGCGCGATACTATAGTTTTAGAAGCCGGCGGTAGAATTGTGATTGAAAAAGCTAAAGTTATATAACCATGTTTTATCTATTCCCTTTAGTTCTGGCATTCTTACTGGCTCTGATTTTAACTCCTTTAGTTAAAAAAACTGCACAAAATTTGAATATTGTTGATTTACCAACCCCCCGTAAGATCCATACCAAACCAATCCCACTTTTAGGCGGATTGGCGCTTTTTTTAACCTTTAGTTTGACGACGATTATTTTTTGGTCTTTAGGCTATATCCAAGATCTGAGAATCTCTAATATTTATATTTTGGTGATTTTGCTTGGTGGCGGCATTTTAATGATCGGCGGCTACTTGGATGACAGATATAACCTCAAACCGGTTCAGCAATTGTTTTTCCCGCTTTTAGCGGTTCTGCTGCTTTTGGCCGGGGGAGTAAAAATCCAATTTGTTACCAATCCCTTTGGCGGCATTTTAGAATTTCCCAGCCACTTGGGAATAGCGATTGCCTTTCTTTGGCTTTTGGGAATGATTTACACCACCAAATTTCTTGACGGCTTGGATGGTTTGGCCACTGGCATTACCGCTATTGGTTCAATAATTATCTTTATCGTCAGCTTATATTGGGATATTCCGTATTCCGGAACTTCTATTATGGCTTTGATTTTGGCCGGCGCCTGTTTAGGTTTTTTGGTCTTTAATTGGCATCCGGCTAAAATTTTCCTCGGCGAAGGGGGGAGTGTCTTTTGTGGTTTTATGCTCGGAGTTCTGTCCATAATTTCCGGCTCCAAAATTGCCACGGCGCTTTTGATTATGGGCGTACCAATCCTTGATGTTTTATGGGTAATTATCCGGCGGCTTTGGCAGGGTCATTCGCCGGCTGCCGCCGACCGCAAGCACCTCCATTTCCGCCTTTTAGATATCGGTTTAAGCCACCGCCAAGCCGTAATTTTTTTATACCTTTTAACAGCAATTTTTGGTTTAGCCTCCTTGTCCCTGCCATCCAAAGGAAAAATTATTGCTTTGGGGATTTTAGCTTTATTTATGTTAATTTTAGCCGCAACATTAGTAATTATTTATAAATTAAAACATCCGCATGCTCAAAGAAAAATTTAAAATCGGTCGGCTGGAAATTATTGTTTTTATCGCTGGTACCGTGGTAATGATTCTAGAACTCATTGGCTCAAGAATTCTTGCCCCTTACCTGGGGAATTCAATTTTTGTCTGGGCCAGCCTGATCGGAGTAATTTTAGGGGCTCTAAGCTTAGGCTATTATTTAGGTGGCCATTTCTCGGCGAATAACCCAAAACTAAAATTTTTAGCCGCTATCATCTTTGCGGCTGGTTTAAGTATTTTGATTATTACCTTAATTAAAGACCTGGTTTTATTTAGTGCAATAGAATTAGGGGTAAAAACCGGCTCAATCCTAGCGACTTTAATTCTTTTTACTGTACCAAGTGTTTTGCTCGGTATGGTTTCACCGTATGCCCTCCGGCTTAAAATAGAAAAAATTGAAAATTCCGGCGGGGTGGCTGGCAATCTTTATGCTTTATCAACGATTGGCAGTATTGCTGGCACATTTTTGGCCGGGTTTTATTTAATCCCAACTTTTGGCAGCACTCAAATTCTTTTCGGTCTAAGCGCCGTTTTAATAATCACGGCTTTGCTTGGCGGCGGCAAAAAAACTAAAGCCATTGCTTTAATATTAGTGATCATTATTTGGTCGCTTAATCAGCTCGTGCCCTCACAATTTGTTTTTGAAGGTGATAGTGCTTACAATCATATTATTGTCAAAGATACTATTGATAAAAATAATGAAGAAGTGAGAATTCTTTATTTAGCCACCGAAAGCCATTCCGGCGTCTATAAAAATCCAAATGAACTTTATGCTTCTTACCACCAATTCTATCGCTTAGATACCTTATTCAAACCAAAAATTGAAAAAGCTTTAACTTTAGGCGGCGGGGCCTATGTGGCGCCCCGCGATTTTTTAAAACGTTTTCCCAAGGCCCTAATGACAGTTGTCGAAATTGACCCTAAAGTTACCGAAGTTGCCAAACAATATTTTTGGCTTCAAGATAACCCAAGGCTAAAAATTGACCACCAAGATGGCCGAATTTTTTTAAATAATAACCGGGAAAAATTCGATGTGATTTATGGCGATGCCTTCAGCTCTTATTATTCAATTCCGTTTCAATTAACCACCAAAGAAGCAGCGGAAAAAATCTATAACTCACTGACTGATGATGGCATCTTCATTTTAAATATTATTGCCGCTTTAGACGGGGATAAAGCAAAATTATTCCAAGCGGAATATAAAACTTTACAATCAGTCTTTCCTCAACTTTATCTTTTTCCCACCCGCTATTATAACGGGGAAAACCAAGGCAAATATCAAAACTTAGTTCTCATTGCTACCAAAAATCAAACGCGGCTTACCAAACAAGAGCTAGTAAAAGAAGCAACATCCAAGCAAAAGGAACTACTGGAACACCTCTGGGAAGGCCCGCTGGAACTGGATCCCAGTCTGCCAATCCTGACCGACAACTTCGCCCCGGTTGACTATTATATTTCTAAACTTCTTTAGATTTGACAATATAGTGACAAATAAGTAAAATGGAGCCGGAGGGGCGTAGCCCTTTTTCAATTTGGCAGATCAACCTCAACGGATAAGGGGAGGATAAAACTATGAGCGGCTTCGTTGGTTGTTTAGCGCATTCCACCGAAGAATGCGTCAAAAGAATCTTCTATATGACCGATTACCATTCCCACTTAGGCGCGGAAAACGCCGGCGTGGCATTCCTGATGGGTAAAGTTTTCCTGTCGGAAATCCATAGCATCTCAGACGGTAAGCATTTCCGGGATCTGTTCGAACAAGACATTGCCGAAATGATCCGCCGCAGTGAGGCAGTGGAGACGCCAATCAAGTTTGGCCTGGGCATTATTTCGGATCGTGACCCACAGCCGCTGATGTATCGCAGTCGCTTTGGGGACGTGGCAATTGTCACAGTCGGACGGGTACCAAACCTCAATCAATTGGCAAAAGAACTGGGGACCCAAGGTTCGTTTTCCTTGAGGGAAAACGGAAAAATCAATATCGCCGAAGTGGTGATCCGCCTGATGGAAGAAAAAGCCGATCTAGTTGAAGGAATCCGGCATATGTGGTCAAGGATTACCGGGTCCCTATCGCTAATCATGATTTTCTCCGACGGCCGGATGATCGGTGCTCGTGACCGTTACGGCGTCTCGCCCTTAGTCTTGGGCCGGGGAGATGGCGGAGTTGTTGCTCTGGCATCAGAAGTCAGTAGCTTCTTCAATCTGGGCATCAAAACGCACCATTTCCTCAAACCCGGCGAAATCGTCCAGGTATCCCAATCTCGAATAACCACTCTGACAAAGGGCTGCCAAGGCAATTGCCGTACCTGCGCCTTCAATTGGGTTTACGCCGGATTTCCCGCTTCCGCCTACGAGGGCATTGGTGTGGAACCGGCCCGGAACCGTTGCGGTGCTGCCCTGGCTTCGCATGACAATGTTGAAGTAGACATTGTCGCTGGTATTCCTGATTCAGGAACCGGACATGCGATTGGTTACGCTAACAAGTCTGGAATGCTCTTCGGCCGACCCCTGATGAAATACACTCCGACTTGGCCTCGAAGCTACCTTCCTGCTACTCAGGCACTCCGTGACATGATCGCGGAAATGAAATTGCTGCCCGTTATGGAACTGATTGAAGGCAAACGACTGCTTTTCTGCGAGGATTCAATTGTCCGTGGCACGCAGCTGCACAAACGGATAAGAAACCTCTATGAGCTCGGAGCCCAAGAAGTCCATATCCGGGTAGCCTGTCCGCCTTTGATGTGGCCCTGTCCTAATCTGCGGGCAACACGCGAATTCGATGAACTGGCCGCGCGCCGGTCGATCTTGGAGCTCGAGGGGTCACCAATTGATGATGTCTCAGCTTATCTTGATCCAGATTCCGATCACTATGCCCGGATGGTAGCCAAAATCGGCACCTGGATCAAGGCGACAAGCCTTAAGTACCTGACACTGGACGACATGGTTGCGGCTATTGGCCTACCAAAAGACCAGCTTTGTACCTACTGCTGGACTGGCATCCCAATCGACCGCAATGGGTTGATTGAAGACTGAGACTAGTTTCAGTCAAGAGCCACCCACAACTTCGAGCTGCGTTTCCTCATGGATCGCAGCTTTTTTCTTTAATTTTAGTTCTAATGAGAAGGGGTTGACTTATTTTAAAATCCAAGCTAAACTAGATTATACCTTATAAATTATTTATTATTTTATGGATTTAGCAGTTATTAAAACCGGCGGTAAACAATATCTGGTCAAAGCTGGCGATAAAATCAGAGTTGAAAAACTACCCGCTAAAGAAGGCAGCTTAGTTAAGTTTGATACACTTTTAATTACTGATGAAAAGGGCGAAAAAGTGGAAATCGGCAAACCGTTGCTTAGTTCCAAGGTTGAAGCCAAAATTTTGAAACAGGACCGGGCCAAAAAGATATCAGTTGTCAAATACAAAGCCAAAACCCGCTACAAAAAACGGGTCGGTCATCGTCAGCCATATTCCTTGATTCAAATCGAAAAAATTTAAACTTACTTAATAGCCCGGGTAAACCCCGGGCTGAATATTATAATAAAAAGAAGCGCTCGAACTCAATCGGGCGCTTTCGATTATGCCAGGATGTCGGTCTGATGTTCCTCGGTGGCAACTGGGGGTGCTACCGGCTCGGTAGAGACTAGCTCTTCTTCCGGGCAGGAGCGCTGGCCACGGCGTCGCCCACAATAAGGAGGTCGTCGCTTTAGCGCATCATCACCAACTGTTGCAGTTAGAGAACGGGATACAACTGTCGTTCCCTTAGCTGCTGCCTCTTGAGCTATGGCTCGAGTCAGCTCTTCACGAAAGTCCGGGGCGGTCTCCGGTTTTCTGGTATCAGCGAGTCTCTGCAAGCCGACGCCATTTTGCTGAGCAGCCGGACCAGCTGGGTTGGGTGACGGTGGGCCGAATCGATTCGGCCCAGTCACTGAGCCAATCGAATTCGTCATCACTTTACCTCCTAACAGGGTTGTTTACTGTTCTGTTTCGCTGTGAACAGCCTCTGCTGGCTCGGTCGGACTTTGCGCCGCTTGTGCCTCAGCTGCCGGAGGCGGCGCTGAAGCCGCACCGGCGGCTAGCCGATAGAAATGGGTCGTTCCATTGGCATCTGTAATACCGATAGCACTCAATGGTCTATCCATGGATTCCTCCCTAAGAGGTACTAGACCTCTTTTCGACCCCGTAGGGCCGAGGTCAAAGTAACTTCATCGGCATATTCCAGATCACTGCCGCTTGGCAAACCTTGAGCCAAACGAGTGATCCTTATAGTTTTAATCTGTTTGAGTAATTTTGTCAAATAAAGCATAGTTGTTTCACCTGGTAAATCCGGGCTTAAAGCTAAAATGATTTCCAAAATGCCATCTTTTTTGACCCGTTCAACGAGCTCTCTAATCTTCAATTGATCAGGGGTGATACCTTCCAATGGATCGATGACACCACCCAAGACGTGATAAACGCCTTGGTATTCGTTAGTCTTTTCTAAAGATAATAAATCTTGAGGTGTAGCCACGACGCAGATTACTTTTGCGTTTCTTTTTTTATCGCTACAAATCAAGCAGGGATTAGTTTCGGAAAAATTTTGACACTGCTGACAAATGATAATTTTATCTTTCAAATGCTCCAGGGCTAAACCAAATTTAACCAAATTTTCTTTTGGTTGTTTGAGTAAATAAAAAACTAGCCGTTCAGCGGTTTTGGGACCGATGCCGGGCAATTTAGTAAATTGGTCAATTAGTTCCTTAACGGAAGCAGGAAATTGAGCCATCAAAACAAAAAATTAATTAAGCGGCAAAATTGATTTCTTCATCAGTGATTTTTCGCTCAGCGTTTTTAAAAGTAACATTATGCTCATCAAAGAAAAGTTTAATTTTGCCAGTCGGTCCATTACGATGCTTGGCAATAATGATATCGGCCAAATGAGCTTTGTCTGGCGGTAAATCCCGGTAATAAACAGCTTCCCGATAAATAAACAAAACTACGTCAGCATCCTGCTCAATTGAACCGGACTCGCGTAAATCCGCCAAGCGGGGGATATGAGTGTCGCGTGATTCAACACCCCGCGAAAGCTGAGACAAAGCCAACACCGGTATATTAAGCTCACGGGCAATCGCTTTGAGGTTACGGGAGATGTCGGAAACTTCCTGAACCCGATTTTCTTTATTGCTTCGGCCTTCCATCAACTGTAAATAGTCAATAATGATTAAACCCAAGCCGTGTTCAGCTTGCAGCCGGCGCGCCTTAGTTCTGATTTCCATCACATTGGCATTAGCCGAATCATCAATATAAATTTTAGCTTCAGAAAGCACTCCCATGGCGTGGTTGATCCGGCTGAAATCATCATTTTCTCCCTGGTCGGATAATTTACCCGTCCGCATCTTCCAAAGATCAACTCCGGCTTCAGCACAAAGCAGGCGGTCAACTAACTGTTCCTTGGACATTTCCAGACTGAAAATGCCGACTGGCTCTTTGGCTCTAATCGCCACATTTCTGGCAATATCCAAAGCCAAAGTTGTTTTACCAACCGAAGGCCGTGCCGCTAAAATAATTAAGTCTGATTTTTGGAGGCCAGCCAAAACATTATCCAAATCCGTGAAATAAGTCGGCACACCGCGTAATTTACCTGAGTCGCGATGTAATTCGTCAATCCGATCAAAAGTTTCGGTTAAAACATCAGTAATGGGAATAAAAGTTCGTTTTAAGTATTTTTGGGAAACACCAAACAGTTTTTGTTCGGCTTCATCCAAAAGTTGATTAATGTCTTCAGTTTCGCGGTAGCCTAATTCGGTAATTTCCGCCGAAGCCTTAAGTAACCGCCGCAGAGTTGCCTTACTTTGGACCGTTTGGGCATAATGAACCACATGACTGGAAGTCGGAACCGTATTAGCTAAAGTGGTCAAATAACTCCGGCCACCAATTGTCTCCAGCTGACCTTTCTCTTCCAGCCGGCTGCCTAAACTGAGTAGATCAATAGGTTCTCGCCGTTCATATAATTCTTTCATGGTTTCAAAAATAAAGCGGTGGGTATCTTTATAAAAATCATCACCCGTGATAATATCGGCAATTTTAACAATGGCGTCCTTATCAATCAATAAAGCGCCTAAAAGTGACTGTTCCATTTCAACATTTTGGGGTGGAATTTTATCAAAATTTTCGCTACGTTGATTCATATCAAAATTAGATTATTAGTTATTTCATCTTACACTATTTTAGCCTATTGTTACAAGCCAAAATTGGCCACAAAATATCCACTGAATTAAACGGGATTATCCACTCGGGCTTGAAATAAATCCAGCCACGGCCTATAATTGCTATTAAGAGATAGATGAACACTTGCGTTCATTTGAACCGAACGACACCCGCTTCGCCTCGCGTCTCAGCGAGGCGAGCAATTTCCTGGTCGCCTGTGACAACCATTTAATTTGATCAGACTAATTACCCCTTTAAATCTTAAGAAAAACCTATGCTTACCACCTATGCCATTATTGCCGCCATTCTACTGCTCGTTTTGGGCTTAAGCGGCTTGTTTGTTGTCAGGCCAATTGAACGCTTTTTAGTTGAAAGATTCGGCAGATATAACCGTTTTGCCCAGCCGGGCCTTCATTGGCGGATTCCGGTCGTTGAAAAAATTTATAAAATTAACATCACCGAACAGATGGTTGACGCCGAACCGCAAGAGATTATCACTAACGACAACCTTAATGCCCGGGTTGATGCCCAGGTTTACTTCAAGGTTAAAAATGACGAAGAAAGTATTAAAAACTGCCAATACAACGTCAATAATTACAAACAGCAGATTGTCAGTTTGGCCCGGACCACTCTAAGAAACATCATCGGCACCTTGACTTTGAAATCCGCCAATTCTGAACGGGACAAAATTAACTCTGAACTTTTAAAAACTTTACTAACAGAGACTAAAACTTGGGGCATTGATATTGTCCGAACCGAGCTGAAAGAAATTGATCCTCCCAAAGACGTGCAGGAGACCATGAATAAAGTGGTTAAAGCGGAAAACGAAAAAATCGCCGCAATTGACTATGCCAATGCTGTGGAGACTCAAGCGGACGGCGAAAAGCGCGCCCAAATTAAAAAAGCCGAGGGTATCAAGCAAGGCAAAATTCTTCAAGCCGAAGGCGAAGCCGAAGCGATTAAGTTGGTTAATGAAGCAGCAGAAATGTATTTTAAAGGTAATGCTCAACTTCTAAGAAAGCTTGAAGCGGTAGAAACAGCTTTGTCACAAAATACCAAGATTGTGGTCAACTCCAATTCCGAATTGATAAATGTCATCGGCGATATGGCCGGCGTCCCAATTATCAAAAAATAGATTGCTACATTCTAGATAGATCCAGCCGCCGAAGTTAAACGGCTGGATTTTTTTTAATCTGCTTTGCCAACAGGGCTAAACAAATAATAACAATATTAATAATTATTGTGACTAAAAAAATCCGGCTGATCATTGCGACAAAAAACTGCGGCGGGAACAAATTGATAAGCATCTCAGTATTGGGATCAAGCTGCCAAAAATCGTTCCTAAACATTACCTGATGAAACACTAAAAAAAGCCAATTAAAATTCAAGGTAAATAAAACGATTAGAACTAAAAAAATGATTAGGGAAACAATGTTTGACCAAAGCAAAGCTTTAATTAAACCAATAATTCCACTTTTAAAATAAAGCCATAAAGAGGCGGCAATAAACAGCACAGCCAAAACTAAAGTAATAAGTTTAATATAAAAAATTATATTTCTAACGTCAGCCAAATGAAGCTGTTCCCTGGGAGTGTAAGCGCCGATCAATTGGTCTTTTCTGCCACTTAAATAATCATAAACCGCGGCAGCCTGCAAAACAGCATCAGTTCTACCAATACTTTGCATGACCTCAATTCTGTCATACTGCTTTTGGTAGAAGCTCAGATTAAAAGCAAAGGAAAGTATTACCAAAAGAAATAGCAGGGGAGGGAATAAAATCACCGTTGTAACCCGAAGTAGTTTCATACTTATTTATTTTACCAAAAAATCAAAAAATAGCCATTCAAAGCAAAAAATTGCCAAATAAAAACTTTTGTGTTATTATCTTTTTTATTACCCAAACTTGATTTTTTTGGAAAATTCTGCTAGTATTCTCTTACTAAGTCATTAAATTGATTATGGAACAAGAACCAAAAATTAGTCCGGATGAACTAGAAAAATCAGAAAAAGATCTAGCAGAGGAAGAATTCACTCAAGCTCAACAAAGAGTCAGAGAATTAGAAAAAGAACTGGCCGCAAAAATTCAAGAAATCAACCCGGCCTTACCGAAAGAGGAGCAAGAGCCAGTGTTTGAAAAAATTAGCCAATTAAAAGGCGAACTTGAACTGGCTCGTAAAGAAGCAATCGCCGCTCTGGAAGCCTGGCTATCTAAAATCAAAGAGGGTTTTAAATCAAGATAAAGTGTAAAATATAGAATCATGGGTCGTTAGCTCAGTTGGTAGAGCAGCAGCCTTTTAAGCTGATGGTCGCAGGTTCGATCCCTGCACGACCCATTTTGATTTTTTGCTCAGTTGCCTTTTAAGCTGATGGTCGCAGGTTCTCCGCCTCAATTCAAAAAAATAAAGGGCGGATGCGCCTCCGGCGCAGATCCCTGCACGACCCAATCTAACAATTAACATTTAACAGTTGACTTTTAACTGCCTGACATTTGGGCGGTTTTTTGATATAATATAAAAACCATAAGTATTAATGATTAAAACTATGCTGTTAGAAAATAAAGTGGCCATCGTCACTGGTGCAAGAAGGGGAATCGGGCAAGCGATTGCTTTGGCTTTAGCTCAAGAAAAATGTAATGTCGTGGTCTCAGACATTGACCAAAATGATTGCAAAAAAGTCGCCGAAGAATTAGAAAAACTTGGCGTTAAGGCTTTGGCGGTAAAATGTGATGTTTCTAAAAAATTAGAAGTGGAAGAATTATTTAAAAAAACGATGAAAGAATTCGGCCAGCTTGATATTTTAGTGAATAATGCCGGCATCTTTCCCTTCGTCCCTTTTGCTGAAATGAAAGAATCAGACTGGGACAAGGTGATTGATGTTAATTTAAAAAGCGTATTTTTATGCTCTCAGGAAGCAGTAAAGATTATGTCCGCTGGTGGGCGAATAATAAATACTTCCTCGATTGCTTCATTTGTTGGATTCGAAGGTTTAGTTCATTATTGCGCTTCTAAAGGCGGTATAAATAGTATGATCCGCGCTCTAGCTTTGGAATTAGCACCAAGAAAGATTACTGTTAACGCAGTGGCACCAGGCGCAATTGACACACCAGGCGCCAGCCAGCCAGACCAGCCAAGAACTGCTGCTGAAGCAGCTAGGAAACAGACTATCGCCATGATTCCTTTATCCAGGATGGGCCAGCCCGAAGATATAGCCAACGCTGTTGTCTTTTTATCTTCTGAAAAGGCCAGTTACATTACCGGGCAAACTATTATTGTTGATGGCGGTTGGACTTTAAGATAAATGATAGCTGAACTAACAATATGAAAAAAATACTAAACTTTAAAGTATTAATTATTTTAGTGATAGTTATTTTTGCCTGCGCTATTTATATTTTTTCAAAATTCAGCCCAAAAATCATGAAAGAAAACGGTTACTCTTACCCGTTACCGGGTTATTTGCATGAAATTTCTGGCATAACTTATATTGGTAATAATAAGATTGCCGGTATCCAAGACGAGGATGGAGTAATATATATCTATGACCTGGACAAAAAAACAGTCACTGACTCAATCGAATTTGGTAATCCCGGTGATTATGAAGGGGTTGCTTTTGCCAACGGAAATTTCTATGTCCTCCGAAGCGACGCGATTCTTTTTGATATAACAAAAGACAGGACTATAGAATATAATTTAGCCATTGGAGCAAATAATAACGAGGGCTTATGCTATGATCCTCAAAATAACCGACTATTGATTGCCACCAAAAGTAAAGCCGAAGATGGTAAGGAATACAAAGATAAAAGATATATTTATGCCTTTGATTTAGAAAACAAAAAATTAAGCGCTGAACCAATATTTATAATCGATATAACGGAGATAGAAAATTTCGCCAATTCAATAAATGCAGAATTGGAGGCAAAGTCCGGTAAAAAAATAATCAAATTCCGGCCGTCAGGCATTGCGATTCATCACCAAAACAACAATATCTATATTGTTTCAGCAGTTGATAATATAATAGTAGTTTTGAACCAAATGGGAAAAATCATTGACGTCAAGCAACTTGATGTCTCAATCTTTAATCAACCAGAAGGCATTACTTTTCTGGAAAGTGGTGAGGCTCTTATCGCTAATGAAGGTGAACAAGGGATTCCAACTCTGATAAAATTAAGTTTATGATAAAATATTTTATTTTGTTGATTTTATCGGCTTTTTTTCTGGCTGGTTGTAGTCCACAAAGTGCAACCCTAACAAATCAAAATTCCTGCGATATCAAGGGCAATATCAACCAGCAAGGAGAAAAAACCTACCATCTAAAAGAGTGCGATAAATATAGCCAGGTTAGTATAAGTTTAAGGAAAGGTGAGAAATGGTTCTGTTCTGAAGCCGAAGCCCAAGCTGCTGGCTATAAAAAATCAAAAAATTGTCCTCAGAATTAGTTTGATTTATTAAATTAACCTTCAGAATCGAGCCAACGATAAGGCTGGCCGGCCCGCCTGAGACTTCACTCTTGCGGGTCTTATTTATTCAAGTATAATTAAGTAGTAATCTCTAAATGACAAAAATGACCCAAACAAGAAAGAAAATCGGCTTAGCCTTAGGCAGCGGCGGAGTCCGCGGCCTAGCTCATATTGGGGTAATTAAGGAATTGAAAAAAAATAATATTCCAATTGATTTTATCGCCGGTGCCAGTGCGGGTGCCTTGGTCGGCGCTTTTTATGCGGCTCATTTGGATGTTAATGGTTTAGAAAAAATTGCCATGGATACTAACTGGCAAACTGCCTTCTCTGTTTTTGATCCAACCTGGCACGGCGGTCTGCTGAAGGGTAAAAAAATAGAAAACCTGATTAAGCAATGGCTTTTAAATATTGATTTTTCTGGCCTGAAAATTCCTTTAGCAGTAGTTGCCACTGATCTAAAAAGTGGCAAAGAAATCGATATTAAAGAAGGCGATCTGATTAAAGCAGTCCGGGCCTCTTTGGCCGTACCACCAGTTTTCCAGCCAATCGAAGCCAATGGTTATCTTTTGTCTGACGGCGGCTTGTCTAATCCAGTGCCAGCGGCAGTAGTACGAAAGATGGGAGCGGATATTGTTATTGCCGTTAATTTAGACAACGGCAAATTTAATGATGGAAATAACTTCTCAAAACACTCATCTCTGACTAAAACTTCCATTCGCGCTCTTAATATCATCCGCCATTACCTGGCAAAAAATTCCCTCCAATACGCCGACGTTGTCATTGAACCAAAGGTAGCGGAAGTCGGCTTGGTGGGCTGGAACCGCATTTTTGATAACAATCAAGTCACAGCGATCATTAAAGAAGGCGAATTGGTCGCCGCAGAAAAAATTAACGAGATTAAACAGGTTTGTCAGTAGGACACAACGAAGGAAAACTAATAGCGTTTTTTCTATTTTTATGTTATAATTTAGAATAATAAACTCCTGAAAAATAAAGGATGTTTAAACGCAAAATAAGCTCCGGCCACTTTCTATCTATACAATAAGCGGCGGAGCTCTCACTCTACGGCGTCAATAACAAAAATAAAATGGAGAAAACTCTTTGGCATACTCTGCCGAGCAATAAAATTTTTGCCAAGCTAAATTCGAATAATACCGGCTTAACAACCAAACAAGCCGAACAACGGCTGAAAAAGTTTGGGCCCAATAAGCTGCCGGAAGAAAAAAAACTTTCCGGCCTGATGATTTTATTAAACCAGTTTAAAAGCCCACTGGTTTATATCCTATTAGGGGCGGCCGGAATCTCCTTTATCCTCCAGGACATGATTGATACCACGATTATTTTAATCGGGGTTTTTATTAATACCTTTTTAGGTTTCTACCAAGAAAATAAGGCCAATAAAGCCATAACTTACCTAAAAAAATTAATCGATTTAAAGACAAGGGTTTTGCGGGACAATAATATCGTTGAAATCAGCGCCAAAAATCTAGTGCCGGGTGACATTATTCTCCTTGCCGCTGGTGATAAAATCACGGCTGATGCCCGTTTAATTTCCATTGACAACTTCTCAGTTATTGAAGCATCATTAACCGGCGAATCATTCCCAACACCAAAAAGTCTTAAAACTTTAGAAAAAGGAACAGCTTTGGCCGCCCGGCAAAACATGGTTTATAGCGGTACTATCGTTGGCTCAGGCAAAGCCGAAGCAATTGTTTGTGCCATAGGACTTGAAACCGAACTGGGCCAGATTACCAAATTAGTAGCGGAAACTAAAGAAGAAGAAACACCTTTACAGAAACAAATGAAATCTTTCAGCAAGACTTTGGCCAGTCTGGTTTTATTTCTGTGCATTTTTGTGATAATTATCGGCAAAATTCAAGGTCGAACGATTTTTGGTTTCGGGGAGGGAGCCAGGGAGGGGATGCTTAATACAGCCGCGGCCTTGGCGGTTGCCTCAATTCCGGAAGGTCTTTTGATTTCCGTCACGGCGATTTTAGCAATCGGCATGCAGGCCATCTTGCGCCAAAAAGCTTTGGTCCGAAAATTAATCGCAGCCGAAACCCTAGGTAGTGTTTCAATTATTTGTACCGACAAAACCGGCACACTAACTGAAGGGAAAATGCAGGTGGCTAAAATCATCACCGCCGGTGAAGAAATTGTCATTGAAAAAAAACCTAAATACCAACATGCCGACAGCTTAAAAGACCACGATCTAATTTTAAAAATTGCTTTGCTTTGTAATGATGCGATTATTGAAAATCCCGAGGCGGAACTCGAAGACTGGCGGATCTTAGGCCATCCGACTGAAACAGCCTTACTTTTGGCTGCAATTGAATCAGGCATTCCCTGGCAAGACATTAAAAAACAGCAAGCCCGCCTCGCTGAAATTCCCTTTGATTCGGAAATTAAATACATGGCCACGCTAAACCACTTAGACCAAGAAAGGGAAGTAGTCTATGTTAAAGGAGCACCGGAAAAAATCTTAGCCATGTCTTCACTAGTTAGAATTAATGGAAAAAAAGAACCATTAACCGAAAATATCAGTCGAACCCTTAAAATTAAATATGAAACTTTAACTAAACAAGGCCTAAGACTTTTAGCTTTTGGCTATAAACAAACTGCTAAAAATAAAAATATTGATCTGAAAAATGAATTAAATAATTTGATTTTTATTGGCTTTATTGCCCTAAAAGATCCACTCCGGCCCGAGACAAAAGAAACTTTTCAATTAGCCAGACAAGCGGGCATTCGGCCAATTATTATTACCGGCGACCATCCCTTAACCGCCAAAGCCATAGTTTCCGAGCTTGGTATTAAAGTTGAAAATAAAAATATTATTGAGGGAGAAAAACTGGATAAAATGAGTGATGATGATTTGGTTAAAATTGTTAAGGGAATTGACATTTACGCCCGGGTTGAACCAAGACACAAAATGCGGATTGTTGCCGCCTGGCAGAAACGGGGTGAAGTAGTCGCCATGACCGGCGATGGCATTAACGATGCTCCGGCTTTAAAAGCCGCCGATATCGGCATTGCCCTTGGTTCAGGCACTGATGTCGCCAAAGAAACTTCGGATTTAATCCTTTTAGACGATAATTTTAAAACCATAATTGCTGCTGTCCATCAGGGCAGAATAATTTTTGATAACATTAGAAAAGTTGTCCTTTACCTTTTAGCCGATACCTTTTCCGAGATTATTTTGGTTACTGGCGCCGTAGTTCTCGGTTTACCTTTACCACTGCTACCAGCGCAAATTATTTGGATAAATCTTATTGATGACGGCCTGCCTAATATGGCTTTAACTTTGGAACCAGGCGAAAGAGAAGTAATGAAGGATAAACCCCGTAAAAAAACTGAAAAAATATTGGACGGGGAAATGAAATTTCTGATTTTTATTATTGGTATAGTTACTAATCTTTTTTTGTTCGCCTTATTTTATTTTCTTTTGAAGCTAGAAATTTACGATCTCCAAAAAATCCGGACGTTCCTTTTTGCCACTTTAGGCATTGACTCTCTGCTTTTTGCCTTTTCTTGCCGGAGCTTACGCCATTCAATCTTTAGCCAAAATCCTTTTACTAATCCGCTTCTAGTTTTGGGGGTACTAGCCGGTTTTTTTCTCCAATGGCTAGCAATCTATGAACCACACTTCCAAAAAATATTTGGCACTGTCAATCTAGGGCCAACCGAATGGTTCTTCGTTTTTGCCCTTGGCCTGATGCAAGTTATATTAATTGAAATCACTAAATATTATTTTATTGTAAAAAGGGCTTCAAATAAACTTTATGGCCAACAATAAACCAATCTACAAAAACTTAATCTTAAATGAGGATGAAATTATCATTAAAATTATCAGGCAGTCAATTCTTAAGCTGACAAGCTCGTTGTCACTACCAATTATTTTGATTATTTTACCATTTTTCTTCCTCTACCTTTTATTCTCTTGGGGCAACTTTGGGATAGCCATATTCTCTGTCATCCTTTTGGTTGGCATTCTATGGCTTACTCGCGCTTTGATTGTCTGGTATTTCCAGACTTTTATCATCACTAATCAACGAATTATTGACGTTGACCAGAAGGGAATGTTCCAAAAGACTGTTTCAGACATTCCTTTGACTAAAATTCAGGATATCTTTTACCAAACCCAGGGAATTTGGCAAACTTTAGCTAAAACTGGCAATATCTCAATTGTCTTACCCGATTCTAAGACTAAAATTGAAATTAAAAATGTCGCTCAGCCTCATAAACTCCAGCAATTAATCTTGCAATTAAGGGCTGATACCCTTAAGGAAAAGCTTGATTCAACCAAACTTTCAGCCCAAGAGCTGGTTGCTTTAGTCAAAAAAATCAAAGCTGGCATTGGTGAAGAAAAATTCAATGAAATTATTGGCCAAACTGAGGAAAGAAGAGTTGAAGAGGATTAAAAAAAATGATATAATTCAAATATAAAACTGCTAATGAAATTTCCAGCCAACACAAAAAGCAAAGTCAGGGGCAAAGGCAAGCTTGTTTTACTAGTTTTGATAATAGTTTTGATTTTTTTTGCTATAAATTTAGTTAAAAGTTGGCGACAAAACTCTCAGATTGACCAAGAAGTCGCCGTGTTAGAAAAAGACATTAAAACTCTAGAAGAAGGCAATTCTAAATTAAAAGAATTAATTAAATATTTCAATTCAAGCGCCTATATTGAAGAAAAAGCGAGGCTAGATCTTGGTCTGAAAAAAGAAGGGGAAAAAGTAGTAGTAGTTACCGAAACGACCAACCAGGATAATATAAATCAAGCTGAATCTAATCTGGCATTAAATAATGAAAATAAAAATAGTTCTAATGTACAAAAATGGTGGAAATATTTTTTTGAATAATAAAAAATATGAATAACCCGCAACCAAACAAAATTGATGATCCGGAAATTACAAGGCTAAGAGACGTGGTTTTAAAATGGATAGAAGCAAAAAAAGAAGTTAGAGTCGAAACCAAACCAAAAAAAATTGAGCAAAAACCTAAACCAATCTCTGACAAACCGACTAAATCTAAAACGGAAAAACCCAAAGAGGCTGCCGTAAAGCCAAAAATAATTGCTAGAAGAAAAGGAAACCAAAAGGGCAAGCTTTTAAAAATTTTTGCCTTGTTAATAATTATCTGCTTTTTAGTTTTAATCCTTTTTGGCGCTGGTCTCTATCAATTTAAATGGCAAAACCCCATTGTTGAATATATTACTAAAATTATTCCTTATCCGGCCGTCATTGTTAATTATCAACCCATCTCTTATTACACTTGGCAACAACAAGTTAAAACGTTGAGAAATTTTTATAACCAACAAAAAAATGATAATTCAGATTTACCAATTCCTAGTTTAGAAGAAACCCAAAAACATATTTTAGATCGAATAATTGAGCAAGAGTTACTTAATCAACTAGCTTACAAATATAATGTGACTGTCACCCAAACAGAAATAAACGAAAGAACTCAAAAATTAGTCAGCGAAATTGGCAGCCAAGAATCATTAACTCAGCAGTTAAAAAAATTATATAATTGGACCCTTGATCAATTCCAAAAAGAAATTCTGGAACCTTTGGTGCTGAAAAACAAATTGAGCATCGCTGTTACTTTAGATGATCGAATTAATCAAGAGGCTAGAAAAAAGGCAGAGGAAATTTTAACCAAATTAAAAACTGGCCAATCATTTGCTGAGTTGGCCAAGCAATATAGTGAGGATATCACGGCAATATCGGGTGGTGACTTAGGTTATTTTGGCAAAGGCCAGATGCTACCTGAATTTGAGCAAGCGGCATTTAGTTTAAAGCCAGGTGAAACCAGTGAACTAGTTAAAACCCAATTTGGTTATCACATAATAAAGGTGGAGGAACAATTGGCCGATGAAAATGGTGAAATAACCCAAATCAGGGCAAGACATATTTTAATTCGTAGCCAGGATCTGGATAGTTACCTGGCGGAATTTAAGCAAAAAAGCAAAATTTGGCAATTTGTCAGACTGTAATCACTCATCCAGCATCTTCTGGAGCCGATGGCCGGGCTTGAACCGGCGACCTACGCGTTACGAGTGCGTTGCTCTACCAGCTGAGCTACATCGGCTAAAGAAGGCAGGGGAAAAGTAAAGTAATGACTGCTTTAATTATCCTGAGCGGGTGAGCGGAGTCGAACCGCCGTCCTCAGCTTGGGAAGCTGATATAATAGCCGTTATACGACACCCGCCTAACTTACTAAAGCATTATAAACAAATTTTAAAAATAATAAAAGTCCCAAAAAAATAATGATAATTTTCAAAAATATTACTAAAATTTATCCCCCTGATGTTACGGCATTAAAGAATGTCAATCTGCATATCAAGCCAAAAGAATTTGTCTCAATTGTCGGCCGCAGTGGCACAGGGAAGACTACTTTAGTTAAAGTCTTAATTGCTGAAGAAAAACCAACCAAAGGCCGGATGATTGTCGGCGGCTGGGATGTAACTGAAATTAAATCAAGTGAAGTTCCGATTTTGCGCCGGCAAATCGGCGTGGTTTTTCAGGATTTCAAATTGTTAGCGAAAAAAACCGTATTTGAAAACATCGCCTTTGCTTTAGAGGTTTGTGGCACCAATACTCAAAAATGTAAAGAAATTATCCCCCAAGTCTTAAAAATTGTCGGCTTAACAGGCAAAGAAGACCGCTACCCAATTCAACTTTCCGGCGGCGAAGCTCAAAGAGTGGCGATTGCCCGATCATTAGTTCATCGGCCAAAAATTCTAGTCGCCGATGAGCCGACCGGCAACCTTGATTCAATCAACACGAAAGAAATTGTTGACTTGCTACTAAAAATTAACGAATTTGGAACAACTGTGGTTTTAGTTACTCATAACCGAGAAGTGGTTAATTCAATTAATAAGCGCGTGGTCACTTTGGATAATGGCACGATTATTTCCGACCAAAAAATCGGTAAATATTTACTTTAATTTTTCCCAGCCATCCCTGGTTTAAAATTTTGCTAAAAATATGGTTCTAGCTTCAATCTATCGTATTTTCGTTTTTGCCTGGCAAAGCTTTTGGCGAAATATCTGGCTTTCCGTTGTTACGATTACTATTATTGTTTTGACTTTTATTTCGATTAATTTTTTAATTGTGGTCAACATCATCAGTAATGCCGCTACTGACATAATTAAAAATAAAGTCGACGTTAGCCTCTACTTCAAGCCTGATGTTGTCGAACCCCAAGTTTTAGAGGTCAAAACCTATCTCTCCTCTTTAACCCAGGTAAAAGAGATCAACTATATTTCCCAGCAAGAAGCTTTGGAAAAATTCCGCCAACTCCACCGGCAGGACTCAGTAATCATTGAATCTTTAGAAGAGCTGGAGCAAAATCCTATTGGCGCAACCCTTCAAATTAAAGCCAAAAATATTGAAGACTATCCGGCGATTATGGATGTTTTGAATAATTCAAAATATAACGACTTAATCTTAGATAAAAATTTTGACGATCACCAGGCCTACATCAGTAAAATCAAAAATCTTTCCGATAATATCAAACGGATAGGGTTTTTTGCTTCGGGAATTTTTATTCTTATTGCTTTATTGATCGTCTTCAATACAATTCGGGTCGCTATTTATACGCATCGTCAAGAAATTGGCGTCATGAAATTAGTCGGAGCAACTAATTGGTTTATCCGCAGTCCCTTTCTTTTGGAAGCAATTTTTTATGGAGTTATCGCCTGCGTAGTTTCAATTGCAATTGTTTATCCGCTACTTAATCTCATCCAACCTCACTTAAACCAATTCTTTCTATCTGATGAATTTAATCTAATTGAACATTTTAATAAAAACTTTTGGCAAATTTTTGGCCTTGAGCTTTTAATAGTTATCTTTCTTAATATGGTAAGTAGTAGTATCGCAATCAGAAGATATCTTAAAGTTTAGTAATTTTACTTATTGACAAATTTCCTTTTTTTTATTAAGGTAAAGGGCTGTAAAATAAGCTTAAATAAACAAGTATTCAGGGATCATTTAAACCCGAAGTGGCGTCGGGAGAGGGTCGAACAATTGATTTAGCTTGCCCCGCCGCAAACCTCGGGGATCGTCTAATGGCAGGACAACGGGTTTTGGTCCCGTTTATCCAGGTCCGAATCCTGGTCCCCGAGGTTTGCGGCGAGATGCCCAGCTTAAAAATATCCAAATTAAATTATGGAAATACTCAGCCTTATTTGGCAACAATACCTCTATCTTCCGCTTTTTAATTTTCTGGTTTGGCTCTACCTAAATCACTCTTGGTATAATTTAGGCGTCGCTGTTGTTATTCTGACTATTATTCTACGGATTGCTCTTCTGCCTTTTACCATCCTCAGCGAACGGGGGAAACTCATTAGCCTTAAATTAAGACAGGAAATAAAACAAATTAAAAAAGATTTTGCTAGTGATCCGGTCCAACAAAAACTAATGGTCCGCCAACTTTTAAAAAAGAAAAAAATTCGACCTTGGGCCAAAGCCGTAGTTTTAGGAGTCCAGGGTTTAGTCTTAGTTCTTTTATATCGAGTTTTCATGGGCGGCATCAACACTGAAGCAAAACTTCATCTTTTATACCCTGGGATTCCCCGGCCAGATTTTATCAATACCAAATTTTTATGGTTTGATATTTCAGAAAGAAACTTAATAATGCCAGCGATTGTCGCCGGTTATCTTTTTGGCCATATTGCAATCAATTTCTGGGAACGACGGGGTGAAACCTCAAAAAAGGAACAAATCTACAGCTTATTATTTCCTGCCTCAGTTTTCTTAATTTTGGCGATTCTACCCTCAGTTAAATCAATTTTCATTTTGACATCGTTAATATTTTCCTCTATAATATCAATAATTACAGGTTTAATAAGAATAAGTATAAATAAGGCTAAACAAAAGACTTAATCACAAAAAATATGGCCGAAGAAGGCTTAGACAAATTAATGTATTCCTTCGTCGTCGAAGATGTATTAAAAGGATTTTTTATTCATGTTCCACCCGGTTATGTAGCGGCGGTTTATGACTTGGGCCGGGGAGTCTTAAAAAAAATCTATAAACCAGGACTCCATTTAAAAATTCCTTTCTGGCAAAAAGCTACACTTTTTAACACCCAGACTTTGGAATATGATATTGGTAAAAGATATAATCCGGATAAACCAGAATTACTCGGAGATCAGCCGATTAACGCCACTACCCAGGACGGGAAAAAAATTACCATTGAGGGTACTATTTTACTCCGCCTCGATCCAGAACAAATTCCGGAAATTTGGCAAAGTATCGGTCAAAATTTTGTGGAAAAAATCGTCCGGCCGACCATCCAAAGCCGCGTTAGGATGATTAGCGCCAAATATGAACTGAAAGAAATCTGCGCCACCAAAAGAGCAGAATTTGAAATCAATGCCCGACAAGAACTGGAAAGAATTCTTTATCCCCGCGGGATTTTTGTTGAAAATGTCTTATTGAAAGAAGTTTGCTAAAAAATTATAAAGTTAATTATAAAAACTCCGCCCTTGCGGAGTTTTTTGTTAAATGTGATATAATAAAAGAGAGTCAAGGATTAAAAAAATAAATTCTAACCTTAATTTTTAAATATGAAAATAATATTTGCCACCACCAACCAAGGAAAGATTAAAGAAATTAAAGCGATTCTAAAAGACTTAGAAATCGAAGTTTTAAGTATTGAGCAAGCCGGGATCACCGAAGAGATTGAAGAAGACGGCCAAACCTTGACAGAAAATTCTTTAAAAAAGGCCCGGGAGGTTAGTAAGAAGACAGGGGAATGGGCTTTAGCCGATGACAGTGGTATTTTTATTGAGGCTTTAGCTGGTAAACCCGGCATCATGAGTGCCCGCTGGGCCGGTAAAAAAGCCAAAGCGGAAAAAATCATCGAGTTCACCTTAAAAAAGATGAAAGATGTACCACTTGGTCAACGCCAAGCTTATTTCGAAACAATAGCGGCTTTAGTAGCACCCGATGGCCGAACCTGGACTTTTGAAGGCAAAATTAATGGCCAAATTACCTTGGAACCCAAGGGGACACCGCGCAAAAACTTGCCTTATGACTTAATTTTTATTCCCCAAGGTCTTAATAAAACTTTTGCCGAAATTCCCGTGGAACAAAAAAATCTTTTAAGTCACCGCGCTCAGGCTTTTGTTAAACTTAAAAAATTTTTAAGGGAAAAACAATATGAATCCCGTTAGAGATAAACATGTGCGGTATGTATATTTATTACAGAGTAAAAAGAATAAAAGTTGGTATACTGGTTGCACATCGGATTTACGGAAGCGTTTTAAACAACATAATAATAACGAAGTTACAGCTACTAAAGGTCGAGGCCATTTTGATTTAATATATTACGAAGCCTGTCTTAACAAAAAAGACTCTTTTGCCCGAGAACAGTATCTAAAATTAGGTATGGGTAAACGATATTTAAGGAATCGTTTAAAACGCTTCCTATCTCTAACGGGATGAAACTAAATAGCCCAGCTTTTAAAAATAACGAGGCAATCCCGGTCCAATATACCTGTGATGGTCAAGACATTAATCCACCCTTAGAAATTTCCGATATGCCTGAAGATACCAAAAGTTTGGTTTTAATTGTTGATGATCCAGATGCCGCAGCGGGTGATTGGGTTCATTGGTTAGTTTGGAATATTAAACCACAAACCAAAGAAATTACAGAAAACAGTGTCCCATCTGGTGCTGTTGAAGGGACGACTAGCTTCGGCCAACCCGGCTACGGCGGTCCTTGTCCACCAAAAGGCACTCACCGCTATTTCTTTAAATTATACGCCTTAGACACCGACCTTAATCTTGATCAAAATGCGGACAAACAACAATTGGAAATAGTAATAAAAGATCACATTATCAACCAAACGGAATTAATCGGACTTTATACCCGGCGATGAAAAAATAAAGTCAACTGAATAAAAAAAGTGCTCAATAAAAATTTGGCACTATTCCGGTTAAAATAAGTTATCCACCGGTTTTTAAAGATAAAAATTTAGAGAAAAAAAATAAAACCCTTGTCAAATTTTAATCTTAATAAGCTGTGGATTAACTAAAAAATCAAATTGTCAATAATCTACGAAAAAAATAATAGGACTCGGGCATTTTATTCCTCTTCAAAATTCTGCCGCAGAAAAAACAAAGCGATAAAGGCTAAAAAGTTAAGCAGGGTTAACAAAATAATAGTTTGGATAAAGCCTAAAATTGGCAAAAGAAAAATACTGGCAAAAATCGCGCCTAAACTTGAACCAATCAAATCTGCCCCATAGATTGTACTGGTTTGTTTGGCCGGGTCAAGTTTAAACTTTAAATAAAATTTATTAGCCAAGGGGAATTCCATCCCAACCAAAAAACCAATTACAAAAACTAACCAGTAGAAAAAGACAGGCAGCTCTAGCGCTTTAGGGGAAAAAACAATAATAAGGGCCAAAATTAAAAAATAAAGGCTAATACAGAAATACAAGCGAATCAAATAAGCATATTTAACTTTGCCCAAAGAAATTAAAAAATTTGCCAACCAAACTCCTAAACCGATACCTAAAAAAGTTATGGTAAAAATTAAACTTAACTGATAGTAAAGATAACCATGAATTGCCTGGAAAAGAAAAATAAAAATGATTTCAGCACCCAGCAAAGAAAAATCTGGGACAATGGTCAAAGCGGCAAGAATTCTTTCTTTTCTTTTAACCAAAACATCAAGAATATAAAAAACCGCAAAAAATAAAATAAAACTAGTGATAATTATTTTGGTTAAACTGATATCACTAACAAGACCTAAAAATCCGGCCAAGCGGGGATGATGGGCCGAAAGCCAAAATAAATTTTGGTACCAATAGCCAATTGGCTGTTGATTAGCATTAATTTCGTTGAGATTCTCAAAGTCGGCTAACGTTTGGGCCACCCGATCATTAGTCAACCGATAATAGATATAATCTCTGGTTACCAGTTGATTCTTCAAATGATTACGGTTAAATCGATTTAATAACGGCCAAGGATCATAATTAAGTTTAATGCTGCTTGCTAAATATAGATTTTTTTCATCGGGTAAAACTATAACTGAAGGATAAACTTTGCTTAAACTTTGATAAATTAACTGATTTATTTTTTCTAATTCCAAAGGATAATAATTCTCCAAGGAATTTAATTTGATAGCCAGAATTCCTTCAGGGGCTAATTTTAGCTTAGTTGCTCTAAAAAATTCTATGGTATAGAAACGATTCAACAGGGCAGTAGTGGGGTTAGGTAAATCTAAAATTACCAAATCAAAATTTTGTTTGGTAGTTTTGATAAAATATAAACCGTCAGTAGAAACAAAATTAACCCGTTTATCATTTTGAGCAGCTAAAATCTCAAGCGGTAAATAAGGCTTAACTACAGTAACTAAATCTGGATCTAACTCCAAATAATCAATAGAGTCGACTGGATATTTTAAAATTTCGTTAAGGGCACCATTGAATCCGCCGCCAATCAAAAGAATCCTTTTAGGATCAGGATGATAAAGTAAGGGGAGATGGATTACATCTTCATTAGAAAACCAATCTTGGGTTGAACCAAGTAATAAACCACTCTCATAAAAATTATACTGATCACCAGTCTTGGTTACCGCCAAATTACCAAATTTTGAACTTTTAGTTTCTAATAACTTTTGACCGGCAAACCGCCAACTATTAGTCAGCTGCTGCAACTGCCAAGAAAACCCAGGCATTAGCCAAAGGGCGATAATAATTACCAAAAAACTCGCGGCCACTATTCTGGTTATTTTCAATTTTACTAAAAAAATTAAAATTACCAAATTAATGACGGCTAAAATAAAAAATAAACTGATAGCATCAAAATAAACAAGAATATAAAAGTAGATCAAACCACCAATAACCAAACCCAAAGTTTCATAAAAATAACCCTGACTGACCAAATAAGCAATATTAGTAGTTTTGCGGCCAAAAAATTTTTCTTTCAGCCACTTAAATAGCTGGCGAAAACCACTTGGCTCCTGATTACCAACATTGATTAAATAACGACTAGCAACCGTGAACTGTAAGCCTAAAATTAAACAAAGAGAAGAGCTAATCAATAAAAGATAACCAAGACTTAAAATTAAATCAGGCACTTGCCCCAAGCTGCCTAAAATATGTCTAGTCAAGCGAAGAAAGATTACTTCGGCTAAAAATAAAAAGGGGATAAGGAAATGACAAATAACTAAAATTTTTGAAGAAAATGATGGTTTAAAAAATTTAGCCAAAACCCCACTCCCTAAAGCTACCCAAATTAGCCAAAAAGATAAAACAAAACCAATAAATAGCTCATTGCCATAAAAACTAATCACTGCCTCCCGAATGATGGTTAATTGAGCAATTATGGCAGTAATGCCAAGGATAAAAAATGAGAGAAAAATGACTTTTTTCATATTACATTACTCATTTTAAGCTAATTATGCCTAGTCGGCAAATAGGACTTGAAAAAAACAAGAACCTTTGCTAGAATGTTTTTATTGATTTACTATGAACCAACAAAACAAAATTCGATTTGCTGTAGCTGGCATTTTTTTAATAACCATACTGGCAATTTTTCTTGATTTTCCTCAATATATTAACCAAAGCGGCTTTCCCTTGCCCAGCTTTTTTAATATCCCTTTCCGGCTCGGTTTGGATTTACAGGGTGGAACGCAACTTATTTATGAAGCTGATATTTCTCAAATCCCCGATGCGGACCGCACTGATGCTATTGAAGGAGTCCGCGACGTAATTGAACGGCGGGTTAATGCTTTTGGCGTGGCTGAACCGCTAGTACAGACAACTAAAACTGGCGATCAATGGCGAGTGATTGTCGAGCTAGCCGGAGTTAAAGATGTTAATGAAGCAATTAAAATGATTGGCGAAACTCCGCTTTTGGAATTTAAAGAGCAAAATCCTAATCCGACAACCCAGCTAACTGATGAGCAAAAAAAAGAATTAGAAGATTTTAACCAACAAGCTCAGACAAAAGCGCAAGACATTTTAGTTCAAGCCTTAAAACCCGGAGCTGAATTTGCCGCCTTGGCTAAAGAATATAGTGAAGATCCTGGCAGTCAACAAAATGGCGGCGACCTAGGTTTTTTGGCAAAAGGAATTTTAGTACCGGAATTCGAAGAAGCCTGTTTTGATAATTTAAAAGTGGGAGAAATTTCTAAATCGCTTGTAAAAACTTCATATGGCTATCATATCATCAAAAAAGAAGAAGAAAAGGGAACAGGCGATGATTACCAAGTTCGCTGTAGCCATATTTTGATTTTAACTAAAAGTGAAAAAGATTTTGGTGCACCCGCAGATGCTTGGCTTTACACTGGTTTAACCGGTAAACAACTTAAAAAAGCCACTATCGTTATGGACCCAAACATCCAGACACCACAGGTAAGCCTAGAATTTAATGATGAAGGTAAGGATTTGTTTGCCGAAATCACCAAAAAGAATATTGGCAAACCAGTAGCAATATTTTTAGACGGCCAACCCATTAGCACACCAACAGTCCAAGAAGCAATTTTAGAAGGCAAGGCGGTAATCTCTGGTAAATTTACCATTCAGGAGGCTAAACTCTTGGCCCAGAGATTAAATGCTGGTGCCTTACCGGTGCCGATTAATTTGATTTCCCAAAAGACAGTTGGTGCTTCCCTTGGCAATGAATCAATTAAGCAGAGTTTGAAAGCCGGATTTTTGAGTCTGATTATTATCGCTTTATTCATGATTCTTTATTATCGTTTACCCGGCGTTACCGCCTCAATCGCTCTAATATTCTATAGTTTATTGGTTTTAGCGATATTCAAACTAATCGGTGTTACCTTGACGCTGGCGGGTATCGCAGGCTTTATTTTATCAATGGGGATGGCAGTTGATGCTAATGTTTTGATTTTTGAACGCTTTAAAGAAGAAATTAGATGGGGTAAAGACTTATCCATTGCAATTGACGAAGGCTTCAAACGGGCCTGGTCATCAATTTGGGATGGCCATGTCTCTACTTTGATTTCTTGCGTAATTCTCATGGGCTTTACCACCAGTTTAGTTAAAGGTTTTGCTATTACCTTGGCGATTGGAACTTTAGCTAGTTTATTTTCTGCTGTATTTGTCACCCGAATAATAATTAAAGTTATAACAAAATTTGAATTTTTCAATCATCTTTGGCTTTTTGGGGTTAAGAAAAAAAATATTGAATAAATATGATTTCAATTATTAAAAGGCGAAAAATCTGGCTGACCACTTCAACTCTCATGACGATAGTCGGTTTGGTTTCTTTTATTATGTTTGGCCTTAAACTCGGAATTGATTTTACCGGCGGGAGTTTGATGGAACTCGAATTTGCAGTTTCAGTACCAACTAATCAACAAATCAATGAGGCCTTAGTTTCAATTGATATAAATAATGCTGTCATTCAGCCGGTTGGTGAACAGGGTATAACCATTAGAGCTCAAGATATTGATGAGGCAACTCATCAAAAAATCTTGGAGACTTTAAAACAAAAATTCCAACCCGAGCTACCTCAAAGTGATAGTGGAATTATCATGGAAGCTAAAGTCCTGGAAGAAAAAAGATTTGATTCGATTGGACCAAGTATTGGCCAAGAATTAAAAAATAAAACTGTTTGGGGAATTATAATCGTTTCCGTTGCCATTATTGCTTATATCGCTTGGGCTTTCCGAAAAATTTCTAAGCCGGTAGCTTCTTGGAAATTTGGAACAATCGCCGTCATCTCTTTAATGCATGATATTATCATCACTGCTGGTATCTTTGCAATCTTAGGAAAATTTTATGGGATTGAAGTGAATGCACCATTCATTGCTGCCTTGCTTACTATTTTTGGTTATTCCAATAATGATACAATTGTTGTTTTTGACCGCATTAGAGAAAACTTAATCCGCCATATGGGTGAAGATTTTGAAACAATCGTTGAAAAAAGTATCAACGAAGTCATTGTTCGCTCAATTAACACTTCTTTTACGGTTTTACTCGCTTTGTTTGCTCTCCTGATTTTTGGTGGCGCCACCATCCGAGATTTCGTCTTAGCTTTAATTATCGGTGTCACTATTGGCACTTATTCTTCCATCTTCTTAGCTAGCCCGCTATTGGTAGTTTGGGAAAAATTTCGATCCAATCGCTAAAAACAACCATAATTTGCTAAAACAGAGACCAAGCCCAAAGCTGATCTCTATTTTAGTAATCCTTGAGCCTAGATTAAACAATAAATCGTTTTTATTGGTCAAGACTTGACCAATAAGTTGTTTTATGATATACTTAAAATAATTAAAATATTAAAATAAGAAAAATAGAAAAATTAGTTAAATTTTAGCTTAATTTAAAGCTTTTTTAATCAAATTCAAATTTTAATTATATGGCTGCACAAAACTCAATTCTCGATAAAATCATTGAAAGTCAAGAAAAACGCCAAGCGGCTCAATTCAACCCAACTGAATTAATTGCCGGTTTGGTCAAAAACCTTTCGACCAAAGAAAGCGACATTTTAAGTCGCCGGTTTGGTTTATTGGGCAAAAAAAAGGAAACGCTGGAACAAATTGGTAAATATTATGACATCACCAGAGAAAGAATCCGCCAAATTGAAATGGCAACGGTAAAAAAATTAAAAGAGATTAAAGATTTTAGAAGCCAAATTGAAACAGCCGAACAGCATATCACTCGGCTTTTGGAAAACTACGGCGGGATAATGGAAGAAAATTCTCTTTTAGACGAAATTGGTTCTTCTGACCAAAGCGAAGAAAACCGGCAAGCTGCCCGGTTTATCTTAGATCGATTATTAAATGAGAAGATAGAAACTATAAAACCAGATGAACATTTTCTGCCTGGACGAAAATTACCAGTCATTTCTCTTGATATCTCTAAGCAAATAATCAAAGAATTGGTAGAAATTATTGAACAAGAAAAAAAATTATTGAGTACCAATGAATTGCTTGAACGCTTTCGAAAAAGAGAATTTTATAAAAATAATGAACAACAAATTACTGCCCTTAAACTAGGGGTTAATGAAGAAAAATTAGCTCAAGAGATAGACAAAATAATTGATTCTCATTTAAAAATTAGTAAAAGAATTGACCAAAATATTTTAGGCGAATGGGGTTTAAACACTTGGAACACAATCATGCCAAAAAGAATGGGTGACAAAGTTTATTTAATTCTAAAAAAGGCTGGCAAGCCTCTGCATTTCACCGAGATCACTGATTTGATCAACCAAGCTGACTTTGATAAGAAAAAAGCCTATCCGGCCACTATTCACAATGAATTAATTTTAGATGAACGTTATGTTTTAGTGGGTCGGGGAATCTATGCTTTAAAAGAATGGGGCTACAATTCTGGAACAGTGATGGACGTAATCTTGGAAATTTTGGCTAAAGCGGATAAACCTTTAACTAAAGAAGAAATTGTTAAAGCCGTCTTAGATCAAAGAATTGTCCGCAAGAGCACAATTTACCTAGCTTTAACTAATAAAGATAAGATTCAAAAACTAACCGACGGCAGATATATCATCAAAAAATAACTTTTACCTGACTTAAATAAGGTTAAGCTTAAAAAGAAAAACAAAAAATTGATAAAGTTATGGAGTTTGTTATTGATTTTTCAGAAATACCATCAAACAACCCAATCGCTTTTGGTTGGTGGTTTATTAAAACTATTGGCTGGATCTATCCAGTTTTTTTATTTGTCTACGGGTTGATTTTGGTCTGGCAAAATTATATCAGAAATCGCTACCGAAAAACCAGACATTATATCTTGCTAGCCATCGACATTCCAAAAAATAATGAGCAAACTCCCCGCGCCGTTGAAAATATTTTTTCTCATTTGGCCGGCGCTCACCAGCCTCTTAACTTTTATAACCGGTGGTGGGATGGCGAAATCCCAGACAGTTTTTCTTTTGAAATTATTAGTATTGGTGGTTATATTCAATTTCTTATCCACTTTCCGGATAAATACCGCGATTTAATTGAAGCAATAATCTATGCTCAATACCCGGATGCAGAAATCACGGAAGTTGATGATTACACAAAACATTGGAGCATTAAATTCCCTAATACCGAACATGATCTTTGGGGTACCGAGGTTAAACTGGCCAAAAAATATGTTTACCCAGTTGTCACTTACGAGGAATTCGAGGATTCTATTTCCCAAGAACTAAAAGATCCGATGGCTTCACTTTTGGAACCCTTAACCCGCATTGGCCCTGGTGAAGAAATTTGGGTTCAATTTGTCACTACACCGGCAGACAATAACTGGGGGGAGAAAGCTCAACCAGTTATCAATAAAATAATTGGCGCCAAGGAAGGTGGCGGTAAAAAAAATATCTTTGATTGGCTTTTTGTGATTCCTAATATGATTTTAGAAGGGATAAATCCCGCCCCGGCTGGTACCACCACCAAAAAAGATGAGCCACCAAATAGAATGCTTTATTTAACTCAGGGAGAAAAAGATGAAGTCGCGGCCATTGAGCATAAAATTTGTAAAATTGGTTTTCATGTCCGGATTCGCTGGGTTTATGTCGCGGAAAAGCCAAAATTTGTCAAAATGCGAGGGGCCCAAGGCGTTTATGGGGGTTTTAAGCAATTTAATGACTTAGGGCTTAATTCTTTTAAACCAGATTCCAAATTTATGACTGGTGGCATCGTTTGGTTTAAAAAGAAACGACTGATTTGGCGAAAAAATCGGATCATGTATCGCTACAAGGACCGCTGTCATTCTCTTGCTCCCGGTGAATATGGCTTTATTTTAAATACTGAAGAGCTGGCCAGTCTTTGGCACTTCCCAATTATGACTGTTAAAGCCCCAATGGTTCAAAAAACCGAATCAAAGAAAGCCGAACCGCCGACTGCCTTACCGACAGCAATTTCCCGGTCATTTGGCCTGCCAAAATCGGCCAATATCAAAGCGGGACCGCCGACTAATTTGCCAACTAGCTAAAGCAAAACCATTACTAATACAAGAATAAAAAATAAGAAATTAAGGCAATAATAATGATTTGATTTTTTAATTTCTTATCTCGTCCAACTATGGCTGATGAAATAAAACAAAAACAAAATGATGTAATATTTTTTGCTGAGACTAACTATCGCAATCAGCGAACTAGGTTTGGTATTAAAAAAGATGACCGGCGCCGTCACATGTATTTGATTGGTAAAACTGGTATGGGCAAATCAACGGTGATGGAAAACATGATCATCCAAGATATTATTAACGGCGAAGGAGTGGCTCTAGTTGATCCCCATGGTGATTTCGCCGAAAAAATTCTTGATTTTATTCCTAATAGCCGCATCAACGATGTTTTATATTTAAACCCAGCCGATTTTGAATACCCCGTAGCTTTTAATGTCATGGAATCGGTTGCTCAAGAGTACAAACATTTAATTGCTTCGGGCTTAGTTGGCGTTTTCAAAAAACTTTGGGCTGATTCCTGGGGGCCCCGACTCGAATACGTACTGCGCAATGCCATTTTGGCTTTATTAGACTATCCCGGTAGCACCTTGCTGGGTGTCATGAGAATTTTGGTTGATAAAACTTACCGCCAAAAAGTAATCAGCAAAATTAAAGATCCGGTAGTGAAATCATTTTGGGTTGAAGAATATTCAAAGTATCCTCAGCAATTTCAAGTGGAGGCTATCGCCCCAATTCAAAATAAAGTCGGGCAATTCCTTTCCACAGCTTTAATCAGAAATGTTGTTGGCCAGGTAAAATCAACAATTGATCTTCGCTACATCATGGATAACCAAAAAATCCTGATTTTGAATCTTTCTAAAGGGAGGGTTGGCGAAGACGCTTCAGCTCTACTGGGAGCCATGATAATTACCAAAATTCAGTTAGCCGCAATGAGCCGAATCGATACACCTGAAGAGCAACGAAAAGATTTTTATCTCTATGTTGACGAATTTCAAAACTTTGCCACTGAATCTTTTGCTAATATTTTGTCTGAAGCGCGGAAATATCGCTTAGACTTGATTATTGGCCACCAATATATTGAGCAGCTGGAGGAAGACGTCCAAGCGGCAGTTTTTGGTAATGTTGGTACCTTAATGTGCTTTCGAGTCGGCTCGGCCGATGCCGAATTTTTAGAAACGGAATTCACTCCTTATTTTGTTCCCGAAGATTTGGTCAACCTCACCAAATATGACATTTACATGAAGCTGATGATCGATGGGGTTGCCTCTTCACCCTTTTCCGCCACGACTTTACCGCCATTGGGCGAAAAAAGTTATACTGGTAATAAAGAAAAAGTAATAAGGGTTTCACGAGAAAGATATGCCAAACCTCGAGACGTAGTTGAAGATAAAATCATTCGCTGGAGCGGGGTAGAAATGGAAGATATGGAAGACAAAAAAGAAACTAAGCCTTTAGAAAATAAGGAAAGGGTCAAAACAGAAGAAGTCAAAAGTGGAGAGCTACCAAAAAAGAAGAGAAAGAAAAAAAAGAAAAGAAAAGGGGGAGAAGGTTCTGAAGAGACTAAAAAGGACAATAATTATACCGTGAATTGCTATGAATGTGGTAAACCGACAGAAATTAATTTCAAACCAGATGGGGTAAGACCGATTTATTGTCAATCTTGTTTCCAACAAATTAGAGAGAAATTAATGCATGGCGAAGAAAAAGAAGTAGCTATGGAAGAAGTAAAAATAGAAAATGAGTCAGAAATTTCGCTCCAAGAGGCTTTAAAAAAAGAACCTCGGGTTTTTGAGCAAAAAAAGCCTGACTTGCAATCCCCAAAACCAGAGCCAGAAAAAATTCCAGAGCAAAAACCAACGGTTCAAGATTTAATTAATAAAAAAATAGAGAATAATAACACTACAACATTAGATCCCGGCGAAGTGGTAAAATTTTGACATACTTATCTTTTTTCGCTAGAATAACTATTCAGATTTGTGTAACATTTACTAAAATGTTACGTCTTATTAAGAGAATGACTAATCAGATCACAAGCTAATAATTTTAGGCTTTTTTATTTTATCCTGTAAAGCTAACAACTCCAAGATAAAAACGATAACTTCTAAAAAGATTTATGAAAATTGCAATTATTGGCACCGGTTATGTCGGTTTAACTACAGGTACTTGCTTGGCTGATTTAGGCCATCAAGTAATCTGCGTTGATAATGACCCCAAAAAACTAGACCAACTGAAACAAGGAAAGTCACCGATTTTTGAACCGGGGCTGGAAGAGCTAATTGCTAAAAATATGGCAGCTCTCCGGCTTAGTTTTACCAAAGAAATTGATCCGGTCGTTAAAGAATCGGAAGTTATCTTTATCTGTGTCAATACTCCGCCGAAAGAAGACGGCCATGCTGATTTAAAATATGTGGAAAGAGTTGCCCACGAGATTGCCCAGGCAATTAACGGCGATTACAAAGTCATAGTTGATAAAAGCACCGTACCAATCAAAACTGCAGAAAAAGTCAAAGAAACTATTTTGCGCTATAGTACCAATGAAGCTAAATTTGACGTGGTTTCTAACCCGGAATTTCTCAAAGAGGGGACAGCGGTCAAAGATACGATGGAACCCGACCGAATTGTCATTGGAGTTGACTCAGAAAAAGCCAAAGAAAAAATGCTTGAAGTCTATCAGCCTTTGATTGATAAAACTCAGGCACCAGTTAAAATTGTATCTGTTCGTAGTGCGGAATTGATTAAACATGGGGCGAATACTTTTTTAGCCGCCAAAATTTCTTTTGCCAATTTAATTGCCCAAACTTGCGAAGAAGCTGGCGCCGATGCCTTGGAAGTATTAGAAGCAATTGGTCTGGATGGAAGAATTGGCCGACAATTTCTGAACCCCGGAATTGGTTTTGGCGGTAGCTGCTTTCCTAAAGATATTTCTGCTTACAAAAAAACATTGGAAATTTTAGGTATTGATAACTCTTTTGTCGAAGCAATTGAAAAAATAAACAATGAAGCTATTGAAAGATTCCTGAATAAAATCGAAAAAAAACTTTGGGTAATCGATAATAAAAAAATCGCGGTTTTGGGCTTGGCTTTCAAACCAAACACCGACGATACTCGAAATTCCCCGGCCCTGAAATTAATAAAAAAACTAAAAAACGACGGAGCCAATATCCAAGCCTATGACCCACAAGCGATTGAAAATACTAAAAAAGAGATTCCTGACATCAAGTATTTTAATAACCCATATGATGCCGTTAAGGATGCAGAAGCCCTGGTTATTTGCACTGAATGGGATGAATTTAAAAAATTAGACTTGGCAAAAATTAAAAGTTTAATGGCCACCCCAATTATCTTTGATGGCCGCAATATCTTTGATCCGGCGAAGATGAAAGAATTGGGCTTTAGGTATTACGGAGTAGGAAGATAGAAATCAGCCAAAAGCACCAAATCCGAAATTCCAAATCACAAACAAATTCAAAATCATAATGTCCAAAATCAAAAACGCTAATCTTGAATGTTTATAATTTTTAATTTTGGTCATTGGAATTTGTTTGGAATTTGTCTTTTGGTATTTGAAATTTAACAAGATAGGGGACAACTCCTCTTTTTTTTGTTACAATAAGAATATGAAAAGATACGTTTTAGCCCTAGCTACTTTCTGCGGCACCATTATCGGCGTCGGCATTTTTAGTTTGCCTTACGCTGCGGCTAAATTTGGCTTTTACCCGACGATTTGTTATCTGATTATCCTAAGCGGCTTAACGGTAATAATCCACCTGATCTTTGGCGAAATCTGCTTAAGAACGCCACAAAACCACCGCCTGCCCGGCTTAACTGAGATATATTTTGGTAAAAAAATAAAATTTTTGCCGGTCCTGACTAATTCAATCGGCCTTTTTGGCGCCAGCCTGGCTTACCTGATTGTTGGCGGCGATTTTTTGACTAATTTGGTCCAGCCGATTTTTGGCGGCAATGAACTGATTTATGTCTTGATCTTTTTCTTCATCGCTAGCCTAGTAATTTTTTTGGGCAGCAAGGCTATTTCTCGCTCTGATTTGATTAATCTAATGGTTTTCTTTGGTATCCTAATTTTTTTACTAATTAAAAGCCTACCTCACATCCAACTTACCAACTTACAAACTTTCCAACTTACCAACTTCTTCCTGCCTTATGGCGTGATTTTGTTCGCCCTGTCCGGCATGTCGATTATTCCTGAAGTCCGAGAAATTTTAGGCAATGAAAGTAAAAAACTTAAAAGCGTTATTATTGCCGGCTCACTGATTCCGGCTTTTATTTACCTGATTTTTATCTTTTTTATCTTGGGCGTCTGCGGCTCAACTACAACACCTGATGCCTTAAGCGGCTTAAAGCTTTTTTTGGGTGAAAAAATTCTGATTGCCGGTTTTTTACTCGGCACTTTGGCCGTTTTTACTTCTTACATCAATGTCGGGCTAACCATCAAAAAAATATTTTGGTATGATCTAAAATTCTCCCATTTCAGCGCCTGGGTCCTGGCCACTTTTATTCCTTTACTTTTATACCTCATTGGGCTAAAAGATTTCATCGCCATCATCGGTTTCACCGGCGCCGTGACTATGGGCATTGATGGCATCCTGGTTTTTTTGATCCACAAGAAAGCCAAAAAGACCGGCCAGCTTAAGCCAACCTACCAAATCAATCTGCCTAAAATTTTGGTCTATCTGATAATCATCATGTTTTTGGCCGGCGTCGCCGTGGAATTGATAAAAATTTAATAAATTAGCCAAAAACCCTTAAACTCTGTAAATAGGAGTTTTTTATTTTTGGCTAATTTTAGATAAAACTATTCCAATTTTATTGACATATTCTTTAAAATATGCTATATTAACAAATCATTGGAACAGATCCAATGGTGGCCAATGCCTGCGTGTACGCACGCTAACCGGATACGTCCGAGTTAAAAAAGGCATACAAAAGCGGCACTTACGAGTGACGCGGGAGAAAAACGATGGGTACTTTGATAGTGGTTGTGGTAGCGCTGATAGTAGGCGCGGTATTGGGCTTTTGGGCGGCATTGAAGTTTGTAGACAAAATGCGGCGGGAATACAATAACCGCAATCAGTTCCTCTACAACTGCGTCCAATTGAGAGGGGCAGCAGAAGCTATGAAGGAGCTGATTTCCATCCGCAACAGAGAGGGTTATTGTCTCATCACCGATGGAGAAAGCTTCTTTCTCGACAGGGTATTGCGAGACAAGAATTTTGACCGAACTCTGATTGCGCACGCCCTGGAGATATTCTTCCTCTACATTGGTAGGCAAAATCCTCTTGCCTCCAGTGATCTCCTCTACGAGAAGTTGGCCCGGCAAACGCTTGAAGTTTTGTCTGAGCCCGAGGCTCTTACCTTTGCATCAACGGTGGGAATTGACCACCCTGAGGTAAAGGAAAAGTTCCGCCATGAGCTTGAATGCCTTATCGCTTCTCCAACAACCAAAAGGGTCTGGGGAGGCAGGTATTACAGCGACATGAGCTGGAACAAAGAGTTCGTCGCATGCCTAAAGGCATGCCGGAATCTGTGAGTCGGTGACTCCTCCTGCTCCTCAGCCGATTGGCTGAGCGGAACGAGTCCGAAAGTATTGGGGAGCTGACGTAACATGCGATAGCGTGTATACCAGCTCCTCTCCTCCAAGTTCATTATTAGAAAATAGTGGGTTTGGAGGAGAATAGTTCTTTACAAGATTTCTTAGTTACTGGTGAGAAGCTTGGGGAAAATACTTCCCTAAACCTCTCGCCAGTAATGCGAGAAAATTTGGAAAAATGCGCCACTGTCCAGGCGATTCAGTACCCCGGGTTCATAGGGAGCCAGGGCAGATTGTCAGTCTACTGATGATGGGTTGTCAACCCGGAGGTAGACACGGCTATTCTTAGCCGGAATCTCTACAGAGGAGATATAGAGATGGCATTTCAGTGTTCTACCCCATGTCACGATTGTGACGAGAACTGCGGGTGTGAATACCTGCAAAGTAACATGAAGTCCTGGAATTCGATTACGTGGACTCCCATGTTACGCGACCTCATTGGGGTCGTGCGCAACAGTGAGTTTCAGGACCTCCGCGATGAGGTTTGGGCGTATTTCAAGAGGCTGGCGCGCATAGAAAAACGCAATGCGCTGGCCGTTGCCCAGTGATTCCTCCCGCTAATCAGCCGATTGGCTGAAGCGAGCGAAACGAGTCCGAAAGTATTGGGGAGCTGACGTAACATGCGATAGCGTGTATACCAGCTCCTCTCCTCCAAGTTCATTATTAGAAAATAGTGGCTTTGGAGGAGAAAAATCTGGACGACTTTTTATTTTAAATTATTACTCTCAACAATAAATAAAAATAGGAGCCGGGGAAACCTGGCTCCTATTTTTCAAAATTGAAGAAATTCGATTCTTGATTAGATAACTATTCAACTTCGGCTTCTTCTTCGCCTTCGGCAGTTTCATCATCCATATCATCCATGTCTTCATCCATATCATCATCGCCCATGGCGTCGTCACCACCATCTTCATCCATGCCTTCATCAGTGGTGGTTAAATCATCATCTTGATCTTGGAAAATCATTTAGATTTTCTCCTTTTAGTTCTGGCAGAAAAGCTCGAAAAAAGGCCAAAAAAATAAGATAACCAGAACCTTAATAATTAGTTATCGATTTTTGTATTTTACTTGCTTCATTCGGCAATAAAAATATTCTAGCCAAACTCAAAACAACTGTCAAGAGCCGGAAAACTTTTCGTTAATCAGCATTTATTTGATATAATAAAATTATGAAAAATCGGGGTAAAAAAGTCTGCATTGCTATGTCGGCCCCTCGACAAGCTCGGGACGGACATAAAATCGAAATAAATTAACTATGGATACAAAGCTAAACAAAGGGAAAAAAATCGCAATAGCAATGTCCGGCGGCGTTGATTCATCGGTGGCCGCAGCTTTGCTAAAACAGCAAGGCTATGATTGTATTGGCATTTTCCTAAAATTTTGGACCGAGACAAAAACCGACATCGAAAATAAATGCTGTTCAGCTGATGCCTATAATGATGCCAGAAGAGTTGCTAATAAAATCGGCTTTCCTTTGTATACTTTAAATTTTCAGCAACCATTTAAAAAGACTGTTGTTGATGACTGGCTAAGAAAACACCGGCAAGGTTTAACCCCAAATCCCTGCATCCGCTGCAATCAGTTCATTAAGTTTGATTTGCTTTTGCGAAAAGCGAAAATGCTTGGTTGCGATTATCTGGCAACAGGACACTACGCAGAAATCAGAAAACAGAAATCAGAAAACAGAAACTTATCTCTGATCTCTGGTCTCTGTTTTCTTAAAACAGCCAAAGACAAACAAAAAGATCAGTCCTATTTTCTATACACCTTAACTCAAAATCAGCTTAAGCATTTACTTTTCCCGCTGGGTAATTTAACCAAGACCGAGGTCAGAGCAATAGCAAAAAAACTAAAGCTGCCAGTCTACCAAAAAGCTGAAAGCCAGGAAATTTGTTTTATTCCGGAAAAGACTCATTATCCTTTTTTAAAACGCCATTTAAAATTAAAGCCGGGGCCAATCAAAAATCTGGCTGGCAAAGCTTTAGGCCAACATGATGGTTTGCCTCTTTATACTTTGGGCCAGCGGCAGGGGATTAAAATCGGCGGTATTGGCCCGTTCTATGTGGTTAAGCTAGATTACAAAACTAATACTTTATTTGTTTCCAATAATCGCGACGATAAACTGCTTTATACAAAAAAATTTAAGATTAAAGAGCTTAACTGGATTTTGGGCCAACCACCAAAAAAGTCCGAAAAGTTTGGCGTTAAAATCAGATACCAAGCCAAAACCATTCCTTGTACTATCAATAAAAATATTGTCACTTTAAAAATACCCCAGCGCGCTATCATGCCTGGCCAGTCCGCAGTTTTTTACCAGGGCCAAACGGTTTTGGGTGGCGGCGTTATCAATTCAATTTAACTTAATAATTTATACAATATTGACATCCAAATTAATAAATCATAAGATGCCAAAGAATAGATAGACAACTGCCGTGTCACACAAGGAGGGTCCTCAAATGAGAAAGGCAACAGTTCTTTCGCTGGTGTTGGTTGTCCTGGCTGGATTTTGCCTGGCTAGCACCAAAAGCCAGCAGCCGCTGACCAACGTGAGCAAGGAGGCAAAGGAGGCAGCAAAGAAAGCAGAGGAGACCCGGGATCTGGGTTTCGACTTGGTCAAACAAGGTCCTGGCCAAGCAATTCTGCGAATTCGATTAGGGGAATCTGCGCCCGAGCAGATGACTGCTGATCTGACCGAAATGTCCTTCAACTCGGCGACTTACACACTCGTGGTTTATCCTGACTCTGAGCAGGAGGGTTTGAAGAAAGTCGCCATGGTCGACTTCAACAATTTCAAAGAGTCAGACCAACTCAAGTACGTCTACTACCTGACGAGTGATCTGTTCCATCAGCTCGCCGAGTACTTCGATGTCATCCACGTGCGAACAAAGAAATAGACTACGGGGGACGAAGTGATTCCTTTCCTATCCACCTCTCCAGCCTGACCAAAAGGTTTTGGTTGCCGAGGTTCTTTTTTTAATTAAACAGCTTGAAAATAACTACTGTATCTGCTAAAATCCAAATATGAAAGCCAACGAACTTAAGAAAAAATATCTTAAATTTTTTGCTGAAAAGGGCCATGCAATCATCCCTTCGGCTTCTTTGATTCCGGAAAACGACCCCACGGTTTTGTTTACCAATGCCGGCATGCATCCGCTCGTGCCTTATTTACTAGGTGAAAAGCATCCAGCCGGCAAAAGATTAGTTGATGTCCAAAAATGCATCAGAACCGGTGATATTGATGAAGTCGGCGATGATGTCCATTTGACTTTCTTTGAGATGCTCGGTAACTGGTCGCTGGGCGACTACTGGAAAAAAGAAGCGATCCAGTGGAGCTTTGAATTTTTAACCAAGGAACTTAATATCCCTTTGGAAAAATTAGCTGTCTCTTGCTTTGCCGGCGACTCGGATGCGCCAAAAGATGAAGAGTCAGCGGCGATCTGGCAGAAGATGGGTATTCCAAAAAACCGAATCTATTTTTTTGGCAAAAATGACAACTGGTGGGGCCCAGCCGGCCAGACTGGTCCTTGCGGTCCGGACACAGAAATGTTTTATTGGACCGGCAAAGGTAACCCGCCAGATCTGCTTACAGGCGACAATAAGAGCGGCTGGGTGGAAATCTGGAATGATGTATTTATGCAATACAATAAAACCGCTGCTGGTAAGTATGAGGAGTTAAAGCAAAAAAATGTTGATACTGGCATGGGCGTCGAAAGAACCTTAGCGGTATTAAATGGCCAAAATAATGTCTTTACTACTGAGTTATTTGCACCAATCATTAAAGAAATAAAAAAGCTGGCTAAGACTGAAAATGAACCCGCTTCGACTCCGAATCGAGGCGAGAAATCAATCCGGATCATTGCTGACCATTTGCGCAGCGCCACTTTCATTCTGGGTGATGAAAAGGGAATAGTGCCTTCAAACTTAGACCAAGGTTATGTTTTGCGCCGGCTGATCAGGCGGGCCATCCGCCACGGCAAAATGATTGGCATTGATAAACCCTTTACTTTTGCTATTGCCAAAATTGTGGTAAAAGAATACAGCGCTGATTATCCGGAATTAAAAAAGAATAAGGATTTCATTGAAGAGCAACTAGTCAGAGAAGAAGAAAAATTTTCCCAAACTTTAGAGAATGGTTTAAAACAATTTGAAAAAATGTCTGAAGACGGCATTTCCGGTCAAGAAGCTTTTATTTTATTTTCCACTTACGGTTTTCCTTTTGAAATAACTAAGGAGCTGGCGGCAGAAAAAGGAATAGAAATCGACGAAGCCGGATTTAACGAAGAATTTAAAAAACACCAGGAACTTTCCCGCACCGCCACAGAAGGCCGATTCAAAGGTGGACTGGCTGACAATTCTGAGATAACTGCGAAAATGCACACCGCCACTCATTTAATGCTAGCCGCCCTGCGCCAAATTCTAGGTGACCATGTTTTTCAAAAAGGTTCAAACATCACTCCCGAACGAATTCGCTTTGATTTTTCCCACAGCGAAAAAATGACACCCGAACAGATTAAGCAGGTTGAAGATATCGTTAATGAACAAATCAAAAAAAATCTGCCTGTAGTTTGCGAAGAGTTAAGCTTAGAACAAGCCAAAGCCAAAGGGGCAATGGGTGTTTTTGAAAATAAATACGGCGACAAAGTAAAGGTTTACTCAGCCGGCGAATTCAGTAAAGAAATCTGCGGCGGGCCGCATGCCAAAACAACCGGCGAGCTGGGGCATTTCAAAATCCTCAAAGAAGAATCCAGCAGCGCCGGCGTCCGAAGAATCAAAGCAATCTTAGAATAAACCAAAAAAGGCACAATTGTCATCTTAGACTCAATCCGGGACCTCGTGCCTTTTTTGTTTTATTCATTTTTGACAAAAAATACCTACCGTGATAATTTATCTAGCTAGTCACAGCAAAACTAGATTTCCCCAAGCCAACGGGGATGGAGGAAAAGATATGCTAAAGGTTCTTTATGTTAACCCGGGTCAAAGAAGTTGCCTTGTCGAGGAGAGTATGGGTGGAATGGCCACAAAGCACCGTCTAATGGTTCTTGTGGCCGGAGAACCCGAGCCTGAGGTCTTTGACGAGGGCTCACCAGCGTTTCCAGTTAACCCGGATACAACACCCGAGTTTACCACGGCTGAAGCATTCGCCGAGCGCCTGGGCATTGTCAGCCCTGACTTTACTTTCTTAGCCCGGCGCTGCATGGTCCGCCACATGACGGTGTACTTCAATCACCAAAGTGACCAGCCGACGCCGGTTCCTGCTGGTAGTTGCAGCAGCGACTGATTCTTATTTCTGACCTTTTGAAGCCGGTCCAGGGTTTTTCCTCTTGGACTGGTGTTTTTTTATTACTTTAAATCAACAAAAATATCTAATTTTAGCCATTTTTATTCAAAATCCATTGACATACCCATAATAATCTGCTATAATACACTTATCAATTTGGGTTTGTGTGTCTCAACGGAAGCAGAAGCAAAGAAAGAGAGGAGAATACTAATGCCGTACAAGATCGAAGTCCTATATGTCCATAATGGAAAGCCAGTATTTCTGGCCAAGGACAGCAACGGACTCATACTCCGGATCAGGCCGGGGTGCACACACCACCACGCCACCGAAAGTGACCTCGCCGAGGCCGAGAAATCCCCGAGTTGGGAGAAGTTTACCGGCCAAAAGACCGTCTTCGAAGGTAACCGCCCCTTGGCGGATATGGAAGATGTGATGTCCACTTTCTTCACTGGCCGCGGCGATTACGGCGCCGACACGACGACGAGTGGACAACCCGCCCTTGTCCTTGCCTAACCGGTAAGGAACATCGTCATTGCGCCCACAAAGGCCACCAAAGTAAGCCCCACAAAGGGAAAAGCTGAACTGGTGGCCTTTCCCTTTATGTTGACATTTTTCTGAGTTTGCTATAGAATAATTCTATTATTGACAAATTAAATCCAAATCCACTATAATAATTTTAGTGAAGATAAATAAAATTTGTCTTATTTTGGGTAAAATTCTAGGCTAAAGTAAGATTTCTGATGATGCCAAGAATTTTATTTTTTCTAAATGAGCCATTTAATCGGGCATAATCCCATATCCACAGCCAGGGATTCAATCTAAATTATGGCAAAAAACAAAAATACTCCCCCCAGCAAAGAGTTTATCGAAATTAATGGAGAAGTTATAGAATTACTGCCAGCAGCCACTTTTAGGGTTAAGCTGGAAAATGGGCACGAAGTTTTGGCCCATCTGTCCGGAAAAATGCGGATGTTTAAAATTCGGCTTTTGCCAGGAGATAAAGTCAAAATTCAAATGACCCCTTATGATTTAACCAAAGGCCGTATTACTTTCCGTTACTAAGGATATGAATCCCGTTAGAGATTGCTGTTGCATTGATGGAAACATTTTAACGGGTTAAAGATAAAAATATTATTTAACTAACTAATAGACAGGTAACGGTTTTGGCCGTGACCTATCTCTAACGGGATGAAAGTTAAAGCTTCAGTAAAAAAAATTTGTAAAGATTGCAAAGTAATCCGCCGCAAAAAGCGGGTTCATATTATTTGTAAAAATCCGAGACATCGCCAAAGACAAGGCTAATTACTACTTATGGCAAGAATTGCGGGCATAACCTTACCTAACGACAAAAGAGTGGAAATCGGTTTGACTTATATTTTTGGCATTGGCAAAACTTCTGCCAACAAAATTTTAAAGGAAGCCAAAGTTGATCCTAATACCCGCGTCAAAAATTTAACCGACGAAGAAACTAACCGGCTGAGAGAAATTATTGAAAAAAACCATAAAGTAGAAGGTGAACTAAAAAGAGAAATTTTATTAAATATCAAAAGATTGAAAGAAATTGATAGCTATCGTGGTTCTCGCCATGCTAAAGGTTTACCCTGCCGTGGCCAAAGAACTAAAACCAACACCCGAACGGTTCGCGGTAATGTCAGACGAACCATGGGTTCTGGCCGCAAACCAACTGCCCAAAAAACCTAATCCCTAATAACCTATATAACCTAATCCCTAATCTATGGGTCAACAGAAAGTTAAAAAACCCTCTACCGAAACCGAGGAAACAAAAGAAGCTCCAGAAAAGGAAGTTAAAGCTAAAACTGTTTCCAAGAAAAAAATGAAAAGGCAGGTTACTTCCGGCCGGGCTTATGTTAAAGCAACCTATAATAATACCGTTATTACTTTTACCGATCAAAACGGTGATACTTTGACTCAGTGTTCGGCTGGCCAAGTTGGTTTCCGCGGCCCAAAAAAATCAACGCCTTATGCCGCCGGCATAATTGTCCAAAAGGCCGCTGAACGAGTCAAACCCTATGGTCTCAAAGAAGTTAACGTTTTTGTTAAAGGTGTTGGCGGTGGCCGAGAAGCCGCTATCCGATCAATCAACACTAATGGCATTAATGTTTTAAGTATCAAAGACGTGACCCCGATTCCTCATAACGGTTGCCGACCTAAAAAACCAAGACGAGTTTAATAATCTATGGCAAAAACTTTAGATCCAAAATGTAAACAATGTCGACGTGAGAGTACAAAACTCTTTTTGAAAGGTGAGAGATGTTTTTCACCGAAATGCGCGATTTTGAAAAGGAATTATCCGCCTGGTCTCCACGGTCCTAAGGGACGGCGCCGGCAGACAGAATATGGCCAGCAATTACGCGAAAAACAAAAAGCAAAAAGGGTTTATGGCATTTTAGAAAGACAATTCCGAAATTATTACCGCAAGGCAATTACGCAAAAAGGGGACACGGGAGAAATTATCCAACAACTCTTAGAAATGAGACTAGATAATGTTATTTATCGCCTGAATCTTGCCAAATCAAGAAAGCAAGCGCGACAAATGGTGGGCCATAATCTATTTTTAGTTAATGGTAAAACTGTTAATATCCCGTCCTACCAGCTTAAAGCTAAAGATGAAATCACCATTAAGCCAGAAAAAATCAAAGTAAAAAATTTCACTGATTTAGAAAAAAAATTAGAAAAGCAAGAAGCCCCGGGTTGGATTAGTTTTGATTTAAAAACCAAAACGGCAAAAATTTTAAATAAACCAAGCGGGAGTGCACTTGAACAAATATTCAACCCCCGACTAATCGTTGAGTTTTATTCAAGATAATTAATTTCCGCCAAAGGCGGAATAAAAAAATTATGGAAAATATTCCTTTGCCCTCAAAAATTGAAGCTCGGCCGGGCCAAAAACAAAACGAAGAAATTATTAGTATCCAACCTTGCCATCCTGGCTATGGTACCACTTTGGGTAATGCTTTACGCCGGGTGATGTTATCTTCTTTACCAGGAGCCGCCGTCACCGCTTTTAAAATCAAAGGGGTTAGTCATGAATTTTCAACTGTTCCTTATGTCAAAGAAGACCTGGTGGAAATCTCTTTAAATTTAAAACAACTACGATTAAAGGTTTATTCAGAAGAACCGGTTCGTCTGGAACTTAAAGCTAAGGGTGAAAAAGTAGTCACCGCTAAAGATATCAAGACTAATAGCGATGTGGAAGTTATCAACTCTGATTTAGTTATCGCCACTTTAACCAATAAAGAGGCGGAACTAGAGATTGAAATTGTTGCCACCCAGGGCCGAGGCTATATCCCGACCGAAACGAGAGAAAAAGAAGATTTGGAAACCAATATGATCATGATTGATTCCATTTTTACCCCCGTCAAAAATGTCGGTTTTAATCTTGAAAGTATTCGGGTCGGCCAGATGACAAACTATGAAAATTTGATCTTAACGATTGAAACTGATGGCTCAATCTCGCCGCAGGAAGCTTTAAACCAAGCAACTCAAATTTTAATCAACCATTTCCAATTTATTGCTGATCAAGTTGTCCCAGAAGTTAAGGCTAAAAAAACAACCAAGGAAAAGAAAGCCAAAGAAAAAGAAGAAAAAGCTAGCGAAAGCGACACGGAGGCCGTGGCGTCTGAGCCGGAAGCAAAAGTTGGCCGAAAACGAACAAAAAAAGCCGATAAAAAAGAAGATAAAAAATAAGTCCGACTGGTATTTATGCGTCATCGAAAAAAAGGAAAAATCTTGGACCGAAAAAAAGAATCGCGAGAAGCTTTGCTGCGCAGTTTAGCGACCAGTATTGTTATTTATGAAAAAATCAAAACGACCAAAGCAAAAGCTAAAGCCGTTAAACCTTTAGTCGAGAAATTAATTACGACTGCCAAAAAGAATGACTTAACTGCTCGCCGAAAACTTCTAACCATCCTTTATCATAAAAAAGCTGTTAATAAAGCTTTGGAAGTCTTGGGCCCGCGTTACAAAGAACGCCAGGGTGGTTATTTAAGAATTATCAATTTAGGTCGAAGACAAGGTGATGGAGCAGAAATTGTCCAAATCGAATTTGTTTAATCTTATGGTAACCAAAGATTTAAAAAAACAAACCAAACGAATAATTAAACCGGCCAAAAAGAAAAAGCTGACAGTGGTGCGGGAAACTTATAAAATTGATGCCACGGCTAAAATTTTGGGACGGTTAGCTTCGGAAATCTCTATTTTATTACGGGGCAAAAATAAGCCAACTTTTCAACATCATATCGAAGGGGGTAATAATATCATCGTTATTAACGCCGCTAAAATCAAAACCAGCGGTAAAAAATTAAATCAAAAAGTTTATTATCATTATTCCGGCTACCCCGGTGGTTTAAAAATAAAAAAAATGAATGAAGTTTTTTCCAAAAATCCCTCAGAGGTTTTAAAAAGAGCAGTCTGGAATATGCTACCAAAAAATAAGTTAAGAGCCAAAATGATTAAGCGGCTAAAAATTACTAATTAGTCAATTGCTAATGGTTAAATGTTAATTGTTATCTATGCCTCGACCAAAAAAAGTTGAAGAAAAAAAAGAAAGCGAAGCCGAAAAAAAGCGGGTACGACATAGCTATTTATATGCCGTCGGTCGTCGAAAAAAAGCGGTTGCCCGAGTTCGCCTCTTTAAAAAAGGAGAAGGAAAAATCACAGTTAACGATAAAGAATACGATAAATATTTTCCCACTTTTGAATTACGCCAAACAGTTACTCAACCACTAGAAACACTGGGTAAGCTCAAAGAATTCAATATTTCAATCAAAGTCGCCGGCGGCGGGCCTAGCGGTCAAGCCGAAGCTGCTAGACACGGCATTGCCCGGGTTTTAGTGATTTTTGAAAAAGACTTTAGGAAAGTTTTGAAACATCAGGGTTATCTTCGGCGCGATCCGCGGCGCAAAGAACGGAAAAAACCAGGTCTCAAACGCGCCCGGCGTGCCCCTCAGTTCAGCAAACGGTAATTACAAAATCAATAAATATCATTCAAAAGAACCAGCGACTAAGCTGGTTCTTTTTTTACTTTAAAAAACCAAATTGGGGATAACTAAAAAAATTCTCTCAACTCCGCAAAATAAAAAACTATTGACAGCCAATATCAGTATGGTAAAATATAATTGAAGACTGAGAATAGATTGAAGTTTAAAAGGGGAATAGAGATATGAGGCGATGGGTGATGAGTTTTGTACCTTAGATGGGTTCAGAACCCATCACCCCCCACTTCTTCTCTACCATACGCCGCACACTTTCGTGCAACACCTCAATACAATACCCCCACAACAACAACTTCATTCTCGCATTTCGCCATCATCCCGAAAAGCACTCAGTCTTTTCGCATATCTAAAAAGGCTTTTGGCCTTATTTTTTGTTTGACTAAGAAACCTAAAAATGAGAAAATTAGCTTATGAAACCAAATTATTTAATCATTCCTATTCTAACCTTTTTAACCGCCGCCCTTGGCAGTTGGCTGACTAATCGAGGAATGAGTTGGTACAAAAGTATTAACCTGCCCAGCTGGACACCACCAGGCTCAGTCATTGGCACAGTTTGGACCGTAATTTTCATTTTAGCCACTATCTCAGTATTGATTATCTGGAACCGTTATTTTACAGAAAGAAATTTCTGGCTTATTATCTTACTTTTTATCGTCAATGCCTTATTGAATGTTGGCTGGAGCTATCTTTTTTTCGGCTTAAATCTAATTGGTCCGGCTGTTTTTGAAGCCGGACTTTTAGGTATTTCTGTTCTAGCCTTAATTATTTTGATTTGGCCTTATTCACTAGCAGCGGCAATCTTACTGCTACCATATTTTGGCTGGGTTTGTTTTGCCACCTATCTAACTTACCAAGTTTGGTTATTAAACCGCTAAATAATTATGACAGAAAAACCAATAATCATTTTTTATTCATTGACCGGCAACACTAAATTTATTGCCCAAACTATCGCCGAAATCACTAGTGGCGAAATTTTGGAATTAAAACTGGAAAAAGAATTTAAAAGCAGCCACGATTTGCGGACAATTTTTTGGGGCGGCAAGCAGGTCATGACCAAAGAAAAACCAAAGCTCTTACCTTTAACAAAAAATATAGCTGATTACAACCTAATAATTTTAGGCACACAGGTCTGGGCTTTTAGTTTTGCCCCGGCCCTGCGGACTTTTCTGAGCCAAAATGAACTGACCAATAAAAAAATTGCTTTATTTTGCTGTCATGATGGGATGCCGGGCAAGGCTTTAACTAATCTAAAATCGGAATTAACGGGTAATGAGATAATCGGAGAAATTGCTTTTAGAGAACCGCTGAGAAATCAAGCTGAAAATAAGAAAAAATTAGCCGAGTGGCTTGCTACCTTAAATATTTAATTTAGTCTCTATGAAAAAAAATCTTTTTTTGATTTCAATTCTTATCCTGACTCTTTTGTTGACCGGTTGCCTAAAACTGATACAATCTTCAAAACAAGAAGGACAAACTAACACTAATGTCGGCTTAGCTAACCCCGCTTCAGTTAAATGCGAGCAAGACAGCGGTACCTTAAATATCATCGAAGACGCTGGCGGATTAGTTGGCAATCAAATTGGCATTTGCACTTTTTCTGATGGTTCCAAATGTGAAGAATGGGCTTATTTCCGCAATGAATGTCAGGTCGGCAACAAAATTATTGTTTATTCGCCAAACAAAAACCAAGAATTCACTTTCCCTTTAACCATTACCGGGGAAGCCCGAGGCAATTGGTTTTTTGAGGCTTCATTCCCAGTTAAACTACTCGATGCTAATAATCAAGTCATTGCTCAAACTATTGCTTCAGCCAAAAGCGACTGGATGACAACGGACTTTGTGCCTTTCGAAGCCGAAATTGTCGGCAGTATTTTAAGCCAAAGCGGCCAGATACCAGTGACCTTGGTTTTACAGCGCGATAACCCTTCCGGCTTACCCCAAAACGATGAACAAATAACTATTCCCTTGATTTTGAGCCAACCAGAGACTGATAATATCAATGTTTATTTTGGTAATTCCCAGTTTGATCCTGAAGTGATGGATTGTACTAAGGTTTTTGCAATCCAAAGAACGATTGTTAAAACCGAAGCCATTGGCCGAGCTGCTTTAGAAGAATTACTAAAAGGGCCAACTGAAACGGAAAAAAATGATGGTTATTTTACCTCAATTAATCCCGGAGTTAAAATCCAAAGCTTAAATATTGAAAATGGCACTGCCAAAGTCGACTTTAACGCCCAACTGGAGTATGCAGTCGGCGGTTCCTGCCGGGTGGCGGCAATCAGCAGTCAAATTAGGCAAACCTTAAAACAATTCCCGACCGTAAATAATGTAATTATCTCGATTGACGGCCGAACAGAAGATATTTTGCAGCCGTAAAAATCAACCAGCCGGCTTTGACATAAAGTTAAATAAATGAGAGGATTAAAGTAGGTTACTTAAATATTAAAAGGAGGCTTTATGAAAAACTTCATGAAAAAAAAGACTTTTTTGGAACCGGCGACCCTTTTGCCGTTTTGGCTAGCGGCGGCCACACTTATCGTCGTAGTTATTCACAATTTTATTTATGCTATTTTCAGGATTGAGGAGGCGGTCTTGTTTATTACTGCTCTGATGCTGACTTTAATCTTTGCTGTCTCGGTAATTTATAACGTTCTAACGTATATCAATAAAGGTGAACCTAAAGATGTCTGGAAGATGGGCTGGCTCGGGTTGATCGGAATTTTAGGTGTTTTTGCCCCGCCCTTAATATTCTTTTACGGCTTTTTTGCCTTTTTTGGTCTGAAAAAATAATCACTTTTAAATTATGACAAAAGTTACAATTTATTCTCTGCCGACTTGTCCTTATTGTAAAATGGCAAAGAGGTTTTTAGATGAAAATAAGATTGAATACCAAGATATTGATGTTTTAGCTAATCCTGATGAGGCCGAAATAATGATCAAAAAATCAGGTCAAATGGGAACCCCGGTTATTATTGTCGAAAAAGATGGTCAAGAAGAAATGATTGTTGGCTTTGACCAACAAAAACTCTCACAGGTATTGGGAATTAGTTGAAATAAAACCATTAAGACTGGTCTAATATCAGACCGTCTTTTTGATTACTTGGATGCAGGTGCTGAGCCTGATCTTTTTTGTTTTGACTAAAAAGCAAAAAAATGGCAAAATTAAGGCATGTCTAATCCAAGTTTGACTAAAAATACAACTTATTATACTGCCGCACTCACTCTCCAGAAAATTCTGGCTTTTATTTATTTTTGGTTCATTTCTAACAATTTATTTCCCAACCAATTAGGCCAGTATATTTTTGCTCTTTCTTTTACCACCATGTTTTCCATCTTCATTGATTTGGGCTTATCGCCAGTCCTCACCAGAGAAGCGGCCAAAAGCAAAGAACAGGCTAATATTTATTTGAAAAACATTTTAGGTTTGAAAATTCCACTTGCTGCTATCACTATGATCGTTGCCTGGGTAGTTATTAATGTCACGGGTAAACCCGAAAACGTCCGGATCTTGGTTTATTTGGCAAGCGTAATCATGCTTTTAGATTCTTTCTCGCTAAGTTTTTGGGTGATTTTCCGAGCTAGACAAATCATGAAATATGAAAGTATCGCTACGATTTTGGTCCAAATCATTATTTTCACTTTGGGAATTATTGCATTATTTACCACTCATAATGTCAAATACTTGATGCTGGCCTTGCTGGTTGCCAGCATTTTTAATTTTTTGCTGTCTTTAAGCCTTTTAAAATTTAAACTTAAATTTTCTCTGGCTCCCCAGTATGATCCAGAAATTGTCAAATACTTTTTAAAAATTGTCCCAGCTTTTGCTTTGGCCGGAATTTTTGTCAAAATTTATAATACTTCAGATTCAGTCCTTTTGGGTTATCTAGATTCAGATGCTGCTGTTGGCTTTTTTGCCGTCCCCGCTAAAGTTGTTTATGCCTTACAGCAAATTATTCCGGCAGCGTTTGCCGCTGTCATTTTTCCCGCTTTTAGTTTTTACTACGCCAATTCTAAAGAGCTTTTGGCTAAAACCTTTGACAAAGCTTTTGCTTATTTAACAATTGTCTCGTTACCGATTACGGCAGGCTTAATTATTTTAGCACCCCAAATTATCAATTCGGTTTGGCCCTCTTACGCTAGAGTTATTCCAACTTTTTATGCCATGAGTCTGGCCATTCCTTTCATCTTTTTGGCTTTTCCCACCGGCTATCTGCTTAATTCTTGTGACCGGCAAAGAAATACTACTCTTAACCGCGGCCTGATAACGGCTTTAGCCGTAATCTTAAACATAATTTTAATCCCCAAATTAAGCTTTTTTGGGACCGGCATTACTTTTTTTATCACCAACTTCATTTTGCTTTTTTTGGATTTTTTCTGGGTCAGAAAAATTATTCCCTTAGATTGGCCGGTCTTATTCAAAGTGGTATTCAAATCATTAAGTGCCAGTATTATAATGATAATAGCAATTTATCTGGTTAGACCATACCTGCACCTGGCGTTTTTAGTGCCTTTTGGCATAGTGATTTATTTTTTCAGTTTATTTTTGTTTAAGGGTTTTACTGTTATCGAAGTGAAAGAAATGGTCAGGAAAGGAATCAAATAATTTCATTACTAAATTCGAATTTTTAATTTTACTATGTCTTCCGACATTAAAAAAACCCTGCTTGTTACTCTGGATTTTCCACCCCGTCTTGGTGGCGTGGCTACCTTTTATTATAATGTTTGTAAAAATTTGCCCCCAAATAAAATTGTGGTACTAGCGCCGGAGCAAATCGGAGCAGAAGGCTTTGACCAAAAACAAAATTTTACTATCATTCGCGATAAAACTGTAGTCTTACCGCCGGTGGAAATCGGGACAGAAGGCTTTGACCAAAAACAAGACTTTACTATCATTCGCAAAAAACTCCTCAATCGCTTCCCCGAGACTTTCCCTAAAGGAATCTGCGGAATTATTAAAATTACCGCGACAATCCGTTGGCTTTCGATTATTAAACATTTAGCGCAAACAATAAAAAATCATCAGATTGAATTGATCCAGGTGGGCCAAATTTTACCTTTGGGCACGCTGGCATTGATTTACAAAAAAAGAAAAAATATTCCTTACATTGTTTATGCACATGGCCTGGATATTACCTTGCCCCAAAAATTCATGCGCAAAAAAACTTTGCTCAAGAAAATTATTGCTAATGCCCAAAATATCGTTGCTAATAGTTACTGGACTAAAGATGAACTAATTAAGCTGGGAGCCGAAAAAGAAAAAGTGATTGTTGTTCATCCTGGTCCTAATCTAAAAACTGAACAGGCTTCAGAATGGAAGATGGCCGAAATCACCGAGGAACATGAGCTAAAAGGTAAAAAAATTCTTTTGACCGTCGGCCGCCTGGTTGAAAGAAAAGGCCATGATATGGTGATCAAAGCTTTGCCTAAAATAATCAAAGCTGTGCCCAATGTAGTTTATTTGATTGTCGGTGGTGGCCCCAACCGGAAAAAATTGGAAGAGCTAGTCAACCAAAATAATTTAGGTGATTATGTCAAATTTGTCGGGTCAGTGACGCAAAATGATTTAGCTTCGTTTTATCAAATCGGTGATGTCTTCATTATGCCCGCTCGCCGACTGCCTAATGGCGACGTTGAAGGTTTTGGCATTGTTTATTTAGAAGCCAATTTATTTGGCAAACCGGTAATCGGCGGCAAAAGCGGGGGAGTACCTGAAGCTGTGCTCGATGGCCAAACAGGAATTCTAGTTAATCCCACTGATACCGAAGAAATTGCCCAGGCCGCTATCAAATTACTGACCGACCAAGCCTATGCGGAAAGATTGGGTCTCCAAGGGCTGCAAAGAGTTGAGGAAGAATTTGACTGGCATAGCCAGACAGAGAGGATTAAAGCAATTTTAAAATAATTTTGAATTTTTAATTTCGAATTTTGATTCAATATTATAATATTTGAATATTCAAAATTGATTCAAAATTCAAAATTCGAATTTAAAAATTATGCCCCAAATCAGCATCATCATCCCTGTTTATAATGCCCAAAAGACGCTGGAAAAATGTTTAGCCAGCGTTTTTAGCCAAACCTTCAGAAGTTTCGAAGTTATCGCTGTTAATGATGGCAGCACGGATAACAGCTTAAAAATTCTGCAAAAATACCAAAGGCAGATTACTATTGTCAATCAGCCAAACCAAGGGGCGGGTGGGGCCAGAAACGCCGGAGCCAAAATCAGCCGGGGCCAATTTCTAATTTTTTGTGATGCCGATATCGTGATGACCCCAAAAATGCTTGAGATAATGACTAAAGCTCTCCGGAAAAAACAGGGTGCCTCATACGTTTATTCATCATTTAAATTTGGCCGCAAGACTTTCAAGCTTTGGCCCTTTGATCCCAAACGATTAAAAACAATGCCTTATATCCATACCACTTCTTTGATTAGGCAAAAACATTTCCCCGGTTTTGATAAAAAATTAAAAAGGTTCCAGGACTGGGATTTATGGCTGACGATGCTAAAGCGGGGGCATAAAGGACTTTTTATCAACCAAGTTTTATTTACGGTCAAACCTGGCGGCACGATGAGCAATTGGCTACCCAGCGTTGCCTATAAATTACCTTGGCTAAAAAAAGTCAGGCAATACAAAGAGGCGGAAAAAATTATTAAAGAAAAACATAATTTATGAATCTAAAAAAACGAGCTTTGTTTTATATTTCGGTAAAAGCTGCTATTTGGGACAAACATAACAGATTTTTAATTTTAAAATCACTTTCCAAAAGCAAATATTTTTGCGGCAGGTATGATCTACCGGGCGGCACGATTGATTTTGACGAAATCAATACTGATTTTCAAAAAATTATCCGCCGAGAAATCAGGGAAGAGTGCGGACCAATTAAATACAAATTGCGACTTGATCCGGTATCACTGGCAAAATATCGTTATAGTTTTGAGCATGAACGACTTTATATTTTATTTGAAGCTAAACATCTTGCGGGCCAAATTAAAATTTCTGACGAGCATACTGAGTTTAAATGGATAAAGCTGACTCCAAAAAATATTAAAAAATTATTTCACCCTGCCCTGCGCCAGCTACTTAGCAACTACGTAAAATGGAATAAAATAAAATTATGATGAGGCTGCAAAAATTTTTAGCGGCTGCCGGAATTACTTCACGCCGCCAGGCGGAAAAACTGATCGAGGCGGGCCAAATCAAGGTAAACGGCAAAATCACAACCGAGCTAGGAACTAAAGTCGATGAAAAGCTCGACACCGTGGAGTTTAAAGGAAAAATCCTGAAGGTAAAACCACTGAGGATCTATATTGCCCTTAATAAACCGACTGGCTATATCTGCAGCACCGACCGAACCCAGGGTAAATCAATCTTAGATTTGGTTAAATCAAAACAGCGACTTTACCCGGTCGGCCGACTCGATAAAGACTCAAGCGGCTTGATTCTTTTGACTAATGACGGCGAATTTGCCAACCAAATTACTCACCCCCGCTACCAGTCAAGCAAAGAATACTTCGTTGTTTTGGATCAAGACTTAAGGCCAGAAGATATAAAAAAATTAGAGAGGGGAATGATGATTAGCGGCAAAAAATTGCAGCCGATTAAAGTGATAATGAGCAAAAATAAATCGGCCAAAATAATTTTACATGAAGGAATCAACCGCCAAATCAGACGAATGCTGGGCAGGCTGGGCTATAACGTGGTAAAATTAAAAAGAATCAGAATCGGTAAATTGGAATTAGGGGACTTAAAGGAAGGGGAGTGGCGGGAGATTGGGCGAGAAGAGGTTTATTAAAATCAAGAATCATAAATTAAGAATTATGAATTAGGGAAGCATATCAAAACCCTAATTCCTAATTCCTAATTCCTAATTCCTAAAATGTCCACGACCGACCTATCCATCATCATTGTTTCTTGGAATGTCAAAAAACTGCTGAAGGAATGCCTGCTGTCTATTTTTAAGCATCAGGGCAAATTGGAATTCGAAATAATTGTTGCTGATAATGCCTCAAATGATGGGACAGTGGAAATGATAAAAAAAGAATTCACCCAGGTTAAACTGATTCCTAATTCCAATAATTTAGGTTTTGCTACAGCCAACAACCAGGGGATTTTGAAAAGCCAAGGCCAGTTTATTTTGGCTTTAAATCCGGATACTAAAATCATTAAAGATGCTTTGCAAAAAATGGTTGACTTTATGAAAAGAAATCCCCAGATTGGCATTGCCGGCTGCAAGCATCTTAACCCGGATTGGACTTTGCAGCCTTCGGTTCGGCGCTTTCCCAATTTTTTTGCCCTGTTTTTTATCTTCACCAAAATTGCCAAAATTATTCCAAACATCCCGCCGGTTTATAATTATTTAGCCAAAGATTTTGATTACAAAATCGCCCAGCCGGTTGATCAAGTGGCGGGCAGTTTTTTTATGATCCGGCGCCAACTGATTGATGAAATTGGCATGTTTGATGAAAATTTCTTCACTTGGTTTGAGGAAGTCGACTTATGTAAACGCGCCAAATCGGCGGGCTGGCAAGTTTGGTATAATCCCGAAACTGAAATCATCCATTATGGCGGCCAAAGCTTCAAAAAAGAAGTGCCCTGGAAAAACCAAATAACTTTTTTCAAAAGCGCCTGGTATTATTTTAGTAAACATGGTTTTGGTAAAAACTGAATCAGGAAACCATAATTCCTACACTTAAAAAATAACCAATTAGAATCACCCAGTGCCACAAAACCGCTGGGACTTTTTATTTTAAATAAATTTAGCTAAAAATTCCCCAAAAATTGACTTTTTGGTAAAAATAGGTTAGTATACAACCAACCTGTGGCGGCAATGTCGCCGCTTCTACAGTACCTGGAGGTTCTCCAAATCATGGCTACGAAGAATGCCGTGACAGCCGCTTGTGTTACCAGCGCGGCCCTGGAGAAAGGAGGCTGATCCAAGATTGGCAACCCTAGCTTCTTACTGAAGCCCAATCCGCTTCGGATAAAGAAGCTAGATCGAAAGGAGGAGAAACGCCAACGGCAGATTGGCACCAAGCGTCAAAAACGGAACGAAGTTGACAAGGACTGCGTCCCTTAGATGGAACGCGAATCAGAAAGAGAGGTCCCTATGAAACGATGTACCGTGCTGTTGATTGCGTTTACGATTATGCTCGTCCTGGCCACCCCGGCTTCCGCGAAGACCGCGCCGAACGCTGCGATCGAAGCCCTCGTGGTACAGCCTGCCGCGATTACCCCCCTGTTGACGGTCACGCCCGAAACGTACGCTGCGACCGCTGGCGATTACCTGTTGACGATTTCCGCCCGGCCCGATGTAGACATTGGGACGAGCACGGCCCTTTCGAAGAGCACAGCCAATATTACGGCGAACCGCGTGGACGTTGAGTTGATGAGAACCGGCGATGTGTCATACATCGCCGGCACGAGAACCATGGCCGCTGTCGTAGTCCCGGCCACACACCCCGATGCGTACCATTTCGCCGTCGTCGAAGCCGCGTACGCAGATATCGGAAGTTCTTTCGTTGGGAGTTCGCTCGTCGCCAGTCCGGCACCGGGATCAAGCCTGATCATCGGGTATGCGCCGGCGCCGGTCCTTACCGTGGCTTAACGCACGACAGCTCGTCGCGTGAGTCACCGGTTTGAACCGGCATTGCAGTAAGCATTACCCAGCCCCTTCTTTGGCAGTTTTTTCCGCCCTCGGTGGAGAAGACAGCTGAAGTTGGGGCTGTATTTTTTATTGGTCAATTATTGACTTTTTTAACTAAATATGACAAGGCGATAATGGGGGTACAAACAGAAAGGAACAAAAGGTACAAACCAAGCAAGAAAGGTGAGGTTACTATGAGGATATCTTGCCCAAGATGTGGAGCGGAAGGACAAGAACCTCGAGATGTTCTTGAGATTACCCATTGTCAATGCGGCCAACCCCTGGTGAATTTTAAGGGTTGTGCCATGGTTGATCCTCGAGAATTGGGGAAAGATGCAGAGAGTGCTCGAGGAGAGATTTTTCGAGCAGTGATGGGTGTTATCGCTAACGCGGTACTACCCAATACTCAACCTTCGTCTCGGGAAGCGGAGGCAACTCCAAAGCTTGATCCGGGATTAAGCAAAAGACAAAAGAAGGCAAGTCCAATCACCGAAGATGAGGAAAAAAGATTCCGGAAAGGAGAAGATGGTTTACGGTTGCTAGATATTCCGGCTGCCTTCAAAGCCATCTTTGGCTGAAGAAAACTTACCGTCAACGCCACTGATTCCACTTGGGATCGGCTGGCGTTTTTTCATTCCTTGTTTTCCTGACTATTTTAGGCTAAAATAAAGCCATGAATCTCTTCAGCAAGCTATCATCACTCACAATCTTACTTTTAATTTTTACTGAACTTTTTTCTTTAATAGCTTATCTTTTATCGCCACTTGGACCGGTGGCTTTTTTTGTTATTTTAGGTGCCGTTTTGATTCTTTCGATAATAAAACTAGAATATGGCTTTTATGCTTTACTGGCAGAACTTTTTGTCGGCGGCCATGGCCATTTGTTTGACCTGAATTTAGGTGGCATTACGGTGTCAATCAGAATGGGATTATTTTTGGTGCTTTTGGTAGTCTGGCTGTTTACTAGAATTAAGAATAAGGAATTAAGAGTTAAGGGTAGCCTTTCCTTAATTCTTAATTCTAACCCCTTGATTCTTTACTCCTTGCTCTTTATCACCATCTTGCTTGGTGCTATTAATGGCTTTAGTCATAATCAACCCGCCAACGTCTTCTTCGACGCCAATGCTTGGCTTTATTTTGCTTTAATTTTTGTCTTTTTTAATGTCATCAATAATAAACAAACAATTGAAAACATTTTGCAGGTTTTAACCGGCGCCACAACCTATTTGGCATTAAAAACAATCAGCGTGCTTTTTTTATTCTCCCATAATTTCGCCGGCATTGGCGGTTTTTTTTACAAATGGCTGCGCGACAGCGGAGTAGGGGAAATCACTTACATTTCCGGCACCATGTTTCGCATTTTTTTCCAATCCCAGCTTTATTGCCTAATCGGCTTTCTGATTGTCCTGACGATTTTAATTGCTAACTCCCGACTTAAGGAATGGAAAAAGTATCTTTTGCCCGCCATTTATCTTTACCTGATTAGCTTAACAATAATTATCAGCCAATCGCGCAGTTTTTGGGTTGGGGGAGCAGTCGCCATCTTTGGACTTTTAATTTTTAGCTGGTGGAAATTTAACTTTAGAATCAAAAAAACCGCTTTATTAATAATTATTTTGGCAGTAACCTTTGCCTCCCAAGTATTTCTAATCCAGCTGGTCAGCGGCAACTTTGCCGGTAATGTTATTGCGGATCGGTTCGGAAATCTCCAAGGTGAAGCTGCTGGCATCAGCCGCTTAAACCAGCTTCAGCCATTACTTTATAATATCGGCCAGCAGGCTTTATTCGGCTATGGTTTTGGCAAAGAATTAACTTATCAAAGTAATGACCCCCGGATTTTAAAAACTCACCCCGGCGGTATTTATACCACCTATGCTTTTGAATGGGGATATTTGGATATTGTTCTAAAGCTCGGGTTGGTGGGATTGTTAATTTATCTGGCCTTAATTGGGATGATATTTTATCAAGGGCTAAAAAGAATCAAGAATCAAGAATCAAGAATCAAGAATATCGACCTACTTCCTAATTCCTACCTTCTATTTCCTGGCCTACTCCTTGGCCTGACTGCCCTTTGCATCACCAACATATTTTCACCTTATCTTAACCACCCATTAGGGATCAGCTATATTATGCTAGTCTCAACAATATTAAATATCCATGATTAAAATTACTTACTTTGTCCACGGCACCACTACTGATAACGAGAAGGGTTTGGCTACTGGCTGGCAGGACGGGGAATTATCCGAACTGGGTAAAAGCCAGATGAAAGAATTGGGCCAATTGGTCACGCCCAAAAACTTCGACGCCATATTTTGTTCTGATCTAAAAAGAGCTGTTGATTCAGCTCAGCTGGCTTTTGGTGCTAAACATAAAATCATTTCTGACAAAAGACTAAGAGAAATTAACTACGGCGATTTTACCCAAAAGCCTGATGACTTTAAAAATAACTTGGTCGCTTATGTTGACAAACCATTTCCTAATGGCGAAAGTTATTCAGATGTTGAAAAACGAATTACTGGTTTCTTAAATTTTCTTAAAGAAAATTACGACGGCAAAAATATTGCTTTAGTCGCTCACCAAGCGCCGCAACTGGCCTTGGAAGTTATCCTAAATAAAAAAACTTGGGCACAAGCGATTGCCCAAGACTGGCGAAACAAAAAAGCCTGGCAACCAGGCTGGCAATATATTTTAAAATTTTAAATTTTTAATTTCGCCTCTCGACTCGCTTCGCTTGCTCGAGGCGACCTGAGCGGAGTCGAATGGTCGAATTTCAATTCAATATTATAATATTCGAATATTAAAAATTGATTCAAAATTAAAAATTCGAAATTCAAATTTATTCCAAAATCTTTCCAATCAACTCTTTCTGCCCGCGTAAAAATTCTTTGCCGAGCAGTTCTTTTTTACCTTCAAGCTGGACCGCCTTAAGTTCAACTGCGCCCTGACCACATTTAACTGCCAAGGTTTGATTTGGCCCTAAAAATACCGTCCCTGGACCTAGATTAGGCTTAAAATCACCCTCTAAAACGCCTAAATTTGCGATTTTAAGGCGTTTGCCCGCCAAGTGGGTAAATACACCTGGCCAAGGGTAAAAAGCCCGAAATTGCCGTTCTATTTGACTGGCTGTTTTTTGCCAATTTATCAGGCCATCTTCGCGTTCAATCATCTTAGTAAAAGTGGCTTCGGTTTCGTTTTGCGGCCGTAATTTAACCTCACCTTTCAGATAACCCGGTATAGTTTCAATTAGCAACTGCCCACCCAATTCCGCTAATTTCTGGCTTAGTATTTCGACATTGTCTTGAGGTTCAATTTCCGTCTCTGCTTGGGCTACTATCGGACCGGCATCAATCTTTTTGGCAAGCTGAATGATGCTAACGCCAGTTTTTTTGTCGCCGGTCAAAATTGCTGATTGAATTGGTGAAGAGCCACGATACTTCGGCAAAAGCGAAGGATGAATATTTAAAAAACCAAACTTCGGTTTGGTCAAAATTTCGTCAGGAATAATCATGCCATAGGCCGCTAATACTGCCAGATCAAATTTATTCTGTTCAAAGATAGCGGCTAATTCTTTTTTATTATTTGGCTGGGCAATTGCCAGATTATTTTTCTGAGCTAAAACTTTAATCGGTGGGGGAATTAATTCTTGTTTACGTCCTGCTGGTTTATCCGGCTGAGTAATAACTAAGGCTAGCTTATAATTATTGCCAATTAAAGCCTGCAAGATTGGCATAGCAAACTCAGGCGTGCCGAGAAAAACAATTTTTGACTTTGAAACTTCCATATTCATAATTCCTAATTCATCTTCTTTAATTTTTCTTTTCCCTTAACAATCTCCTTGGCTCGATCAATAAACAAAACTCCATCAAGATGATCAACTTCATGTTGCACCACCCGGGCAAACATTCCCGAAGCCTTGAAGGTTATTTTTTTGCCATTACGGTCCAAGGCAACTACGGTGATTTTGGCTGAACGTTTAACCAGACCAAAAATCTCAGGCAGGCTCAAACAGCCTTCTTCCATGATTTCTTTTTTCCATGACTTTCTTAAAATTTTTGGATTAATGAGAACTAATGACGAAACCGGGGAATGACCGGGATAACGTGGGTTATCCGCGGCAATTTCAATCGCGACAATCCTTTTATTAACTCCCACCTGGGGAGCAGCCAAACCGACACCATCTTTTTCCCGCATGGTTTTTTCCATATCCAAAATAAGCTGCTTAATCTCGGATTGATGCAGCTCTTCGGTTTTTAGTTCCTCTGATTTCTGGCGTAAAACCTGACAGGGATAAATTTTTATGGGCAGCAACTTAGACATAATTAAAACCTGCTTATATTATAGCATAGCTTAGCTTAAAACTATAATTTTTTTTCTAGATCCAAAATTTTTTCTTCCAGCTGCTGATAAAGTGGCTGGTCGTTTCTTTGGTAAGCTTCCAGCTGCAAAGTCAGAAAAAATTTCAGCTGATCAACGGTTGATTGATTGTCTTTTGGCATTTTATTTTTTGTTGTTATTTTTGTTAGAAAATTAAAAACTCCCGGTAACTTTTGGGAGAAATTTGGTTTTGAAAAATATATTATACCGCAATCAATTATTATGTCAAGCTCTTTTTGGGGATAAATCCTCCCACCTTTGATACTTTAAAATCAAATTGAAATCATTTATCAATCTATGGAGTTATCTTTTATAAAATAATTAAAAGGTAGGAGGATAAATTGACTTTTTCTTCCAATAGGCTTAAGATTAAAAATAGATAGCTTTTGCATTCGCTAATGATGATATCCTTCCGGGAGAACTACCCTATTTGTTGGGAATAATTCTCTACAGTAGAAAGGGCAACCCTTGGAGGGTACAGATATGTGGTGGATCATTGCGGTAATAGTTGGAGTGTTAGCCATTGTCGCGTTCAACCTTTGGTTGACATGGCCGCCGATGGCTTGGTCCGACCTGCTCATTGGTTTTGTGAGACCAAAACACTGGTACACTCCGCCCAAAGGAATTTGAGGAAAACTCCTTGATGAACCGAGGGAAGATTCACACCCGACGTCGCCCTGCGACCGCCGGGTTTTTCTATATCTATAATTGACTTTTTTCTATAAATTATCTAAGCTCACTGCAGTGGACAACAACGGAGGGCTTGATTATGATAGGAGATCTTTTTATTGCTCTGTGGCAAGCAGCAATAATAGTTTGGCTAGCCAAACACCTAGCCGTACTAGTCATTGTAGCCGGCCTGAATGTAGGTGCCATCTGTTTTGGCGGCCTTGGCATTCTGGTCATAAGGGAGGACTGATCATGGTAAGAGACATTACCACCTGGACGGCAATTGTTATAATTCTACTTGCCGTCGGCGCGAGTCTGCTAGTTCTAGTCAGACGACAAGCCTTCGGCATTGTACTGGCTCTGGGGCTGGCGTTATCGTGGCTCTTTGACCGGGTTTGCTCAATCTGGGAAAACGTCGCCCGTGACGAGTTCCCGTACCCACCCCAATCGCCACACGGCTCTTCCAAGTGGGAGATGTAGAAAGATGCCAACAACCAATCACAGACTAACTCTGTCCGAATTCCTTTTTATTGCCGGCGTGACGATCGCTGTTCTCGCCATCGCTCTAGGGGTATTTCTCTGGGAATTCGGTGCTTGGATCATTGGTCGGCGGCCAAGTGGTATCTATGGCGATAGCCTAAGTTCCTTGTAGTGATTTGCCCTTAATTTGGCGAATCTCTTTTTTTATTAACAAAAAATTGATATAATTTTAATACTATGAATACCTCAAAAATCAATACTGGCCCCCAGAATTTCCAAGATATTATCAAACAAAAAAAGACCGTCAAACCGCCGGCTTATCCTTGGCAAGACTTTGCCTTAAAAATAATTGAAGAATTAAACATTCCGTCTTATAAAAGAAATTCTGTCTTCAAAGTCTGCAAGGAAAATCCCAAACAATTTGTGGAAAAATGCCTTAATGACACCAAAGAACTTTGCCAGACAGGAGAGTGCTGGAAATACTTCTTCAAGCTAGCCAATAAAAAATCAGAGAACTAATTTTAGTCTCTGTTTTATAATCTCTGATTTCTGATTTCTTTTCTAAACTAACTGAAAATTGCAAACTAAGTAACCGACGCCAAAAGGTCCTTCATAAGATAGCACGTCGGTTTTTGTATTAAGTGATTCGATTATTCCCAGAAGAATTGCAATTGACCGCAGGCCACACTCGCCAGCTTCCTGGCCTAACTTTGGATCGATGTTCAAAATTCCCTGAACATCCTTTTTTTTAATTAAACCAACTAATTTTTTATCAAATTCTTTACCTTGGGCAGAATAACCACCAGGAGCATCTTTAGTTAAACGATGAGATAAATCACCAGAAGCAATCACGGCAAAACGTTTATTAATTTTAGCCAACTGCTGATATAAAAACTGACCAAAAATGAAATGCTGCTTTAAATCTAAACCAGAATAGGTAACCGGGATAATTGGGATATTTTTAAGATGCTGGGTCAAATAATAGAGCGGGATAGAACAACCATGATCCAGCTCCTGATTGCTGGTCAAAGCTACAGCGACTGCCTTTTGGGTTTCGTCAGCCGCCCGGATTTCCTGAATTGACATGTAATCACTTTTAAATTTTAATTCCAAACCGAAATCACCAAATTCTTTAAAGTTGGCCGAGTAGTCAGCGCTTAAATTAATATTAAAGGAACTGTCAAAAATTTCGCCGTGGGGGGAAATAATTAAAATACTTTCCGGCTTTGAAGCATAAAATTCTTGCTCCAACTTTTTCATTGCCTCTTCAGTTTTAACCAACTTTTTTAAATTGTCCTTGCCAATCTCCGGAATCAAAACCGGCGGATGAGGAGTAATGGCAGAAAAAACTAACGGCATAAAATTAATTATAAATTATACATCATTCGATATCTTCACCAAGAAGATGAATTTCAACCGCCTGCTGCGTCGTGACAATTACATTATCCCATTTATAGGAAAACTTGGCAAATGCTTCTTCAGATTTAATCCAATGGCGAAGGCCATCGGCAATTACATAAATTTTTGAGTCGTTACTGGCTTTAATCAACTCACCATCTTTAAATTTAACCGGTAGGCCCAGCTGATATTGATCTAGTTCTTCGGGGCTAACGGCAGTCAGGACCTTGCTTTTAAAATTGGCAGCAAGAATTTCACGAGAATAAATCGGGTGTTTTATGCCATCTTCAACATAATAGACACCGCCAGTTTTATTATTTTGAATTAAAGCTCCAGTCGGGTAGACACTACTGGTAGTAATGTCGGGACCATATTTATAACCGGCTAAATCGGCTTCCTCTACCGCAATTACTTCTTCGGGATTAAAACCGATAATCCGAAAAACTTCCAGACTGGCAATATGACGCAACTGGTCATCAACTAACAAATAAATTTTACCGTCCGGCGCTTCCAATAATGAGTAGTTATAAAATTTAATCGGTGGGCCAATTTCATATTTTTCCAAATCGGTTTGGGAAACGGTAATTATTTTCTTCGGATCAAAGCGGGAAATCAAAACTCCCCAGGAAGTAATCAATCTTCGGCCGCCATACTGAATAAGCCAGACAGCCGGACTGTCATAACCTTTTAAAAGTGAACCATCGAGGTAATCGCGGCCCCAGTAGCTCTGCCAAATTTGCCAAAAATGCCGGTTGCCAGAGTAATGAGGGGTATAATTATAAAGGCAAGCCGTGGCCTGATTGACTGGAGTTATTAAATAATCATCAACTACATAAGTCTGGCCCTTTTGATAATTCCAGTTGAATGGATTATCAAAGTATTGGCGAAATTGCCAGGCCGCGCCGTCGACCTGTTTGCCAAAATCTAGCGTACTCGGATTGCATGATCCACTGTCAGGACAACGATAGCCCATTGCCCGATCTAATTGAGTTTGAGTTGGGAATGGTTCTTCCACTAGACTTTGTTCTTTTTGCAAAGTCACCAGCAAAACTTTAGGGCTAATTTTGCTTTCAATAGCAGCCTGCCAAATAATCTCTGAAGCTTTTTTATTAACGCCATTATAATCTGATGAAACTAAATTAGCCAAACCGCTGCCTTTTGCTTCTAAAAACTTTTGGACCTCGTTCAAAGTCAGAGCCAACGAGTCAGTCATTTCTTCATCAGTCAAAATAAAATGAGGATTAAAATAATACTCAGCCAAGGCTACGCTCGGATAAAAAAATAAGAAAATAAGAAAATAAGAAAATAAAACAGAGTATAGCTTTAATTTCTTAATTTTTTGATTTCTTAATTTCTTATTTCTTTGCATATTAAATATTTCCCACGTGGACATGCTCCAACCCCGCCTTTTCTCCAATCTCTTTGGCTTGCAAAATCGTTTCCCGCGAAGTCGGCGGTAAATCATTCAATTTATAAGTCGGCCAAAAAGCCGTAACGTGCCAGGGAGTATCAGCTCCCAATTTGTCTTTAATAAATTTAGCAATTCCAGTTAATTCTTCATCACTATCATTTAAAGAGGGGATAATCAAAGTAGTGACTTCTAAATGAACGCCATTTTGTTTATACCAAACCAGGTTGTCCAAAACTGGCTGAAGTCTAGCGCCACAAATTTTTTTGTAAGTTGAATCGTTAAAAAATTTCAAATCAATATTGACTGCATCCAAGTAAGGCTTAGCCATTTCTAAAGCCGGTAGATTGGTATAACCGTTAGAAACCCAGACATTTTTTAGCTTGCTTTCTTGGGCTAACTTCATGCAATCAAAAGCAAACTCAAAAAAAATTGTCGGCTCAGTGTAAGTATAAGAAATACTGGGGCACTGGGACTTTTTAGCCTGATCAATCACGTCTTTTGGCGCCATTTCTTCGCCCGGAATTTCTTGCCGCTGAAAAAATAAACCTTCTTTTGAGGCCTGAGAAATATCGGCGTTTTGACAATGGGCACAACGGAAATTACAGCCAATCGTGGCCAGGGAATAAGAATAAGTTCCTGGTAAAAAATGATAAAGCGGCTTTTTCTCAATTGGGTCAACGTGAGCGGCAATCACCTTACCGTAGACTAAAGTTACCAAAACACCATTTTGATTTTCGCGAACACCGCATAAACCCCGTTTACCAGGAGCAATCTGACAGAACTGGTGACAAAGTTCGCATTTCACCTGTTTATTTTCTAATTTTTGATAGAATAAAGCTTCTTTCATATCTTGATTATAACATTTCTGGATGGTATAATTCAATTATGAAAAAACGGGTTTTTATAGCGATTAACCTACCGGAAAATATCAAAGGGGAATTAAATAAATTACTTTCACTTTGTCAAAAAATTAATTCCCGGCCGGTGATTCGCTACGTAAAAACCAAAGGCATTCATCTGACTTTACATTTTTTGGGTTATTTAGATGAGGCACAAATTAATCAAGTTAAAACTGTCTTAAAAAATTTAGCGCAAAAGTACAAGCAAACTGAACTGATTACCGGTCCAATTGGCGCTTTTCCCAATTTAAAATACCCGCGAGTTATTTTTTTAAGTAGCCAGGAAAAAGCAGGGGATAGTTTAACCGGCCTCCAAGAAAATCTTGGCGCGGAATTGGAAAAAATTGGTATTGACGTTGATCACCGAGCCTGGCACCCGCATTTAACTTTGGCCCGAATTGTTGGCCCTTGCCAGTTCAAAACTGAACCAATAAAATTGCCGAATTTGTTAATTCCGGTCAAAAGCCTGGAACTGATGGAAAGCACTCTTTTGCCCAATAGTGCGGAGTATAGAATAATCGAAAGTTACACATTGAAATAAATCTTAATTTTGAATTTTAAATTTTGAATCAATTTTGAATATTCAAATATTATAATATTGAATCAAAATTCGACCATTCGACTCCGCTCAGGTCGCCTCGAGCAAGCGAAGCGAGTCGAGAGGCGAAATTAAAAATTCAAAATTCTATGAGAGACCATTCTTCCCGAAAATACAACAAATCAAAAGTGACCCGCTATCGGACCAAAAGCCGCTACCTGGCCAACGGGCCGCAGGAAGTCCAGCGCTTTAGATTTAGCCAGCCCCTGCCTCGACCTAAAAAATTGGTTTAAAAGTATGGAAATTACGATATGAACAAAGTAGAGATTCTGGGAGTTAAAATTGATAATCTCTCCTTACAGGAAGTCTTGGAAAAAGTCAGCCAGTTTTTAGATTCACCTGATCAACATTATATTGTTACCCCTAATCCAGAATTTCTGGTAGCAGCACAAAAAGATCCAAATTTTAAAGAAATTCTAAATTATGCCGACATTGCTGTTGCTGATGGCATCGGTTTAATCAAAGCCGCTAAATATTTAGGCAAGCAATTAATAAGAGTCACGGGCGTTGATTTAGTCTGGGCGATTTCAGAACTAGCTGAACAAAAAAGTTGTCCGGTTTATTTTTTGGGTGGCGGTGAGATGGTCGCGGCCGCTGCCACTGAAGTTTTACAGCAGGAATTCCCAAACTTGAAAGTCGTTGGGGCTGAAAGCGGGGGAGAGATTGCTGACCCACAACAGGTTGATTTAGATTTATTAAATAGAATTAATGATGCCGGGCCAAAAATTTTGTTTATTGCTTTTGGCCAAGTCAAACAGGAAAAATGGATTTTTTATCATCTTGATAAATTGCCTTCGGTGAAATTAGCAATTGGCGTCGGCGGGGCTTTTGATTATATTTCCGGCGTGGTCAAACGGCCGCCCCGATTTATTAAAAGAGCCGGGCTAGAATGGCTTTATCGTTTAATCAAACAACCGCAGCGCTGGAGAAGAATCATTAATGCCGTAATTATTTTTCCGCTTTTAATAATAAAAAAAAGATTCCTTGGTTTCCCCAAAGAACCTCGGGAGAATAATACCGACGAAGGTGCCGACTAATCAGACAAAGAGCTGGTGAGCCTACCCAAGTCCAATACGACTCTGTATTCCAGAGCCATTGGTTTCTTGGTCTGGCAGCGAAAAATGCGACTCATGCCATTTCTTTCCCAGCAGATTTCTTGGCGCAAGCGCTTCTTACCGTCAGGTCGGTCAAGTGCCAAAACACGAATCAAGCCGTCTCGGCGATCTTTGACCCTAGCAATAATCGCTCGAAAAACCTTAGCCTTAATCCTCAAAGGCTCTGTGCCCTGACGAAACTCGGCCAGAATCGGGGCTTTAGCCCATGCCTCATCACAGCGATCTCTGCGTATTTTCATCTGGTTTGACCCTCCATATACGTAATCAATCACTCAATTAAGTTTATATAATAATCAATTTTTGTCAAGAATACCGGAATACGCCTCTGAACTCAATATGGCGGACAAAGTCAAAACTTAAAAAAGCTAGGATTGTGAATATAATTAAAAACTAAAAAAGAAGGTCCCGCTCAAACCGAGGAGTAAAACCCACGTCAAAAAATATGATGCCTAAAAAAATAATAACTCGCTTTGCCCCCAGCCCGACTGGCTCTTTGCACGTCGGCAGTCTTCGAACGGCTTTATATAATTATCTTTTTGCTAAAAAAAATCAGGGAAATTTTTTACTGCGGATTGAGGATACGGATCAGGAAAGAAAAGTCGAAGGGGCCTCTGAAAATTTAAAAATAATTTTAAAACAGTTTGGTTTGACTTGGGATAATAAAAAAGTCATGGTTCAATCTGAACGACTGAAAGAATACCAGCAAGCCGCCCAAGAGTTAATCAAAAAAGAAAAAGCCTATTACTGTTTTTGTTCCAAAGAAAGATTAGATAATTTAAGAAAAGTCCAGCAGCAAAAAGGTCTGCCGCCAATGTATGACGGCTGCTGCCGGGATTTACCTGCTGCTGAAACCAAAGCTAAGCTAACGGCTAAAACGCCTTACGTTATTCGTTTCAAGATACCAAGAACCGGTCAAACTGAATTCACTGATTTAATCCGCGGCCAGGTGACTTTTGATAATAAACTTTTGGATGATCCGATTATTTTGAAATCAGATGGCTTTCCCGCCTATCATTTAGCTTCGGTGGTTGATGACCACGATATGGCGACAACCCACGTGTTTAGGGGGGAGGAATGGCTACCCTCAACACCAAAACATATTTTGTTATATCAAGCTTTTGGCTGGCAGCCGCCGGAATTTGCCCATCTGCCGCTTTTGCTTAATCCCGACCGTTCAAAACTTTCTAAACGCCAAGGGGATGTAGCAGTTGAAGATTTTTTGAAAAAAGGCTATCTTCCCGAAGCCTTGCTTAATTTTGTTTTGCTTTTGGGTTGGAATCCCGGAACTGACCAAGAAATTTTTAGTAATCTGGAAGAAATGGCAAAGGCTTTTGATTTGGAAAAAGTTAATAAATCCGGAGCGGTGTTTGATACCCAAAAACTTGACTGGCTAAACGGCCAATACATTCGCCAAAAACCTTTACCTGAACTAGCTAAACTCTGTCAGCCATTTTTTGCTGAAGTCGGCATTAAAGCGGATTTAAAAAGTCTGGAAAAAATAGTTGCCACAGAACACGAAAGAATTAAAAAATTAAGTGACATTGTCCCGGTCACGGAGTTTTTCTTTAAAGAGCCAACCTACGAACCAAAATTACTTATCTGGAAAAAAATAGATAAAAATCAAACTGCTGATAATCTAAAAATTTTAAAAGAATTTTTGGAAAATCTCGCTGAAAAAAAATGGCAAAAAAAAGATTTAGAAGAAGAAATTATCGGATTAATTAAAGAAAAGGGGCGGGGAGTAGGGGATATGCTTTGGCCAATGCGCGTTGCCCTAAGTGGCCGCCAAGCTTCACCGGGTCCTTTTGAAATTGCTGAAGTTTTAGGAAAAACGGAAAGTTTAAAACGGATTCAAAAAGCTATTGATTTATTGAAATAAAAAAACTACTACGGGAAAAGAAAAAATTGATTTTTCCAAAATTTTGTGCTACAATATATTAATGAATAATAAAAACAGAAACAAAATTCAGCATTCAAGGAAAATATTTATTTTTCCCCTAATATTTAGCTTTAGTTTGGCTATTTTTTTTATTAGCCAACCAATACTGACCGCTTGGGCGGAAACTGACCAGAATGAAACAACTAGCTCAACTCGGGAAGAAGAAATAGCTGAGCTAAACCGCCGGATTGAAACTCGACGCAAGGATATTAATGCTTTACAACAAGAAATCGACGCTTATAACCAACAAATTAGCACTAAACAAAAAGAGGCAAAAAGTTTAAGAAATCAAATTGCCATTTTAGATAATCAGGTGGCTAAAATTAATCTCGATATTGAAGCCACCGAAGCCAGAATCGAAGAAACCAATCTAGAAATCCAGAGCTTGAACCTTCAAATCCAAGATTTGGAAAATTTGATTGCTGACCGAAAACAAAAAATTTCTGAATACCTCCGCCTAATTTACAAAACTGATCAAATCAGTTACTTTGAAATACTTTTAGTCAATGAATCATTCTCCGATTTCTTTGATCAAACCAAATATACCGAAGAAATCCATAATAATCTTTCGGCCGCTTTAGTAAAATTAAAAAATCATAAGCAAAATTTAGGGGTGCAAAAATCAAATTGGGAAGAAAAAGCAAAGCTAGAGGAAAAGCTTAAAGACCAACTTCAAGAAGAAAAATCGGAATTAACGGAAAAAAGTACCGCTCAAGGAGTTCTGCTTCTCCAGGCACGACTGACGGAAAAACAATACCAAAACTTTAAATACCAACTCCAACTGGAGCAGCAGCAGATTAATTCCGAAATTGTTACTTTAGAAAAAAACGTTCGGGAACAACTCGAAGCCAGAGATGCAGCGGAAAGATTCAAAGGTTTCGGCCCGGCTCAGCTAGCTTGGCCAATTATCCCTGTTAAAGGAGTTAGTGCCTATTTTCATGACCCAGATTACCCATTCCGCTATATCTTTGAACACCCGGCAATTGACATTCGGGCTGGCCAAGGGACAACCATCCAGGCTCCCGAGTCAGGATACGTCGCCCGAGTTCAATTCCGAGGTGACAGTAGCTATGCCTATATTATGTTAATCCACAATGATGGTCTCTCTACTGTCTTTGGCCATATTTCTCAACCGTTAGTTAAAGAGGATGAATATGTAAACAAGGGCCAGGCGATTGCTTTATCTGGTGGGATGCCGGGCGGAACTGGGTCAGGTAATCTCAGCACCGGACCTCATCTTCACTTTGAAGTCCGGCTGAATGGTATCCCAGTTAATCCTTTGGAATATCTGCCCCCATTTTAACCCATGAAAATTTCACAGCAAAAAATAAGCAGCATTGTCATCATGTTTCTGACTGTTGCCACTGCCATTGTCTATTTTAACTATCTCTATAAATCTAAATCACTGGTTGATATTCTAATTTCACTTATCCCAACAATTGTCTTCACAATTGGAGGGATTTTAGTTTTTGGCCGCGACCAGGAGCAAATCAAAAAAACCAAAGACAAAACTGATTCTAAAATTAGTATCGAATTAAACTGGTACCAGGCCTTAAAACATGACCTTTTAACTTATTTTCTCCCAGTTCTGATTATAATTTTACCTTTTTTCTTTAAACAAGTTCCCACTCTAAAAGATGTTTTGGCCGCAGTGACGGTTTTTTTGGTTTTATCTTACTTAAAGATAATGTATTGGGGCCAGCTCTAAAAATAAAAAAAATGAGGGACAGGCTGAGCAAAACTCTCTTACTCTACCTGTCCACTCTGGGGAGGGTCGTTGGCCGCCGTAGCAGCCGCGGTTGTTGGGCGCAAAGCCCGGCAAAGATCTATGTGGATCTCTCGCACTGTTCGCACTAGGTGCGAGTTTGTTTTCGCCGGGGTTCCCCGGAGGGAACCCTAGCGGGGCCTAACGTTTCGCATCCTGGGGGGGATGTCCACATAATTATATTAACTAATTATTCCATTTTAGACAAATAAGATATCCACATTTTTTAAAAATAAGGTCTTGACAGACTATTTTTTTATGATAATATTTAGATAGTTGTCTAAATATCTAAACTTATCCCAATTGCTACAAGGGATCACAAAGTAGGGGAATATGACTTTAAATAATACATTTTTTGCCTTATCTGATCCGACCCGCCGCAAAATTCTCCAATTGCTTAAAAAAAAGGATCTGCCGGTTAATGAAATCGCCATAAATTTTGATATTACCTTACCATCGCTTTCCCACCATTTAACTATCTTAAAAGGGGCCGATTTAGTTTCCACCCAAAGAAGGGGACAACAGATTATTTATTCTTTAAATTTGAGCGTTTTTGAAGAAATTGCTGAAGAAATTTATAATTTTTTTAATAAATCTAAATAAAAAATATGGCTAACCCAATCAAACCAACCTTTAAAACCGAAATTATCCCAATTGTTTTAATTATTTTAAGTGTTTTGGCCAGCTTCTATTTCTATGCCAATTTTCCTGATAAAGTCCCAACCCATTGGAACTACAAAGGGGAAATCGACGGCTGGTCAGGCAAAACTTTTGCCGCTTTTTTCTTTCCCGGCTTAAACTTAGGAATGTATCTGCTGTTTTTGGTTTTTCCTTATCTTGACCCAAAAAAAGACCGCTATGCTGAGTTTGCTAAAGTCTATCACGTTTTTAAAGGCCTGATGGTTGCAGTAATGACAGCAATCTATTTTTATGTGGGCTTAGCCGGTTTAGGCTATGAGTTACCGGTAACCATGGTCATCCCGCCAGCAATTGGCATTTTATTTGTTGTTTTAGGCAATTACATGGGAAAAATTAAATCGAACTGGTTTATGGGTATCCGCACGCCCTGGACTTTGTCTAGCGAGGAAGTTTGGAATAAAACTCATCGCTTGGGCGGTAAATTATTTATGATCATGGGTTTATTTATGATTTTTGGGGCAATTCTACCGCCAGCCATATTTTGGTGGCTTTTTGTCGCTGGCATCGCTATTGTCTCTTTGGTGCCAATGGTTTATTCGTATCTGCTTTACCGAAAAAATAGAAATCAAAATATCTAGCGAAAACAAAACAATAAAGACAAAAGGCTCAGGGAGAAATCCTTGAGCCTTTTTGATTAGTGCGAGATGGGGATATTGAGATTAGCTGAAGTCTGATCGACTGCAACATTGATGATGTGGATGATTTTGACGATAAGGTCAATCAAACCCACAGCAATCTCAGGTAACAGAAGCTTTAGCACGATAATGCCCAAAGCTAGTGTTAGCGCCCCCGAAAGTGCCCTGATCATATGATTGGGGCTTATTGATTAGAATCGGAGAGGCTAACAACCAGCTGACGACACTGGCCGTGCAAGTCACATTCTCGCAATTGCCCTCCTTTAGCTAGCGGCGGCTAACACCAACAGCTAGGGGAGGGCAATGGGTGTGGTTTCAAAGGGCGACTTCATATCTTAGGGCAAAAAGATTCTTCCGTCAAATTCTTTTTCCAGTAAAGAATCATCTTGGCGCCATATAATTAAGACGGAAATAAACTCAATCTATTACATCTTATTCCTAGGGGAGAGTCATTTTGCCTTATTTGTTGGATAGTTTAGGGTCGCACAATATACCTTAAGCGACTCATAGTATGACCATTTTGTTGTCCTTATGAGTCGCTTAAGGTGACCAGATTTTATGACACCGACACGGTGTCGTAAAATCTGGTTAAGCGACTCATTATAAGACCATTTGAGTATCTCAATGAGTCACTTAACATAGCGCAGATTTAGCAACTCATATAAACCACCTATAGCTATTTATATTTAGCTATTTATATTCAAAAATTACTAAAAGCCCTGAAGGTGCGATTCTGATGAGATCCTAAATCAAGTTCAGGATGACAAAATGCACTTTCAGGGCTTTAAGGGTACTTAGATGTCCAAATTGATCTTAATTGGTTAAACTAATTGCCTCTTCCCCGCTAAAGATGACTTCCCCACTCTAAAATATTTTACGACGCATAGATACTAGGAATAAAATTAGTGGGAATGAGGAGGCATTTATATTATTTCCAAAAAACTTTTCCGCCAAAACGTAAATCAATATATTCTAATCTATGCCAATCTTTAACTTCTGTGTTTAAAACCGAAAATAAGGTTTCCAGTTGTTGATCTAATGGATCAGTTAATCTAAAATATATTTTCAAACCTTCATTAGTAACTAAAGTAATTTCCGTTGAACTGGGGTCAGGAATTTGGTAGTGAGCCAAAATAAACTCAGCTCTCTGTTTAACTTGCTCAGTTAAATTAATAATAAAATTAACTAAAATTTCGGTAATAATTGGCTGACCAATAGTAACAGGAGTATTACTTTGATCATAAATCAATGGATATTGACCAGAACTGACTTGCGGTCTAATAAGTTTCATCTCCCCGGCTCCAGGCTCAATAATCAAGTCATCAGTCGTGGCTTTTCTTAAGGCCACTCCTTTTAAATCCAAGTAATACTGGATACCGCCACTCGACCAAATTAAAGATGAAATTTCCTCTTTAATTTCAATAATTAAAGTACCAGGATATTTTTTATGGATTTTCAGCTGCTCCAAAAAGTAATTTTCGTTCAATTTTTTCTTCAATTCGCGTTTGCTAAAAAAAATCAGGTTATTCTGGCTGAAAAAGAAAAGACGCCTCTCATGGGCCTGTTTAAAGACCAAGCCTTCAATTTCCTGCTGACTAATATGCTCATTACCTTTAATTTGGACCGTTTTAATCTGTAATTGGCTAATATTATTTAGAAAGTATGAGCTGATAAAAAAAATAACTAAAAATAAAATTAAAACCAGCCAAGGCCGGCGTTTATGTGTTTTCCCCTTCTTATTAAAAAAAGGGTTCCTAAAATTTTTTCTTTGGTAATCTCGTTTGCGTTTCACAAAATTATTTATACCAATCCTGCTTCGGCTGATAAGAAGTTTTCAGCTTATTTTTTTCTTTAAAACGCTCAATTGCCAATTTAATCAATTCACCCAGCAAATCAGAATACGAAAGACCGGAAGCCTGCCAGAGCTTTGGATACATGGAAATTGAAGTAAAGCCGGGAATAGTGTTGACTTCATTCAGATAAATTTGATAGCGGCCTTTGGTGACCAAAAAATCAACCCGGGCCATACCGGATAAATCTAAAACTTTAAAAGCCTCAACTGCCATTCTTTGAATTTTCTTAACCACTGCTTGGGGCAGTTTAGCCGGAATTATTGCCTGTGATTTGCCATCAACATATTTGGCATCATAATCATAAAATTCATTACTAGCAATAATTTCGCCGGGCACTGAAGCTTTGGGATTATCATTACCTAAAACCGCCACTTCAATCTCAGAAATGTTATTAATCCCCTGCTCAACAATCACCTTGCGATCATATTGGCTAGCATCACCAATGCCCAAAATTAATTCTTTCTGATTATGGCATTTACCCACACCAACACTGGAACCGGTATTGGCCGGCTTGGTAAACATCGGGTATTTCAGTTCTTTTTCCAGCTGGCTTAAAATATTTTTTCTTTTCCTAGGCCAATCCTGACTTAAAAACCAAGTATATTTAGTTATGGCCAACCCCACCTCAGCAAACAATTGTTTCTGGACAATTTTATCCATGCCTAAAGCTGAACCTAAAACGCCGGCCCCAATATAAGCAATGTTGGCCAGTTCCAAAAGTCCTTGCAGCTTGCCGTCTTCGCCATAAGTCCCGTGGATTAACGGAAACACTACGTCAAGGTTAGTGATTGACGACCCTTGAGACTTGAGCGGCACCAAACCTTTTTCCTTGACTTTGACCAGATGTTTTTCGGTTGGGTCAGGCGTTAAAACTGATTTGAACGGCAATTTTTTCAACCCTTCTTTTAGAAATTGCACTGCCTGGGGCCCGGCAATCCATTTGCCTTCCTTAGTCACGCCAATCGGAATAACCTCATATTTGTTCCGATCCAAAGCTTTCATTACGGACTGAGCGGAAACAATAGAAACTTCGTGCTCGCCTGAGCGACCACCAAAAATTACACCGACCTTAATCTTATTTTTTTTGCTAATCTTAGACATATTTATTCAATTATCATTGACAAATTTTTAGATATATGTTAACGTATCCACATCCTCAACAAGCGTCAGAAGTTATGGCGCTCATGGAGGGCGAACGATGTTGTTGCGTCAATTCCCGTTGTATGGGGGCTACCGCACCGTTTGGGCCGGTGTATGGAGCCCGATTCCACGGGTAGAAAGTTCGTAACCAAGACTTTCTACTTTGGGTTTTAACCAGACGCTCCGTAGCGTCGCAACCGACAAACAGGAAGGGAGAATATGGCTTTCTTGGTTAAGTCATTGATCTTCTGGTCGACCGCAAGGCTGGGGACCTTGGCTGGTTGACCAATCGGTAGTACCCGTTCAGTCGCGCAATCAATCTCAGCGGCGTCGGCCTTCGGGCAAACTGAGCGGGTTTAGCGCGAGGTGGCGCGCGGACAAGGGACACTGCGCGAGGACCTACGGGTCCTTGCCCACTACGAGGTAGTGTTCCTAAGATAGGAGAGCGGCATTTGCCAACATAGTGCTGCGGGGACTAAACCCCGCTGATTGCACGGCGCCCAGGCCTAAACCCGGGATCGCCCGCGACTGGCTAAGCCGCATCTCCGTGTTCGGGCACGCCCGTATTTCGGCGTTGTCAGCCCAAGGCTGGCAAGACGCTGATGAGCGAGCGCATCGCCCTAATTGGACGGCTCCCGGCCGACACACAGTCGAACTCACAAAGAGTTCAGGAAAAACTGCTGTGCCGACCGGGAGCCCAATTTTTTTATTTTAAATATCGTCTTTCTAAGATAGGATTAATCCGCGTCACTACTTCATAATTGATTGTCCTAATCTTTTCTGCCAATTCTTCAGCTGGTACTCCCCCGCCTAGCAAGACTACCTCATCACCTATTTTAACATCTTTAACTAAACTGACATCAACCATAGTTAAATTCATACAGACTCGCCCAATAACTGGGCATTTTTTATTTTTGATTATCACTTCTCCTTGATTACTTAAGTGCCGATCATAGCCTTCCCAATAACCAACCGGCAAAACTGCAATTTTCATTTTTTTCTTGGCGATAAAAGTGCAGCCGTAACCAATTTTAGTGTCTTTGGAAATTTCTTTAACTTGAATAATTTTAGTCTTCCAACTTAAAGCTGGTTTTAATTTTAACCATGGATATTTCTTGATTGCTATCTTTTTAGCCAAATTGGACGGCCACAAACCATAAAGACCTAAGCCAAGGCGAATTAGATTGAAATACGACTTTGGCTCAACTAAAGCGGCCGCACTGCAGGCAAAATGTTTATAAGGAATATTAATTCCTTCTTTTTTTAAATTGGCTAAAACTTGATTGAAATTATTTAATTGCCACTTAGTATACTTTGGATTTTCTTCAGAAGCGGCGAAATGACTGTAAATTCCTTCTACTTTCAAATTTGGTAGTTGACATACCTGCCTGATAAAATTTACCGCATCTTTTGGTAAAACACCAACCCGTGAAGCACCAGTATCAATTTTAATATGCACTTTTGTTTTCTTGATGGATTCGACTTCGCTCACCATCAACCCTGAGCGGTAGTCGAACGGGTTGATTTTTTGATTTCTTGTTTTCTTGGAAATCAGCTTAGCCATGGCTAAATCATAAACTGGCAAATCAATATTTTGCCTAATCCCCTCCTCTAACAACTCTGACTGGCAATAGCTTAAAACAAAAATTCGATTTTTAATTTTATTTTGGCGTAACGCCAAGGCTTCGCCCAAATTCACCACACCTAACCATTTGACTTTTGCGCTGACTAACTTAGCAATCTGGATCATGCCATGACCATAGGCATTACTTTTAACAATCGGCATGACGGCAACTTTCGAGCCAACAATTCTTTGATATTGGGCAAGATTATACGAAATAGCGGATTTGGAAATTTCAACCCAAGAACTATACATAACATTATACCAATCTACAAATCTATCCGAATCTACGAATATCCCTATAATTTGTAGATTGGCATAAATTCGTAGATTTGGATAATATTTATTGCTTATTTTAGCTATTTTCCTAAATTTCCATTGACAGTTTATCTAAAAAATGGTATCATTATATATCAATTCGGAATGGTAACAAGAGTGATATAAACCGGAAGGAAAAAGAAAGCGAGGGACAGATGAAATTGAACCTTTTTTTGGGTGCAGTCGCCATCGTGCTGTTGCTGGCCGGCATCGCTGTCGGCGGCATAACCGGCAGTATGGCGCTGCCCACATCAATGACAGTTTTTGCGGCGCTGCTATACGGGGGCGCTGCGATGCTGCTATGTGTCGTAGTGGTAAGGGTCAGCCGAGTCAGAAGCTGACAAAGCAGTCAGGCACACGAGCCTGAAAACGGAAGGAAATCCATGAGTGAGCAGAGTAGTAACCCGGCAAAGGCTGCAACCACGACTGGTGAGACAATCATTGCCATGATAGGCGGAGTCTTTACCAGAGTCGGCAGTCTGATGGAAGCGGCCGACGAAAAAGCTCGGCAAAACGCTGAGCAGAAGTAACTGACGTAGGACGCCAGTCGCCAAGCCTCGGCGTCCGAGTCCACCCAACACACGAGGAACCGCCTCGATTCTGATAGAGTCCTTCGGGATACTGTCAAAATCGCAGGCGGTTTTCACTTTGCCTTATTTTCGATTTGTTTAAACTATAATTTGACTAAATTTAGCTATTTTTATCAATTTACTATTGACAAATTTCTTTAAATATGTTATCATTATATTATTCAAACTGAGGATCTAGCAAATGCTAGAGAACTAGAGGAGAGAGTCACCATGATCAAGTACATGTTTCTCGCAGCGTTGGTTCTTTCAACCATTACTGGCATCGCCGGCAGCACCGAAACGGTGAACAAGATCTCGGAGGTCACTCTGGGAACGATTCCCGTCATCGGCGCCATGCTGCTGTTGGTCGCCGGCACGATCGGGACCTTCGGTTACGGACTCTTCCGAGTCCAGACCGACGGGATTGAGAGGTTCTGACCTCTATCCCGACCCGGCCCGCACCGCGCCCCCCAAAACCACCTAGACGACTGGAAGCAATGTCCAAAGCAACAAAAGGACAATTGTCAAAGTCGCGGGTGGTTTTTACTTTGCCTTATTTCTTTTCAATTTTCTTAAAACCACAGAATTTCTGTAAAACCTTTGGCACTTCAACACTGCCGTCTTTATTCTGGAACTGCTCCAGAATTGCCGGCAAAAGCCGGCTAGTGGCTAAACCCGAAGCATTCAAAGTGTGAACAAAATCGTTTTTACCACCTGCCTTGTTTTTAAATCGAACGTTACCCCGCCTAGCCTGGTAGTCTAAAGCATTAGACACACTACTAACCTCTTTATAAGTATTCATACTGGGCAGCCAGACTTCAACATCCACGGTTTTTGCCATCGCCGCGGAAGCATCAGCAGCTGCCAACTGGACTGATTGATAATGAAGTCCCAAGCCCTCCACTAATTTTTCGGCATTGCTCACTAATTCGGCAAAACAATCCCAAGACTGGGCCGGCTTGGCATAATGGAACATTTCAATTTTATTAAACTGGTGGCCGCGGATCATCCCCCGCTCTTCTTTGCGGTAAGATCCGGCTTCGCGCCGAAAGCAGGCTGAGTAAGCGGCGTATTTCAAAGGTAGTTCCTCTTCGTTTAAAATTTCATCGCGATGGTAATTCCCTAGCATCATCTCGGCTGTGGCATCCAAGCATTGCTTATCCTGGGTCCAGAATAAATCATCACGGAATTTGGGCAAATGTCCAGAAGTATAAGCAGACTGCTCAGTCAGCAAAAACGGCGGGATCATAAAAGTATAATTATTTTCCTGATGGAATTTAATAAAATAGCTTAAAATCGCCCATTCTAAAATTGCTCCGGCCCCCTTGTAAATCCAAAAGCCATTGCCTGACATTTTAACCGCCCGTTCATAATCAATAATTCCAAGACTTGTGGCCAAATCATAATGATCTTTGGGTTCGAATTTAAACTGGGGCTTTTTGCCAAAAGTTTTGATCACTTTGTTATTTTCTTTACCACCAGGCAAAACATCATCGGCCGGGATATTAGGCAAAGCAGAAAGCCGTTCAGTCAGTTCGGTTTCAGTCGCCTTAACTTGTTCATCAAGTTCTTTGATCTTTTCACCAGTTGCTTTCATTTTGGCGATAATATCGGGGCTGGGCTTAGTCTTGGAAAATTTATTCCTTTCAGCTTTCAAAGCTTCAACCTCAGCCAATAATTGACGCCTAGAATCATCAATTTTAATAATTGCATCCAAATCAAAATCAGCCTCGCTAATTCTTTTCAAAAGCGCTTTTTTGACTGCTTCTTTTTCGTTACGAATTTTATTAATGTCTAGCATATCTTAGGAATTAGGAATTAGGAATTAGGCTCTAGGCGCCTAGGGGCTAGTTTATAATTCCTTATTAATTCTTGAGGACTTGTAAATATCAGCCTTGTAAGGCTTTAGTCTAACAATCTTTATCTTTGGAAACTTACCGACTAAACCCTTGGTAAAACCTTTCTGATCATAGCCAAGGCAAATCACGTCTGGCTTAAACTTCCTAATCACTGCCAGCGGATCCCCTAGCCCGCCCAAAACCGCTTTATTACTATATTGCTTTATCGCTTTATTAACTTTCATTAATCTTTGCTTATCACCTAACTTCGGCAATCGGCCTTTAACTTTTTTTACATTTTTATCTCTGGCAACGACTACAATCAATTTATCGCCAAACTTTCTCGCCTGCTCAAAAAAATTTAAATGCCCAGGATGCAAACCATCAAAAGTGCCAAAAATCATTACCTTATTCATAATTAAACTCCGATTTCACCGGCGATCTCTTTCATCGCCTTTAAACTGATGGCGATAAATTCATCTAACGGAATCCCGGCAGCCTCGCATTCCCGAATCACTTCCCGGTTAACTTTGGCGGCAAATGATTTATCTTTCATCTTTTTTTTGATTGAACTGACCTCGACTGATTCTAATTTCTTGTCCGGCCTGACCAAGGCACTGGCATAAATTAAACCGGTAATTGTCTCGGCGGCAGCTAACAAATGCTGAAGCTTAGTCGTGCGTTGCTTAGCGGCTAATTCCGCCCCGCAAGCCGTAACGCCATAACCGTGCGAAATAATTGTTTCAATAAATTCTTCATCAAATCCCGCTTGGCCAAGAATTTCACGGCATTTCTTACAATGGACATCTTCGCCATATTCCCAATCAATATCATGCAGTAAGCCCAAATTGCCCCAATAATCTTGATCTTCTCCCAAATGGCCGGCTAAGGCTCTCATTATTACTTCTGACTCCCGACTATGGTTCAAGTTAGCCGGATCTTTTAGGTGCAAAATTAATAAATTTTGAGCGGTTTCTCTATTCATGCTTATTCACTTTACTATTTTTCTGATCCAAATTGTCTAAATTGTCTAATTTATCTCTAATTCTTTCGCTATTAAAAACAAAAAGGATCAATAAGGCGATAAGGGTGGAAAAGATAGCGGCCGAATAAAAACCTAAACCGACTGCCAAACCAATTGCCGCCACTATCCAAATTGTTGCTGCCGTGGTAATACCCTGGACGATTTCCTCATCTTCTCGATCCTTACTTCGACCACGCATAATTACCCCAGCTCCCAAAAATCCAATACCAGTAAGTACGCCGGAAGCAATCCGCGTAATATCACCTTGATCGGTAATACCAGCGGCATAAATTGAGGTGAGCATGACCAAAGTTGAACCAACTGCCACCAAGATATTAGTTCTTAAACCAGCTGGCTTATGCCGATATTCGCGCTCTAAACCAATGGCGGCGGACAAAACTGCGGCTAGGACTAAACGAAAAATGATTTGACCAAGAGTTAATGCCATATAATTTTAATTATTTTTCGGGACGAAGTAGCGGAAATAACACTACATCCCTTAAATTATCTTGTTGGGTTAATAAAGTAATAATTCGGTCAACACCCATTCCCCAGCCTGAAATTGGCGGCGCACCGTGTTCCAAGGCTTTAACATATTCGTCATCTTTGCCGTGAGCCTCAATGTCACCAGCAGCCTTAGCCTTAGCCTGATTAGCAAAACGTTCTTTCTGGTCAAGCGGATCAACCAGCTCGGAATAGGCGTTAATGATTTCCCAGGTATTGACGATCAACTGGAAACGATCGACGGTATTTGGTTTTTTATCATTGCTCCGAGCTAGAGGCGATAGATCAAGTGGATGAGAAATCAAAAAAGTTGGCTGAATAATTTTATCGCGCGAAACTGTTTTATACAAAGCATCAATCAAATTACCCCGCTGGAGGCTATCAATATCGCTGATTTTAATTTTTTTCTTTTTGATCTCTTTTCTTAAGTCAGCCGCAGTTTCGAATTTATCAATATCAATCTGACAATCTTTTTTAATTAAATCAGCAAAACTAACTTTTGGCCAAGGCGGGGTAAAATCAATTTTTTGGATTTTCCCCTGCCGATCTTTGATTTCAATCTTCAGACTGCCAAATAATTTACCTAAAATTGCAGCAAACATTTCTTCGGTAAACTTCATATTGTCTTGATAGTTCCAATAAGCGACATAATGCTCGCACATGGTAAAATCCTGAAGATGGGAAGGGTCCATGCCTTCATTACGAAAACACCGTCCAATTTCAAAAACTTTTTCCAGACCACCGATTATACATTCTTTCAAATAAGTTTCTGGCGCAATCCTCAAATAAACATCAAGGTCCAAAGCATTATAATGGGTGCTAAACGGTTTAGCTAAAGCACCAGAAGCAACGTTAGTCAAAATCGGAGTTTCCACCTCAACAAAACCTTTACTCCAGTAAAACTCCCGCAAAACTTTAATGAATTCACTGCGAAATAAAAAACGCTGATAGGTTTGATCATTAGCCAACAGATCCAAATAGCGCTGGCGATATTTTAATTCCTGGTCCTGTAAACCATGCCATTTTTCTGGCAAACCGCGCAAAGCTTTGCCTAACAAAACACATTCTTTGACTAGAATTGAAATCTCGCCTTTCTGGGTTTTGAAAACTTCACCCGAAACGCCAATAAAATCGCCGGGGTCAAAAAACTTGAGAAACTGCTTCAAATCAACATCATCCTGCTTCAAAACAATCTGCATTTTGCCAGAACTGTCCAAAATATGACAAAAACAAATCTTGCCCATTTCCCGGATCGTCAAAAGCCGGCCAGCGGTTTTAACCTGGCTGCCCAGTTTTAACTTTAAAACCTCAGCTACAAGCTGAGTCTTTTCAAATTTATCCGGATAAGGATTAATCCCCTGCTCTTTCAGCTTTTTCAGCTTATTTAGCCGGGTTTGATACTCGTCGTTCAAGGTCTTTTCCATATGTTTAATATAGATATTTTACTAAAAATACTGACTTTAGTCAAAACTAAAACCGCCTTTTCGGCGGCCTGAGTAAATCAATAAGCTGACTAAGAAATCTCTAAAATTTCACACTCCATTTCACCTCGAGGAATTGTGACAATAACCTTCTCGCCCTTTTTGCAACCCAAAAATGCCCGACCAATGGGCGATTCATTGGAAATTAAGCCTTTGCTAGGATTGGCTTCGTTAGAGCCAACGATGGTGTAGCTATATTCATCCTGGCCACAGCGGACTTTAATCGTACAACCGATATTAACGACTTCCTTGCTACCATTGGCCCGAATAATCTCTGACTTATTAATTAAATTTTCGAGTTCAGCAATCCGGCCAGCGATAAAACCCTGTTCGTCTTTAGCATCTTGGTACTCGGCATTTTCGGATAAATCACCAAGCTCTTTAGCTCGGGCGATCCTTTCAACTACGTCAGGCATCTTTGTCTTTCTCAAGTATTCTAGCTCTTCTCTTAGCTTTTGCAGCCCTTCTTTAGTGATATAATTAAGACCCATATTTTCAAATTTTGATTTATAAAAAAAGAGGATAAATTAACCTTTTGGGAATAAAAATTTTATAACATTGTTGAGATCTTTAAGGTAGTGCTTATCTTGGTTCTCTCAGTCTGTCATCACAGGATTTAAGACAAGACTTATCCACAGTCGAAAATTATTTCGTTAATTATAACCCCCCACTAAAGTAAAGTCAAACCTCTAAAAAAGAAAAGCAGGTAGAAGCTCTTCGGGTGCTAGCGTAACAAACCACTAGCCGGAAGAAAACTTCGAGTTGGAAGTTTAAGCCGTTACTCGCCCGAGGCGAAACATCCTTGACTTTTCTGATCAAAACCCCGATTCTGCACATGCAGCAACGGGAAGGCGCCTCCGCGGAAGAGTCGCATGTTCTGCCTCGATCAGACAAAGGAAAGGACGTGGCTGGGACTTCTACCTGCCGAGATAATAAAGGCAAAGGACTGCAGAGCTAATGAAGATTATCACCCTTTGCCTAAAAAGTCAATATCAATATAATAATTAATTTGATGAATAACGATTAGTGGCCCACCAATTGATGATATCATAAGCTACTGGTAAAGCCACGCTTGAGCCTTCGCCGGCTTCCTCAACTAAAATCGTTACAACAATTTGCGGCTTAGAGTATGGAGCAAAAGCAGTCAGCCAAGCGTGTGGCGGCTTGGTACTTGACCATTGGGCAGTACCGGTTTTGGCGGCCACGGGAAGCGGCAGACTAAATAGACCTTTGGCGCTGCCCGTAGTTACGGCTAAACGCAAACCGCGCTTAACAATATCAATATTTTCTTGACTAATGAAATTTTCATTCAAAACTTGAGGCTTGATTTCACTAGTCACTTGATTATCTGAATCCAATAGCTCTTTGATAAGGTGCGGTTTATAAAGCGTGCCACCATTAGCAATAACTGAAGTCCAGGCAGCCACCTGCAAGGGCGTAACTATAATATCACCCTGGCCGATTGCCACATGATAAGTATCACCAATAAACCATTTCTCGCCTTTAGTTTGATTTTTCCAAGCCACACTCGGAAAAAAGCCTGAGGCTTCATTGGGTAAATCAATGCCTAATTTATTATTTAAACCAAATTTCTCCGCATATTCTTTCATCTTATCAACCCCCAAACCAACGAAATCTTCGTAGCCACCGCCGATAATATAAAAGAAAGTATTGACTGACTCGGCTAGGGCTTTTGTCACATTAGTCCAGCCATGGCCGCCGGCTTTCCAATCGGGGAAAAACCATCGATCAACGGCAATGCCACCAGTGCTCAAAAACCTGGTTGATTCATTAATAATGCCTTCTTGCAAGGCAGCGGCAGAAACCACCAATTTAAAAGTTGAACCGGAAGGATATTCACCCGAAACGGCGCGGGAGAAAAGCGGCTGGCTCAAGTCGTCTAATAATTTACTAAAATCCACACTGGAAATACCCTGACTAAATAAATTATTATCAAAGGCAGGCAGACTAACCAGGGCTAAAACTTGCCCGGAATTAGGGTCCAAAACAATAACGGCTCCCTTTTTTTTGCTAGAAGCACCCAAAGCCCGGGATAAACTGTCTTGCGCCTGCTTTTGTAAATCCGAATCAATAGTCAAAACTAAGTTTTGACCCGAAATCGACTTCTGCTGAGCTAAAACTTCTTTCGCCTGGCCAGTGGCATCGACTTCAACCTGTTCCCGGCCGTTAACCCCCTTAAGCTCAGTTTCATAAAAAAACTCTAGGCCAGCTTTACCAATATAATCATCAATGGAATAACCTTCAGCTAAATAGTCTTGTAATTTTTCTTCCTCAATTTTACCTGGATAACCTAAAATATGGGATAAGCTTGGTTGATCAATGGTGGTTAAATAATGACGAGTACTATTAGTCTTTAAAATTACTCCGGTGAAATGGCTGGAAAGAATCTGGGTTAAAATCGCCTGGTCATGATTTAAATTTTCGGCAATTTCTACCGGCTGATAAGAATACAACGGTTGACTAGTTAAAATTTGATTAATCTCAGAGGCGGATTTCTGAGCAATCGGCGCAATGCCTTCGGCCAATTGCTGTAACTCAGCTTTATCTTTAGGTAAATCAACCGGAATGATGGCTAAAGAAAAACTAGGCACATTTTCGACCAATAAATTACGGCTACGATCATAAATTACTCCCCGGGCCGCTTTAATATCTCTAATCCGGATTCGGTTACCTTCAGCAATTGCCCGGAAATCATCACCTTTAACTAACTGCAGATAGGCCGTCCGTCCCACCAGGGCTAAAATCCCAACTAAAATAATAATCAACCACCAATTGATAATTTTTTGACTAATTAAAAGGCTAAGGGAATCATTTCCCTCTTGATTTTGTTTATCACTAAATAGATCCACTTCAAACCACCGGCGTTTGGATTTAGTGGCTACAGAATAATTCCTCAATTTCTGACTGCCCGTCAGAATAAAGGGATTAAAATTTGCCCTTTGTTTCATAGCCTGATGAGTGAAATAAAAAGATATTTTTTAGTCTGACCGTTGAGATATAATAAGAAAAAAAGATAATGGCTAAAATAACTAAATTTAAAATTGGCGGCCAGAAAAAATAAAGCCAAAAATTGATCCCTAAACTAAAAACACCAAAAGCGGAAGCGACCAAACTAAAAATTAAAACTAATAAATTATAAGTAAGCGAGCCTAAAAAGCCTAAAATCATTAAAGAATAAAGGGAACGATTAGTAAAAAAATTATTAAATAAAAAATTAATTTCCACTACAACCAGAATTAAGCTAAGCGTTGTTACACCAAAATTTAAACCACTATAAAGTTCCAGAAACAAACCTCCCCCCAGCGCCCACCATAAGCCTTTTTGATAATTAATAATTACTGTCAAAAAAATCACTAAACTCAAAATCAAATTTAAATTACTAATTGGTGGCAACCAAGTCGTTAAAAAACTGACCTGAATAATGCCGAGAATAACTAGAGAAAATAAATTAACTAAAATTTTAGTCATAATCTGGACTGATTAAAACTGTAACTACGGTCAAACTATCAATTTTAACTTGTGGCCGAATCGCTGCTGTTTGAAAAAAACTGTTTGGTTCACTTAAAATTCGACTAATTTTACCAACCACTAACCCCCGCGGGATTGTTGGCTCAAGGCCAGAAGTCACTACCATATCATCTTCTTTAATCAGGTCATTGGGAGGAATTAATTCAATTCTTAAACTTAAACCATGTTCACCAACAACCACACCCTGGCTATTTGCTTCATTTTGGACCAAAACCGCTATTCGACTTCTGGAATCATTGATTAAGATCGCTTCAGCGCTACTGGCTTTAACGCGTGATATTTTGCCAACAATAACACCATCAGCTGTGATTAAAGGAAAATCAACTCTAATCCCGTCATCACTGCCTTTATTAAGGATAATCGACTGAGAATTAGGCTCTAGATTTTTACCAATCACTTTAGCAGCGATTGCCCCAAGGCCAGCCGAGGCAACAAAATCTTGCTGAACTTTGAATTCTTGAAATTCTTGAAGCTGGGTTTTGAGTTGAGAATTAGCAACTGTCAACTGATTTACTTCTTCATTCAGCCTGCGATTTTCCCCCGCTAAATCCTTATTCACTGAAAGATTAGAATAAATATTATTAATTTTAACACCCAAAGAATAAACTCGACTTTGGACAGGCGAAAAAACTTTTATTGCCAAATTTTCAATTGGCCTAACAACACCAGAATAATGCAAAAAAATTAGCAGAACTGCCACTGCTAATAAAATTAGGGATAATCGACTTTGTCTTAAAAATTTAAACATGGACGCGATGCTAATAAATACGAATACATATATTATCTAGAGTTTTTTTCTTCTTGAGTTGACGAAGGCACGGCGACCTCTTTAAGCAAATTTTCATCTTCCAAAATCAAGCCCATGCCCCTAACGGCGCAAGTCAAGGCATCTTCTATAACTTTAATCGGTATTTTAGTCGTTTGAGCGATAATTTTATCTAAGCCAGCCAACATTGCTCCCCCACCGGCCAAAACCATACCTCGCTGGTAAATGTCAGCCACTAGTTCCGGCGGAGTAATTTCTAATGTGCTTTTAATGCCATCAATAATGGTGGCAATTGATCGCTGGAGAGCTTGCCTAACCTGGTCGGTGGTAATAATAACTTCTTTTGGCAAACCAGTCATTAAATCTCGCCCCCGCATCCTTAATTCAACTGATTCACCGGAGTCCATTACCCGACCGGCTTTAATTTTAATATCTTCAGCAACTCGTTCACCAACCAATAAGTTAAATTCACTTCGGGCAAACTGCATAATATCTTGATTCAATTTATTACCCGCCGTCCGCAGTGATTTCCAGGCAACAACACCAGAAAGAGAAATCACGGCAATCTCAGTAACCCCACCGCCCAGATCAACGACCATACTGCCTGACGGGTCCTGAATTGGCAGCCTAGCGCCGATTGCTGTAGCAACTACATTTTCCACCAGATAAACTTCCCGGGCGCCAGCAGACAAGACTACGTCTTCCACGGCCTTTTTTTCCACTTCCGTCACATCCAAAGGTACGCCAATTACCACTCGCGGCCGTGGGGAAAGACCAAAGCTTTCCCGAGAAATTCGGCCAATGAAATATTTAAGCATTTTTTCCGTCACTTCAAAATCAGAAATTATGCCATCAACCAAAGGTTTAGAAATTGTGATATGGGGTGGTGTTTTGCCCACCATCTTTTGTGCCTCTTCACCTACCGCTAAAATCTGATCATTACGATTATTGATGGCGACAATTGACGACTCATTAACCACAATCCCTCGATCTTTAACGTAAATCAAGGTATTAGAAGTCCCTAGGTCAATCCCAACATCGCGGGAAAATTTTTTGAATAATTTGTTGAACATAATAAGAAAATCAAACTGGTAAACTTACAATTTTTTTATCAATTTATCTAAAGCCATTATTTCCGCTTTAGTTTCACTTCGTTTTTTAACTTCAATTTGGTCGCCAGTTTTGCCCGAAACCACTAAACGGTAAGGGATACCCAGCAAATCCGCCTCGGCAAATTTCTGACCGGCGCTGATTTCAGTCCGGTCATCAAATAAGACTTCAACATCGCTTTTAAGTAATTTATCGTACACCTCTTTAGCTTTTTTGACAACCGCCCCTTCAGTCCCCAAAACCAACAAGTGGACTTTAAAAGGCGCGATACTTTCAGGCCAAATAATGCCTTTTTCGTCGTGAAAAACTTCAACCACCGAGCCCATTACCCGGCTTGGCCCAATGCCATAGCAACCCATCATCACTGGTTTTTTCTTGCCATCTTCATCAACATATTCCAGCTTAAAAGGCTCGGAATATTTTGTTTTTAAAGGAAAAATATTGCTCACTTCTATTGCTTTGCCTTCTTTAATTTCACCCCCGCACTTAGGGCATCGATCACCAGCTTTCACTGTAGCGATATCTTTGTTTTGGGCATAATGGCATTTTTCACAAAAATAAATCGTGTCTTCGCCATATGGTGTTAAAACTTGAAACTCATGAGAATATTTGGAAAAGCTGCCGCCTGAAGCTTCAACTACTAATGCGTCCAAACCGCAGCGCTTAAATACTTTGCTATAAGCTTGTAAGGCCTCCTGATAATATTCTTCTAAATCCTTTTCATTACGATTAAAACTGTATAAATCTTTCATGGAAAATTCGATGCCGCGCAAAAGCCCGGATTTGGCCCGCGGCTCGTTTCGGAATTTATCCTGAATTTGGTAAAGATAAACTGGCAAATCTTTGTAGGAATTAACGAATTTTTTTACTAGCGGTGTAATTACTTCTTCGTGGGTCCAGCCTAAGCCATATTCTTTATTACTTCTGCCCTTGAATTCAAACATTACCTCTTTACCCGGATCAGTCCAGCGGCCGGTGATTTCCCAGATTTCTTTAGGATGCAAAGCCGGCATTAAAATTTCTTGACCATCGATGGCATTCATTTCTTCGCGAACAATCTGTTTAATTTTATTTAAAACCCGTAAACCCAGCGGCAGATAAGTATAAACCCCGGCTGTAAGTTTATCAATAAACCCGCCCCGGGTAAGCATAACCGCATTGATACTGACTTCGTCTTTTGGCGGTTCTTTTAAAGTTTTACCAAAAAGTTTAGATTGAAGCATGGAATAAAGAAATAAAAAAGTAAGAAATTAAGAAAATAATGGCCTTAATTTTTTATTTTCTTAATTTTTCAATTTCTTATTTTAATGAAACAATTTACTCCAAAACCCTCTATTTTCGGCTACTGGCTTTTGCTGCTGCTTTTCATTATCCTGCTGGTTTTTTATCAGCCCCTTTAATCGTTCAGCTTCCTGAATCACAATTTGGCTATCATATTCGGCATTATGAGCGGAAGAACCGGCATAAGATGGTTTTTTTTGGTCTAAGTGTAAATTGAAAAATTTCCGGTTATCTTTATCGGTTTCAACATATAAGTGAAACCGAGGATAATAATCATGACTTAATCTTTTAGTATAACTGCTTTTGCCGGTATTGGGATCATTGAACTCCGTATAACCTGCACGCTGAAAAAAAATCCTTAAATTGATTTGAAACTCAAAAGGCAAATAAATCTTCATAAGGTGAATTACTAGGGAGTCAAAAAAATCCACTATCTAGAAGAGTCCTGAGATCTTCTGCCACCAGCCCAAAAAACCGGAAGAAATCCGAGCGATATCGCGAAAAGTAATAACTACGGCTAAAATCATCAACAAAGCAAAGCCAATGTTATGCATGGCAGTTTCTAATTTTTGATTTACTGGCTTACCGCGTAATCCTTCAATCAGTAAAAAGAATACTCGTCCCCCATCCAAAGCCGGAAATGGCAAAAAATTGATCACCGCGATAATAACTGATAACATTGCTGTGAATTGCAAAATATATAAAAAGCCTAAACGGGCGGCATCGCCAACTAAAGTGGCAATACCAACAGGGCCATAAACATCGCCGATCATCTGCTGAGATATAATCAAGCTTTTAATAATTAGATAAAAACCCATAATTATTCCGCCAATCATTTTGACGGTTTCTATCACTCCGTAGAAAGGCGCAATATACCAGGGATAAGAAACAAAACCAGTCTGGACCAAGGCCACTCCCATGCCGCCCCGGCCAATTTGGGGAATTACTTCGGGTACTAATTCTTTGGCTAGTTTTTTTTGTTTTCTTTCGATTTCTAGTTGGACAGTAATGCCAATTTTCTGATTAAAGTAATCTTGAAAATCTTCAACTCGACTAAAAGTCTGGCCATCAACTGTCAAAAGAGTATCAGCTACTTCCAAGCCAGCCCGCGCCGCCGGTGAATCTGGCAATACTTCCATAATTCTGATTTGGACGTCCCGGATTTTAGCAAAAGCCGGCAACTTACTATCGTCAATCATCTGGGGTGAGCCAAAAGCTAAACCAAAACTTAAAAAAACTATAGCTAAAACTACATTCATTAAAACTCCAGCCGAAATAATCCAAATTCGCCGCAAGACACTTTTATGAGCGAAACTATCTTCTTCTTCGGCATTACCCCCTTCTTCACCTTTAATTTTGACAAAACCACCCAGAGGGATCCAATTTAAAGACCAAATTGTCCCGTTCACCTGTTTGGTCTTCAAACCAACTGGCTTCCATTTGCCCTCATCATTTTTATAAAACCCAAAAATTCGCGGCGGTAAACCAAGGCCGAATTCTTCCACTTTAACACCCCCTTTTCGGGCCGCAAAAAAATGACCAAGCTCATGGACCAGAACTAAAATTCCTAAAACAGCAAAAAAAGTAACAATAGTAAATAGCATAAAAATTATAAAGTCATTATTTCCTCTGATTTTTTGTCACCTAATTTTTTAATTTGCTCATTATAATCCTTGACTAACTCATCCAATTTTTTCTGTAAGTCATACTTGTCATCTTCGGTAATCTCTTTGTTTTTTTCCTGCTTAACAATTTCTTCTTTAACTTTATCCCGGATTTGCCGCATGGCTATTCTGGCTTTTTCCATTTTCTCTCCGACTGATTTGGTGAGTTCTTTCCGGCTTTCTTCAGTTAACGGCGGAATAGTTAAACGAATCTGAGCGCCTTCGTTTGTGGGGCTAATACCAATATTAGCTTCAAAGATTGCTTTTTCGACGTCTTTAGTAATTGTTTTATCCCAAGGTTGAATGAGAATCGTTCGGGCTTCGGGCACAGTGATTGAGGCTAATTGCTTAAGCGGAGTCTTAACTCCATAGGCTTGAACAAAAATATTTTCAACCATTATCGGGTTAGCTCGGCCAACTCGCAGGGTTGCTAATTCGCCAGTTAAATTATCAATCACCCGGCCAAAATCAGATTTATAATTATCAATTAATGAACCCATATTTGTTATTTCTTGTTAAGATTCGACATACCTAAATAAATAATATTTGAGTCGAGTGGATCAATTAATAAATAAGTCGCCACGGCAGCTGAAGGCAATCTTTTGGTAATCCAATTTTGACCACCATCGGTAGTTTTGTAGAAAGTTGAAGCCGTGGCATAATAAATCTCTTGATTATCTTGCGGGTTAATTGCTACAGAAAAAATATCCGTACTGGCCGGTGGGGTAATTAATTTTATTGCCTCCCAAGTGGCACCACCATCAGTTGTTTTAATTAAACCATACTTCGCAACCAACAAAAGTGAATCGGGTTGGCTAAGGTCAAAAATTAAATTTTTGTATTCTAGCGAACCGGAATATTGCTTTAAACCCTCATTAATATCAAACCAGTCAGCACCAGCCGTAATGGTTTTGAAAATACCTTTAGACTTAGTAGCAACATAAATTACCCGACTATCATTAGGGTCAATTAAAATTTTAGTGATCGGATTACCAAAACGGTTACTCACCTGCCAATTGCCACCGCCGTCAATACTTTTTAAAATGTCACCAGCGCTATTACCAGCATAAATAATCAAATTATCGTCGGGATCAATGGCCAAAGCAGTTACGGTTTTATCGGCCCTAGTATCAACATAAATCTCTTGCCAGCTCCGACTGCAATCAACACTCTTACGGATAGCAACGGCAAAAGTGGTATAAATAACACATTTATTCTTTGGATCAATGGCGACCGACTCGATTTTCCCATCAGGAATCCCCTTGGCTTTAAACCAGCTGTCACCAGCATCATAACTATAAAGCAAACCATTACTGGCCGAGGCCAAATAAATAGCTTTATTGTCTTGTGGGTCAAAATTTAAAGAAACAACATTAAGACCGGTAATACTGCCGGTTCCGCCGGAATGAATAAATAAACTTTTTTGCACCCAGGTAGTACCTTTATCAAATGATTTAAAGACCCCGGCGACAACCGGAGTTTTACTAGTACCACCAAATTTAACGACGCAACCACTAGTTAAAACGAGGGAAAGTAAAAGTAAGACTAGAATTTTTTTGCCGCCTTTGGCGGACACACTATCTTTTATTCTTTTCATAGGTTTTTCAGTAAAAAAGTTTAAAAATTATTTTATATCAGAAGTTTAAAATTAGATTTTCTAAGGTTAACTTAGGATTAACATTAGCATCCAAATAACGTTTAGCAGTAGTAATTTCCGCCATAATTTTCAGTAAATTATCCCGGCTGTAGCCTTCAGCCAGGGATTTTAGTTCGGTTTGTAAATTCAGGTTGCTAATTAAATTTTCCGCACCAATTTTGATCAAAGATAAATCCCGAAAAATTCTTTGCCAATTGCTCAAAGATTCTTTAATTGAATTAACATCATTACCTAACGCTAAATCATTAACAATTTTGAAACGACTAGTAAGATCCGCTTTTACCAAAGTAATTAACTGTTTGGTTTGATCCTGAAACGTAAGATAATTTTCCGGCTCATTAAAATAATCAATAGCTAGACCAGGCCGGCCAAAAGCTAAGGCCGCCAAAACTTTGGCTTTCTTGCGCTCAACTTTTAATGAAATTAAATAATCAAATATTTCTTGACTACTGACGGGTAAAAACTTCAAAATCTGACAACGAGAAACAATGGTTTGCGGCAAAGAAGCTAGGCTGGTGGTCAAAAGAATAATTATTGTTTTGGGTGTCGGTTCCTCTAAAGTTTTTAATAAGGAATTAGCAGCTTCCGAACTTAAAGTTTGGGCCTCGTTAATAACAGCAATTTTATATGAATCCAAAAAAGAATGAAGGCTTAATTTATTCTGTAATTCCCTGATTTGCTCAATACCAATATTTTTTTTCAACTTGCCGGTTTTTTCATTATCAATTCTTTCCAGCCAAAAAATATCCGGATGAATTTTATTTGTTACCTGCCGACAATGCTGACACTGGCCGCAAGGGACCAATTCTTTACCTTGATGTAAATTTTCACAAACCAAAGAATTGACAAAACTTTTAACGATTGTCGTCTTGCCGACCTGAAGGGGGCCAACAAATAAATAAGCCTGAGCGAGACGACCATTCAAAAGACTCTGTTGTAAATAGCTAACAATATTAGAGTGACCAACAATTGGCCACTGGAACCGATTATTTTTGCTATCTGACATAGATATATTTTAACATAAAATAAGGATTTGGCAAGCCCTGTTTTTTGCCCCATTAAGTTCTAATTATGACACAAAATTAAAAAAATAAGAAATTAATTGTTTTAATTTTTTATTTTCTTAATTTCTTATTTAACTTGCCAAAGCGTCTTGGCCTGCTGCCAAATTTCGGGATGGCCTTGCTCAATCAGCCAATACCAGTACTCTACTCCCCATAAATAGACTTCGGAAAAACCAGTTTTTTGGACATAAATAATATTATTCTGAAAACGCTTCAAGTCAAAAGATTGCTCCTGCTCATCCCAAGTCAAATCAGTCATATCCCGATCAAACGTCCAGGGTTCCATCTGCAATTCAGTAATTATGACTTTTTTTAAATTGGGATGAAAAAACTTCGTCAATTCAGCTTTATAATGATAAAATGCCGGGGGGATAAAAAAGTAATCCCAAAAGCCTAAATTTTTGTTCCAAACAATCCGGTACATCGTACTACCCAAGATATCACCCAACGAGGCCGCCTGCTGCCACCAACCCAGTTCACCACTGTCAGTAATGACAATCGGTTTTTGGTCTAATGATTTAACTAAACTAATTTCTTTTTTCAAAAACTGTTTATCCAATAAAGGACATTTGCCAAAAACCGCCAAAAACGGCTCATTTTCTACCTGCCAAGCATAAATCGCTGGATTATCTTTGTAGCGATCAATAACGGCTTTAATAAGTTCCAGCTGTTGTTGCTCAATGGCCAGCGGCGCTAAAGGTGAAAGCCAGGTCGGATCATGACATTCAGGCCAGCGCGGCGTCCGGCGGCCGACGACTAAAAGTACTTTGATATTTCTAGCCTGCGCCTGCTGCAACTGCCAGTCTAAATCAGTAAAATTAAAGACATCTTGCCTAGCTTCAATTTCATCCCAATAAGCAACTAACCTTAAATTGCTAACTTTTAGATCATCCAGAATCGCTAAATAAGTCTTTTGCCAATCTAGGCCTAAATCTAAAGCATACTTTTCGCTGAAAGTCACACCGTAAACAGTTTTACCTGAGTTAAAATTAAGGATAAATAAAAAAAGCCAAAGGCCAATTATTAAAAAGAGAGAAAATAAAATTATTACTGACTTTTTGTTTTTTTTCCAAAATTCTTTCATACCTTAATTAAAGAATCGCCTACGGCGAATATGAAATCGCGTCGTTTGGTCCCCCGCCCCTCACTAGCAATTATAGCAAAAATTTCGATTTAAACCAATTTAAAAAAGACCATTGTCGGTCCTAAAACTCTCCGCCAAGTTGAGGCAAGATGATGACTTACTTTTTAAGCGGCTTCTTGACCCTCCCTTGATCCAGCGGCGGTTTTCGGTAGATCGGGAAATTCAATAGCTTCTCCCTGACCGGTTTTCGTTTCTAAACGGCCACGGGCGATTTTTTCTATTTCTTCATCAGACAATCCAGCTATCTTACTTAGTTCTTCAAATGTGCCTTTATCGGTACCCATTATCTCGGACTGTAAAAACTCCCGCCATTTCTGAAGCCAAACTTGTCTGTCAATATCGGCAGGGGCTTCGGATTCAGTTATTCTTTCAACATCAGTCATATTATTAAATTATTTAATTGCCAAAATACTCCGTTTATATGACTCCAAATTTTCCAAGGCAATACCTGTTCCCTTAGCAACACAAAATAAAGGCTCATCAGCTAAATAGGCTGGCACGCCAGTAACGCGAGTAACTAACTGATCAATATTACGTAAAAGGCTGGAACCCCCCGACATAATAATTCCCTTATCAATTACATCGGCGGAAAGCTCCGGCGGTGTTTTATGTAAAACTTCCTTAACCGCCTGAATAATTCCTTCTAGCTCGCCCTGAATTGCATCGGTAATATCATCGGAAGTTACGGTAATTGTCCGCGGTAAACCAGTGACGATATCACGGCCCCGCACTTCTTCTGATAACCGTTCCTCCATATACATCGCTGAACCAATATTAATTTTAATTCTTTCCGCCGTCCGTTCACCAATAGCTAAATTGTACTTTCGACGAATAAAATCAGCAATCGCCGCATCAAATCGGTTACCACCAATTCTGACAGAAGTGGAGGCCACAATTCCGCCTAAAGAAATAACCGCCATTTCTGACGTTCCGCCACCAATATCAATAATCATGTGGCCGGAGGGTGAACCAATTGGCACATCGGCACCGATAGCGGCCACAATTGGTTCTTTGATGATATAAGCCGCTTTAGCGCCAGCGGCAATAGTTGCATCAATCACCGCCCGCCGCTCTGTCGAAGTAATACCGGCAGGAACAGCCACCATCACTTCCGGCCGAAATAACCTTACTCCGCCTAATGATTTATTGACAAAATAACGTAACATGGCGGCCGTAGTTTTATAGTCAGCAATAACTCCGTCTTTCATCGGTCGAACGGCAATAATGGTATCCGGAGTTCGTCCAAGCATTTCTTTGGCTTCGGCCCCAACGGCTAAAATCTTTTTATCAATCACCGAAACGGCCACGACCGAAGGCTCATTAATAACAATCCCTCGCTTAGGAACATAAACGAGTGAGTTGGTAGTACCTAAATCAATTCCGATTTTTTTGATTAACATAATAAATATAATTTTAGCAACCTAATCTTAGCCTTTTTTGTTAACTTTGTCTAGTCTTTAAATATTTAAATTTGAGGTAATTTAGCCCCTAAATACTTGGCAAAATATTTAATGCCAGAAGCAGTATGAATCCGGCCGCCATGGCTGAAAATTCCTAAAACTCCGCCACGTTCGGCTGAAAGCCGCTGGTGATAATGAACCATTTCAACTTGGGCAAAATAAATTATTTTAAATCCTGCTTCCCAAACCCGCCGGCATAAGTCTAAATCTTCAAAATACATGAAAAAACGTTCATCAAATAAACCAGTCTTTGCCAATACTGACTTTCTAATCAACAAACAAGCGCCAAATAGCCAGTCGACTTCCTGATTATTTCTATGATCAAAGTCAGTCATCAGATAATCACTAGTTGATTTCCGGGCAAACGATAATTTGCCCAAAATTGTTCGACGATAAATCGGGGTCAAAAATTTAGGGAAGCGCCGACAGGAATATTGAACGCTCCCGTCAGGATTAATTAATTTCGGTCCAATAATTCCCGCATTGATATTTCTTTCCATAAAATCAACCATTTTTTCTAAAGCGCCAGGGACAACGGCAATATCAGGATTAAGAATCATTATGTATCTACCTTGGGCTTGTTTAATGCCTAAATTATTACCCGCCGCAAATCCATTATTAGCTACCGCTTGAATAGTAATAATCTTAGGAACTTTAAGGGGCTTGACAATTGGCAACTCCACCTGATGCTTACCAGGCTCTAGCTCAGGTTTAAACATATTTTTCACCATTGCCAAACTATCATCACCAGAATTATTGTCAACTACAATCAATTCGTAATCCAATTGAGGCTGAGCCGTAACAATTCCTTTGATACACTGTTTAAGTAAGCCTTTTTGTTTGTAATTTAGAATGATGACTGATAAATCCATAAATATAATGCTAATAATGCCCGCTACGACTCGCGTAGCGAGGCGAGCAAATTTATTCTAATGCTACGAATGATTCGTATCATTAGCATGTATTAGTAGATTAGCATCGCATTATTTAAACCATTTTCTAATTTCTTTTGGCTGAACTTTTTTATGAGCCATAATTATCCGCCGCTTCATCAAAACAGAGGGTAATAACTGAAAAAATCGGAGCAGACTTCTATATTGAAACGGCTCAAAAATTAAAGCATAAATTACAACTTTCAATTCACGGGGTAAAATCCAAGGTAAATCCAAAATGATATTCAATGATTGGTCATTTTTAACTAGCAACAAATGATGATTACGAAAAGATAATGCCCGCAACAACTTAGAAACATCTTGCCTTTGATAAATGACTCTTTTAGCCCCTTTACTCTCATAACTTACCAAGCGGCGCCGGTGATGACAAACGGCATCAGGATAATACCAGTTTAGCCAACCATAAAGCCGTAGTCGCCAAGATAAATCAATATCTTCTTTATAGGCAAAAAAATCAACATCAAAAAATTCGTTTTTGACCGCTACGTCTTCCAGGGCTGCTTTCCGGTATAAAACACAAGCCCCGGAAAGGCCAAAAACCTCTTCTGCTCTATTATATTGGCCCTTGTCTTTTTCTCCCTCGCCCCGGTTGATTACTTTGCGGCTCTTAAAAATTTTCAGGCCAGCCGCGTCGATGATATCGGATTTTACCATTTCCCGCAAGCCGCTTTGATCATTATCATCAATGGCTTCACTGTGAAGCTTCAAAACTTTTCCGCCAAAGCTTGCCCCATTTGGGTGCTGATCAGCAAAAACAACTAATTTTTCCAAAAAATCATCGGCTAGGACAACGTCAGGATTCATCACTAAAACATAATCACTTTTAGCCAACTGAATGCCTTGATTGTTAGCCTTAGAAAAACCAAGATTTTTAAAGTTTTGGAGGACTGATACGGTTGGATAATTGGAGCGGATGAATTCTACGGTTCCGTCATCAGAACCATTATCAATCACTAAAATCGAAAAATCCCGGAAGCTTTGTTTCATCAAAGATTCCAGGCAATCAAAAACATAACGCATTGAATTCCAGGTAACAATTTGGATTGAAACTTTAGACATAATACTAATAATGCAAATTTATGCGAATGCTACGAACGATTCGTATCATTAGCATGTATTAGTAGATTAGCATCGCTTTATTTTTTCTCCGTCACCCAAAAACCAAGTCGGAAGCGACCCCCAAGCGCCAAACGGGTTTGGGCATCAACGGCCGGAAAGGACCCAAATAAAATTAAAGTGACTGGGACTAAAACCCACTGCAGTAACATAATCAGATAATGCTGCCAGCCATAATCTTTTGGTTTGGTGGGTAACATTAAAGTATATAAAATCGCAATTACAATCAAACCACCCATGGATAACCTCATCAATAAAGCAAGAATATGAGGGGCATTCTGGAATAAGGCCGTGGCCCGATCGCTGGTCGACGCTATCCATAAGGGTAGATGACCGGCTAAAAGGATAATAAGTGGGGCAGTGGCCCAAGAATAAACACCCTCGGTTTGATTCCAAAGATAATAAATCTTTTTCAAAAAAGGCACTTTTCGCCCTTGCCCATTTTTAAACCAAAATTGCCGCACCATCCAAGGAAAATGCTCCACTCCCCAAGCCCAACGCCGCATCTGTTTATATTGATTCTTAAGACTACGCCAAAATTGACCAATATCTACCGTATCCATGTAAACCGGAAGGTACATCGGTACAGTCTGATAGTCGCCGTCATAATAAACTAAACCTTGCAAGAAAATCCGTGAATCTTCGGTGACAATAGTTTTATCCCAAAACCCAACATCAACCAAAGCTTTGAAACTCATGCTGTGGGAGGAAAAAGTAAATAATCTTTCAGGGCGGGATAAATCGGTAAATAACCAAAAAGTGGTTGAACTGGCTACCACTCTAACAATCGGATTGGACTCCCAAATATTATTATTGTAAATCGCAATGGGCTGATAACTAGCGTGAGTCGGATTGGAATTGGTTAAATATTTATAAGTTAAATAGGCGAAATACTGGGGATGAACACAAGTGTCAATGTCGAAGCTGGAAACAATTACTTTGCCATAATCGAAGCCTAACTGATCAATCAGATTTTTTGCCTGGTGACCAGCGTAATTAATATTTGAGCCTTTACCTGGCAATTCATCAGGGAGGTTTTGCGGATGAATCGTAATTAACAAATTAAAAAACTGGCCATGAAATTTTTCTTTGATCTGTTCGGCAATAGACAAAAAATTTTCTTTGTCTCTTTCTTCACCGGCTAAAACGACGATGAATTTACTTAGGTCATAGTTTGATGGCAAAGAGCCTTAAAAGGTTTTTCCACAATTTGATAAGGCTCGCGATAAGTGGGCAGAAAAATTAGGTGATAATATTCCTGATAATTTTTATTGAGGCTTTTAACACGACTGAACCAGTCAATTTTAGCATCCCGCCGAAACCGCCACCAGGAGGCCAAAAGATAAATTAACATGTAGGTGATTCGCAAAAGCCAATAGACATCAAAAGTAATGATAAAATAAATCGCCCAGAGTGGTTTGGCAAAAGACAAAGTGATAACCCCAATAAATGTTGCCCAGACTAAAAACCCTGGAACAAGCTCCAGTATCCTTACTTTGTTAGCTTCTTTCATAAGTTAATTTAACCACAAAAAGCTAACTTTAGCAAGACGATCAAAAAAACAAAAAAGCAAGAAATCAAAAAATAAATTGCTAAAACTTTTGCTTTTTTGTTTTCTTGCTTACCTGCCAGGGTCTTGGCGAAGGTGGGCTTTCTGGACTATATTAACGGGCTACCGGTCATTTCTCCAGGCTGGTTAATTTCTAAAATTTTCAAAATTGTCGGTGAAATATCAGCCAACATTCCTGATGGCGTTAAAATACTTAAATCTCCACCGGCACTGTCTAAACCGGCAGTTAAACTCTGGCCTTCCCATTGTGTACCAACGGCAATAAATGGAACCGGATTGGTACTGTGCTCTTTATCAACTTCACCGGTTTGTAAATTAATCAATTCTTCGGCATTACCATGATCAGCCGTAATCAAGCACACTCCTCCCATCGCTAGAATCAAAGTAATTAATTCACCAACACATTTATCAACTGTTTCAACCGCCTTAACTGTGGCAGGGATCACCCCGGTGTGGCCGACCATATCGGCATTGGCATAATTGACTACAACGAAATCATGCTTGCCTTCTTTAATTTTTGCCAACAATTTACTGTTAAGCTCCAATGCACTCATCTCAGGTTTTTGGTCATAGGTCGGTACAGCCGGTGAAGGCACCAAAATCCGCTCCTCGCCGTTAAAAGCATCCTCTTTGCCGCCATTAAAAAAGAAGGTGACGTGGGCATACTTTTCTGTTTCCGCCGCATGGAGCTGAGTTAGATTATTTACCTCTAAAACTTTAGCAATCGGCTGCTCAATCAATTCAGGCGGAAAAGCGACATCAACTGGCAAATCCTTTTCGTATTCGGTAAAAGTAACAAAAACTAAATCAGAGTATTTTTTTGGCTTTTTGTATTTATCAAACCCCGGGACGGAAAAAGACGCTGCCAGTTGCCTGGCCCGATCCGCCCGAAAGTTAAAGAAAATTACCGCATCCTTATCTTCAATTGTCGCTGTGGGCTTACCCCCCGTCGTGACCACCGTTGGTAGAAATTCTTCATCAAATATTCCTTGCTGGTATGATTGCTGAATCAAACTAAGAGGATCATCACCTTTGACCTTACTGGTTCCCCAGGCTAGAGTCGCAAAAGCGGCTTCTTGGCGATCCCAATGGTTATCCCGATCCAATGCATAAAACCGGCCGGACAAACTAGCAATTTTACCAATGCCTAGCTCGGCAATTTTTGCTTGAAGCTGTTTGATAAAATCTAATCCCCCGTCTTTTTTTGTATCACGGCCGTCTAAAATAGCATGGATATAAACTTCGCTTATTCCTTTGTTTTTGCAAACATCAAGTAAAGCATAAAGATGATCCTGATGAGAGTGGACACCGCCGTTAGAAACCAGACCTAAAAGATGAAGCCGGGACTTATTTTTTTGGACCTGGGTAAAAGCTTTTTGGAATGCCTGATTTTTGGCAAAAGTCCCATCGCCAATTGATTTATTGATCCGGGGCAAAGTTTGATAAATAATTTTTCCTGAACCTAAGTTGAGATGGCCGACTTCGGAATTACCCATCTCTCCCCACGACAAACCAACCGCTTCACCTGATGCCTGAAGCGTCATCACTGGATAAGTCGCTACCAAGTGATCAAAAACCGGCTTTTTGGCTAAAGTCACCCCATTGCCTTTGGAAGGCGGGGCAATACCAAAGCCGTCCATGATCACGAGTACTACTGGTTTTGGACGGGTTTTTACCATGAGAATAAGAAATTAATAAAATAAAAAAATAAGAAATTAAGGTAAAGCTATGGCTTTAATTTTTTATTTTCTTAATTTTTTATTTTGTTAAAATAATGCTTTCCCCTTCATCTCTTTTGCTTTGCCAATCTTCATCAGCTTTAAAATTGTCGGCGCCACATCACCGAGTCGGCCTCTCTTGAGCTGATGCTTAGTTTTCTTTGCTTCAACAATAATAAACGGCACCAAATTAGAAGTATGTTCAGTATACACTTCACCAGTTTCCAAGTCCAGCATCTTTTCCGCATTGCCGTGATCGGCAGTAACAATTAATGTCCCTTTCTTCGCTAATACTGCATCCTTAATTTTCCCTAAATTTTTATCAACAGCTTCAATGGCTTTAATACAAGCTTTTAGGTTGCCGGTATGGCCAACCATATCAGCATTGGCGAAATTAATGACCATAAACTGATAATCATCAAGTTCTTTCAAAACCCGACTGGTAATTGCAGCGACTGACATCTCCGGCTTTAAATCATATGAAATAACATTTGGTGACGGGATGGAAATCCTGTCCTCACCAGCAACCGGATCAGCATAACCACCATTAAAAAAGTAAGTGACATGGGCGTACTTTTCTTTTTCTGCAATATATAATTGCTTGCGGCCGTCAATGACCATCGGCAAAGTGCCGTGCAGATCTGGCGAAGGATAGGCGGTCAAGATTGAATCTAGGTCCGGACCAAAATCAGTCATCGCGACGAAAGCAATATTTTCTAGAATTTTTTTACGTTTAAAACTGCCGGGATTTTCTTCGGTAAAATTCCTCTGGACAAAAGGTTTGGCCAGCTGCCTGGCCCGATCAGACCGCAGATTGAAAAAAACTACGGCATCACCGTCGTTAATTTTGGCAATCGGCTTACCACCATGTTGAATAACATAGGGTGGAATAAATTCATCAGTTTCACCACGATTATAAGACTGGGTAATGGCTGCCTGGGGGCTTTTCGCGGCAATGCCTTGGCCTAAAACCATGGCATTATAAGCTGCTTCGGTGCGCTGCCAAGCTTTTTTACGGTCCATCGCATAAAACCGGCCCATGATTGTGGCAATCCATTCCCCGGTCTGGCGACCATTGGCTCGGTTTTTTAGCTGCCGCATTAAGGCTTCCACTAATTTCAAAGCGGAATGCGGCGGACTATCACGGCCATCAGTAAATAAATGTAAATAAGCATTGGGAATTTTTTTTAATCTGACACAAGTTAAAAGAGCTAATAAATGATCAGGGTCGCTATGAGCACTTTGACCGTTAGAAAGCATGCCCATTAAATGAAGATTGGATCGGTTTTTTTTAATATGTTTGCAAGCTGCATCAAAAGCCGCGTTCTTAAAAAACTTACCGGTATTAATATCTTTGGAAATAAAAACCGCGTCCTGATCAACGACCCGGCCCGCACCGATATTCATATGGCCGGCTTCGGAATTGCCCACTTGCGTTGGCGGCAAACCAACATAACCATCTGAAGCCTGCAGCTTGGTATGAGGATAATTATTCCAAAGATAATCAAAATTTGGCTTTTTGGCCAATTCAATCGCATTACCAAGACTTTTTGGGGCAAGACCCCAACCGTCTAGGATAAGTAAAACAAATGGAGGTCTTTTAATATTGTGTTTATTATTTTTCATCTTGATATTTTGTTTTGCCAGTATTGATAATTAACATCTTTTGGTTTTTTGGCAATTTGCTCTTCATCTGCAGCATCAAAGCCAACCCAGCAATTCCTGACGGTTCACAGTTAATACCTTGAGATTGCGCCAGTTTAAGTGCTTCATCGAGATATTGCTCCCGCAATAAATAAACATTAGATTGGGGTCCGCAATAGCCGGCATAACGATATAACCTGATCCACTGCTCATCATAATGAACAAACGGTAAATGTGGCGAATAAAGTTTTTCGGCCTTTGATCGCGGATTATTAGTCGTTACCCCCAAAAAATTACATTTTCTCAACACATCAACATTACCTTTGAATCTCGGGTCATGATTTTTAGTCGAGGCCTCTTTCTTATTGATATTCAAAATATTTTCATAAAGATTACCAGTACCAAAAGGAACAAAACAATACTGGGGTGAACTGTTGATCACTTCATAGCTCAACCAATCATAAAACCTGGTAGTTGGATCTAAAGCCTCACTAGAAGTAATATCAAAACCATCTGGATTATGAGTTAATTCCAAAATTTCTTTCCAAGCAAACGGCTTCTTGCTCAAATCAGTTTCATAAATTTCACAGCCAATTTTTTTTAAGGAGTTTAAAATTTCCGGATTAATGTAAGAATCAACCAATACTTTTAGATCTGGCAAGTGATATTTCTTCAGTTGAGTCTGGATTGCCGAAGCCGCCGAGCCAGAAGAAATTATCGACATTGCTGGCAGGGTACCACTGGTTTGACCGCGTTTTTTGGCCAACAAAAAATCCCGGTAAGTTACAATAATTTCCCAGGCCATCCGGTCTTTATGAGTTCCGGTCGGGTTATAACTTTCGTCTTTGAGCCAAACATTAAAAAATCCCGGCACTTTTATTTTGTAAGTTGGGGTAGCGGGAAATTTCGGGTCATCAGCCGGAAATTCCGGCTTACGAGGATCATTTTCCGAAGCGACAATGATTGACTTTAATATTTTTTCTTCTTTTTTTGATAAAGACATTAGAATTGTTTTTTATATTTGACATTTTACTTATAAAGAACTACGATAAAAAATCGGGAAAGTCTCAGAAAACCAAAGACAGGAAGGACGGTCGATATGGCAACGAGAACAGAGCGAAAAAGGGCGGTGGTTGATAACCATCTGGATATCACCATCATAGTAACCACGGAGGAAGCAGAGGAGGGACAACCAGAAAATGACAACAAGATTGCAGTCCTCTATACCGTAGTGACTGGGGCGATAAATGCCCCGGCGGCGGAAAGGACTCTGCTAAGTATCGTGTCAGGTCATGTCCAATCCAAGGAGGGATCATCCGATAGCGGAAGGCCCGTCTACATCGAAACTGATCTCTCGTGGGCGGATTTTCAGGAACGTGCCGCCGGGCGGCTTTCCGAAGTACATTAGGAAAACGGATGGAATCAAACTCTACCAGATGACTACTCGCTCACGCCTGTAGCCATCTTCTTTATATCTTACTATCACTTTATTAACTCGATCACTCTATCGCTTTATTCACTTTATTAACTTATTAACCTAGTAACTTACAAACTTACCTCAGCTCATCTTCAATTTCCATAAGCCGATTATACTTTTCTACTCTTTCCCCACGCGAGATGCCAACTTTGACAAACTCGGAATTGGTGGCAACCGCCAGATCAATCATAAAAGTATCATTGGTCTCTCCCCCGCCACGATGGGAAATGATTGACCAAAATTTATTTTTATGTGCCAGTTCAATCGTTTGAATTGTTTCAGATAAGCTACCAATTTGATTAAGCTTAATTAAAATCGCATTGATTGCTTTGAGCTTTATCGCCTTTTTTAAACGCTCGGGATTAGTCACGGTCAAATCATCACCAATGATCCTAACTTTCTTACCAAGTTCTTTAGTAATCACTGGCCACCACTGCCAGTCGTCTTCAGCCAAAGGATCTTCTAAAGTCAGCAAGGGATATTTCTTCACCCACTTGGCAAAATAATCAATCATTTGCCGGGAAGTTAGGTTTTGGTGAGTTTTGGCTAAGTGATATTTGCCATTTTCAAAAAGTTCTGAAATTGCCGGATCGGCCGAAAGCATTACATCTTTACCAGCGCGGTAGCCGGCTTTTTTAATAGCCGCCAAAATCAATTGCCAAGGTTCTTCATTATTTTTTAAGCCCGGCGGCGCATAAGCGCCTTCGTTGCCGACATTGGCGTTCAATTTTTTTTCTTTCAGGACTTTTTTTAAGGCGAGATAAACCTCAGCGCCGAAGCGAATACATTCTTTAATATTCTTACCACCAACCGGCGTAATCATGTATTCCTGCAAATCCGTAGAATTAGCGGCATGTTTGCCGCCTTCAATTACCACCATCATTGGTTTGGGTAGTTTGTAGTTTCGATAAGGTAAGCGAAAAGCCTGCCGGAGATAACGGTACAAAGGTAATTTTTTGCTAGTAGCCGCAGCCCGGGCCACCGCTAAAGAAACTCCCAAAATCGCATTGCCGCCCAGCTTTGATTTATTTTCCGTGCCATCCAAATCAATCATGATTTTATCAATCAATTTTTGCTGAAACGGATTTTTGCCGATTAGCTTAGGTGCAATTTTCTGATTGATATTAGCAACCGCTTTTAACATTCCGGTACCGCCATATCTTTTTTTATCACCGTCAAGTAAAACCAGGGCCTCGTGAATACCGGCAGAAGCGCCAAAAGGAACTGAGGCCACACCAATTGCACCATCACTCAAAATGACTTTGACTTCCAGCGACGGCGTGGTGCCGGAGCTTAGAATTTCCCGGGCTTTGATGGATTTTATTTTGGGCATAGATTTATTTAGCAAGTTCAGCGAGTTAAGTGAATCCAGCGAGTTCAGCTGAACTCGCTGACCTTGCCGAACTCGCTGAATTTACTTTTTATGATTTACAAAACCTCATACGTCACCATCACATTGATAATCACATCCTGGCTCCCGGGCTCAACTGTAGGCGCTGGCGCTGATTCCTCAATACCAGCATCTAATGATTTCATCGCGTAATCGCGATAAACCGGGTAAACCGGGTTAGAACTCTCAGTAAACGAAACTAACTTGCCCAATTTAACTCCGGCCACTTTCGCTAAAGCCTCGGCTTTTTCTTTGGCATTAAGTAAAGCCTTTTCCCGGGCCTGCTGCTTGATTACTTCCGGTTCATCAATAGTGAAACTCAGACTACTAACCTGATTGGCACCAAGGCTGCCGGCCTTGTCAACGATGTCACCGATCTTGTCTAAATTCCGGATTTTAACGGTAACACTTTGACTGACGGTATAACCGAGCAAAGTTTGTTTTCCATTATTCCAATCGTACCGCGGATAAATACTGTAATTTGTCGTTTGAATATCTTTGGCTTCAATTCCCATTCCTTTCAATTCAGCAATAATTTTGTTCATTTTATCAGTGTTTTCTTTTTGCGCCGTAGCAACAGTCACTTTATCTGTCTGAATGCCTAAAGAAATTTCGGCAATATCCGGAATAGCGGTGATTTTGCCTTCGCCATCGATGGCAATAGTATAAGTCTGCTGACTTTCTCGGCCGATGTAATCATGCTTTTTGACTTCGTTCCAAGTCAAAACACCCAGATAAATTACCAAAAAAATAGCCAAAACTGCGCCTAAAATTTTGCAAGCTGGCATGTTATGGCAACATGCGTTGTTTTTTTCTTGTTCCATAGTTTTTAAGTTAATTTTAATTATTTGTTAATTATATTTTTCAAGGCTGGTAATTCTTTCCCGGCCAAAAATTCTAGGCTGGCACCGCCACCGGTAGAAATGTGATCAAATTTATCTTCCAATTTATATTTGGCAGCAATTACTTCGGTATCACCACCGCCAATCACTGTTGTCGCTTTAGCTCTGGCGACAGCTTCAGAAACTTTTTTGGTGCCAAAAGCAAATTTGTCGATTTCAAAAACCCCCATGGGGCCGTTCCAAAAAATAGTTTTAGCTTTTTTGATTTCCGCCAAATAATTAGCAACAGTTTTGGGACCAATATCCAAAAATAACCAGCGTTTATTAATTACCTCATGATTTTCTAAATCGACTAGCTCAACCAATGAGTGTTCATCAATTTTATTACCCGCCAATAAATCAACGGGTAAAATAATTTTACTCTTGTATCTTTTTAATAACCTTTTAGCCAATTTGGTAAAATTAACTTTTTTTCTTCGGGCCTTGTCGACAAAGACATCTTCAATAAAAGATTGGCCAATTGGCACTCGCTGAGCTTTTAAAAAAACATTGGCCAAACCGCCACCAATTAAAACCTTGTCGGCAATTTTAACCAGCTCCTGTAAAACATTGATTTTATCGGAAATTTTTGCCCCACCTAAAACTATCACCAAAGGCCGCTTGGGATTTTTGTTGATTTGACTTAGGGCTTTCAATTCTTTTTCTAGCAAAAAGCCGGCATAGGTTGGCAAAAATTTAGTGATGCCGGTGGTTGAAGAATGGACACGGTGGGCCTGAGCAAAAGCATCAAAAACAATCAGATCAATACCTTGCACCAAAAGCGCCGCAAACATTTTGTTCCCCTCTTCTTCCTGCGGATAAAACCGAACATTTTCCAGCATCAGAATCTGGCCGGGTTTAAGTTTTTTGATTTCGGCCATAACTTTTGGTCCGATGCAATCATTTAACTTTTTAACCGGTTTTTTTATCAAATGGCTCAAAGCTTTAGCTACCGGATCCATTCGGTATTTATCAACTACTTTGCCGCCTGGCCGTTTTAGCCAAGACAAAATAACAACTTTACACTGATTTTTTAGAAGGTAATTTAAAGTCGGAATGGTTTCGGCAATCCGCCGGTCGTCAGCCACGACCCAACCCTTGCCCTTTTGTTTCAAAGGAATATCATAAGCAACACGAAACAGTACCGTTTTTCCTTTTAAATTTTTGACTTCCTGAATTGATTTTTTTGGTTTCATATAGGTTTAATTATAACATAAAATAAAAGGCTTCGCTATCCACAAAAAAATTTCGTTTTTTACTAGTCACCTTCAATCTCAACCAGTTGCCAGCCAAAGCCTTTAACTTTTTTAATGATTACTTTCAGGTCACGAGCGGGTGTACTTCTGGCTAATAATTTGATATTAAAAGCCAAATTGTCAGGATCAATATCTTGACCATGCTCAACCATACTGCCCAGTTCGATGACAATTTTTTTTACTTTCAATAATTTATTTTCAATGGCTTTTGCTAAAACCAGCTTTAAGATTTGGTCAGCTGCGTGTAAATCGTGCATAAAGTTATCAAATTTTGAATTTTGAAATTCGAATTTTGATTCAATATTATAATATTTGAATATTCAAAATTGATTCAAAATTAGAAATTCAAAATTAGAATTTAGTGAGTGGCGCAGCTAATACACGGATCATACGCCCGGATCAAAGTTTTGATTTTCTGCTCGCGTTCAGCCGCACTTAGCTTTTTTAAATTTGGTAAATAAACTTTCAAATCATCTTCAAGATTATTCAAAAATTGAACTGTTGGCGTAATGATATCGGCTTTGGTGATAATTCCATTAGCACCAATTTCCAACATGTCGTAAAGGATTCCGCGCGGCGCTTCCATCACCGAATAACCAATTGTAATTTTATTTTTAGGGTTAGCATTAGCGATTAAGTTTAGCTTATGACCTAAACTTACTTCGGGTTTTAGAGTCTTAATTAAATCTGCCAATAAATTACCCGCTGCTTCAGTGGCCTGGACGATTTCAATCGCCTGGGCCAAAATGTTCATAAAAGTATTATAAATCGGAAATTCTAATTTCAAATCTTTTACCACTTTTTTGGCCTGGGGGTTTAATTGATTATGATTAATATTTAAACGCGCCAAAGCCCCGACCATAAAACTTTTACCTGAGTAATTGGCACGTTTAGCCGCCAAACCAAGCAACTGATATTCAGTAATAATATGACTATAATCTTTGGCTTTTACAGTTTTGCCCGCCAAAAATTTAACTTCGCCGTCATAAACCGCATATTCGCCTTTTTGGTTTAGCGCGGCAAACTCCATTTCCCGGTAGAACTTAGGAAAAGGCAACCTGGCGGCAAACAAAACCAGCTGCATTGCGGCTGACATCGCCCCTTCATACATTTCTAGGAGTTCCTCCAGCTTTTTCTTTTTTGGTAAAACTTTAAAACCACCAACTTCGCAGGCGATCGGATGAATAGCGCGGCCAGCGACCACTTCCAGAATTTTCAAACCGAATTCCCTTAAGGTAATAGCCGAGGAAGCTTGGGTGGGATGCTTTTTGATGAAATCCAAATCATCTTTGACTCCATAAAAATCCGGCATTGACAGAAAATACAAATGCAAAGCATGACTATGAATTATTTGCGACAATTCCATCAGTTTTCTCAGTTTGATGGTTTGAACCGATGGCTTAAGGCCAAAAGCATTTTCAATGGTTTTAATTGTGTTGAGCGAATGAACCACCGGGCAAATGCCGCAAATCCGGGCAGTGATAATTGGTGCATCCGAAAATTTCCGGCCGACCAATATGCTTTCAATCAACCGGACACCTTCGGTGGTTTTAATTTTGGCAGACGCCACATCCCCTTTTAGAATATCACCAATAAAATCCAGGTGGCCTTCCATCTTGGCTAAATGATTTATCTTAATCTTCATAACGCTATTATTGACAAAATAATTAATTTATCTTAATATACTTTATCACTCAATGGTGGGTGAAAATAAGAAAGGGTTGTTGTATGACTGAATCAGCAGCGTTGTCGACCCGGGAACGGATCGGCGAATTCCTGGCCGTAGTTGGGTTCTTCTACGGCGTCCTGTTCTTTATACCCGGCTTGGCCGTCTGTGTATTGGCGGCCGAAAGCGATGCACCGCCGCTCGCGTTGGCTGGGGTTATTTGGATGGTGTTACCGTTCTTCTGGTTCTGCCGGCGGCGATAACACCGAACCCTCTCATGTCAGCGGTGGCTCTCTTTCCTTTATGGATCGATAGGGCCACCCTGTTTTTTTATAATTTTAAATTTACCAAATAAATGACCAGGATTCCTAAAATTATTCCCAAAATATTAGCCCCTAAATCAAATATTGATTCACTGACAGTATTTTTCTTCTTGGCCTGGTCATATAATTCTTTGGCCAAACCAAACAACAAGGGAACTAGAATCGCCAAAATTAAATTTTGGCTTAACCAATAGATTAAAGCAGTAAGGAAAGACGAAGCTAAAAAGTGTTTGATTTTATCTTTGTGGATCATTGGTTTAAACCCAAATGTCAAAATCCAAATTTCCAATCAATATCAAATACCAAAGCTCAAATGTTAAACAATTTTTTGTCATTTGGATTTTGGATTTGATTTGACATTTGTCATTTGGATTTTGGATTTCTTTTTAACTACCATCAGATCCTTCGGCGTCTGCTGACTTTTCCATTCCTTGACTGCTTGCTCGCCCCAGTCATCGCGCACCCCGAAAACCTCCAGGACTCTGGTTATCTCGCCAATCGGATGGTCAGCTAAAAAACAATTTTTAACAAATTTATCAACATCAGGTTCTTCCAAAAGTCCCCGACAACCCCAACAAGCTTGCTTACTCTTTAGACAAACCGCCTGGCAACCGCCTAAAGTAATTGGCCCGCAACACAGCTCGCCTTTTTGGAGCAAACATTCATAGCCATTGATTTGGCACTGGTAGCAAACCGGGTTTTGCGGAATCTGCGGCGTTTTACCGGCTAAAATTTGCTGAATAATCGCTAAAAATTCCTCGGCATTAATCGGGCAAGTCGGGATGACAAAATCAACTTTAACAATTTCGGAAATTGGTAAAACCGGCGGATTATCAATCCCTTTTGGCTGATTGTAAACTTGACCAATGGCTTTAATCCGGCCGATGAAATTTTTCATCCGGTGAATGCCGCCAGTGTGGGCGCAGTTGCCTAAAACAATCAATTTTTTTGAAACTTTCCGCAGCTCCTTTAAAACTTGCAAATTCTTTTTGGTCACCGCCGAACCTTCAATAAAACAAATATCATATGGTCCACTTTTTGGCGGATCATCTTTGACCATTCTAAATTCAACCAGATCAATCCATTTAGCCAAATCCAAAAACCGCTGGCCTAAGTCCAGTATTGCAAACTCACAGCCTTCACAGCAAGTCAGGCCGACAATGGCAACTTTTGGTTTTTTATTCTTAATTTTCATACTGTTTTAAAAACCCGATGGCCAAAATTATAAATTCTTTTATTGTCACTAATATGCGCCGCCACAATTTCACCCGCAAATACCGTGTGGTCAGCTAAATCCATCATATTAATAATTTTGCACTCAAAACAAGCAACTGAATTTTTTATTAATGGAGGCTTAACTTCGACGGCAGGTAAAATCTCTAAATTACAATTCGCAAATTTATCAACTTCGGCGCCGCTGACTTCGCCGCAATATTCAATGTCCTTTTCCTGGCCAAGCGAAGGGAAACAAACTACAAATTCTTTAGTCTGGGAAATTAATTTATGAGTATAACGTTTGTAGCCGATTGCCACGGTCAAACAAGCTGGCTCGGAATTAGAGAAAGCAAACCAGCCGGCAGGCATCACATTGGGCTTTCCAGATTTATCAATTGAAGTCACTAGTACTACAACTTCAGGATATTTCTTTTCTATTGCTTGTTTAATATCAACTTGTTTCATAGGTTTAGATTAGTTAATGCTAAATTATATTTAGTCCATTTCTGCAGATTATCAACCTGATCTTTAGTCAAAAAATCGCAGACCCAGCTCCAGTGCAAAGAAACCCAATCACCAACTTTTGGCTGTTTAACAAATGCTTTATCATTCATTTCGCAAAGCACTTCTTTTTCAACCATCTCGCCTAACTCCAACCTATCTCCCAGCAATACCAACGGCTGATATTCTACGGCCATCATCCCGGAAAGCTTTGAGCTTTGAGCTATGGGCTTTGAGCCGCTTGCCAAAGCTTTTATTTTCGCTGGCGTAATTCTGCAGCTATCCATTGTCACCAAACTATGCTCGACTGGATAATGCCCGGTCCGCTTCGGAATGTTAAAGACATGAAAGCTATGATGCGGCTTGGCGCCAACGGGAATTTTGCCAAAGACTTTTTCTAAAACTGCTGGCTTGAATTTCTTTTTCAGTTTCTGCTCATCAACTAAATAACGATAGAAGTTCTGCATAGTAACATTTTCCAACAATTCATTGCCAATCCAATAGGCTTCAACGACTTTGTAATTAAAGGGGTCAGCAATATGGTTAGCTTCGGCAATCAGCCTTAAATAAGGAAACATGGTTTCAAATTCTTTCAGCATTGCCTGCAAGCCGGCATCACTTTGGTTCGCGGCAGTATAAGCAAAAAGTTCAGAATTGGAATCAGGTCCGCAGTAACGTAACTTGTTGGGCATGAAAGCATAACGCGCGGCAAGCAAGGAACCGTCAAATTTTTGATTCTCAAACATAAAAAGAATTATGAATCATGAATTACGAATCAAGGACGCTAAAATCTTTCCTTAATTCTTGATTCTTAATTTTTGATTCTTTAAACTGCCAAAACAATAATATTCCGGCTAGAATTATTATTACTCCCCAAATATTATGCCCCGCCAACTTATGGCTGACAAAAATGCTGTTCAAAAATGTCGTAATTGGCGAAGCAATGACTAAAAAGCAAGTCACCACTGTTGCCGGCAATTTCTTTAGTGCTGCATACCAAGTCAAAACGTAGCCGGTCAGAAATGTTGAAACCAGTAACAGCCAACTTACTTGGGACAAACTTAAAGTCAAAAGCCCTGCGGTATTACCGGTGACTAATAAAAACCCAAGTAGAAACATCGCCCCAAAAAACATCCGGCCCCAGGCTAAAACCGTTGAATCAATATTTTTTAGACTAATTTTGGCAATCACGCTTTCTGCGGCCCAAAATAGTGTTGCCACTAAAATTAAAGTTTCGGCCATTCCCCAATTTAAGCCTCTGAAGCCTTCAAAAATAATATTACCTAAAAGCAAAATACCTAAAGCTAAAAATTGCAGTTTAGAAATTTTTTCTTTCAAGATCGGCCAGGCTAGAATTGCTACCCAAACAAACATAGTCTTATGAATGAACGAAGCCGAAACTGACGAAGTTAAGCTCAAACCTTTGAAGAACAATAAAAATGGAATGCTGCCGCCAATTAATCCAATTAAAGCCAACTGAGCCCATTCTTTCTTGGTTAATTTTTTCAACTTTGGTAAAATCCAAGGCGTCAAAACGATTAGGGACAAAACTAAAGCGACAATGACATTTTTCAATGTCGTATACTGAAAAGCATCTTTGCCTAAAGCCTGCATCCCAAACTTATTGAAAAAGTTAGCTAGGCCGGAAACAACCGCCGTGATTAAAACTAAATATATGCCTTTCTTCATATTTTTAAATATTGATTAATTTCTTTGGCCACTTTGCTAGAAATTTTAGCAACAGCCAAATTAGCATTAGCTAAAACCCAGTCGTCTTTCTTAATCTTACCGGCAAAAGCCACGCTGACTTTGCGGCCATCAATCAATTCAGCTGATTGACCTTTAACTTTTTTAATTTTGGCTGGCTTAGTTAAGCACATATCTTTATAGCTTTTAGCCGAGAATCACTTGGCAATGGTAAACTGCTGATATAAAACTTGCTGACTAGACCCGGCTTTTTGGTAAATCACTTTTAACCAATAAGTACCCGGGACAACGCCGGTGATTTGAGCAGAAAATTTCTGCCCACACCGTTCAGTGGTTTCATTACCCTTTAAAGTAATAGTAAAAGTATCAGCATCACGATTTAAAACTGGCTTAAAACTTTTAATGTCACAACTAAAGTCAGCAAACGGCACTTCCGCATTAAGACCATCAGTCACCACTTCAACTTTAGTTTCCGTAGCAATGTCATTAGTGAAACTTGATTGCATCGAATAATTTTCCTTAAGCTGACAACCAGTAAACAAGAAAACAAAAAAGCAAAAAAGCAAAAAAGCAAAAAATGGGATTTTATTTTTCATAGGTTTTATCAGAAAATAAATATTTTAAAGCTAAAACGGTGACTAATCCCTCAATGACACCAACTAAAACGTGGACCATTACTAACAGATCAACCCCTGATGTTCGGCCGGTAATTTTCGCTTCAGTAGCATAAGCTAATACCATTACTAAAACGGAAAACCAACTGGCGAAAAAAATTGCTAAATTATTATTTTTTGCTAACTTTTTTAATATTAAATAAAGATAATAACCGCCAAGACAGCCAACTAGGGCCATATTAAAAATATTAACGCCCAAAACCATAATGCCGCCGTCACCTAAAAATATTGCCTGGACCGCTAAAACCGCTGATATGATCAAAATCCCGGCCCAAGGTCCCAAAACTAAAGCCGCTAAAAAACTGCCAATTAAATGGCCAGGAATACCACCAATTTTAACAAAATCTATCATTTGAATGGTAAAAACTAAGCAGAAAACTAAAACTATTTGCTGAATTTTTTGGCTGGCATTTTTTTTCAAAAACCAACGGCTGACTAATTTTGATTGGCCCATTTGGCCAATACTAGTCACGAGCTGCGATGCTAAGACCTGACTTTTTTCAAAAAACAAATCTTTAATTTTTTTTAAAGCAAAACCACCGACAACAAGCGATACTACGGTCAGACTATAATTAATCTGACTGGTTAAAAACCCATCGGGTATGTGCATAATAAAATCTTAAATCAAAAAATTTACTTTTTTTTCTTAGATTTCTTTTTTGGCTTGGCCTTTGATTTTGCGGGGCCACAGCAACTGCAACGACAAGGCATAAATTTGTAAAGTTAAATGTTAATTATTATATAGCTCCGGGGATATCTTTAAGCTGCTGCCAGCTAAACACTGGCCCGTCTTTGCAGACATAATAGGGGCCAATCGCACAATGCTGACAAACGCCTACACCACAATACATCCGGCGTTCCAGTGATAAATAAATATCTGAATCTTTCATTCCTCTTTTTTGCAATTCTTCAATTACAAATTTATACATCACTGGCGGACCAACCACTAAAGCAATGGTATCGGAAAAATCCTGTTGATCATTAAACAAAGCGGTAATCACTCCTGTTGGGCCGGACCAATTTTTGGTAGGCTGATCCAAAACAATATCCAAATCAATTTTTTTCTGCCATTTTTTGTATTCATTTTTAAATAACAAATTCTTTTCATTGGCACAGCCATAAAAAACATTTAGTTTCCCCAAATGAAGTTTACCTGCCAAATAATCCAAAACAAAAGACCGCATGGTGACAAAACCGCAACCACCGCTAATCAAAAGTAAATCTTTCTCTTTAAAATTTTTCAAAGGCAAACCATTGCCAAACGGCCCACGGATGGTCACTAAATCATTAACCTTGAGTTGATGTAATTTATCAGTCAAAGTCCCGACTTTTCTCACTGCCAATTCAAAGGTGGTAGAATTTTTTGTTGAAGAGCAGATGTCAAAGGCCGCCTCACCTTGACCTAATATTCCCAGCATTAAAAATTGGCCGTGCCAAAATTCAAAATTATCCCGATCATTTTTATCAATAAACTGAAAAGTAAAAAGCTTCATGTCCGGTGTTTCCGGCTGAATCTTTTTGACTTTGGCTAGTTTTGGCAGGTAGGGATTATACATAAAAATTTAAATGTCAAAATCCTAATGTCAAATCAATATCAAAAATCAAATGACAAATTTTGAAATTTGAATTTTGGATTTGGTTTGTCATTTGAAATTTGAATTTTGATATTATTTAATCTTTCCCTTCAAAATTTTCTGCAGTGTTTCCTTAATATCAATTCCCACCGGACAAACCTTGGTGCAGCGGCCACAGCCAACACAACCAGCCAGCTGAAATTCATCAGGGCAACGGACAAACTTATGTTCATACCAAAACCTAATTCGCGCGCTAGTATTTTTCAAAAATTTTGGTTTCATTTTATCAATTTCCGTGCCAGCGACTTCGGAAAAATCCGTATAAAAACAAGTGGTCCAAAAGCGCCGCCGCTGGCCGGATTTCGGTTCAAATTCCGGCTGATCAAAAATATTGTAGCAAAAACAAGTTGGACAAACCAAAGTACACTTGCCGCATTCAATACAGCGGTTGCCAAGCTCTTGCCAAATCTCTTTATTTTGATAAAATTTCTCTCTGATTTTTAACATTTGCCCATCCGGTCCCTCTTCGCGAATCGGGCCGGCATATTCAATGTATTGATAATTCTTATAGCCAAAGTCATCTAAAACTTTTTGACCGTCTTCCGAACCGGCGTAAATAATAAATTTATCTTTCTGGACAGCAAAGAAAATATCAAATTTCAAATGTTCCAAAATATCTTCGGCAAACTTATTGATAAAAAATTGATAGCCTTCGGTCGGCACCAAACTATGGCCGACAATTATAGTCTTTTTAATTCGGTTCTGAAAATAGGGATCTTGGGCAAAAACTTGGTTTAGAAAAGTTACTGCTTTTAAATCCGGGATGGTTAAACCAAAAATTACTTGGCTGGGCGATTTAATCTCAGGTTTAATCTGATTTTTTTGATAATTAAAAAGCACCTCTTCGGGAGGCACCAAAATCTGCTTAAAAGAATACAGCGGCATTTCGCTTGTTAACTCAACTTTTTTGGGGTCAGTCACCTGCTCGATGACCAATTCCCCATCAATCCGCTGCGGCGCCCAAACAATATTTTGCTGGGCCAAATATTCTAAAAATTTAGCTAATTGCTTAGTCGTCATGATGCCTATATTATACCATAAAAATAAAAAAAAGCGGAAACCGTGCGGTCTCCGCCTGATCAAAATGATGGCTCAACATCCTTGATACAATCGCCCGATCATATCTTAAGGAATGTACTTGGCCATTTCCAAGTCAATAACAGCCTGTGCCCCTGCTTGGCGAAGACGCGTGACAAGACCAGGTACTTGTTTAGCAAGGACGACTGATTCAATAGCGAATCCCAGTTTGTCGGCCAGTTGGCTAACTGTCGGCGATCCCGCGGCCGGCAGTATGGCCAAAACGGCTTCCAATCGCTCCGCGGGTGAATTGCACTTGATCAATCGGTAGGAACGCGCGTTTATCACGGAGTCAAGCAATAGGCAGAATTCATCTTCAAGCCAAGACATAAAACTGCCGGCGTTTCCGTGAGTAAAAACGCGCAGTTGCGACCTCATGATTTCATCGATGATCCGCCAGCCGCCAACGGTTAAGGAATTACCGGTTTCGGTGTTTTCAACGATGACATCAGCGATCCCGCCGCCGAAAACTTCCGTCTTTCCGTGAGAAAGGCGAATACGTGGCGTGACGCCCCTCTCTTGCAGCCATCTCGTGGCAAGACTGGGATATTCGGTAACCAGCTCGCACTCAGGAGTGATCTGACCGATTGACTGAATCGGCGAGTCATGGGGTACTGCCACTACAATTCGCGTCTCGCCGACGCCTCCCCGGGAAATCGGGTAACGCCTGACTGCCGCAAGATCTCTTCCATAGCCAAACTCGGCAATCAAATCATCACCGGCGAATGCCAAGTCTGCCTTTTCGTCAGCCACCATCCAGACTGCATCTTGAGGCCGCATCCGAATTACCCCGTCAAACGGCGGCGGAAACAAATCGGGATTCCTGATCTTGCCGCGGTTCTGACGGTCTCCCGAAAAGTAAACTGGAATACCAGCTTCAAAAAGCAGGCGCTGCACCTCTTCTTCTAGCGAACCGTCTGGTACCAACAACCGGCAACCTCTCTGTGTGTCACTCATCGTTCAAGCTCCTTTCCTTCGTTTGTATCAGTAGTTGACAGGTTCGACGATCAAACCTATCGGTTATTTGCTTGATTGTCAATTTTCTTCTGTTCAATCTACCTATCACCCACTGTGGCCCCCGCAGAAACATACAAGGGTAGACTAAACCATCAATATCGATGTAGATACTCTCCCGACCGGCAGGACAATAGCATCGCCTCTGAGATAACTCTTGTCCTAAACTCCCAGGTCTTGGCCCGAAGTTTCCGAGCAATTTAATGGTCAACTGATCTTTAGGAATCTGCTGACGCATTAATGCCACCTGGTCAAAGACCTGCTGAATCTCAGCGACGGTTAGAACATCGGATCGTAGTTCGGGACGGATCGGCATCAAGTTGATGAACCGTAGCGTAGAGATACCATCCGCGATTGCCCGCTGGCAGATTGCTGATACTGACTGGTAGTTACCACGCCAGAGTATAGTGAAAGCTTCGGCCTTGATACTAACCTCGTGCAACAATCGGATCGCTTCATGGACAACTGATAGCGGCACCGGCGACCAGCGCCCTTGGTCAAAGTAATGAGCACTTAGCCTCACCGCCTTGATACCATTTTGAACCAGCTGCTGCCGGATTGACGGATCGGAAACTATCGCGGCGCCCGAGCTAAGGCAATAATGGTGGCCAAGAAGTGGAAACAGCTGCAGATATTCCGGGTGATCTAGCACCTCGCCAAAAATCGGCTTAATACTAGGTATACCCAGTGCCTGCAGAATTTTGACCCGCCTGACCGCTTCAGTCAAAGGCAAACCCCGCTTATCCGACCCTAGATAGCACTGCGGACAATCACGCCCACAACGATTATCTAACTCAACCATCACACGCTGAATCATGATTCCCCTCCTAAATTCTCAAAGAGCCGGCTTTGCTCACTATAAGCAAAACCCCGACCAAAGCCGGGGCAAGCTGATATTTCAAAATACCAAATTACCTCGACTCTGGCGAGACAATCTGGTGATGATGGATGTTTTGACTGATTTTATTCATATTAGTAAATTCAGCAAGTACAGCGAGTTCAGTAAATTAAGCCCTTAGGCCAGTGACTTAACTTACTGAATTTACTGAACTCGCTATTTAATTCTTTTCAAAACTAGCCTATATCCGCCTTCCCCATAATTCAGCCAATGGGCAACGCGGGTAACGGTTGAAGTACTTAAGCCGGTCTTTTTGGCGATCTCACGGTAAGGCTTGTTTTTGGCAATCATCTGGACTGCCTGCCAGCGCTTTTCCATCTCCTCCAGCTCTTCAAGGGTACATAAATCACGGAAGAACTTAGAGGCCTCAGCCGGTGTTTTGAGCTTTAAAATGGCTTTAAACAGCGCTTTACTTGACTGATTTTGCCAATTGTGACCTGCTTTCATAATGTTTTAACGTATTAGTATATTAGTACATTAACACAGACAGAAAATGACGTCAAGATTTAAAAAAAACGGCGGAAACCACATGGCTCCGCCGGACGCAAACGCGATGATGCTGGATGATTAAGGTACGTACATTTCAATACTTACTACAGTGATCTGCTCTGCGCCCTCATGTTTAAGGGCGGAAATCAAATCCGCAATTCCCTCCGCCGGAACAATTGCTACAACGCCAAAACCGTCGAACTCATTCACCAAGTCATACCGTCTTGGCTTAGATTCCTCCGGTAAGAGGGCCGAAAGCCAGCCCAAAGAGCCTCGCGGCGCAACAAAAGACAATTGCTTTACCTTGGCCGCCGCTGCCCTGGCCTGGTGAACTCCTTTTGTCCTCATTATTCCTCCTTCCTCCTTTGGTCCTGAAATGGAAACTTCAATTATTGTATATCTTAACGAAAATATTTCTTCCTGGCAAATCAAAAACCCCCACTTCAAAAATTACAAATTCCAAAATCCAAATGCCAAATCAATGACAAATGACAAAAACGAAGCTCAATATTTGGTATTTGAGCTTTGGATTTGATTTGATATTTGACATTAGGATTTTGACATTAACTAATAATTTAATACTTGAAACTTTTCTCTAAAGCAAAAACCCCGGTATCACCGGGGCCTTTGAAATAGTAAGGTATTATTCTTTTTCTTGGCAGCCGCAGGTGCATTCTGGTCCGCAGGCGCAACAGTGATAGCACAGTTCGGAATTGCAAGCACAGCAAGTTTTTTCGTCTAGTGGCATGCCGCATTCTTTGCATTTTTCCATATTTAGGTTATTAGGTTCTTAAGTTATTAGGTTTTTAGGATTTATTTGCTGGCTAGTTTGCCGATTTCTTCGGCCATTTCCACCAAACGTAAACTATAAGCCCATTCATTATCATACCAGGCCAAAACTTTGACCAAATTGCCGCCGACAACATTAGTGTATGATAAATCAACAATTGTCGAGTAAGGATTACCGGTGAAGTCAGTAGAAACTAGCGGCTTATTGGTGGTGGTCAAGACTTTTTTAAATAACGGATCTTTAGTGGCTTTTTTAAATTCATTATTAATTTGTTCAACTGTCACCTTTTTTCGTTTCAAAACCGCCGTGACATCAGAAATCGAAACACAGATTGTGGGAACCCGAATTGAAATCCCATCAAACAGTTTCTTCAGGCTGGGTACGACTTTGGTGGTTGAAATCGCGGCGCCGGTAGTGGTGGGAACAATATTATGAGCGGCCGCCCGCGCCCGACGCAAATCCTTATGTGGCCCGTCCACCAGATTTTGGTCAGCCGTATAAGAATGAACAGTTGTCATCATGGCTTTTTCGACTCCAAATTTACTTTCCAAAACCTGCATCACTGGCGAAATACAATTGGTGGTGCAGGAAGCCATGGAAATTACCGAATCAACCTTGCCCTTTTTTAAAACTTCGTTAGTCAATTTGCTCCCATAAACCAAAGTTTGTATCCCTTCATCTTGGCCCGGGGCAGAAATTATCACTTTTTTTGCTCCGGCTTGTAAATGGGCACCAGCGGATTTTTTATCACGAAAAATACCGGTACATTCCAAAACGACATCCACTTTCAATTTCTGCCAAGGTAATTTGGCCGGATCTTTTTCGGCAAAAACTGGATAAAGCTTACCTTCAATTTTTATCCCCTCTTTAGAACCCTGAATTGATTTCGGATATTCACCGTAGACTGTGTCATACTTTAAAAGTTGGGCTAAAGTTTTATTGTCCATTAAATCATTTAGGGCGACAACTTCGATATTTTTGTTTTCCAAAGCAGCTTTGAAAGCGGCCCGGCCAATCCGGCCAAAACCGTTAATAGCGATTTTTATTGGCATATGTCTCAATTTAAGTTAATAATTATCTCATTAAAATTATACCACAATCAAGAAAACAAAAAAACAATCTAGACTTAGACTGCTTTCTCGTTTTTTTATTTTCTGGTTTAAGGCTGCAAAATATCTTCAGTTTTGCCATCAATAGAAATTACCACTTCTTTAATGCCCGGAAATTGTTTAAGGGTTTGGGTGATCTGGGCCCGGATAGCGGTTACCCGGCAAGCACCGGCTACATTAGCCTGCAAAGCCTGATTAAAATCAACTGTCAGCTTATTATCTTTTAAATCAAATTTTTGGACCGTAATGCCGATTTCCGGAATATTGCTGATAAATCCCTGCTTTGTTTCTTCTTCATTTGCCCCTTTCAAAAGTTCGGCCAAAGCGGTCTCGGGTAATTGGAGTGTGGGTTCAACGACTCTTTCGGCCGGGTAAACTTTACCACAGTCCGAAACATCAGGATCTTCTTTAATATTACTAAAATAAACTTTAACCCCTGGCTTTTTGTATTCTTTAAAAATAACGGGCAGACGGATTAAATCATTATTGCTGCCGTCCTGGGTACTTTTAGCATAAACTTCCAGCCAACCGTTGTGGCTGGTGGGCGTGGCAAATTCGAGCTTGGCCTTATAATCACCCCAGTCCGGCGCGCTGACAGTAGCCGTCGTTGTCCCTTGATTCAAAATATTACCCCAAGCATCCTTCAGATGATATAAGACTATGCCTTCAAAAACTCGCGCCTGACCAGTAATCTCAACCGGACTGGAGATAATATCATTACTTAAAGGTTTAGTAATAATTATATTACTATCTAAAACGGCGACTTGACCGGGCGCTGGCTGATCGGAAACTTTTAAATTTGAATTTTGCCCACTTGAATTTTGCAAATTAGCCGGTACTCGAGTACAAGCAACCAAGCTAAGAAAAACAAAAAACGTCAAAAGAAAAAGAATGGTTATTTTTTTTGTCATCATAAATTTACTGACTGACAACACTAAATTGGAAAGACTTTTCGGCTTTTTTGCCCAAAACGCCGTAATCAAACTGCAATTCAAAATTACCGGTCTTTTCCACTTTCAACCACCACTCATCAGTAAATTGACCATCCGGTGCTTTGGAATCAGTTAGGCCAATTAATTTATGGCCTTTCAACATTATATAATCACTGGAAGTCGGGCTGACTACCGCCCATTGCTTGCCGCTGGCGGCCTCACCGGTCAATTTTAGATATAAAATATCACCTGGTTTGGCCGTGCTGCTCTGACCATTTTTTTCGGTGATGTCTAAGACTACTCCAGTCTCGGGGGCGCCTTCCACCTGGGGCTCCTGACTGAACTCAGTTTTGTTGCCCTTAAAACAGCCAACCAAGCCGAAGGCTAAAAATAAAATTACAATCGAAATAAAAAGTTTTTTCATATTGCTAATGATTAAAATTCATCCCCTATCTGGCCGGGGGTTGCCCTTTATCGGGAATTGATATTTCAATGATATTTTTTTCATCACCTTCCAAAGCAACATCAACAGTTTGCTTTAAAGTATGCCAACCAATTACTTTACCAAAACCTTGACGAGTCTTAATCCGTGAGCCAAGTGCCGGCAGAGTTTTAGCCAACTCCTGATAGTTTTCACCTTCAAAAGCCAAACAGCAGCGCAGGCGACCACAAAGACCCGAGAGTCTTTCGGAACCCCGATGGGAAATCTGCTGCACATCCGCTAAATCAGAAGTAATGCTTTCCAAGGCTTTAAGATGAGTCTTGCAACAAAGTTTCCGGCCGCAGGAACCAAAATCACCAGAAATTTTTGCTTCGTCCCGAATACCAATCTGCTGGAGGCGAATTGATTTTTGAAAATGATGGGTCAAATCTTTAACCAGGACCCGGAAATCAATCCGACCGTCAGCGATAAAAGGAAAAATCAACCGGCCGCCATCAAAAGAAAAATGAGCATCAATCACTTTCATCGCCAGACCGTGCCGATCCACTAATTTTTTACAATACTCTAAAGCCTCATGCTTTTGTTTTTGTAAACTTGACCAGGTTCCCAAATCCTCGGTCGTCACTTTGCGAATGATTGAACTTGACCATTCATTCTGGCTGGCGGCTTTGTCTTCTTGAAGATTAACCAAAGCGACAACTTTACCAATTTCTGTTCCCCAGTCAGTTTTGACGATTACTTGGTCACCAATTTCTAACTTAAAATCACCGACTGGACATTCATAAACTCGGTCCCAAAAAGCAACTTTAACTTGAGCTACTGGTATCATAAGTTAATTGAGATAAACTTGATTGTGATTTAAATTTGGTAACGCGAAAATTTAACGACCTCAATTCCTTTTCCTTCTTGCTCAATCAATTTTTCAACGGTAATTTTATCATCCTTAATATAGGTCTGCTTGAGCAAACAAACATCTTGATAATATTTATTCAATTTACCGGGAATAATTTTTTCCCACATTGCTTCTGGTTTACCTTCGGCCTTAAGCTGCTCACGGTAAATTTCTTTTTCTTTGGCAATTTCGCTTGCTGGAATATCTTCAGGTTTAATATATTTTGGTGACATGGCTGTCACTTGCATCGCTAGATCCGTTGCTAATTTTTCACTGCCGCTATTCATGGTAACAACCGCAGCTACTTTTTTATTGGAATGAAGATAAATGCCAAGAATTTCTCCAGTCAAAACTTCAAAATCACCCAGCTGAATATTTTCACCAATTTTAACGACTAATTCATTAGTAATTTTATCTTTTGCCCAAGCTTTAAATTCATCACTTCCCCGTTTCAGTAGTTCCTGGGCAAATTCATCCACCGCTTTAATAAAATCTTGGTTCAAAGCGACAAAATCAGTTTCACAAGCCAAACCAACAACCGCTGCTTTGTTACCCGCTTTCAAAATCGCAATCACCCCTTCTTTGGTTGCCCGATCAGATTTTTTAGCCGCTTTAATTGCACCTTTTTTTCTTAAAACTTCTACGGCTTTATCCAGGCTGTTGTCAGCTTCAGTCAAAGCCTCTTTACAATCAGCAATGCCAGCGCCGGTTAATTCACGCAATTGAGTGATTAATTTAGTATCAAGAGCCATATTTTATTTTTGTTAATTATTATTTTTTCCCCGCCACTGCTTTACTGACAACTGCTGGTTTTTCTTTGCCAGCTATACCTTCCTTAACGGTTTGGGCCACTAAACCCGTAATTAATTCAATTGATTTAACCGCATCATCGTTAGCCGGAATCGGATAAGTGATATTTTGAGGATTAACATTAGTGTCACACATCGCGACAATCGGAATATTTCTTTTAACTGCTTCTTTCACCGCTGTTTTTTCCCTTCTGACATCAACGACAAACAGAGCATCGGGAACCTTAGACATGCCTTCAACACCACCAACCATTTTTTCTAACTTTTCAATCTCCCGTTCGAAATCCAATTTTTCTTTTTTGGTATATTTGTCTAGTTCACCGCTTGATTTTTTCTTCTTTAACTCAGTATATTTCCGGACTAACCGTGACACCTCGGAAAAATTAGTAAAAGTTCCGCCCAGCCAACGCTCGGTAATATAGGGCATGTTGCATTCTTTGGCATATTTAATAATAATTGCCTGGGCTTGTTTTTTTGTACCCAAAAATAAAATAGTGCCGCCATTGCTCACTATTTTCTTAATAAACTCCAAAGCTTCCTGGAGTAGCTCTTGGGTTTTTTCTAGATCAATAATATGAAACCCGCTTTTAGCCGTAAAAATGTAGGGTTCCATTTTAGGATGACGTTTGCCTTGCTGATGACCAAAATGCACGCCAGCTTTAAGCATCGTCAATAAATCCGGGACGTTTGACATAAGTTGTTTCCTTTTTAATCCCGCCGAAGCGAGAACCTCTACCGCTTTTAGTTAGCCCCATTGTTAAATTGGGGAGGATTAACTAAAATTTGTGCGGTATGTGTGATTAATTAACTGCTATTTAACTTATACACTATAAACGATTGCGGAAAAAATGTCAAGCCAAATAAAAACCCTTTAAACAAAGTTAAAGGTCTAGGATCGGCAATTTGGCCGGATTCAGATACAATTAAAATATATTTTATACTCAAAGATTTTTGTCAATGCTGATGTTCAAAGATTCACTAGCTGCAGCGTCCCTATTAAAATCTTCGATTGAACTAACATCCAAGCCGATTTTATAATTGGTAAAAAAAGCCGCTGAAATATCATCGATCATCTTGTACCATTGCGTTCCGTAAAGATTGACTGCCAGGTCTTCATTTTTAATCCACCTTAAAGTGCCACCTTTAGCTACAGCGTAAGTCTTGGGATCGGTTTGGATTTTAACCATCCGAACTCCGGGCCGATAAGTAACAATGCCACCAACGGGGTAAGCAGCCAGTTCCGTAGCCATTATCGTTTTAACTAGTGAAAAATCTTGATACCAAGTTTTAAAAACATTAGCATCGGTAAAAACATAGCGCTTGCCATCAGAACCGATATAATAAACCGCTTTGCAGGGATTATCAGCCATGGCCTCAGCGGGGCAGGCAATTTTAACCAAATCATTTGCCAAATCAACCGTCGCGCTAATCGGTTTAATCTTTATGTCAACAATATTGCCATTTAAACCAGCAAAAGTGACAAAAATATCATTTAGGCCATCATTATTCAGGTCGACTTCTTTAGTTTCCTCAAAATTTAAGCTGAGATTTACCGGAGCGGATTGAATAACCAAAATAATCTTTCTGTTTACTGAATCGATACTGATTAAGGTAATACTGTGTTGCTGGCTGCCGCCGCTAATAATTGTACTAAAATTGGTTGGACTGTTAACCGATAGACTGAAATTTGAACCGCTGGAGTTAAGAGCTGTGACCGTTGGTGTTAGGGTAACAGAAGATGAACTACCTCCCCCAACACTGGTAGAACTTGGCGTTGCCACTGGTGTAGCAACCGCAACTTTTTCTAAATTAAACGTATGCGAAGACCAGCCGCCAGTGTAAGTAAAGACGATTTTGCCGCTGCCATCAGAAGTGCAAACGGCGCTGGTGCAGGTGTCACCTAATATTATCGTTGAGGAGGCACTGGAGTCTACTTTAACCGTATAACCAGTACTGGCCAAAAGATCGCCAATCGTAAAAATTGTGGTGGTAGCCACCGAAGAGCTTATTGTCCATTGTTTATTTTTATTGCCGGTCGTCTCCCAAGAATCTACCGTGACATTCATAAATTCAGAAGAAGAAGCGGCATCATAAGAACCCCAAAGTGGCGTCACTTTGAAATCAGCCGTTTGTGAACCACTCGTCGCTTGGGTGTAGCGGAATTTGCCGTTAGTGTAAATTCTAAACGGACTAGTAATATCAATTAAATTCGTACCTTGAGTATAAGTGGGAACATAATCGTGGGCGCCGATGTCGGGCGTACCGTACAAACTGGCTTCAGAATAATCAACAGTCAAATTAACATCCACGCCGGCGTCAATGGCCGGTGAGGTGGCTAAAACCGTGAAGTCATTTGAGGCTGCATTGGTAAAAAGCGGATTAGAATTTAAATCCGTCCCCACACCGGTTAAATTATTCCAGACTGTGCCAACGGCCGGATTTGAAGTATTCCATAAATACCAATTCATAACATTGGGCGCATACCAGATATTGTTGGTGATTATTGGATTATTATCGTAAGAATAATTATCGACGTAAATTGCATAAGCAGAATCGGCCGTCGCATAACCGATGTTATTTTTGATAACAAAATTTTCCTGGTCGGAAACCGTACCGCCGGTTACTCTAATTTCTCCCATTTTCGCTGTTTGGCTATCACCGCTATTAAGGTTATTGCCGTAAGCCACGTTGTTATAAATCACATTGCCGCTATCGGAGGCTAAGCTGATTCCTGGTCCGTCATTGCTATAACAAACATTGTAATAAATTTCATTATCGTCAGCATACATATCCACGCCGATACCGCTGCCATCAACGCCGATCGAAAGGGTGTTATATACCGTATTGTATCTGACAATATTATCATGGCCCGTATCCGCTGTCGGGCTGCCGCTGGCCCCGCCCCAGATATGGATGCCTGACCAACCGGCCTCGGTGGTATGATCACCATTATTATAAACCGTATTATTTTCCACCAACCAATAGCTGGCATAAACAAAAATGCCAAAACCGGCATTGTTATATATTTGATTATTATAGATATGAGTCCTGGTTGAATCGGTTGAACCATCTGTACCAGCATTAACATGTATTCCGGAGTTTCTGTTATCATGAATAGTTGAATTTGAAATAGTATGGGCACCAGCCTGAGCATTAGTCGTAAAAAAAAGCACGCCGTATAAATTGAATTTAATATCACAATTGTTGACCACAACTCCCGTCGCCCCCACGCCGCTAAGATACACGCCCGCCCCGGCCGAGGCATGATTGGCGCCGTCTAATTGCAAATTTTCTATTGTAATGTAAGCCTTGGTGCTATTAATCACTTTATCCCGCACGCCCGCTTCAACCACCTTGCCGGCAATATCAGTGGTACTATACACATATAAAGTGCTATCGGCAAAATACCAGTCGTTATTGGCTGCTAATGCCCCTAATGAATCTTTTTCCGTTCCCATGACGCCGTCGATTACCGCCACGTTAGGCGTAGTGGCGATTTCCGCTTTTGAATAAACGTTGGCTGTTCCTGTGATCGCCGCCCCGGACACAATATCAAGCCCAGTGATTCTGGGTTTATTTCCGGTTCCGTATGAACCATAAGTAATTTGATTACCGGCGGTGCCCGCAACCTTAGTGGTTAACTGCTCGCGCCAGGTTTGGCCTTTGCGAAAATAAATATTATCGCCGGCGGAAAAAGACTTCAAATTAACATCCGCGATAGTAACATAAACACTATTTGTCCCACTGCCACAAGCAAAAGTGGTTGGGTCATAATTAGTACAATCCGCCGTGGCTGAAGTGATGTTAGTGTCTGTAATGGAAGAGTCTACATAATAAGTATCTGCAGCTCGGACAATCGCCGTTGGCGCAAAAATAAAAAATAATATGGCAATTATTTTAGAATATTTCATAAATTAATTTTATCATAAATAATTTTTTCTGCAAGCACATTTGGATGCCAATACCGGTCAAGCTAAAAAGTTAAGCGAAAACGCTGGCATCATCGATTAATGATCACCGGTCCAAAACCGCTAGAACGGTTTATAAAAAACAAGGTGACAGCTTAAACCCTATTACTCTTTTTAAAAAAAGTTAAACAAAATAAAAACCCCTTAAAAAAGCTAAAGGTCTGGGTAGCTGGGGTCTTTTCACCGAGTTTTCCTCCGCCGACCCAACAAAGTCCGACGATAAGCCGGGCTGCCTCCCGATAGGCGTAATAGTCTGCCTTCAACTTCATCGGTGCTCCGCGGCCGATTGGCCCAAATCATCTGCCAAACTCTTTCTTTGGCTCCTTCAATGATATCCGTTAAGATCGGCAATCTAGATGAAGCAATCGCCACAATCAGCAAAACCAGGAGTGCCAAACCACAAAGTTTAGCCTCAAATGCGACGTTACGCTTCAGCAGTTGATAGGTCTGGGCGGGGTTAGCCAAAGAAATGTCAATGTCTTCCACTTCGTAGCTGGGCAGGTCAGTGACAAACTGCTGTTGGGGTTGACCAAGGCTTTGTTGACCAAGGCTTTGATAAAGGGCTATACCAATCAGAATCAAGCCCAAAACGACAACCAAAAGAAGTGATAGTCTGACTCTCATTCTCCATCCTCCTTCTTGATCCTTGAATATACTCCTCCGCTCTTATTGAATTGGTAGATTATTTAGAATAGCGTAATGCCGTTACCGGGTCAAGTCTAGAAGCGGCTATGGCCGGAAATACGCCGAAAGTTAAACCAATGATAAAAGATACACCAATTGCTAGCACGATTGAGTTTAGAGAAATGACAAATTTCCAACCAATACCTTGAGCCGTAGCAATGACAGAAATTAGATAAGACAAACCAATACCCAAAACAAAGCCAATCAATGCACCAAAAAGAGTAATGACAATTGCCTCCCACAAAAACTGCCATAAAATATTATGGCCGGTAGCGCCAACAGACTTGCGCAAGCCAATTTCATAAGTCCGCTCGGTAACCGAAACATACATAATATTCATAATACCGATACCACCGACCAAAAGTGAAATGCCGGCAATCGCCGCTAAAAGTAAATTAATCGCGCCAAAAACCGTATCGTAAATATCCAGTGCTTCGGCCATGGACATTACGGCAAAATCATCTTTGTCCGGGTTATTGCCCAAAATATCATGGCGCTGGCGCAAAAGTGAATTAATATCAGATACGGTTTCATCAGCAATGTCTTTGTTATAAACTTTATTCATAATTACCGAAAGATATTCAACACCCATCAGCTTTTTCTGCAGAGTCCGTACCGGCACATAAATAAAATTATCCATATCAAAAAAAGCAATGGCACCACGTTTTTCCATCACGCCGATGACCATAAATTTTTCTCGCCCAAGTTTAATTGATTTATTTATTGGATCATCCAAACCAAAAAGCTTATCTTTAACGGTCTGACCGATTACCACCACGTTAGCCAAACTTCTATCTTCTTCATCGGTAAAAAACCGGCCCTCAGCTACTTTAGTCGTATCAACATTAATAAAGGAACCGGTGGTCCCCCATAAAAGTGTCTGCTTATTAGTTCCTTTATAAGAAGCAATTTCCATTCCCATTAAAACTGAATAATTATCTTCAATGTTTGGTAATTTTTTTATCGCTTCAGCATCTTCTAACTTCAAGGTGGTAATTTGAATTCCCATCGCCTGGCCGCCCGCATTGGAAGCGGACATCTGACTGGTATTTGGCACTTTAACTTCAACCTCAATCAAATCAGTACCAAAAGCTTCAATTTGACCGGTAACATAACCTTTCAAGCCATCACCGGCAGACATGACTGTGATAACTGCCATAATACCAATGACAATACCTAAAACCGTCAAAGAAGTTCTGACTTTGTTGCGCCTAAGCGACATCAGTGCTATTCGAAAAGGCACAATAATATCACAATAAAAATGAAACGCATTAAAGAGGATGAATTTACTTCGTCGACAGCGTTTGATTGGTTGTGGTTTATTATTATTCATGATGATCAGGAGGTTAGAAAATTAGGAAGTTAGGAATTTAGACTTCTTTAATAATTTACCAATTTTAATTTTCTAATTCCTAGTTTCCTAAATTCCTAAATTCCTCATTCATAACGTAGCGCCTCAATCGGATCCAACTTTGCTGCTTTGACTGCTGGATAAATTCCAAAAACTAAACCAATTATGATAGAAACACTGCAGGCAACAATAACGGAATTAATGGTAACGATAAAATCCCAGGCATAACCTAAATACTGAGCAACTAAAGCAACAATGGCGGCAATGATAATACCAAAAATTACACCAATTATTCCACCGCCGAGGGAAATTATAATAGTTTCAACTAAAAATTGATTTCTGATATTTTTATTTCTGGCACCAACGGCTTTACGCAACCCGATTTCTCTGATTCTTTCGGTAACTGAAACTAGCATGATATTCATAATCCCGATACCACCGACAAGTAAAGCAATGGCGGCAATGGCGGCTAAAAAGAAGGTCAAAGCGCTAGTCACACTGGTAAAAGTATCGAGTGCCTGCTGAACACTGCGGACAGTAAAGTCATCCTGTGACGGATCGGAAATATTATGCCTCTCTCTTAAAGTAGCTTTAATATCATTAATCGTCTGGTCTAAATTTTTGGCATCGTCAACTTTGGCCCGGGCAAAACCCACATGATCAATGCCTAAAATCAGTTTTTGTGCGGTTTTAAACGGAATAAAAATCTGGTCGTCTTCATTTTGAAAAGCCGCCGATCCGCGTTCTTTCATCACACCAATTACCCGAAATTGCTCCCGCTTGACTTTGACCAGCTGACCCAGCGGATCGGTGTTGTCAAACAAATTTTCCGCGACCTGACTACCCAGGACAATAACGCGCGACAAATTTTTTTCCTCATCAACTGTAAAAAACCGACCAATTGCAACTTGGGTGTCTTCTACTTCAATATAATTGGCAGTTGTACCGGTATAATTAGTGTCAATGTTACGATTCTGCCAGCTGATGCTGCCCACACCTTTGACATAAGCGGCACTGGCCACCACGTGCGGCGCGTTTTGCGGTTGGGCAATCGCTATAACGTCATCATATTTTAAAGTCGTGACGGAAATTCCCATTACCGAAGCGGGCGGTCCATCTTCATCAGAAGCGCCAGGCAAAATACCAATCAAGTTTGAGCCAACGCTTTTTATCTGATTTAAAATTAAACCTTGGGCACTGGCACCAACAGCCATAATAATAATGACTGAAGAAATCCCGATAATCATTCCCAACATCGTTAAAAAAGCCCTCATTTTTCGTGAGGCTAAAGTTTTTATTGAACCTTTGGCAGTCTGATAGAGATTCATAGATAACGACAGTTAACAATTAACCATTAATAATTAACGCCTCTCCGAGAGTTTCATTTGAAGACAAGATTAGAAGTTAACTGCTAATTGTTAAATGTTAATTGTTACTTTCTAAGTTCACCATCCTCAGCCACCCGCCGGCGATTAGTAACAATTTCGTCAGCAACAATCAAACCATCGCGTAACTTGATTACTCGTTTGGCATGATCGGCCGTGTCTTGCTCATGAGTAACCAAAATAATAGTATGGCCTTTTTCGCTTAAGCCTTCCAAAATCGCCATAATTTGAGTACCAGATTTGGAATCGAGGTTGCCCGTCGGCTCATCAGCAAAAATTACCTTCGGATCATTGACCAAGGCCCGGGCAATGGCAACGCGCTGCTGTTCACCACCGGAAAGTTGATTAGACAAATGATTAATCCGGTGATAAAGACCGACTGATTTTATTGCCTGCTGAGCCCGTTCTTCGATCTCTTTGACCGGAATGCCCGAATAGACCAACGGCAACTTGACGTTTTCTATAACCGAAGTCCGGGGCAATAAATTGTAACTTTGAAAAACAAAACCAATTTTTTTGTTACGTAAAATCGCCAACTCATCGTCAGAAAAATCCGCCACACTCCGGCCTTCAAAAAGATAATCCCCACTAGTCAGCCGATCCAAAAAACCTAAAATATGCATCAAGGTTGATTTGCCCGAACCAGACGGCCCCATGATGGCCACAAATTCGCCTTCGGCAATGTCAAAACTGACGCCCCGTAAAACATTGGTAGTGACTTCATCGGTGGTATAATCTTTTTTGAGATTTTTGATCTGAATTAAATGATTGGTCATAGAGTTGTTAACCGGTAACCGTTTACCGCTCACCGTTAATATGATTAGTTATTAGCATTTTAACATACCGACCGTCGGTATGTCAAAGTTATCAATACACCCTAATGCCAAACATTAAAGGTTTTTTAATCTCTGAACTATGACAGTACTTCATCTCGCCCGCCGAATCCGCCTTTGGCCTTTCGATGAACTCAAGGCCACCTTGAGCTGATCGAAAGGTGGCGGAGAAGGCGGGTCAAAGTAACAAAACTAAGATAAGCTAGTATAATTTTACAATTTTTTCCTAATGAAAAGAAGAGCATCACCGTCCTGGCTTTGCTCTTCCTGAATCTGCAAATGTCGCGCTACCCCTCCTTAGGCAGCGAATGCACCGGTCTGCTAGCCGACCACGTGCGGCGGGGCGATTGCCTCACCAACGATGCCGGAACGGATCCGCAGCCCGCTATGATTGGCATCTGCTTCCACCTGGAATACCTGCCCACCGCCTTGAACGAACAACGAGAGACTGCCCTTCTGCTCTCCGCCCTGGAGCCTGCCGCATACGGCGATTACCAGTAGCTGATTGCCGGCAACATCCCAGGCGTGATGGATCGCATCGGTATGTCGAGGCGCAGGCAGATACGGCGGGAAACCAGCCATCTCCGGCGGCACACTGACGCCGGCCGCAAAGAAACGCAGGGTCGGCGGTTTCGTGCAGTTCGACTGGCTCAACCGGATCTCGAAGCCCCGACCATTGGCCGAGTAGACGTTGAGGGCCGGGTTGGCCGCGGCAACCGCATTGGCGAGACACTGACTGATATCAGCCAACGCCGTTGTCTTCGCGGTAATGCCGGCTTGCAGCCACTCATCGCCGCTCTCGCCAGGCCGCTGCATCCCTTGGAGGTGCTGCAGATCACGCAGAGTCTGTTGAAGCGGCTCTTCGACAATCTGAACGACGTCGCCCAACCGCACCCGCACGGGCACGTTACCAACGGTTAGGCCGGTGACGAATTTGCCGTGATCATCCTGCTCGACCCGCAGGTTCGCCAGACTTTCAGCCGGCAACAAATCGAGCTGAACGCCGACTGCCCCGTAGCCAACAATTGAACTGGGTGAACCGCCTGAACCTTTGCCTGAACCGTGGTTGTTCATGACCGAATCTCCTTGTTTTCTTCTCCCGCCGAGGCAGGGAGAACAATGAGGGTATAGCCCTAGACCATAGCTAAGGCTAGTCGAAAAATCGACCTTAAAAAATAGCATGATTTGCCAAAAAAGTCAAGGTTTTGCCAAAAAATCAAGAAAATAAAAAAACAAAGCCAGGCTTTGTCTTGTTTTCTTGATTTCTTGCTTTTTTGAACAATAGAACTACTCAACCGGCATGTAAGAAGCCGGACTAAAAATATCAACTTCGGGCAAAATCTCAATTTGCTGAACTGATGGCAAAGACTCGTACCATCTCATTTCAACATTTCTGGTTTCCCCGGAACGAAATTGATCTAGGGACAAATAATTAGCCGCGATTGGATCTTCACCGCTGAGCAAAACCATGAAAACGCCAACCTGCCAATAACTATAAGCAGTACTATTAGTAATTTTAAAATTCAAAGTGCTGACCGGCAATTCACCGCGAATACCGGAGTCCTGAGCTGATTTGAATTCAATGCCACTAGTTTTAAAGTTCAAGCGGGGCGGGGCATAATCAGAAAATTGATGAACCCGGCGCCAGCTGATATTGCTAATTTTCAAAGTTGGGCTGCCGAAACTGTCTAATTCCTGACCGAAAACGGCAATGTATTTTTCTTCGCCAGGATAAACAAAACTGTTTTTTTCTGCCAATATTTCACCGCCGGCGATCAACTGAAATGAGACATTGGCGGCAAACCACTGAGGATTGGGATTTTTGATTTTGGCGACAAAATCATACCGGTTTTCCCGACCACTCAAAGAATCAAAACTTAAAATTTCTAAATCTTTCGGCTGGTTAGCTTGATGAAAATAACTGTAATTAATTGAATCAGCCGAAAGATAATTTAATTCCCGCTTCAAATTTTCGTCATCAATAAATAGAATTACAACCGCTTTATAAATACTATAAGTGTAAAAACCAAAACTTAAAAGAATCAAAAAAACAATTAACCCCTTCCTTAATTGTAATTTATGGGTAACATACCAATAATTAAACTTGAGCTGAAAATTGGTAATTTTGCTGGGTTGATTATTAGGTTCAGGCATAAATTTATTATACCATAAAACAAGGAATAAACTAAAAAAATGGACTGAAATTTAGCTCATTTATCCACTCAAAAAACTATTGAAAAAATCTCCTGCTGTGCTATAATTAAAGCAGATAAAATTATTAAAATTTAAACCAATTTAAGCCAAAAATTATAGGCTAACCTCGCCTAAAGGACGAGTAAATCACCTATATTTTTATTGATTCCAAAATTATGGCAAAACATAAACTAGCTAAGTTGAAAAAAACCACCGCTAAAACAGCTGACGCCGGCAGCAAATCTGAGTATACTGCCAAGCAAATTACGGTCCTAGAAGGCCTGGAACCAGTCCGGAAAAGGCCGGGAATGTATATTGGCAATACGGCCAGCGAAGGCTTGCACCATTTAATTTGGGAAGTTGTTGATAATGCCCTTGATGAAGCCATGGCCGGTTATTGCAATGAGATAATCGTCACATTTTTACCCGACCGCCTGGTTTCGGTGACTGATAACGGCCGCGGTATCCCCGTTGATATCCACAAACAAGCCAAAAAGTCAGCCCTGGAAGTGGTGATGACTAAACTTCATGCCGGCGGTAAATTCGGCGAAGGCGGCTATAAAGTTTCTGGCGGTTTGCATGGTGTTGGTGTATCGGTAGTCAATGCCCTATCAGAATATGCCAAAGCTGAAGTTAAACGCGACGGCAAAATTTGGCTTCAGGAATATAAACGCGGCAAAGCTTTAAGAAAAGTCCGGCCAACCGGTAAAGCCAAAGAAACCAGTACCACTATTACTTTTCAGCCGGACCCAGAAATTTTTACCGTTTTGGATTATAATCTATCGACTGTCCTTGATCATTTACGCCAACAGGCCTATCTGACTAAAGGAGTTAAAATTATTGTTGTTGATGAAAGAGAGCCAAAAGCCAAAACTAGTTATACCTTTTATTTTGAAGGCGGAATTGCTTCCTATGTTAAATTTTTAAATCAGCACGTTGAACCAAAGCATGAAAATGTTTTCTATGTTGATAAAGAACAGGAAGATTGCCGCGTGGAAGTTGCCTTGCAATATACTAATGAATACAAAGAGAACATCTTTGCTTTTGCCAATAACATTCTAAATTCCGAGGGTGGTATGCATTTAGTTGGCTTCCGGACAGCATTGACCCGGAGTTTAAACAACTACGCCCGCAAGCAAGGTTTCTTGAAAGAAAAAGATGAAAATTTAGGCGGGGAGGATTCTCGTGAAGGGCTGACCGCGACAATTTCCGTCAAAATTAAAAATCCGCAATTTGAAGGCCAGACTAAAGCCAAGTTGGGCAATGCTGAAGTTAAACCAATTGTTGATGGCATTGTTTATGAAACACTTAACGCTTGGCTGGAAGAACACCCGCGTGATGCGGAAGCCATTATTGGCAAATGTATTTTGGCGCAGAAAGCCCGGGTGGCTGCCCGCGCCGCTCGAGAAACGGTTTTACGTAAAGGCGCTTTAGAAGGCTTAACTTTGCCGGGTAAACTGGCTGACTGCTCAACCCGCGATGCCAGTAGATCCGAGCTGTATATTGTTGAAGGTGATTCTGCTGGTGGTTCAGCCAAACAAGGCCGCAATCGGGAATTCCAGGCCATTCTGCCACTGCGGGGTAAAATTTTAAACGTGGAAAAAGCCCGCTTGGATAAAATGCTGGCCAATAACGAATTAAAATCTTTAGTTATTGCTTTGGGCACCAACATCGGCGAACAGTTTGAAATTGATAAATTAAGATATGACCGCATCATCATTATGACGGATGCTGATGTTGACGGCTCCCATATCCGGACTTTGCTTTTAACTTTATTTTATCGCTACTTTCCAGACATTATCAGACAAGGCCATTTATATATCGCTCAACCGCCGCTTTACAGCGCTAAAAAAGGCAAAGAAGTTACTTGGCTTTATAGCGATGGCGACTTAGAAGAATTTAAAAAGAAAAATAAAATTGGTGATGAAGCCTTGGCAGTTGTCAGTACTGAAGAAGAGCCAACTGAAGAAACTTTGGTGGAACAAAATTTAGCCAAAGAAAAATCGGCAAAAATGACAATTCAACGTTATAAAGGTCTGGGTGAAATGAACCCGGAACAGCTTTGGGAGACAACGATGGATCCGGCTCAAAGAATCATGAAGCAAGTTACTGTTGAAGATGCCACCAAAGCTGATGAAGTTTTTGATATCTTGATGGGTTCAGAAGTTGCTCCCAGAAAACAGTTTATCCATGCTCACGCGAAAAGCGTAAAAAATTTAGATATCTAATTTACAACCTTACAACAAAAAAAATAAAAGGCTGCCAGTTGAACCCCGGCGGCCTTTCGCCATATTATAGATACAGAGAACTGCGGATGATGCTAGGCATTATCCACCTCTCGGCCAGCTTGCAACAAAATCGTGAAAGCATTAACTTCGTCTTGGGTGATAGGCGACCCTGCCTCAGCAGCTCGAGAAGCTCTTGCCTTCAGCTCCGAGGTAAAAAGTATCTGCAGATCTACAGGAATCTGAGTTCTGCAAAAAGGGCAGCTGATGATAATTGAATTACCATTAGGATGCGCTTTTAGCCTTGCAAGCAACTCTATCGTCAGTCTGAACCCAACAACAAAACTCGTCTTACACCGCTGACAGTCAACTTTCAGAAAGCAGCGAACTGACTCATCAGCCATGGTATTTCCTCCTGTGATTACACAATTCCCAACTCCCTGTTTGTTGGGACATGGCCTAAACTTCCTAGGGCTGCGACGATGGCGGCACACTCCTGTGGACCAATAGCCTCCTCTGGATTAATAGGTGGTTGACCTTCTTCAAACAAACCTTCATTAAGAAGTTCCCAGGGAGTCAACTCCCTGCCCTCGTCCTCCGGCTCATCGAGGTCTGATTCCACAGCTTTTGGGTCAACGACGTAGTCCCAGATTGTTTCCTCCAAATCGGGCTGGCGACCATTACGGATTATTCGGACAAATGGTCCTTTACATTGTTCGCAGGTGACCTGAACAAAGTACAGATTCGGGCCGGGCCAAGACACAGTCGTATAAACATTTGCCCGGCAGCAAGGACACTTCAGTTTGATCCTCAGTTCTTCCATTGTATCCTCTCCTCTTACCACCCCTTCTGCCAGAAGGTAATTGCTGGTTTTAACTATTTTATCACCTTTCACCCCAATAAAACAAGATTTTCGCACTTCAGCGACTAGCCTCTTGACTTTAATTAATCCCTTATGGTAAAATAGGTTTAATATAGAATAAAGAGCCCAAAGGGGCTTTTTAAAAATCCTACATAATGCCAATGATGCAAATATATTAGTATTATATAATTTATATCTATGAATGTTCTCACCCGTTTAACTAACTACCTCAAAGCCTCCCAGCAAGAGCTGAAAAAGGTTGTCTGGCCTTCGAAAAAAGAAGTGATCCGGCACACTCTTTTAGTAATCGGCATTAGCGTCGGGGTGGCGGCTTTTTTAGGCATTGCTGATAAAATCCTGGAATTAGTCATCAGTTTTATTATTTAGCCCCAGCAGAGATTAAATTCGGGACAATCTGATAATAAATTTAAATTAAAATATTTTTAATAAATAATATATCCCCTACTTTAATATTCAAATCAAAGTGGGAGACTACTACCGGGTATGCCAAAACAAACACTTCAACAAGGTCGACGCTGGTATGTTATCCATACCTATTCTGGCTATGAGGAAAATGTCAAAAGAAACCTTGAACAAAGAATTGAATCAATGGATATGGAAGATAAAATTTTTAGCGTCTTGATTCCGACCGAGAAAAAAATAAAAATAAAAAATGGCAAGCGGAAGGTAGTAACAGAAAAAATCTTTCCCGGTTATGTTTTGGTGGAGATGGTCGTTGATGATAATTCCTGGTACGTGGTCAGAAATACGCCAAATGTCACGGGCTTTATTGGCTCGGGAACAACCCCGACCCCGATTTCCGAAGGGGAAATTAAAAATCTGCAGAAACGAATGGGTGTGGAAGAACCAACCTTTAAAATTGATGTTACTGTGGGCGCACCAGTTCGGATTGTTGACGGCCCATTCAAAGGCTACGAAGGCAAAGTCAATAAAATTGATGAGGACCGCGGTAAAATTAAAGTCCTGGTCAACATGTTCGGCCGGGAAACTCCAGTTGAGTTAGACTTCCTTCAGGTGAAAAAAATCTAATACCTAATTTCCTAGTTCCTAATTCCTAATTCCTAACAATATGGCTAAGAAAGTAAAAACAGTAATCAAATTACAAATTACCGGCGGCCAAGCGACTCCGGCGCCCCCAGTCGGGCCGGCTTTAGGTCAACATGGCTTGAACATTGCTGAATTCTGCCAAAAATTCAATGAGGCAACAAAAAATAAACAAGGAGAAGTGACACCGGTGGAAATTACCGTTTATGAAGACCGGACATATACTTTTATTACCAAAACTCCCCCAGCCGCCGAATTACTAAAGAAAGCGGCCGGCATTCAGAAAGGCTCGGGTGAAACTTTAAAGAAAAAAGTTGGCAAAGTTACCAAAGCTCAGATTCGAGAAATTGCCGAAAAGAAAATGCCTGACCTTAATGCCAAAGACCTGGCCGGAGCGATGAAAACAATTGAAGGTACGGCTCGCCAGATGGGCCTAGAAGTAGTTGAATAATTAATAACTTGCGGGAGAGTTTAAAAACTCATTGACCGCGAAGGAAAAAATATGAGCCGTTCAAAACGCTATCAGGAGGCAGTCAAAAAAATCGATAAAAACAAAATTTACCCAATTGCTGAAGCAATCAAACTGGTTAAGGAAACCGCCACGACAAAATTTGATAGTTCCGTGGAAATCCATGCCCGGCTCGGTGTTGACCCAAAAAAAGGTGAGCAGCAGGTCCGCGGCGCCGTCACTCTGCCTCATGGCACGGGCAAAACTAAAAAAATCGCAGCCATTGTTACGCCCGACAAAGAAAAAGAAGCTAAAGAGGCCGGAGCCGACATTGTCGGTAGCCAGGAATTGATTGATGAAATCAAAAAAACCAGCAAAATTGACGCCGATATTGTTTTGGCCATACCGGAAATGATGGCCAAGTTGGCCGTAATCGCCAAGATCTTAGGTCCTAAAGGCCTGATGCCTTCACCAAAAAATGAAACTATTACCACTAACCTGAAAAAAACCATTGGCGAACTGAAAAAAGGCAAAGTTAACTTCAAAAATGACGACACCAGCAATGTCCATCAAATAATCGGCAAGGTTTCTTTTTCAGAAAAGCAATTGCTAGAAAACTTCCAAGTTTTGATCGAAGCCATTAAAAAAGCCAAACCTTCAAGTGCCAAGGGTACTTACCTACAAAATGTCAGCATTTCCTCGTCAATGGGGCCAGGAATAAAGGTTCAATTATAAATTCTCGATACTAAAAACTTTAGCCGCGGAATTGAGTCCGCGGCTTTTGTTACTAAAAAATGAATCTTTGACTAAGATAACCTAAATCTGTTAAAATATAGGGGTCGGAAATCTTAATTTATTTTCTCAATCAATCAAGAAATATGGCAGAAGAACGAACTCACTATCGCCCATCCTGGGATGACTATTTTATGGCCATTGCCAAAATTATTGCCGCCCGGGGTACCTGCGACCGGCTTTATGCCGGATCGGTTTTAGTCAAAGACAATCGAATTATTTCCACCGGTTATAATGGTTCTCCTCCCGGCCTACCGCACTGCCATGATGTCGGCCATCTAATGGAAGAAGGCCATTGCGTCCGGACCATTCACGGTGAACACAATTCCTTGCTTCAAGCAGCAGTCCAAGGCGGCACCAGTACAGCTGGTTCAACAATGTATACTAAATATAGCCCCTGTATTCACTGCACTAAATATGTCATTGCCTGCGGCGTTAAAAGAGTGGTAATCGGCAAAGTTTATCGCAATGATAAAGCAATCGATATGTTTAAAGAAGCTGGGGTCAAAGTTGACATTTATCAGGAGAACCCAGAGTGGAACGAGGAGATAAAAAAAATTTTTTCCGAAGAAATACCCGACCGGACTAATGAAGGAAAAATTAAACTAGAGGAAAAACATGGTTAAAGAAAAAATCATTATAGGCTTTATTGGTAAAATTGCTGCCGGCAAAGGAACGGTTGGCCAATACCTCAAAGAAAAACAGAATGCCTCAATTCATCGTTTTTCAACAATGTTACGCGATATTGCTGACCGGCTTTATATAGAGCAAAGCCGAGAAAACCTCCAAAAAATTTCAGGCGCTTTAAGACAAAATTTCGGCGATGATGTCTTGGCCAAAGTGATGGCCCAAGATGTTAAACGCGATGACGCCAAAGTAATTGTGATTGACGGGGTCAGAAGAAAACCCGATATTAAATATCTCCGGGAAATCCCCGGTTTTCATTTAGTTTACATCTATACCAAACAGGAGCTGCGCTATGAAAGGCTAGTGAAAAGAGGAGAAAATGTTGACGACACTAAAAAAACTTTGGAACAATTTAAACAAGACGAACTCCAGGAGGCGGAACAGCAGATTGACGAGGTGATTAAACTCACCCGCTATACCATTGATAATAATGGTGATTTAACTCATCTTTATCACCAGATTGATGACATCTTAGAAAAAATCGACAAGGTATGAGAGTTAAAATAAAAAAACTCAAATCCGAGGCAGTGATTCCAACCTACTCCCATCCCGGCGATGCGGGATTAGATCTTTACTCGCTGGAAGATTATGAATTAAAACCGGGTGAAAGAAAAAAATTTGAATTAGGATTTGCCTTAGAATTCGAAGAAGGCTATGTCGCCCTAACTCGAGATAGAAGTAGTCTAAGTGTTAAGTCAATTCATAATTTAGGCGGAGTATTTGACTGCGGTTTCCGCGGCGAATACAATTGTGGCTTAATCAACTTAAGCGATGAGCCATACCAAATCAAGAAAGGTGATCGAATTGCCCAACTAGTAATTTTTCCAATCGCTTATGCCGAGTTAGAAGAATCTGATCGGCTTGCTGATTCTAGCCGTAATGATGGTCGCTTTGGCTCTACCGGCAAATAACACTTTATCTTGACTTACTTACCTACTCACTTTAGCTTGACTTAAAAAATATGGAGGACAACAGAATTATTTACCTAATTGGGATCGCGATAGTAATAATCCTGCTAATCATTACCAGCGTTTTTTTATTTTTCTATTTTCAAAGGCCCCAACCATTAACTCCGGAACCGACACCAGAAACAAACGTCAATGGCAACGTTCCTATTTTGCCAAGTTCCGGTGATGTCAACGCTAATGGCGAAAATGGCAACACTCCCCAATCACAGCTGGCCAAAGAAAAACAGTTTATTTCTTCGTTCTACCAACCAATTGAAATTTCGTATACACCAGCGGCCCCTACTTATCCTTTGCCAATTGAAAATATTAAAGAGCAAGTGGTCAACTACCGTGATTTTTCCCGAAAAATTAAATTGGAAAGTGCTTTGCCAAAGCTTGGAGAAAACGGCTTTGTGGTTATGGCAAACCCCTTCAGCAGCCAGCTGACCGACTGGGAAAGTAATTATAAACTGGTTAAAGAAAATGATTTACCAATTTTCATCAGTTCGGACTCAATCATCGGCCTCTATCAAGATACCCTCCACCTAATTTACAAAGAAACGGAGCAAGAAATATTTTATTCTTCTCTTTGGGGCCTGCTAAATGATCTTTACAACCAGACTAAATTCCGCTATGAAAGCCGGTACCAGCAGTTTGGCATCGAAACCGATATTATTACTGAAGCCAACCGGCTCGAAATGGCCTATTTAGGTATTGCTTTAAAACTGCTTTCTCCCGAGCCAAAACAAATCAAAGAAGCAATTGGCACCAGCAACAAATATTTTTCACCTCAGGAAGCCAGTGTTTATAAAGTTAGCGTTCCGGAATATTTAACCAAGGAAATTGACCAAGAAATTGAGTTAATCAGCACTAAAGCAAAAACGGCTGCTTCGCCAATTTTCCTCTACCAAAAAAGTTACCTAAATTATGAAGTCCCACCCCAATATCAAACTTCCGAAAAACTAAAAAATTATTATTTGGCCATCACCTGGCTTAATGATGTTATATTCCCGCTTTGGTATATTAGTGATGACTGCCCCAATTGCTTGCTTGACGAAGAGGATCAAAAGATTAATTTTTTAGCTGGGCTTTATTTAAGCCATGATTTAGCGAGCAACCAAAATTTAAAAAATCGCTGGGCGAATATCTATAAATCAATCTCCTTCTTTAAAGGCTTGGAAAATAATTTGACTTACCTTGACTATCATCAAGCTTTAGAAAGTCTGTTTGGCGCCAATTATCAGCTGGATGAAATTTTTTCCGCTGATGCGGAAACAGTAAAAAAACAGCTCGCCGATCTCCGGGGAAAAATCAGCAGCTTTGAATTCACTGCTGTTTTAGGCGGCAGCCAAGACAAAAAAGAGCAAGTTGGTTTAAAATTACTTAGAAATTATTACCTCTTAGAAGATAGCTTGTTTCATTCTTTAAGCGGCCAAAGTGTTGGTCAATACCTAGAGCCAAAAACTAAAGACCAAATCTTACCTTTCACTGCCTGCCCCAAGGATGATGAAGCTTACCGCTGCCTACCCAGTGGCCTGGATCTTTTTAATCTTTTGGGTAATGAAACTGCCAAGGGAATCCTGACAGAAAACAAAAATGATTACTATGAATTTTATGGCCAAAATCTTGATAATTTTAAAAATGAAATCAAAAAATTTGACCAGTATAACTGGCATGATAATTCCTATCTGGCGCTGCTTGCTTCACTAAAAAATTTCAGCAACCAGTCGACAACGGGTTTACCGACTTTCATGCAAACAACAGCTTGGGCCAAAAAATCTCTTAATACTGGCTTAGCGGCCTGGGTAGCCAATCACCGGGAAATTAATTTTGAAAAAACCAGTGCGATGGAAAGCGGCGGCTTGATCCCGCATTTTCCGTATGGCTATATTGAACCCCAAGTCGAAATTTACAGCCAACTTCTAGCTAATACCCAAATGGTAATGGATGGTTTTAAAAGTTTGCAAATCATTTTACCCAGTGCCAAATCAGCAGAACGGCTGGAAAATCTAAAAATAATCTTGCAAAGAATAACCGCAGTTGCTCGCCAGGAACTAGAAAATGAACCTTTGACGGCTGAAGATTATAGCTTCATTAATAATTTTGATAAACATATCAGAGGGGTAATGGGCGATGTCCAAAAAGCCGGCATTCAGAATAAATATAGTTTCAGTTATCAGATTGATGCCGCAAATAGTCTAGATGAATATCTTGATGGAATCAATTATATTATCGTGATTTATCCTGATCAGGAAGGAAAAATGTTTTTTGCCATCGGGCCGGTCTTCAACTACAGTGAAGGCAAGAATAAAAAAAGAGTTATCCAGCCCTGGCAAGAGGATTTTAAATTATAAAATAATGAATCCCGTTAGAGATTGCTTTTGCTGATTGAAATACTCTAACGGCTAAAATAGAAACATTGTCTAATTCATTTAATGATTAAGAAGCGGTTTCGACCGCAACCTATCTCTAACGGGATGAAAGCCTACTTAGATATTGTCAAAAAAATTCTTGAGACTGGGGAAAAAACAACCAACCGAACCGGGATTGATACTTTGGTTATTCCCGGAGCTATATTTCAACATAAGATGGAATCTGGCTTCCCCCTCTTAATAACAAAAAAGGTTCCCTATCGGCTAGTAGCAACGGAACTAGAATTTTTTATCAAAGGCATTACTGACAAGCAATGGCTGATTGACCACAATAACCATATTTGGGATGAATGGTGTACACCTTTAAAAGTTCCTTATGCCAACGACGAAGAAACTAAAAAGAAAATGCTGGCGGAAAGGGATTTAGGCACGATTTATGGCTGGGAATGGCGACATTTTGGCGCCAAGTATCAATCTTATGACACCGATTATTCCGGCCAAGGCGTTGACCAGCTTAAAAGAGTTGTTGACGAATTAAAAGCCCATCCCGATAGCCGGCGAATGCTAGTTTTGGCTTGGAATCCACTTGATATTGATAAAGCCGTACCGCCGTATTGTCATTATGGTTTTCAAATTACAGTTATCAATAATAAACTAAATTTATTTTGGAACCAACGATCAGTGGATGTTGCTTTAGGTCTGCCATTTAATATCGCCAGTTATGCTACCCTCCTTCATCTGCTGGCTAAAGAAACAGGATGTAAAGAAGGAGTTCTGACCGGTTTTTTGGCCGATACCCATATTTATGTCAACCATATCGACGGCTTAAAAGAGCAATTAGCTCGCGACCCAAATAAATATTCCTTGCCAACAATTAGAACCGAAAAGTTCACTTCCATTTTTGACTGGCAAGCCACTGACACCGAATTAATTAATTACCAAAGTTATCCAACGATTAAATTTGAAATAGCAGTTTAGGGCGGTAGATTGGTAGAATGGTAGATGGTTTGTATTTACACCTACCAATCTACCACCCTACCAATCTACTTCCTATAATTCCTAAGCTACCTTATGAAGCTCATCCTGATGATGGCGATGACTGCCGACGGCATCATTGCCAAAAATAAAACCCAAAATGCCAATTGGACTTCCAAAGCCGACAAAAAAGTTTTTATTGCTGAGACAAAGAAAGCCGGCGCCATTGTTATGGGCGATACGACCTTTGAAGCCATGGGAAAAACTGCTTTGCCGGGGCGGTTTAATTTAATTCTGAGCCTGGAACCGGAAAAATATAAAAATTTGGTTAAACCCGAAGAATTGGAATTCCTGAAAGCTACACCCCAAGAAGTAATTAAATATCTGGAAACCAAAGGTCACCAAACAGCCATTTTAGGCGGCGGAGCCCGGACTAATTCCTTTTTCTTAAAAGCTGGCTTAGTTGATGAAATTTGGATTACCGTGGAGTCAAAAATCTTTGGGGTAGGAATGAACTTTACCGAAGGCGAAGAACTGGATTTGAATTTAGAATTAATTGAAGTCAAAGAGATTGGCGATAACGCCGTGCAACTAAAATACAAGGTTTTAAAATGAAAAAAACTAAAGGCAAATTAATTGTTATCTATGGCAGCAATAACCTGGGCAAGACGACCCAGGCCAAATTATTAGTGGTAAAACTAAACGAGCAAGGCTACAAAGCCGAGTATTTAAAATATCCGATTTATGACTGCCAACCGACGGGGCCGCAGATTAACCAGATTCTGCGCGGCGGCAAAGCCCAAGAAATAACCGAGCTGGAACTACAGGAGATCTACGCCCAAAACCGCCGCGACTTTCAGCCACAACTGGAAGAAAAATTAAACCAGGGCACCAATATTGTCGCTGAAGATTATATCGGCACGGGTTTAGCTTGGGGCGTTACTAAAGGTGCTGAACTGGTCGCTTTAGAAAAACAAAATCAGGATTTAATTAAGGAAGATATAGTGATTCTGCTTGACGGCCAAAGATTTCTAGACGGCATTGAAACCAATCATTTACATGAGCAAAACGATGAGTGGATGGCTAAAAACCGCCAAGTTCACTTAGATTTGGCAAAAAAATATGGCTGGCAAATTGTTTTGGCCAATCAACCAAAAGAAAAAGTAGCTCAAGATATTTGGCAAAAAGTGAAGCCAGGCTTGTAACGATTGACAAGCCATGATGATTATGTTAAATTAAGGTGTTATTATATCCTAACGGGAATGGAGGGAGTCATGAAGAAGAAGGGAAAGAAGGAAAGACACCTGACCTGGCATCGGTGGTGGCGCGACCTCGTCTGGTCGCTACTCGGAAAGTTGTCCGGCCGCAGCGAAGTCCGCTTTCGCAAATGATTTACCGCCACGGATTCGATATCAGCCCTTAACCGGGCTTCTTTTTTTAAGACTTTATTTTTTCATCAATTTATGATAAGCTATAACAGTAAATTTTATTGATTTAATTATGAAATTGACACCAGTTATTGGATTAGAAATCCACGTTCAACTCAAAACCAAATCAAAGATGTTCTGCGGCTGTGATAATACCGGTGAAGACAAGCCGGCCAATACCACGGTTTGCCCGATTTGCATGGGCCATCCTGGAGTTTTACCCGTAATCAACCGTCAGGCAATTGAGTGGTCAGTAATGGCGGCTTTGGCGATCAACTGTGATATTCCTAAAATTTCAAAATTTGACCGGAAAAGTTATTTTTATCCCGACCTGCCAAAAGCTTACCAGATTTCTCAGTATGACCAGCCAATCGGCATTAAGGGCTTTTTAGATATCGAAACTAAGGCTGGGCCGCGCCGAATCGACATTACCCGACTCCACCTGGAAGAAGATGCCGCTAAAAACTTCCATTCAGTTGATGGTAAAAGTACTTTAGTTGATTATAACCGCTCCAGCACACCGCTGATGGAGATTGTCACTGAACCTGATATTCGCACCCCCTCGGAAGCAAAAACTTTTATGCAGGAGCTGAGGCTGATTATGCGCTATTTGGATATCTCTGAGGCGGATATGGAAAAAGGTCATCTGCGCTGTGATGCTAATATTTCTTTGACCAACCAACCCGCTGATAAAATTGACCTTAAAAAGCTGAGCCCAAAGACGGAAATTAAAAACCTTAATTCTTTTAAAGCCGTTGAACGGGCCTTGGAATACGAAATTAAAAGGCAAACTAAACTTTGGGAAGAAGGTAAACCGCCAGCGACTCAATCAACCCGCGGTTGGGATGAAAACAAAGGTATTACCGAGGAGCAACGGACCAAAGAAGAAGCTTCCGATTATCGCTACTTCCCCGAACCCGATTTACCGCCTTTAAATTTCAGTCCGCAGGCACCAAACGGTATTGATGTTGAAGCCATTAAAAACAGCTTGATTGAACTTCCCCAAGCCTGCCGCCAGCGTTTTATTGAAGAATTTGAATTATCCGCCGAAAATGCCAGAACTTTGACCGATGATAAAAACCTGGCTGTATTTTTTGAGCAAGTGATTTCTGAACTGCGCGCCTGGCTGATTGCTTTGGGCGAGGTCGAAGGCACTGATGAGGAAGTTTGGCAAAAGGGAAAAGCTAAACTAGCCAAACTGACGACCAATTGGCTAACCAATAAATTAATGGCCATCGTTTATAAAGACGGCAAGGATTTAGTGGAAATCGTTAATATCACACCGGAAAACTTCGCCGAATTTATCACCATTATTTACCAGAATAAAGTCAATTCCACTGTGGCGCAAAAACTGCTGGAGAGAATGTATGAAACCGGACAAGATCCCTCCGACATTATGACTGAAGAAGATTTAGGTAAAAGTCAAACTACTGATGAGCTAGATTCAATAGTTGATCAAATTATTGCCGCTAACCCCAAGCAGGTTGAACAGTATAAGGCGGGCAAAGAAACTGTGATTCAATTTTTCATCGGTCAGGTGATGCGGGCCACTAAAGGCCAGGCTGATCCCGAGATGATCAATGATATCCTAATCAATAAGTTGAAAGGTTAAAACAACTCTTATTTAAAAATACTGTAGCGGTGCAATAATTGACCATTACAGTATTTTTTATTACCTGATAAATTTTTTGACTAGAATTTCTGCCTGTTTATAATTTTTAAGCCAAAGTATTTTTTTATCACGTCTGAACCAGGTCATCTGGCGCTTGGCAAAATCTTTAATCGCTCTGCTTAAGCTGCTAAACATTTCCTCTTGGTTGATTTCTTTTTTTAAATATCTGGAGACAAAACGATATTCCAAGCCAAAATCATCCAGCCGCTGCCAGCTTACGCCCTGACGGTGCAGACGTTTGATTTCAGCAATCATCCCTTCTTTTTCCAAACGGTGCTTTAATCGCTGGTCGATCCGCTGGTGCAAAAATGGCTTAGGGAAAGTCATACCCAACTGCAAAAATTCATAGGGCGGCTTTTGATTTTTTGGCTGCTCTGATTTGGGAATTCCGCTCTGGTAATAAATTTCTAAAGCCCGCTGAACTCGTCTCCGATTTTTTTTATCTATGACTCCGAAAGTTTTACTATCAACTTTCTTCAATTTGATTAAAAGCTGTTTGAGGCTTAAATTATCTAACCGGTCTCTGATCTCTGGTCTCTGATCTCTGGTCTCTGACAAATTGTAGCCTTCAACTAGAGCAGAAATATACAAGCCAGTGCCGCCACAGACAATCGGCAGTTTGCCTCGCTTTAAAATGTCATTAATTGCTTCATAGGCTGACTTTTGCCACCTCGCTACTGTAAACTGGGCTTTTGGATCGGCAACGTCAATCAAATGATAAGGTACTTTGCCATACTCGGCTAAATCCTTACCTGTACCGATATCCATACCTTGGTAAACCTGCCGCGAATCAGCGGAAATGATTTCACCATTAAATTTCTTGGCTAATTTTACAGCCAGTTTAGTTTTGCCGGCTGAAGTTGTGCCTAAAACAACAACAACTTTTGGCAACTCGCCGCTTAAACCCCACTGATAGCAATCCTTTACTTGTACCAGAACAATCTGACCGGTCCAGTCAATATCTGAAGCAAATTTAATATTTTTAAACCCCTTAGTCCGGCCAAAGCAAAAACCGTTTTTATAGCTATCAACTAATACTTCAGTCAGATTACCGACTAATTTTTTATTATTTTCCAAGGCGGTCTTTGCCAAAACCTTGGTTAAAACTTTGTCTCTTCGTTTTTTTTCTTCTTTTGGCACATTATCTTTGAGTTTAGCTGCCACGGTTCCGGCCCGCGGTGAATATTGGGAAATATAAGCCATATCAAATTTGATTTCCTGAAAAAGTTTAACTGAATTATTAAATTGCGCTTTAGTTTCACCAGGGAAACCGACAATTACGTCAGTGGAAATGGCAATGCCCGACACAGCCTTTCTGACTTTTTTTATCAAACTTTTATAATGAGCCACCGTATAGCGCCGGTTCATTTTTTTCAAAATCTCATTATCCCCTGCCTGCACTGGTAAATGAAGATATGGGAGAATATGTTTACCATCTGCCATCACTTTAATTAATTTATCCGACATATCTTTAGAATGGCTGGTAGCAAATGAAAGCCAGTATTCTCCCGGAATTTCATCAACTTTTTTTAATAATTTGGAGAAATCAACTTTGCCGTCTTTATAACTATTCACATTTTGGCCAAGTAAAATAATTTCTTTGTAGCCATTGCTAACTAAATCTTTGCACTCTTTTATTACTTCTGTCATTTTTCTGGAAACTTCCCGCCCCCGAACATAAGGCACTACACAATAAGTACAAAAATTATTACAGCCAGTCAGGATCGGCACGGAGGCTTGAAAAGCTGAGTTATAGCTTGGCTGAACAGAAAAATAGCCCAGAGCTTTGAGCTTTGAACTTTGAACTTTGAGCATCTTCGGTAATTCGGCTAAATCTTTAATATTAAAAATGATGTCAAAAATTTCTTTCATATTCGGTAAATCTGATTTCAAAACACAACCGGATAAAACTGTAATTAGAGGTTTATTTTTTTTAATCTTTTCAAATTTTTGCTTTAAGCCATAAATCCGGTCGATAGCTGACTGGCGGACTGAACAAGCTAAAACCATAATTAAATCAGCCTCAGATTCGCCTAAGGCTTTTTGCAAACCTAATTTTTCTAAAACCGTGGCAACTTTTTCGGCATCAGATTGATTAAACTGACAGCCAAAAGTTATTATTTGGTACTTCATACACCGTAGTGATCCCTCACTTTAATAACAAAGTGATAAAAATAACTATCTATTAAAATTTTATGATAATTTTTACCCCCTAGCTGTTCTCGCTGTAAAAAGTGAGGGACTACTACAGGGTCATAACTATTTAAAAATAGCAAAAAAGACTTAACTATTCAAGCTCAACGATTGACGATAAATAAATTCTATGCTAGTATATAGTGTCTATAATCAGTAAACAACTTGTCTGAAAACATGGAAGCGAAAGGAGCAAGCAATGCGGAAGTACATGGTACTGGTAGTAATGTTATTGGCAATGGTCTTTGGTGGCTGTGCCACCAACCGGCAAAAGACCATCCACCCCGTCTGGCCGACGGCAAAACCCGCACCCATTCGGGTTTCGGCCAACCAATCGGTTCTGGTCCACCGCTTCAGGGTGACTACCCTGAATGCCACCGAGCTGAAGGGCGTTCCCTTCTATGTTCGGTGTCAATATCCGAACCGGGACCAAGGGTTCATCCTTGGGTGTCGTCACGGCAATGAAACACTGCCAAGTGTGGCAGTCGGTTATCTGGACGAAGACGGAATCGTCTGGACTAACTGGCTCATTGAGCCGCTGAAGACAAAACCCAGGGAGACTTTGATCTTCGAGCTCTGGACAATTGGTTCGGATGAAGTGAAGATCGCTGAGGTGTCACTGCTTGGCGACTTCATGTTCGCTGCCGACGGCAGCGATCCCAAGAACCCACCAGAGTGAGTTACACGAAGCCCGGCGGTTTGCAGACGCAAACTGCCGGGCTTCAATCTTTTTGGAAGAATTATTTTTTATCAGCAATTTCTTTAATTACCTTTTCAATAAATTTTTTCCGGCTCATAATTTCCATCTCTTTTTGGCCGCGAACCCTCACACTTAAATCATTACTTTTGGCTTCCTTTTCACCAAACACTAAAGTATAGGGAATTTTAGCTTTCTCACTTTTTCTGATTTTATAACCGACTGTTTCATTCATATCATCAACAAATACCCGAATGCCGGCATTTCTTAATTCTGCAGCCAGATCTTTGGCGGCGCTAATATGATCGGATGTAACAGAAATTATCTGGACCTGGACCGGCGAAAGCCAAACCGGAAAAGCGCCGGCATGATGTTCAATCAAAAATGCCATTACTCTTTCAATCGCACCAATGGAAGAACGATGAATTACTATTGCCTCCTGCTTTTTCCCTTTCTCATCAATATAATTAAGTTCAAACCGTTTAGGCATGACAAAATCGTATTGAACTGTAAAAGCGGTGTCTTCTTTACCGGCAAAATTTTTCATTTGGATGTCAATTTTTGGGCCATAAAAAGCTGCCTCCCCTTCGGCCTCAAAGAATGGCGCTTTTCGTTTTTGTAAAACTTCTCTTAAAACATCCTCGGCAAACTTCCAGGCCCGATCATCTTTATAATATTTCTTTTCATCCTTTCGATCACCCAAAGAAAGGCGATAACGAAAATTTTCGCCTTTTTGTAATCCCATCACCGAAGCAACATATTCTATCAAATCTAAAACGTTATTGATTTCGCTTTCGGCCTGATCTTTCCGGCAAACGATGTGCGAGTCAGCCAAACAGAAAGCCCGGACTCTCATCAATCCGCTTAGTTCTCCGGATTTTTCATAGCGAAATTGTTTGGCTAGTTCGGCAATTCTTATCGGTAATTCTTTATAAGTATGCGGCTTGCTTAAGTACAACTGAAAGTGATGCGGACAGGTCATCGGCCTTAATATTAATTCTTCTTCATCAATCTTCATTACCGGATACATGGAATCTTTGTAATAGGGATAATGACCGGATTTTTTGTAAAGTTCCACTTTAGCTAAATCCGGGGTGTAAACGTGTTGATAGCCACGCTTGATTTCCTCATCAACAATAAATCTTTCAAGCTCACGCCTGATGATTGAGCCTTTTTCGGTAAATAACGGCAGGCCTTTCCCGACTATATCGGAAAAAACAAACAAGTCCAAATCTTTGCCGATAATTCGGTGATCTCTTTTTTTGGCTTCTTCCAATAAATCAAGATGCTGCTTTAATTCCGTTTCAGTAGCGAATGCCACGCCGTAAATTCGCTGCAGCATTTTATTTTTTTCATCGCCGCGCCAGTAAGCACCAGCAATTTTAGTCAGTTTGAGAGCATCGGGGTTGATTTCTTTGGTGGATTTGACGTGCGGACCGGCGCAGAGATTATCGAACCAACCGGATTTGTAAAAACTGACTATTTTCTCTCCGCGAGCTTTCAGATCATCAATAAACCAAGTCTTATAAGGATCATGTTTATAAAACTTATAAGCTTCTTTAAAATCCACATCATGCTGTTCAAACTTGATGTTTTCTTTAATTAATTCTCGCATCCGCTTTTCCAGTTTCGGCAATAATTCCGGTGTAATCGGTTCCGGCAAATCATAATCCTGATAAAAACCATCTTCAATCGACGGCCCGACACCGAGGCCTAATTGCGGATATAATTCCTGGACCGCCATACTCATCAAGTGTGATATTGAATGGCGCATGGCTCCCAACTTATCATCTGATTTTTTTTCTTTGGACATATTTTTAGAATTAAGAATCAAGAATTTAGGCACTAGGCACCTAGAGCCTAAATTCCTAACTTTTATTCTTCTTTTGCCATTCCTCTCTTAAAATTCCCATCAAAATCAAATCATAAAACTTTCCATTTTTAAAACACGCTTTTCTCTTAACTCCCTCCTTCTCAAAACCACATTTTTGATAGCATTTGATTGCACCAATATTTTTAGAAAATACATCAAGCTCAATTCTATTCAATTTCAATCTGTTGAAAAAGAATTTAGAAACTAACTTTATAGCCTCAGAAGCATAACCCTGACCCCAAAATTCTGTTTCTCCGATATTAATTGCCAGTTCACCTACTTTATCATTAAAATTAATTCTTTTTAACTGAATTTCACCAATCAACCTATTATGCTTGATAGATATCATCCAACCAAAATAATCTTTGCTTCTTCGTCTTTTAATTATACTGTTCCTTAATTTTTTAAGCGAAACGTCCAAAAAGTCCTGATATTCAGCAACCTTGGGGTCTGTATACCATCTATATCTTACCGCCGCATGCTTTGACGCAATCGGCTTTAAGATTATTCTATTGCCTTTTAAAATTGGCGCAATCATATTATACTTTCAAGTTAAAAGCTTTTATTTTTTAGCTGCAGTTCTGAGATTTGATTTTTGAGATTTTAGATTTTTTAAAAATTCTTCTCTTAAAATCCCCATCAGCATTTCATCGTGCCAATAGCCGTCGCGGAAGATATGTTGGCGCTTTCTGCCTTCTGATTTAAAGCCAACCTTCCGGTATGATTTTAGGCCGCGGATATTATAAGCAAGATAACGAAGGTAAATCCGATGCAGTTTTAACTTTTTAAATCCGTAGTCAACTATTAGTTTTCCTGCTTCGGTGCCGTATCCTTGGCCCCAGTATCTCTTATCTCCGATGAATATCCCGTATTCCGCATTTTTATTAAAATCATCAATACTACTTAAACTGACAGTGCCAATATGCCTGCCATCGATTGTATCTATGGCCAGACGAAAATTACTCTTATCACGATAAGATTTCCTTATCCACTCCATTTCTTCTTTGATGCTTATTGGCGCCTGGTCATACATGCTTAAAAATTTTGTCACTTCCCGGTCACTAAACCATTGGCAAAACCGGCCCGCATCTTTGAGCGACAGCGGCCGCAGAATTACTTTTTTGCCTTTAATAACTAATCGGGACATAAAATAATTTTGAATTTTTAAACTCTAATTTTGATTCAATATTATAATATTCTAATATTCAAAATTGATTCAAAATTTAAAATTGGAAATTAAAAATTTATTAAAAATACCAGCCAGAAAAATTTCTGCCTGGGGCCCTGACTTGCTGTCAGAGAGATTCCACCTCAGGAAATACTCGATTTCTTACCTCGCCGTAGTCTCGATGAAATCGAGGACGAAGGCGGGTATTAACTTGGCCTAAAAGCTTAGTTCCGGACAACGGAAGCCCTTCGACCTTTCGGTACACTCAAGGTCGCCTTGAATTTACTGAAAGGCGACAAGCTCAGGGCGCGAAGTTGGTAACTTTCGCCAATCACCTTTAGGTAGATTCATTATAAAACTAAGATTAAATGGTGTCAAATTTTAATTTTCCCCAACTTCAATTTTTATTTTTTCCTGAAACCGAGGTGTTTTTTTCAACCAACTCGGCTGGAACTTAACTTCAACTGATTTGATTTCAGGAAACTGGGAGAAGTATGACTGGATTTCTTCTGTAGTTTTGCCCACCAACTTACTTTTATCAAACAATTGGGCCGTATTAGTTAACATCGAACTGCCTTTAAAAGAAGCCTTAATTTTGGCAGTATTAGCCTCTAGGTTATAGCTTTCAACGGTATAAGAAAAACTTTTAGGATCTAAGCTGACTAGCTGCTTATCAAGCGGCAATGTTTCTTTCATTCTTTCCCGGGCCGAAGAGATTAGCTGGCTTTCATCAAAGGCAATCAAAGTTACGGCCAATTTCATTTTAGCGGTAAACTCGGCCGTTTCTTCGCCCACCTGGGCATCGTAACTTATTTCATTAACTTTTGTTGAAATTAGTTTTGGCCACAAAGCCTGAGACGGCTCGAGCTGCTGATTGACTTCAGCTAAGGCTTTTTGGGAAAGTTTATCCTGCAGCTCTTTTTCGGCCTTCGCTAAATCTTCCTCCTTGACAATTGAAACCGTATAACCGCCTTGGCCCAAAGCAGCCGAACTTTCTGCGTAAATTTTATCTTGAACTCCTTGCCAAAGACCAGGAATAACAAATTTCATCGGCTCAAGGCCTTTGAAACTTTCCGGCTTATCGGGATAAACTTGCACTTTAATCTGTTGGCCAGGTTGCACGGTCACGGTTTTTTTAAGTCTAACTAAAATCTGATCAGGTTTTTCAAAAGCTGCTAAGCGAGTCGTCGCTACCAGGGTCTGCTCTTTGCTATAGTTATTGATGATTGTAACTTCACCGACCACATCAGAAGTAAGCGATTTGGAACCAGTGGCTTGAAAAACGCCGCTGTCTTCAACTTCAATGGTTTTTAATTTACCACCGACTACATCTTTTTCAACTAAAGAAGTCAGACCACCCGGATCTTTGACTTCAAACAAAAATTCCTGGCTCAACTCTTCGGTATTAGGATAAATAATAATTGTCACTTTAGCCCAAATTAAATAGCCGGTAAAAACAAAAATTAACAGCGATAAAACAAAGAAACCTAAACCGAGCTGACGATAAGATTTGGGTAAAATGTAGCTAGTCTTGGGCATGACTTAATAATATAAAAAAATTGTTAAATTGGCAATCCGACGGTTAATGGGCTCAGCCTATTTTTTCCGTCCGAAAGGTATTTTCACCTAAAATTTCTTCAACCTCTTGTTTGATTTTTTTGCCATCGTCAACCAAAAAATTAGTGGCAATTCTTTTGAAGCCGGCCGAACTTTTGATTAACAGGCAGGCTTTGTATCGACCCGGATATTTTTTAATAATTCCTTTCAGTTTTTCGGTGATATCAGCGCCGATGGCTTGGGGCAAAATAATATAGGCGTTGCCTTCGATTAAAAGCTCTGATCGGCTAGCGGTTTGATGATTATTGAAGGAATGGTGCAGGTAGCCATTAGTTTGGGCCAGCTGATCCAATTCTCTGATTACTGAAGAAATATTTTTAGGGTCTAGTTCCCTGGCTTGATTACAAATCAGTTTGCTTTCTCCGTCTTTATCCGAAAGTCGACAATTCATTAGGATTACTTTGTCTTCTTGCCAAACTTCGGGATTAGCTTTCAAAATACTGGGGAAAACCAAAACCTCAATGCCATTAGTGGTATCCTCGATCCGGACAAATAACATCGGCTCACCTTTTTTAGTGATAATCTTTTTAACCTTACTGATGACGCCGGCCACTTTCAGGGTCTGGTCACGATGGTTATTGCTATCAAGCAATTCTTTGACTGGAACAATCTGATTGCGCAACTGAGCGCCAAATTCCGCCAAAGGATGGGCGGAGACGTAAAGACCTAAAAATTCTTTCTCCCAATTTAATTTTTGCTTATCGGTCGCAGTTTCAATATTATCCAAATTGAGTTTAGGTAAGGCGGTAGAGGTAGCCATCATCCCGAAAAGGCTTGACTGTTTACTTTCGGCCTCCTGATTAATATTTTTGACAAAGACCAAAAGTTTATCCATATTATAAAGCAATTGATTGCGTTCACCTAAATTATCAAACGCCCCCGATTTAACCAAAGCTTCCAGCGATTTCTTATTCAAATCTTTGGTTTTTACCCGACTTAATAAATCGGTCAAAGTTTTGTAAGGCCCGTTATTTTTTCTTTCCTTGATAACCTCACGAATGATATTTTCGCCTAAATTTTTAACCGCACTCAGGCCAAAACGGATTTTTTTGCTCTCTTTATCTTGGCGGACGTCTAAAGAATCATAAACCACTGTAAAAGTTGAAAAACTTTCATTGATGTCCGGTGGCAAGACGTCAATACCCATCTGACGGCATTCTTCGACTTCAATAGCAATCCGATCGATATTACCATGGTCAGCAGTCAAAAGTGAAGCCATAAATTCCGAAGGGTAGTGGGATTTAAGGTAGGCGGTTTGATAGGCAATCATGGCATAGCAGGCCGCATGCGAGCGATTGAAGCCGTAACGGGCAAAAGGCAAAATGTAATCCCAAATTTGTTTAGCCACCTTGGGTTTGATGCCATTATTAACCATACCTGAAATCATTTTTTCTTCCTGTTCATGAAGCAGGCTAGCAATTTTTTTACCGACTGCTTTGCGCAAAACATCAGCTTCACTGTAAGAGAATCCAGCCAGTTCCCGGGCAATTTCCATCAGCTGCTCTTGATAAACAATAATGCCATAAGTCTTTTCCAAAATTGGCTTCATCCGTTCATCAAGATAATAAACTTTCTGTTGGCCATGTTTAGCCTTGATATAATCGGGAATAAATTCCATCGGTCCGGGGCGATACAAAGAAACCATGGCAATGATGTCTTCTAGTTCTGTTGGCTTCAGCTGTTTTAAATAACGTTTCATTCCTGAACTTTCCAACTGAAAAACACCAGTTGTTTCAATCTTCTTTAAAAGTTCAAAGGCCTGCTTATCATCCAAAGGAATTTCATCAATTTTAATTTCGATGCCTCTGGCTTTTTTTAAAATCTCCAGGGTATTTTCAATAATAGTCAGATTCTTTAAACCCAAAAGGTCAATTTTCAGTAGTCCCAAATCTTCGATAGCGTGCATTTCGTATTGAGTGGTTACTTCATTTTCATTCTGGCTGGAACGCTGGCGCGGGACATAATTAGCCATCGATTCGGGGGTAACTACAATGCCGCAAGCATGGGTAGAAGCGTGCCGAGCGCAACCTTCTAGCTTTTTGGCAATCTCCACTAAGCGTTTACCGTCCGGATCAGCCATCACCTCCTGGAAATCAGGAACCATTTTAATGGCTTGACTAAGCGACATAAACATCGGAATCATTTTTGCCACCCGATCACAATATGTATAAGGCAAACCCATCACCCGCCCGACATCACGAATGGCCGCCCGGGCCGCCATCGTCCCAAAAGTTATAATTTGGGCGACGTGATCGAGGCCATATTTTTCAGAAATATAACTAATGACTTCGTCACGCCGGGTATCGGCAAAATCAGAGTCAATATCTGGCATCGAAATTCTTTCCGGGTTTAAAAATCGTTCAAAAATCAAATTATACTTTAAAGGATCAATATTAGTAATATTAGTCAAATAAGCAACTAAGCTGCCGGCCGCTGAACCACGGCCCGGGCCGACAACAATGCCATTATTTTTTGCCCAATTGATAAAATCAGCCACAATCAAAAAATAAGAAGCAAAGCCGGTCTTTTCAATCACCTCCAGCTCATAATTGAGCCGGGTTTTAATCGTTTCATCAACTTTAGCCGTGCCATAACGCTTGGCTAAACCTTCATGGCACCAGTCAGTCAGATATTCCATCGTTGTCTTATTATTTGGCACTTTAAAATGGGGCAACAAAGTTTTACCTAGCTCAAGTTTAACATTACATTTTTCGGCAACCGTCAAGGTGTTACTGATTACTTCCGGGTGTTCTGCCCAGTCCTGCTTCATCCGGTCAATTGGACGCAAGGAAAAATCTTCGCCCATGTAAGACATTCGATCGGTGTCAGCTAAAATCTTTTTGGTTTGAATACATAATAAAACATCCTGAGCATAATCATCATCAGGATCAAGATAATGAATATCGCAAGTCGCCACCACCGGAATTTTCAATTTATCACCTAAAGCAATTATTTTATTATTAACTCCCCCCTGATGATTAATATTAGGATGGTGCTGAACCTCCAGATAAAAATTGCCCTTGCCTAAAATTTGTTGGTACCGTTTTGCCGCTTCTTCGGCCGCTTTATCATCATTATTAATAAAATTCCTGGCCACTTCGCCTTGAAGGCAGGCCGAAAGGCCGATTAAACCTTCGCTATATTTTTCTAAAAGCTCCAAGTCAATTCTCGGTTTATAATAAAAACCATCAAGATGGGCGATGGTAGTCAATTTGATTAAATTTTTATAACCAGCCAAATCTTTGGCTAATAAAACCAGATGATAAGGTGAATCGTCAACTTTCGGCCGTTTATTCTGATGGCCGTTTCGGGCAACATAGGCTTCAACCCCTAAAATTGGTTTAATGCCAGCTTTTTTGGCTTTTTGATAAAATTCGATTAAGCCATACATGACCCCGTGATCGGTTAAAGCCAAGGCCGGCATGCCGCATTCTTTGGCTTTTTTCACTAAGCCATCAATTTTAGCTAAACCATCCAATAAAGAATAATGGGAATGGGTGTGGAGGTGGACAAACGACATAGTAATTATTTTAATTTTGGAAATCTTAACAAAATAATGATTCCCAAGGAAAGAAGTCTTCCCTGCAAATAATAATTTTTAATTTTGAATCAATTTCGAATATTAAAATATTTAAATATTGAATCAAAATTCAAATTTCAAAATTCAAAATTCATTTCTATTTTTTCTTCCTCTTACCGCTAGCCTTACTTTGTTTTTCCATCAAAAACCCCACCATTTTGATTGCTGAATCGGCCAAAACTGCCATGTGATTTGAACCTTTTTCCAGTTTCTCTTTGACTAGCTTTAAAATCTTATCAACGGTTTCCAGCTTCTCGCGCACGCTAATGGTCATTTTGCTGACATTTTTCAGCATCATAATCACGTAGTAAAGCGCCCAGCAGCTAAAAATGGTAAACAAAGCCACTGCTCCGGCAATGGTCAGAAGAAGGACGTCTTTGGATGTTTCAAACATATTTTTAGGAATTAGGAATTAGGAATTAGGAATTAGGAATTTCCTTTGCCTCCTAATTCGTAATTCATGATTCCTGATTCGGTTTTACCTCAACTTAGCATCAAAACTCTTTTCCAACTTATTAATCACTTTATCAACGACCTGATCTACCTCTTCAGATTTTAGAGTTCTTTGCCGACTGCGAAAAACCAAGCGCAAGGCCAAACTTTTCTTACCTTTGCCTAAAGCCGAGTCAGCGAAAGTGCTCAAATATTCAACTTCAGTAATCAAAGGATCGGCCTTACTCACTAATTGACTAATTGCCTGCCAGCTTAATTTTTCGTCAACCAAAATCGCCAAATCACGAGTCACACTGGGAAATTCAGGAATGGGCCGGTAAGTTTTAACGGTTGTGGCTAGTTCCGCTAAAGTTTTAAAATCAAAATCAAACAAAGCCACCGGCTTTTTAAGATCAAAATGTTCTAAAATATTTTTTCGGACAATGCCAAATTGCCCTAAAAACTGTTTACCAAGCCGAATATCCAAAGTGTGATCTTTTTCCCATAAAGGACACTCCGGATCAGTCAAAACCATCTGATAGCCAAAAATGCCTATTTCCTTCAGTAAAATTTCCACTACACCTTTGGCCACCAGAAAAGAATTTTGGCCCAAAACCGCCCCGGTCAGTTTTGGCAGTTCTGTTGGCAACTGGTTATCTTTTCCGACTAAATAGATATGACTGAGCTCAAAAATTTTCTGCTCAGAAAAATTATTGAAATTATCAGCAACATTCTTTAAAACCTGGGGCAAAAGAGTTGGCCGCAGATATTCCATTTCCTCATTTAAAGGATTATAAATCTTTAAAGCATCTTGGGCCGGAAATTTGGCTTGCTGGAGCAATTCCTTGGAGACCATGGAATAATTATAGCTTTCGGTGAAACCTAAAGCGGCCAAAGTTTTTTTAACTACAGTTTCCCAAAAGAACAACGGATTTTTTGGCTCAAAGGGAATTTCGCCTTGGGGCAGCTGAGTGGGTAAATTATGATAACCATAAATTCTGGCGATTTCTTCAATTAAATCATACTCAAAAGCCACGTCGTTAGCCCGCCAGTAAGGAATAGTCACATTTAAAATTTTAGATCCGGCAACACCAAATCCTAAGGATTCCAAAATCTTTTTAATTTGTTCAAGGGGAATTTCCACGCCTAAGTGCCGCTTGACACTAGCGGGGTCAAAACTGACTTTAGTGGGCTGGTATTTTTTAGCGCTGATATCAATAATATTAGAAGCGACAATACCTTTAGCTAATTTTTGCGTTAATTCAATTGCCCGCAAAATCCCGTCTAAAGTCGTTTGAGAATGAAGATTTTTTTCAAAAAGATCAGAGGATTCAGAATGTAAATTTAATTCACGGGCGGTTTTTCGGATCAAAACCGGATCAAAAGCGGCCGCTTCAAAAACAATGGTTTTGGTTTTAAAAGTTGCGGCTGAATCTTCACCGCCCATTACCCCACCGATAGCGACGGGGACTTTACTGTCAGCAATAACCAAATGGTCAGGCTTAAGTGAATAAGTCTTACCATCTAAAGCTAAAATTTTCTCGCCCGCTTTGGCTTTGCGGACAATAATTTTTTGACCGGCAAGCTTTTCGTAATCAAAAACATGCATCGGCCGGCCATATTCCAGCAAAATATAATTGGTAATATCAACTAAATTATTAATCGGCCGAAGACCGGCTGAAAGTAATCTAATTTGCAGCCACAAAGGCGAAGGCCCGACTTCGACGTCAGTCATAACTACTGCTTGGTAGCGGGGACAAAGTTTTGGCTCCAGGACCTCAACGAGTAGCGGTTTGGCTTGGCTGACTTTTAAATTTGGCTGCGAGGTTTCAAAAGTGAATTTACCACCGACCGCTGAGGCTGCCTCACGGGCTAAGCCGACCACAGACATGGCATCCGGCCGATTAGAGGTAACTTCAATTTCTAAAAGATAATCATTTAAATCTAAAATTTCTTCCAGTGGTTTCCCAATTGGCGTTTTATCGGGTAAAATCATGATTCCCGTATGATCCTGGCCAAGACCTAATTCTTTTTGTGAGCAAAGCATGCCATTGCTTTCCACGTCTCTAATTTTGGCTTTTTTGATAGTAAAAGTCTTACCTTCTTCAGTTGGATCCAAAACCTTTGCCCCAACTAGGGCCAAAGGAACAACTTGGCCAGCTTTGATATTTGGCGCGCCGCAAACTACTGTTGGTTTGGTTTTGCCCGCATCCAGCTTAACTAATTTTAACTTATCCGCTCCGGGATGTTTTTCAATTTCTAAAATTTTAGCGGTAATAACCTCTTTAAATTTCGGCTTAACTGGTTCAATCCGGTCGATAGTTTGGCTTTTTAAAGAAAACTCTTTGGCAAATTCATTAACTGATTTGTCAGTTTTAAGATATTCTTTGAGCCAATTGTAGGATATTTTTAGATTCATGGTTATTAATTTCAAATTTTTAAATTAGAATTTTGATTCAATTTCGAATATTAGAATATTGAATTATTAAAAATTCATTCGAAATTAAAAATTTGAAATTCAAAATTGATTAAGAAACCTTAAATCACTCTGATAAAGCATCCGGATATCAGGAATACTTAAACCGGCTTTCATCATATAAGTCCGCTCCACGCCCCAGCCAAAGGCAAAACCGGAATATTTTTTGGGATCAATACCGCCGGCTTTCAAGACATTGGGATGAACCATGCCAGCACCGCCCAGTTCTAACCATCCGGCCTTGCACATTTTACAACCTTTCCCGCCGCAAAGGCCACAAGAAACATCAACTTCAAAACTCGGTTCAGTGAACTGAAAATGAAACGGCCGGATCCTGGCTTTACGATCGGGACCAAAAAATTGTTTGACAAAATAATCTAAAGTACCCTTAAGATGGGCAATGGTAACGTCTTTATCAATTAACAAACCTTCGAACTGGTGGAACATCGGCGCGTGCGAGACATCAATTTGCCGGCGATAACACTTGGAAATATTAATCATCCGAATCGGCAAATGTTTGCGCTCCATTTCCCGGACTTGACCCGAAGAAGTGTGCGGCGTTAAAACCCGCTGGCCCTTGGGCCCAACTGGCTTAGGATCAATAAAAAAAGTTTCCCATTCATCGCGGGCCGGATGATCGGGCGGCATATTCAAAGATTCAAAAGCATAAAAATCCCACTCAACTTCAGGATAACGACGGCGAACAAAACCAACATGTTCAAAAATTTCGGTAATTTCGGAAATGGCCTGGGTGACCAGATGAAGATGACCTTGCGGCCATTGAACGCCCGGCAAAGTAACGTCGAGCCAGTCACTACTAATAGCCTGACCCTTAATTACTTTCTTTGCTGTTTCGATTTTTTCCACCATTTCTTGCTTCAGCTGATTGGCGAGCTGGCCGATTTCTTTTTTTTGGTCGGCTGGGACAGTTTTTAACCCCCGCAAAATCTGGGTTAATTCCCCGGCTTTCCTGCCCAAATATCTGATTTCTAATTCGGCCAATTTAACTAAATCAGAAATTTTACTGATTTCCTCATTAAACTGCTCTTTGATTTGTTGAATTTTTTGCTTCATAGATATTCTTTTGAGTCGACATGCAGAAAAACTCTAAAGTCGTCAAAACTAAAATGAAAAGTAATAGATTCCACCACTGTAATAAATCATGGCTTTTTAGCAGGAGCCAACCGAGAATCAAAATCGAAAACAAAATGGCATGCCGGATTGAATTTTTAAGCCGAGTCAATAAAAGCTGTTTTTTAAAAATTTTTCCTTTGAGCCAATCAACAACCAGAAAGATAATGCCGCTTATACCCAAAAATAAACTGAGATAAAATAAGCTGAAACCCAAAAGACTGGTTTGGCTTGGGTCAAAATATAAAAGCATCAATCCCCAACTCAGCCAGGCCAAAAGCGTCCCTAAAATTAGCAATAATAAAAATGATTTAAGGCTCATAATACATCATAATTATAACAAAAAAAGCAGAGGATAACAAATCTAATTATTCGCCAAACACAATCGCCCGGTAAGAATAGACTTTAGTCTGGCTATCCTGGTAACAGTCTTTAGGCAGACCGCCTTTGCGACAAAGACTCTGAAAGAATTCCGTTGGGTCAGTCAGATCCTCCCAAACCTGGGGCAAATAAGTCGCTCCCAAATTGCCATTTTCCAAAACCGTACCGAGTTTACCTTTAATGATATTAGCCACCGTATCAGCTTGCGGAACAGTTAAAATCGAAATTTCAATCTCAATTTTATCCAACTCTGAAGCGGTAACCGACGAAAAACGGGGGTCATCAAAGGCAGCCGAAATTGCATTATCCCGCACTGCCTCAAGTAAAGGTTTAATTGGTTGAATATAGCCGATGCAGCCCCGCAACTGACCACTTTTAGTGAGGGTCACAAATACGCCCCACTTTTCTTTGAATTTTGGATTTTCGATTTTCGGTTCGTAAATTGTTCCTTCTTTAAGATACTGCTCAATTGTTGCCCGGGCCACTTGCAGCAATTCCTTTTTCTCCGCTTCACTGTACTCATCTTTATCGCTATATCGCTCTATCGCTTTATTACTCTCTCCGTAAAAACCAATGGCCGAGTACCCAACCACTGCCGACTTATCGCCGGTCACATCACCGGAATTCGCATACTTCAACAACTTGGGCTGCCAGCCATTCTGCTTGGCTAATTTCAAAATTGAAGCCACCGCCCAAGGCGCGTCAATTTCATCATCAATAACGCCGATATCATCCAAATTTAAAATATCCTGAATTGATTGGTTGTCCAACTTCTCTGCTTCTTGGTAAGGATGATAATGTGATAAATCAACACTAACAACCAAAACGGTTTGGGCATCAAAAGATTTATTTAAAATTTGGGCAAAATCAGTTTGCTCTTGAGAATTTAATTCGCCTACCACAATTGGCACAATTTCAATATTAGGAAGAATGGCCTGTAAAAACGGCAACTCAATTTCAATGGCATGCTCGGGCTGATGGATTGAATCGTTAACCTCAAAATTATTTTCTTTGGCCAATTCATCATTCAAATCTGCTACTTTGACTTCGCCTAAAGGTGTCTGCCAAGCTGTGGCACTAGAAATATAAAGACCAGCAGCCGGAAAATGGTGAGACGGGCCAAGAATAATTGCCCGTTTTATATCAGTGCCTTCTAACTGTTTAAAAATATAAGAAGCGACTTGGCCAGAATAGACATAGCCAGCATGGGGAACAATTAAAATCCTGGGAGTGCTGGTTGACTCTTGAGCTGAAACATTAGCATAAAAATCATTAATCATTTTCTGTAAAGCGTCTTTTTGACCCGGATAAAAGCTGCCGGCTAAAGCAGGTTGGCGAATGATTTGTTTAGCCATATTATTAACTCCAGTTTGACTTACCTCGCTAGTTGGGGTAAGCGATTTATTTTTATAAAAAAAAGATAAAAAAACCGTTGCCAGAATCAAAATTGCCAAAATAATTAAAAGTTGATAGGTAATTTTTTTAAACATAACCCGTCTTGACAAAAATGATTACTGAGATTAAGATAATAGGCTGAAACGGAGAAATGAGAATTCACCAAGGCGAAAGGAGACAAGAATAAAATCATGACACAGATAGGCAGCAGTAATCAGGACAAGAGAGAGTTTGTTGCCCGAAACCCGTGGGTGCAGAGAGAAAGAGGAATCAATGCCCATCCTGATACCTTGACTGGGTTCAGTGAAATAGAGTGCGACCTTGATTTTCTCGCAACCACTCTGGGCAACCGGCGAGCACCCGTCAATAGTGTCAGTACAGCCATTTGGTTCAAGCTGCGTAATTCTCAGTTAGGACCTACGGCTGTTGAACGCGAGCAAAGACAAACTCCTCGAGAACCTGGACTGGCCCTTCGCGCCGGGCCAGTAATCCCAGTACTGAAGATTACTGACTCACAACACGGTGGCCTCGGCGACCCAATCGGTGAGATTATCACCGAGCACGAGCGTCATTGTGGCCAGACAGTGGATTTGGCTGCCGTAGAATGTGTAGTGAAAACTACCGGCCACGGCGGCAACGTCGATTTTATCACTGTCGCCCAAGTAAACGGCAATCTGGTGGATGTGCTTGCGGCCTACCAAAAGAGCCTAGAGCTACCACCAATGTAATAGGAGGACTCCCATTGCCACCAAAATCAACTTTGGAACCTTAGGACTAGTCACCCCTGGGTTCTTTTTTAAAAAACTTAATTTAAAATTTTTATCTTCTCAACGACCCTTTGGCCAAAAAACCGATTGAGCTGCCAAATTAACGTTTTTTCCCTAGCTTTCAAGTCTTGAGATAGAACCGAAGATAAACAAGAAATCGTTAGGATGCCGCCTTCGCATTTCAAAGGTTTGATCTTTTTCATCACTGATTCACCAAAAACTAATTCCCCAGCTTCTTGGAACTGGTTTAAAAAATCTTTGGCCGCCAGTTGATTGGTCAGACCGGCTTTTTTGATTGATTTGGGTAAAAGTTTATCGATTTTAACTAAAGTCATAAAGTTGACCTGCAATAAATGAGATTCTGAAACGAATTCAGAATGACAAAAGAAAAAACTATAAAGCTCGGAATTCACAGATATTCTTGAAATCGCACCATCCACACATCATGCCGGGCTTGGGTGGGAACTGGCCTTTTTTAATTTCGTTAATGGTACAAATCATTTTCTTTTTAATACTTCCCAGCTCTTTTTGACTACCCAGAAATGAAACAACGTTGCCGGTTTCAACATAGTAAAAAGACAATTTTTCCACTTTTTCGGAAAGCACCTGCTCAGCGGCAAGTTGATAAATCAAAAGCTGTTCTTTATCTTCGGCAGTAAAATTTTCTTTGGTCCGGCCGGCCCCGGTTTTATAATCAATAATTTCAATACCACCATCCAAGGCGTCAATTCGGTCAATCACCCCTTTAATCGTATATTCCTCATCCTCACATTCCAACTTCAGATTAAACGGCCGCTCCAGATATTTGGGAATTGGAATATCTTTTTCAATTTTTTTATAAAATTCAGTCAAAGCCTTCCGACCCTTTTGTTTATACTCATCATGCTCTTTTCGGCTGACATACCAATCGTCGATCCAAGTATTTTCATAAATTGCTAAAAGTTCATCAAGACTTACTTTGGGGCCCTGAGCTCTGAGCTCTGAGCTCTGAGCCGCTTGTCCAAACAAATCAACCTGCTGGACATTGGACCGCTGCCGGACTAAATCAAAAAACTGCTGCAAAGTGGCATGAATGGTTTTGCCAAAGGAGAACTGGGCTTTGCCCCGAACAGGCACGCGCAAGATATGAGCAAAGCGGTATTGATACGGACAACTTTCAAAAGCCCGCAGCTGGGTAAAGGAAAAACGGGTCGGGACAATATTTTCCAGTTCCCCAGTCCCGATTTCCACTCTGATTTTCTGGGTCCGTTGCTCCAGCAATCCACCGCCTTTGCTAGCTTTGGAATCGCTGGCAATTTTTAAGCCAATCTCTTTAAGCTCTGCCAAAAACCGAGAAATCTTTTTGCGCCGCGCCCCGCCGCAATCAGCCGCGGAAGTGAAGAATAGACCTTGTTTAGCGCGCGTCATTGCCACATAAAATAACCGCCGTTCTTCCTGAAGATGGGCATCGCCTTGCGGCAAAATTTCTTTAATCAATTTTTCCGGCAGCTCCAGCGGATCTCTACGGTCATCAATGGGGAAACGCCGGTCAACCAAATTGACAATAAAGACATACTTGAATTCCAAACCCTTGGCCGCATGGACCGTCATAATTTTGACGCTATCAGGGCCTTCATCCAAATTATTGGTCAGGCTCCCGGCTTCGCCGGCTTCTAATTCCAGCTCGATTAAGTCCAAAAAACCTTTGACTGATTGATCCGAAGTTGAATTTTCAAATTCACTAATCTTTTTGTAAAACTGATTTAGATAACTCACTGCTTGTTGAGCGGCCAAATCGTCTTTTTTAACTAAATCCTGTAGGTAGCCAGTATCTTCCAAAAAAGCAATGACGATTTCGCCAACGGTTTTTTCCTGAATCAAACGGCTATGGTTTTCCAAATGCAGCAAGATATTTTTAAGCTTGCCCCGGGTTTCTTCTTCAGTATTGGGCAAAGCCGCGGCTTGTTTTAAAGATTGGTAAAGGGAAATGCCTTTACGGTTTGCCCAGTAATTAAGAGTATTAATATCGGCAAACCCCAAACCAAAAACCGAAAAGCCTAAAACCCGATACATCGCCGCACTTTCCCGGTAATTATCCAAAAGTTTAAGATAGGCTAAAATATCCAAAATTACCGGCTTGGAATAAAGCCCACGGGAAGCGACAAATTGATAAGGAATCTGGGTTTGGGCAATGGCATTAACAAAATAGTTGGCCACTTCGTTAGTCCGGCTTAAAATGGCAAAATCACTCCAGCCAGCTGATTTATCTTTTTCTTTCAAATCAACAACTTGTTTTAAAACTCCCCTGACTTCGTCATCGATCGTATTGAAGGCTAAATGACTGATCAACCCTTTGTCTTTATTTTGGGCAACCAACTTTTTACTGAGTTTACCGGCTTGCCTGCTGGCCAGCTTGACCTCAAGGCGATCCGGATTATTCTGCTGAATGAATTTGTAAGATAAATCCAAAATATCTTGGGTCGAACGGTAATTTTTATTTAAAAATATTTCCGCTGACTTAGGATAATCGTGTTTGAATTCCAAAATATTGGAAACTGAAGCGCCGCGGAATTTATAAATTGAATTATGAACCACTATACCGTCAGCAACAAAATTATGGGTATTTTCTACTTCTAAATCATAAACTATCACTGTTCTTTTTTCCTCTTCATTTTTATCGACTATCCGATCATAAATCACACCATTTTTGGTTAAAACCGGCAAATACTGACCAAGCATAATATTTTTGGCTGGCATAACTAAAGTCTTTCTAGTTTGAATATTTTCTTTTCCTAATTTAGCACTAACTTCTAAAATTCCACCCGTTATCCTTTCTAACTTTAAAGCTAAGTCTCCTAATTCTTTTAAATCAGTGCCGTAAAGGCGTAACCGATAACCCTTTTTGGCTGGCTTAAATTTAAAACCAGCTCGCTTCAATTTCCTGATAGTTACCAAATCTGAAGTTTCTAAACTTAAATAATGAATAACTTTAGGATTAATTAAATGACTGCTTTTGGCAAATTTACTCCGATAACGGCGATGGCACATCTCCAGATTAATTTTTATCCTTAATTGTTTACCCCGATTAACCGCCCCTAAAGAATAATGATGACTGGCTAAGTCTAAATTCAAATCTTTAGCTAATCGACTGGCATTCTCTTCAGTATTAATTTCTTGATAAAGTTTACTTAACCATTCGCCTTTAACTGCCAAACCTTTTCTTTCTTGAAAACAGACCGTTGGAATATTATATTTTAAAGAATAGATGGTTTCATAAAATCTTGCTTCAGTTTCACTCAAACAAGTTTTAATCCCTAAGATCCGGTCGGCTGATCTTTCCAGCCTTAAACGTAAAGCCAAATCATTGGTTACCCCCATCCGCCAGCCTAAATTTTTACGGTGCATTAAATAGACATAATAATATTTTTTATCATCAATAGCCGGGACAAAACAAAACATTTTATGATTATCAGTGACTTTAATGCGATAACCATTGGCAGTCTTAAAAGTGATAAACTTGGCTTTCTTTTTGTTCTCAAAAACTTTAGTAACCAGCCTATAGCTTAAATAACCACGGCCAACAGCAGTAACCACTTGGTCACCCACTTTTATATCTTTAATTTTCTTCTTGCCTTTATTTGTCTCAACCAAAGATTCGGGAGGTAAGCATTGGTCGTCATCACCAACCACTGTGACATTATTTTGCGGCGACGCCAATAGTTTAACCAGCTCGTATTGGGCGTAATTGGTGTCCTGAAATTCGTCAACTAAAATATATTTGAACTGCTGGCGGTATTTGGCCAGAACTGCCGGCCGGTCTTTAAAAAGTTTCAGACAATAATTAATTAAATCACCAAAATCCAAAGCGTTATTTTGCAAAAGTAATTGCTGATAGACATGAAAAGCCTCAGCGACTTCTTTGGCTTTTTTAATTTCCTGGGCCACAAATTCCTTTTTTTCTTTTTTCGAAAGCATTTTGATCGTTTGGGCATCCAAGATATTTTTGACAAAATCGGCCGAATCAATGTTAAGTTCCAAATCCTTGGTATAGTTTAAATAATCTTTCGGCGTCACCACCTCATCTTTGGCCCGAGAAAAAAGTTTGATTAAAGCATGAATAAATTTGGTCGGGTTACCAAGCGGCCGATAATAATCCAGATTAAACTTATCTAAATTCTGCCTGACCAGCATCCACTGCTGAGTCTGATTCAAAAGTTTAAAATCATTTGGCAGGCCAATTTCCAAAGCATGAGCTTTCAGAATCTTTTCGGCAAAGGCATGAAAAGTCGAAATCCAAAGATCAACATAGCCGTAAGGCAAAAGCTGATCAATTCGTTCCTCCATTTCCCCGGCCGCTTTATCGGTAAAAGTCAAAGCTAAAATCTCATCACTTTTTGCTTTATTTTCTTCAATCAGCCAGGCAATCCGCTGGGTAATAACCGTAGTCTTGCCGGTACCGGCCCCAGCCACGATTAAAAGAGGTCCCCCATCATGAGTGACCGCCTGTTTCTGCTGTGGATTCAGAGTTTTTAGCTTGATTTCCATAGTGAGTTACATAGAGCGATAAAGCGATATAGCGATAAAGTTGAATGAACTTTATCGCTTTATTAACTCTATCACTTTATCGCTTACCTTGATTTTAACACAAATTTCGCTAAAGAAAAACGAGCCAGTCCACCTGAACCGGCCCGTGCCTTTACTATCTGCCAACTGGTCGGAACTGCCTCTACGGGAGAGGCCACATCCGAACTACCGCCGGCAAGATGATGGCGACAATCAGAGCAACAACTGCTATAAGCAACATTCCATGCATGATGATTGTGCCCAGATTGTCTACTACCTTCCGCAATGTCCCCGATCTCTTCATCTTGGTATCCTTCCGCCTAGGTAGTACTGCGCCAAAAATCCCTCCAATATACTCCCTAAACAAAACAACAAAATAGCATAGCAAATTTACAGAAAATGTCAAGGGAATATAATCCCAATCTACAAATCTATCCAAATCTACAAATAGCATTCGGATGTGCGCATTCGTAGTGTGCTATTCGGATACTAAAAAAAAGACCGCCTTCGGTTCCTCTAGTTCCGAAAGCGGCATTGAAAATATCGAGTTGATCCAAAGATCAGTCAAGCAACCAGCCGTCCTCCAGGTGTTGGCCGGCAGCTTTCCGAGCGATGTCTCGGATCGCTGGGCGATCGGCTTTGCCCGACCCTAAGGCCGGTAACGTATCAACCCGGACGTAAAGCGCCGGTCGCTTGTAAGCGGCAATCTGCAAGGCATGATCATTCAGCGTTTCCTCGCTGATATCACCGGCAAGTACCAGAACTACCCCTTCCGTGGTCTGGCGATGAGGCAAGGTTACCGCTACACAAACGTTAACCCCGGTGCAGGCACTGAAATGCCGCTCCACTTCTTCCAGTGAAAATAGATTGCCACTGACTTTGGCCACGTTCTTCTTGCGGCCAGTCAGGTGCAACCGACACTCGCTGTCGAGGCAGCCAAGATCCCCGGTGTAACAGATACCTTCCGGAGTAACGGTCGCCCGGGTAGCTGCTTCGTCGCCCATATAACCGGCAAAGACTTGCGGGCCGGCAAAGCAAACTTCGCCTACTTGCCCATTTGGCAAAACTTCACCAGCTTGGCCATCCGGACCCATCGGGCCGCGGATTGTAAGCGGCGTAATCGGCATGTCGACGCCGAGATCGCCGATTGAACCGGTCAGATTGTAGCTACCAAACCCGCCTATTTCAGTTAGGCCCAAGCCGGTACCCCACGTTGCTGCCATAGCCGCCAGCTTTTCCGGTTCGCCGGAAAACAACGGTTCGCCGCCGTAGATTGCCGTCGTAAGCGAGCTGAGGTCGAACTTATCGAAATCCGGCAACTTCCAAAGTATTCGCAACATCGTGGGGATCATTCCCAGTATCGTGCACTTGAAGCGCTCGATGACCTGGAGGCTTTCCTCTGGGTACTGGGAATCAAACAACCGCAGAACGACCGCAGTGCCGCCGAAAAACAGCGTGGTCAGCAACTGCTCGGCTCCACCGCCAACATGCCAAGGAGGCAGGTTGACCAGCATCGTAGTATCTTGTCCGATGCCAAAAGCCGTGCCCAAGCACAAGTTTTGGGCGGTGACGTTGCGATGGCGTAAGAGCGCGGCCTTGGGTAGACCGGTGGAGCCGGACGTGCAGATGATCTGAGCGCTATGGTCTGGCGTAATACCCGCCATAACCCTATTGAACTCCTGCAGTTCACCAGGTGTTGCCCCGCCGAAGGCCTGCATAGCTTCAAGCGCTACTGTCATGGCAGAAAAGGCGCCCGGCACCAACGTTTGACCCGCTGGCGAAAACTGCAATAGGAATTCAACGCTCGAACACTGCTGCTTGACTGCCTCGGCCACGGGCCGGAAATCACCTTTCGGTGTCTGACCCAAAAAGGCAAAGCCCTTGGCGCCAACAAGCTGCAACATCCGAATGACTTCCCCCGGTTTCCAGCGCAGGTCAAGAGGCATGTGTATCACCCCGATCTTGCTGCAGGCGTACTGCAACAAGATATGCCCCTTGATGAAAGGCAGCCAAGCGGCAAACACATCGCCGGGTCGCAAGCCCAACTGATACAGCCGAAAGGCTAAAGCCGTGGTCAGCATATCCAACAATCCGTACGGCGTTTCCTCGACAACCATCTGCCGGCTTTCATCAAAAGCGACATTGATGATGGCTGTTTTCGTCGGCTGAGCTTCAGCCCAATGGTGGACGATGCCATGGAGCATCCTCAACGGCGGCGGTAGGCTCAGGTAGTGAGCCAAAGTTATCTGAGGCACACCACCTCTCTGTTCGACTGGTCCGATCAATTCTCGTATCATTGTTCGTCTCCCAACCTAATCTAGTTGCTTACCAGTTGACTCTTGGAAGGAACACTCCCTCCGCTAACTGCCTCAAATTTAGCGAAAATTATGGCAAAAGTCAATGCCGCGATGCGAATCTACAAATGACATGCGAATGATACGAATGGCTATTAGCAACATTCGCATACTATTCGCTCGCCTCGCTACGCGAGTCGTAGCGGGCATTATTAGCATCGGATTAAAAAAGACCGCCCCCGGATCCTCGAATGTCATTAGCTAACATCGAAGTTCCGAAAGCGGATTAGAGCAGACCAGCATCGAACTCCAGCAGTCGAAAGAAATTGACCGGCTCAGCCGGTTCGCCCGGAATATGAACCCTCCCCTGGCCGAAACGATAAAACGAATGGCCTTCAGTCATAATTCCCTGCGGTGCAACACAGTAGTCTTCCAGGTCTCCCCCGTAGACGTTCCCTTCTTTAATCAAGGTATTGGCCGGCACAATGGTGACGTGGAATGGACTGATTGCGGGATCACCCTCCTTTGCTTCTTGTTTCTGGCGGGCCACGTACCCCGGTGACTTAGGATCGATTCCTAAAACCTCAAGCGGACCATTGGTTTCATCGACAAGGATACCCCTGGGTTTAAGCACTATTGGTACAACGATCAAGTGCAAAAACTCCAGCAAAGCCGCTTCATAGAGCTCGACCCGATCCTCTAGCGTTTCGGCGGCTCCTTTTTGGGTAGCACCGTTTCCTTGCTTGAAGTAGGCAATAAGATGCTGACAAAGCCACTTGTTTGGCTTACAGTTCCAAACGCTTCTTGGTGGCTCAAGGCCGTGGCTTTGCAGAAAAGCCACCTGGTCTGGTGTTGGTCTGGCCATAGTATTCCTCCTATTGTCATCCGTACATCATCAGTTCATTTGAGCATTTCAACTTAACATTAGGCTTGGGGTTTTGTCAACGGCTTTATGCAAATTACACGAATAGGAGCGAATTAAACGAATACATTCGCGTAATTCGCGTCATGTAAAAAAAGAGCCCCGTCTGGCTTCCTCCTTGAATACCAAACGGGGTTGTTTACTTACGTTAGTTTCCCTCCGGTTGTGTAGCCGCCTGACTAGGCAGCATACGGGTAGTGGATGTGAACCTCTTCGTAAGCTGCCTTCTCGCTGTGACGAAACGCCTCAATGGCGCGGACAAGGTTGCCCTCGATATTCAGCGGATTGCCGTCACCGCCGTTTTCCGGCTGAAATGCGAAGTCATGGCCTCGCGACGAGGAGCAGATCGCACCCTGGCCCGCCATTTCTTCGTCGTCGTCATGCGCAAGTATCGGCATCATGTAGGCGAATTTGCCACCCTGAGCGCCGAAAGCCGGCACCAATGCGATACCGCGCGGCCGCAATAAGCGGAAAGCACCTGGCTCTTTGACCGTGCTGCCCACAACGCTGAACAACGGGCTGATGCCAGTTGCCGCATCGTTGATACCACTGGTCGCACTGACCCGCTCGGTGATGTCAAGCATCAGTTCCGCGACAGTTGGCGGCCGGCCAAGCTTCTGTTCGATGGAAGCAACGGTTTCGGCCGATAACCGATACGGTTCCTGCTTTTCCGTGAGCTGGCGGCCCGGATTCGGGGTTGCCAATGCGTCCTGTATCTCCGTGCCGGACGGATTGCTCGAAAGGGTGACCACGATCGCGCCCTTGCCGTTCTTGTACCAGGCCAGACCGGGTTCAATGACTTCCCGACCCATGTAGGTCGTGATCGTCATTGTATCGAACCCGTATTGACCGGGCAAACCAGGGACGCTTTCTTCACCCAGACCGTTCAGGAAAGCCTCATAGAATGGCTCCTGGGTAGTCATGATGTCGCCGCATTTCTTATCCAAACCCGCGAAGTACGGCACGCCAAGAGCTTGGCCTTGCTCGTGAATTTCCCGCCCAAGCCGGTGCAGAATCAAGCTGCCCGCGAAGCCAAGGCGATCGTAGAACGAGGCCTGCGGCTTGTAGACAAAGATCTGGTGCTTGAACGAGAAACGGATGATCTGCAGGAAGTACTCCATGATGCCGGAGAGTAACTTTTCCTGCGAGTCTCCGGACGGTGAAGGGACTGCTAACCCGAAATTCGCCGCCAGCGCGAGTATCTGCCGAAACTGTTCTTGCGTATCGGGCTTGGCGAACTGATGATAAAAGTCCGCACCGAGCCCGACCTTGGGAGTAATGTGCACGTCCAACCCAACACACAGGTTGGTTCGCTGCGCTTTCTGCGCTTTCAGCAGGCGTACGCCTGCATTCTGTGTCCTGTCGTATGTCATTCTGATCTTCTCCTCTATTCGTTGTGGGGATCGTTTCCCCTTCCTCTACTCTTTCCTCGGCACTTTGCTGTCGGGACAGCGGGCGAAGAACTTCGCCCCATGCCCAACCGTCATGTTGATCGGCACCAAGTCAGCACACAACTGACAGGTTTCCTCCGGAAACATTTCCATCGGAATGTTGAACAGTACTTCCAGTTTCGGCACGCCGAAATCGGTCGCCGTCAGCCCACTGCGGTTGCAGATGACGGCCATACCAACGATGATGGCCCCGACCTGCTCGGCCGCAATCATCGTGACTTTGGCCGACCCGCCGCTTGAGAAAACATCCTCAACCACCAGCGTTCGCATGCCATTGAAGTACGCGGGCAGACCACGCCGGATCACGCGGATCGCCTTGTTGGGCAAAAGCAGCTTCTCGCGCCTGTCCTGGAGCACGTCGTCGATAACACGACACACCTCGATTTCGTCCTCGGTTTCTTCGGCATAGCCCCAGTTGATGGTGTCATCACCGGTTCGCAGATAAAGCTGCGTTGCCACTAAGGCCGCAATACTGACACCAGCAACGGTCGGTCCAACGACGGCTTGGATGCCATCGTTTTCAAAGCGGGCCGCAATTTCATCGGCAATGGCCAGCGCGCTGGCTGCATCGGACAGAACTGCGTCCTTGGCAAAATACCCCCGGGCATGGAAATGCCCTTGGGGTTTCGGCGTCAGCACGATGTGGTCATTGGTAAGGATTGCTCCTCGCGGACCCAATCGTTTGCTGACTTCACCTAACGTCAAGATTCTTCCTGCATTCATACTCGTCTCCTTTACCTTGGCCTCTATGGCCGTTGGTGTCGTTTCTTTTGACGACCATCATGGGGTCCGCCCACTGGGCAGACGACGAGTCCACAACACTCCTTGGCACCGGTTTGACAGCACGGGCTGTCAAGTTGTCGAATGTCAAAGGGTTCATCAAAAAACAGTGAAAGGAACGCCCCTCCACTTTCTTGCTTATATCTTAATGATTATAAGGGCCAAAGTCAACATTATCAAAAAATCAAAAAAACAAAAAATCAAAGCTGGACTTCGCCTTGATTTTTTGACTTGCTTTCTTGATTTTTTGATTTCTTGACTTTAGAACATCAAGAATAACGAAGCTAATACTAAGGTAAGAGTCGAAAGTAATTTAATCAACACATGAAGTGACGGACCAGCCGTGTCTTTGAATGGATCGCCGACCGTATCACCAACCACCGCTGCTTTATGAGTGGCTGAACCTTTGCCGCCATAAGCGCCGGTCTCAATGTATTTTTTGGCGTTATCCCAGGCGCCACCACCATTATTCAAAAGTAAAGCCATGACGATACCAACAATGGTACCAACCATCAAAGTCGCGCCGACTGCTTCAACACCCAGCAAAATCCCCACCGCGGTTGGCACAATTATGGCAGTTAAGCCTGGTAAAATCATTTCCTTTAAAGCACCGCGGGTGCAGATATCAACTGACCGGGCATAATCTGGTTTTTCCGTCCCGGCCATAATCCCCGGCTTTTCTTTGAACTGCGCCCGGACATCATTAATAATATAGTAAGCTGCCCGGCCCACTGCCCGAATGGCCAAAGCGGAAAAGAAGAAAATCAACCCCGCACCAATTAAACCGCCGACAAATACTACCGGTTTAGCCAAGTCAATACTTTCTAATTTAACTTCCTGCAGATAGGCAGAAAAAAGTAAGAATGCCGCCAAGGCTGCCGAGCCAACCGCATAACCTTTGGTCAAAGCTTTGGTGGTATTGCCCACTGAATCCAAGCGATCAGTTTTTTTCCGAACTTCTTCGGGAGATTTGGACATTTCAACAATGCCGCCGGCATTATCAGTGATCGGACCAAAAGTATCCATCGCTAAAATAAAAGCGCAAGTCGCCAACATGCCCATGGTCGCCATCGCTGTCCCATACAAACCGCCATCTGGCACACCGGAAAATTTGCCCAGAAAGTAAGCGCCCAGTAAGGCGGCGGAAATCACCAAAACCGGCAGACCGGTACTTTCCAAACCAACCGCAAACCCGCTGATGATGTTAGTTGCCGCACCAGTTTCGGATGCCTTGGCAATTTCTTTAACCGGCCGATATTTGTATTCCGTGTAATATTGAGTGATATAAACAAAGGCAACACTAGTCAAAATACCAACGAAACCGGCCAGAAAAAACCAGACCCAAAATTGGGTTAACAAAAGATAAGAAGCCAAAGCAAAACCTAAAGTAGCCAAAATCGTAGTTAAAAAATAACCTCGGTTTAAACCTTTCATCGGGTCTTCATCTTCTTTGATTTTTACCGACATCACGCCGATAACCGAAGCGACTAAACCGAAAGCCCGGGCAACGAGGGGAAAAATAATACCATTAATTCCAAAAACGGGAAATAAAGCAATGCCTAAAATCATTGCCCCGATATTTTCCGCCGCTGTTGATTCAAACAAATCGGCACCACGGCCAGCACAGTCACCGACGTTATCGCCGACTAAATCAGCGATCACGGCCGGATTTCTCGGGTCATCTTCGGGAATGCCGGCTTCCACTTTACCGACCAAGTCCGCGCCGACATCAGCGGCTTTGGTATAAATTCCGCCGCCCAGCTGGGCAAAGAGCGCGACAAACGAAGCGCCAAAACCAAAACCAACCATTAGAAGCGGCGCTTCCATCGGATTTTTCAGGCCGCCAAATAAATAAAAAAGTCCGGCCACACCCAAAAGTGATAAAGCTACAACCAAAAAACCTGAAACCGCACCGCCACGCAAAGAGATTTTCAACGCCTCATTCAGGCTTTTGCCCACAGCGGCCGCTGTCCGTAAATTGGCTCGGACCGAAATATACATGCCGACGTAGCCGGAAATAGCGGAACAAGCCGCCCCTAATAAAAAGGCTAAGCCGGTGTGCCAGCCATAAGAAAATTTGCCGGAAAAAGCGTAAATGGCAAAAATTAACAAAGCTAAAACGAGGGACAAAGTTGTAATTGTCCCATATTGCCGTTTTAAAAAAGCCATCGCTCCTTCTTTAATGGCCGCCGCGATCTCTTGCATCTGAGGGCTACCTTGATCTTTCTTTAAAATTTGCTGAGCTAAAAGATAGGCAACCACCAACGACAAGAGGCTGATTACAATTACTAGCAGAAACATAGTTTGTAAATTTAGTTAATAAGATTAATTATTACAATAATGATTATATTATAAAAAAGAAATTTCTTCAAGTCTGGGGGCGGCCCCTTAAAATTGCCGGCCTGACACCAGTTTTTCGGTAGTAAAAAAAGACGGGATAAGCCAATCAAGGCCTACCCGCTTAAACTGGACAACACCCGGTATTGTCACTCGACCAAACTGACGGGCTGGTCGCTGAAATACCAGGTCTCACCGACGATGAAGAGCACACCTCCTCCTTCAAGTTTGACGATTGCCGGGTCGCCACCTTCGTCACGGACGATCGAATTGATCTTCAAGGTGGTAACTACTTCACCGCCTTGCAAACCTTTCCGGCCAACCCGGACCGAAGCGCCTGGCTTGGCATTCGCCAAAACAGCATTAATGCCGTCTTCTCCCAATTCTTTCACCTCCCCTCAATGGGGTTTGAATCCTTCTTAACTCCTGTGACCGCACAGAGGGCACGGCGTATGAGGATTCTTCTCGGAGTTGCCGCCGCATAGTTGGCCGCACGCCCGACAGACAGCAGACTGCTGATCAGTAGACCGCCGAATTGCCGCCTGCTGTTCCAGTGTTTCTCGGTTTGGCATGGTTTTTCCTCCACCTGTTAAACACTAACCTAACTGTAATTTAATAATAATTAAAAATATTTGTCAAACAAAAAAATAAAAACCTAGCCGAAAAAGCTAAGTAAAAATAAATATCTCTAAATTCCACTGATTAGAGTTTTTTTATACTAGGTTTGTCCTGCCTGAAAGCAGGCTTTCTCTATAAACTAGTAACAGCACTCGCCAGCCGGTTTGCCTGATCCGCAGTCGCATGGTTCGGCCGCCCCACAACATTCGCCATAGGGCTTACCCGAACCGCAAGGGCAATCATCATCCAGATGAGGCATAATTATTGGTGTTAAACCCCGTTAGAAATTATTGATTAATTATTTAGATGCTCTATATTAACTTTCTAGTTGAAATATAACTAATTAACAAAGTTAGTTATATTTCTAACGGGGTAAATAATTTAATTGCGTTTTTGAAAGTTTGGTTTTCAATTTCATTATACTCTAAGCCTCTAATTTTAGCAATTTCCCGGGCTACCAATTCGACATATTCCGGCCGGTTGCGCTGGCCGCGGTAAGGAGAGGGGGCTAAATAGGGACTGTCGGTTTCCACCAAAATTTTATTTAGGGGCAAAGATTTCACGACTACGGCCAAATTTTCCGTCTTCGGAAAGGTAATCACTCCGGTAAAGCCAATATAAAAACCAAGGTCTAAAAATGCCTTGGCTTGTTCCAATGTACCGCCGAAGCAATGAATCACTCCTTTAAGCTCAGTGCCCTGAGCTCGGAGCTCTGAGCTCGGAGCTCTGAGCACTTTCAAAATCTCTTCATAAGCATCTTTTCTCCCATCCTGACTATTCCGGGCATGAACAATTACGGGCAAACCAAACTCTTGAGCTAAATTCAAATGTTTGGCAAAAACTTTTTTTTGATTTTCAATATTTTTGTCTGAATGAAAAAAATCAAGTCCGGTTTCACCAAGGGCTACAACTTTTTTTGAACTCTTAATTAAACTCCGATATTCATCAATATTGAAAGCTTCGGGGTGAAAAGTGCTGCCCGAAACATGAATCGGATGAAGACCGCAAGCCGCATAAACTCCCTTTTCATACTGGTTAGCGATTGCTATGGCTTTTCGGCTGGTGCCAAGCTGCGAACCAACGTTGATCAGCCAAACACCTTTTTTTTGACAATCTGCAATCACTGTTTGCCAGTCATTAGCAAAATCTTCAAAATTTAGATGAGCGTGAGAATCAATCAACATAAAATTTCTAATTACTGATTTCTAATGTCTAATAAAATCCCAATAACCAATGACTAAATTTTTAGACATTAGGCATTGTGAATTAGACATTGATTAGAGCTTAGGTATTAGAAATTAGAAATTCTACATTACTGCCTTAACCTGCCTTAAAATCTCCGGCAAAAGCGGGGTTAAAATTCCAGCTACGGTTATGAGCAACGAGGCGACCTGCGAGCCATTGATAATACCAAGCCACCAGTCCGAAATTGTAATTTGTGAGGCAAAGTATAAAATTATGCCTAAAGATAGCGTTCCTTCCAGCAAGCCAAGGATAGCACCGAGCAGCCGGTTGATGCTTTTAGTAAAAGGAATAATCGAAATGAGATTAAAAATTTTATTGATAAACCAAAATACCAGACCAATCAAACGGTTGGCCAAAGTAAAAACTAAAATAAAGGCGATGATTTTTGCCGTTACGGCATGGCCAAGTAAAATTGGCGTCAGCCAGCCACTGACTGGCTCATACCACTGACCGGCCAGCCAGGCACCGACAACTACGCCGACCAAAGCGCCGATTGCTTGAACCAACCCCATAGCAAAACCAAAGGCAATGAATAAAAACAAAATAAGGAGCAAAATGAGATCAAGAATGGTTAGAAACATATTCTCCCCACTTGTCATCCTGAACTTGTTTCAGGATCTGGTTAATTTAATGAGATGCCGAAACAAGTTCGGCATGACAATCTAATTATGTTAATCTTGGAAACAGCGGCTCGCCTTTTTTAATAGGTTTAGCCGTAAAAACCTTTTCTATTTTTTCTGCCGTCTCGGGCAAGAAAGGCACTAACAATTGGCTCACCTGCAGAATACCGCCGGCCGCTTCATTTAAAACTTTTGCCAATTCTTTGGTCTTACCTTGCTTAGCTAATTCCCAAGGCTTAGTTTCGGCAATCAGCCCGTCTAAGGCGGAAATTTTATCCCAAATATATTTCAAAGCCTGGTCAAACAAAAATCCATCTACTAACTTACCAAACTCCTTATATTGCTTATCTTGCTTATCTTGCTTAATCTCGACTGAATTTTGCTCAACTAACCCCGCTACCCGACTCACCAGATTACCCAAGCCATTGGCCAAATCTGCAGTATAAGCCTGCTCAAATTGTTCAATACTAAAATCACTATCTTGAACTGGATGAATATAACGAAGCAGATAATAACGCACTGGCTCAACCCCGTATTTGTTGACTAATTCAAAGGGATCAACGACATTGCCCAAAGATTTCGACATCTTGCCACCTTCAATATTAATATAACCATGAACAAATAATTTTTTAGGCAAAGCCAACCCGGCGGACATTAACATTGCTGGCCAGTACACCGCGTGAAAACGAATAATGCCTTTGCCCACCACATGGACATCGGCGGGCCAGTACTTTTTAAAATTTTTACCATCACTATCGTAATCTAAAGCGGTAATATAATTACTTAAAGCGTCAAACCAAACATACATTACTTGCGCCTCATCACCGGGTACGGGCACGCCCCAATTTTTGGCGCGCTTCTGCGAGCGGGAAATGGAAAAATCTTCCAGACCCATTTTGATAAAACTTAAAACTTCATTTTTCCGCGACTGGGGAACAACCTGGTATTGATCCGATTCGATTAATTTTTCCAGCTTCTTTTGATAATTAGAAAGTTTAAAAAAATAATTCTCTTCTTCCACTACTTCCGGCTTGGTCAGGTGCTCGGGGCACTTGCCGTCAACCAATTCTTTCTCCAGATAAAACTGTTCACAACCGACGCAATAAAGCCCCCGGTATTTCTTTTGATAAATATCTTCTTTTTTACAGGCTAACCAAAGCTTTTGGCTTCCGGCAAAATGTTTTTTGGCTGTCGTCCGAATAAAATCATCATTAGTTATGTTTAAAATCTTAGTGGCTTCAATAAAACGCTTGGTGTTTTTATCAACCAACTCTTTGGTGGAAATTCCCTCTTTCTCGGCGGCCTGGACATTTTTTAAACTATTTTCGTCCGCCCCGGTCAAAAAGAAAACATCATCGCCTTTTTGTCGATGATAACGGGCCACGACGTCAGTTTGGACGTATTCCAAAGCCATGCCAATGTGCGGACTGGCGTTGACATAAGGGATGGCGGTGGTGATGTAAAATTTCTTAGACATAATTTTTAGAGTTGTCACCCTGAATTTATTTCAGGGTCTCATTAAATGAAATTCCGAATCAAGCCTGCCCCGTTGAATAACGGGGTTCGGAATGACAAGGGCAAATCACTTGTTGGAAACTATTACCACGAATTCCCCTTTAACTGCCTCGGGCTTTAATTTTTCTAAAACTTCATTAACCTTACCCCGATAGACTGTTTCAAATTTTTTGGTCAATTCCCGACAGACTACGACTTCTCGATTGAGATTGGCCGCCTGGAGTTGTTCCAAAGCTTTGATAATCCGATGGACTGATTCGTAAAAAACTATAGTATATTTTGATTCAACAATTTCTTTAACCAAAGTTTCCCGGCCTTTTTTGTGCGGCAGAAAGCCTAAAAACAGAAAGCGGTCTGTCGGTAATCCGGAAACGGAAAGCGCCGCAACAACAGCTGAGGGACCCGGAATCGTTTCAACTTTAATGCCTTCTCGATTGGCCGCCTGAACCAACAAACCACCCGGGTCGGAAATGCCTGGCGTGCCGGCATCAGATACCAAAGCCAAATTTTTGCCTTCTTTTAACTTAGAAATTAAAAAATCAATCTTGCCGACTTGGCTATGCTGATGATAGCTGATTGTTGGCGTGGTGATTTGATAATGATCTAAAAGCCTTTTGGTTAACCGCGTATCTTCACAGGCAATTAAATCAACTTCTTTCAAAACCCGCATCGCCCGCAGGGTAATGTCTTCTAGATTGCCTATTGGTGTAGCGACCACATAAAGAGTGCTCATATCCTAAAAAATAACATAAAATGGGCTAAAAATCAAATTGACTTAAGAAAAAATATATAATAAGATTAACCACTGTGGTTTTGTTAGAATCTGGTTGATTGGTTGGAATGGACAACGTAGCAACAAGGAGAACACCTATGCACAAGCTCTTTGATTTGACGGGAAAAGTAGCGCTGGTAACTGGCGGCACAGGCTATATCGGCCTGGCGATCGTCAAGATGCTCCTGAGTTTGGGAGCCAAAGTCATCTGTGGTTCGTCCAGCAGTGAAAAAGTAGCGGCGGCACAACAAGCGTTAGCCAATGAGTACCCGGCTGACAGCTTCTTGGTCTGTCGGCTCGACGTGACTGACGACACGGGTGTCAAAGCTGCTCTGGCCCAAGGACTCGAGAAGTTCGGGGCGATTGACGTCCTGGTCAACTGTGCCGGGATAAACCAGAAGAAACCGTTTCTGGACACAAGTATTGAAGAGTTCCAGACAATCCTTGATGTCAATTTGCTCGGAGCAGTCCGAGTCACCAAGGCGGTGCTGCAGCAGATGCTTAAGCAAGGCCACGGCGGCACGATAGTCAATATCTGCTCAATCGCGAGTTCCCAAGCGTTGAGCGGAGTGACCGCCTATGCCTGTGCGAAAGCGGGCTTGCTGGCTCTGACCCGCCAACTGGCAGTCGAATTGGAGCTGATCACGAACGGTATCCGTACCGTCGCCGTTGTGCCCGGGTTTATCCCGGCCGGACAGAATCGAGAAATTCTGCAGAGTGGCGATCGCGGTAAGCGGATTCAGGTGCGTACGCCCATGGAACGTTTCGGCATGCCGGAAGAAGTCGCTGGTGCAGTGGCGTTTCTCTGTAGCGGTGCAGCTTCTTTTATCAACGGTACCTGTATTACCGTTGACGGCGGCTTCAGCATCTGCGGCGTGGGCGAGGCGATGAGTGGAACGCTGGCAATTACCGGTATACCCAATCCCGGAGATGACGTCACAACCCTCGTCCCAGAAGGAGCGGTTGACGCAGATACGGTACCCCAAAGAGGTTTCCACTTTGAACCCGGAGGCGCTCCAAAACCCGATGAGATAAGTTCCGGGGAAGCATGATGAGAGGAGAACAGACACGATGAAACCGAACGGTAAAGCAAGAATCATCAGGCTCAAACCAGGGTGCCAATTCGCACTCGCCGTCGCTTCAAGCGTCAACCTGCGGGAAACTCCATTGTTTCGGCAACCGAATATCGGTCCGGGCTTGCGAATAGTGCAAGTCACAAGCGCTGAAACCAACGTCGCCAGCGTCTCGTCGTATCTGGACTTACCGGTCGCTGTCATGACAGCGCTCATTAAGGGTAATCCTGACAGCCATACAGTCCGACGTGATCTGCGCAGCCGCGGCATGACCGTCTTTGAGAAATGGTTCGAACCAACAGGACCATGGGGGCATCGACATGCCACCAACGAAGCCGACAGCGGATTCGGCACTCGGGGTGCGGTTGTCAGTAATGCCCGGGCCGGAGAAGTCGGCGCCATGCTTGAGCCGGAGCACTTCGATCTGGAAGAAATCTTCGGCCGGCGCGGCGTCCAAATCGTTCATATCTCTGGTTTGTTCGCTGCCATTTCTCCAGGAACCGGCCGACTCTGCTTAGCAATCGCCAAAGCGGCAAAAAAGAACGGGACGAAGATCGTCTTCGATCTGAATTACCGTGCTTCGTTCTGGAAAGGCCGGGAACAAGAACTCCGAAAGCTCTTCCAGGAGATTGCCAAACTAGCCGATGTTCTGATGGGCAACGAGGAAGACTTCCAGTGTTGCCTGGGAATCACCGGACCGGCTATCAGTAAAGACCTGGGCAAGAAGATTGCGGCCTTCAAGGTGATGATCAACAAAGCGCGCAAAGCGTACCCGCAAGTTGAGGTCTTCGCTACCACTCTGCGCGGTGTGGTCAGCGCGAATGTCAATCTCTGGGGCGCGATCATGTGGACCAAAGCCGAACAGCGGTTCCGCGTCATCAAGCCCAAGCCGATTGACATTTTGGACCGCATCGGCGGCGGCGACGCCTTCGCCGGCGGGCTGATCTACGGTATCCTCCAGGGCTGGGAACCGAAGAAGTGTCTCCAGTTTGCTTGGGCGACTGGTGCTTACGTCGTCACGTGTCTGGAAGACTACTTCACGGGGTTTGACCCCCAGCAGATCTGGAAAGTCTGGGAGGGCAACGCGCGCGTCAGCCGATAAGCGGCACATGGAGGAGGAGGAATATAAGTTCAACACGGGGAATCTCCGGAATCGGAGAGACCCCTTCTTTTTTTATAAAAAAGAGGTTGACAACGGACAGCCGTCATCAACCCCACATAGACTTTACAAAAGGACTTCAATCCCTCCATTACTGCTACTGCAGCGCGTAGCACTCCTCCAGCCAGCGCTGGAATTGATCCGCCATCGGCTGGACCATGTCCAGACCCTGACTGGGATGTTGAGTGGTGATGGGCTCGCCGCGCTCGACATCGCCGGCCACCTTGGCCAGATCCGTGATCAAACCAGCACCTTTGCCAGCCAGTAACGCCATACCACGGGCGCCGCCGCCTTGGCCCGCACCAAGCTTGCGCACGACAAGCTTTGGATTGAGCGCCTTGAGTCCGGCGGTCAGAAGCGCCGTATAGAACGGACTCTTGGTGCCGCCGCCCATCAGGGTGATGTCATCCATGGTGACGCCGTCGTAACCGACGCAAATCCGATAGTGCAGCATCTGCTGGAAGGCTACACCCATCATCAGGGCAAGGTGAATTTCTCCAAGAGACGTCGAAGGCGAAAGACCTTGCCAGCGACCGCGGGCTTGGGGATTCCAACCAGGTTCGCCCGTGCGTTCACCAGCATAACGCGTGTCAACCATGACACCATTCTTACCGAACGGCACTTCGGATGCCATGGCATCAAGCGTAGCCAGACTCAAACGAGCATTCAAGTCAGCCTCGGCAACTTCTTCGTCTGGCTTCAGACCCAAGACCAAGCGCCGGAGCTGTTCAATGCAGGCACCTGCCGACAGATTGGTGCTGAGCAGATGTGAAAGGCCTTCGACAAAGCCATAGGACTGAACTCGTCCACCGCCTTTCAAGTCAACGACAAGCTGCTCCGTCGGCACGACGAAAATGCCGGCCGTTCCGAGAATGCCGCAGGCCTGACCCGGCAGGACCACACCACTACCGAGCGCACCGGCCGCACAATCGCCCAGCCCGCCATAGAGCCGCATACCATCCGGAATACCGGTTTCCGCCTCAATGCCGCGGATTTTGCCGATACAGGCATCTGGTGCCACGACTTCCGGCCAGAATTCAGCCGAAATACCGGACCAATCGGCCACCTCTTTACTCCAACAGCCGTGAGCCACGTCGAAAGCCAGGGTACCCGCGGCGTCATTCCAGTTCAAGGCGTGGCGGCCGGTCAGCCAGAAGGCAAACAGGCTGTTGAGCAGACCGATGTGCCGCGCCTTACTCCATAGATCCGGATCAGACCGTTTCACCAACAAGTTGTGAAACAGGCTATACCCCGGCGTCGGATGATTGTTGGTCAATCGAATCACGGCTTCCAGGCCGAGCTGCTCAATCATCATCGCCACCAAGTCACCGCCGTTCGCGTTGTTCCAAAGGATCACCCGATCCCGCACCGGCCGATACTGCTCATCCAGCGGCACTGATGTGTGCATCTGGAAAGTCGCAGCCATGGCACCGGCCAACAGATCTTGGCGCGTGTAGCCTCCGCGAAAAAGCCGGTTGGTCAAATCGCGCAAAGCGCCATAGACAGCCGGAATGATCTGCTCGATGAGTTGCTCACTGCTGCCGATGCCGTCACCAAGGATGGGGTAGCCACCAAATGAATCTCCGGCGACAATCAGTTTTCCAGCGGGATCATAGGCAGCCGCTTTGGTCGCCGTTGTCCCGCCGTCTACTCCGACACATAATGGACGTATCATCCGTCTCCCTCCTAATTCTTGTGAACCAGAAACTCTTACTGACAACAGGTCAGCCAGTTTTCTTGGTTCTATTTTTGTCTGAGAACGAAGATGTTTCCTGCCAAACCAAAACTTCTGGCAGTTTAATATCTTAGCCAATTTCAGCAGTAAAGTCAATTTTAAATTGGAAGAAATTAAAAAATAAAAAAACACGAAAGCATTCGTGTTTTTCATAAAATATTTTGGAGTTACTGATCCAACTGCTCTTTCCAGTCTTTGATCGCCGCCAGATAAGCTGACTTATTTTCCTCTTGAATCCCTGCACTCGGCGGGAAAACTTCTTTGAACGGATTGATTTTGGCGCCGTTTTTTACCATTTCATAATGCAGGTGCGGACCAGTGGAAAGACCAGTGGAACCAACATAACCAATCGTTTGGCCTTGAGTCACCTGCTGACCATATGTAACCGCGATTTTTGACATGTGGCCGTAATTAGTTTGGTAAGTTGAATTGTGTCTGATTTTAACCATCCGGCCATAGGCGCCGTTCCAACCGGCAAAAACCACTGTGCCATCCCCGACAGCACGAATCGGCGTGCCATATGCCGCTGCATAATCAATGGCCCGGTGGCCGGTGGCAATATCAAAAGCGGCAATATAGCGCAGGCCCGTAGTAAAGCCGGAAGAAATGTAGCGGAAAGCCAGTGGCGCTTTCAAAAAAACCCTTTCTGCCGAATTGCCATCCTGGTCAAAATAGCCTTCGTTAGTGTCTGACTCTTTGTAATAAAAAGCATAAAGCGCTTGGCCAGAATTAACAAACTTACCGGCTAAAACTTTGCCGGGCATGACATACTGGCCATCGCGATAACGCTGCTCATAAATAAATTTAAAAGTATCCCCTTTCTGGACTTCCCAGGCAAAATCAATCGTCCATTGAAAAGCATCAGCAAAGCCGATCACAGCCCGTTCATCAATTCCCTGGGCCAAGGCCGCTTCATACATTGAAGTTTCAATCAAACCTTGCGCCGTTTTAATTTTTATTTCATAAGGAATGACTTTTCTTTCGGCCAGCCAAACTGGTTCGGTAGTCGTTGCCGTCGTGCTTACTTGTAAAGTGATATAAAGTTCTTCTTCGGTGTCAATCGGATAAATGAATTGCTGCAGTTCATTAGTCTGCTTGTCGTAGATTAGGCTAATGCTTCGTCCGGTCCGGACATTGCTTAAATCATACAAATCTGCCGCCGCATCAAAAATTTGCTGGCGTGTCGTCGTGGCAATCCCAGCTTCATTCATGAGAATGCCATAGGTTGAACCCTCAGTCACTTCAAATTTTTTAGTATAAGTAGTTTCAATTTTCTCCGCTGGTTGATCATTTTTAGTCTTATTAACAAAACTTTTATTTAACCAAATAAAAACAGCCAGACCTAAGCCGGCTACAGCTAAAATGATAATGATTTTCTTAAACTTCATAAATAATATTATAGCAACAAATTTAAAAAATCACCAGCTTAAGATAATTATAAATCAAAAAATTAACCAAAAATTGTCTTAATCCAGTGACCAACTAAATTAGCTAAAAATATTACAATGATAGCAATAAACAGATGCTCAAATATTACTTTATGCGGTTTGTTCTTTTGCGCCTTGGCGATGACAAAACTTAAAGTACTAAGGATGAGTAAACCCCAAATAATATCTACCCAGATTGCCACACCAAGACTTAAGTTTAGAACCGGAAGTAAAAAAGTTAAAGCAAACAAAAATTTAGCCAGAAAGGTAAAGACGGTTGAAAGCCAGATTTCTTTGGCTGTATGTTCACTGTCTGATTCTTCGGCCAAATGAATGCCCAAAGCATCAGAAAAAGCATCAGCCACGGCAATGGTTAAAATTCCGCCGATCACTACCATTCTTGAGTTGGTGCTGGAATTTAAGCCGATCATTAATCCTAGGGTAGTAATTGTGGCCGAAGTCAGGCCAAAACTTAGACCGGTAGTCAGTGATTCTTCAATTGATGATTTTCTCCATCTCATTGTTTTTACTTTAAGATCGATCTGCTCTTCTAAAATTATAGCAAAAAATACTAATTATTCCAATGATTAAAAAATTGACAAAAAAAATTATGTATGCTATTATAGTAATGTAAGAAACAAAGTCCTTTCAAAAAACTAATCACTCCTAATGTTTAGGCAGACTGCCGCCAAAACTTTGGCTTCAGTCTCCTGAACATTAACAAAAGAACCGCAGTTTCATAGAAATATGCGGTTTTTTTGACAGCTGAAACAAGACAAGGAGAAGGATAATGAAAAAGAAACAAACCGGACTGACAGAAACTGTAGTAGTGGAAATTCTCGAGGAGATGAAGCGGATTAAGGAGATTATCGCTAGTCAATTCCCTAAGTGGGAGGAAGAAAAACAGTGGCAACTCGCCCAAGGGATTTACACCTTACTCCACCGCCAGGAAAGCAACCGACTCAGTGTTGAGCGAAATAAGGTGACAAAATGGCGATTTGCCCTGCAAATCCTGTCTAATCTTGTTCCCTGGCTTGTCACCCTCGCGGCCATTTTCTTCAAATAAAGCCGGGGGGCGGCACAAGAGGCTATCGAGTCGATAGCCTTCTTCTTTAAACAAAATCTTTTCTGTTCCTCAGTAAGCGCTGATAATTAATCGCAAACCGATGAGCCTCATCGCGAATTCTTTGCAATAATTTCAAACCGGCAGATTTCTTAGATAATTTAAGCGGATAATGGCGATTTAAAGTATAAATTTCTTCTTCTTTTTTGGCTAAAGCAATAACTGGCGCTTGCATTCCTAGTGCCCTTAGTGATGATTTAGCTGCACTCAGCTGCGGCTTGCCGCCGTCAACCATGATCAAATCCGGCAACTGCGATTTTTCTTTGGTGATACGATAGTAGCGGCGATAAATTATTTCTTTCATCGCCTCAAAATCTGACTGACCGACAAAAGTTTTAATTTTAAACCGGCGGTAATTATTTTTGTCAGGCTTGCCATCACGAAATTGCACCATTGAACCAACCACATCAGTTGGCCCTAAGTTAGAAATATCAAAAGCTTCAATCAGGCGCGGTAAAGCCGGCAAGCTTAACTGATTTTGTAATTCCAGCAAACTGCTGTCCCCAGCGTTAAGGGTAATCTCAATGTTTTTGCTGACCAAGGCCAGCAGTTTTAATTTATCGCCTTTTTGCGGCACGGCAATGATAACTTTTCGACCGGCCAAGCGAGAAAAATATTCTTCAAGTACTTTTCGCTCCGCTAAATTCTGGGGTAAAATAATTTCTTGGGGAATATCTTCGGTATAATAATATTGCTTTAAGAAATCAACAAAATTTTCTTGATCATCACCGGAAATTTTATTTTTCAAAATAAACTCTTTCCGGCCGGAAATTATACCTTTGTTAATATTAAAAAGCTGAACAATGATTTTGTTCGGCAATACCAGATAGTTAATAACGTCCTGATCGTAGGCTTTACGTAATTCAATTTTTTGCCTTTCAGCAACATTTTCCAAAGCGAAAATTTGATCGCGACGGAGTTTTGCTTGCTCATAATTTTTCTTCTCCGCATAAACTTTCATCTCAGCGGTTAATTTCTTGATTAACTCATTATTCTGGCCCTTCAAAAGTAAAATCACTTTTTCTAGCCGCTGACCATATTCCTCTTCACTAACTTCTTCTAACCAAGGGGAGGTGGCCAAACGAATCCGGCCTTTGGCCTGATCTCTTTTGGACATTCTTTTATTAATCCGCAGTTTGAATAAACGATCGGCTAGCCGGATAATATCCTGCCGCGCTTGGCCGGAAGTAAACGGCCCAAAAACTTGGTCTCCCTTTTTAACCAATCGCGTGGTAATCAGGCGCGGAAATTTTTCATTAGTAATTTGGATATAAGCATAACGCTGGCCGCCTTTTAGTTCCAGGTTATACTTCGGCTGATACTTTTTAATCAGCTGCGCTTCCAATAAAAACGCTTCGACTTCATTATCAGTGACGATAAATTCTACATCAGCTATTTCTTTGACTAAATCTTGAGTTTTGGGATCAAAATTAGTCTGGCGAAAATAGCTACTGACCCTTTTTTTGATATTTTTGGCTTTGCCAATATAAATCACAGACCCAGCGGCATTTTGGAATAAGTAACAGCCAGGCTGGCTTGGTGCTTGTTTTATTTTTTTTGCTAAATTAGACATATTGGCGCATTTGACAACTTTTTGCTAATCAACTAAGTTAATTAGAGTTGGAATTGGCAATTCGTGACAGGAGGAGCCGCCGATGAAAACGTTGTACTTTTTGGTCGTGGGAGTGTTGGGTCCGCTGGGGTTTTTCCTGGTGATGACACCGAAGTTGACCACTGGTTCGGTCTTGCCAAGCCTAGGCTATTTGCTCGGCTGGGCGCTGATCGCCTTTTACGGTGGCCGGCTCATCCGGACCAAGCCTGCGGTCTGCCCAAGGCCCGCCGAAAACTACCAGGAAAGTTAAGGAGGAATAACTCCCGATACACCTGACCATTGAGGGGTAAGACACCACCCCTTCTTTTTTTATATTAATCCTACCGCCTACAACCTACAACCTACTTCCTACTCCCTAACCAAGCACTTCCTTAAGATACTTTCCGGTATAGCTCCACTTGGCACACTTGGCAATTTTTTCTGGCGTCCCTTCGGCAATCACCCGCCCGCCTTTATCCCCGCCTTCTGGACCCAAATCAATCACCCAGTCAGCTGACTTAACCACGTCTAAATTATGTTCAATAACCAAAACCGAATTACCTTTGTCCACCAAACGGTTCAAAACACTCAATAATTTATTAACATCAGCAAAATGAAGGCCCGTGGTCGGTTCGTCTAAAATATACAAAGTGTCGCCGCCTTTGCGCGCCAGTTCAGCGGTCAGTTTAATCCGCTGAGCCTCACCGCCGGATAAAGTTGTGGCGGCCTGACCCAAAGTGATATAGCCTAAGCCGACATCGTAAAGAGTCTGGAACTTATGATTAATGGCAGGAATATTTTTGAAAAACTCCAAGGCTTCTTCAACTGTCATTTTTAAAACTTCGGCAATATTTTTACCTTTGTAATTAATGGCTAAAGTTTCCTGGTTATAGCGGCTACCCTTACATTTTTCGCACTCAACATAAACATCAGGCAAAAAATGCATCTCGATTTTTTTCACGCCATCGCCTTCACATTCCTCGCAGCGACCACCGGGCACATTAAAAGAAAAGCGACCCGCCTTATAACCCCGCGCCCGGGCCTCCTGGGTTTGGGCAAAAAGCTCACGAATTGGCGTGAAAACGCCAATATAAGTGGCGGGATTACTGCGCGGAGTCCGGCCAATCGGCGACTGATCAACCAAAACTGCTTTGTCTAACTGGCCATAACCCTTCAAGGCTTTGTGTTTGCCCGGCTTGTCAGTACTAGCCCAAAAAATTTTATATAATGCCTTATACAAAATATCATTGACCAAAGTACTTTTACCCGAGCCGGAAACGCCAGTGACACAACTAAAAACTTTAAGCGGAATTTTGACGTCGATATTTTTCAAATTATGTTCAGTGGCGCCGATTATTTCTAAATAATCAAAAGCTTTGCGCCTTTTATCGGGAATGGGAATTTCTTTTTTCCCCGCCAGATACTGACCGGTAATTGACTCCGGACATTTTTTAATTTCCACTGGTGTGCCAGCACAAACGACTTGCCCGCCGTGAATGCCTGCACCTGGACCTAAATCCAAAACATAATCAGCAGTTAAAATCGTTTCCGCATCATGTTCAACCACAATCACCGTATTACCCAAATCGCGCAAGCGCTTTAAAGTATTAATCAATTTTTCATTGTCGCGCTGATGCAAGCCGATTGACGGCTCATCTAAAATATACAAAACTCCGCGCAACTCGGAACCGATTTGGGTGGCTAATCTGATCCGTTGGGCTTCGCCGCCAGACAAACTTTGAGCCGCTCGTGACAGAGTCAAGTAATCCAGGCCGACATTGATTAAAAACTTCAACCGATTTTCAATTTCTTTAAGAATCAGGCGGGCAATTTCTGTTTGTTCTTTAGTCAAATTCAAATTACTAAAAAATTCCAAGGCCTGACGAATAGAAAATTCTGAAACTTCCCAAATATTTTTATTACTAATGGTTACAGCCAAAACTTCGGGTTTTAATCTTTTGCCCTGACAAGCCGGGCAGTCACCCAAACGCATGAATTTTTCCATTTCCTGCCGGCGCCATTCTGATTCGGTCTGTTTATATAATCTTTCAATTTGGGGAATTATGCCTTCAAACTGGCCAGTCCAACTATGGCTCATTTCGCTTTGCCAAGACTGAACATTAAATTTAATTTCTTCAGACGTGCCAGACAAAATAATATCTCTAACTTTTTGCGGTAAATTTTTCCAAGGCGTCCACAAATCGAAATGAAAATGTTTGGCTAACCCGTCAAGCTGCTGGTTGCGCCAGCCTTCGCCATGGGTCTTCCAAGGCTTAATCGCGCCTTCGGCTAAAGACAAATTTTTATCAGGTACAACCAAATCCGGATCAACTTGCTGTAAAAAGCCCAGGCCATGACACTGTGGGCAGGCGCCAAAGGGTGAATTAAAAGAAAACATTCGCGGCTGTAAATCTTCCAAGGAAATACCGCATTTAACACAAGCATTATGCTGGGAAAATAACTTTTCCTGGTTGCCCACAGCAACCAAAATTAAACCTTTGGTTTCCGCACCGGCCGTTTCAATTGCTTCGCTTAACCGACTAGTAATACCTTTTTTCAAAACCAGCCGATCAATAACAATTTCAATATTATGTTTATTCTGTTTTTTTAATTTAATATCAGACCAATCAACTAAGCTATAAAGTTTGCCATCAACGCGAATGTGACTAAATCCGCGCTTATTCCAGTCTTTAAACTGCTGTTCATAAGTGCCTTTTTTCGCCCGAATTACCGGCGCCATAATGATTAATTTGGTTCCCGGCTTTTCTTTCATCAGGTTTTCGACAATTGACTCAACTGACTGGGAAACAATCCGGTCGCCGCAATTTGGACAATGCGGGATACCGACTCGGGCAAAAAGCAAACGCAGATAATCATTAATTTCCGTGATTGTCCCAACAGTTGACCGCGGATTTTTGGAAATTGATTTTTGTTCAATCGAAATTGCCGGCGAAAGCCCGGTGATTTTATCCACGTCCGGCTTATTCATCAAGCCCAAAAACTGCCGGGCATAAGCCGATAATGATTCTACGTAGCGCCGTTGACCTTCGGCATAAAGCGTATCAAAAGCCAGTGTCGATTTTCCCGAACCAGATAAGCCGGTGACAACAGTCAGCTTATCAATCGGGATATCCACGTTGATGTTTTTGAGATTGTGCTCGCGGGCTCCGCGAATTGTAATATATTGATCAGACATATTTTATTGATAAAGTTTTGTGATTTTAAGTCCCCTCACCCGTCCCGACTTTTCCTAAGTTAATTTAAGGAACGTCGGGACACCCTCTCCCCACTTGAGGTGGGGCGAGGGGCAAAGATTAGCCTTTCCCTTCTCCCCGTCTCAAACGGGGAGAAGGTGCCTCGAGCGACCCTAAATTTATCGAAGTGGAGTCGAGAGGCGGATGAGGGGTGTTAACGATTCAACTCGTAATAAATATCATCACCCACGCCATCTAAATTCTCATCCAACTCATTATTGGGAATCCGCATTACTTTATATCCCCTTGATTCTAAATATCTATCTCTAATTTGGTCGTATTTAAAATTTTTATCTTCGTTGTGTTGCCCGCCGTCCAATTCAATAATTAATTTCTTCTTCCGACAACAAAAATCCGTTATATATCTGCCAATCGGGTATTGCCTGACAAATTTAAAATCATTAAATCTTCTGTCACGAAGCATGCTCCAAAGTCTTGCCTCATAATCAGTCTGATTTTTTTTAATTGCCTAGCTAAGTTAACTAATTTATTTTTCATACTTTTTATTCTTCCTTCTCGTCTGCACTTCGGGTATCTTTTCCCTACAGGAAGAAGAACTTTATCATAACTTCTTCTTTAACTTCTCTAATTTATCTCTTAACTCAATTGCCTTCTCGAAGTTCAACGACTCAGCGGCAAATCTCATCTGCCCTTCCAAATCAATAATTAAATTATCCAAATTAAACTCACGGCCTTTCTCTCCCGGCTCTACAACTACTTCTTCTTCGGCAATGGCTTTGATAATGCTTTTCGGCGTAATGCCGTGTTTTTTATTATAAGCGGTCTGAATTTCCCGCCGGCGATTAGTTTCGGCAATGGCTTCTTTAATTGATCCAGTTTGGCGGGCCGCATACATTATTACTTTGGAATCAACATTTCTGGCCGCCCGGCCGGCGGTCTGAATCAGACTTCGTGCATTTCTCAAAAAGCCTTCTTTGTCTGCGTCTAAAATCGCCACCAAAGCCACTTCCGGCAAATCCAAACCTTCCCGCAGCAAATTAATGCCGACCAAAACATCGTATTTACCAATTCGCAAATCATGAATAATTTTTATTCTCATCAAAGTTTCAATTTCGGAATGAAGATAAACTGCCTTAATCCCCTGGTCAACCAGATAAGTGGCCAAATCTTCGGCCAGCCTTTTGGTCAAAGTTGTCACTAAGACCCGATAACCTTTCCCGGTAACTTTTTTAATCTCCGAAAGTAAATCCGGCACCTGACCCTCAACAGGCCGAACAACAATGGGCGGATCAACCAAGCCAGTTGGCCGGATGATCTGCTCAACAACCTGACCACTACTGGTCAATTCATAATCAGCCGGCGTGGCCGAAGTATAAATCACGTGCTTTTGGTATTTTTCAAATTCTTTGAATTTTAAGGGTCGGTTATCGTAGGCTGAGGGCAGACGAAAGCCATAGTCAATTAAATTTTTCTTTCGGGCATAATCCCCATGATACATTCCGCCGATTTGCGGAATTGACTGGTGGCTTTCATCAATCACCAGCAACCAGTCCCTGGCGGCATATTCAAAAAAATCAAGCAAAGTAAACGGCGGCTGGCCGGGCTTTCGATTGTCAAAATGGCGCGAATAATTTTCCATACCCTTGCAGTAACCGAGCTGATCAAGCATTTCTAAATCATAGTTGGTCCGCTGCTTAAGCCGATAAGCCTCAAGTGTATCAAGCTCTGGTAAACGCTCCTGCAATTCCTTTCTGATTGAATCTAAAGCTGGGTACAACCTATTTTCAGGAACGACAAATGGTTTAGCCGGATAAATAAAGACATCGCGCAGGTCATTAATTTTTCGACCGGTGTTTCGGTCAACATCAGAAATCGCTTCAATCACCTCATCAAACAACTGAATCCTGACAATGTTGCTGTTGGCTGATCCCTGAATAATATCAATACTATCGCCCCGGACTCGAAACCGGCCAAAGCGTAATTCCGTATCATTTCTTTCGTACTGAATTTTTATCAAGGCCGCCAGCAAATCGCGTTTATCCAGTTTTTGGCCAACGGTCAAATGAAAACTTTCACCTTCAAAATCAGCCGGCTGGCCAAAAGCGTAAATACAGGAAACCGAAGACACGACAATCACATCTTCTCTAGCCAGTAAGGAAGTGGCCGCTTCCAGACGCAAACGCTCAATTACCTCGTTAATGGTGGCATCTTTTTCAATATAAGTATCGGAAGCCGGCAGATAGCTTTCCGGTTGGTAATAATCATAATAAGAAACAAAATAACAGACTTTGTTTTTGGGAAAAAAGGTTTGGAATTCCTGAAAAAGCTGGGCGGCCAAAGTTTTATTATGCGATAAAACCAAAGTCGGCTTTTGAATCTGCTGAATTACGTTGGCAATAGTAAAAGTCTTGCCTGACCCGGTCACACCTAAAAGCGTCTGCTGAGGATATTTTTTGTAGCCAGCGACAAGCTGTTTAATCGCCTCGGGCTGACTGCCGCGAGGTTTAAAATTGGATTGTAGGTCAAATTTAGGCATAGCAGCTTGACAAACTAATTATTATATGATAATTTGAGTCATCGGTTTCATGAGAAGTTGTCTAAAAATCTAGGAGGGTAACGCCATGACAACTGAAACAGCTGAAGCACCAACAACAAGTTTGGCTCTGCCGCGGCAATCTCCCGATTTGAAATGCGTGATCTGCACCGACGTGCCGGATGAGGCAGCCAAAGGTCCGGCCCAAACGGCCACGATCTACGTGCAGGCTATCCCCAAGGATGGCCCGACAAAGTCTCCGCTGGTCAACGTTCTGGCGTGCGCCGCGCACCAAGAAGCGGCAAAGAAGATGTGCCGCGAAATCGCCGGCGACGACTCCGAGGCGGAGATTGTTGTCCGCGATTTGCTGCCATCCTTGTCGGAGTAACGACAATTGAGCCACCAGTGCTATCACGGCTCTCCCCGCCCCTGCGCGCGGAGAGTCTTTTTCTTTCCCTAAAGGGTAGTGACTTTGTTTGATTGAATAAGACCAACGTCAAACTAAGGGCTTTCTGCCCTTTGATTAAAAATTAGCTTAATATTTATTTGTTTCTTTATTATAAGGCACAACCAAAAGACGAGTCAAGCCAACTGAAAAACCCCGCCGAAAGCGGGGCTGATTTATTTAAAGTTTAACTTAATCTTCCAAAAGATAGGCTAATTTTTCCCCAAATTCTTTGGCCGCAGTGGGGTCTTTGGCCGTCACAATATTACCATCAACTTCCACCGGCATCCCGGTATAGTCAGCTCCCTTATTTCTTATATTTTCTTCTTCGGTCGGAAAAGCCGTAACGGTTCTGCCAATCAGAACTCCGGCATTAGCTAAAATTGATGGCCCAATACAGATGCCGCCTAAAATTTTGCCCTGACCTTTAAAATCTTTGACTAACTTTAAAGCATCATCATCAAAAAGATAATCCCTCGCACCGCGACCGCCAACAAAGATGATGGCATCAAAATCAGCCACCTCAATTTCCGGCATGGCTAAATCAGGCTTAATTTCTGTTCCCAATTTACCCAAAGCTTTATGCCGAGTTTTACTGGCAACTTTGGTCTCGATTTTCCGCTTGTCCAGGACTTCTTTGGTGACCAGCAGCTCCTCGTCGCGGAAATCATGTTGGGCGATAATAAATACTGCCTTTTTAATCATACTAAATATTCAAGCCTATTATCTATATCTAATTATACCATAAATTGCTGAATTGAAAAAACCAGCACTGACCGGCTTTTGACCGGCCACTACTGGTTTTTTACAATAACGAAAAATTTTCTAACGCGTTACTTTAATATCAACCCCTAACTCCGCAGCACAAGCGCCAACAGTAATTCGGCCATTGGTGTCCTTGAGAATGTAATAGTAGGTTTTGGTCTGACTGGCCCCACTAACCTTTGGGTCAACCGGAATTTCGGCAATGTATTTGCTGACTAAATTCGATAAGTTGGTAACTGCTGTTGTCCCACAATCAGCATAATCACTGCCGCTGCCAATCATATACTTAGTGCTCCCAACTAAATTCGGATTGGCTGGATCGTCACCGTCATTATCCACGGCATATTTTAGGTAAGCATTCAGAATCGAATTAACTGAACTCCAACGTTCGGCATTTCTGGCCTGTTTGAATCGCGTGGCCGGATCAACCGCGACGTAGATAATACCGGCTAAAATCGCAATAATAACAATGACAATCAAAAGCTCAATCAAAGTAAAGCCCTGACGTTTTTTCATAAGTTTATCTCCTTATGTAAAGAAATTAATTAGCGACTGACACTAATTACTGGGGTACTGCCGCCAACTGTTTCTTCAGCACATGCGCCAACGGTAATTCGGCCATTAGCACTTTTGTTGATAAAATACCTCGTGTTCGCAGCACTACCAGTACTTGGATCTTCCGGAATAGCAGCCAAATAATTATCAACCAGATCGGTATCCAGGCCAGAAACAAAACAATTGGAACCAGCGACTGTTTCACCGGTGCAGGTAACTAAATCACAGGCGGTGCCGCCTTCACCAATAATTTGGACCGTGCCAGCGGCGCTATCGATTGCCGTGGCCGTGGCTGGTAATAGGCCACTTTGGTCAACCGTGTACTTTAAAACGGCATTCAGAACCGCATTAACTGAACTCCAGCGTTCGGCATTTCTGGCCTCAGCCAGTCGGCGGGCGGGATCAACAGCGACATAGATAATACCGGCTAAAATCGCAATCACCCCAATAACGATCAATAGCTCAATCAAAGTAAAACCCTGACGTTTTTTCATAAATTTACTCCCTTTATTCTCTTCTTTAATTAATTAAATAAATATATTAAGTAATTTACTTCCTACCCACTATCTCCTACTTCCTAATAATTATATCATAAAATTAACAACTAAACTATTCTGATTTATCAACATAAAGAGAGGAAACCCAGCCGACTGTTTCTTGATTGAATTGAATCTTGTACCAGCCATTCTCTTCGGCCAAAACCACATATTCTTGCCCGGATAAAGCTTCACCGATTTTAGTCGAACTACTGGCCGGGCCTTCTCTTAGATTCAGATAACCTAGCTCGGTCTCTCTAATTTTAACCTTGGCCGGTAATTCGATTGCTTCCCCTAAAACTTCCGGTTTAACTTCAATCAGATCAACAAAACTGCCGGAAACCCAACCTAAATTTTCACCGCTAAATTTAATCTGATACCAACCATTTTGTTCATCAAGGACGTCAAATTCAGCTTCAGAGTTTACTTGACCAACTGATGAATAACTGGCGCCAGCCCCTGATCGAACATTCAGAAAACCAGAAGTAGTTTTTTTAATTTTGATTTTCTTCAAAACTATATCTGGGGTGGTAGTTGGCGTCGTTGTTGGGGTCAACATTTTTTCTCTCAGCGCATCCAAGACATTAGCGTCAATTCCTGAATCAGTCGTAGTTTCATATTTAGGCTGAGGAAAAAACTTTTGGTACAAATCTTTGCCTGAATTTCGTAAAGAGAAAACTCCAAAAAAAGCAATAATTAAAACCGTAAAAATTGCTAAACGGATATAAATAAAACGCCAAGCTCGCTTTTCCATTCGGCCAGGTAATAGGGTAAACCGCCTGCTTTTAACCGGTAGTAAATTGATATCATCACTGACTGGATTTTTAGTAATTGCCCGTAAAGCTAAACCAGCCACATTAGCAAACAAAACGGCCTTACTTTTAGCGCCGGTCAGGCCCTGGGGATCAACCACCTTATCTAAAGGTTTGCCAACATTAACCTGAATCCCCAAATTGTCCGCCAAATACTGATCCAGCTTGGGCAATAAAGCTGAGCCACCCACTAAAATTATTTCATCAATCTGCCTTTGATTTTGTGTTTGGTAATACTCAATTAGTTTTTTAGTTTCGTCAATAATCCGTTTAAATTCATTCTGCAAAACTAATAAGACTTTTCCTTCCTGCTTTTTGGGATCAAAGCCGTTCTTTTTTTTCAGCTCTTCGGCTTGTTTTAAATCGATATTTAATTTTGTCGCCACGGCTTTGGAAAAACGTTCACCCGCAATATTAATCACTAAACTTTGCCTGATACCGGCCCGATCAAAAACATTAAGATTGGTAGTTCGCGCCCCAATATCAATTAACAATTTGGCGTTGCCTGATTTTTTGGTTTGGGGCAATAGCACTCGGCCTAAACTGACAGATTCTAAATCAAAAGCCACCGGCTCAAGATTAAGACTTCGCAAAATATCAACATAGCCATCAACTATTTTCATTGGCACGGCCGCATAGAAAATCTCCTGGGTGGCACCTTGAACGCTGATGGTTTTAAAATCAAAATAAACTTCACCTGACTTAAACGGGATAACCTCTTCGGCCTTGTAAGGAATAGTACTTTTTACCTCTTTATATTTTAAGCCAGACGGTAATTTAAAAATCGTAGTGAAAACCTGCGATTCTGGCAAAGATAAAATACAATGAGGCGTTTTGATCGGCTGGGGCTGGGCCGAGTTTAAAAGTTTGGTAATATTTTCCGCCAGCTTGGCCTTATTTTTGATAACCCCGTTTTTTACCACTTCACCCTCTAAAATTATTCGCGAATAAGAAACAATCTTCGGCGGGGCAAAACTAGGTTTGCTGATTACCAAAGCTTCCATCGAATGATCAGAAATATCGAGACCAAAAATTTGTTTTTTAATCATAGGATAGCTTCTTAATCTAAAAAATAATTATTCTTCCTGCCAAGTCACAACATCTAAATTATTATCGACTTGAATTTGAATTTTTTGCGTATAGATACCAACTGTCCCGGTGGCGTGCAAAATGGCTGTACTGCCATCAATATCTGTCCTTATTATACAAGAATTCTCCCCAACTGACAATGAACCCGAGTAACTACCCCAGCTATTACGCAGACGTTCTAGGCCATCTTCCAGACAGGTGTTAGCCAGATTTTTTGCCGTTTCGGCTTGGGTTCGACCAAAACTAATTTGCAGATCTTCAATACCGGTTAAACTGACAGCAATGCCAATAGTTAGAGCGGCTGCCGCAATTATCAAAAGAGCGACTAAAGCAATGTAGCCTTTTGGTTTATTCCCATTTAATAATTGCCGATTATTCCGGTTCATTATTATGAATTACTTAATTAGTTAAACTCAGCGCCGACCCCTTAAGCCCACGCTAAAAGCACTGGTAGTACTGGCATTATAATCAGGTAAATTATCCGGATTTTTATAAAAAATTACTAAATAGACACCAACTTCCTTGGCTTTATTGAGATAAGAAAGATCGGAAAAATTTCCCGTTATTTCCACTCGGTCGCTGTTTAACTGAACTGGCTCATTGCTACCCAGTTGACGAGTCAATCTATCTTCGGCGCTGTCAAAATTATAGGTAATATCCTCACCAGGCATAACTAAAACTAAAGTGTCAGCGCTTAAACTATTAATATCACTTGCTGCCCTAATATCTTTAATTAAATAATTGCTAATGAACCTCAAATTCTGATTGACGTCTTGGTTACCATAAATTTTCGTTTGCCCGCCTAAAATATCAAGCATTAAATAAGACATCGAAACTAAAATAATACTAAGAATACCAAGATAAATTATTAGCTCAATTAGAGTAAACCCATCTCGTCTTCGGCGAAAATTACAAGCACCAAGCACCAAGTTCCAAACAAATTCCAAATTACAATGTTTTAAATCCAAAACGCCGATCTTAGCCGTTTGTGATTTTGGATTTTGGATATTGTAATTTGTTTGAAATTTGAGATTTTTGATTTGAAATTTTATCATGGTAAATAATTAATTTTAACTTCCTCTAAAATTGGCGTGGCAATGCCATCGCCATTCAATTCGACCCGGTACTGGAGCCACTGGTTAAAATTTAAGTCCGAAGATATAAGACTACCGGCTGGATTAGTAAAATAAGTCCCACTACCGGTTGCACCATACCAGTTACTCCAACTGCCAGGAGAACCACCAATGTCCGGTGCGGTTCGAACCTGCAATTTTATACTGCAAGCTGGTGAACAAGCCGGAATGACTTCAGTCCATTTAATAATACTGGGTGCGGCCGCTTCCCCCATATTAAAGGCCGAGGAAATCAAATAACCAAAAGGCGCATAACCACTACTATCAACTGACTCGCCCCAGCCAATCCGGACATTATTTAATTGAATTGGCTGCGTTCCATCACCAATCAGAAAAGCTCTGAACATAATTTGGCTAGTGGAAGTAGGAAAGATAGCAATATTAGCGTTAATTTCACTCGCTAAATTGTAATTACCACTCCCGGCAATCACCCACTTATTAACCTGACTACTACTGCTATCCCACCAATACCATCGGTCAGGCACATCATTAATCGAAAGTTGATAATAAATTTCCCCCCCATTTTTGGTCGCGTTTTCCACAAAGGCAGTATATTCCCAAACATTAGGAGTATTATATGGACTAGTTGATTGAATACTTGAACTAACAGGATAAAGACCAGACCACAGGCAGCTAATTTGGCCTTCGCATGAGGCTTGGTCACTAAAGGTATCACAAGCGTCAGAGCTGCCGCTGCAGGAACCACCACTTATAACCCAACGACATTGACTGCAGCTACTACAGGAAGTCTGATCATAAGCCGAACAGTTCAGCGTACCGCGGCAGCGATTACCACTGCGATAGCAACCGCCGGTACTGCAGGTACTACATTGATTTCGAGATAGAGCAGAACAGCTGCCATTATTCTGGCAACTGCCAATACCGGCAGTCCAAGCACAGTCGCTTTGGCCTTCGCATGATGCTTGGTCACTAAAGGTATCACAAGCGTCAGGTATACCGGTACAAAAACTGTCGCCAACTAGCTGGGCGAAACCATCAGCCACGTCAATTTCAGTTGGATTATAGGTATAGTCTGAAGGCGTATCAAATGGCCAGTCATAATACTGGGCACAAGAAATTTTGATTTCATCAAGCTGCACCTGCTGGGAACCACTTGAAGCCAAAAAAGCTTTGAACAATATCTGGCCGCTGGTAATGGGAAAAGAAGCAATATTGGCGTTAACTTCGCTGGCCAGATTATAATCAGTTGTGCCCAAACCAGTATTAGCCGGAAACCAACCGCTGCCATTCCACCAATACCAAATTGCGCCATCAGACAATTGGTAATAAATTTCCCCGCCATTTTTAGTCGCCACTTCCGTAAAAGCAGACCAGGCATCAATTTCACTGACTGAATAAGGCAAAGTGGGATTAACTGATGGCCGATCGGTAGGATAGCTGGCGCCAGAATAACCAGACCAATTTAATAACACATTATCAAAACCAACAGTGTAACGGGCATTGCTGCTGGGATAATCGACATAAGCAACAATTTTAAGATAATAGGTGCCCGGGCCAGTGATTTTACTGGAGACGTCAATTCCTGTTACTCGAGTCCAAGGAACAGCCCCGGTCTGATTGCCAGAGCTCCAGACCTCCTGACCCAGAGTGGGAGCACCGGGAGCAGTATCAACAAAAGCATACAAAATGAAGCTGTCGGCTAGCCGACTATATTGGGAAATTCTCCAATCTAAATTTAGCGTGGCGCTAGCAATTGTCTGGGCACTGACAGTAAATGATTGCTGAAAATAACCACCCGCCACTACATTCCTGGTATAGGGAAAAGTAATCTTGGCATAACCACCGGGATTACCACCCGAACTGGCTCGCGCGCCACTGGGATTCGTCGTGCCCCACCGGCCAAAAGTCCAAGGAGTAAGCCTACTGGTAAAACCAGCGTTGACACTTGCTCCGGAAGTGGATGGACCCAAACCGGCTACAAGCTGAGCAAAACCATTAGCCACTTCAATCTTGGCCAAATCAGAAAGCGTGTAATCATCTGCGTTATCAAAATACCAAATTTTACTGCCACAGCCGCCACCACTTGAACCGGCTAAAGTGACTTGCCCAACATTTAAAACATTAAGGTTACCGTCATCACTGCTATAACGATTCGCACTGGACCAAATGGTTTGTCCCCCGCCCCCGGACCAGTCGGTTTGGATGAAATCTTTTGATTGCCAGGTGGTTAGATATGCTGAAAGCGCAAGCCGGTTAATGATGCCGGTAATTGCGGGATAAGTAACAACAACTGTTGCTTTTTTGGTATGAAGATCAACTAAAGCTCCCCCCACTGAACAATCAATAATATCACCGCCTGAATTCCGGCAAGCGTCATTAATTGTAAGCGTTCGAGTGTATTTTTCTTCCAGTAAATCGGGGCTGCCAGAAAATTGCCAGTAGCCGCTGGATTTATCCAAACCATGATCACCATTAGTTAATAAATTCCAGGCTTGCCGACGGACTGACCAAACTGCTTCCAAACCTTCCTGAACATAAAGATTGGCTTTTTCTCTTTCTTCCGCCTGAAAATCACTGCCATAAGAATTCACCAAAAGACCAATTAAAGCCGTAGCAAATAAACCAAATAAAGCAATGGCTAAAATTAATTCCACTAGACTAAAACCTTTTCTATTATGATAAAAAAGTTTAATCATTAATTTGGATTAACCCGGAGTCTTTAATAACAATATACTTAGTTTCATTATTTGAGCTGATGATGGTGGTTGTTCCTACTACTGAAGGGCTGCCCGAGTATAAAGAAAAATTAATTTCATCACCAAAATCAGTACTAATACTAAAAACAGCCGGATACTTAGTTTCCTGGTCGTAATCCGGATCCCGGCTGGCATAATTATCCCCCTTAAATAAAATAAACTTTTTATTAGGATTATCAAAATAAACCCCCCAACTTGAGCTTTCCTGGCCAGCGATTGCTTGCTGCTGGGCTCGTTGGAGAGTCCGGTTAATTGTATCAACGTAAGTATATAAATCAGAGGAGACCTGAAAAGACTGAACAAAAGGCAGGCTTAAAACTGCCACCGCCGCCAATATTCCTAGAACTATTATTAGTTCGATTAAGGTAAAACCTCTCATTGAATAAAAAATCATTCAATATTGTCGAAATTGGCCAGTCACTTGATAAATTGGCGAAATCACCGAAACCGCCACGAAACCGACAACCAAACCGACAATGATTAATAAAATTGGCTCTAAAATCATAGTTAAATTTTTCGTGGTGTTATCAACTTCTTTCTGAAAATAATCAGCCAAGTAAGACAAGGATTCCTCCAGCCGGCCGCTTCTTTCACCAATATTAATCATTTTAATAGCCAAGAGTGGAAAAAGCGGCACCCTTTTGGACTGGCGAAAACTGGCCAAAATATCAGAAAAACTTTTACCTTTTTGAATCTGGGGTAATGACAGCTGCAGCTTTTTTTTATAAACGAAATTATTAGTGGTCTGAACTGAGATAGTAATGGCCTGATCAATAGTCAAACCGCTTTTCAATAATATCCCTAAAGTCCGACTGATTAAAACTAAATTGTAATTAATTATAATGTCATTGATAATTGGAACTTTTAAAAGAAAACTATGCCAAATGGGCTTAAACGCTTTCAAGGTAATCAGTATCCTAAGGGCAATCAGACCAATAATAATTCCCACAATTAACTGGAGGCCGTGCTGATCCATGAAATTAGCCGCCCAAAGCAAGATTCTAGTTGATAATGGCAGTTCAAAACTTAAACTTCTGAATAAACGAGTAATTTTTGGCAAAACAAAATATGCTAAAACCAAACCTAAACCAAAAGTGGCCGATAATATAATTGAAGGATAAAAAGCAGCAGTTTTAATACTCCTTCTGATCTCCAAACGATCCTCTAATTCATCAGCCAAATACTGCAGATTTTCCTCTAGGGTTCCGCTTTCTTCTCCGACCCGGATAATATTAATTATTAAAGGATCAAAAATTTTAGGAAAAGCCGCCATCGCATTGGCTAAACTTTGACCGGTTTTCACTTTTTCCACAATTTTGCCCACCACAATCTTGAATTTTTTCGAGTTTGACTGATTGGCAATCACTTCCAAAGCTTCATTGAGATTAATCCCCGATTTGAGCATCGTTAACAGATGCTTAGCTAATAAAACTTTTTCTAGCAAAGATACACCACCAAGAGTAAAATCATGCCAACCAGTTTTTAATCCCCCACGCGGACTGATTTTTTTAATATACCAACCTTGGTCAATTAATAATCGGGTCGCCTCTTTTAAATTAGCCGCCTCGATTACCCCTTTTTTGATTTTACTGCCAGCATCGATGACAATGTAAGAAAATTTCATAGGCACGGAATAACGCGGAAATAAACGGAATTATGCGGAATTTTTAGACCGAGTCTTGTCATAGACCCGACGGATAATTTCCACACCGCCAGCTTTCCCAAAATTAATTAGAAAACCTAATTTTAAACCACTATTGACTGGAAGTCAGAATGACCTTTATAAAGTCTGAAGTATAAGCACCAAACACCAATGATAAAATTACAAATTACAAATCTCAAATACCAAACAAATTACAATTACCAAAATTATAAATTCAAAACTCTTAGGATTGCCGTTTCGGATTTTAAAAATTGGAATTTGAGATTTGCTTGGAATTTGTGATTTTGAATTTGGTGCTTGTTCCATACTGTATGTTACATGATAAGGAAATCACCCACCCAAGTTGGAACCTTATATCTATTCTCTCGTAGCCCTCAAGACTTCTTCAATAGTTGTGACTCCGGCCAAAACTTTTCTGATCCCATCCTCAATCATTGTCCGCATCCCTTCTTTGATGGCCTGCTCTCTGAGTTCATCCGCATTAGCCCGGCGCATAATCAAATCGCGAATCGCCTCACTGACAACTAAAACTTCAAAAATTCCGACGCGGCCGGAGTAACCAGTGCCACCACAAACCTGGCAACCTTTACCGTGGTAAATTCTGATGTTTTTTTTATCGGGGCCGAAGTACTTATCAATTAAAGTGGGGGAAAATTTAGTCTTTAATTGTTCTGAGCTTGTCTCTTCACTCACGATACATTGGCTACAATTTTTCCGCACTAAGCGCTGGGCAATAATAATATTAACGGTGGAAGCAATTAAAAAAGGTTCCATGCCCATCTCTAAAAATCGCGGTAGAGCCGTTGGTGCATCATTAGTATGGAGGGTGGATAAAACTAAATGGCCGGTCATGGCGGAATTAATGGCCATATCGGCGGTTTCCTCATCACGAATTTCACCAACCATGATAATATCGGGGTCCTGGCGCAAAATTGACCGCAGGCCATTGGCAAAAGTTAAACTAGTTTTCGGATTAACCTGGATTTGATTAATGCCTTCGATATCATATTCAACCGGGTCTTCAATGGTGGAAATATTAACCTCCCGACGGTTCAAAATTTTCAAAATCGCATAAAGAGTGGTGGATTTACCAGACCCAGTCGGCCCGGTGGCTAAAATCATGCCATAAGGTTTGGTATATTCCTTCTTTAATTTAACCAAATCTTCGCCATTTAACCCCAGGTCTTCTAAACCGAGTTGGCGATTCCTTTCGGAGAGCAAGCGCATTACGATTTTTTCGCCTTCAACAATTGGCACAATTGAAATTCGAACATCAACTTTTTCGTTTTCAAATTTGACTCTGATTTTTCCGTCTTGGGCGGCCCGATGTTCATCCGTTCTGAGCTTGGCCATGATTTTAATTCGGGTAACCACCAAGTCATTAAGTTCTTTGGGCAAATAAATAATATCATGCAAAATACCGTCGAGGCGGAAACGAATTAAAGTTTTTTCCTCCCCGGGTTCAATATGGATATCCGAAGCCCGGTTTTCGTAGGCATATTCCAAAATGGTATCAACAATTTTAATCACGGGTAAATCTTCGGCCTTAGCGCCTTTTTTGGCCTGACTAATATTTTCCTGGATAATATCGGCAAACTCTCTTTGAATCCCCTTCTGATATTTCGCCAAGGCACTTTCAATATTCATTTCTGTCGTGAGATAAGGGATTATTGGCTGACCAGTTTTTTTCTCCAGTAAATTAATAACCGTTAAATTCCCCGGATTAACCATGGCTAATTTAATTCCTTCTTCAGTTCGATCAAAAGCAACCACCTTTTGCTTTTTCGCCATGACTTTAGGAATTAAATTCAAAACTTCTTCGGGGATTGCTACCTTATCTAAATCAATAAAATCATATTTTAGTTCATCGGCAATAATCTGACCCAAGTGGTCATCAGAAATTAAATCACTTTCCGCCAAAACTTCAGCCAACGGCCGGTTATTTTTTTCTGCATAATTATAAGCCGCCTCCAGTCTTTCCTGAGGCACTAAATCCAATTCCTGAACTAAAAGTTTTAATTTTTGATTAGAAATCTTCATCCTGTTAGAAATAGTTTATGGCCGAAACCATTCCCTATTTATTAATTAGTTAGATAATATTTCTGTTTCTTTTTACCCGTTAGAGTGTAATCAGTGTAATAGCAATTTCTAACAGGATTCATAAATATAATGCTAATTTATGATTAGTATTATGTTACAGGTAAATATTTTCTAACTTTTGCCACCACCTCATCAAGACTCATATTACTTTTCACTAAATAATCAATTGCTCCCAACCGTCGCCCCTGCTGCATATCTTCCGGCTGGCCCAAATTAGAAATAATAATAACCGGAATTTTTTTTGTCTTATCATCACCTTTGATTGTCTCCAATAAATCAAAACCAGCAATATCGGGCAACATCATATCCAGCAAAATTAAATTAATATCATTACTTGAAGCTTTAATTAGTCCCTCTTTGCCGTTGCTGGCCATGATAATTTCATAATTATGCGATTCAAGCATCCGGCCAAGCATCTTAGCCAGGAATTTATCATCTTCAATAATAAGAATCTTTTTGGTCGGATTGGAACCCATATTTCTTTAAATATAATTAATACACTCTTCTCGCCCCTCACCAAGCCGAATATCGAACTAATCTTTAAACAATCCTAAGCCGCTAGGCGACTCCGCGCGGATTAGATTTAAATATCTCTAAATAGTTAATCGTGGGCTTGGTGATGGGGTCATCTTCAATAATTAATATCTTTTTATTTTTATTATCCATATTTAACAATAATATCTAAATCTGCTTTAAATCTCGCCCCGCACCAAACCTCTAAATTAAAATTTTAGGTATAAAAAAAGCCTAATTAAAGTAAAAATTTCAAAAACAACTTGGTCCCATTTTTACCTTTAGGCATAAATAAATAGCTTAGTTATCACCAGCCTTAAAGACCGCTGACAATCTATATTATAACATATTTTTATAATCATTGACAATTCACAATAATTATGCCAAGATAAATCGATGTTGTGTCTAAAAACACAACGTCTTGTACAGTGCTCACATTTTGTGTGAAGTTTGGCAGAAGGAAACAGAACAGAAAGGGACACAGTATGACAAGTCAGGAAGGAAACAGCGGAAGCGGAGGAAGGATCGCGAAAATAGCCGTCATGGGCACCCAAGAGGAGCAGCAACACATCCTCGAGGTGCTCCAGCTCGGCCGACAGGTCTGGAACGAGGCACATGCCAACCGGGCAGAATTGCTGCTCGGGCAACCGGGCCTTAGCCGGGTCCAGATCATTCCCGTAGGAACCCCGGACGAAGCGGTCCGGACAATCGAAAGCCTTGAACCTATCACGGCAGACCAGGTGGACGCGGACGTACAGGGCCTGCTTGAGGATGTCCTCACGTACGAGAAGCGGCGGGACCGCGATCAAGGCGCGTTGGACTCACTGGAAGAAGAAGTCCCGGGCTTGAAAACGGAGCTGGCGCGGAAGCGGACGGAGCTGGCATTCGACCTCTCCCAACTCGAGGGCGGCCAGCTCGCCACGGCAGTAAAGGATGGCGTCCGAGTCATCTTCAGCAGCGGCGAAACCGAGGGGAGCAAGGGACAGTATTACCTGCAAACTGCCAAGGGCACCCGAGTCGCTCTCCACGATCAAGGCCAAGGCAAACTGCTGGCTGACCGGCAACAGGCCATCGACTCGCTGGCAAAGGAAGTTGATGGCAAGAGCAATGCCCTCGACAGACTCAAGGCCCAGGCCCCACTGTTGGTCGACATGATTGAAGCGGCCAGGGGGCGGGCGGTCGACGCCGTCGACGATATGCTGCTGGGCGCGGTCAAGAATGGCCAAGCCATTGTGTTGTTTCTCCACAACCAGTGGCAAATCCTGCGCGTAAAGAGGACCGAAGACTGCGTCTTCTGCACGGCATTGGCCAACAAGTCGTTCGTCGAGAAAGCCCTGGCCCAACGGGAATTCGTCGAGGCCGCCTTAGCCCAACGGGAATTCGTCGCGGACGCCCTGAAACTTCAGGGATTCGTGACGGCTGCCTTGGCCAAACCGGAATTCGTCACGGCCGCTTTGGGAAGCCAGACCTTAGTCGAAAAGGTCTTGGCCAACCCGAGTGTGGTCAACGCCGCCCTGGAGGAAGGTGCGCTAATCCTTTCGCCGGAGTTGGCAGCGGTCCTGCGACGCTACCTCGATGAGTACCGCGCGCCACAAATCAGTGGAATGCGCGACTTGTTGGAAGCGGTTCTGGGCGACGCCGAAAGCGCGGACACCGAGTAAGGTAAGCCACGGCCGGCGTGGCGAAGGAAAACAAGTTAGGGTCTAGGAGGAGACCCTGAATGCACACTGTGCCCCGTTAAGGGGATGCGCCGAGATAACCGCAAGGTTGACTCGGCGTAATTTTTTTTATTTTAAAAAACAAGAAATCAATAAATCAAGTCAAGATTAGCTTTGATTTTTTGATTTCTTGTTTTCTTGATCCTAATAATTCTAGGCTGACTTTGCCATTCTTTGCTGAATCGTCGATACTTGGTAAATCGCCACAAACAAAACTAGCGCCCCAAGCCACTGCGACCAAGTTAACAGGCGCCCCCGGATTAAAAATTCCAATATAATTGCCGAAAGCGGAAAAGCTAATTCACAAATTGTTGAGACTGACGCGGTGACCCACTTTAGACCATAATAATACAAAAACATCGCGGCAGCGCCAGAAGAAAAAACAATTGCCAGAAAAATTAAAAATTGCTTCGAAGTGATTTGGGTCACTGCTCCTAAATCACCAAAACCCAAAGTAATAAAAAACATTAAAACTGTCGTTAAACCAAACCTAAGATAAGTGCCCAGCCGATAGCTGACCTTTTGTAAAGCCCGCTTGGAAAAAACTGTTGATGACCCAAAAGCAAAAGCGGCGCCTAAAGAAAACAAAGCTGCGGCCACCGTTTTATCACCCGTGGCAAAATTCGGTAAAAAATTAGGAAAGGCGACAAAATAAGTCGCTACAATGGCCAGCCCCGCCCAGCCAAAAAATTTCTTGGGTAATTTTTCTTTCAAAATCAAAGCTGCCAGTAATAAAGCAAAAACCGGCTGGAGCTTTTGGATTAAAACAACAACAGAAAGATTAACAAACTGAACATAAAAAAGTGCTTTAGTGATAAACATTGTTCCCAAAGCACCACCAAAAATGGCAACCCAGAAAAATGCACCCCAGTCAGGGGCTTTTAATTTTTTGACTTCTTTGGCTTCTTTAATAAAGAAGGGTAGCATCAGAAAAAAAGCCAGGCCATGCTCAACCAAAACAACCAGCGGTACGGGTAAGCTATACAACGCTGGTCTTAAAACAATTCCATCAAAACCCCAAAGGGAAGCGGCAATGATAATAAATAAGGGCCCAATAATTTTTAGCTGTTTCATAAATAAATTATAAATCTTGAATCTAAGATTACAAATTCTAAACACTAACGTTTAAGCACCAAGCACCAAATTACAAGCTCCAAACAAATTCCAAATCACAACATCAAAAACACTAATCTTGGTAGTTTATAATTTTGAGTTTTGGACATTTGAATTTGTTTGGGATTTAAGATTTTGAATTTGTAATTTTCACTTTTGATTTATCTAAATTTTTTCGTTTAGAATTTATTTTATTATAATCCAAAAAATTTTCTGGCCGCTTTGATATCTTTTTTCATTTGTTTTTTTAATCGACCAATGGAAGGAAATTTTTCAACCTCACGAAACTTAAAGATGAGTCTTTTTTCCACCGCCTGATGATACAAATCTTGCCGGAAAGTTAAAAGATGGGTTTCACAAGTGGCTCGGCTCAGGCTGAAAGTTTTCGGCGGGCCAAGGTGGGTTACGCCCGGATAAAACTTGTCACCAATTTTAATCAAAGAAAAATAAACTCCCCACTGACTTGTCTTAATGACAGTGGGGACATTAATATTAATCGTCGGAAAACCTAATTTTCGTCCCTTTCTCCGACCAACATTAACCTTGCCTTCCAAGGTCAAAAAAAACATATTATTTAAGCGGCGCCATTACTCCAAAACTAACAACTAACAATTCAAAAACCGCCGCTAGAATTGACATTAGTAAAAAGCCTAAAAAGGTAATAACTAAAATTTCGCTATTGAACCCACCAGTAAAACTAAGAATAGCCGAAAGCAAAATCAAAATTAGCAGCAGGGGTAAAACCGAAATTAAAACCACCAAAGCGGAATTCAAAACTTTTTTCTTTTTAAAGCGTAAACTCAAAATTTGACCGAACCGAAACCAAACTAAAGCGCTGCCTCCGGCAAAAATAAAAATTACGACCAAGGGAATAAAGGCAGCAAACACTTCTCCAACCATTAGTAACGAGCCCAGAAGAGAAAGACAAATAAATCCGAAAAAGAAAGCAAAAATTAAAGCCAGATTAAAACCTAACAAAATTAGACCATTTTTTAAAATTTCTTCTTTGACTTTTTCTTGTTTTCGGTTTTTGAAATTTTTTATTAACCCCATAATTTTTTTAGTTATTTTTAAACCAAAAAATTTGTCTCGGTTGAAAAGTAAATGACGATGGATTTTAGGAGTTAATACGCCATAATTACTTCTAATTAATAACGAGTAGACACCGGCACCGATTCCAAAAAGAACCAAGCCCGGTAAAAATGGCAAAAATATTCCTAAAACCCCAACCGCTAAAACTAAAAATATAAAGATTAGAACAAGAATTTCAATGCCTAAGGCAAAGATAATGGGAATCATTTGTTTAATTGTATTTTTGTTTTTCATCGTTTATTATCGCCGAAAGAAGGTGCGGCGTCCCTCACTAGAAATTGTAGCATATTTTAAACTAGAAGCCAAAAGAGGGTTTACCCCGCCAGATTATTTAATACTTAAGAAAGCCGCCGGCTTGTAAATGCCATAATTTTTTATAAAGGCCGCTATCTTTTTTAAGTAATTCCTCGTGGGTGCCATCTTCAATAATGCCTTTTTCGCTAATAACAATAATCCGATCCATTTTTCGAATCGTTGAAAGCCGATGAGCAATCACAATGACAGTTTTACCCTTCATTAGTTTATCCAAAGCATCCTGAATAAAATATTCTGACTCAGAATCAAGGCTGGAAGTTGCTTCATCCAAAACTAAAATTGGTGCGTTGCGCAAAATCGCCCGAGCGATAGCTACCCGTTGACGTTCACCGCCAGATAGTTTAACTCCCCGTTCACCAACATAAGTCTCATAACCCTCAGAAAAACTCCTGATAAATTCGTGGCAATGGGCGGCTTGGGCGGCTTTAATCACCTCTTGGTTAGAGGCTTTTGGTTTACCGTAACGGATATTTTCCATTAAAGTTCGGTGGAATAAAATCGGATCTTGAGGAACCAAACTGACATTTTGCCAAAGGCTTTCTTGGGTAACTTTGGAAACATCCTGGCCATCAATTAAAATTCGGCCACCCGTAACATCATACATCCGCAGCAATAATTTGATCACCGTAGTTTTACCGGCCCCTGATGGTCCTATCAAAGCTAAGCGCTCGCCGGCTTTTACGGTTAAATTAAAATTATTCAAAATGCGCCGGGTTTCGTGGTAATTAAAAATGACATTTTCAAACTCAATTTTTCCGGTTTTTACCACTAATTTTTTAGCATTAGGGATATCCTTAATTTCATGGGGCAGGTTCAAAATTACTGTCATTTCTTCGGCGTCAGCCAAATTCTCATAAATAATTCTGATCACCCGACCAAATTCCCAAGTCCGCATAAAAATCGTCACTAAATAAGATTGGATTAAAACAAAATCACCAATCGTTAAAATTCCCCTCACCCAAAGTTTGATTGCCAAATAAAAAATCCCGATTTCCAAACCAACCATCAGAAAGCCTTGGACCGCTTCAATAATATTACCCAGCGTCCAAGTAAACATCCGCTTTTGGCGCAATTCCTCAGTCACTTTGGCAAAACCTTTTATTTCCCGCCAGTAACCATTAAAAAGTTTAACATTGACGTTATTGGTAATCGTATCAGCCAAAACTCGAGTTGTGGCAGTTTCCGCTTCACTTCGGGCGATATCATATTTTAGTTTATATTTAGTAAAAACCCAGTTAATCGCCAAAAAGGCCACCACCCAAATTACTACACCCAAAGAAAGCCAAATATTAACTTTGAATAAAACTAAAGCAATGACTAAAATATTTACCATCAAGGGCAGCAGACTCCAGACGACCCGGTCTGCAATCGTTTCAAAAGCTTTAACAAACCATTTAACCCGTTTGACCAGTGAACCAACGAAGTTGTTGTTAAAATAGGCAAAAGAATGCTGGTGTAAATAAGCAAAACAATAATTAGAAATATCGGCGGCAATTTTGGCGGTGAAATAACTATCGGAAAAAGTGGCAAAGCGCCAAAAAATCCACTGGATAAATTCTAAAGTGGCAATACTTAATAAAATCAAAACTAAACTTTTGGCCAAAAGTTCGCTGGGTGAGCCACTGGCTAGGGTATTAAAAAACTGCTTGAAATACAAGGGGACAACAATATCTAAGCTCGACGCCACAATTACTGAAGTTACCATAATCAGCCCGGAAATTTTATGTTTCAGGGAATATTGCCAAAAAATCTTAAAAGTTTTTTTAGTATTATCTTTCATAAAAAATCACCAAATAAAACAAAGGGGAAAGCCCCTTTTTGTTATTTCAGCTAATTTTTCTTAAATAACAAATGAGGTACTTATTTTAGGAATTGCCTGACCGTTTCCAGCTGGCCGGCACTACCAAGCATTTCATTTTTATGGACAATATACTTAGCATATTCATTCATAAAAATTTCTCCCGGCTTGCGCAGGTCAAAAACTTCGGGCTGATCGCGGAACACTTCCCGGTGGACCCGGCACCAAACTAGCCGGCCGTCAGTATCAATATTAACTTTGGTTACTCCCATTTTTGCCGCTTTGGCAAACTGGGTCTCATCAACGCCTTTAGCACCTTTGAGTGCCCCGCCGGCCGCATTAATCCGGTCGACTTCATCTTTGGGCACCGAACTTGAGCCGTGCATTACCAAGGGAAAGCCCGGCGCTAATTTTTGAATTGCCTCAATCACTTCAAAATGCAAGCCTTGGCTGCCGGAAAATTTATAAGCTCCATGGCTAGTGCCAATAGCACAGGCCAAGCTATCAATGCCGGTTTTTTCAATAAATTCTTTGGCTTGCTTGGGATCGGTTAGCTTAGCATCACTTTCGGCAATAGAAATGTTTTCTTCCACCCCGCCCAGCTGGCCCAGCTCGGCTTCAACAGCTATATCCTTGGCATGGGCCGCCTCAACCACCCGTTTAGTGATAGCAATATTTTCGGCAAATGGTTTATCACTGGCGTCAATCATTACTGAACTGTAAAAACCGCTATTAATACAATCGTAGCAAGCTTCTTCGTCGCCATGGTCCAAATGAACCGCGAAGATGGCATTAGGAAAAATTTCATCCGCTGCCCGAATCATCGCTTCCAGTATTCGTTTGTCCGTATATTTTCTGGCGCCTTTAGAAATTTGGATAATGAACGGCGCCTGGCTATCCAAGTTACCACGAAATAAACCCATGGTCTGTTCGGCATTATTAATGTTGTAAGCGCCAATGGCATATTTACCATAAGCATGTTCAAATAATTTTTTGGTTGAGACAATCATAGTTTTAGTGATGATGATGAGTCGTAATATAGCGGACGGTTCCGGACTGACCGCGGATAACTACCGAATGGGTAATAATTTTATCCGTTCGAAAGTTGACACCGGGAAGAATTGGTCCTTCAATTACGCCGGTGGCAGTAAAAGTCAATTGCTTACCTTTAGCTAAATCGTTGGCGGTAAAAATCTTATTAGTATTTTTGATGCCGACTCTCTTTAAGTGAGTTTTGATATCGGCTAAATCTTTATCGCTTCTTGGCATAAAGCGGGCTAAAAGCTGGCCACCGAAAATCTTTAGCGGTACTGCCCCCAGGACTGCATCGGTGCTACCGCCAATACCCATCAAAACATCAATACCTGATTCGGGTAGACAAGTGGCCACTGCCGCGGCAACATCACCGTCAGTAATTAAGCGAACCCTGGCACCAGCCCGACGAATTTCTTTGATTAATTTTTCATGGCGTGGCCGGTCTAAAACTACTACTGTCACCTCGCCGACTTTCTTACCTAAAGCTTTAGCAATTCTTTGTAAATTGGTTTTGGCTGAGGCATTAAGGTTGATTACCTTGGCCGCTTGCGGTCCAACCGCAATTTTTTCCATATAAGTGTCCGGCGCGTGCAAAAGCGAACCCCTGGGCCCGGCGGCAATTACCGCGATAGCATTATACCGACCCCAGGCAACGCTGTCAGTGCATTCCAAAGGATCAATCGCTAAATCCATTACCGGCTTTTTACCTTTGCCGACAATTTCTCCGGTATAAAGC